>NZ_JAOWHL010000020.1:0-380 GCF_030332645.1 Citrobacter sp. Cpo091
GATTCATGACTGGGGTGAAGTCGTAACAAGGTAACCGTAGGGGAACCTGCGGTTGGATCACCTCCTTACCTTAAAGAACCTGCCTTTGTAGTGCTCACACAGATTGTCTGATGAAAAGTAAATAGCAAGGCGTCTTGCGATTGAGACTTCAGTGTCCCCTTCGTCTAGAGGCCCAGGACACCGCCCTTTCACGGCGGTAACAGGGGTTCGAATCCCCTAGGGGACGCCACTTGCTGGTATGTGTGAGTGAAAGTCGCCGACCGAAGTATCTCAAAACTGACTTACGAGTCACGTTTGAGATATTTGCTCTTTAAAAATCTGGATCAAGCTGAAAATTGAAACGACACACTGTTTCATTTCTCCGTAATAAGAAATGAAAA
>NZ_JAOWHL010000021.1:0-208 GCF_030332645.1 Citrobacter sp. Cpo091
TGTAGCGATACATTGAGCTAACCGATACTAATGAACCGTGAGGCTTAACCTTACAACGCCGAAGATGTTTTGGCGAAAGACAGACACAAGATTCAGCTTGATTACAGATTACATCGACATGCCCGGGAGGTGTGTTGATAAACAGAATTTGCCTGGCGGCTGTAGCGCGGTGGTCCCACCTGACCCCATGCCGAACTCAGAAGTGAAA
>NZ_JAOWHL010000022.1:0-306 GCF_030332645.1 Citrobacter sp. Cpo091
CCCCCGCAGATGTGCAACATGCGAAAAAAAAGCCCGTACTTGCGTACGAGCTCTTCTTAAAATATGGCGGTGAGGGGGGGGATTGACTCGCTTTGCTCGTCCCTGCGAGGCAGTCCGTTCGCTGCGCTCCCGGTCTGTCCAACTGGCTGCGCCAGTAGTCGAACCCCGGTCGGGGCTTCTCATCCCCCCGCAGATCTGCAACATGCGAAAAAAAAGCCCGTACTTTCGTACGAGCTCTTCTTAAAATATGGCGGTGAGGGGGGGATTCGAACCCCCGATACGTTGCCGTATACACACTTTCCAGGC
>NZ_JAOWHL010000023.1:0-404 GCF_030332645.1 Citrobacter sp. Cpo091
GGCGGGGTCTGTGCCGGCTATATCATGGACCGGTTCGGCGTACGCTGGGTCTTCGCCATGATGGCCATCCTCTGGTCCGTGTTTAACGCGCTGACCGGTTTCTTCAGCTCCTGGCTCCCCATGATGATACTCCGGATGGGCATTGGCCTCACCGAGTCCACCTTCAATCCTGCCGGAATGAAAGTCTCCGCCCAGTGGTTCCCACCCCGGGAGCGCGGCCTGGCCTGTGGGATCTACAGTATCGGCACTTCAGCCGGGGCCATGCTCGCGCCGCCCTTGGTCGCCTGGTCCATCCTCCATTACAACTGGCGCATCGCCTTCGTGGTGGCGAGCGTCTTCGGGATTGTCTGGTCCGTGCTCTGGCTGATTGCCTACCGCGCCCCGGAAAAACACGGCCTCATCAC
>NZ_JAOWHL010000024.1:0-323 GCF_030332645.1 Citrobacter sp. Cpo091
GCCTGCGTTGACGGGAGGAAGGTAAAACTGCCGCCCGGGACGACGTAGTCTTTACACAGGGTCAGGTCCTTGCCGGAGCGGGTTGTCAGTTTCAGGGGCGTGACCGGCAGGCTGGGGCGTCCGGCGACATCGGAAAACCAGATTTTGACCTTGCCGCCGGGAGACAGGCCAAACACCATTCTGTTGTACCAGACAGGGGAGCCCGATGGGCGGGTATGATCGGCAGGTGTTTTCATCCTCTGCCAGGTTTCGGGGCCGAAGACGGCGCTGGTTTCATAGGTCTGCTGGTCAATATAGGAATCCCAGCAGAAGACAATGTACTG
>NZ_JAOWHL010000025.1:0-9782 GCF_030332645.1 Citrobacter sp. Cpo091
ACGGACCAGAGGATGGCCATCATGGCGAAGACCCAGCGTACGCCGAACCGGTCCATGATATAGCCGGCACAGACCCCGCCCACCGGGTAAGCAAGATTAAAGGCGGCGGTGATCCAGGCGTACTGCTGTTCGGTGAAGCCGATATCCTTCAGCATGGTCGGAGCAGCGATACCGAGGGTATTGCGGGACAGGTAGTTAGTGATGGTGCCCATCATAACCAGGACAATAATGTACCATCGTAGATTCTTAATTTTCATTTCCAGGGCATCCTTTTCTATCCGTTAATGCGTTAGTTTTGGTGTCCTGCCTGAATAACGCGTGAGCGAAGCCGTTGCCCGTATACGAAATAAAGGCCAGAGACGAAATCGGGTAGTACTGTCAGTCAGGTTATGCGTGGGTTCAGATACCTCCTCGTGCGGTGGTCCTGCTTAGTTTCAGGCCACAGTTACCCCCACCCGGTAAGGGTGTGATGAGCCGTTCACTGTTATCCTTTCGGCCCGGTGCGTTATCCCCCGTGGTCGGCTATCCGCGTACCGGCCCCCTCATCAGTCGTGCGTCAGGTAAACAGTCCGGTGGCGCAGAGCCAGCCGATGATGACGGCCAGCGGTCCCGTCAACTGGCGGGAGCAGATACCCCTGCCCCGATCTGCGTCCCGATAATCACTCCAACCACCTGCGTGAAGGTCGCCCCCGGCCCGAGCAGCGGGGACAGGAACGGGAAGCTGCAGATGACCGAGAGCAGCAGGAGTCCCCAGACCGAGCCCACGAGTGGGGTCAGCAGGTGTTCCATGGCGGCCCCCAGGGTTGAGTTTTCAGCGAGGGCCATCAGGACCATAAAGGGCAGGATGTCGCGCAGTGTTATCTGAATGGCTTCCTAATACAAGGTATGCCCTAACTAAAGCCGCTCTTTATGGTCTTCTCTAACTATGGGCATGAAGTATTTATCAGGATCTATTGATGCGTTTTCTCTTGTTTTTTTTGCAAATTTCTAATGAATCTGGGAGATTTATTAAGTAAGTGTTTTTTCTTCGATAAAACATTTTTCAATAATCTCATGTGTCCAGCTGTATTTGTCTAAAAATTTGTCCATTCCACGTCCAACTACTGCACATAATAGAGTTGTGCCCCTTTGTTATGTAATGCTCGATCATCGAAGAGAATAAAATTTGACAAACGGGCCCTTTGCAGCTGGTCATTTTTTCTCATGAACAAGCGAGTTGCTTCAATAATTTAATTGCTTCTGCATAAGAAAAAATATTAAATGAACCTGTAAGAAGATGAGGGTGTTTAGTTTCAATTAATCTAACGTTAGCTATAATCTCGTAATCCTCAGAAATTATGATATAGGTAGCGTTATTGCTATCGTATTGATCGTATTCTTTCCCGTTATTTACGATAACATCCCATATTAGCCGTATCGAAAAAACTTCATATCTACATTCGAACAAAAAATCCTTTTTTATAACATCATCGATGGTGGATAATTCGATATTCATGGCTTTTCCTTAAAATTTTAAGATGTTTCATTTTTTAATGAGAAATGCTAGTTAATCAACCTGTCAATTTTGACAGGTTGATTAACTACTAAACAGTAATGATACTCAATGATAACGAAATAAGTCGTGGTGCAATTTTTTTGATAAAGGTAAATGGTAAGATATCAATCCCAGCTGATGATTTTTCGTTGAGCATTTTTTCTGATTTAGAAAAGGTGTCCGTATAAATAATAAAGAGGAAGCCGTTTGAGATGAGTTCACAGATTCAGATTAAGCTGTTTTATTCGTTAAGTGTATTTTTTTTTGTTGTTAAACAAATGGCTTGGCAACTCAAGCAAGACCTTATTAATAGCCCAGGTATCTGTCATTTAGAAGTAAATCTTAATTTTGCTTAACGAGAGAAGTAAACATTGCAAGAACGGAGCAGAAACATGGACAAGGAAAGCTTACGAATACGGTCATAAACGTCGAGTGTTCATCGCGCATTGCATCGATACTCTGTCCATTGGCCCGATTTAGAGCAGAAGACCACATCCGTGATGTGGTCAAAGTAGATGTTGTCGGCTACATTTTTTTGAGCGATAAAAGAACGATATTCAGGATTGCTGCTCAGCAGGTGGGTAGTATCTTTGTATTTTGAGCCATTCATCGCCATGTCAACGATGAGCTGGTATATATGTCGTTATACACCATTTATATGGTGGCGAAAATATAGTTGAAAAGTCTTTAGGAAAAGCTCAAGGCAGTAGCGTTAGACTTCTTATACGAAATTTTCTTTACGTTAGACACAACTGGTTTCATTGCAATGAGGGAAGGCTAAATCAATCTTTGTTATGTTCCAAATCTAAAGAGTTGAATAGCGCATATGCGATCAGACTATCTGCATCATGGCTCTGTTAAGGTGCTGTCAGCGATTTATTTACTAAGTATTTACCATGCGATTATAAAGTTTTAGAACGACGTGATGATCAAAAGTAAATTGCAAGCTATCTGAATTGTTTAGATGTCAAAAGGTCTGGGGGTTTAAATAACTCATTAGCGTTCTATTATAAGAAAATACAAGATCTTTTATTTAAAGGTAAAAATGACTTTCGCCTGAATTTCAGAGTGACGACTTCAATACTATTTATGAATGGCCTCAATCTGATGGCAGGATGCTAAATATCATTAATTGTAGTGATATTTCATGGGCAGAGGTTGACGATTATAAGGATGTAAATATAATATTTTTAAATATGACAAAAAATAAAGCAACACAGACAACAAAAATTTTTGCTTCATTGATTATGGTGTCTAAATAGCTGCGCCGAATAATAGATCACTTAAAGGGAACTCAGCCCGGATTGTGCGATCTGATCAATCGCCAAACCAACCAAAATCACCAACCGGACTGAGCAATGCCGATCATAGCACCCATCCCCCGAAATGAACGACGTCAGATGCAGAAAATTATCCATAAAACACCCGATAAAAATCATGCTCGCAGGCTCATGGCGCTGCTGATGTTGCACCGGGGAGAAAGCGTCAGCGACGTCGCCAGGACGCTCTGCTGCGCCCGTTCATCAGTAGGTCGCTGGATAAACTGGCTTACGCTATCGGGTCCTGAAGGCCTGAAATCTTTGCCTGCCGGACGTTCCCGCCGCTGGTCCTTTAAGCATATTTGCACGTTGTTACGTGAACTGATAGAGCATTCTCCCAGTGATTTGGTTATCAGCGCTCGCGCTGGAGCACAGAACTTCTGGCTATAAAAAATCAATGAGATAACAGGATGCCCGCTGCATGCGGGAACCCTTTGTCACTGGTTGCCCATCGCTGGGATAGTATGGCGCGGGGCGGCTCCGACGCTGTGTATCCGTGATCCGCATAAAGAGGAAAAGATGGCCGCAATTCATAAAGCGCTGGACGAATGCAGCGCAGAGCATCCGGTCTTTTATGAGGATGAAGTGGATATCCACCTCAATCCCAAAATCGGTGCGGACTGGCAGTTGCGCGGGAGGCGGCAGCAAAAATTCGATGCTATTTATCAGTCTGCTGAAACACCTTAAGGCCACGTATCGACGGGCAAAAACTATCAGGCTTATCGTGGATAACTACATCATCCATAAGAGCCAGGAAACCCGGCGCTGGCTGAAAGCGAACCCGAAGTTCAGGGTCATTTATCAACCGGTTTACTCGCCGTGGGTGAATCATGTTGAGCGGCTATGGCAGGCGCTGCACGACACGATAACCCGGAACCATCAGTGCCGGACAATGTGGCAACTACTGAGAAAGGTTCACCATTTTATGGAAACAGTCAGCTCATTCCCCGGAGCTAAACATGGACAGGCAAAAGTGTAGCGATATTCGGTGCAGCTATTTAGATAAGCCTATCCCTGTTTTTGCTTATTCCATATATACGGCGGTATATAGACTTTGCCATCCGCCCCATGACATCGCCCAGTCAGTACGCCCCACGGTGTTGGGCGATGTCATGGGGCGATAGCCAGGTCGCGTTGCGGCAAAGTGCCGTAAAGCTGTGCTTCCCGGCACAACATCCCGAACGCCTGTAAATGCGGGCTGGACGCCCTTATTTCCAGTCTCATAGGGGTAATGTCGCGTCTGGACGCCGCGCCAAAACCCCCAGGGTCAAAAGCGGCACACCGTCACGCGCTACGCGCGACCAACCCCTTTAAGACGCGCGTTTCGCCTGTTTTTTCTCGCAGGCTTCAAAAAAAGGGAACGCTGCTTTAAAGGGGTTGGTCGCGCAACGCTACCGGCTTCTGGCCGGAGACTTAGCGGCGACGGTGTGCGGGGCAAGCCCCCCAAATAAACCGACGCGTGGGCGCGTCTTTTTGCTCGCTGGGGCGGCAAAATTTATTCGGCTCCCCCCGGCCTGCTCGGTTCCCCCGGGGTGAACGCTCGCGGGTGGGTTCGGGCGACGCAAATTAGCCATTTCTTCGAAATGGAATTTACTCACCTCACGCCACTTTTTAATTTCTGCTGTTCGCATCCATTAAAAAGCCTTACAAGCGCAGCCTGGCATATAGATTGTGCCCAATGACCGAGCAAAATGATATGTCCGTGGCACAGTGGAGAAAAGCTGGAAATATCCTCATCATTCAGCGTTTCGTCCTGATTCCAACAAAGGTGAGCAAAAGCTGCCTGTATATAAATCGTGTTCCACTCCGGGAATGGAGTATTATTGAGGGTACCTCAAAGAGGTATTGCAGCCTGGCAGTAACGAATTATTTCAGGGGAAGAACGAGTATGTCCATAACCATCAGCGTCTTGCTGGAAAACCGACTTAAGCCCGGTTCTAAAAATTTGCTGCGTGCTAAAGCCGGACTAAGTCTGTTGATACAGGATGAAAATGATTCAATTCTGTTTGATACCGGACCTGATGATAGCTTCATGCATAACGCAAGTTTAATGGGGGTCGAATTGACAAACCTGACCGCGACTGTACTTTCCCACGGGCACTATGATCATTGTGGCGGTGTCCCGTGGTTACCTGATGCAGGTCGGATAATATGCCATCCAATGGTGGGGTGTGAGCGCTACTCTGCAGTAAGGTTTTCAGGCTATACAGCTAGAATAAAAAAATTATCGTTAAATAATGATTTTTCACGTTTTCGCATGGAGTACAGCAGTACCCCAGTACATATCGGGGAACGTTTTATGTGGTCAGGAGAAATCCCTGTAGCCAAACCGCGTGCTTACGGTGTTATCGGTCGTAAGAATGCGAAAACGGATTATGTAAAAGATGAGGGCGTTTTAATCTATAAATCCGACTTTGGGCTGATCATTTTTATCGGTTGTGGTCATTGTGGGCTGATTGATATCGTACGCCACTGCCAGAATATAACCGGGATAAATCATATTCATGCCATTTTCGGTGGTTTTCACCTGCGCTTTGCGTCACCCCTTAGGCTCTATAAGGTAAGGCAGTTTCTACGCCTGCACAAACCAGATAAAATAATGGGTTGTCATTGTACTGGTAAATGGGGCCGCTTGTGGTTGCCGGAAGCAGTCTCTCCGGCAACAGGTGATGTTTATGTTCTTGGGTAGGGTTTAAATAAACAGAGTTCCTATTACGGCACAGCCACTGAGCAGTACCAGTGTTCCGATGGTTTTCATCAGCATGCGCCCCTTGCTTATAAAATATAAGGATGGAATAAAGAACACCGTAGTGACTATAACTGGCATCGAACCATTAGCAATTATTTTCACTATGCTGGGATTTGCTGTTCCGAACACGGTACAGATGAATATGTTGCAGCTCAAAATAATCCTCTTATTCAATGCACCAAAAGAACTGATTCCGTCGATAACACCAGTCAGTGTTCCTGTATAGGCGCCAGCAGTCAGCAGAGACAGAAGCAGTGCTGCACCAAACCACACCGCCTGATTACCACTAAGATTCGCAGTATAAGAAAGAGCATCAATGTTTCTGTGGTTGATAATATTAATATCTTCAGGTGTTAATAATCGACTAACTGCTAAGACAAAAATGAGGATAAAAGCAAAAGTGATTATTTTTCCTATAACCAATTTTTGAGCTTCCGGATTTTTAGAGCTTTTAGTGAAGCGCTGGATGCATGGGGTAAAGTTGAAAGTAAAAAGGAAAACGGGTAATAACGTGAGACTATTAAAAGAACCAATGCCCGATAAGTTTATTAACTGCTCCCGGACTGGTTGAAAGAAAAAATACACGGCAACCCCTGCAACCGAAATGATCGAAAGTAGCGCGATCCGCGAAATAAGTTTTTCCACTTCGTTATTAAAGAGTAGCCACGACACAGAAAGGGCTGAGCTTAAAAACAGCGAGACAAAAAAACGGGCAATTAATCTGTCTGAGAGAAATGAACTTACCACATTAACCAGTGCTATGAAGTTTATAAGAACAATAATCATCATCGAAAATATAAACAATGCACAAATTACAGATGCAGAACGGCGTCCAATAAACTTCGAGGTGGCCGCCAGGTAATCTTTCTTTGGGTGAAAACTGATAAACTTAAAAAAAAGATAGTGAGCCATTAGTGAAATCAGCATTGCACTTGTGATAAATAAAAGAAAAGGTACCATTCCAAGTACAACCGGGCCTACTGCCTGGGGCAAAAAGAAAATACCGGCCCCAAAGGCAGTAGAAAAAAATGTTACAGGCCAGTATAAATATGAAATTCGCATGATATTACTCTCTTATGATAAACATAAGCCTTTTTATTTTTTTTCGAGTGCTATTCAAAACAGGATTTCCCGAAAAACACAAGCAGCGAAGGTAAAGAGAGGTTTCCATAGAATGCTGACGCTGCCCTGTATCCGTTAAGAACATTGGTCCGCGAGCAAAGAGGGAATACGCCGATATGAGAAGTGTAATTATCAAAAATCTTATTGGAGGAAACTTTATACCTAATCGCCCTGAACGTGGCTGCATTGCCTGCAGCGCAGGTAGGTTTATTATCGTCTATAATGGCAAATGTTTGTTCGTCTACTGTCATTAAAAGGTTGCGACCCTGTCTATTAAACAAAACATTATCATCAATAGAGTTTTTGATGTGTCTTTTGAACCGATCTGCCATGGTCTTTTCACTAACATAAAATGACCTGATATCTAAACCATAGCGTTTGTTATTTTCTTTAATGTAGTCATTTATTTTTTCCGGTATAATATATGGTGATGTTGCCATCTTTCTGTATTTGTTAGCACCATCGATTTCATGTCCATCACTTTTTTCCATGTAAAAATCATTTATTTCCATGAGAAAGTCAGGCTGAATGTTTAACTGTTCCTTTGATTTTACGATATAATCAATACAGAATATCGCTGATTTCTCAACCTCATTGCTCACTGCAAAACGATCGCCAAGATTTACAACGGTATGCCCTCCTGAAATAACAATATTTTTGCTGAGATTACTCCTTGTTAACCCAATCAGAATATCTAAATTATGGTCACTGACTTCATCATTAATTATTTCAGTTACACCAGATTCATCTGCTCTGTAGACAAGGAATCTGTCCACGTCTTTCCATCCTTTAGTGCAGTTGCATTTATAATCCCTGAAAATAACCCGCTCTGCAGTTTTATAGAAATTTTTATCCCTTAAGGCAAGTAATTCAATATCGGCCATAATAATATCTCCCATTGATAATTGCCAAATCAGGTGGAACCTACATCAACTACGCTTTAAATTTTGTCACTCGTGTCAAATACTAAAAAAAACTTCCGCAGACAGTGATGTTTTGTGATTCAGTTCACAAAACATCACTTGATATGTTTAATCCGCTTCATTTGTGTGGTTATGTGTTTTTGAATTAAATGCGGAGAGGTGGGCGAGTGGTTTAAGCCAGATTAAGGCAATTGCAAAGTTTCCTGAGTCCACACGATTTATCGTGTCGTAGGTTCGAATCCTGCTCTCTCCGCCACTCCAGACTGTATTTGCCTGTCTGGCTTCGCAGTATCCTGTTCCTAAATTGAAAATTTTAACATCATCAAAATCGATTGTATTCGTTGACTAAGGAATTAGTGTTTTTTTGAATGTGTCGTTCAAAACGAAGATTACATATTTCTTTCCGATTAGACGTCAAATAATTTTGCCGACGTGTTGCCTCATCAGTTAACGTTACTTCCTTGCTTTAGTTAAAATATTACTCTCAGCACGAATTCCGTAGATTAGTTCTCTGACCACCTCGACCCGCCATTCCTGCAACCTGCGTTGAAGTGTTCTGCGATGTCCTTCAGCGAATTTTCCCGGGTGTGCGTCTTCAAGTTTAAGAAGTAATTCGGTCCATCAGTCTGGATCAGGTAACCTTAATCAACTTCTCAAAGCGATAAGCCGGGACGAATTGATGCTGGCAGGCATCAAGATAGTCTGACCACCATTGCATCATCTGAGTCCGTTCGTCGAGGTGTTCCGCTTTGTGAATATACGCGGCGCGAACGTGATTACGCTCCTGATGGCTCATCTGCCGCTCCACAGCATCTTTTGACCAGCGGCCTGATTCAATCAACGCGCTACACGCTATCGTACGGAAGCCATGTCCGCAGACGTCCACCTGTGTGTCGTAACCCATCGTGCGCAGTGCCTTGTTGATGGTGTTCTCACTCATTGGCTTACGGGCATCGTGATCGCCGGGGAAGAGTAAATCCCCGTTGCCGGATAACAGTTTTAGCTGCTTCAGTACCGTTACCGCCTGTTTTGACAGCGGCACCAGATGCGGCGTTTTCATTTTTGCACCGCGTTCTGAGTAACGCACACCGGTGATGGGTTCCCGATTTGCAGGAAGTGTCCACATCGCATTATCCAGGTCGATCTCCGGCCAGCGGGCAAAACGTAATTCACTGGAGCGAATAAAAATCAGCAAATTAAGCTGTACCGCCAGCTTTGTCAGCAGTCTGCCTGAATAGCTTTCTATTCTTTCCAGTAGTTCCGGTAATTTTTCCAGCGGCAGGGCAGGGTAATGGTTTTTTGGTGGCGGGGCGATAGCGCCGCAGAGGTCATTGGCCGGGTTGCTTGTAATCAATCCTTCCTGTACGGCATAACGCATGATGACCGTGGTACGTTGCTGTATTCGTGCTGCTGTTTCCAGGCAACCTTTTTTCTCCGCTATCCGTAGCGGAATAAGCAGATCGGCAGTTTTCAGGTCAGTTACAAGGGCATTGCCGATGAGCGGGAAAATGTGCAACTCCAGTGACCTCAGGACTCTGGTGGCGTGTGCCTCACTCCAGCGAATGTTCGCGGCTACCCACTGACGGGAGACGGTCTCGAAGGTAATGCCGTTTTTTCTCGCCTGCTTGTCCTGCTGTTTCTTTACACCGGGATCGGCACCTGTGCTCAGTATTGTACGGGCTTCCTGGCGCAGTTTACGGGCCGTTGCCAGCGAGACAGTCGGGTAAGCGCCAAACGCCAGCTTTTTCTCTTTTCCGCCAAAGCGGTACTTAAGGTGCCAGAGTTTGGAACCGTTGGGTTTAATCAGCAGGTATAAACCTTGCGTGTCGCTGAGTTTGTAAGGTTTGTCGAGAGGTTTGGCGTGGCGGGTGGCGGTATCAGTCAGAGGCATTGTGGGGGCTCCGTAGTTTATCAAACCGGCAGGCCCCCAATTAAGCCCCCAAAAACTACGGATGTCAAAAAATCTGGCAGTACCTTGCGGTACTCCAGATTTTCATCAACTTACTGATTTTTCTATGTTCCCGGACGTATAGGAACGTCCCAAAACTAAAATAGTGGTGCCCGGACTCGGAATCGAACCAAGGACACGGGGATTTTCAATCCCCTGCTCTACCGACTGAGCTATCCGGGCAACG
>NZ_JAOWHL010000026.1:0-89721 GCF_030332645.1 Citrobacter sp. Cpo091
CGGTAGTTCAGTTGGTTAGAATACCTGCCTGTCACGCAGGGGGTCGCGGGTTCGAGTCCCGTCCGTTCCGCCACTTATTAGAAAATTAAGCCTGCTACTAAGCAGGCTTAATGATAAGAAGATTTAGGGGCGTAGCTCAGTTGGTAGAGCACCGGTCTCCAAAACCGGGTGTCGCGAGTTCGAGTCTCTCCGCCCCTGCCAGAAACAATCCTTAGCATTATTGCTAAGGATTTTTTTTACCTGTAATTTGAGTTTTTCCTTCTTTCTATTTTACTCCCGGCATCCTTGCCAGCGTTTTCCTTAATCTTCCAGAATATTCGTTCTCAGCAGATCGCAAATCAGCGCATGTTTATCGCTATTTTGCAGCCAAACTGCATATAACGGGCGTGAAAGCGTTGTACTGTCGGTAACCGTATGGAGATCGCTTTTACCTTTAGCCCAGCTGACCGGTAGCCAGCTAAAACCTTTGAGGACTGAAAGTTGCTGCCTGGCTAATTCTGCCGAACTGGTGGTAAGTACCGGCACTTCATCTCCCGCAATCAATCCAGCCTCGTGTTGCTGAAAGTCAGGTCCCCATTCCAGACGCAGATAATTCAGTTCATCTTTGGTTTGTGAAGGAGAACTGCAATAGAGCGCCAGCGTGAAATATCCCAACAGTTGGCTGCTAAATTCGTCCATTTTGGGCGTTTCGGTAGTAATCAATAGATCAAGCTGTCGTTCATGAAGCTGTTTTACTAACGACTGTCGCTGCGCGATCCTCGCTTCAAATTGCAGGCTGGATTGCGGCTCCTGGGATTGGTACAAACGCCCCAGCCAGCCATTAAGCATGCATTCCCAGAGGGATGCGCTGGCACCAATAGAAAACTCGTTATGCCGCGAGGTATTCGCAACCTCCTTACGTGCTGCTTGCCACGTATTCATCAGCGTTTCAGCGTAAGGTAATAATTTTTCACCTGCAGCGGTTAAGCGGATATTGTTTCTGTGTCGGGTGAACAGGTTTACACCCAATTGATTTTCCAGTTGTCTGATCCGAAAACTAACCGCTGATTGGGTCAGATAGAGCGCTTCAGCAGCCCTGCCAAAGTGGCGTGTCCGGCTAACTTCCAGGAAAGTTTTTAACAATTCCGTATCCACAACTCGCTCCATAAAATTATTTGTCGTTATGATTTAAATCTTTTGTTTGACGCTCTGTCAAGCGTAACTAATACTCCGCGCCATAAATAGCTCGGCCAAAGAATAAGGAGCGTGCAGGATGGCGGAAAGCTTTACGACGACTAATCGATATTTCGATAATAAATATTATCCCCGCGGATTCTCCCGTCATGGTGATTTCACCATTAAAGAAGCACAACTGCTTGAGCGTCACGGTTATGCTTTCAACGAGCTGGATCTGGGCAAGCGTGAGCCGGTAACGGAAGAAGAAAAACTGTTTGTTGCGGTATGCCGTGGTGAGCGCGAACCGGTTACCGAAGCTGAACGTGTGTGGTCCAAATACATGACGCGCATTAAGCGTCCAAAACGCTTCCACACGCTGTCTGGCGGGAAACCTCAGGTGGAAGGTGCGGAAGACTACACCGAATCTGATGATTAATAAAAAAGGGCGAAAGCCCTTTTTTTATGCCAGTAGTTTCTGCAAATGAATGAGTAATCTGTCTATCGCCCGATATCCAACAGCTTCCTGTAAGTGCTGGCGAGAGATATGGTCAGATTGTTCTATATCCGCGATCGTTCGAGCGACCTTTATCAGGCGTAACCAGGCGCGGATGGATAATCCGAGATGCGCGAGCGTTTCTTCAAGCCACTGCGCATCGTCGCTACGCAGTGGACAGTATTTATGGATATCCTGACTGTCCAGGTGCGCATTTAACTTATTCTGCCGCCGATACTGACGCTCTCGTGCTGCCATAACGCGTTGCTTCACCGTTGCGCTATCTTCCCCTTTTACCTGGCTCTGGCTGAGTATGCCGGGAGGCGGTAAGGGGATTTCGAGGGAGAGATCGAAGCGGTCAAGAAATGGACCTGATAATCGATTGAGGTAGCGTAGTGTCTGCTCTGGGGTACAGCGGTTATGGTTCCCCTGATAATGTCCTGTTGGGCTGGGATTCATGGCAGCAATAAGCTGAAAACGCGCGGGGTAAGTTATTTTTGCCCGAGTGCGGGATAAATGAATCTGCCCGGACTCAATGGGCTCTCGCAGTGCATCCAGCGTGCGCCGCTCAAACTCGGGAAGTTCATCCAGAAACAGTATGCCGTTATGCGCCAGAGATATCTCGCCTGGTGCAGGAATAGAGCCGCCACCGACCATGGCAGTTAATGAAGCACTGTGATGCGGCGAACGAAAAGGGCGTTGTTTCCACTGTTTTTGTAGCGTGTCGGAATTGACCAGACTTAGAATCGCGGCGCTTTCCAGTGCTTCATCATTGCTCAGTGGCGGAAGCAATCCTCTCAGGCGACTGGCCAGCATGGTCTTACCCGTTCCCGGCGGCCCGATGAGTAAGAGGTTATGACCGCCAGCTGCGGTAAGCTCCAGCCCGCGTTTACCCTGTTCCTGGCCGATAACATCGCTCAGATCATCTGCTAATGCGCAGGGGGTAAAATCTGCCGATGATGGTCTGTCTAAATCATGCTTACCTTCGAGAAATGCGCATACAGTCTGTAGATGATCGGCAATAAGGCACCCTTCACCGTGTATCAGTCCCACTTCAGCAGCATTCTCTTTTGCGACAATAATTCTCCTGCCTGCGCGAATAGCTTCAGTTGCACTTGATATCGCACCGGGAACGCCGCGTAACGCGCCTGTAAGCGCTAATTCGCCTACCAGCTCATATGTATCGAGGTTATGGGTTGTAAGCTGCTCAGACGCTGCCAGAAGCGCAACTGCGATAGGTAAATCATATCGTCCCCCTTCTTTCGGGAGATCGGCCGGAGCGAGGTTTATGGTTATCTTCTTCGCCGGGAATTCATAACCGCTATTAATAATCGCACTGCGAACTCGATCGCGAGCCTCTTTTACCGTTGTTTCGGGTAATCCCACCATGGTTAAACCAGGCAAACCATTACTGATATGTACCTCGATGGTAATGGCTGGCGCATTCACGCCCAGCGCAGCGCGTGTGTGAACAATCGATAGTGACATAAGCCCTCCTGATGAAAGCATTATGTCGCAATACATCGCGGCAAGATTTCACATAATTACGGTTTTTAGAGGCTTATTCCCGTGTTTTTATGTAGCTCAATACTGCTTGCATAAAGCCTGGAATAGCGCTCGCAAACGCTTTTGAATAACGTTTTTAGTAGGGAACGGGTTGCCGAGAATCACCTGAAACGTGAAATATTTTCACTTTTGATTTTTTGTATAAAAAACAACGATATTTATCTAAACCGTTAACGGCGTCAGAAAAACGAATAAAAAAATATCTTGTGTCATTTGCAAATTCTATGGTAACTCTTTAGGTATTCCTTCGAACAAGATGCAAGAAAATACAAAAATGACAGCCCTTCTACGAGTGATTAGCCTGGTCGTGATTAGCGTGGTGGTGATTATTATCCCACCGTGCGGGGCTGCACTTGGACGAGGAAAGGCTTAGAAAACAAGCCTTAACGAACTAAGACCCCCGCACCGAAAGGTCCGGGGGTTTTTTTTGACCTTAAAAACATACACGAGGAGCAGAAAGTGAACGGTAGCATAAAATTCTGTTTCTCAAGATTTACGGCGGGGATGTAACTATGAATGGGGCACAGTGGGTGGTACATGCGTTGCGTGCACAAGGGGTTCAAACCGTCTTTGGTTATCCTGGTGGCGCAATTATGCCGGTTTACGATGCGTTGTATGACGGCGGCGTAGAACACCTGTTGTGCCGACACGAGCAGGGCGCGGCAATGGCGGCAATTGGCTATGCCCGTGCGACCGGTAAAACCGGCGTGTGTATCGCCACTTCAGGTCCTGGCGCTACCAACCTGATCACCGGACTTGCCGATGCGCTGTTAGATTCTGTTCCTGTGGTGGCGATCACCGGTCAGGTGGCCTCACCTTTCATCGGAACGGATGCGTTCCAGGAAGTGGACGTTCTGGGTATGTCTTTGTCCTGCACCAAACACAGTTTCCTGGTGCAGTCACTGGAAGAGCTGCCGCGCATCATGGCAGAGGCTTTCGCTGTGGCGAACTCCGGTCGTCCGGGTCCGGTTCTGGTTGATATCCCGAAAGACATCCAGCTGGCCAGCGGTACGCTGGAGCCGTATTTTACGACCGTCGAAAACGTAGAGGTTTTCCCGCACGCTGACGTTGAGCAGGCGCGTAAAATGCTGGCGCAGGCGCAAAAGCCGATCCTGTACGTTGGTGGCGGCGTTGGTATGGCGCAGGCGGTCCCGGCCCTGCGTGAATTTATCGCGGTAACCCAGATGCCGGTCGCCTGCACGTTGAAGGGGCTGGGTGCAGTAGAGGCTGACTACCCATACTATTTGGGCATGTTGGGGATGCACGGCACTAAAGCGGCAAATTTCGCAGTGCAAGAATGTGATTTATTGATTGCAGTGGGCGCGCGTTTTGATGACCGGGTGACCGGCAAGCTGAATACCTTCGCACCGAACGCCAGCGTGATCCACATGGATATCGACCCTGCGGAAATGAACAAGCTGCGCCAGGCGCACGTCGCCCTGCAGGGTGATTTAAATTCTCTGCTGCCGGCATTGCAGCAATCTCTGAAGATTGACGCATGGCGTCAGCATAGCGCTGAACTGCGCACAGAGCATACCTGGCGCTATGATCATCCCGGTGAGGCTATCTACGCGCCACTGTTGTTGAAGCAGTTGTCCGATCGCAAGCCTGCGGACAGCGTAGTGACAACGGATGTTGGTCAGCATCAGATGTGGTCGGCGCAGCATATGACCTACACCCGCCCGGAAAATTTCATCACCTCGAGCGGCCTGGGTACGATGGGCTTTGGCCTGCCAGCAGCGGTTGGCGCGCAGGTTGCTCGCCCGAACGATACGGTAATCTGTATCTCCGGCGACGGTTCCTTCATGATGAATGTACAGGAACTGGGCACCGTAAAACGCAAGCAGTTGCCGCTGAAAATAGTCTTACTCGACAACCAGCGGTTAGGCATGGTGCGACAATGGCAGCAGCTGTTTTTCCAGGAACGTTATAGCGAAACCACCCTTACCGATAACCCCGATTTCCTCATGTTGGCCAGCGCCTTCGGCATACCAGGTCAACACATCACCCGTAAAGACCAGGTTGAAGCGGCACTCGACACCATGCTGAACAGCGAGGGGCCATACCTGCTTCATGTCTCAATCGACGAACTTGAGAATGTCTGGCCTCTGGTACCGCCAGGTGCCAGTAACTCAGAAATGCTGGAGAAATTATCATGATGCAACATCAGGTCGCCGTTGAGGCTCGTTTCAATCCGGAAACGTTAGAACGTGTTTTACGCGTGGTACGCCATCGCGGTTTTCAGGTGTGCTCCATGAATATGGAAGCCGCCAGCGATGCGCAAAATATAAATATCGAATTGACCGTTGCCAGCCCCCGGTCGGTCGACTTACTGTTTAGTCAGTTAAGTAAACTGGTAGACGTTGCACACGTTGCTATCTGCCAGAGCACAACCACATCACAACAAATCCGCGCCTGAGCGCAAAAGGAAGAAAAATGACGACGAAAAAAGCTGATTACATTTGGTCTAATGGCGAGATGATTCGTTGGGAAGACGCGAAGGTTCACGTGATGTCCCACGCGCTGCACTACGGTACTTCTGTATTTGAAGGCATCCGTTGCTACGATTCTCACAAAGGGCCGGTGGTGTTCCGTCATCGCGAACATATGCAGCGTCTGCGTGATTCAGCCAAGATCTATCGTTTTCCGGTTTCTCAGAGCGTTGATGAGCTGATGGAAGCTTGCCGCGAGGTGATTCGTAAAAACAATCTGACCAGCGCCTATATTCGTCCGCTGGTGTTTGTTGGCGACGTGGGGATGGGCGTTAACCCGCCAGCGGGATACACCACTGACGTGATCATCGCCGCGTTCCCGTGGGGTGCTTACCTTGGTGCAGAAGCGCTGGAGCAGGGGATCGACGCGATGGTTTCTTCCTGGAACCGCGTTGCGCCGAACACCATCCCTACTGCTGCTAAAGCTGGCGGTAACTATCTGTCTTCGCTGCTGGTGGGTAGCGAAGCGCGTCGTCATGGCTATCAGGAAGGCATTGCGCTGGACGTGAATGGCTACATCTCCGAAGGTGCGGGCGAAAACCTGTTTGAAGTAAAAGACGGCATTCTGTTTACCCCGCCGTTTACCTCTTCCGCGCTGCCGGGTATCACTCGTGACGCGATCATTAAGCTGGCGAAAGATCTCGATATCGAAGTGCGTGAGCAGGTGCTGTCTCGTGAATCACTGTACCTGGCCGACGAAGTGTTCATGTCCGGTACCGCGGCCGAAATCACCCCAGTACGCAGTGTCGATGGTATCCAGGTGGGCGAAGGCCGCTGCGGTCCGGTCACCAAACGCATCCAGCAGGCCTTCTTTGGCCTCTTCACCGGTGAAACGGAAGATAAATACGGCTGGTTGGATTCAGTAAACCAATAACAAAATTAATATTTCCCCAAAATAATTCACGTTGCAGGAAGACGGCAACGCAGCAAGTCCCAGGAGCTTACTGTAGTAAGTGACTGGGGTGAGCGAGGCGGCCAACGCACCTGCGGCGTGAAGTATGCAGGGGAAAGACAGACGGGAGTTAATCAAGCATGCCTAAGTATCGTTCTGCTACCACCACCCACGGCCGCAATATGGCGGGTGCCCGCGCATTGTGGCGCGCCACCGGGATGACCGATGATGACTTCGGTAAACCGATTATCGCTGTGGTGAACTCCTTTACCCAGTTTGTGCCGGGTCACGTCCACCTGCGCGATCTCGGTAAGCTGGTTGCCGAACAAATCGAAGCCTCAGGCGGCGTGGCGAAAGAGTTCAACACCATTGCTGTGGATGATGGTATCGCCATGGGTCATGGCGGCATGCTGTATTCACTGCCGTCGCGTGAGCTGATCGCTGACTCCGTTGAGTACATGGTTAACGCCCACTGCGCCGATGCGATGGTCTGCATCTCCAACTGCGACAAAATCACCCCCGGGATGTTAATGGCCTCTTTGCGCCTGAATATTCCGGTGATCTTTGTTTCCGGCGGTCCGATGGAAGCCGGGAAAACTAAGCTCTCTGACCAAATCATCAAGCTCGACCTGGTTGATGCGATGATTCAGGGCGCTGACCCGAAAGTTTCCGACTCACAAAGCGAGCAGGTTGAACGTTCCGCTTGCCCAACCTGCGGCTCCTGTTCCGGTATGTTCACCGCTAACTCGATGAACTGCCTGACCGAAGCGCTGGGCTTGTCGCAGCCGGGTAACGGTTCGCTGTTGGCGACTCACGCCGACCGTAAAGAACTGTTCCTCACCGCAGGCCAGCGCATCGTCGAGCTGACCAAACGTTATTACGAGCAGGACGATGCTTCCGCGCTGCCGCGCAACATTGCCAGCAAGGCAGCGTTTGAGAACGCCATGACGCTGGATATCGCCATGGGCGGCTCCACCAACACCGTTCTGCACCTGCTGGCGGCCGCGCAGGAAGCGGAAATCGACTTCACCATGAGTGATATCGACAAGCTGTCCCGCAAAGTCCCGCAGCTGTGTAAAGTGGCGCCGAGTACGCAGAAATACCATATGGAAGACGTGCACCGCGCAGGCGGCGTACTGGGTATTTTAGGCGAACTGGATCGTGCTGGACTGCTGAACCGCGACGTGAAAAACGTGCTGGGGCTGACTCTGCCGCAAACGCTCGATCGGTATGACGTGATGTTGACCAAAGACGACGCGGTGAAAAAAATGTTCCGTGCAGGCCCGGCCGGCATTCGTACTACCCAGGCGTTCTCACAGGACTGCCGTTGGGATACGCTGGATGACGACCGCGCTGAAGGCTGCATCCGCTCGCTGGAACATGCTTACAGCAAAGACGGCGGTCTGGCAGTCCTGTACGGTAACTTCGCGGAAAACGGCTGTATTGTAAAAACCGCAGGCGTGGATGACAGCATCCTGAAATTCACCGGCCCGGCAAAAGTGTATGAAAGCCAGGACGATGCGGTTGAAGCCATCCTCGGCGGTAAAGTGGTGGCTGGCGACGTGGTTGTCATTCGCTACGAAGGGCCGAAAGGCGGGCCAGGCATGCAGGAAATGCTCTACCCAACCACCTTCCTGAAATCGATGGGCCTCGGTAAGGCTTGCGCGCTGATTACCGACGGTCGTTTCTCCGGCGGTACTTCGGGGCTTTCCATTGGTCACGTTTCTCCGGAAGCGGCCAGCGGCGGTAATATCGCGATTATCGAAGATGGTGACATGATTGCCATCGATATCCCGAATCGTGGTATTCAACTTCAACTGAGTGATGCGGAAATCGCTGCGCGCCGTGAAGCGCAGGAAGCTCGCGGTGACAAAGCCTGGACGCCAAAAGATCGTCAGCGTCAGGTCTCCTTTGCACTGCGCGCCTACGCCAGCCTGGCAACCAGTGCCGACAAAGGTGCGGTGCGCGATAAGTCGAAGCTCGGGGGATAATGACCATGGCGGATTCACAACCTCTATCCGGCGCTCCTGAGGGTGCCGAGTATCTCAGAGCGGTACTGCGTGCGCCGGTATACGAAGCGGCACAGGTAACGCCGCTACAGAAAATGGAAAAACTCTCTTCGCGCCTCGACAATGTCATTCTGGTGAAGCGCGAAGACCGTCAACCTGTTCACAGCTTCAAGCTACGCGGTGCCTATGCCATGATGGCGGGCTTGACCGAAGAGCAAAAAGCGCATGGCGTCATTACCGCATCGGCTGGTAATCATGCTCAGGGCGTCGCGTTCTCTTCTGCGCGATTAGGCGTGAAGGCGCTGATTGTCATGCCAACGGCTACCGCCGATATCAAAGTCGACGCCGTTCGCGGCTTCGGCGGAGAAGTGCTGCTGCACGGCGCGAACTTTGATGAAGCCAAAGCCAAAGCGATTGAATTGTCGCAGCAGCAGGGTTTTACCTGGGTGCCGCCGTTCGATCATCCGATGGTGATTGCCGGGCAGGGCACGCTGGCGCTGGAGCTGCTCCAGCAGGACGCGCATCTCGATCGCGTATTCGTACCAGTTGGTGGTGGCGGTCTGGCGGCAGGTGTTGCGGTGCTAATTAAACAGCTGATGCCGCAAATCAAAGTGATTGCCGTGGAAGCGGAAGATTCGGCCTGTCTGAAAGCGGCGCTGGATGCCGGTCATCCGGTGGATCTGCCGCGAGTGGGTCTCTTTGCCGAAGGCGTGGCGGTCAAACGTATTGGCGATGAAACCTTCCGTCTGTGCCAGGAATACCTCGACGATATTATTACCGTGGATAGCGATGCTATTTGCGCGGCAATGAAAGACCTGTTCGAAGATGTACGCGCGGTGGCGGAGCCTTCCGGGGCGCTGGCGCTGGCGGGGATGAAAAAATACATCGCCCAGCATAATATTCGCGGTGAGCGTCTGGCGCATGTTCTTTCCGGCGCTAACGTTAACTTCCACGGCCTGCGCTACGTTTCCGAACGTTGCGAGCTGGGGGAACAGCGCGAAGCCTTGCTGGCCGTGACCATCCCGGAAGAAAAGGGCAGCTTCCTGAAGTTTTGCCAACTGCTGGGCGGGCGCTCGGTGACCGAGTTTAACTACCGCTTTGCTGATGCGAAAGACGCCTGCATTTTTGTCGGCGTACGTCTGAGCCGTGGGCTGGAAGAGCGTAAGGAAATCCTGCAACTGCTCAATGAGGGCGGCTATAGCGTGGTGGATCTGTCCGATGACGAGATGGCGAAGCTACACGTGCGCTATATGGTCGGTGGACGTCCGTCGAAACCCTTACAGGAACGTCTTTATAGCTTCGAATTTCCGGAGTCGCCGGGGGCGTTGCTCAAATTCCTGCATACCCTGGGGACGCACTGGAATATTTCATTGTTCCACTATCGCAGTCACGGCACTGACTATGGTCGTGTGCTGGCGGCGTTTGAGTTGGGTGAACACGAGCCTGATTTCGAAACGCGGCTGAATGAACTGGGTTATGACTGTCATGATGAAACACATAACCCGGCGTTCAGGTTCTTCCTGGCGGGTTAACGACAGCCATTAAAAAAGGGTTCATGTAAAAACATGAACCCTTTTTGCTACTGTATCAGCAGATTACAGCGTGATAACGTCGAATTCGACTTCGGTATTCACGTCAGCATCGTAATCCACACCGTCGAGGGCAAAACCGAACAGGTTCAGGAATTCCTGCTTGTATCCTGCATAGTCAGTTTCTTGCGCCAGGTTTTCGGTAGTGATCAGCGGCCACAGATCGCGACATGCCTGCTGAATGTCGTCACGCAGTTCCCAGTCATCCATACGGATACGCTGGTTGTCATCAAGCGCCACTTTATCGCCGTACAGGCTGGTGGTCATCAGACGGTTGATCTGCTCAATACAACCTTCGTGAATCCCCTGCGCTTTCATCAGCTTGAAGACCATGGAGATGTACAGCGGCATTACCGGAATCGCAGAAGATGCCTGGGTGATAACGGACTTCAGTACGGCAACGTTAGCGGAACCGTTCAGTGGTGCCAGCTGGTTACGCAGCTCACCCGCCGCGCGATCGAGGTCTTCTTTCGCTTTGCCCAGCGCGCCGTGCCAGTAGATTGGCCAGGTCAGGTCGGTACCGATGTAGGAGTAGGCTACGGTTTTCACACCATCAGCCAGCACGCCCGCTTCGCTCAGCGCGCCCATCCACAGTTCCCAGTCTTCGCCGCCCATGACGGTGACGGTGTTCTGAACTTCTTCTTCGGTTGCCGGCTCAATGCTGGCGGTGATGATCTGATCTTTGTTGGTATCGATCGCTTTAGAGGTGTAAACCTCACCGATTGGCTTCAGCGCTGAACGGACGATTTCACCGGTTTTCGGCATTTTACGCACTGGGGAAGCCAGTGAGTAAACCACCAGGTCAATCTGACCCAGGTCTTCTTTGATCAGTTTGATCACTTCATCACGGCATTCGTCAGAGAACGCATCGCCGTTGATGCTCTTGGAGTACAGACCTTCACGCTTGGCTGCTTCGTCGAAAGCTGCAGAGTTATACCAGCCTGCGGAACCTGGTTTGGTATCCGTGCCCGGTTTTTCGAAAAATACGCCGATAGTGGCGGCACCGCTGCCAAAGGCGGCGGAAATTCTGGAAGCCAGACCGTAACCGGTGGAAGCACCGATCACCAGCACGCGAGACGGGCCGTTCTCGATTTTCCCGTTCTGCTTAACATACTCGATCTGCTTTTCCACGTTGACTTTGCAGCCAGTCGGATGGGTCGTTGTACAGATGAATCCACGAATTTTTGGTTTGATTATCATAATGATGGCTAATTAAGTTTGTATTTTCGCTGTCAAGTGCGCAATGACACCGTCTGTTCTGGCCTGCTTAACGCGATGGTTAACAAGCCCCCCACTACAATGGATCACGACATTATACAGAAAAGGAGCGCCAATACTGAATCTACCACTGATTTTAGACCTGACGCTGGCGCTACTCTGCGGATTTACGTTCCAGAACAATCTTCCAAAACGCGTCGATCAGCGGTTCATGCAGCCGCTTTTTCGGCGCGCAGACGCCAAGCTCGAACGGTGTTTTTTCGTCACTGCGCTCTAAAATCATCACGCGATTACGCACCGGCTCCGGGCTGTTTTCTAGCACCACTTCCGGCAGCAGCGCCACGCCGCAGCCCAGCGCCACCATTGAGACCATCGCTTCGTGGCCACCCACCGTGGCGTAAATCGATGGGTTGCTGATTTTGTGACGGCGGAACCACAGCTCGATACGGCGGCGTACTGGACCTTGATCGGCCATGATAAACGGCACCGTCGACCAGTCCGGCTTATCGACCGATACCTGATTACGCACCGGGCAGGGCAACGCCGGAGCGATCAACACAACCGTCAGATTCTCCAGCATCGAGAACGCCACCGCGCCAGGCAGTGTTTCGGGCTTACCGGCAATCGCCAGATCGGCTTCACCAGTGACCACTTTATCCATCGCATCGGCGGCGTCGCCGGTGGTGAGCTTAATTTCCACTGACGGATGCTCGGCGCGGAAACGGTCAAGGATTGGCGGCAGATGGCTGTAGGCGGCAGTTACCGAACAGAAAATATGTAGTTCGCCTGACAGCGACGGCCCTTGTTGATCGAGAGTGTGGCGTAACTGCTGGTACTGCAACAGCGTCTGTTGGGCAAACACGCGCAGCTCTTCACCGGCTTCGGTCAGCGTAACCGTACGGTTATCGCGCACAAACAGCGGCTGGCCGAGGTCTTCTTCGAGGCGCTGAATCTGTCGGGAAAGCGTGGATGGGCTGACGTGCATTGCCCGCGCGCTGCGACCAAAGTGACGACTTTCAGCCAAATGCAGGAACATTTTCAGATCGCGTAAATCCACAGACGAGCCTCCGATTTTCTACGTTGCATAAATTGCAATGTGACGTTGTGAATATATCAATTTCCGCAATAAATTTCCTGTTGTAATGTGGATTCAATCTCGCAAATACAAATCTGCGAACCGAATAATAAGCACCACAACACAACATCACGGAGTACACCATCATGGCTAACTACTTTAATACACTGAACCTGCGCCAGCAGCTGGCACAGCTGGGTAAATGTCGCTTTATGGGTCGCGACGAATTCGCCGATGGTGCGAGCTACCTTCAGGGTAAAAAAGTGGTCATCGTCGGCTGTGGCGCCCAGGGTCTGAACCAGGGCCTGAACATGCGTGACTCCGGTCTGGATATCTCCTACGCACTGCGTAAAGAAGCGATTGCTGAGAAGCGCGCTTCCTGGCGTAAAGCGACCGAAAACGGCTTCAAAGTGGGTACCTACGAAGAGCTGATCCCGCAGGCTGATCTGGTGGTTAACCTGACTCCGGACAAGCAGCACTCCGACGTTGTGCGTTCTGTACAGCCGCTGATGAAAGACGGCGCAGCGCTGGGTTACTCCCACGGCTTCAATATCGTGGAAGTGGGCGAGCAGATCCGTAAAGACATCACCGTTGTGATGGTGGCACCGAAGTGCCCGGGTACTGAAGTTCGTGAAGAGTACAAACGTGGTTTCGGCGTACCTACGCTGATCGCCGTTCACCCGGAAAACGATCCGAAAGGCGAAGGTATGGCGATTGCTAAAGCCTGGGCTGCGGCTACTGGCGGTCACCGTGCGGGTGTGCTGGAGTCCTCCTTCGTTGCGGAAGTGAAATCTGATCTGATGGGTGAGCAGACTATCCTGTGCGGTATGCTGCAGGCCGGTTCTCTGCTGTGCTTCGATAAGCTGGTGGAAGAGGGTACTGACCCGGCATATGCTGAAAAACTGATTCAGTTCGGCTGGGAAACCATCACCGAAGCGCTGAAGCAGGGCGGCATCACTCTGATGATGGACCGTCTGTCTAACCCGGCGAAACTGCGTGCTTACGCGCTGTCCGAACAGCTGAAAGAGATCATGGCGCCGCTGTTCCAGAAACACATGGATGACATCATCTCCGGTGAATTCTCTTCCGGCATGATGGCTGACTGGGCTAACGACGATAAGAAACTGCTGACCTGGCGCGAAGAGACCGGCAAAACCGCGTTCGAAACCGCTGCCCAGTTCGACGGTAAAATCGGCGAGCAGGAATACTTTGATAAAGGCGTTCTGATGATTGCGATGGTGAAAGCGGGCGTTGAGCTGGCGTTCGAAACCATGGTGGATTCCGGCATCATCGAAGAATCCGCTTACTACGAATCACTGCACGAACTGCCGCTGATCGCCAACACCATTGCCCGTAAGCGTCTGTACGAAATGAACGTGGTTATCTCTGATACCGCAGAATACGGCAACTACCTGTTCTCTTACGCTTGCGTACCGCTGCTGAAAGAGTTCATGACCACCCTGCAGACCGGCGACCTGGGCAAAGCGATTGCTGAAGGCGCGGTAGACAACGCGCAGCTGCGTGACGTGAACGATGCGATTCGCGGCCATGCTATCGAGAAAGTGGGCCAGAAACTGCGTGGCTACATGACCGATATGAAGCGCATTGCGGTCGCAGGATAATTCCTCATAGAGGAATGGCATATCAACAGCGCTTCGTAGGCCGGATAAGCGAAGCGCTATCCGGCAAAAAAAGCCCGGTGTTTAAACACCGGGCTTTCTATTAGTTACGGTACAGCACTTTAATGATGTGGTAACCGAACTGAGTGTGCAGCGGGCCGGTTGGCTCCAGCACAGGGCAGGAAAAGACCACTTTATCGAACGCCGGAACCATCTGGCCCTGACGGAATTCGCCTAAATCACCGCCGCGTTTACCTGATGGGCAGATGGAGTGTTTCTTCGCCAGTTTGCCGAAGTCGGCGCCGTTTTTAATCTGTTCCAGAAGATCCAGTGCCAGTTTCTCTTCTTTAACAAGGATATGCACTGCTGCTGCTGTTTTTGCCATGATCGTGCCTTCAAAAGGGGGTCTGTAAGGCTCGCGATTTTAGCATGGCTTACCGTCGATACAGCACTTTGATGATGTGGTAGCCAAATTTGGTTTTTACAGGCCCGTAAGGTTTAAGCAGTGGGCAGCTAAACACAGCGGCATCAAATGGTCCCACCATCATCCCCTGTTTGAACTCGCCCAGATCGCCTCCGTTGCGCCCAGAGGGGCAGCGAGAATAGCGTTTTGCCAAATGATCGAAGCTAATACCGCGATCCAGCTTGCTCAGGATCTCCAGAGCTAATTTCTCTTCTTTTACCAGGATATGTAGGGCTGCCGCGCTCTTAGCCATTATTTTGTTCTCATGTCTCAAAGATGTCCCATTACTTTATCACCCGTCTTAGTCGTGGACATATACTCTTCGCCATCGCGGGACAGATGTCTCGCCTGATGTATGGAAACGGGAGATGAGCGACATTTTCTCTGCCGCATTCCCTTTTGCCGGGGACCTCCGTCCTGTCCCTACAGCCATGGAGCGAGATATCATGGATACAATGAAAAAAACTGAATTTTCAGTCGGATGGCTTACCGGGCTGGGTGATATTGTTCGCGATCCACAGCTCTATGAATTATTGAAATATTGCCCTCTGGACATCATGCAGCGCTGGCGTTTTGAAGAGATCCAACGCGGTGCCTTTATCTGTCGGCAGGGGGAAATATGTCAGCGTTTTTCGCTGATTATTGCCGGTGAAGTCGATGTTTTCTATGAGGCTGAAGATGGACGTCGTTATCGTCAAGCCCGCTACCGGAAAGGCGATATGCTGGGCGAACTCGAGATTTTTGAGTCGCGCCATTACATCTGTTCGGTAGTGGCGGTAGGACATGTGCAGCTTCTGAGCTTATCGCAGGAATACTTCAGCCGCTGGCTGGCGTTAGATAACCATTTTAACCAGCGGATGCTGCGCTTCTTTAGTCAGCAATATTACCAGCTGTCGAAAAAGGCCAGCAGCGACAATCTTTACTCGCTGTATCAGCGAGTGTGCCAGGCGTTATGGCTGCGTTATCAACAAGATGGAACGAATGAAATTTTGCTGGATAAGCTAAACCTCAGTCAGGAACTGGCGGCGACGACACGCAGTATTAACCGTATTTTACATGACCTGAAAGCGTTACAGATTATTGATACCGATGGTGAAAGCATTGTGTTGTTAGTCCCTGAAAAGTTAAAGCAGGAGGCTGATATCGGATAACCGTAAGAGTGAAGGAGGCGCGAGAATGTCGCTGCAACCCCATATCCAGTTAAGCAAGGAGATGACAGGCGCACGCTATGCGCTACTTCCGGGTGACCCGCTGCGGGTCGATCGCATCGCCAATTTTCTTGATAACCCAGAATCGCTTGGTCAAAACCGTGAGTTTCGCGCCGCGCGAGGTTGGTATCAGGGGATCGAGATTTTAGTGCTCTCTACCGGAATCGGTGGACCGTCTACGGCTATTGCCATTGAAGAACTTCGTCAAATCGGTGTAAAGACCCTGATTCGTATCGGCAGCTGCGGGGCATTGCAGGATAATCTTGCGCTTGGTGACGTGATTATCGCCCATGCCGCGGTAACGGATGACGGGACCAGCCGTACCTATGCGCCTGCGGGCTATCCGGCCTGCGCCGACCCGCAGTTAACCTGGGAACTGATGGCGCAGGCGCGGCAGATGAATATTCCCGCCACATGTGGCCTGGTGCGCAGCCACGATAGTTTTTATACCGACCGGGAAGTGGAACTGGATGCGCAGTGGTCGGCACTCGGCGTTCTGGGTGCGGATATGGAAAGTGCCGCTTTGATGACCATCGGTGCGCTGCGCGGGTTACGTACGGCGTCATTACTCA
Source organism: Citrobacter sp. Cpo091 (assembly GCF_030332645.1). Lineage (NCBI taxonomy): Bacteria > Pseudomonadati > Pseudomonadota > Gammaproteobacteria > Enterobacterales > Enterobacteriaceae > Citrobacter > Citrobacter sp. Cpo091. The sequence goes on from NZ_JAOWHL010000026.1 coordinate 16,352, forward strand.
ATGTGGTGGTTGCCCACAACGGTTGTCTGGATAGCAGTATCAATGATTATGTCCAGCAGGAAACGTTGTGCCAACAGGGCGAAGAACGGCAAATTACCCTGGCGCTACGCGCCATTCATTCCGATAGTCAGCAAGGAGGTCAGTGATGGACTTTTTTAGCATTAACAATGTAATGGTCAACATTCCTCTCGGCGAAGGCGGCTATGCACTATCTTGGATTGAAGCCATTGGTACCGTATTTGGTCTGTTATGTATCTGGTGTGCCAGCCGGGAAAAAATCATCAATTACCTGTTTGGCCTGATTAACGTCACGCTGTTTGCAGCAATCTTTTTCCAGATTCAGCTCTATGCCAGCTTGTTGCTACAGGTGTTTTTCTTCGCCGCTAACATTTACGGTTGGTATGCGTGGAGCCGGCAAAATGAGGCGCAGGAAGCAGCGCTCAAAGTACGTTGGCTTTCCCGTCAGCAAACCCTGGTACTGGGCGGCGTTTGCGCGGTGGCGATAGTTTTGATGACGCTGTTTATCGATCCGGTGTTTGCAGCGCTTACCCGCATTATGATTGCACTGCTACAAATGATAGGTATACCGGTCGCGATGCCTGACCTTCAGCCCGATGCCTTCCCGTTCTGGGATTCCACCATGCTGGTGTTGTCGATTGCTGCCATGATTCTGATGACGCGTAAATATGTCGAAAACTGGCTGCTGTGGGTGCTCATCGACGTGATTAGTGTGGTTATTTACGCGGTGCAGGGCGTCTACGCCATGTCGCTCGAATATGTCCTGCTGACGGCAATCGCGGTGATGGGATCCTACAGCTGGATCAAGAGCGCACAGCGCAACGGTTACACACCGCTTGCCGCGACGGTTTCCTGATTGACCCGATTTTCTGGCTACTCACAGGGGTAGCCAGATACTCTTTTTCTCCCTCTTTCTGCTACAATCCACCTCCCCCGTGTTTACAGATTGAGCAATCCTTTATGCGTTTGAACCCCGGACAACAACAAGCCGTCGAATTCGTCACCGGACCTTGCCTGGTGCTGGCGGGAGCGGGTTCCGGCAAGACGCGTGTTATCACCAACAAAATAGCCCATCTGATCCGTGAATGTGGCTATCAGGCACGACATATTGCGGCAGTGACCTTTACCAATAAGGCTGCGCGCGAGATGAAAGAGCGCGTGGCGCAAACGCTGGGGCGTAAAGAAGCACGCGGGTTGATGATCTCCACTTTCCACACACTGGGACTGGATGTCATTAAGCGCGAATACGCGGCGCTGGGGATGAAGTCGAACTTCTCGCTGTTTGATGATACCGACCAGGTGGCCCTGCTTAAGGAACTGACCGAAGGGCTAATTGAAGACGATAAGCTTATTCTTCAGCAGCTGATCTCGACGATCTCCAACTGGAAAAACGATCTGATGACGCCAGCGCAGGCGGCAGCCAGCGCAAAGGGCGAGCGCGATCGTATTTTTGCCCACTGCTATGTTCTGTATGACGCGCATATGAAGGCGTGTAACGTCCTCGATTTTGACGATCTGATCCTGCGGCCTACTCTGCTGCTACAGCGCAATGAAGAAGTACGTGAGCGCTGGCAAAACAGAATCCGCTACCTGCTGGTGGATGAATATCAGGATACCAACACCAGCCAGTACGAGCTGGTGAAGTTGCTGGTAGGGAAACGTGCGCGCTTTACCGTCGTGGGCGATGATGATCAGTCGATCTACTCCTGGCGCGGCGCCCGTCCGCAGAACCTGGTACTGTTGAGCAAAGATTTTCCGGCTTTGCAGGTGGTTAAGCTGGAGCAAAACTACCGTTCATCAGGTCGCATCCTGAAAGCGGCGAACATCCTCATTGCGAACAATCCACACGTCTTTGAAAAGCGGCTCTTTTCCGAGTTGGGTTACGGTGCTGAGCTGAAGGTGCTGAGCGCAAATAATGAAGAGCATGAAGCCGAACGTGTGACCGGGGAATTAATTGCCCATCACTTTGTGAACAAGACGCAATATAAAGACTACGCCATCCTTTATCGCGGCAACCATCAGTCGCGCGTGTTCGAAAAGTTTCTGATGCAGAACCGTATCCCGTACAAAATTTCCGGCGGAACGTCGTTCTTCTCGCGTCCGGAGATTAAAGATCTGCTGGCCTACCTGCGCGTGCTGAGCAACCCGGATGACGACAGCGCATTTTTGCGCATCGTAAACACGCCAAAGCGTGAAATCGGTCCAGCCACGCTGCAAAAGTTGGGTGAATGGGCGATGACGCGTAATAAAAGCCTGTTTACCGCCAGCTTTGATATGGGGCTTAGCCAGACACTGACCGGGCGCGGGTATGACTCTCTGACCCGCTTTACGCACTGGCTGGGTGAAATTCAGCGCCTGGCGGAGCGCGAACCGGTTGCCGCTGTGCGCGATCTTATTCACGGTATTGATTACGAATCCTGGCTGTATGAAACCTCGCCGAGCCCGAAAGCGGCTGAAATGCGTATGAAAAACGTCAATACGCTGTTCAGCTGGATGACGGAGATGCTGGAAGGCAGTGAGCTGGAAGAGCCAATGACCCTGACCCAGGTCGTTACCCGCTTTACCCTGCGCGACATGATGGAGCGTGGAGAGAGTGAAGAAGAGCTGGATCAGGTGCAGTTGATGACGCTGCATGCCTCAAAAGGGCTGGAGTTCCCTTACGTGTTTATGGTGGGAATGGAAGAAGGATTTTTGCCGCACCAGAGCAGTATCGATGAAGACAATATCGACGAAGAACGTCGTCTGGCTTACGTAGGGATTACGCGTGCACAGAAAGAACTCATCTTCACGCTGTGTAAAGAGCGTCGTCAGTACGGTGAGCTGGTGCGTCCGGAACCGAGTCGTTTCCTGCTGGAGCTGCCACAGGATGACGTTATCTGGGAACAAGAGCGTAAAGTGGTGAGCGCTGAGGAGCGGATGCAAAAAGGGCAGGCAAGCATCGCTAATATTCGGGCAATGATGGCGAAAGCCAAAGCAAAGTAGGTATTTTGTAGGCCGGATACGTGTAAGCGCTATCCGGCAACCAACATCTAATGAACGTCCAGCGGCCAGTGGACATAGCTTTGCCACTGACTTTCCTGATCGATTAACTCTTTACCCAGCGGATGATGTTCCAGCCAGCCTTCTGGTAGCGTGACCGTCAGGTGCTCGTTTCTTGCATCCATTTGAATTTCCGGCACAAGATCGTCACGGCGACGGCTGGCGAAGATGATCGCCAAACGTAGCAAACGGCAAAGATGCTCCGCGATGCGCGGTGGCACTGCGTTTTGCTGGTGGAGCGAAGAGAGATCGACGGGATTGGTCTGGTTGAGTAACAGCGTTGCTAGCAGTTTCTTTTGCGCAGGGGTAAAACCCGGGAGATCGAGATTGCGCACCAGATAAGCGGCATGCTGTGGTGCCTGTTTAAAATCAACGCTTAGGCCAATTTCATGCAGCTGACAGGCACTAATCAGTAGTTCGCGGCTAATCGGTTCAAGATGCCACTTTTTTTCTACCTGATCGAGAAATTTAGTCGCTAAATTAGCAACGCGATGTGCTTGCTCTGTATCGACCATAAAGCGACGCTGGATATTGCGTAATGTGCGGCTACGAATATCCTGATCCACCGCCAGGTGCAGCATGCCGTAGACCAGACCTTCACGTAATGCGCCGCCGGCCAGGGTCATGCATTGAATGTTCAGTTCGGTGAAAATAGCAATCAGAATGGCCAGCCCGCTGGGGAATACCAGCGCACGTTCCAGCGTTAACCCTTCGATTTCCAGCTCTTCCAGACGACCGCAGTGAATGGCGCGCTGCTTAAGCTGCTGCAGTTTGGCCAACGTAATGCGCTCATCCATACCCTGCGCCATCATGATTTCCTGCAACGCCTGGACGGTACCAGAGGCACCAACGCAAACTTTCCAGCCATGAAAACGCAGTTTGTCGGCGACCGGGCGCAGAACTTCACGTGCGGCCTTCTCTGCCTCGTCAAAGTTTTCCTGTGCCAGATTACGATCGGTAAAATAGCGTTCGAGCCAGGTGACGCAGCCCATCGACAGGCTGAACAGAGAGGTGGTTTGTGCGCCGGATCCGGTGACTAATTCAGTGCTGGCGCCACCAATATCCACAACCAGACGCTGATCGGCACCGCCGGTTGTGTGGGCCACACCTTGATAAATCAGTCGCGCTTCTTCTTCACCGCTAATCACCTGGACAGGGCAGCCAAGGATCTCTTGCGCTTTGGCAATAAACACATCGGCATTTACGGCGATGCGTAATGTTGCCGTGGCGACCACCCGGATTTGTGGATGCGGAATATCCTGCAGACGTTCAGCAAACAGGCGCAAACATTGCCAGCCGCGCTCCATCGCTTCAACAGAGAGCTCGTTGTCACCGTTGAGTCCAGCGGCCAGACGCACTTTGCGTTTGATACGCGTGAGCGTCTGGATGCTTCCTGCCACCTCGCGTACAACCAGCATATGAAAACTATTCGAGCCGAGATCGATTGCTGCATACAGCGAAGTAGAATTCATACACTTCATCCTTCAACCTGTATCTGTGTTGGCTGCGTTCTCTCACCCGAATCACTTACTAAAGTAAGCTCATCGGGATTCGTTTTCTTGCCGCCTTGATACAGGCTGAATGATTTTGTGTATGGCATAACTTTTCTTAACCTGAACGACGACGATTACGCGGAGCACCACCGGTACGGCGTGGGCCATTGCCTGTACGCGGGCGCGTTAAGCGCAACGGCTTCGGCAGATCGGTCATCAGCGCATCCGGGTTATATTTGCTGACCGGAATCGAGTGGCCGATATAGGTCTCGATTGCAGGTAAATTCAGCGCGTACTCTTCACAGGCCAGGCTGATAGAGTGACCGCTTGCGCCAGCACGTCCGGTACGACCGATTCGGTGAACGTAATCTTCACAGTCATCCGGCAGGTCATAGTTAAATACGTGCGTTACTGCTGGGATATGCAGGCCACGCGCAGCGACATCCGTCGCAACGAGAATGTCGAGATCGCCACGGGTGAACTCATCAAGAATACGCAGACGTTTTTTCTGTGCTACGTCACCGGTCAGCAGACCGACGCGATGACCGTCCGCAGCAAGGCTGCCCCAGATATCTTCACAACGATGCTTGGTGTTAGCAAAAACAATGGCGCGATCTGGCCACTCTTCTTCAATCAGCGTTTGCAGCAAACGCATTTTCTCTTCGTTGGAAGGGTAGAAGAGCTCTTCTTTAATGCGGTGGCCAGTTTTCTGTTCCGGTTCGACTTCAACGTACTCAGCGTTATTCATCTGTTCGAACGCCAGTTCGCGAACGCGGTAAGAGAGGGTTGCAGAAAACAGCATGTTCAGACGTTGGGTGGTTGGCGGCATACGACGGAACAGCCAACGGATATCTTTAATAAAGCCCAGATCGTACATACGATCGGCTTCATCCAGCACCACGACCTGAATCGCGCCCAGATTAATGTGGTTCTGTTTTGCATAGTCGATGAGACGACCGGTCGTGCCGATAAGAATATCGACGCCGCTTTCCAGCACTTTCAGCTGTTTATCGTAACCGTCGCCGCCATACGCCAGGCCTAATTTCAGACCAGTGGTCTGTGCCAGCGGCTCGGCATCGGCGTGGATCTGCACGGCTAACTCACGCGTTGGCGCCATAATTAACGCACGCGGTTGGTTCACCTTGCGATCGGCAATCGCGGGATGAGAGAGAAGATAATGAAACGTTGACGTCAGGAACGCCATCGTTTTTCCGGTACCGGTTTGCGCCTGCCCGGCAACATCACGACCAGCCAGCGTTAGCGGCAGCGCGAGGGCCTGAATGGGCGTACAGTTATGAAAGCCTTTATTTTCAAGGGCTTCTATCACCTTTGGGTGCAGGGCGAAGTCGGAAAACTTCTGTTCTGTTAAATGTGTTTTGCTCATAGTGTGGTAGAATATCAGCTTACTATTGCTTTACGAAAGCGTATCCGGTGAAATAAAGTCAACCTTTAGTTGGTTAATGCTACATCAACACGTCGTTGATTAATGCTACACCAATGCACCAGGCTTATTCCTGTGGAGTTATTATGAGCGATAAAATTATTCACCTGACTGACGACAGTTTTGACACGGATGTACTCAAAGCGGACGGAGCAATCCTCGTTGATTTCTGGGCAGAGTGGTGCGGTCCGTGCAAAATGATCGCTCCGATTCTGGATGAAATCGCTGACGAATATCAGGGCAAACTGACGGTTGCTAAACTGAACATTGACCAAAACCCAGGCACCGCGCCGAAGTATGGTATCCGTGGCATCCCGACCCTGCTGCTGTTTAAAAACGGCGAAGTTGCGGCGACGAAAGTCGGCGCGCTGTCCAAAGGTCAGTTGAAAGAATTCCTCGACGCTAATTTAGCGTAAGGAAGTCTCATGATCGGGCGACCCTACTTCGAAATGATTCGGATGACTGGACGCCCGACTTGAGTCGTGCTAAGTTAGTGTTGACTTCGTATTAAACATACCTTATTAAGTTTGAATCTAGTTATATCCAATACTTCCCGTTGTTTCTCGCGCGAGAAGTGGACAGATTCCTGGCTTGTCACTCAATCCGTCTTGTCGTTTCAGTTCTGCGTACTTTCCTGTGACCAGACAGCGAACAGACATGAGTTGATGGCCGTAAACAGGCATGGATGACCCTGCCATACCATTCACAACATTAAGTTCGAGATTTACCCCAAGTTTAAGAACTCACACCATTATGAATCTTACCGAATTAAAGAATACGCCGGTTTCTGAGCTGATCACTCTCGGCGAAAATATGGGCCTTGAAAACCTGGCTCGTATGCGCAAGCAGGACATTATTTTTGCCATCCTGAAGCAGCACGCAAAGAGTGGCGAAGATATCTTTGGTGACGGTGTGCTGGAGATATTGCAGGATGGATTTGGTTTCCTCCGCTCTGCAGACAGCTCCTACCTCGCCGGTCCTGATGACATCTACGTTTCTCCCAGCCAAATCCGCCGTTTCAACCTCCGCACTGGTGATACCATTTCTGGTAAGATTCGCCCGCCGAAAGAAGGTGAACGCTACTTTGCGCTGTTGAAAGTTAACGAAGTTAACTACGACAAACCAGAAAACGCCCGTAACAAAATCCTCTTTGAGAACTTAACGCCTCTGCACGCAAACTCTCGTCTGCGTATGGAACGTGGTAACGGTTCTACTGAAGACTTAACGGCGCGTGTACTGGATCTGGCATCGCCGATCGGTCGTGGCCAACGTGGTCTGATTGTTGCTCCGCCGAAAGCGGGTAAAACCATGCTGCTGCAGAACATCGCGCAGAGCATTGCATACAATCATCCTGACTGCGTGCTGATGGTGCTGCTGATTGACGAACGTCCGGAAGAAGTTACCGAGATGCAGCGTCTGGTGAAAGGTGAAGTGGTTGCCTCTACCTTTGACGAACCAGCCTCCCGCCACGTTCAGGTTGCGGAAATGGTTATCGAGAAGGCGAAACGTCTGGTTGAACACAAGAAAGACGTTATCATTCTGCTTGACTCCATCACCCGTCTGGCGCGTGCATATAACACCGTGGTTCCGGCTTCCGGTAAAGTACTGACCGGTGGTGTGGACGCCAACGCCCTGCATCGTCCTAAGCGTTTCTTTGGTGCTGCACGTAACGTGGAAGAGGGCGGTAGCCTGACCATCATCGCGACTGCGCTGATTGATACCGGCTCTAAAATGGATGAAGTTATCTACGAAGAGTTTAAAGGTACCGGCAACATGGAACTGCATCTCTCTCGTAAGATTGCTGAAAAACGCGTCTTCCCGGCTATCGACTACAACCGTTCCGGTACCCGTAAAGAAGAGCTGCTCACTACCCAGGAAGAGCTGCAGAAAATGTGGATCCTGCGCAAAATCATCCATCCGATGGGTGAAATCGATGCAATGGAATTCCTCATTAACAAACTGGCGATGACCAAGACCAACGACGATTTCTTCGATATGATGAAGCGTTCCTGATTCGGGCATCATCTGAAAACGCCACGTTTTTACGTGGCGTTTTGCTTTTACGATTCATCCTAATGTTTGGTCAGATAAAATTGTCATTATTATCGGCGTCATGGATTGTCACAATGAGTGGCATGACCGACAAGAGGTAGGAAGTGTAATGTTTTAGCTGCTCTCTTCAAGGGGGCGTCTTAACGCATTATACTTTAAGGAAATGATATATGCTGAGAACACATACACTGTGAATCTACTCGCTGCTTTCTCTGAGCTAGTTAGTATTTTTTTATTCACAACCATTTTTATTTTTTTGGCACGAAAAGTAGCCATAAAAATAGGTTTAGTGGATAAGCCAAACTTCCGCAAACGTCACCAAGGGATTATTCCGTTAGTGGGCGGGATTTCTGTGTTTGCAGGAATCAATTTCATGTTTGGCCTTTCGGATTATTACATTCCCCATGCCTCGTTATACCTCTTCTGTGCAGGTGTGCTGGTGTTTGTTGGTGCGCTTGACGATCGTTTTGACATCAGCGTAAAAGTACGAGCAGTTGTTCAGGCGGTGATTGCTATTTTGATGATGGTAAAAGGTGAGCTTTATCTAAGTAGCCTGGGATATATTTTTGGCCCGTGGGAGTTGTTGTTGGGTCCCTTTGGTTATTTTCTCACCCTTTTTGCCGTCTGGGCGGCGATTAACGCCTTTAATATGGTGGATGGCATTGATGGCTTGTTAGGCGGGCTATCCAGCGTCTCATTCGCAGCGATGGGGTTTATCCTGTGGTTCGATGGTCAGACAAGCCTGGCTATCTGGTGTTTTGCCATGATTGCCGCCATCCTGCCTTACATCATGCTGAACCTGGGTATTCTTGGACGCCGCTATAAGGTCTTTATGGGCGATGCGGGGAGTACGCTGATTGGCTTTACGGTAATCTGGATCCTGCTGGAGACCACTCAAGGTAAAACGCATCCTATTAGCCCGGTCACTGCACTGTGGATTATCGCCATTCCGTTAATGGATATGGTGGCGATCATGTATCGTCGTTTACGTAAAGGCATGAGTCCTTTCTCTGCCGATCGCCAGCATATTCATCATTTAGTGATGCGCGCCGGGTTTACTTCCCGACAGGCATTTGTTCTGATCACGTTGGCTGCAGCGATTCTGGCCTCTATCGGTGCACTGGCTGAATATTTTCGTTTAGTTCCTGAATGGGCCATGTTGGTGCTCTTTTTACTGGCATTCGGTCTTTACGGTTACTGTATTAAGCGGGCATGGAAGGTCGCGAGATTTATTAAGCGTGTTAAGCGCAGGCTACGAAGGCACCGCGAAGGCAAACCAAACTTAACCAAGTGAATTGAGGATGCGATGACACAACCATTACCGGGGGAACACGCCGTGAGCGCAGAAAATGAACTGGATATCCGTGGGTTGTTTCGTGCCTTATGGGCAGGGAAAGTGTGGATTGTCGGCATGGCTCTCGCCTTCGCGATAGTCGCTCTCGCGTATACGTTTTTTGCTCGTCAGGAGTGGAGTGCAACGGCGATTTCAGACAGGCCAACGGTCAATATGTTGGGCGGCTATTATTCTCAGCAGCAGTTCTTGCGTAACCTGGACATCAAGGCCAGTCTTGCATCTGCGGATCAACCGTCAGTGATGGATGAAGCCTATAAAGAATTTATTATGCAGCTTGCCTCATGGGATACGCGCCGTGAATTCTGGCTGCAGACTGATTACTACAAGCAACGTATGGTGGGTAACAGTAAAGCCGATGCGGCGATGCTGGATGAACTGATCAATAACATTCAGTTTATGCCCGGCGATGCGGTTCGTAATACCAATGACAGCGTGAAACTGATTGCCGAGACGGCACCTGATGCCAACAATCTGCTGCGACAGTACGTCGCGTTTGCCAGTCAGCGTGCAGCGCGTCATCTGAACGACGAGTTAAAGGGAGCCTGGGCTGCGCGCACCGTGCAGATGAAAGCACAGGTTAAACGCCAGGAAGAAGTGGCGAAATCGATTTTCTCTCGCCGTGTTCATAATATTGAGCAGGCACTCAAAATTGCTGAACAGCATAATATTTCGCGTACTTCCACTGACGTTCCGGCTGAAGAGTTGCCCGATTCAGAACTGTTTTTGCTCGGACGTCCTATGCTGCAGGCGCGACTCGAAAACCTGCAATCTGTTGGTCCCGATTTCGATCTGGACTACTTCCAAAACCGAGCCATGCTTAACACACTGAACGTTGGGCCAACTCTGGATCCGCGTTTTCAGACCTATCGTTATTTGCGTACACCGGAGGAACCGGTAAAACGTGACAGCCCTCGTCGTGCCTTCCTGATGATTATGTGGGGCATCGTTGGGGCTCTGATCGGTGCTGGTGTCGCGTTAACCCGTCGCCGCACGATTTAGCAATATCGTTGCAGTGAGGGGCTGGGCTCTCACTGCCAATCCGAAGAGAATCGATGTGAAAGTACTGACTGTATTTGGCACGCGACCAGAGGCCATAAAAATGGCACCTCTGGTTCATGCGCTGGCAAAAGATCCTGATTTTGAGGCAAAAGTTTGCGTCACGGCACAGCATCGGGAGATGCTCGATCAGGTGTTGAACCTTTTTTCCATTGTACCTGACTACGATCTCAATATTATGCAGCCAGGTCAGGGACTAACAGAAATTACCTGCCGAATCCTTGAAGGATTAAAGCCTATTCTGGCTGATTTTAAACCCGACGTTGTGTTGGTTCACGGCGATACCACGACCACCATTGCCACTAGCCTGGCCGCGTTCTATCAACGCATTCCGGTAGGGCATGTGGAGGCGGGTTTACGTACAGGCGATCTCTACTCTCCCTGGCCGGAAGAGGCGAACCGTACGCTGACCGGGCATCTGGCGATGTATCATTTTGCGCCAACAGAAAACTCGCGCCAAAACCTGCTACGGGAAAACATTTCTGATAGCCGTATCTTCGTAACAGGTAATACGGTTATTGATGCGTTGATCTGGGTTCGTGACCGTGTACTGGGAAACGAGGTGCTGCGTACCGATCTGGCAGAACGTTATCCTTTCCTGGCCGCTGATAAAAAAATGATTCTGGTGACCGGTCATCGTCGGGAAAGCTTTGGTCGCGGTTTTGAACGCATTTGCCACGCGCTGGCGGAAATTGCCGCGGCCAATCAGAACGTACAGATTGTCTATCCAGTGCACCTGAATCCTAACGTCAGCGAACCGGTTAATCGTATTCTGGGTCACGTTGAAAACGTCATCCTGATTGAACCGCAGGATTACATGCCGTTTGTCTGGCTGATGAATCACGCCTGGCTGATCCTTACCGACTCTGGTGGGATTCAGGAAGAAGCCCCATCTCTGGGGAAACCGGTACTGGTGATGCGCGAAACGACGGAACGTCCGGAAGCGATTACTGCGGGCACAGTACGTCTGGTAGGGACAGACCCGCAGCGTATTGTCGAAGAAGTCACGCGTTTGCTGCATGACGACAATGAATATCAGACCATGAGCCGCGCCCATAATCCGTATGGTGACGGGCAGGCATGTGGCCGCATTTTACACGCGTTAAAAAATAATCGGATATCGCTATGAGTTTTACGACCATTTCTGTCATTGGGCTGGGTTATATCGGACTGCCGACGGCGGCTGCCTTTGCTTCCCGTCAAAAGCATGTGATTGGCGTAGATGTAAATCAACACGCGGTGGATACCATTAATCGCGGTGAAATTCATATCGTTGAGCCAGATTTGGGCGCCGTGGTGAAAACGGCGGTCGCAAATGGATTTCTGTGTGCGACCACAACCCCTGTAGATGCGGATGCCTATCTGATTGCTGTGCCTACTCCGTTTAAGGGGGAGCACGAACCCGATATGGTTTATGTGGAAGCTGCGGCGAAGTCTCTTGCGCCGGTGCTGAAAAAAGGCGCGTTGGTGATCCTTGAATCGACGTCGCCTGTCGGGGCTACCGAACAGATGGCCACATGGCTGGCTGAAATGCGTCCTGATCTGACTTTCCCACAGCAAGTCGGTGAACACGCGGACGTTAACATTGCTTATTGCCCAGAGCGAGTGCTGCCGGGCCAGGTGATGGTTGAACTGATTAAAAACGACCGCGTGATTGGGGGAATGACCTCCGTCTGTTCCGCGCGTGCTAGCGAACTGTACAACATTTTCCTGGAGGGCGAATGTGTCGTGACCAACGCCCGTACGGCGGAAATGTGCAAACTGACTGAAAATAGCTTCCGCGACGTCAATATCGCTTTCGCCAATGAGTTGTCGCTGATTTGCGCCGATCAGGGGATCAACGTCTGGGAACTGATTCGACTGGCAAATCGCCATCCGCGCGTGAATATTTTACAACCGGGTCCGGGGGTTGGCGGGCACTGTATCGCGGTTGATCCGTGGTTTATCGTGGCGCAGAACCCGCAGCAGGCGAAATTGATTCGCACCGCGCGTGAGGTAAACGACGGTAAACCTCATTGGGTGGTTGATCAGGTAAAAGCTGCCGTGGCCGACTGTCTGGCGGATACCAATAAACGGGCCAGCGAAGTGAAAATTGCCTGTTTTGGTCTGGCATTTAAACCGAATATTGATGACTTACGTGAAAGCCCGGCGATGGGAATTGCGCAAAGCATCGCGCATTGGCACAAAGGGGAAACATTGGTGGTGGAACCGAACATCCATCAACTGCCGAAAAAACTGGACGGTCTGTGCCAACTGGCAGCGCTGGACGATGCCCTGGCTAGCGCCGATGTGCTGGTCTTGCTGGTCGACCATAATGAATTTAAAGCCATTAAAGGCGATGCGGTTCACCAGCAATATATCGTTGATACCAAAGGGGTCTGGCGCTAATGAAACGAATTCTGGTTACCGGTGGAGCGGGATTCATCGGCTCGGCGGTTGTACGGCATATCATTCAGGAGACTCAGGATGCGGCAATTGTGGTCGATAAGCTGACCTATGCCGGAAACCTGATGTCGCTGGAGCCGGTTGCACAGAATCCTCGTTTTACCTTTGAGAAAGTCGATATCTGCGATCGAGCTTCGCTCGACAGGGTGTTTCAACACTATCAGCCGGACTGCGTGATGCATCTGGCGGCAGAAAGCCACGTCGATCGCTCAATTGATGGTCCGGCCGCCTTTATCGAAACTAACATCGTGGGAACCTACACGCTGTTGGAAGCGGCGCGCGCTTACTGGAGTGATTTAACCAGCGAGAAAAAATCAGCGTTTCGTTTCCACCATATCTCGACTGACGAGGTGTATGGCGACCTGCATTCTACGGATGATTTCTTCACTGAAACCACACCGTATGCACCGAGCAGCCCTTATTCCGCGTCGAAAGCCAGCAGCGATCATCTGGTTCGCGCCTGGCTGCGTACCTACGGTCTGCCAACGCTGATAACCAACTGTTCTAACAACTATGGTCCGTACCATTTCCCGGAAAAACTGATTCCGCTGATGATCCTCAACGCATTGGCGGGGAAGCCGTTGCCGGTTTACGGCAATGGGCAACAGATCCGTGATTGGTTGTATGTAGAAGATCACGCCAGGGCGCTCTATTGTGTGGCGACAACGGGCGCGGTGGGAGAAACCTATAATATCGGTGGCCATAACGAGCGTAAAAACCTGGAAGTTGTCGAAACGGTTTGCAGCCTGTTGGAAGAGCTGGCACCGCAAAAGCCGCAGGGTATCGCGCAGTACCGCGACTTGATCGCTTTTGTGGACGATCGCCCGGGTCATGATTTGCGTTATGCCATTGACGCGTCGAAAATTGCGCGTGAACTAGGCTGGATGCCGCAAGAAACGTTTGAAAGCGGAATGCGCAAAACCGTGCAGTGGTATCTGGCTAATCAGGCATGGTGGAAACCCGTGCAGGACGGCAGTTACCAGGGCGAACGTTTAGGTCTGAAGGGCTAACAGCCTGGTTTTGGCTCCCGGAGGAGACAACGCATGAAAGGTATCATTCTGGCGGGTGGCTCAGGTACTCGCCTGTATCCCATTACGCGTGGCGTATCGAAGCAGCTATTGCCTATATACGATAAGCCGATGATTTACTACCCGTTATCAGTATTGATGCTGGCGGGAATTCGCGAAATCCTGATTATCACTACACCGGAAGATAAAGGCTATTTCCAGCGCTTACTGGGCGATGGATCTGAGTTCGGCATTGAATTGCACTATGCTGAGCAACCCAGTCCGGATGGATTAGCACAGGCGTTTATCATTGGTGAAACGTTCCTTAACGGTGAACCATCATGTCTGGTGTTAGGAGACAATATCTTCTTTGGTCAGGGATTCAGTCCAAAACTGCGTCACGTAGCCGCCAGAACGCAAGGCGCGACGGTGTTTGGTTACCAGGTGATGGATCCTGAACGTTTTGGTGTCGTGGAGTTTGACGACAATTTTCGAGCTATTTCGCTGGAAGAGAAGCCGAAAGCACCAAAATCCAACTGGGCAGTGACTGGTCTCTATTTCTATGACAGCAAGGTGGTGGAATATGCAAAACGCGTAAAACCTTCTGAGCGTGGGGAGCTGGAGATTACGTCTATCAACCAGATGTATCTTGATGACGGACATCTGACGGTAGAATTGCTCGGGCGTGGCTTTGCCTGGCTGGATACCGGTACGCACGACAGTCTTATCGAAGCGAGTACTTTTGTGCAGACGGTGGAAAAACGCCAGGGCTTTAAAATAGCCTGTCTGGAAGAAATCGCCTGGCGTAACGGTTGGCTGGATGACGAAGGCGTGAAGCGTGCTGCCAGTTCACTGGCCAAAACGGGTTATGGTCAATACCTGCTGGAGCTGCTCCGTGCTCGTCCGCGCCAGTATTGAGCCGCTTAGCTGGGAAAATACGTTCTTTGGCGTGAATAGCGCCATTGTGCGTTTTGACCAACACGCGCCGGTTCTGACTGCGGATGTGTTGCAGCCCTGGTCGCGGGTACAGGCAAAAATTCCTGCCGCCAATACCCATGAATTAGATGCCCTGCAACAGTTGGGCTTCTCACTGGTTGAAGGTGAAGTGGATTTTGTGCTGCCGGTGATGTGTGCGCATGGCGACCCCGGTGCGCAGGTAGCACAAACTACGGATATCCCGGCATTACGCCAACTGGCAGGACAGGCGTTCGCGCAAAGTCGTTTTCGCGCCCCATGGTATGCAGCAGATGCCAGCACGCGTTTTTATGCGCAGTGGATTGAAAACGCGGTGCTGGGGACGTTCGATCATCAATGCCTCGTTTTTCGTACACCGGCAGGTGATATTCGTGGCTATGTCTCGCTGCGTGAACTGAATGCGACCGATGCGCGAATTGGCCTGCTGGCCGGGCGTGGGGCGGGAGCAGAACTGATGCAGGCTGCCCTTTGCTGGGCGCAGGCTCGCGGTAAAACAACATTGCGCGTGGCGACCCAAATGGGCAATACCGCCGCGCTTAAACGTTATATACACAGTGGTGCGAATGTGGAAAGCACCGCGTATTGGTTATACAGGTGACACGATGATTCCATTTAACGCACCGCCGGTGGTGGGCACTGAACTCGATTACATGCAGTCTGCGATGAACAGCGGCAAACTGTGTGGCGACGGTGGTTTTACCCGTCGCTGCCAACAGTGGCTGGAACAGCATTTTGGCAGCGAGAAAGTATTGCTGACGCCTTCCTGCACCGCATCGCTTGAGATGGCGGCATTGCTGCTGGATATCCAGCCTGGCGATGAAGTCATTATGCCGAGCTATACGTTTGTCTCCACGGCCAATGCTTTCGTGCTGCGCGGCGCGAAAATTGTCTTTGTTGATATCCGGCCGGATACCATGAACATTGACGAAACGCTGATTGAAGCGGCGATCACCGACAAGACCCGCGCTATCGTTCCGGTGCATTACGCGGGCGTAGCCTGTGAAATGGATACCATCATGGCGCTGGCGACCAAACATAACCTGTTTGTCGTGGAAGATGCGGCCCAGGGCGTCATGTCGACTTACAAAGGTCGTGCGCTGGGGACGATTGGTCACATCGGTTGCTTTAGCTTCCATGAGACCAAAAACTATACCGCAGGCGGTGAAGGTGGTGCGACGCTGATTAATGATAAAAAATTAGTGGAACGTGCAGAGATCATCCGTGAAAAAGGAACTAACCGCAGCCAGTTTTTCCGCGGTCAGGTGGATAAGTATACCTGGCGTGATATTGGCTCCAGCTATCTGATGTCCGATCTGCAGGCTGCCTATCTGTGGGCACAACTGGAAGCGGCTGACCGTATTAACCAGCAGCGTCTGGCGCTGTGGCAGAACTACTATGATGCTCTCGAACCGCTGGCGCGTGCCGGACGCATTGATCTGCCTTCTGTCCCGGAAAACTGCGTGCAGAATGCCCATATGTTTTATATCAAGCTGCGCGATATCGACGATCGCACGGCGTTGATTAACTTCTTGAAAGAAGCTGAAATTATGGCGGTGTTCCACTATATCCCGCTACATGATTGTCCGGCTGGCGATAAATTCGGCGTATTTGCCGGTGTTGATCGTTTCACCACTAAAGAGAGCGAGCGTCTGCTGCGCTTGCCGCTGTTTTACAACCTGTCGCCAGTAAACCAGCGAACGGTCATTTCGACCTTACTCAACTACTTCGCCTGATATGTCGCTTGCTAAAGCGTCCTTATGGACGGCAGCCAGTACGCTGGTAAAAATTGGTGCAGGTTTGCTGGTCGTGAAGCTGCTGGCGGTGTCGTTTGGCCCGGCAGGCGTGGGGCAGGCGGGTAACTTCCGCCAGATGGTCACCGTGCTTGGTGTTCTGGCGGGGGCCGGCATTTTCAACGGCGTCACGAAATATGTTGCGCAGCACCATGACGATCCGACCCGGCTCCGTAAGGTAGTCGGTACATCTTCCGCGATGGTGCTGGGATTCTCTACGCTGATGGCGGTGATTTTTCTGCTGGCGGCCGCGCCAATCAGTCAGGGATTGTTTGGCCATACTCATTATCAGGGGCTGGTAAGACTGGTTGCGCTGGTGCAAATGGGTATTGCCTGGGCGAACCTGCTGCTGGCGTTGATGAAGGGCTTTCGCGATGCGGCGGGTAACGCGCTGTCGCTGATTGTGGGTAGCCTGGTGGGCGTAGTGGCTTATTATGGCTGTTATCGCCTGGGAGGGTATGAAGGCGCTTTGCTGGGTCTGGCGTTAGTGCCCGCGTTGGTCGTTATCCCCGCCGCTATTATGCTGATTAAGCGTGGGGCGATTCCCCTGCATTACCTGAAACCCTCGTGGGATAACGGTCTGGCTGGACAGCTAAGCAAGTTTACCCTGATGGCGCTGATTACCTCCGTAACGCTGCCTGTGGCATACGTGATGATGCGAAACCTGCTGGCGGCGCAGTACAGTTGGGGTGATGTAGGGATTTGGCAGGGAGTAAGCAGTATCTCTGATGCTTATCTGCAATTCATTACCGCCTCATTCAGCGTTTACTTGCTTCCGACGTTGTCGCGACTGACCGAAAAGCGCGACATTACGCGCGAGGTGGTTAAGTCGCTGAAGTTCGTGTTACCGGCGGTTGCCGCTGCGAGCTTTACTGTTTGGTTGCTGCGTGATTTTGCGATCTGGCTGCTTTTCTCTGCAAAATTCACCGCCATGCGCGATCTGTTTGCCTGGCAACTGGTCGGCGATGTACTGAAAGTTGGAGCGTATGTCTTTGGGTATCTGGTGATCGCGAAAGCATCGCTGCGGTTTTATATTTTGGCTGAAATTAGCCAGTTCATGTTATTGACGGTGTTTGCTCACTGGCTGATCCCTGCACACGGTGCGCTGGGTGCGGCACAGGCTTATATGGCAACGTACATCGTCTATTTTTCTCTTTGTTGTGGCGTGTTTTTACTCTGGCGTAGGCGGGCATGACTGTACTGATTCACGTTCTGGGATCGGATATCCCTCACCATAACCAAACCGTGCTGCGGTTTTTCAACGACTCGCTGGCCGCGACGAGCGAGCATGCGCGCACGTTTATGGTTGCCGGTCAGGATGCGGGACTCAGTGAGAGCTGCCCGGCGTTATCGCTAAGCTTCTACAGCGGGAAAAAGGCGCTTGCTGACGCTGTGATCGCGAAAGCAAAAGCGGATCGCCAACAGCGTTTCTTCTTCCACGGTCAGTTCAACACCAGCCTGTGGCTGGCGCTGCTGAGTGGCGGGATTAAACCGGCGCAGTTTTACTGGCATATCTGGGGCGCTGATTTATACGAAGTCTCCAGTGGGCTGAAATTCCGCCTGTTTTACCCGATTCGCCGCATGGCGCAGAATCGTGTGGGCTGCGTGTTTGCCACACGGGGCGATTTACGTTATTTCGCCGAGCAACATCCCCGTGTGCGGGGTGAGTTGCTCTATTTCCCAACGCGAATGGATCCGTCACTCAATAACATGAGCAATGATTGCCAGCGCAGCGGCAAGATGACGGTGCTGGTTGGCAACTCTGGCGATCGCAGCAATGAGCATGTTGCCGCGCTTCGCGCCGTCCATCAGCAGTTTGGCGACACGGTGAATGTGATTGTGCCGATGGGTTATCCCGCCAATAATGCGGCCTATATCGACGAGGTTCGCCAGGCCGGCCTGGCGTTATTTAGCGCTGATAATCTGCAAATTTTGAGTGAAAAGCTGGAATTTGACGCTTATCTCGCGTTATTGCGTCAATGCGATTTGGGTTACTTTATTTTTGCCCGTCAACAGGGAATCGGTACCCTGTGTTTGCTGATCCAGGCGGGTATCCCATGCGTGCTCAACCGTGAAAATCCCTTCTGGCAGGATATGGTGGAACAAAATCTTCCGGTGTTATTTACCACTGATGATCTCAATGAAGGCGTTGTACGCGAAGCGCAGCGCCAGTTGGCATCGGTAGATAAAAATACTATTACCTTCTTTAGCCCGAATTATCTGCAGCCGTGGCACAACGCGCTGCGCATTGCTTCAGGAGAAACCGTATGAGCCTGATGCAATTCAGCGGTCTTCTGGTGGTCTGGCTGCTCTCCACCTTGTTTATCGCCACGCTGACCTGGTTTGAGTTCCGCCGCGTGCGTTTTAACTTCAATGTTTTCTTCTCATTGTTGTTCTTGCTGACGTTCTTCTTCGGATTCCCGTTAACCAGCATCCTGGTGTTCCGCTTTGATGTGGCAGTGGCTCCGCCGGAGATCCTGCTACAGGCCTTGCTGTCAGCCGCCTGTTTCTATGCCGTCTACTACGTGACGTATAAAACGCGCTTGCGCAAACGAGTAGATGATAAGCCGCGCAGGCCGCTGTTTACCATCAATCGCGTTGAAGCCCATTTGACCTGGGTTATCCTGATGGCGATTGCGTTGGTGAGCGTGGGCATCTTCTTTATGCACAACGGATTCCTGCTGTTCAGACTGCAATCCTATAGCCAGATTTTTTCCAGTGAAGTCTCAGGCGTCGCTCTGAAGCGTTTCTTCTACTTCTTCATTCCGGCAATGCTGGTGGTTTATTTCTTGCGTCAGGACAGCAAAGCGTGGGTGTTCTTCCTGGTGAGTACCGTCGCGTTTGGTTTGCTGACGTATATGATTGTGGGTGGGACGCGTGCCAATATCATTATCGCGTTTGCCATCTTCTTGTTTATCGGCATTATTCGCGGCTGGATTTCGCTGTGGATGTTGGCCGCTGCAGGCGTGTTGGGCATTGTCGGGATGTTCTGGCTGGCGTTGAAGCGCTACGGAATGAGCGTTAGCGGCGATGAGGCGTTCTATACGTTCCTGTACCTTACGCGCGACACCTTCTCACCGTGGGAGAACCTGGCGCTGTTGCTGCAGAATTACCACAATATTGAGTTCCAGGGGCTGGCGCCGATCGTCCGTGACTTCTACGTCTTTATTCCCTCCTGGCTGTGGCCTGGGCGGCCGAGTATTGTACTCAACTCAGCGAACTACTTTACCTGGGAAGTGTTGAACAACCACTCAGGACTGGCGATTTCGCCGACGTTAATTGGTTCACTGGTGGTGATGGGCGGGGCGCTGTTTATACCATTAGGCGCGATTGTTGTTGGGCTCATCATCAAGTGGTTCGACTGGCTGTATGAGCTAGGTAACCGAGAAACCAATCGCTATAAGGCGGCGATTTTGCACAGTTTCTGTTTTGGCGCCATTTTCAATATGATCGTGTTGGCACGTGAAGGGCTGGATTCGTTTGTCTCACGAGTGGTCTTTTTCCTCGTGATTTTCGGCGTTTGCCTACTGGTGGCAAAATTGTTGTTCTGGCTGTTTGATAGCGCGGGACTCATTCATAAACGAATCAAATCGCTGCCCCGGACACAGATTGAAGGATCGTAATGACAGATAACACAACTGCGCCGCTGTATTCGCTGCGCGGATTACAACTGATTGGCTGGCGCGATATGCAACATGCGCTGAATTACCTGTTTGCCGAAGGACACCTCAGGTCAGGAACGCTGGTGGCTATTAACGCTGAGAAGATGCTGACAGCAGAAGATAACCCTGAAGTGAGGGAGCTGATCAACGCCGCGGAGTTCAAGTATGCGGATGGGATTAGCGTGGTGCGTTCGGTGCGCAAAAAATTCCCACAGGCGCAGGTTTCACGCGTGGCCGGAGCTGACCTTTGGGAAGCGCTGATGGCGCGAGCTGGGCAAAACGGAACGCCAGTTTTCCTGGTTGGCGGCAAGCCTGAAGTTCTGGCACAAACAGAAGCAAAACTACGTGCACAGTGGCGCGTGAACATTGTGGGTAGTCAGGACGGTTATTTTACCCCAGAGCAGCGTCAGGCGTTGTTTGAGCGTATTCACGCCAGCGGTGCGCAAATTGTGACGGTGGCGATGGGCTCGCCAAAACAAGAGATCTTTATGCGTGATTGCCGCAAGACTCACCCCGACGCGCTGTATATGGGCGTCGGGGGCACCTACGACGTCTTTACCGGTCACGTTAAGCGTGCGCCTAAAATCTGGCAAAATCTGGGGCTGGAGTGGCTGTATCGCTTATTGTCGCAGCCGAGCCGTATTACTCGACAACTTCGCTTATTACGCTATCTCCGCTGGCACTATACCGGCAACCTCTGACGCCCTCTCTCCTCTGATAAGTAGCGTGATCTGCTAATTACGCTACTTATTCACAACATAATCGCTGCTTTATCGCACAATCTATTCATTTTTTGAATGCTTTAATTGCCATTTAAGCGATTTTAGGAAACCATTCGCAACAATCATTGCAGTGCCGTGGTGTTTTTGGCGCCAACCGTAAAGCGGTCGGTGCCGCATGGCCTGTTATGGCATAACAAGATGTACCCATAACGAGAACCGGTAATACCGGACAGCATGCAAACACATCAAGAGGATTTATGGCTGAGAACAAACCTGAGCTACAGCGTGGGCTGGAGGCTCGTCACATCGAATTAATTGCCCTTGGGGGCACTATTGGCGTTGGGCTATTTATGGGGGCCGCCAGTACCCTTAAATGGGCGGGACCTTCGGTTCTGCTGGCGTATATCGTCGCCGGGCTGTTCGTGTTTTTCATTATGCGTTCTATGGGGGAGATGTTATTCCTCGAGCCGGTTGCAGGTTCATTCGCTGTTTACGCTCACCGTTATATGAGCCCCTTCTTTGGCTATCTCACCGCCTGGTCATACTGGTTTATGTGGATGGCGGTGGGGATCTCAGAGATTACCGCCATCGGGGTGTATGTGCAGTTCTGGTTCCCGGAAATGGCGCAATGGATACCCGCACTGATCGCGGTAGGACTGGTTACGTTGGCAAACCTCGCTGCGGTTCGCCTGTATGGTGAAATTGAGTTCTGGTTTGCCATGATCAAAGTGACCACCATCATTGTGATGATCGTCATTGGGGTTGGGGTGATTTTCTTCGGCTTTGGCAATGGCGGCCAGGCGATTGGTTTTGGCAACCTGACCGAGCACGGCGGCTTCTTTGCTGGGGGCTGGAAGGGCTTCCTGACGGCATTGTGTATTGTTGTGGCGTCTTACCAGGGCGTGGAGTTGATCGGTATCACTGCAGGGGAAGCGAAGAATCCACAGGTCACGCTGCGTAGCGCGGTGGGTAAAGTGCTGTGGCGCATTCTGATTTTCTACGTTGGTGCGATTTTTGTCATCGTCACTATTTTCCCGTGGAATGAGATTGGCAGCAACGGCAGCCCGTTTGTTCTCACCTTTGCCAAGATTGGTATTACTGCTGCGGCAGGGATTATTAACTTTGTGGTGCTGACGGCGGCGCTGTCTGGCTGTAACAGCGGCATGTACAGCTGTGGGCGTATGCTCTACGCGCTGGCAAAGAATCGCCAGCTTCCTGCCGTTGTTGGAAAAGTATCACGCCATGGCGTGCCGGTTGCCGGAGTGGCTATTTCTATCGCGATCCTGCTGATTGGCTCATGCCTGAACTACATCATTCCTAACCCGCAGCGCGTGTTTGTTTATGTCTATAGTGCCAGCGTGTTGCCGGGGATGGTGCCGTGGTTTGTGATCCTGATAAGCCAGTTGCATTTCCGTCAGGCGCATAAAGCGGCGATTGCCAGTCATCCATTCCGCTCCATTCTGTTCCCGTGGGCGAATTATTTGACGATGGCGTTCCTGATTTGCGTATTAATTGGCATGTACTTTAATGAAGATACCCGAATGTCGCTTTTTGTTGGCATGGGTTTCTTACTGGCCGTGACGCTCATTTATAAGGTTTTTGGTCTGAATCGTCATGGCACAGCCCATAAATTGCGGGAATAAGCGACAAAACGCACAAACCATGACCAAACGATAATTTATTTTAAAAAAGCACTAGACAGAAGACCGAGACCTCCGTAATATCCAGCCCCGCAACGGCGCTAAGCGCCCGTAGCTCAGCTGGATAGAGCGCTGCCCTCCGGAGGCAGAGGTCTCAGGTTCGAATCCTGTCGGGCGCACCATTTAGTAGGGTGCCAGAGCTGCGGTGGTTTTAATACCGCGTAAAAGATTTGCAGTGGTGGCTATAGCTCAGTTGGTAGAGCCCTGGATTGTGATTCCAGTTGTCGTGGGTTCGAATCCCATTAGCCACCCCATTAATTTAAAGTTGTGAAATGCGAAGGTGGCGGAATTGGTAGACGCGCTAGCTTCAGGTGTTAGTGTCCTTAGGATGTGGGGGTTCGAGTCCCCCCCCTCGCACCACGACTTAAAGAATTGAACTAAAAATTCAAAAAGCAGTAAAACGGCGAGTAGCGCAGCTTGGTAGCGCAACTGGTTTGGGACCAGTGGGTCGGAGGTTCGAATCCTCTCTCGCCGACCAATTTTGAACCCCGCTTCGGCGGGGTTTTTTGTTTTCAGATTTTCCCTTCTTAGCCTGCGCATCTGCGAATTTCCTGAAGTCTTAAAAAGTCCGAATACCTGGTTTTTGCAGTGCAATCGTGGCATGCGTTGTGCAATAATATGCGGGTAGATGCTCATTCCATCTCTTATGTTCGCCATCTGGCCTCATAAACTCAGGAATGATGCAGAGCCGTTTACGGTGCTTATCGTCCACAGACAGATGTCGCTCAGGCCTCATCAAACACCATGGACATAACGTTGAGTGAAGCACCCATTTATGTTGTCATACAGACCTGTTTAACGCCTGCTCCTTACCGAGCGGGCGTTTTTTTATGCATAAACAAAATCCTTCGAGAAGTCACTTGAAGGATTTTGTTTATGCGATTGAAAAATATGTAGGCCCGGTAAGCGAGGCGCCACCGGGCAAGAGGGAATTACTGCGGGGGATTGTTGTTCTGCAGCGTCAACATCAGGCCATCACGGCGCATGGTGGCGGCTTCTTCCGGCTGGTGCAATCTGTCCAGCGCGTCAGCAAGCCAGGCGTAGTCATAGGCATCCGGGCGCTGTTTGAGAGCGGCACGGAAGGCGAGCGTAGCTTCCTGCCATTCCCCATGCTTCATTAACGACTGACCCAGCGTACTCCACAGCAACGGGCGATCGCCCACGGCTTTAATCTGCTGGCGCAGCACTTTTTCTATCTGTTCCGGATTATTGGTTTTCAGACGCGGGATCGGCAGCACCAGGCGGTCATCGTACTGACGTTTCAAACCATCAATGATGACCTGCTGCGCCGTATCGTGATCGTCACACTCAATCAGATGTTCAGCCATCGCTACCTGCAAAGCAACCTGATGACGGGTTTTACGGCTCTGGTTTTTCCACCATGCACGCAGCCCATCGCTGCCCTGATCGGCGCGGACTTGATCCATCAAGCCAACCCATGCCTGTTGTTCCAGCATGGCGCGGTGCTCATCATCACCCACATGCGCTTTTGCCATGGATGGGATGATATCCAGCAAGGAACTCCATGCGCCGGTGCGAATGTAGGCCTGCTCAGCCAGACGCAGCACTTCCGGATGACGTGGCGTCACTTCCAGCAGTTTGTCTACGCTGTGGCGTGCGGCGTGATTTTCATTACGCGCCAGTTGCAGGCGAACGCGAGCGATTTCTACCGGGATCGTATCATTTCCGGCCAGTTCGGCAGCACGCTCAAGGTGTTGGTTGGCGCGCGCTTCGTCACCGCGCTGCTGAGCCGCTTCTGCCGCCAGCAGGTAATTCACTACCGGCTGTTCTGCATGATCGGCATTTTTCGACATCAGCTTCTCAACCTGCTGATAGTCACCTTCTGCCAGTTTGAGCAGCGCCTGTTCGGTCTGTTTACGGGCGCGACGTCGCTTACGACCCACAAACCACCCACGGGTATGTGCGCCGGTGCGGAAGATTCGGCGCAACAGCCATTCAATCGCAAACAGGACGACCATGGCGACGATAAGGATGATCACCAGGCCCGTCACGCTGGTTTCGATATTGTAGTTATCCGTCTGGATCAGCACGTAACCCTGATGACCGGCTATCATCGGACCGACGACGATCCCGGCGATCAACAGCACAAAGAGCAACAATACTTTTAGCATCATTATTCTCCTTGCGGCGCGGTTGCCGGAGCATCTGTCGAAGGCGCTGGCGCAGGTGCTACTGCTACCGGTGCTGTGGCAGGCTGCGCCAGTAAATTACGTACGCGGGTCTGCATTAACTTGTCGAGAATAGCCTGGCTCTGCAGCGTTTCCGGAACATCCATACTGATGCTTTGCTGGCTCAGCTGGTCTACTTCTTCAAGGAACGCTTTGGTCGCTGCATCGTCGGTGTCGTAGTAAGCACGCACCCATGTGGAGACATTTTCCAGCGCCTGGCGGTATGTTTCTTCCTGATGACGCGGCACGGCCTGTGCGGCCACTAACAGACGAGAACGGATGTTCTCACGTAAGTAAACGTCCTGGTTCGGTGCCAGCAGCGGGACGGCGGTTTCATCACGACGACGAATAGTGATGAAGCTGTCCATAAAGTTCTGCCAGCTTTTTTGCAGATTGACGCGCCATTCGCTAATCGAGCTGGAAAGCTCGCTGCTGTCGGAGTCCATTGGAGAATCGTCGGTGTCGTTGTCGGCCAGACGCAGATTATCAATCTGATTAGAGAGCTGATTCACTTTCAGGATAATGCCGTCATAGTCGACCTGAGTCACCGCGGAGAGGCTCGCGATGTCGTCAGTAATCGCACGTCGCGCGGTAATTAAGCTCGGGTCGTTCATATCCGCCAGGCTGGCGTCGGCGCTTTTCAACAGCGCAGCGGCGGTGGTGACATCCTGATCGCTCCATAATTTACGACCGGCCAGTTTCACCAGAAAATCAGCCTGCGCCAGCAGCCATGTACCCGCATCGCTGCCGGAGATGGTGGCGACTTTTTGCTGGACTTCATCAAGCTGTTTGACCAGCGTGGCCTGCTGGCGAGTGGCTTCATCCAGCTGTGTTGCCTGCTGTTTAATAATACCTTCCAGCTCAGCTTTTTGGCTTTCCTGCGCTTTTTGCAGCGCCGTCAGCTGGTTCGCCAGCGCATCGCTGGTTGCCGTTTGTGTTGTTGCCTGTTGTTTCCCCCAGCCGTACAGCCCAACGCCTGCAGCCAGCGCAATAGCAATCGCCACAGCGCTCAGAATCAGCGCCGTGCTGTTCTTACTCTTCTTTTCAGTATTGACTGGCTGTGACGTGGTTTCCACGGCCTCCCTGGTCTCTTCAACCACGGCGGAGGATTTTTCTTGTTCCGTCATTATGGCATCCCATTATGAGAGTTATTGTAATGCGCGTAGTAGCGCATCGTTGTCGGCGTTATCAGCGACCTTAATATCTTGCCAGCCCAGTTCCCGGGCGAGGTGCGCCAGACGCTCACTGACGACCAACAGCCGACAGCGTAGTAACCAGTGCTCACGATACCACTGCGGAATGAGCGACCAGAGCTGTTGTAGCATCTCTCCGCTGGTGACAACCACCGTGGTTACGCCACGGGATTGCCAGCGCATAGCTTCTTCCGCACCATCGTAATGTTTTGCACTGCGTTGATAACATTCACAAAAATCGACATCGGCTCCGCGTGCCGTCAGGGTTTCACCTATCAGCTCCCGGCCACCGTTGCCGCGTAATATAAGCGCGCGTTTTCCCGCAATATTTTGTAATTCAGGTAATTGTAGCAAGACTTCGCTAATTTCCCGATCCAGAGGGTAGTGAATATTGAAGCCGCTAACAGTATGCAGCGCCAGCGCCGTTGTACGGCCAATGGCAAAATAACGCGGAAGGGATGGCCAGCTTTTCTCTTGCTGGCGAAGCTCGGCATCTGCAAAGGTGACGGCGTGCTGCGAGAGAGCGAAGACCAGATCGTTCTCCGTCAGCGCCGACAGTCGGGAAGCAACCGTTGCCAGTTCCCGACCAGGTGAAAACTCGATGAGCGGAAAACTCCAAGCCACCTGCCCCAGTGTGCGCAGTCGGCTCACTAACTCTTCCCCTGCGGGAGACGGGCGGGTGACCAGAATACTCATGCGGGGGCTTCTCCGTTATAAACTTCCGCCAGAATGGCGCGCGCACCGTTCTCCAGCAGTTCTTCTGCCAGAGAGATGCCCATCTGTTCGGCATCTTGTGTAGCGCCGCGACGTTCTCCGCATACCATCTGTGAACCGTCTGGCGCGCCGACCAGCGCACGTAGCCAAATCTCACCGTCGATGATTTCGGCATAGCTACCAATAGGTACCTGACATCCCCCTTCCAGGCGGGTGTTCATAGCGCGTTCTGCTTTGACGCGTAGCGCGGTCTCTTCATGGTTGAGCGGCGCTAACAGCGCCTGAGTGCGCATATCATCCAGTCGACATTCTATGCCTACTGCGCCTTGCCCGACAGCGGGCAGGGAGACTTCCGGCGGCAGAGCGGTGCGGACTCGCGACTCAAGACCTAAACGTTTTAATCCGGCGACCGCCAGAATAATGGCGTCATAATCGCCGTTATCCAGTTTGCTGAGGCGCGTGCCTACGTTGCCGCGCAGCGAACGGATGACGAGATCCGGGCGACGCTTCGCCAACTGGCACTGGCGGCGCAAACTGGATGTCCCGACGATGCTGCCTGCGGGGAGTTCATCCAGCGAGTTGTACTTATTTGATACGAAAGCATCACGCGGATCCTCTCGCTCACAAATGGTGACCAGCCCAAGACCGTCAGGGAATTCAACCGGCACATCCTTCATGGAATGCACAGCGATATCGGCGCGTTTTTCCAGCAGCGCGACTTCCAGCTCTTTAACAAACAACCCTTTCCCCCCGACCTTCGCCAGCGGGGTATCAAGGATCACATCGCCACGGGTTACCATAGGAACCAGTTCCACGATCAGAC
This sequence comes from Citrobacter sp. Cpo091, assembly GCF_030332645.1. Lineage (NCBI taxonomy): Bacteria > Pseudomonadati > Pseudomonadota > Gammaproteobacteria > Enterobacterales > Enterobacteriaceae > Citrobacter > Citrobacter sp. Cpo091. The sequence goes on from NZ_JAOWHL010000026.1 coordinate 44,025, forward strand.
CGGGGTGGTTTGCCATTAAGGCGTCTTTGACATAATGTGCCTGCCAGAGCGCAAGGGGGCTTTGGCGTGTGGCAATTCTCAAAACATTGTCTAACATGCTTGTTACCGTCATTATCAATCATTGACCATCCTAACATCCTTATCAAAGGGATGTCAGCGTTACGCTCAAACGTAAGTGAGAGGAAAAGGCGCTGCATCATCACTGGCAGTGAATAATGACGAGAAACCTCCCGACCGTATGAAGGAATTTACACGTAACGAACGGTGCTACACTTGTATGTAGCGCATCTTTCTTTACGGTCAATGAGCAAGGTGTTAAATTGATCACGTTTTAGACCATTTTTTCGGCTGAACAGCATAAAAAAATATGGGCGAAAAACAGGTAACGGTTATTTTTGACATACGGTTTATCCGAATTGATGGCGATTATTGTGAGCGCTTGCGCCGCGGCAATCGACAACATGACGGATAGCAACATCAGGCGATACGTCTTGTACCTCTATATTGAGACTCTGAAACAGAGACTGGATGCCATAAATCAACTGCGTGTGGATCGCGCGCTTGCTGCCATGGGACCTGCCTTCCAGCAGGTATACAGTCTGCTGCCGACATTATTGCACTACCACCATCCGCTGATGCCGGGTTACCTCGATGGTAACGTTCCCAAAGGCATATGCTTTTACACGCCTGATGAAACCCAACGCCACTACCTGAACGAACTGGAACTGTACCGCGGTATGTCGCCGCAGGATCCTCCCAAGGGCGAACTGCCGATCACCGGCGTTTACTCAATGGGCAGCACCTCTTCGGTAGGGCAAAGCTGTTCCTCTGACCTTGATATCTGGGTCTGCCATCAATCCTGGCTGGATAGCGAAGAGCGCCAGCTGCTGCAGCGTAAATGCAGCCTGCTGGAAAGCTGGGCCGCCTCGCTGGGCGTGGAGGTCAGTTTCTTCCTGATTGATGAAAACCGTTTCCGTCACAATGAAAGCGGCAGTCTGGGTGGTGAAGACTGTGGCTCGACGCAGCATATCCTGTTGCTTGATGAATTCTATCGCACCGCTGTGCGCCTCGCGGGTAAACGTATTCTGTGGAATATGGTGCCTGGCGACGAAGAAGAGCATTACGACGATTACGTCATGACGCTCTACGCGCAGGGGGTGCTAACGCCAAACGAATGGCTGGATCTCGGCGGACTCAGTTCGCTTTCCGCCGAAGAGTACTTTGGCGCCAGCCTCTGGCAGTTGTACAAGAGTATCGACTCCCCGTACAAAGCGGTGCTGAAAACGCTGCTGCTGGAAGCCTATTCCTGGGAATACCCAAATCCACGCCTGTTGGCGAAAGATATTAAACAGCGCCTGCACGATGGCGAGATCGTCTCTTTTGGTCTCGACCCTTACTGCATGATGCTGGAGCGCGTTACCGAATACCTCACGGCGATCGAAGATCCGACGCGCCTGGATTTAGTGCGTCGATGTTTCTACTTAAAAGTGTGTGAGAAACTGAGCCGTGAGCGCGCCTGCGTGGGCTGGCGTCGTGAAGTATTAAGTCAGTTAGTGAAAGAGTGGGGCTGGGATGACGCCCGTCTGACCATGCTGGATAACCGCGCTAACTGGAAGATTGACCAGGTACGCGAAGCGCATAACGAACTGCTCGATGCGATGATGCAGAGCTATCGTAATCTGATCCGCTTTGCGCGGCGCAATAACCTCAGCGTCAGCGCCAGCCCGCAGGATATCGGCGTGCTGACCCGTAAGCTGTATGCCGCGTTTGAAGCGTTGCCGGGTAAAGTCACGCTGGTGAACCCACAGATATCTCCGGATCTCTCGGAACCGAATCTGACCTTTATCCATGTACCGCCGGGTCGTGCCAACCGTTCAGGTTGGTATCTCTACAACCGCGCGCCGAACATGGACTCGATCATCAGCCATCAGCCGCTGGAATATAACCGCTATCTCAACAAGCTGGTGGCGTGGGCCTGGTTCAACGGCCTGCTGACCTCGCGTACGCATTTGTTTATTAAGGGCAACGGCATTGTTGATTTGCCGAAGCTGCAGGAAATGGTCGCCGACGTATCGCACCACTTCCCGCTGCGGCTGCCTGCACCAACGCCGAAAGCGCTCTATAGCCCATGCGAAATTCGCCATCTGGCGATTATCGTTAACCTCGAATATGACCCAACGGCCGCATTCCGTAATCAGGTGGTACATTTTGATTTCCGTAAGCTGGACGTCTTCAGCTTTGGCGAAGAGCAAAATTGCCTGGTAGGAAGCGTCGACCTGCTGTACCGCAACTCGTGGAATGAAGTGCGTACGCTGCACTTCAACGGCGAGCAGGCGATGATTGAAGCGTTAAAAACGATTCTGGGCAAAATGCACCAGGATGCCGCGCCGCCAGATAGCGTCGAGGTCTTCTGCTATAGCCAGCATCTGCGCGGTTTAATTCGCACCCGCGTCCAGCAACTGGTGTCTGAGTGCATCGAATTACGCCTCTCCAGCACCCGTCAGGAAACCGGACGTTTCAAAGCGCTGCGTGTTTCCGGCCAGACGTGGGGATTGTTCTTCGAGCGCCTGAACGTTTCGGTACAGAAGCTGGAAAACGCAATTGAATTCTATGGCGCGATTTCACATAACAAACTGCACGGGCTTTCCGTCCAGGTTGAGACCAACCATGTGAAACTTCCGTCGGTGGTCGACGGTTTTGCCAGCGAAGGGATTATTCAGTTCTTTTTCGAAGAAACGGGTGATGAGCAGGGCTTTAATATCTACATTCTGGACGAAAGCAATCGGGCTGAGGTGTATCACCACTGCGAAGGTAGTAAAGAGGAGTTGGTACGCGACGTCAGCCGTTTCTACTCATCGTCGCATGATCGTTTTACCTACGGCTCCAGCTTCATCAACTTTAACCTGCCGCAGTTCTATCAGATTGTGAAAACCGACGGGCGCGCGCAGGTGATTCCGTTCCGCACCCAGCCGATTAGCGCCGTTCCGCCAGCCAGTCAGGACAACGACACGCCGCTGTTACAGCAGTATTTCTCGTGAGTTAACTTGCCCGGTGGCGCGACGCTTACCGGGCCAAAGTAGGCCGGATAAGCGAAGCGCATCCGGCACTAAAGCTTAGCGGAAGCTCACCTCTTCACCCGCCTGCTGCGTTGCCGCTTGTTCCAACAGATCCCAGAAAGTTTCGCCGCTTCGGTCGCAGATCCATTCGTCGCCTTTCAGGTCAAAGTGGTAGCCGCCCTGTTTGGTCGCCAGCCACACCTGGTGGAGCGGCTCCTGACGGTTAATGATAATTTTGCTGCCGTTTTCGAAGCTGATGGTCAGCACGCCGCCGTTGATCTCACAATCGATATCGCTGTCGCCATCCCAGTCATCCAGACGTTCTTCAATGGTCATCCACAGGGTGTCAGCAAGGCGATGAAATTCACTGTCGTTCATTTTCTTATCCTATTTTTCGTGATGCCCGCAGTATAACGTGGAATAAATCGCGATGCAGTTTTTAGCCAAACTCTTGCTTTTACGCCTTCTCCTGCGATGATAGAAAACAGAAAGCATGAACTTTACAGGCAATCCATAATGAAAAACGTGTTAAAGCCACTCGCTGTCATTTTTACTCTGTTCAGCCTGACGGGCTGTGGGTTAAAAGGCCCGCTCTATTTCCCGCCAGCTGATAAAACCGCGCCGCCTCCGACCAAGAGCGTTCAGCCGCAATCGCAATCCACCACGCCTGAGAAAAACGATCGTGGGATTAGTGATGGGCCTTCTCAGGTGAATTACTAACGGCAGGAATAGATTTTACATTTCTGTACCCGCGTGAACGGAGTGAATGATGCAATTCTCTAAAATGCATGGCCTTGGCAACGATTTTATGGTCGTCGACGCGGTAACGCAGAATGTCTTTTTCTCACCAGAGCTGATCCGCCGCCTGGCCGACAGACATCTCGGCGTTGGATTTGATCAACTGCTGGTGGTTGAGCCTCCGTATGATCCGGAGCTGGATTTCCACTACCGTATTTTTAATGCCGACGGCAGTGAAGTGTCACAGTGTGGCAATGGTGCCCGCTGTTTTGCCCGTTTTGTTCGCCTGAAAGGGCTGACCAATAAACGTGATATTCGCGTCAGTACCGCGAATGGTCGTATGGTATTAACCGTAACCGACGACGAGCTGGTGCGGGTGAATATGGGCGAACCCAATTTTGAACCCTCGCAGGTTCCTTTTCGCGCTAATAAAGCAGAGAAGACCTATATTATGCGCGCGGCCGAACAGACAGTATTGTGCGGCGTGGTTTCAATGGGGAACCCGCACTGCGTGATTCAGGTTGATGATGTTGATACGGCCACGGTAGAAACACTGGGACCGGTTCTGGAAAGCCACGAACGCTTCCCTGAACGCGCCAATATCGGATTTATGCAGGTGGTAAAACGCGAGCATATCCGACTGCGCGTCTATGAGCGCGGCGCGGGTGAAACGCAGGCCTGCGGCAGCGGTGCGTGCGCTGCCGTTGCGGTCGGTATCCAGCAGGGTCTGCTGGCAGAAGAAGTGAGGGTGGAATTACCGGGCGGTCGACTTGATATCGCCTGGAAAGGTCCGGGTCATCCGCTGTATATGACTGGCCCGGCGGCACATGTCTACGACGGATTTATTCACTTATGAAGCAACCAGGGGAAGAACTACAGGAAACGCTCATGGAGCTGGACGACCGGGCGGTCGTCGATTACCTGCAACGTAATCCTGAGTTTTTTATCCGTAATGCCCAGGCCGTTGAAGCGATGCGAGTTCCGCACCCAGTGCGGGGCACGGTCTCTTTAGTGGAATGGCATATGGCGCGGGCACGTAATCATATTAACGTGCTGGAAGAGAACATGGCGTTGTTGATGGAACAAGCCAACGCCAATGAAAGCCTGTTCTATCGTCTGTTAAATCTGCAAGGGCGGCTGGTGTCGTCCAGCAGTCTTGACGACATGCTGATGCGATTTCATCGCTGGGCGCGTGAGTTAGGGCTGGCCGGAGCGACGGTTCGTCTGTTCCCGGATCGTTGGCGACTTGGCGCGCCATCAAAATTCACCCATCTGGCATTAAGCCGTCAGGCTTTTGAACCGCTGCGTATCCAGCGTCTGGGTCAGTCACAGCACTATCTTGGGCCGCTCAATGGTCCGGAATTGCTGGTCATGATGCCGGAGGCGAAAGCCATAGGCTCGGTGGCGATGTCGATGCTCGGGCAAGATGGCTCTCTGGGCGTGATGCTGTTTAGCAGCCGTGACGTTAATCATTACCAGCAGGGGCAAGGCACGCAATTGCTGCAGGAAATCTCGCTGATGTTGCCGGAGCTGCTGGAGCGCTGGATTGAACGCGTATGACCGATTCACCCCTTTCTCAGGATGTGGCGCGCTTTTTGCGCTATCTGGGCGTTGAGCGTCAGCTTAGCCCGATCACATTGCTTAATTATCAGCGTCAGCTTGATGCCATCATTGCGTTAGCCGGAGAGACCGGTCTGCAAAGCTGGCAACAATGTGATGCTGCGATGGTACGTAGTTTTGCTGTTCGCAGCCGTCGTAAAGGACTGGGGCCGGCGAGTCTGGCGCTGCGTCTCTCCGCGTTACGCAGTTTCTTCGACTGGCTGGTTAATCAGGGCGAGCTGAAAGCCAATCCGGCAAAAAGCGTTTCCGCGCCGAAAGCACCGCGTCATCTCCCTAAAAATATCGATGTCGACGATGTTAATCGTCTGCTGGATATCGATCTCAACGATCCCCTTGCCGTGCGCGATAGAGCAATGCTGGAAGTGATGTACGGCGCGGGTCTGCGTTTATCTGAGTTGGTTGGGCTGGATATTAAACATCTCGACCTCGACACCGGCGAAGTGTGGGTGATGGGTAAGGGCAGTAAAGAGCGTCGCCTGCCGATTGGCCGCAACGCGGTGGCGTGGATTGAGCACTGGCTGGATCTACGCGGGCTATTTGGCAGCGATGACGATGCGCTATTTCTGTCCAAACTGGGCAAACGCATCTCGGCGCGTAATGTGCAGAAACGCTTTGCTGAATGGGGTATCAAGCAGGGGCTGAACAGCCACGTACATCCCCACAAATTGCGTCACTCCTTTGCGACGCATATGCTGGAGTCGAGCGGCGATCTGCGCGGAGTGCAGGAGTTATTGGGTCATGCCAATCTCTCCACGACTCAAATCTATACCCATCTTGATTTTCAACACCTGGCTTCAGTGTACGATGCGGCGCATCCGCGCGCCAAACGGGGGAAATAATGCGTTTTTACCGGCCTTTGGGGCGCATTTCTGCGCTCACCTTTGACCTTGATGACACCCTTTACGATAACCGTCCCGTTATCACACGCACCGAGCAGGAAGCGCTCGCGTTTGTACAGAATTACCATCCGGCGTTGAATTCGCTGCAAAATAGCGACCTACAGCGCTTACGTCAGGCCGTTCGTGACGCCGAGCCGGAAATCTACCACGATGTTACCCAATGGCGTCACCGTGCCGTAGAGCGCGCTATGCTGGAGGCGGGGTTGTCAGCGGCAGAAGCCAGAATGGGGGCGAATGCGGCGATGATGAATTTTGCCAAATGGCGTAGCCGCATTGAAGTCCCGCAGACGACGCATGACACGCTGAAGGCGCTGGCCCGCAAATGGCCGCTGGTGGCGATCACCAACGGTAACGCGCAGCCGGAACTGTTTGGCCTGGGTGATTACTTTGAGTTTGTGCTGCGCGCCGGTCCCGACGGGCGATCAAAACCGTTTAGCGACATGTACACGTTGGCGGCGGAAAAACTGAAAATGCCTGTGGGTGAGATTCTGCACGTGGGTGATGACCTGACGACGGACGTCGCGGGCGCCATCCGTTGTGGTATGCAGGCCTGCTGGATCAAACCGGAAAATGCCAACCTGATGCAAACCGCAGACAGTCGTTTGCTTCCGCATATCGAAATTTCACAGTTGGCATCTCTGACCTCGCTGATATAATCACCAGCAGAACTCTGTATATATACCCAGCTTTTTGGCGGATGGCGCTACGCTTATCCGCCATACCTACTTTTACGCGGCGGTGCCAATGGACGTTTCTTACCTGCTCGACAGCCTTAATGATAAACAGCGTGAAGCGGTGGCCGCGCCACGCAGCAACATGCTGGTTCTGGCAGGCGCGGGGAGTGGTAAAACGCGCGTGCTGGTGCACCGTATCGCCTGGTTACTGACGGTTGAGAACAACTCGCCGTACTCCATTATGGCGGTGACCTTTACCAACAAAGCGGCGGCGGAAATGCGCCACCGTATCGGCCAGATAATGGGAACCAGCCAGGGCGGTATGTGGGTAGGTACATTCCACGGTCTGGCCCACCGTCTGCTGCGCGCGCACCATATGGATGCGAACCTGCCGCAGGATTTTCAGATCCTCGACAGTGAAGACCAACTGCGTTTGCTCAAGCGTCTGATCAAGGCGATGAACCTTGATGAGAAGCAGTGGCCACCGCGTCAGGCGATGTGGTTCATCAACAGCCAGAAAGACGAAGGGCTGCGTCCGCATCATCTGCAAAGCTACGGCAACCCGGTTGAGCAAACCTGGCAGAAAGTGTATCAGGCTTACCAGGAAGCGTGTGACCGCGCGGGGCTGGTGGATTTCGCCGAGCTGCTGCTGCGCGCCCACGAGCTGTGGCTCAACAAACCGCATATCCTGCAGCACTACCGCGAACGTTTTACCAATATCCTGGTGGACGAATTTCAGGATACCAACAACATTCAGTACGCGTGGATCCGCCTGCTGGCGGGCGATACCGGCAAGGTAATGATCGTCGGCGATGACGATCAGTCAATCTACGGCTGGCGCGGAGCGCAGGTGGAGAACATCCAGCGCTTCCTCACGGATTTCCCCGGCGCAGAAACTATTCGCCTGGAGCAGAACTACCGCTCGACTAACAATATCCTCAGCGCGGCCAACGCCCTGATTGAAAACAACAACGGGCGTCTGGGTAAAAAGCTGTGGACCGATGGCGTCGACGGCGAACCGATCTCGCTGTACTGCGCGTTCAACGAACTCGATGAAGCGCGCTTTGTGGTCAATCGTATCAAGACCTGGCAGGACAACGGTGGTGCGCTGGAGCAATGCGCTATTCTTTATCGCAGCAACGCCCAGTCGCGCGTACTGGAAGAGGCGTTGTTACAGGCCAGCATGCCGTATCGGATTTATGGCGGGATGCGCTTCTTCGAACGCCAGGAAATCAAAGATGCGCTTTCCTACCTGCGTCTGATCGCCAACCGCAATGACGACGCCGCATTTGAGCGCGTGGTGAATACGCCCACCCGCGGGATTGGCGATCGTACTTTGGATGTGGTGCGTCAGACCTCCCGTGACCGCCAGCTAACGTTGTGGCAGGCCTGTCGTGAGCTGTTGCAGGAAAAAGCCCTCGCGGGTCGCGCCGCCAGCGCCTTACAGCGCTTTATGGAGCTGATTGACGCACTGGCGCAGGAGACCGCCGATATGCCGCTGCACGTGCAGACTGACCGGGTGATTAAAGACTCCGGCCTGCGCATGATGTACGAGCAGGAAAAAGGCGAGAAAGGCCAGACGCGTATCGAAAACTTAGACGAGCTGGTGACGGCAACGCGCCAGTTCAGCTACAACGAAGAAGACGAAGACTTAATGCCGCTGCAGGCGTTCCTGTCTCACGCCGCGCTGGAAGCGGGCGAAGGGCAGGCGGATACCTGGCAGGATGCGGTACAGCTGATGACGCTGCACTCGGCGAAAGGTCTGGAGTTCCCGCAGGTGTTTATCGTCGGGATGGAAGAAGGTATGTTCCCCAGCCAGATGTCGCTGGACGAAGGTGGTCGCCTCGAAGAAGAGCGCCGCCTGGCTTACGTAGGCGTGACCCGTGCAATGCAAAAGCTGACGCTGACCTACGCCGAAACGCGTCGTCTGTACGGCAAAGAGGTTTACCATCGTCCGTCGCGCTTTATCGGCGAACTGCCGGAAGCGTGCGTTGAAGAGGTTCGCCTGCGCGCCACTGTCAGCCGCCCGGTGAGCCATCAGCGGATGGGCACGCCAATGGCGGAAAATGATACCGGCTATAAGCTCGGCCAGCGCGTGCGCCACGCTAAATTTGGCGAGGGCACCATCGTCAACCTGGAAGGAAGCGGCGAACACAGTCGTTTGCAGGTCGCATTCCAGGGGCAGGGGATCAAATGGCTGGTTGCCGCCTACGCCAGACTGGAAACGGTATGATCGCCTGATGTCGCTGCGCTTATCAGGCCTACGCGGAACGTAATATTTTGATTTGTAGGCCGGATAAGGCGAAGGCGCCATCCGGCTATCTGTCGGTTAATATTCTGAAATCATAGATAAATAATTCCCCTCTGCTAACCTTTCTGTATAAGGGGAAATTATTACTTTTTCGCCATCCGTTGCGTGTTGACGTCAAAATTTTGCTGGCGTAACATGCGCGCACGATTACGCTAAGAGGACATTCGCCTTGGACACACCCAGTAGATACTGGCTCATTATCCTGTCATCCAGGATCAACTCCTAAGGCTATCCCTTTTTGCTGATAGCCTTCGCGGTTGTCAGCGACCTTCTGTTTTTTCCCGTCGCGCTGAGTCAGGCTGTTTAATGGTCTGAAACCCAATTTGTTTCTGTGTGCCCTCCGAACTGTCCGATAATTTTTTGCATTGGGAGTCCCGGTCATGCTGAGCGCATTTCAACTGGAAAACAATCGTTTAACTCGCCTTGAGGCAGACGAGATCGAGCACCTGGCCAGTTCGGTTTGGGTCGATTTAGTCGAGCCGGATGACGAAGAACGAAACCGTGTGCAAAAGGACTTGGGCCAGAATCTGGCTACGCGCCCTGAACTGGAAGACATCGAAGCATCCGCACGTTTTTTTGAAGACGAAGACGGTCTGCACATCCACTCCTTCTTCTTTTACGAAGACGCCGACGATCACGCGGGTAACTCAACCGTCGCATTTACCATTCGCGAAGGCCGCCTGTTTACTCTGCGCGAGCGCGAACTGCCGGCCTTCCGCCTGTACCGCATGCGTGCGCGTAACCAGGCTATGGTGGATGGTAACGCCTACGAGCTGTTGCTCGACCTGTTCGAAACCAAAATTGAACAGCTGGCAGATGAAATCGAAAACATCTACAGCGACCTGGAAAAACTCAGCCGTGTGATCATGGAAGGGCGTCAGGGCGATGAGTATGACGAAGCGCTGTCGACGTTGGCGGAACTGGAAGATATCGGCTGGAAAGTACGTCTGTGTCTGATGGATACCCAGCGCGCGCTGAACTTCCTGGTACGTAAAGCGCGTTTGCCGGGCAGTCAGCTGGAGCAGGCGCGTGAGATCCTGCGCGATATCGAATCCCTGCTGCCTCATAATGAATCGCTGTTCCAGAAGGTTAACTTCCTGATGCAGGCGGCGATGGGCTTTATCAACATCGAGCAGAACCGCATCATCAAGATCTTCTCGGTGGTTTCTGTGGTATTCCTGCCGCCGACGCTGGTGGCTTCCAGCTACGGGATGAACTTTGAGTTTATGCCGGAATTGCACTGGAGCTTCGGTTACCCGGGCGCGATTGTCTTTATGATGCTCGCGGGATTGGCGCCGTATCTGTACTTTAAGCGCAAGAACTGGCTGTAATCACTGTACTTTATCCGGCCTACGGCGATGTGCTTTTGTAGGCCGGATAAGCGAAGCGCCATCCGGCACTCCCCTAGCTCCGACGAACCCGTCGTTGCGTATAAATCGCATCCATCACGAAAATCGCCAGTGCCACCCAGATAAACGCAAACGTGACCATTTTATCCGTTCCCGGGACTTCACCGTAGAAGGTGACGGCCAACAGGAACATCAGCGTAGGCCCGATATACTGGAAGAATCCCAGCGTGGACAGACGCAGGCGGGTTGCCGCGCCGGTAAAGCACAGCAGCGGAATGGTGGTCACGACACCCGCGGCAATCAGCAGCAGGTTGAGCGACATGGGGTTTTGCCCCATATGGCTGGTTGAGCTGTCCGCAATGCCAAACAGATAGATGGCGGCGACAGGTAAAAGCCACAGGGTTTCGATCAGCATGCCGGTTTGTGCTTCGACGGCAATCTTCTTGCGCACCAGCCCATAGAACGCAAAGCTGAACGCCAGTCCCAGCGCGATTATTGGCAGCGATCCGAAGGTCCACAGCTGTACCAGCACGCCGCAGGCGGCTAACAGTACTGCCAGCCACTGCATGCGACGAAAGCGCTCACCGAGGAATAGCATTCCCAGCACAATATTCACCAGTGGGTTAATAAAATAGCCGAGGCTGGCTTCCAGCATATGGTGATTATTGACCGCCCAAATGAACAGCAGCCAGTTTCCGCCGATGAGCACTGCAGAGAGCGCCAGCAGGAAGATCTTCTTTGGCGTTTGTAGCAGCGTTTTGACGCCTGACCACTGGCGGCTGATGCTCATCAGTACCACCATAAAGAAAAATGACCAGATGACGCGGTGCGTCAGGATCTCATCCGCCGGGACATAGTAAATCAGCTTGAAGTAGGCGGGAGCGATACCCCAAATAAAATAAGCAGCAAGAGCGAGTAGCACGCCCTGCCGCGTTTGTTTAGCATCCATCGGGAAAACTCATTGCAGAAATGTAACAGCAGTTTACCTTTTTTTAGGCACTTACCCCACCATATAAGTGGCGGTTGCGCTGGCAATATAAAGCTGTTCTTCGTTATGCAATTCCACGCGCGCAACAGCGACTTTATTACCCGCCCGCAGCAGGCTGCTGGTGGCGGTAAAGCGATTCCCTCTTCCGGGGCGCAGATAATCAACACGCAAATCGATTGTACCCATGCGTGACATCCGCTGACGCAGTTCGTCCTCGCTGATTGTTTCATGGCGGGTCAGCGTACTCCCAACGCATACCAGCCCGGCGGCGACGTCCAGCGCCGAGGCGATCACGCCGCCATGCAGAATGCTTTGCGCCCAGTTTCCGACCATCATCGGTTGGTTATTAAAGGCTAATTGAGCAAATTCTTTCTCATAGCGTTCGAGCTCCAGTCCCAGCGCCCGGTTAAACGGCATATGATAGACAAACATTTCACCCACTAACTTCAGCGCTTCCTCAGCAGTAAGTACGGCAGACATACGATCCCTACATCTTGGTGGTTAATGAAATGTTGATATTATGCTTATTATTTGTTGTTTTCTACTTTAGGACGGGATAACTAACGAGGAACTAGCTAAGTATGTAGAATACTTGCCAGATAATTATACAATTCATCAATATTTTGGTTCAGGAGAACATTACCGATGCGGGCGATTCTGGGATGGTTACTACCAGCAATTATGCTGCCGTTGACCGCGTATGCGCAGGAAGCGACAGTGAAAGAGATTCATGATGCACCGGCGGTTCGTGGCAGTATTATCGCCAATATGCTGCAGGAACATGACAACCCTTTCACGCTTTATCCTTATGATACCAACTATCTTATTTACACCAATACCAGCGACATGAACAAAGAGGTGATCAGCAGTTATAGCTGGTCCGAAAATGCGCGCAAAGATGAAGTTAAGTTTCAGTTAAGCCTGGCGTTTCCGCTCTGGCGCGGGATATTAGGCCCAAACTCGGTACTTGGCGGTTCCTATACCCAGAAGTCCTGGTGGCAGCTTTCGAACAGTGAAGAGTCTTCACCGTTTCGCGAAACCAACTACGAACCGCAATTGTTCCTCGGTTTCGCCACCGATTATCGCTTTGCCGGTTGGACGCTTCGTGATGTCGAAATGGGTTATAACCATGACTCCAACGGCCGTTCCGATCCCACGTCACGTAGCTGGAACCGTCTTTATACCCGTCTGATGGCTGAAAATGGTAACTGGCTGGTGGAAGTTAAGCCGTGGTACGTGATTGGTAGCACCGACGATAACCCTGATATCACTAAATACATGGGCTACTATCAGCTGAAAATGGGGTATCACCTAGGTGACGCGGTTATCAGCGTGAAAGGCCAGTACAACTGGAATACCGGCTACGGCGGCGCAGAGCTGGGGGCCAGTTATCCCATCACGAAGCATGTGCGTCTATACACTCAGGTCTACAGTGGTTACGGCGAATCGTTGATTGACTACAACTTCAATCAGACGCGTGTTGGTGTGGGCGTGATGCTCAACGATATCTTCTGATAAGTATTGAGAGTATTTTAATCATTGCAGTTTCTCTCTCAGGCGCTGAAAATAGCGCCTGTTTTTATTTCAGGCGAATGGGGTTAATGTGGCGCAGGCGGAAGTGTTGAATCTGGAAATGGGCGCTAAACAGGTTTTGCAGGAAACCTTTGGCTACCAACAGTTTCGCCCCGGTCAGGAAGAAATCATTGATACCGTGCTCTCTGGTCGCGACTGCCTGGTCGTTATGCCGACCGGCGGCGGTAAATCCCTGTGCTATCAAATTCCCGCATTATTGCTAAACGGACTCACCGTTGTTGTTTCCCCGCTGATTTCCCTGATGAAAGATCAGGTCGATCAACTGCTGGCCAACGGCGTGGCGGCGGCGTGCCTGAATTCTACTCAAAGTCGTGAACAGCAGCTTGAGGTGATGGCGGGCTGTCGCAGCGGGCAGATTCGCTTACTGTACATTGCGCCCGAACGCCTGATGCTGGATAACTTCCTTGAGCATCTGGCGCACTGGAATCCGGTGCTGCTGGCGGTTGATGAAGCGCACTGTATTTCGCAGTGGGGGCATGATTTCCGCCCCGAGTACGCTGCGCTGGGCCAGCTGCGCCAGCGTTTCCCGACGCTGCCGTTTGTGGCGCTGACCGCGACCGCGGATGAGACAACCAGGCTGGACATTGTGCGTCTGCTGGGACTCAACGATCCGTTAATTCAGATCAGCAGCTTTGACCGCCCAAACATTCGCTACATGCTGATGGAGAAGTTTAAGCCGCTCGATCAGCTGATGCGCTACGTGCAAGAGCAGCGCGGTAAGTCTGGCATTATCTATTGTAACAGTCGCGCCAAAGTCGAAGACACCGCCGCGCGTCTGCAGAGCCGTGGCATCAGCGCCGGGGCTTATCATGCCGGGCTGGAAAATGCCGTACGCGCCGAGGTGCAGGAGAAATTCCAGCGTGATGACCTACAAATCGTAGTGGCGACCGTGGCGTTCGGTATGGGGATCAACAAACCTAACGTACGCTTCGTGGTGCATTTCGATATTCCGCGTAACATCGAATCCTATTACCAGGAAACCGGCCGCGCCGGGCGTGATGGCCTGCCGGCGGAAGCGATGCTGTTTTACGATCCGGCTGATATGGCATGGCTACGCCGTTGCCTCGAAGAGAAACCCGCTGGGCAACTACTGGATATCGAGCGTCATAAGCTCAATGCGATGGGGGCGTTTGCCGAGGCACAAACCTGTCGTCGTCTGGTGCTGCTGAACTATTTTGGCGAAGGGCGCCAGGAGCCGTGTGGCAACTGCGATATCTGTCTCGACCCGCCAAAACAGTACGACGGACTTATGGATGCGCGCAAAGCGCTGTCGACGATTTACCGTGTTAACCAACGCTTCGGCATGGGGTACGTCGTGGAAGTTCTGCGCGGAGCGAATAACCAGCGTATTCGCGAACTGGCTCATGACAAACTGCCGGTCTATGGCATTGGTCGCGAGCAAAGCCACGAACACTGGGTGAGCGTTATTCGCCAGCTTATTCACCTGGGCCTGGTGACGCAGAATATTGCTCATCACTCCGCGTTACAGCTAACAGAAGCCGCGCGTCCGGTGTTGCGCGGTGACGTTGCGTTACAGCTTGCTGTACCACGTATTGTGGCGCTGAAACCGCGTGCGATGCAGAAATCCTTCGGTGGTAACTACGACCGCAAACTGTTCGCCAAATTGCGTAAGCTGCGTAAAGCCATTGCCGACGAAGAGAACATTCCGCCGTACGTGGTGTTCAACGACGCCACGCTGATTGAAATGGCGGAGCAGATGCCGGTTTCACCGAGTGAAATGCTAAGCGTAAACGGTGTGGGGATGCGTAAACTGGAGCGTTTCGGTAAAGAGTTTATGGCGCTTATTCGCGCACACGTTGATGGTGACGACGAAGAGTAGTCAGCCGGGCAAAAAAGTGCCAGGATGGTGACTCACTGAACTATTCCCCCGCGAGTCATTTTTATGTTAACGCTATTTTTCACCGTTGCGTTGGTGCATATCGTTGCGCTGATGAGCCCCGGTCCCGATTTCTTTTTTGTTTCTCAAACTGCGGTTAGCCGTTCGCGCAAAGAAGCTATGATGGGCGTGCTGGGCATTACCTGCGGCGTCATGGTCTGGGCTGGCGTGGCACTGCTCGGCCTGCATCTGATTATCGAAAAAATGGCCTGGCTGCATACCATTATTATGGTCGGCGGGGGGCTGTATCTGTGCTGGATGGGTTATCAGATGCTGCGCGGCGCGTTTAAAAAACAGGATGTTGCAGCACCCACTCCGCAGGTGGAGCTGGCGCAGAGCGGACGCAGCTTTTTGAAAGGTCTGCTGACCAACCTGGCGAACCCTAAAGCCATTATCTATTTTGGTTCCGTCTTCTCATTGTTCGTTGGCGATAACGTGGGAACGGGTGCGCGTTGGGGGATTTTTGCTCTGATTATCGTGGAAACGCTGGCGTGGTTTACCGTGGTCGCCAGCCTGTTTGCGCTCCCGAAAATGCGTCGTGGCTATCAGCGTCTGGCGAAGTGGATTGATGGTTTTGCCGGTGCGCTGTTCGCAGGCTTTGGTATCCATCTGATTATTTCGCGCTAAGTTTGTTGCCCGCCTGGGACTCCCAGGCGGTATGCGGCTTATTGCGCAAGCTTCTGTAGCTCATCCTTCGAAAGGCCGGTCATTTCCATAATCGCGTCGGTATCAAGACCTCGCTTGAGCATCGCTTTTGCTACATCAGTAAGGGCAATGCGCCTCCCTTCTTCACGGCCTATCTGCTTTAGTTGATCCGCCATTGTGATCAGTTTTTCTCCATGCTGCGGCACCCGCTGTGCCAGCTTATACAATAATGTCTGAACATCTTGTGTATTCCCTGCTTGCACCATGTAGTTTACCAGCACGGTTATTTGTTGTCCGCTCATCTTCTCCAGCATAAACAGGCGGGTAAGTTTATCCAGCAACTGCGCCATGTCGCGCTGGCGAATGTGTTTTTGTACTAATGTCAGTGCCGCCATGCTGCGATGCTGCATGATCTCATCATCTGGAATAACCGTCACATCCACCAACGGAAATGGTGTGCTGTAAAGTTGAAGGGCGGTTCCAGAATCCTCAAAGTGATCCAGCCAGTTCATTGAGCCTTGCCATGGGCTTTGCTTGCCATGGTAAAAGAGAACAGGAATAACCAGCGGCAGAGTGTCGTTTCCAGCCTCAAGATGACGCTGCATCGCTGCGATAGCGTAGCGCATCAGGCGAAATGACATGTGCTTATCCGGTGAGCTTTGATGCTCAATGAGCACATGTATATAGCCATGTCCGCTGGTGGTTTCCAGTGAGTAGAGAATATCGCTGAAATAGGGGCGCAGATCGTCCTCCACAAAACTGCCTGATTCCAGACGGAGCGTTTCCAGTTTGCAAATTTTGATTAACGAGGGAGGAAGATGAAGTTCGATAAAGTCCCGCGCGGTTTCCACGCGGGAGAGGAAGGTTTTAAATACTGCGTCATGTGGTGTTGTTACTTCCGCCATCGTTAATCATCCGTGAGTGGTGAATATGGCAGCATTCTGGCATTAGCAATCAACGTCTAACAGTACAGGATAAAAGGCTTTTCTCCCTTTTCGGCGAAGTACGAAAAGCCATGTTCAGAGGCTCTTACAGATAGCATTTCATTGCGAGCGACGTTCCATTTGCTAGGCATGCCTTGCCGATGCCAGCAGGGCGCCTATCAGCATAAATAGCGAACCAAACACTTTGTTGAGCGCCTTCATTTGCTTTGGCCCTTTAATCCAGCCAGCAATGCGCGTGGCCAACGTCGCGTAACCGATCATCACAATGATATCGACCACGATGGTCGTGACACCAAGCACCACGTACTGCATCAACTGCGGTTCTTGCGGCAGGATAAACTGCGGGAACAGAGCGGCAAGGAAAACTATGCTCTTAGGATTGGTCAGATTAACAAAGACCGCGCGTTTGAACAGCCGGCTGCGCGATTGCGTATTTGCCATAGTGTTCAGATCGATAGCACCCGCCGCCCGCCATTGTTGAATACCCAGCCAAATCAGATAGGCCGCTCCCGCCCACTTCAGCACCTCAAATGCGATCACCGAACGTGAAAATAGCGTTCCCAGTCCTACGCCAACCAGAACGATATGAATACCCAACCCGGTCTGCAAACCCGCAATCGACGCGCTGGCACCGCGATATCCGTGGCTGATGGCGGTGGTCATGGTATTGATTGCGCCAGAGCCTGGGGACAAGCTCAAAATAATAGAGGTCAGCAGGTAGGCGAACCACCATTCAAAGGTCATGAGAAACTCCCGAATTGTCTATTTTTATGCCACAATACGCTACTGCCGTTAGGTTGTGTCAGTGACGGCGAAAAAAACGATTTTACTTGGTCAGCGAGGCTGGATACCCGATGTTTCAGCAGCAAAAAGACTGGGAAACAAGAGAAAACGCGTTTGCTGCTTTTTCCATGGGGCCACTGACAGATTTCTGGCGTCAGCGGGAAGAAGCGGAATTTACGGGCGTGGATGATATTCCCGTACATTTTGTTCGTTTTCATGCAGAAAAAAACGATCGCGTCATCGTCGTCTGTCCTGGACGCATTGAAAGTTACGTGAAATACGCTGAACTGGCGTATGACCTGTTTCATTCTGGTTTTGACGTTCTCATTATCGATCACCGTGGCCAGGGGCGTTCCGGGCGTATGCTTTCGGATCCGCATCGCGGTCATGTCGATAACTTTAATGATTATGTCGACGATCTAACCGCCTTCTGGCAGCAGGAAGTGCTACCCGGCCCGTGGAGAAAACGCTATATCCTGGCGCATTCAATGGGCGGGGCGATTGCCACGTTATTCCTGCAGCGCCACCCGAATCAGTGTGATGCCATCGCGCTTTGCGCACCGATGTTTGGTATTGTGATGCGCTTTCCCGACTGGATGGTGCGCCATATACTGGACTGGGCCGAAGGGCATCCGCGGATCCGCGAAGGCTATGCGATGGGAACCGGGCGCTGGCGGGCGCTGCCGTTCGGTATGAATGCGTTAACCCATAGTCGACAGCGCTATCGGCGCAATCTACGCTTTTATGCTGATGAGCCGCGGTTGCGCGTTGGCGGTCCCACCTATCACTGGGTACGTGAAGGGATTCTGGCTGGCGAACAGGTTTTGGCTGGCGCCGGGGATGATGCGACGCCGACGCTGCTGATTCAGGCTGAAGAAGAGCGTGTGGTAGATAACCGCATGCACGATCGTTTTTGTGAACTCCGCGCCGCAGCAGGCCATCCTGTAGAAGGGGGGCAGCCGCTTGTCATCAAAGGCGCGTACCATGAGATCCTTTTTGAAAAGGACGCCATGCGCTCAGTCGCGCTTAACGCTATTGTCGAATTTTTCGACAAGCATAACTCATCCAGCGGAACCCGCTTTGCCTAGAGGTTGAATTTTCTTATGTATCAGGTTGTTGCGTCTGATTTAGACGGTACGCTGCTTTCTCCCGACCATACTCTGTCCCCTTATGCCAAAGAGACGCTGAAGTTATTGACCGCTCGCGGCGTTAACTTCGTGTTTGCGACTGGCCGTCATCATGTTGATGTGGGGCAAATTCGCGATAACCTCGGCATTAAAACCTACATGATCACGTCCAACGGCGCGCGCGTGCATGATTCTGACGGGAATCTGGTATTTTCCCATAACCTGGATCGCGATATTGCCAGCGACCTGTTTGGCGTAGTGAATGCAAACCCGGACATCGTGACCAACGTATATCGTGATGATGAGTGGTTTATGAATCGCCATCGTCCGGACGAAATGCGTTTCTTCAAAGAAGCGGTGTTTAACTATTCACTGTTTGAACCTGCATTACTGGAGCCTGAGGGCGTCAGCAAAGTGTTCTTCACCACCGACTCTCACGAAAGGCTACTGCCGCTGGAGCAGGCGATTAACGCCCGCTGGGGCGATCGCGTCAACGTCAGCTTCTCTACGCTTACCTGTCTGGAAGTCATGGCTGGCGGCGTATCGAAAGGTCATGCGCTGGAAGCGGTAGCAAAAGCGATGGGCTACAGCCTGAAAGACTGCATCGCCTTTGGCGACGGGATGAACGATGCGGAAATGCTCTCCATGGCAGGTAAAGGCTGCATCATGGGCAACGCCCACCAGCGCCTGAAGGATCTGCACCCGGAACTGGAAGTCATTGGTCTTAATGCCGACGATGCCGTGCCACACTATCTGCGTGAACTGTTTTTGCAGTAACCTTCTGTTCATTAGTTGATCAGTTGTCAACTAAAAACTTCGCTACAATGGGTGTACCTTTTGTTAAGAGACATCCATTGTGGCGTTACTCATCATTACCACAATTCTGTGGGCCTTTTCCTTTAGCCTGTTTGGCGAGTACCTTGCCGGTCATGTCGATAGCTATTTTGCGGTGCTGGTGCGCGTTGGGCTGGCGGCGCTGGTGTTCCTGCCGTTTCTACGTACTCGTGGGCACAGCGTAAAAACGATCGGGCTGTATATGCTGGTGGGTGCCATGCAGCTTGGCATTATGTACATGCTGAGTTTTCACGCCTATCTGTACCTGACGGTTTCAGAACTGCTGCTCTTTACCGTGCTGACGCCGCTCTACATTACGCTGATTTATGATCTGATGAGCGGACGTCGTCTGCGCTGGAGTTACGCCTTTAGTGCGTTACTGGCGGTGATTGGCGCGGGGATCATTCGTTACGATCAGGTGACCAGCCACTTCTGGACCGGTCTGCTGTTGGTGCAGTTGTCCAATATCAGCTTTGCCATTGGTATGGTGGGTTATAAACGTCTGATGGAAACACGGCCAATGCCGCAGCACAACGCCTTTGCCTGGTTTTATATGGGCGCCTTTATGGTGGCTGTCGTGGCCTGGTTCATGCTGGGCAATGCGCAGAAAATGCCTGCAACCACGCTACAGTGGGGAATTCTGGTCTTTCTTGGCGTGGCGGCGTCCGGCATTGGTTACTTTATGTGGAACTACGGCGCGACCCAGGTGGATGCGGGCACGCTGGGCATAATGAACAATATGCATGTCCCTGCCGGACTGCTGGTTAACCTGGCTATCTGGCATCAACAACCTCACTGGCCAAGCTTCATCATTGGTGCGGCTGTGATAGTGGCTTCACTGTGGGTACATCGAAAGTGGGTCGTTCCGCACTCCGTACAAACGGCAGGTGATCGCAGGCGTGATTCCGCGCTGAGCGAATAAACGCTTCTGTGACCGGCTGTCGCTGCTCGCCATCACGCACGGCGGCGTACAGTCGGCTCCACAATCCATCACCCAGGGTTTTGGTCACTACCAGGCCCTGGCGTTCAAAACTCTCCACCACCCAGTGCGGTAATGCCGCGATACCCATTCTGGCTGCAACCATCTGAATCAGCAGCAAGGTGTTATCCACGCTTTTCAGCGACGGACTAACACCTGCAGGCTGCAGAAAATGCCGCCATACATCCAGTCGACTCCGCTGTACCGGGTAAATCAGCAGCGTCTCGCTGGCCAAATCTTCCGGTGTGATTTGTGTTTTGCTGGCCAACGGATGGTCAGGCGCCAGTACCAGGCGGACTTCAAAATCAAACATCGGTGAGTAGTGTAATCCGCTGCGCGGCAGGATGTCGGAGGTTAACACCAGATCCAGCTCATCCTGCTGTAGCGCTGGTTGCGGATCGAACGTCACGCCGGATTTAAAGTCCATCTCCACCTGCGGCCAGTTGGCACGAAAATTCTCCAGCGCGGGCGTCAGCCATTGAATACAACTGTGACATTCAATCGCGATTCGCAGCCGGGTTTGCTGCGGTTCGTTGCAGGCCTGCAGCGCACGACCAATTTGCGGCAACACCTGATTGGCTAACTGCAGCAGGATTTCTCCCTGCGGCGTAAAGCGCAGAGGCTGGCTTTTACGGATAAAAAGTCGAAAGCCAAGGCGCTGCTCCAGATCGCTGAACTGGTGAGAAAGGGCGGATTGGGTCTGATGCAACGTCGCCGCTGCGGCTGCCAGAGAACCACTATTCCGCAACGCCTGGAGCGTTTTCAGGTGTTTAATCTCGATCATGAAAGTCCTTCACTTCGGCATGAACAAATTGCGCTTGAGGAATATACAGTAACCGCCAATTATGGATGTGTAAACATCTGGACGGCTAAAATCCTTCGTCTTTTAAATTTATGGTGCGTTGGCTTCGTTTCCCCACCCCAGTCACTTACTTCAGTAAGCTCCTGGGGATGAGTAAACTTGCCGCCTTCCCTAAATTCAAAATCCATAGGATTTACATATAATTAGAGGAAGAAAAATGACAATATTGAATCACACCCTCGGTTTCCCTCGCGTTGGCCTGCGTCGCGAGTTGAAGAAAGCGCAAGAAAGCTACTGGGCGGGAAATTCTTCCCGTGAAGATTTGCTGACCGTTGGCCGCGAGCTGCGTGCCCGCCACTGGGATCAGCAGAAGCAGGCGGGCGTTGACCTGCTGCCGGTGGGTGATTTTGCCTGGTACGATCACGTGCTGACTACCAGCCTGCTGCTCGGCAACGTTCCGGCTCGCCATCAAAATAAAGACGGCTCGGTCGATATCGATACCTTATTCCGCATTGGTCGTGGCCGCGCACCAACGGGTGAACCCGCGGCGGCGGCAGAAATGACCAAATGGTTTAACACCAACTATCACTACATGGTGCCAGAGTTCACTAAAGGTCAGCAGTTCAAACTGACCTGGACCCAACTGCTGGATGAAGTGGACGAAGCGCTGGCGCTCGGTCACAAGGTGAAGCCTGTGCTGCTGGGGCCGGTAACCTACCTGTGGTTGGGTAAAGTGAAAGGCGAACAGTTTGATCGCCTGAGCCTGTTGAACGACATTCTGCCGGTTTACCAGCAGGTGCTGGGCGAGCTGGCGAAACGCGGTATTGAGTGGGTGCAAATTGATGAACCCGCGCTGGTACTGGAGCTGCCGCAAGCGTGGCTGGACGCCTTCAAACCTGCTTATGACGCGCTGACGGGTCAGGTGAAGCTGCTACTGACCACTTACTTCGAAGGCGTAACGCCAAACCTGGATACCATTACCGCCCTGCCGGTACAGGGGCTGCACGTTGACTTCGTGCACGGCAAAGATGATGTAGCCGAGCTGCACACGCGTCTGCCAGCCGACTGGCTGCTGTCAGCGGGGCTGGTGAACGGCCGCAACGTCTGGCGTGCCGATCTCAGCGAAAAATACGCACAAATCAAAGATATCGTCGGGAAACGTAACCTGTGGGTGGCTTCTTCCTGCTCCCTGCTGCATAGCCCAATCGATCTCAGTGTGGAAACCCGCCTTGATGCAGAAGTGAAGAGCTGGTTTGCCTTCGCCCTGCAAAAATGCGGCGAGCTGGCGCTGCTGCGCGATGCATTGAATAGCGGTGATACGGCGGCAATTGTCGAGTGGAGTGCACCGA
Organism: Citrobacter sp. Cpo091; assembly: GCF_030332645.1. NCBI lineage: Bacteria > Pseudomonadati > Pseudomonadota > Gammaproteobacteria > Enterobacterales > Enterobacteriaceae > Citrobacter > Citrobacter sp. Cpo091. The sequence continues at coordinate 66,613 of NZ_JAOWHL010000026.1, forward strand.
TTCAGGCTCGTCGTCACTCTACCCGCGTACACAACGCCGCAGTGGAAAAACGTCTGGCGGCAATCACCGCCCAGGACAGCCAGCGTGCTAACGCTTACCCGGTTCGTGCCGAGGCGCAACGTGCCCGCTTTAATCTGCCGGCATGGCCAACTACGACTATCGGTTCATTCCCGCAAACCACAGAAATTCGCGGCCTGCGCCTGGACTTCAAAAAGGGCAACCTGGATGCCGGTAACTATCGCACCGGAATTGCGGAACATATCAAACAGGCGATTGTTGAACAGGAACGTCTGGGTCTCGACGTGCTGGTACACGGTGAAGCCGAGCGCAATGACATGGTTGAATACTTTGGCGAGCATCTGGACGGTTTCGTCTTTACCCAGAACGGTTGGGTGCAGAGCTACGGCTCTCGCTGCGTGAAGCCGCCGGTGGTGATTGGCGACGTCAGCCGCCCGGAAGCGATCACCGTGGAGTGGGCGAAATATGCCCAGTCGCTGACCGACAAACCGGTAAAAGGCATGCTGACCGGTCCGGTGACCATTCTCTGCTGGTCATTCCCGCGTGAAGACGTGACGCGTGAAACCATCGCGAAGCAGATCGCGCTGGCGCTGCGTGATGAAGTGGCGGATCTGGAAGCGGCGGGTATCGGCATCATCCAGATTGATGAACCGGCACTGCGCGAAGGTTTACCACTACGTCGCAGCGACTGGGCGGCGTATCTGGAGTGGGGCGTGGAAGCCTTCCGCATTAACGCGGCGGTAGCGAAGGATGAAACCCAGATCCACACCCACATGTGTTATTGCGAGTTCAACGACATCATGGACTCCATTGCGGCGCTGGATGCGGACGTGATTACCATCGAAACCTCGCGCTCTGATATGGAATTGCTGGAATCGTTTGAAGAGTTCGACTATCCGAACGAAATCGGGCCGGGCGTATACGATATTCACTCGCCGAACGTTCCGAGCGTGGAGTGGATTGAAGCCCTGTTGAAGAAAGCCGAGCAGCGCATTCCAGCAGAACGTCTGTGGGTGAACCCGGACTGCGGCCTGAAAACCCGCGGCTGGCCGGAAACCCGTGCCGCGCTGGCGAACATGGTCAAAGCGGCGCAGAATCTGCGTCAGGCGTAATTCATTGCCCGGGAAGCGCTTGCGCTTACCCGGGTTACAGGAAATCGCAATAGTTGTAGGCCCGGTAAGGCGTCGCCACCACCGGGCAATTAACGTTTATTTCTTCCCACCGTATTGCACGAACCACTCCAGCATTCTCTGCCAACCGTCTTTCGCGGACTCTTCGTGATAGCTCGGGCGATAATCGGCGTTGAACGCATGTCCGGCATCGGGATAGACCACGATTTCCGCTTTAGCATTGGCGGCGCGTAGCGCCTGGCGCATTGTTTCAACGGTATCTTGCGGAATGCTGGTGTCCTGGCCGCCATAAAGCCCCAAAACGGGGGCGTTAAGATCGGTTGCGATATCAACGGGATGTTTTGGCGAGTTGAGGGTTTTGTCACCCACCAGTTTGCCATACCACGCCACGGCCGCTTTTAACTGCGGATTATGTGCGGCATACAGCCAGGTGATGCGTCCACCCCAGCAAAATCCGGTGATCATCAACTGGTGCGCATCTCCTCCGTTGCGGGAGGCCCAGCTAGCGACGTGGTCCAGATCGGCCAGTACCTGAGAGTCAGGCACTTTGGCGGCAAGGCCACTAAGCAGCGTAGGGATATCGGCAAAGTCATTGGGATCGCCTTCGCGAAAATAGAGTTCTGGTGCGATAGCCAGATACCCTTCCAGAGCCAGACGACGGCAAACGTCACGAATGTGCTCATGAATACCAAAAATCTCCTGCACGACAATGACTACGGGCAGCAGGCCATCAGTCTGTTTTGGTCGTGCGTGATACGCTGGCATATCATCGCCTTGTGAAGGTATAGACGTTACACCGGCGATAATTGCATTATCCGGGGTGTGAACCGTGGTAGACGTCGGTGGAGATACAGCAGGTGCAAAGCCAGATTGTCGTGTTGTCATGGTATTCTCCGTACCCTTAAATATTCAGCAAAAAAGCGCATTGTTAACTATAGACACATGCAACGAACCACATTGCCTTAAACGGTCTATCTTTTGTGCAGGGCTTACTTATATCGCATCATTTATGTGATAAAGATCACTATTTAATGGTAATCGAATGCAATTGATTTACATCATAGTGATGACTGTCACGAAAATATGTTTATGCCTTCGGTAAAGTGTGTTTTTGCTTCTTCTGACAAAACCGATTCACAGAGGAGTTTTTATGTCTAAGTCTGATGTTTTTCATCTCGGCCTCACTAAGAACGATTTACAAGGGGCTACGCTTGCTATCGTCCCTGGCGACCCGGAGCGTGTGGAAAAGATCGCCGCGCTGATGGATAAGCCGGTTAAGCTGGCATCTCATCGCGAGTTCACCACCTGGCGTGCTGAGCTGGATGGTAAAGCCGTGATCGTTTGCTCTACCGGTATCGGCGGCCCGTCCACCTCTATTGCCGTAGAAGAACTGGCTCAGCTGGGCATTCGTACCTTCCTGCGTATCGGTACGACTGGCGCTATCCAGCCGCATATCAACGTGGGTGATGTACTGGTTACCACTGCATCTGTTCGTCTGGACGGTGCAAGCCTGCACTTCGCACCAATGGAATTCCCGGCCGTTGCGGACTTCGAGTGCACCACCGCGCTGGTGGAAGCGGCGAAATCTATCGGAGCCACCACTCACGTGGGTGTTACCGCGTCTTCTGACACCTTCTACCCGGGCCAGGAGCGTTATGACACCTTCTCTGGTCGTGTCGTGAGCCGTTTCAAAGGCTCAATGGAAGAGTGGCAGTCTATGGGCGTCATGAACTACGAAATGGAATCTGCTACGCTGCTGACCATGTGCGCAAGCCAGGGTCTGCGTGCCGGTATGGTCGCGGGTGTTATCGTGAACCGTACTCAGCAAGAGATCCCTAATGCGGAAACGATGAAACAAACGGAAAGCCACGCGGTGAAAATCGTGGTGGAAGCCGCGCGTCGTTTACTGTAATTCTCCCGTCTATTCAAAAAGGCCGACGCGTTCGGCCTTTTTATTTTGCGTAGTGCCTCGCAGGAAATTCCTTTTAAACTGGACGTTTATACAGCACAATTCTATTTTGTGCGGGTAAGTCGTTGCTGTAAGGGGGCGTTGTGGATATTTCAATTATGATGAGTGCCGTGTTGGCGTTAGCCGCAGGGCTACTGGTAGGGTGGCTGGCGACAAAAGCACGCGCCGATCAAATCCGCGCCGACCTCATCGAAGAGCGACGTGAACTGGATATTGCGCTAAGCGCCGCTCGCCAGCAGCTCTCGCAGGAAGCTCACTGGCGTGATGAGTGCGAACTCCTCAATAACGAATTACGCAGTCTGCACAGTATCAACACCTCTCTGGAAGCCGATCTCCGTGAAGTCACTACCCGGCTGGAAGCAACGCAACAGCATGCGGAAGATAAAATCCGCCAGATGATCAACAGCGAACAGCGTCTGAGTGAACAGTTTGAAAATCTAGCGAATCGTATTTTTGAGCACAGCAACCGCCGTGTTGATGAGCAAAATCGCCAAAGTCTGAACAGCCTGCTTGCGCCGCTTCGTGAACAACTGGACGGTTTTCGTCGCCAGGTTCAGGATAGCTTTGGTAAAGAGGCGCAAGAACGCCATACCCTGGCACACGAAATTCGTAATCTCCAGCAACTGAATGCGCAGATGGCGCAGGAGGCGGTAAACCTGACGCGGGCATTAAAAGGCGATAACAAAACGCAGGGTAACTGGGGAGAGGTCGTACTCACGCGGGTACTCGAAGCCTCTGGTCTGCGTGAAGGTTATGAATATGAAACCCAGGTCAGCATCGAAAACGACGCCCGTTCGCGAATGCAGCCTGATGTCATCGTTCGGCTACCGCAGGGTAAAGATGTGGTGATCGATGCGAAAATGACGCTGGTCGCCTATGAGCGCTATTTTAACGCAGAAGACGAATACACCCGCGAAAGTGCATTGCAGGAGCACATCGCCTCGGTGCGTAACCATATTCGACTGCTGGGGCGCAAAGATTATCAGCAGCTTCCTGGGCTGCGTACGCTTGACTACGTGCTGATGTTTATCCCCGTTGAGCCCGCTTTTTTACTGGCGCTCGACCGACAGCCCGAACTGATTACCGAAGCGCTTAGAAATAACATTATGCTGGTGAGCCCTACCACGCTGTTGGTGGCATTGCGCACGATCGCCAACCTGTGGCGCTACGAGCATCAGAGTCGTAATGCGCAACAAATTGCCGATCGGGCCAGCAAACTTTATGACAAGATGCGGTTGTTTGTGGATGATATGTCGGCAATAGGTCAAAGCCTGGACAAAGCCCAGGACAACTACCGACAGGCGATGAAAAAACTCTCTTCCGGTCGTGGAAACGTCCTGTCGCAGGCAGAAGCTTTTCGTAGTTTAGGCGTGGAAATTAAGCGCGAGATAAATCCTGAGCTGGCTGAACAAGCTACTACACAGGATGAGGAATACCGCTTGCGCTCGGTCCCTGAGACGCAACAAGATGCGTCTTACCCCGAGGATGAAGCGGTAAATCAGCAATCAAACTAGTCCATTTGGGGTAGTTGAACCCGGTAGAAGGGTAGGGCAAATTGGCCCAATCTGTTACACTTCTCGAACATTTTTTGGATGAGCAGGCACTGAGATGGTGGATAATTCACAAGAAACGACGCACTTTGGCTTTCAGACCGTCGCTAAAGAGCAGAAAGCTGACATGGTGGCCCACGTTTTTCATTCTGTGGCGTCTAAATATGACGTTATGAATGACTTAATGTCATTTGGCATTCATCGTTTGTGGAAGCGCTTCACCATTGATTGCAGTGGCGTGCGTCGCGGGCAAACCGTTCTCGATTTAGCAGGCGGTACCGGCGATCTGACGGCGAAATTCTCTCGCATGGTTGGTGAAACCGGCAAAGTTGTGCTGGCGGATATCAATGACTCAATGCTCAAAATGGGTCGCGAAAAGCTGCGTAATATTGGCGTGGTAGGTAACGTTGAGTACGTTCAGGCGAATGCGGAAGCATTACCTTTCCCTGACAACACGTTTGACTGCATCACCATCTCTTTCGGTCTGCGCAACGTAACGGATAAAGACAAAGCATTACGCTCCATGTACCGCGTATTGAAGCCGGGCGGACGTCTACTGGTGCTGGAGTTCTCAAAACCCATCATCGAACCGTTGAGCAAAGCCTACGACGCATACTCTTTCCATGTTCTGCCGCGCATAGGTTCAATGGTAGCAAGCGATGCGGACAGCTACCGTTATTTGGCGGAGTCCATCCGTATGCATCCCGATCAGGACACCTTAAAAGCAATGATGCAAGATGCCGGGTTCGAAAGCGTTGATTACTACAACCTGACAGCAGGTGTCGTTGCGCTGCATCGTGGTTACAAGTTCTGACAGGAGAGTGGGGATGCCTTTAAAACCCTTAGTAACCGCAGGCGTTGAAAATCTGCTCAACACCTTTCTGTACCGTTCTCCTGCGCTGAAGTCAGCCCGAACGCGTTTACAGGGTAAGGTGCTGCGTGTTGATCTCAAAGGATTTTCAACACCGTTAGTCCTGGTATTTAGCGAGCGCCAGGTCGATGTGCTGGGGGCATGGGAAGGCGAAGCCGATTGCACCGTAATCACATATGCCAGTGTGTTACCGAAATTGCGTGATCGACAGCAACTCACCACGCTTATCCGCAGCGGTGAGCTGGAAGTCCAGGGCGATATCCAGGTAGTACAGAACTTTGTTGCGCTGGCCGATCTGGCGGAGTTGGATCCTGCAGAACTGTTAGCACCCTATACCGGCGATATCGTCGCGGAAGGGGTCAGCAAAGTCTTGCGTGGTGGAGCGAAGTTCCTGTGCCATAACTTTCAGCGCCAGCAGCGCTATGTCGCCGAAGCGATCACTGAAGAGTGGCGCATGGCTCCTGGTCCACTAGAGGTTGCATGGTTTGCTGAAGAAACGGCAGCCGTTGAGCGCGCGGTTGAATCTCTGGCCAAACGGCTGGAAAAACTGGAGGCCAAATGACGCCAGGTGAAGTACGGCGCCTTTATTTCATCATTCGCACTTTTTTAAGCTACGGTCTTGATGAACTCATCCCCAAAATGCGAATCACGCTGCCGCTTCGGTTGTGGCGTTACTCGTTGTTCTGGATGCCCAACCGACATAAAGACAAACCGCTGGGAGAAAGGCTGAGACTGGCTTTACAGGAACTGGGCCCGGTGTGGATCAAATTTGGGCAAATGCTCTCTACCCGTCGTGACCTTTTCCCTCCGCACATCGCCGATCAGCTTGCGCTATTGCAGGATCGGGTTGCCCCGTTCGATGGCCTTAGAGCGAAAAAACAAATCGAAGAGGCCATGGGCGGGCTGCCCGTTGAGGAATGGTTTGATGATTTTGAGATCACGCCACTGGCATCTGCGTCTGTTGCTCAGGTCCACACTGCGCGGTTGAAATCGAATGGCAAAGAGGTGGTGATCAAAGTTATTCGCCCGGACATACGTCCGGTCATCAAAGCGGATTTAAAACTGATCTACCGCCTGGCTCGTTGGGTTCCTCGTCTGCTGCCAGATGGGCGTCGCCTGCGACCAACAGAAGTCGTCCGTGAATATGAAAAAACGTTGATCGATGAACTGAATCTGCTGCGCGAATCGGCGAACGCCATTCAGCTACGACGTAATTTTGAAGATAGTCCGATGCTGTACATCCCGGAAGTGTATTCCGACTACTGCAGTCAGAACATGATGGTGATGGAGCGCATTTACGGCATCCCGGTTTCAGATGTCACCACGCTTGAGAAGAACGGCACCAATATGAAATTGTTGGCCGAGCGTGGTGTTCAGGTCTTCTTTACTCAGGTATTCCGCGACAGCTTTTTCCATGCGGATATGCACCCCGGGAACATTTTTGTCAGTTATGAGCACCCTGAAAACCCGAAATACATTGGTATTGATTGTGGGATTGTGGGCTCTTTAAACAAAGAAGATAAGCGCTACCTGGCTGAAAACTTCATTGCGTTCTTTAACCGCGATTACCGCAAAGTTGCTGAACTGCACGTGGATTCTGGTTGGGTTCCGCCGGATACCAACGTAGAAGAGTTTGAATTTGCCATTCGTACCGTGTGCGAGCCGATTTTTGAAAAGCCGCTGGCGGAGATTTCCTTTGGTCACGTGCTGTTGAATCTGTTCAACACTGCGCGCCGCTTCAATATGGAAGTTCAGCCTCAACTGGTATTGCTCCAGAAGACGCTACTGTACGTTGAAGGTGTCGGACGACAACTCTACCCTCAGTTAGATTTGTGGAAAACGGCTAAGCCATTCCTCGAATCCTGGATTAAAGATCAGGTCGGTATTCCGGCGCTCGTTAGGGCATTTAAAGAAAAAGCACCGTTCTGGGTCGAAAAAATGCCAGAAATACCTGAACTGGTGTATGACAGTTTGCGCCAGGGCAAATATTTACAGCACAGTGTTGATAAGATTGCCCGCGAGCTTCACGCGAATCATGTACGCCAGGGACAATCCCGTTATTTATTGGGCATTGGCGCAACATTGTTGCTAAGTGGAACATTCCTGCTGGTAAGCCGCCCTGAGTGGGGGCTTATGCCGGGCTGGTTAATGGCGGGAGGCGTCATAGCCTGGTTGATCGGCTGGCGCAAAATGCGCTGAATTTTTCATCGCCCAAGGCAGGTCGTGTAACGTATACTACGGCCTTATTAATTCATCATCTATGACAGAGGAACATGTATGGGTGGTATCAGTATTTGGCAGTTGTTGATCATTGCCGTCATCGTTGTACTGCTATTTGGCACCAAGAAACTCGGCTCCATCGGTTCCGATCTTGGCGCGTCGATCAAAGGCTTCAAAAAAGCGATGGGTGATGATGAGCCTAAGCAAGATAAAACCAGCCAGGACGCTGATTTTACTGCTAAATCCATCACCGATAAGCAGGGTGAAGTGAAAAAGGAAGACGCCAAAAGCCAAGATAAAGAGCAGGTATAATCCGTGTTTGATATCGGTTTTAGCGAACTGTTATTGGTGTTCGTGATCGGCCTCATTGTTCTGGGGCCGCAACGATTACCTGTAGCGGTAAAAACGGTTGCTGGCTGGGTTCGCGCTTTGCGCTCCCTTGCAACTACTGTTCAGAATGAACTGACCCAGGAGCTTAAGCTTCAGGAGTTTCAGGACAGCCTGAAGAAAGTAGAGAAAGCGAGCCTGACAAATCTGACCCCGGAGCTGAAAGCGTCAATGGATGAGCTGCGTGAAGCGGCGGAATCGATGAAGCGTTCTTACAGCGTGCACGATCCTGAGAAAGCGAGCGATGAAGCGCACACTATCCATAATCCGGTGGTGAAAGAAGGTGAAGCGCAGCGAGAAGGGGTCACCCCTGCCGCCGCTGAAAACCAGGCCAGTTCGCCGGAGCAAAAACCGGAATCCGCGGGTGCTAAAACGCCAGAGCAGACGGAAAACACTTCCGCCACGTTGATGGATGCAGAAAAGAAAGCTGCCGCACCTGTTGTCGAATCCTCCCCCTCGTCGAGTGATAAACCGTAAACATGGCTGTAGAAGATACCCAACCGCTCATTACGCATCTTATCGAGCTGCGTAAGCGACTCCTGAACTGCATTATTGCGGTTATCGTGATCTTTCTGGCGTTGGTTTACTTTGCCAACGACATTTACCATATGGTTGCGGCACCGCTGATTAAACAGATGCCGCAGGGTGCAACGATGATCGCCACCGATGTGGCCTCACCGTTCTTTACCCCTATAAAGTTAACCTTCATGGTGTCGCTGATCCTGTCAGCGCCAGTGATCCTCTACCAGGTATGGGCATTCATTGCGCCTGCTTTGTACAAACATGAACGTCGCCTGGTTGTGCCGCTGCTGGTCTCCAGCTCGTTGTTGTTCTACATCGGCATGGCATTCGCCTATTTTGTCGTCTTCCCGTTGGCGTTTGGTTTTCTGGCTAACACGGCTCCGCAAGGCGTGCAGGTATCGACAGATATTGCCAGCTATCTCAGCTTTGTAATGGCGCTATTTATGGCTTTCGGTGTCTCTTTTGAGGTCCCTGTCGCCATTGTGCTGCTATGCTGGATGGGCATTACGACACCTGAAGATTTGCGTAAGAAACGACCTTACGTTGTGGTGGGAGCATTCGTCGTCGGGATGTTACTGACTCCGCCAGATGTCTTCTCGCAAACGTTGTTGGCGATACCGATGTACTGCCTGTTTGAAGTGGGCGTTTTCTTCTCTCGTTTCTATGTCGGTAAGCGACGTACGCGAGATGAGGACAACGAGGCTGAAGAAGCAAAAGAAGCCGAAGCCACCGAGAAAACAGAAGAGTAAATTCAACCGCCCGTCAGGGCGGTTGTCATATGGGAGGTAGCATGTTTGATATTGGCGTTAATTTAACCAGTTCACAATTTGCGAAAGACAGGGATGATGTTGTGGCGCGCGCTTTTGCTGCGGGCGTAAACGGTATGCTTCTGACCGGAACAAACCTGCACGAAAGCCAGCAGGCGCTGAAGTTGGCGCAACATTATCCACGTTGCTGGTCCACGGCTGGCGTGCACCCGCATGACAGTAGCCAATGGCAATCCTCAACGGAAGACGAGATTATCGCGCTGGCAAACCAGTCTGAGGTGGTCGCTATTGGCGAGTGTGGTCTGGATTTCAATCGCAATTTCTCCACGCCACAGGAGCAGGAACGTGCTTTTGAGGCACAACTGCGCATTGCCGCTGAACTGCAGATGCCGATTTTCATGCATTGTCGAGATGCCCATGAGCGTTTTCTGACGTTGCTGGAGCCGTGGCTGGATAGTCTCCCGGGCGCGGTGCTGCACTGTTTTACCGGAACGCGGCAGGAAATGCAGGATTGTGTGGACCGAGGGCTTTATATTGGTATTACCGGCTGGGTCTGTGATGAGCGCCGTGGGATGGAACTGCGGGAACTGCTGCCGTTTATTCCGGTAGAAAGACTACTGATCGAAACCGATGCGCCTTACCTACTTCCTCGCGACTTAACGCCTAAACCGACGTCACGGCGCAATGAACCGGCGCACCTGCCACATATTCTTGAGCGTATTGCCCACTGGCGCGGAGAAGATCCTCAATGGCTGTCAGCAACCATTGATGCTAACGTCCGAACGTTGTTCGAAGTGACCTTCTAAACGGCTTAAATTTTTCGAAAACCGGTATTTTTCACGCTCTGCTTAACTTCTTTATTCAACAGGTTAAGCAGTAGCATGGAACGCGCTTCGCCATCCGGTTCGGTGAAGATCGCTTTTAGCCCCTCAAATGCCCCTTCAGTAATAATCACGCTGTCCCCTGGCTGAGGAGTTTGCGGGTCCACAATACCTTCAGGCTTGTAGATAGAAAGCTGGTGAATAACGGGAGAAGGGACGGTCGCAGGCGTCGCGCCAAAACGGACGAAATGGCTGACACCACGCGTGGCATTGATAGTGGTGGTGTGGATCACTTCCGGGTCGAACTCGACAAACATGTAATTAGGGAATAGTGGTTCACTGACTGTGGTACGTTTACCGCGCACTATTTTTTCCAGGGTGATCATAGGCGTCAGGCAGTTCACCGCCTGTCTTTCCAGGTGTTCCTGGGCTCTCTGAAGTTGCCCACGTTTGCAGTACAGTAAATACCAGGATTGCATAATAACTCTTATCCGCTTGTTCTGAGCGCAAGCATAGCAAAAGCCATGCGTTAAGTTAATTATACCCACCTCAACGCAGGCTGAAACCCAATGGGTATATACGCCCGGGGCTTATATGTATCGCCAGAGTTCACGCTAATTTAACAAAAATACAGCATCACAATGATGAACGCCGTATAATGAAGCGCTTACGAAGAGGCCACAATGGACGCCATGAAATATCACGATTTACGCGACTTCCTGACGCTGCTTGAACAGCAGGGCGAGCTCAAACGCATTTCGCTTGAGGTGGATCCCCACCTGGAAATTACTGAAATTGCCGATCGCACTCTGCGTGCCGGTGGGCCTGCGTTACTGTTTGAGAATCCGAAAGGCTATTCAATGCCGGTGCTGTGTAACCTGTTTGGCACACCAAAGCGTGTTGCGATGGGGATGGGACAAGAAGATGTCTCGGCGCTACGAGAAGTCGGTAAACTGTTGGCGTTTTTGAAAGAGCCAGAGCCACCGAAAGGATTCCGCGATCTGTTTGATAAGCTGCCGCAGTTTAAGCAGGTGTTGAACATGCCGACTAAGCGGTTGCGCGGTGCACCTTGTCAGCAAAAAATCTACTCGGGCGATGACGTTGATTTAAACCGCATTCCGATTATGACCTGCTGGCCGGAAGATGCCGCGCCGCTGATTACCTGGGGGCTCACCGTAACGCGTGGTCCGCATAAAGAGCGGCAGAATCTGGGCATCTATCGTCAGCAACTGATTGGCAAAAACAAGCTCATTATGCGCTGGCTGTCCCATCGCGGCGGCGCGCTTGATTACCAGGAGTGGTGCGCAGCGCATCCGGGTGAACGCTTCCCGGTTTCTGTGGCGTTAGGAGCAGATCCTGCGACCATTCTGGGGGCCGTGACGCCGGTCCCTGATACATTATCCGAGTACGCATTTGCCGGGCTGTTGCGCGGAACCAAGACCGAAGTAGTTAAATGTATTTCCAACGACCTGGAAGTGCCTGCCAGCGCAGAAATCGTGCTGGAAGGGTACATTGAACCGGGCGAGCTGGCTCCGGAAGGGCCGTATGGCGATCATACCGGCTACTACAACGAAGTAGATAGCTTCCCGGTCTTTACCGTCACGCACATTACCCAGCGTGAAGATGCAATTTATCACTCTACCTATACCGGACGCCCGCCAGATGAACCCGCGGTGCTCGGCGTGGCGCTGAACGAAGTCTTCGTGCCTATTCTGCAAAAGCAGTTCCCGGAAATTGTCGATTTTTATCTACCTCCGGAAGGCTGTTCATATCGCCTGGCCGTCGTGACGATGAAAAAACAGTACGCTGGCCATGCCAAACGCGTCATGATGGGTGTTTGGTCGTTTTTGCGTCAGTTTATGTACACCAAATTTGTTATTGTTTGCGATGATGACGTCAACGCACGCGACTGGAATGATGTGATTTGGGCAATTACTACCCGTATGGACCCGGCCCGGGATACGGTACTGGTAGAGAATACGCCAATTGATTACCTGGACTTTGCCTCGCCGGTTTCCGGCCTTGGTTCAAAAATGGGGCTGGATGCCACAAATAAATGGCCGGGCGAAACCCAACGTGAATGGGGACGTCCGATTAAAAAAGATCCTGAAGTGACTGCGCGCATTGACGCAATTTGGGATGAACTGGCCATCTTTAATGACGGCAAAAGCGCCTGAGGCGCGATCGTTTTGCCTATTGATCCGACAGAGAGAGCGCATGACAACCTTAAGCTGTAAAGTGACCTCGGTAGAAGCTATCACTGACACCGTATATCGCGTTCGTTTAGTGCCAGACGCGGCGTTTTCCTTTCGTGCTGGCCAGTATTTAATGGTCGTGATGGATGAAAGGGATAAGCGTCCGTTCTCCATGGCATCAACGCCGGACGAGCAAGGATTCATTGAGCTGCACGTTGGCGCCTCTGAGCTAAATCTTTACGCCATGGCCGTGATGGACCGTATTCTGAAAGACCGGGAAATCAAGGTCGACATTCCGCATGGCGAAGCCTGGCTGCGTGACGAAGACGAGCGCCCGCTGATCCTGATTGCCGGTGGTACAGGGTTCTCTTACGTGCGTTCTATTCTGCTTACCGCGCTCGCGCGCAACCCAAACCGCGATATCACCATTTACTGGGGCGGTCGCGAGGAGAAGCATCTCTACGATCTCTCCGAGCTGGAAGCGCTGTCTGTGAACCACCCGAATCTGCGCGTTGAGCCAGTGGTGGAACAACCTGAAGACGGCTGGCGTGGTCGTACGGGAACCGTGTTAACGGCAGTATTGCAGGATTACGGTACCCTGGCGGAGCATGATATCTACATTGCCGGGCGTTTTGAAATGGCCAAAATCGCGCGCGATCTCTTCTGTAATGAGCGCAGTGCGCGTGAAGATCGCCTGTTTGGCGACGCTTTCGCGTTCATTTAAGCGCTGTGCGCCGGAGCCCTTCCGGCGCATTCATCACCAACCTTACTTCTTCTAAAAGGGTGCAAGCCCGGTCTCGTTGTTTCTCTTTTTCACCACGTTCTTTAGTAAACATGTTTTTCCTATCTATTAATCACAAAACTTAGCTTTTGTGACAGCTCTCTTTTTGTTTAGTAAACAAAATTGGCAAACTAGACACAATCAAATTGCGAGGCGCAAACGAGGAAACCATGAGGCTCGGACTGGATATTGGCGGGACTAAAATCGAAGCAGTGGTGATTGATAACGCGGGTGAAATTGTTTACCGCGAGCGGTGCGCGACACCAAAGCAGAGTTACGGTGATTTTTTCCAGGCCGTGACGGAGATGATTGCTAAGGCCAGACTGGCCGTTAATCAGCCTTTATCGGTTGGCGTTGGGGTGCCCGGCGCGGTGGATAGCGAAGGTTTGATTAAGAATTCGAACATCCTGGTGCTCAATCAACAGGCCTTTGCGCAAGACCTTGAGCGAGCATCAGGAATGCCAGTGCCGGTTACCAATGATGCCAACTGCTTTACCTTGTCGGAAGCGATGGACGGTAGCGGACACGGGTATAGCGTGGTATTTGGCGTGATCCTCGGTACCGGTTGCGGCGGTGGACTATGCATCGATAACCGCTTGATCTCTGGACCTAACGCCTGCGCAGGAGAGTGGGGGCATAATGCATTGCCGCGCTACCACGAATCTCAGGACGGGGCTGGAGTGAGATGCTATTGCGGACAGTTGAACTGTATTGAGAGCTTTATTTCCGGCAGCGGTCTGGAACGCCAGTACCTGAATCACACCGCGCAGCATGTGGGTGTGCCACAAATTATGCAACAGGTAGAATCGGGTGATGCGGATGCCTGCTTTGTATGGGAACGTTATTGCGATCAACTGGCGCGTGCGTTGGCGGGCGTGGTGAATACGCTCGATCCCGATGTTATCGTGCTTGGGGGTGGGGTATCCAATATCGATTTACTGTATTCGGGTTTGCAGGCGCGAGTGGCGCAGTACGTATTTGGTAAGCAGTGCCGCACACCGATCGTTCGGGCCCGTCACGGCGACAGCAGCGGCGTACGCGGTGCGGCCTGGCTGGGGGCGCAACAAGCCATAGTAGAATCAATGAGAGTGAAATGACAAAACCTGTACGTATCAGAGATATTGCCGAAGCTTGTGGTGTTTCAGTTGGTGCAGTTTCCCGCGCCCTAAAAGGGCAGCCGGGGCTGCGTGAAGACACCCGGCTGCGCATTATTTCTGTGGCGCAGCAGCAGGGTTATGATTTTTCCCGTCTGCGCACTGACAAGATCAAACGCGTCCTGTTTTTACTTCACCGCCAGCACAATATCAGCCGGGCATTGCCGTTTTACTCTCAACTGCTGCTGGGCATAGAAGATAACTGTCGTGACCATGGTATTGCGCTGAGCTTTCTCTCCATTGGTCCAGGCGATGCAGTGAGTGAGCAGGTGCTGCTGCACCAGCCTGATGCGCTGATCTGTGCCGGATTTTTTGAGCCTGAATTACTTGGCTTGCTGCAACAGATGAAACTGCCGTTGGTGCTGGTGGATCTCTGGGCGCCGGGCCTGCCTTGCGTGAATCCGGACAACACCCAGGGCGGTTATCTTGCTACACAACATTTGATTGCACAAGGTCGCAGCCGTATTGCTTTTCTTGCCAGCACGCTTGCGCACTACAGCATCCGTCAGCGCGAGAAGGGCTACCGTCAGGCATTGTATGAGGCCCGTTTGCTGATGCCGCCAGAGTATGAAGCCATTGCGCCGCCGCTGCTGGATACCGAGCAATCTTTGGTGGAAGCGGTGAATGAATTGCTGAGTCTGCCAGAGCCGCCCGACGCTATTTTTGCCTATAACGATGCGGCAGCGCTGGTTGTTCAACGGGTGTGTGCGCAGCAGGGTATACGTATCCCGGAAGATCTTGCGTTGGTGGGGTTTGATGATATCGATGCTGCGGCCTGGTCACATCCACCACTCACCACCATTGCGGTTGATAAACAACAATTGGGGCGTGAAGCGCTGCGTTTATTGCTGGAAGAAAATCAGGAAGAGAATCTGCTGTTGCCGGTGCAGTTAGTGGTACGTGGTAGTTCAGAGAAATAAAAAACCCGCCCCTGACAGGCGGGAAAAACGGCAACTAAATTGTTATACAATGGCATTTGTGTTGTAGGCCGGATAAGACGCATCAGCGTCGCCATCCGGCATAGTCGCCGGGGGCGCTTCGCTTGCCCGGCCTACAATAAGTCACATGCTTTGATTAAACTCGCTCAAATACCGTCGCGATGCCCTGGCCTAAACCGATACACATCGTCGCCAGGCCAAACTGTACGTCTTTGCGTTCCATCAGATTGAGCAGGGTGGTGCTGATACGCGCCCCAGAGCAACCCAACGGATGGCCCAAAGCGATCGCCCCGCCGTTGAGGTTGATCTTCTCATCGATCTGCTCCATCAGCCCCAGATCTTTAATGCACGGCAGGATCTGAGCGGCAAAGGCTTCGTTCATCTCAAACAAACCGATATCGCTGGTGGAGAGTCCCGCTTTTTTCAGCGCCAGTTTTGAGGCCGGAACCGGACCGTAACCCATGATTGAAGGGTCGCAGCCAACAACAGCCATCGAACGAATACGGGCACGCGGCGTCAGACCCAGCTCACGGGCGCGACTTTCGCTCATGACCAGCATCGCCGCAGCGCCGTCGGAGAGTGCGGAGGAGGTACCGGCAGTGACCGTTCCGCTAACCGGATCGAACGCCGGGCGCAGGGTGGAGAGCGCTTCAACGGTTGTCTCCGGGCGGATAACCTCATCGTAGTTAAACTGCTTCAGCACGCCGTCGGCATCATGGCCGCCGGTCGGGATGATTTCGTTTTTAAATGCGCCAGACTGTGTTGCAGCCCAGGCGCGAGCATGTGAACGTGCGGCGAAAGCATCCTGCATTTCACGGCTGATGCCGTGCATGCGAGAGAGCATTTCCGCAGTCAGACCCATCATTCCCGCGGCTTTTGCCACGTTGCGGCTCATGCCCGGATGGAAATCAACGCCGTGGCTCATTGGTACATGGCCCATATGCTCCACGCCGCCAATCAGGCACGCCTGAGCATCGCCGGTCATGATCATGCGTGCCGCGTCGTGCAGCGCCTGCATGGACGAACCGCACAGGCGGTTGACCGTGACGGCTGGAACGGAGTGCGGAACTTCCGCCAGCAGCGCGGCGTTACGGGCGATGTTGAAACCCTGCTCCAGCGTTTGCTGCACACAGCCCCAGTAAATATCATCAAGCGCGGATGGCTCCAGCGCAGGATTTCGCGCCAGCAGGCTACGCATTAAGTGTGCGGAGAGATCTTCTGCCCGCACGTTACGAAACGCGCCCCCTTTCGAACGGCCCATCGGGGTACGGATCGCATCAACAATTACAACCTGTTCCATTGTGACTCCTTAAGCCGTTTTCAGGCTGCCAACCGGGCGGGCAGGCTCAACCTGGGGATAATACGGTTCGTTATGGCGCGCCTTATCACGCAGACCAGCCGGAACTTCATACAGCGCTCCGAGGTGTTGATACTGCTGGGCCATATCGAGATACTTCGCGCTGCCGAGCGTATCCAGCCAGCGGAACGCGCCGCCGTGGAACGGAGGGAAGCCCAGGCCATACACCAGCGCCATGTCGGCTTCTGCCGGGCTGGCGATAATGCCTTCTTCCAGACAACGCACCACTTCGTTGACCATTGGGATCATCATGCGAGCGATAATCTCTTCATCACTGAAGTCGCGTTTCGGCTGGCTGACTTCTGCCAGCAGATCGTCAACGGTGGCATCCTCTTCTTTCTTCGGCTTGCCCTTGTTGTCTTCTTTATAACGCCAGAATCCAAGACCGTTTTTCTGTCCGAAACGGTTCGCATCAAACAGGGCGTCTATCGCGTCGCGATAATCTTTCTGCATACGCTGAGGGAAGCCTGCGGACATCACTGCCTGCGCGTGATGTGCGGTATCAATTCCCACCACGTCCAGCAGATAAGCCGGGCCCATCGGCCAGCCAAACTGTTTTTCCATGACTTTGTCGACTTTGCGGAAATCCGCCCCATCGCGCAGCAGCTGGCTGAAACCGGCAAAATACGGGAACAGCACGCGGTTCACGAAGAAACCGGGGCAGTCGTTGACCACAATTGGGGTTTTGCCCATCTGGCTTGCCCAGGCGACAACTTTGGCGATGGTTTCATCCGAGCTTTTCTCGCCGCGAATAATCTCAACCAGTGGCATGCGGTGTACTGGGTTAAAGAAGTGCATCCCACAGAAGTTTTCCGGGCGCTTGAGCGCGCTGGCCAGCTCGTTGATTGGGATGGTGGAGGTATTTGAAGCCAGTACGGTGTCCGGGCGTACCTGATCTTCGGTTTCTGCCAGTACCGCTTTTTTCACTTTCGGGTTTTCCACGACAGCTTCAACCACCACGTCCACACGCTCAAAACCGCTATAGTTGAGGGTTGGATGAATAGTGGAAATCACGCCCGCCATTTTCAGACCGTCAATTTTGCCGCGCTCAAGCTGTTTGTTCAGCAGCTTGGCCGCTTCGGTCATGCCCAGCGTTAATGATTTGTCGTTGATATCTTTCATGACAACCGGCACGCCTTTCCTGGCTGACTGGTAAGCGATGCCGCCGCCCATAATGCCCGCGCCCAGCACCGCAGCTTGCTTCGGTGCTTCAATATTTTTGGTGAGTTTTTTGGCTTTGGCTTTGACGAACTGATCGTTAAGGAAGATCCCAACCAGCGCGCGAGCTTCACTGGTGTGCGCCAGTGGAACAAAGCTTTTATTTTCCAGATTCAGCGCTTCTTCACGGCCAAAACGGGCCGCTGCTTCAATGGTTTTTACCGCGGTAATCGGCGCGGGATAATGCTTCCCTGCCGTCTGTGCCACCATGCCTTTAGCGATGGTAAAGCTCATAGCCGCTTCAATTTTGCTGAGTTTCAACGGCTCCAGCTTCGGCCGGCGTTTGGCCTTCCAGTCGAGGTCGCCGTTGAGCGCCTGACGTAATACCGCGATCGCGCCATCAAGCAGTTTGTCTTGCTTCACTACGCCATCGACCAGGCCGATTTTTAGCGCCTGCTCAGCACCAACATCCTTACCTGCCGCAATAATTTCCAGCGCGCTGTCCGCACCCAGCATACGTGGCATACGCACGGAACCGCCAAAGCCCGGCATAATGCCCAGCTTGGTTTCCGGCAGGCCAATGCGCAGGTCCGGCGTTGCCAGACGATAATCGGTTGCCAGAACACACTCGCAGCCGCCACCCAGCGCGTAGCCGTTTACCGCTGAGAGGGTCGGAACAGGCAGATCTTCGAGGCGATTAAAGACGCTGTTGGCAAAATGCAGCCACTGGCTCAGTTGTTCTTCAGGCACGAGGAACAGTGAAAGGAATTCGGTGATATCGGCACCAACAATAAAGGCTGCTTTGTTAGAACGCAGTAGCAGCCCTTTTAAATTCGGTTGTTTTTCCAGCACATCAAGCGCATGGCCCAGGCTGGCAACGGTGGCCGTGTCGAGTTTATTGACCGAACCAGGGGCATCGAACACCAGTTCGGCGATGCCATCTTCCAGCCAGTCGAGGTACAGGGTGTCGCCTTTGTAAAGCATGTCAGTCTCCTGAATCCGCAAGGTGATCTGGTCATACCAGATGAATCGAAGTGTGTGTTTTATGTTAATAAAATGCAAATGAATGATTAAAGAAATGACGATTCGATCACGCTCGGCAGAAATCACGCACTCACAAAGCGATGTGCTAAGATGCGGAGACTTGAGGTCAAAAAACAGAAGGGTAGAAAATGGAATCGCTGGCCGCACTCTATAAAAATCATATCGTTACCTTACAGGAACGGACGCGCGACGCGCTGGATCGCTTCAAACTGGATGCGTTACTTATTCACTCTGGCGAACTTGTTAACGTCTTTCTCGACGATCATCCATATCCGTTTAAGGTCAATCCACAATTTAAAGCCTGGGTGCCTGTAACACAGGTTCCTAACTGCTGGTTGCTGGTGGATGGCGTAAACAAGCCGAAACTGTGGTTCTACCTGCCGGTCGATTACTGGCACAACGTTGAGCCGCTACCAACCTCTTTCTGGACGGAAGAAATCGAGATCATCGCGCTGCCGAAAGCGGATGGTATCGGTAGCCAACTGCCTGCTGCTCGAGGCAATATCGGTTACATCGGCCCGGTTCCGGAACGTGCGCTGCAACTGGACATCGCGGCCAGCAACATCAACCCGAAAGGGGTGATCGACTACCTGCATTATTACCGCGCCTATAAAACGGAATACGAACTGGCCTGTATGCGCGAAGCGCAGAAAATGGCGGTAAATGGACACCGTGCAGCAGAAGAAGCGTTCCGTTCCGGAATGAGCGAGTTTGACATCAACCTCGCTTACCTGACTGCCACCGGTCACCGCGACACCGACGTGCCATACAGCAACATCGTGGCGCTTAACGAGCATGCTTCGGTTCTTCATTACACCAAGCTGGATCATCAGGCACCGTCTGAAATCCGCAGTTTCCTGCTCGACGCTGGTGCGGAATACAACGGCTATGCGGCAGACCTGACGCGTACCTGGTCGGCGAAAAACGACAGCGACTATGCGCATCTGGTGAAAGACGTTAACGACGAAGAGCTGGCGCTGATTGCCACCATGAAAGCAGGCACCAGCTACGTGGATTATCACATTCAGTTCCATCAGCGTATCGCGAAGCTGCTGCGTAAGCATCAAATCATCACCGGTATGAGTGAAGAAGCGATGGTGGAAAACGATCTTACCGGGCCGTTTATGCCGCACGGTATTGGTCACCCGCTGGGTCTGCAGGTACATGATGTCGCAGGCTTTATGCAGGATGACAGCGGTACTCATCTGGCCGCGCCGTCGAAGTATCCTTACCTGCGTTGCACCCGCGTACTGCAACCAGGCATGGTTCTGACCATCGAACCGGGCATTTACTTCATTGAATCTCTGTTGGCACCGTGGCGTGAAGGACAGTTCAGCAAGCACTTCAACTGGCAGAAAATTGAAGCACTGAAACCGTTCGGCGGTATTCGTATTGAAGACAACGTGGTGGTCCACGAAAACAATATCGAAAACATGACGCGGGATTTGAAACTGGCGTAATGGACAGTTGGTTAATCCCTGCGGCGCCGGTTAGCGTCGTCGAAGAGATCAAAAAAAGCCGCTTCATTACGCTGCTCGCCCATACGGACGGCGTAGAAGCGGCAAAGGCGTTTGTTGAGTCAGTCAAAGCGGAACACCCGGACGCCCGCCACCATTGTGTGGCGTGGGTGGCGGGTGCGCCCAATGACTCGCAGCAGCTAGGGTTTTCAGACGATGGCGAACCGGCGGGTACGGCAGGTAAACCGATGCTCGCGCAGCTGATGGGGAGCGGTGTCGGCGAGATTACCGCTGTAGTCGTGCGCTACTACGGCGGTATCCTTCTCGGTACTGGAGGGTTGGTAAAAGCCTACGGTGGTGGTGTGAATCAGGCGTTGCGCCAGTTAACGACACAGCGCAAGACGCCATTAACCGAATATACTTTGCAGTGTGAGTACGGTCAGCTGGCAGGCATTGAAGCCTTGCTGGGGCAGTTTGACGGTAAAGTCGTTGCCAGTGATTACCAGGCTTTTGTTCGGCTCAGGGTGGCGCTTCCTTTTGCCAAAGTGGATGAGTTTTCGGCAAAACTGGCGGATTTTAGTCGTGGTTCATTGCAATTGTTAGCGATTGAAGAATAATCCCCACCTCATTTTAAAGAACTAAGGAAGCGGCAGAGATGCATTTTCGCGCCATCACCCGAATCGTTGGACTACTGGTCATCTTATTCTCGGGGACAATGATTATCCCCGGACTGGTAGCGCTCATCTACCGCGATGGGGCAGGGCGTGCATTCACCCAAACTTTCTTCGTTGCTCTGGCGATCGGCTCCATGCTGTGGTGGCCAAACCGTAAAGAGAAGGGCGAGCTGAAATCGCGTGAAGGATTTCTGATTGTCGTTTTGTTCTGGACCGTTCTGGGCAGCGTAGGGGCGCTACCGTTCATCTTTGCGGAAAGCCCTAATCTAACGATAACCGACGCTTTTTTTGAATCCTTTTCCGGATTAACCACTACAGGTGCGACGACGCTGGTGGGGCTGGATTCATTGCCACACGCGATTCTCTTTTATCGCCAGATGCTGCAATGGTTCGGCGGGATGGGGATCATCGTGCTGGCGGTGGCTATCCTGCCTATTCTTGGCGTTGGTGGGATGCAGCTCTATCGTGCAGAAATGCCGGGGCCGCTGAAAGATAATAAAATGCGCCCGCGTATTGCCGAAACGGCGAAAACGCTGTGGCTAATCTATGTATTACTGACGGTGGCGTGCGCGCTGGCGCTATGGTTTGCCGGGATGCCCGCGTTTGACGCCATTGGGCACAGTTTTGCCACAATCGCCATCGGTGGTTTTTCCACACACGATGCCAGCGTGGGGTATTTCGACAGTCCCACGATTAACACCATCATTGCTATCTTCTTGCTGATCTCCGGTTGTAACTATGGTCTGCACTTCTCTTTATTAAGTGGGCGTAGTCTGAAGGTCTACTGGCGGGATCCGGAATTCCGCATGTTTATCGGCGTGCAGCTGACGCTGGTGGCAGTCTGTACGCTGGTGCTATGGATACACAATACCTATGGCTCGGCGCTCACGACGATCAACCAGGCCTTTTTCCAGGTGGTATCGATGGCGACGACCGCCGGATTTACCACGGACAGTATTGCCCGCTGGCCGCTGTTTCTGCCAGTGCTGTTGCTGTGTTCTGCTTTTATCGGCGGCTGTGCCGGGTCGACGGGCGGTGGCTTGAAGGTGATTCGTATCCTGCTGCTGTTTAAGCAGGGTAACCGCGAATTGAAACGACTGGTCCATCCGAATGCGGTTTACAGTATCAAACTGGGTAACCGTGCGTTGCCGGAGCGAATTCTTGAAGCCGTATGGGGATTCTTCTCTGCCTATGCGCTGGTCTTTATTATCAGTATGCTGGCGATTATTGCGACCGGTGTTGATGACTTCTCCGCGTTTGCCTCCGTAGTGGCAACGTTGAATAACCTGGGACCAGGACTGGGGGTTGTCGCTGACAACTTTGCCAGTATGAACCCTGTGGCGAAGTGGATCCTGATTGCCAATATGCTGTTTGGTCGTCTGGAGGTCTTTACTCTGCTGGTGCTCTTTACCCCTACCTTCTGGCGTGAATAATGGAGTAACACGTGAAAACACTGATTCTTTTTTCTTCCCGGGACGGACAAACGCGTGAAATCGCTGAATATCTGGCTTCTGAACTCAAAGAGCTGGGCGTTTGGGCAGATGTTGTTAATTTGCATCGTACCGCGGAGCCGGACTGGCAAAATTATGACAGCGTGGTAATTGGCGCCTCGATTCGCTACGGTCATTACCATGCTGCTTTTCAGGAGTTTGTGAAAAAGCATGCCACACGGCTGAATTCGATGCCGAGCGCGTTCTACTCCGTAAACCTGGTTGCCCGTAAACCGGAGAAACGTACGCCGCAAACCAACAGCTATGCGCGTAAGTTCCTGATGAGTTCGCCGTGGCGACCAGACCACAGTGCAGTTATTGCGGGTGCTTTGCTGTATCCACGCTATCGCTGGTATGACCGCGTTATGATCCAACTGATAATGAAGATGTCAGGTGGTGAAACGGATACGAATAAAGAAGTGGTGTATACCGATTGGGAACAGGTTGCGAGATTCGCGCGGGAAATAGCCCAATTAACCAACAAAGCGTTGTTAAAATAAGCGCAAAGAATAAAAAATACGCACTCGGAAGATTATTTTAAATTTCCCCTTGTCAGCCTGAAATAACTCCCTATAATGCGCCTCCACTGACACGGAACAACGGATT
>NZ_JAOWHL010000027.1:0-263287 GCF_030332645.1 Citrobacter sp. Cpo091
CCATGCCGAACTCAGAAGTGAAACGCCGTAGCGCCGATGGTAGTGTGGGGTCTCCCCATGCGAGAGTAGGGAACTGCCAGACATCAAATAAGTGAAAAGGCCATCCGAAAGGATGGCCTTTTTGCATTTATACGCGGAAATCAGCCGGAACTGTATCCGGCATATATATATTTAATGAATAACCTGCGATAAAAACGCGCGAGTGCGTTCCGATTTGGGGTGAGCAAAAAACTCATCCGGTGGTGCCTGTTCCACAATCTCGCCAAGATCCATAAAGATCACCCGGTCAGCTACTGTGCGGGCAAAGCCCATTTCATGGGTTACACATAGCATGGTCATGCCCGATTGCGCCAGACCTATCATGGTATCCAGCACTTCTTTTACCATTTCAGGATCCAACGCTGATGTGGGTTCATCAAATAACATGATTTTGGGTTTCATACACAGCGAGCGTGCAATGGCCACGCGCTGTTGTTGTCCACCAGAGATTTGCCCGGGATATTTATGTGCATGTTCGGCAATGCGGACCCGCTCAAGGTAGTGCATTGCCAGTACTTCAGCCTCTTTTTTCGGCATATTTTGCACCCAGATAGGCGCCAGCGTGCAGTTTTGCAAGACAGTCAAATGAGGAAAGAGATTAAAGTGCTGAAAGACCATGCCAACTTCTTGTCGGACGCGCTCAATATTGCGGATGTCTTCATTGAGCTCAATCCCATCCACTACTATGCGTCCTTGCTGATGTTCTTCCAGATGGTTAATACAGCGGATAGTTGTCGATTTACCCGAACCGGAAGGCCCGCATAATACGATGCGCTCTCCCTGTTTTACCTTCAGGTTGATGTTTTTCAGGACATGAAACTGTCCGTACCATTTGTTGACGTTTTCCAGCGTAATCATCGCGTCGGTAGACGGCATTAATAATTGGCTCATAAATTCCTCAGTGCGGTGTACGCCCGGTGTTAAAACGTTTTTCCAGATGCTGGCTGTAACGCGACATACTGAAACAGAAGATCCAGTAAATCAGTGCAGCGAAAACATATCCTTCTGTCGACATACCCAGCCACGCAGGGTCCACAGTTGCCTGCTGCACGCTACTGAAGAGATCAAACAGACCGATGATGATGACCAGGCTGGTATCCTTGAACAGGGCGATAATCGTGTTAACCAGACCCGGGATAACCAGCTTGAGGGCTTGCGGAAGAATGACCAGCCCCTGAGTTTTCCAGTACCCTAGCGCCAGTGATTCAGCGGCCTCATACTGACCTTTCGGTAGGGCCTGTAACCCTCCGCGAACCACTTCTGCGACATAGGCCGACTGGAAAAGAATAACGCCGACCAGCGCCCGGATAAGCTTGTCGATACTGGTTCCTTCGGACATAAACAGAGGAAGCATGACCGAGGACATAAACAGAACGGTAATCAACGGTACACCGCGCCAGAACTCAATGAAAATGACGGATAAAACCCGCACGACTGGCATATGGGAACGACGTCCCAACGCCAGTAAAATGCCCCATGGAAGCGCGCCTGCAATCCCCACGGATGCAATAATAAGCGTCAGTGTTAATCCGCCCCACTGCCGGGTTTCTACGCGTTCAAGTCCGAAAAAACCACCGTACATCAGCCACCAGACGACAATCGGATATATGACTGCCCAGATGGCGATATAACGGCCACGGTGGGGAATGGTTTTCCAGAACATCGGAACAATAGAAGCCAGACCAATTATCAGGGCCAGATTTACGCGCCAACGCTGATCGTGTGGATAAAGCCCATACATGAATTGCCCGAAGCGTTCATGGATGAACACCCAGCAGGCTCCCGCTTTGGTACAGTCTGCCCGGGTAGAACCGACCCAGTTGGCCTGAAAGAATACCCAGTTCAACAGTGGTGGAAGAAATGACCAAATCAGCCATACGCATAGCAGGGTGAGCAGGCTATTTGACCAACTGGAGAACAGGTTTTTACGCACCCAGAGTAGACAGCGGCTTGCCGGATTGCTGCGCTGGCGCGAGGGGTGAGACAGCAGTGCTTTTGTCATCATGGCTCCTTAGCGCTCAATCAGTGCAATACGGCGGTTATAAATATTCATCAGCAAAGAAATACTCAGACTGATGATCAGGTATACCGACATGGTGATGGCGATCGTTTCAATGGCTTGCCCTGTTTGATTGAGTACCGTGCCGGCAAACAGTGAAACCATGTCCGGGTAGCCAATGGCGGCTGCAAGAGAAGAGTTCTTGACGATATTCAGGTACTGGCTGGTCAGTGGGGGAATGATGACGCGTAGCGCCTGTGGGATGATTACCTGGCGTAGCGTCACCGGATTTGGCAGACCCAGCGAGCGTGCGGCTTCATGTTGGCCGTAAGGAACGGCCTGAATGCCCGCCCGAATAATTTCTGCAATAAATGCCGAGGTATATACCGAAAGCGCCAGAGTCAGTGCCGCCAGTTCAGGAATAAGCACCATACCGCCACGGAAGTTAAAACCACGGAGCGCGGGAATATCCCAGTGAAGCGCAGCGCCAAACATCCACTGTGAAATCACCGGTAAAAGTACGATCAACGCCAGAGCTGTGGGCCAGGTCCGACGTAGCTGACCGGTTTTGGTCTGATGCATTCTGTTGAAGCGAAATAATCCGATGGTGACGACGAGAGCGATAACGACAGCGGTACAAAAGGCAAAAAAACCTTCTCCCATTTGCGGGGACGGAATATAGAGCCCCCGGTTACTCAGGAACATCAAATCCAGCGCGTTAACGGCCTGGCGTGGGCCGGGCAGATTACGTAATACGGCGAAATACCAGAAGAAGATCTGCAGCAGCGGCGGTATATTGCGGAACGTTTCGATGTAGATCGTCGAGAGCTTTCGCAATAACCAGTTATCTGACAGGCGTGCTAGTCCGAGAAAGAAACCGAGAATTGATGCGAAAACAATGCACAGTGCTGAAACTAACAGCGTATTGAGCAGGCCGACCACAAAGACACGACCATACGTATCGCCTTGCTCGTAATCGATCAGATGCTGGACAATGCCAAATCCGGCGCTGCGATCGAGAAAAGAAAACCCCGAGGTAATACCGCTATTGTTCAGGTTATTTATCGTGTTATGAATGAGATAGACCGCAATGCTGATAACCGCAATGACGGCGAGTATTTGAAATAACCAGGCGCGGACCGCAGGGTTAGAAAAGGATAACGATCCTTTTACGGTTGAGCGGCGATGGAACATAAGAAAACCTCAGTAACTATGACTCTGGGCTGAGCGCCGCAGTTGCGGCGCCCGTTACATCACTACGCATTAGCGCACCGGTGGCGCATACTGAATGCCACCGTTATTCCAGAGGTTGTTCTGTCCACGTTTGATCTTCAGCGGACTTTCCGATCCAACGTTACGTTCAAAGATCTCCGAATAGTTACCAACTTGCTTGATAATGTTGTAGGCCCATTTGTTATCAAGCTTCAGATCCTTGCCATAATCCCCTTCTTTACCCAACAGGTGTGCCATATCCGGTGTTGCTGGATTAGCCGCTTTGTCATCGACGTTTTTCGAGTTAACACCCATTTCTTCCGCATTTAGCATGGCGAACAGCGTCCAGCGAACAATGGAGAACCACTCATCGTCCCCACGACGTACGACAGGTCCCAGCGGTTCTTTAGAAATAACTTCTGGCAGGACGATCCATTCCGCAGGATTACTCAGCTTGATGCGTAGGGCATACAGCTGAGACTGGTCGGAAGCCAGCGTATCGCAACGTCCAGATTCCAGAGCTTTGGCTGATTCATCCGAACGGTCAAAGGTGACGGGGGTGTACTTCATCTTGTTGGCTTTAAAGTAGTCGGCCACGTTTAGTTCGGTATCGGTTCCCGCCTGAATACAGACCGTTGCACCATCCAGTTCTTTAGCGCTCTTCAGGCCTGCTTTATTGTGGGT
Source organism: Citrobacter sp. Cpo091 (assembly GCF_030332645.1). Lineage (NCBI taxonomy): Bacteria > Pseudomonadati > Pseudomonadota > Gammaproteobacteria > Enterobacterales > Enterobacteriaceae > Citrobacter > Citrobacter sp. Cpo091. The sequence continues at coordinate 3,935 of NZ_JAOWHL010000027.1, forward strand.
AAGAAAACCAATGCCGTCGTAATACGTTACACCAGTGAAGGACATGCCCATACCGGCATCACGAGAAGAGGTCCACGTGGTATTACGAGAGAGCATGTCGACTTCACCAGACTGTAATGCGGTAAAGCGTTCCTTGGCGGTGAGCGGGGTATATTTTACTTTGCTATCATCGCCAAATACGGCGGAGGCAACGCCACGACATACATCAACATCAATACCCGAGAACTTGCCGCTTGCATCGGCGTAAGAAAAGCCAGGCAAGCCGTCGCTGATCCCACATTGCACAAACCCTTTTTTCTTTACGGCATCAAGTGTTGCGCCGGCATGTGCCTGATTTGCAACAGCAAGCAGCACACCGGCCGCAGCCAGGCTGGCGATTATCATCTTTTTCATAGAGCATCCTGTGTGGAGGAATTATTGTTATGGAAACGTTCTGAAAACGTCTTTTACCTGTCTGTGGCTTTGGCCATACTCTTTTAAGCAAAGGTAGTGCCAGTTTTTTGCGCCTGATTATTCGACGCAATATGCAGAGTGTAGACAGGAAAAAATAAATGCAGCGCCCCGAAGTGGTGCAAAATTGAAACGTAAGCCACATTTCGGCGCAAAAAATTTAAAAATCAGACAGGACGCGTGATAACGATTTCTGGCGTTAATATTAATGGCGTGAGAATAATGAAAAGAAAATGTGGTGTTACGAAAAACAGAAAAAATGCTAATTTCAAATCGCGGATGTGTGAGTTAAATCTATAATAATTTTATTACATGTCAGGTTCTATTAAGCAACGTTTTGTCTTATATGCAGATTTTATGCTTATTGCTAAAAGCGCGGTAATAACCGCGCTTTTAAGATGATTTATTTGGTCAGGGCGACAATCCCAAGCGTCAGTCCGGCAACGGCTGCAGCACCACCGGCGATGGCCCCGGCTGTTTCCCAGTTATCCTGGGTGGTGCCTTTCATACAGGTATTGGTATGAACCAGGCGTCCCTGATCGTCGTATACAGGTACGCAAGGAGAATCGTGTGCACAGCCAGCCAGGAATGCGGTAAGCAGTGCAACGGATATTAATCTTTTCATGGTGTTACCTCAAAAATAAGCGTTTCGCTAATAGAGCAAAGACAAACGCTAAGCCATCTGCGAACTCGGCGATTATTTTACCACTTCTTAAAAAAGGACTGACATGAGGAATAATCTCAATTCATGTGGATTGTAAAAATAATGGATAAAAAGAAAGGTCGCGGGCGCGTTTAAAGGAATGCTTTAAATGAAATAAATGGCTATCTTATTAATAAATAAAGAGGCGTAACATGGGTGAAAAAGGCGTCCGTAGACGCCTTTATTTTACAATTTAATCGTTGTGCCGACTAAAACGCCGTCTTACGACAACAAAGAAGACGGGGACGAAGAAGATAGCCAACAATGTTGCGGTCAGCATTCCTCCCATAACACCTGTACCGACCGCATTCTGCGCACCACTCCCTGCACCGTGACTGATAACCAGAGGCATAACCCCCAGAATAAAGGCCAGGGATGTCATCAGGATAGGACGAAGACGCATGCGCGATGCCTCCAGCGTCGCTTCAATCAACCCCTTGCCTTCTTTATCCATCAGGTCTTTGGCAAACTCGACGATCAGGATGGCGTTCTTAGCCGAGAGGCCGATTGTGGTTAGTAAGCCAACCTGGAAATACACATCGTTATTCATCCCACGCAGTGATGCTGCTAACAATGCGCCCACAACACCGAGCGGTACAACCAGCATCACCGAGAAAGGAATAGACCAGCTTTCATACAATGCGGCAAGGCAAAGGAAGACAACGATTAGCGAGATGGCATACAGCGCAGGAGCCTGGTTGCCCGACAATCGTTCCTGATAGGACATCCCCGTCCAGTCATGACCAATACCGTTTGGCAGTTTTTCCGCCAGGCTTTCCATCAGCGCCATTGCTTCACCGGTACTTCTGCCAGGCGCAGCTTCTCCCAGCAGTTCCATAGAAGGCATACCGTTATAGCGCTCCAGGCGCGGTGAGCCGTAGATCCAGTGTGCGGAACTGAACGTGGAGAACGGAACCATTTCGCCATTGGCGCTACGAACATACAGATTATTGATGTCTTCCGGCAACATACGGAATTTGGCATCGGCCTGTACGTACACTTTTTTCACGCGGCCACGGTCAATGAAGTCATTGACGTAATAGCCACCCAGCGCAGCGGAGATGGTTTCATTAATATCGGACAGCGAGACGCCAAGGGCCTGAGCTTTTTCCTGATCGACATCCAGCTTGAACTGTGCGGTATCCTCGAGACCGTTTGGACGCACGCGAACCAGCAGGTCAGGGTGTTTGGCAACCATGCCCAGCAGTTGGTTACGCGCTTGCGTTAACGCGGTATGTCCCAACCCGCCCTGGTCAATCAGTTCGAAGTCGAAGCCGGTTGCGGTACCCAGTTCAACAATGGCTGGCATGTTGAAAGGGAACACCAGACCATCACGAATCTGACTAAACGCTCGGGTAGCGCGGGCGATAATTGATTCAACGTTATTTTCGTTACCGCTACGTTCTTCCCAGGGCTTGAGGCTGACGAACGCCATCCCTGAGTTTTGCCCCTGGCCGCTGAAGCTAAAGCCGTTAACCGTAAAGACGCTTTCAACGTTGGCTTTTTCATTGTTCAGGTAGTAGTGGGTGACCTGATCCAGCACCTTCTGGGTGCGTTCTTGCGTGGCGCCTGCAGGAAGTTGAATCATCGTCAGGAAGACGCCCTGATCTTCCTCTGGCAGGAAGGAGGTTGGCAGGCGCATAAACAGCACCGCCATCCCGATGACGATTATCAGGTAGACGACCAGGTAACGCCCAGTTTTACGCACAATACCGCTGACGCTATTGGTGTAATGATTGACGCTGTGATCGAATTTGGCGTTGAACCAGCCAAAGAAACCGCTTCTTTTCTCGTGATGTTCAGCTGATACCGGCTTCAGCAACGTTGCACAAAGTGCGGGAGTCAGGATCAGCGCGACCAGTACTGAAAGCGCCATGGCGGAAACGATGGTGATGGAAAACTGCCGATAGATAGCCCCGGTTGAACCGCCAAAGAAGGCCATCGGGATAAATACCGCAGACAGCACCATGGCGATACCAACCAGTGCTCCCTGTATTTGTGACATGGATTTTTCCGTCGCCTCTTTGGGCGGCAGATGATCCTCCATCATCACGCGTTCCACGTTTTCCACCACCACTATCGCATCATCGACCAATAGACCGATGGCGAGCACCATGCCGAACATCGTCAGGGTGTTTATTGAGTAGCCAAACGCAGCAAGCACGGCAAATGTGCCCAACAGTACAACAGGTACGGCGATGGTCGGAATGAGCGTTGCCCGGATGTTTTGCAGGAACAAATACATGACCAGGAACACCAGCACGATCGCTTCAAACAGTGTTTTTACCACTTCATGAATGGAGATGGTCACAAATGGCGTCGTGTCGTACGGGTAGACCACCTTCATTCCCTGCGGGAAGAATGGTTGCAGTTCAACCAGCTTGGCTTTAATCGCGTTCGCGGTATCCAGCGCGTTTGCCCCGGTTGCCAGCTTGATCCCAAGGCCGGATGCAGGCTTACCGTTAATACGCGCCACGACGTTGTAGTTTTCCCCGCCTAACTCGATACGTGCGACGTCTTTCAGGTGAACAACCGAACCATCGCTGTTCACGCGTAAAGTCACTTTGCCGAACTCTTCAGGGTCTTTCAGTCGCGTTTGCGCAATGATAGAAGCGTTAAGCTGCTGGTTAGGTAATGCAGGCGTCCCCCCTAACTGACCTGCGGCAATCTGATCGTTCTGTACCTTCAACTGATTGATCACATCAACCGGCGTGAGCTGATATTTGTTCAATAAGTTTGCATCCAGCCAGATGCGCATGGCGTACTGTGCACCAAACAGCTGCACGTCACCCACGCCATTCAGACGGCTGATTGAGTCTTTAACGTTCGAGGCGACGTAATCGGAAATGTCATCCTGTGTGGTTTGTGGGTTGTCAGAAACAAAACCCGCAACCATCAAAAAGCTGCTGCTGGATTTCTCGACGCTGATCCCTTGCTGCTGAACTTCTTGCGGCAGTAGCGGAGTGGCGAGCTGCAGTTTATTTTGCACCTGCACTTGCGCGATATCGGGATCGGTACCGGACTGGAAAGTCAGTGTAATAGTCACACTCCCGGCCGAGTCGCTGGTGGAGGACATATACATCAGGTTATCGATACCATTCATATTCTGTTCGATAACCTGTGTGACTGTATCCTGAACCGTCTGTGCATCCGCACCAGGATAGGTGGCAGAAATGGCGACCGCAGGAGGCGCAATGGTCGGGTACTGTGCCACGGGCAGTTGCATGATTGCCAGAGCACCCGCCATCATCAGAATGATAGCCAATACCCAGGCAAAGATAGGACGCCTGATAAAAAAGTTAGCCATGTCCGGTTACCTTATTGGGCTTTCGTGGCAGGAGTTTCGGTATCGGCGGTTGCTTTAACCTGAACGCCTGGACGTGCTTTCTGTAAGCCGCTCACGATAACTTTGTCACCCGGTTGCAGGCCTTCGCTGATGAGCCACTTGTCACCAATAGCTTGTGCGGCAACGACTGCGCGAGACTCAACCTGACTCTTGTCGTTAACGACCATTACGGTGGCATCGCCGCGAGGCGTACGCGTTACCCCCTGCTGCGGAACGAGAATGGCATTTGGCTGGACGCCTTCATCAATGCGTGCGCGCACAAACATGCCCGGCAACAGCGTGTGCTGCGGGTTAGGGAACACGGCTCTGAGGGTGATTGATCCGGTGCTTTCATCAACCGTCACATCAGAAAACTGCAAAGAGCCTTTTAGCGGGTATGACTGACCATTTTCCATCACCAGTTCGACAGTACTGCTGGCGCTGTCTTTATGCAGACTCCCTTGTTCAACGGACTGTTTGAGGCGCATAAAGTCGTTACTGGACTGTGTCACGTCGACGTAAATGGGATCGAGCTGTTGAACGGTAGCAAGCTCAGTAGCCTGGCCATTCGTGACTAATGCACCTTCGGTGACGTTAGATTTACCGATGCGTCCGCTAATTGGCGATGTCACTTTGGTGTAGGCCAGATTGATACGCGCGCTTTCGACCGCCGCTTTTGCCGCGATCACGGAGGCATCGGCCTGACGAGCATCAGCAATTGCCTGATCGTACTCTTGCTGGCTGATGTACTTGGTGCCAACCAACGGCACATAGCGTTTTACCGTTAAATGCGCGATTGCAGCCGCCGCTTCACTCTTCGCCAGTTCACCTTTGGCGCTGTCATAGTCAGCCTGATAAGTCGCGGGATCGATCTGATAAAGTGACTGTCCGGCTTCAATATCGCTTCCCTCAGTGAAATTCCGTTTAAGCACTATCCCGCTGACCTGGGGACGAACTTCTGCAATTCGGAATGCCGTTGTGCGCCCGGGTAATTCGGTCGTTACGGCTAAAGGAGCCTTTTCGACGATATGGACAGTCACCTGCGGTTCTGCGGGATGAGCTTGTGTTTCTCCCTGATCGTTACAACCGGCGAGTAATGCAGCGGAGACGATGATGAATGAGGGCAGGAGTGAAAACCTGGCATTTTTCGTCATTTCTATTCCTTAAAAAACCGAACGCTCGTTATTAACCGGGTAAAGCAGGGGGCGATAACGCGCACAAGAAAAATAATAGTTGGCTATCCTACAAATTATTAGCTTGCGATGTAAGCAATACTTATTTATGGGCACGATACACGGCACGTAAAAGCAAAAAAAGATTAATCGACAGCTGTTTCATTGTGGTGTTAATAGCAATACTATGATTCGCATAAACACAAATTGAAATAAACATTTGGTTTATGAATATATTTGTTGGTGGTATTCGTTTTGTTTATTCGTGTGCAAAGTCCGTAATAATATTTTTTAGAACTCGTTTAAATAAATGCTAAGTGATACATTTGTTCCGTATCGCAAATATTAGATAAGAAAGTTAATCATTCTCTACTCTACCTCAGACAGTCGGAACCATGGCCAGAAAAACGAAAGCTGATGCCCTCAAAACGCGGCAGCACCTGATAGAAACGGCAATTGTACAGTTTGCCGCACGTGGCGTAAGCAATACGACGCTAAACGACATTGCGGATGCTGCCAGCGTGACGCGTGGCGCGCTCTATTGGCATTTCGAAAATAAAACTCAACTGTTTAATGAGCTATGGTTACAACAACCACCTTTACGCGATCTTATTCAGGACAAGCTAATTGGTCGTTGGGGTGATAACCCTTTACAGCGATTGCGAGAAAAGTTTGTGGTGGGGTTACAATATATTGCAGAGAACCCTCGTCAGCAGGCATTAATGCAGATTTTATATCATAAGTGTGAATTTCATAACGATATGATATCTGAGCAGGATATTCGCGATAAAATAGGTATCAGTCATCAAAGCATTCGTGATTCCCTGCAAAAGTGTGTCGATGACAATTTGATTGCCACCACTCTTGATTTAGATGTCATCATCATTATTCTGCACGGTAGTTTTAGCGGAATTATAAAAAACTGGTTAATGAATCCAGTGAGTTATGATCTATATGGGCAAGCTCCAGTATTAGTTGATAATGTACTAAAAATGTTAAGCCCAGACGGTAGCGTCATGCAATTAATGCAGAGTGAAAACCAGGTCGGATAGTTTTTACCGCCAGAGGCTGACGGCTGTCGAAGCATTACCTGAGGTGCTATTCGAGGTCGACGCAGTTGACCAGCTTAAGGGGATTCACTGAGTTCATATTCCGGCACTTGTCGTGCTCTGTTGTCATCAGCTCTATCCATTGGATGAGCAGCGCATCAAAAAGAAAAACGAAGACCGCAAAAACAACCAGCCACCAATACTTGCGAATCATTCCTAAACCCTGTGTATTCATGCCCAAGCGTGCAGGGAATATACACGAATTTTTTAAGCTGAAAAGCAGACTTACAATGCCTTTACTTTGTTGAAAGATCGCCACTCTTTGCCGTCAATCGACTCTTTTTAGACAGGTTTTTTGTCTTACGTTTTTTCACCTTGGCAAGCTCAATTTCTGAAAAATGAGAACCGATACTCAGTCTTCTGAGCCCCATTTTTACGTATTCAGTATTGATCTCAATCCCGACAAACTTGCGACCCAATTCCACGGCGGTAGCTCCGGTGGTGAAGCTGCCGGCAAACGGATCCAGTACCCTGTCATCTGGATTCGAGGACGCCAGAATTATACGCTCCAGGAGGGCTTTGGGTTTCTGGGTGGGGTGGTTTTCGTATTCGTCCATCAGATAGCGTACGCGTGGGAACTCCCAGACATTGCCCGGCACTTTTTTCTGATTGTATGGCTGCGGCGGGTTTTTTCTGTAGTCTATTAGCGCGCGTTTAGCGCCAGTTTTGGCTTCAACCAGAATATCGTCACGATTAAATGTGTAGTTTTTCTGATCTTTTACCATCATCAGGATCGGTTCATACATCGAACCAAAGTAATTTTTGGCCTGTACCCCTGAGCTATCGTATGACCACACGATACGACTCTTGATGGTAAAAAGCGGGCGGCATTTGAGGTCGATGTACGGCATGTTCTCCGTACTGTTCATGATGTACATGGTGCCGTGTGGTTTGAGGATGCGATGGCACTCGTCGATGCACTCAAACAACCACGCCAGAAAGGTCTCTTCGTCCCAGGATTCAACCATCCCGTCAAAGTCTTTCCCGATGTTATAAGGAGGGTCAGCAAAAATGAGTTCGACGCTTTCAGACGGCAGTTTTTTCAGTTCAGTTAGCGCATCGCCCAGGATTATCTTTTTAGATTCATCGCCAAAATAGACAGGTTCACATCTCGCGTTCATCGCCAAAGCCTCCCGTGTGACGTCAATAAAAAAGGCGCTTCCCCATGCCGAGTAGCGCCTTTTAAAACAAACATTTAACTGATTAGTATCAGTTCATGCCGTATTTTTTCAGTTTTTTACGCAGCGTACCACGGTTGATGCCCATCATCAGGGCAGCACGGGTCTGGTTACCGCGGGTGTATTGCATCACCATGTCCAACAGGGGCTGTTCTACTTCAGCCAGTACCAGCTCATAGAGATCATTCACATCCTGACCATTCAATTGAGCAAAATAGTTCTTCAGTGCCTGTTTAACCGAGTCACGCAGGGGCTTTTGAGTTACCTGGTCCTGAGAGTTAACGGTAGAAACGGTCAGTACGTCAGAATTTACGCGTTGTTCGAACATAGTTCTGTCAGCTCTTTATTTCTGTTTACGCAAAATTTTCGAAGTATGCCTCCAACGCCGCCAGCTGTTCGCTGGAATCTTCAATGGCGTTGAATGTGCGCCGAAACTGGTCATCCGGAGCGTGTTCCTGGAGATACCAGGATACGTGTTTACGCGCAATTCGGTACCCTTTTGCCTGACCATAAAAGTCGTGCAGTTCCCGAATATGCGCACAAAGCAAGCGCTTCACCTCTGCCAGAGGCAGCGGGGGCAGCAGCTCCCCAGTGTCCAGATAATGCTGGATTTCCCGAAAGATCCAGGGTCTTCCCTGAGCTGCACGTCCTATCATCAGGGCATCCGCCCCCGTATAGTCGAGTACAGCTCTGGCTTTATGCGGGTCAGTAATGTCGCCATTCGCGATAATCGGAATGGAAACTTTCTGCTTAACTGCCCGAATACTGTCGTACTCAGCATCTCCATTGAACAAACAGGCGCGGGTGCGTCCATGAATGGTCAGAGCCTGAATGCCACAGTCTTCAGCCAGTTGGGCAATCTCTACGCAGTTACGGTGTTCCGGAGCCCAGCCGGTGCGAATCTTGAGTGTGACAGGAACGTCCACTGCATTGACGACCTCGGTTAGTATCGATTTCACTAAATCCGGGTACTGCAAGAGGGCTGAACCTGCGAGCTTGCGATTCACTTTTTTAGCCGGACACCCCATATTGATATCAATAATCTGGGCGCCGCTTTCCACGTTAATACGTGCGGCATCGGCCATCTCAACAGGGTCGCTACCGGCAATTTGCACCGTGCGAATTCCTGGCTCATCAACGTGCACCATCCGTAAACGAGACTTGTCACTTTCCCAAACCTGCGGGTTAGAAGACATCATCTCGGATACTGTCAATCCTGCTCCCATCTCATAGCACAGCGTCCTGAATGGTCTGTCAGTGATGCCAGCCATAGGTGCTGCGATCAGGCGATTTCTGAGCTGGTATTGTCCGATGCGCATGAGTTAAGAAATGACCATACTGTGACTGCAAGGCGGCGTATATTACGCATTTTTCGCACGAGATGAAAGGCCAAACTTTGACCAATCCACTGAGGTGGATCAATGAATTGCCGTAAATGTGAACGCATGAAAATATTTAATCATATAAATCATCGCATTATAAAAATGTGTCGATTTTATATACACATATAATTTTGCGTAACTTCTCATTTTTTCTTCAGCTGCAGACGGTACTGACAAGATATTCTGCTGAATTAATCAGCAAATTACCTCGTCATTGTGTGATCGCTACCTCATTTTAGTACAGGATCTCGGTATCCCCAGAATAGCTGTCCGTAATCTTGCGTTCATTCAACGGCTGCAGCGGGCGATTGTTTGCCGTCCCAACAATGTAGTGGAATTTATCCATCTGTTCGGCAGAAAGAGCAACAGGCGTTTTCAGGACAGTCCAGGTGACGCCTTCGGTGCAGGGAGGCGTTGTTAACGAACCACGGTAGCGCCAGTAGGTTTTATTGTCGGGTAAAAGCTGGCGGATATCGACCGGCGAGAAGATGGCCATGCTGCTGTCCTCCATGGTTGGAAAGGACTCCCACAAATTTTGAATCGCCTGGTTTGGTTCGCCGATATCAAACATAACCGCCACGATAGCGATGTCTCCGGATTGATTTTTGTGGACCAGCTGCAGCTCCAGCGGATAGGTTTTACCGTTGAGGGTATGTTCGCTCGGGGCATGAAAATCAAATTGTTTTAAATAATAAAGCGTTTCATCAATTTCAATAGAATTAGATGCGTAGCTACTCATCGTTGCCTGCAACGTATGGTTAATGCTCCGAAATCTGGTTGGGCCATCGACGTACTGCATGTTCAGCGCGGGGAGACCGAGTTTACTGGTTGTGGTGGTCTGGATGTCTATGGGGGATTGGTTTATGCCTGTCTGGCACGTTGCATACGCTTTGCTGATTTCTCCCCACCGTGCGGGGCCGTTTTCTTCGGTATATCCCCATGGTACGGCCAGCGTGGTCAGTGGCATCATGCATGCTGCCAGCAAAGTTGTTGTAAGACAGTTGAAACGCATACGTTTACTCAACGAGAATCAATATAAAAAATAACAAAATCAATTGATTATTATATCGCTGAGGAAAGTGTCGGTATGCTGGTCAATTGTCTGAAAATGGCGTGGTCAGATAACCACGCCGGAAGGGATTATTTTTTCTGGCCGGTAATGCGACACCACTCTTCTTTCTCGATAACCGGATCGAGCGTAAAGAGATCGGCATAGGCTTCACAGACGCTTTCTGCCTGGCTGGCAAGAATACCAGAAAGCCCCAGCAAACCGCCCTCAACGGGCAGTACGCTGATTAACGGAGCCAGTTCACGTAATGGGCCAGCAAGGATGTTGGCGACCACCACGTCGGCTTTCATCGCCTCTGGCTGGTCTTTCGGCAGATAAAGCTCCAGACGCTCAGAAACACCATTACGCTGGGCGTTATCACGGCTGGCCTGAATCGCTTGCGGATCGATATCCACGCCAATGGCTTTCGCCGCACCCAGCTTCAGTGCCGCAATGGCAAGAATGCCGGAGCCGCAGCCAAAGTCGATAACCGTTTTACCGTTAAGATCAAGACCGTCCAGCCATTGCAGGCACAGAGAGGTAGTGGGGTGCGTGCCTGTACCAAACGCCAGACCCGGGTCCAGCATCACGTTGACGGCATTCTCATCCGGGACATCGCGCCAGCTTGGGCAAATCCACAGACGTTCACCAAAGCGCATCGGGTGGAAGTTATCCATCCATTCGCGTTCCCAGTCTTTGTCTTCGAGCTGTTCGATTTTATGCGCGAAGCCTTCACCCAGCAGCGGATGCTGTTCCAGGATAGCAACTACTTCTTTCATGTCGGTTTCTGCATCGAACAAGCCGATAACGTCGGTATCACCCCACAGGCGAGTCTCGCCCGGCAGAGGTTCAAATACCGGCGTATCATGCGTATCCTGGAAAGTAATGGAAACGGAGCCCGCTTCCATCAGCGCATCGCTCAACTCTTCAGCGTTGGCACCGGTCGTGTTCAGTTTCAGTTGGATCCATGGCATGGCAAAACTCTTTATTTATCAGTAGTCAATATGGCGGCTTGCGGGACGGCGGAACCGAAACGGTTGCCTATCAGGAAAGCCAGCAAGCTTATCAGTAACGAGGGCACGATTGGGTGGAAGCCCAGGAACTGAACGTTAAAGGTGGCGAGTAGAGCATAAAGCACGCCGCCGACAATCATCGCGCTCAATGCGCCTGACGCGTTTGCCCGCTCCCAATAGAGGCCCAGCACCAGAGGCCACAGGAAGACGGCTTCCAGCCCGCCAAACGCCAGCAGATTCAGCCAGATAATCATCTCTGGCGGTTTCCAGGCGGCCAGCAACAGTAACGCGCCCAGCAGCAGGGTAATCACTGCCGACATGCGTTTCAGCCGGGTTTCGTTTTCCAGCTGTTCCGGGCGAAGGTTCAGGTACAGATCCTTAATAATCGTAGCGGAGCTTTGCAGCAATTGGGCATTGATCGTCGACATAATCGCAGCCATAGGTGCGGCGAGGAAGATCCCGGCAGCGACCGGCGGCAGGACTTTGACCATCAGCGTAGGGATTACCAGATCCGGTACCGTCAGGTCAGGGATTACCGCCCGTCCCAGGGCGCCCGCCAGATGCATACCAAACATCAGGATCGCCACCACGATGGTGCCGATGATAATGCCGCGGTGTACCGCTTTACTGTCTTTATAAGAGATACAGCGTACCGCCGTATGCGGCAGGCCAATCACGCCAAAGCATACCAGCACCCAGAATGAGGTCATAAACGTGGGTGACAAAATGTCATCAGCGCCCTGCGGCGAAACCAGTTTAGGATCGATAGTCTGCAGGGTTACCACCGCATTGCTGAGGCCACCGGCAGCATGAACAACGCCGACCAGCAAAACGATAGTACCAATCAGCATCACCATGCCCTGCATGGTGTCGTTCAACACGCTGGCGCGAAAGCCGCCGAACGCCGTGTATAACGCGATGCTGACGCCAAAAATCAGCAGACCGGTTTCGTAGGGGATACCCGCTGCGGTTTCCAGCAAACGTGCGCCGCCAATAAACTGTACGGTCATTGCCCCGACAAACGCGACCAACAGGCTGAGGCTTGCCAGCCATACCAGCAGGCGGCTCTGGTAGCGTGCAAATAGCATATCGTTGAGGGTAACCGCATTATAACGGCGTGCCAGAATGGCGAATTTCTTACCAAGAATCCCCAATGAGAGCCATACGGCCGGCAACTGGATCATCGCTAGCAGCACCCATCCCAGTCCGTATTTGTAAGCGGCACCAGGACCGCCAATAAACGAGCTGGCGCTAATGTAGGTTGCCGTTAGCGTCATCGCTAACACGACGCCGCCCATGGAGCGGCTGCCGAGGAAATATTCATTCAGGAAGGTACCGGTCGATCTCTTGCGCATGGCATAAACTGAGAGACCGAAGACCACCAGAAGATAGGCGACCAGCGGAAAAATAACTTCAAGCTGCATCGTCATCCTCCAACGGAATGTCGCGATAGATAAACTTCACCATCGCCCAGCACAGCACGATAAAAACCAGCGGCGTTAGCAGGCAGGCCATTTCGAACCAGTGCGGTAAGCCGGTAAAACCCAGCGTTGAATCTGGTAAGTAAGCGGCCACTAACCATGTGGCCAGATATAAAAGGGTTAGCCACAGCGCCCAGCGCGCCTCTTTATGGGCCTGAACAAAACGAGCGTCCATTTTTTGTCCCTTGTGGATAAAGAAAGCGGGGATTGTACCTTATGGCACGTGCGGGAGGGGAGAAAAACAAAAGGCCGGAATTTCCGGCCTTTTCGGTTAACGCACGCTTACTTTTCCTGAAGTCCGAGTTTTTTCTCCAGGTAGTGGATATTGGTTCCACCGTGCTGGAAGTGCTCGTCATTCATGATACGGATCTGCAGGTCAACGTTGGTTTTGATACCGTCGATGATCAGTTCCTGCAATGCGTTTTTCATACGGGCGATAGCGACGTCGCGGTTTTCGCCATAGCAGATCAGCTTACCGATCATTGAGTCATAGTACGGAGGTACGGTGTAGCCTGCGTAAATATGAGACTCCCAACGCACACCAAAGCCACCCGGCGCGTGGAAACGCGTGATTTTACCCGGGCTTGGCAGGAAGGTGTTCGGGTCTTCGGCGTTGATACGGCATTCTACCGCATGGCCTTTAACCACAACTTCGTCCTGCTTGATGGACAGCGGTTGGCCCGCTGCGATGCGCAGCTGCTCTTTGATCAGATCAACGCCGGTGATCATTTCGGTTACCGGGTGTTCAACCTGAATACGGGTGTTCATCTCAATGAAGTAGAACTCGCCGTTTTCGAACAGGAACTCGAAAGTACCCGCCCCGCGATAGCCGATATCAACACACGCTTTGGCGCAACGCTCGCCGATGTAGCGACGCAGTTCCGGGGTAATGCCTGGCGCTGGTGCTTCTTCGACAACTTTCTGGTGACGACGCTGCATGGAGCAGTCACGTTCTGCCAGATAAATTGCGTTACCCTGACCGTCAGCCAGCACCTGAATTTCAATGTGGCGTGGGTTTTCCAGGTATTTCTCCATGTAGACCATGTCGTTATTGAAAGCGGCTTTTGCTTCCGCTTTGGTCATGGAGATGGATTGTGCCAGTTCGGCATCGCTGCGCACGACGCGCATACCGCGACCGCCGCCGCCGCCGGAGGCTTTGATGATAACCGGGTAGCCGATGCGTTTAGCATGAGCGCGGTTAGCGTCCATGTCATCGCCCAGCGGGCCGTCAGAGCCTGGGACTGTCGGTACGCCCGCTTTCTTCATCGCGGTGATTGCGGACACTTTGTCGCCCATCAGGCGGATGGTGTCGGCTTTCGGGCCGATGAAGATAAAGCCAGAACGCTCTACCTGCTCAGCAAAGTTGGCGTTCTCAGAGAGGAAGCCATAGCCCGGGTGAATTGCCACCGCGCCGGTGATTTCAGCGGCACTGATGATAGCCGGGATGTTCAGATAGCTTTTTACGGACGGAGCCGGGCCGATACAGACCGTCTCATCCGCCAGCAATACGTGTTTTAAATCGCGATCCGCACTTGAATGCACAGCGACAGTCTTGATGCCCAGTTCTTTACAGGCACGAAGAATACGCAGGGCAATCTCGCCGCGGTTGGCGATAACAATTTTATCCAACATGTTCGCCTCGTTATTCGATGACGACCAGCGGCTCGTCAAATTCTACCGGTTGACCACTTTCTACCAGGATCGCTTTAACTACGCCGGATTTGTCGGCTTCGATCTGGTTCATCATTTTCATGGCTTCAACGATGCACAGGGTATCGCCCGCATTCACTTTCTGTCCGATTTCGATGAACGCTTTAGCATCCGGGCTCGGGGTGCGGTAGAACGTACCAACCATTGGGGAGCGTACGATGTGACCACTGATTTCCGCTGCTGCCGGAGCTTCCATACTTGGAGAGGCAGTTTGTGCGACAGCGTTAGACAGAGCTGGTTGCTGCATCACTGGTGCAGCATAAGCCTGTTGCATCATCGGAAAACTTGCAGCTGGCGCCGCACGGCTGATGCGTACAGATTCTTCGCCTTCAGAAATTTCCAGTTCGGAGATGCCTGATTCTTCAACCAGCTCGATCAGTTTTTTAATCTTACGAATATCCATGAGTGGGTTCCGTACTCTTTGTTTAGTGAGATTGTGACAGGCGTTTTACCGCCGTCTGTATAGCATTTTTATAACAGTGAGTGACAAGATGCCACGCATCTCAGGCGCTGCACTGGGTGCTGCTGCCATTAAGTGAGATTGCCAGACTTGTTAGTCATTGTGCGGCTATCTTCTGCCATTTTCGGGTAAAAGACAAAATATACCTTCAATATGCGATTGTCACCCTTTCAGCGCCTTAAAAACGCTACCGGGGATAGCAAAGTCGCACATTATAACTATTTCGTAGCAATTGGCAGCTAAATACTGGTCTTATCAGGGAAGATAATCAACCGTTAACATGTAAAGAAAATCGGATCGTCCGTGTTTTGCAACGCACTGCACATATCGTGAAACTACCGCCACCACTGGCGAAACTTCTTGTAACGGCACGCTAATAGCACCGCAGCGAGCGCTGCATAAATAATCGGTTGAGGGGAGATAATTTTTACCGACCACAGATAATGTATGGGTGCCAGGATCGCCACAAGATAGACGAAGTTATGCAAATACTGCCAGTTTTTACCCAGCTTTCGCTGCGCAGCCTGCGTGGATGTTAAGGTGAGGGCGAATAATATGACCCAACTGACAATGCCCAAGGTTAAATAAGGCCGCGTAATTAATTCCCGCCCTAACAACGCCAGATTATTAATGCCCAGTTCCAGTAACGCGTAGCTGGTTAAATGCAGTGTTGCCCAGGCGAAACACCATAGCCCTAACAGGCGACGTGTGCGTATCAATAATGGCTGTTTAGCGTAGCGCGCGAGTGGAGAGACCAGCAAGGTTGCCAGCAATAATTTCAGAGCTGTCCTACCAGTAAAGTGCTGGATATCTTTGACCGGATCCGCGCTCAGACCGCCGTGATTTATCGCCCAAAATAGCCAGATAAACGGCAAAAAACCGGCAAGATGCAGGCAAAATTTCAGCCCGGTAATGTGCTTTGCGGTCAGTCGCACTTAAAAATTCTCCTGCAAATTGAGTCCGCGATACAGTGACGCAACCTCTTCGGCATAGCCGTTAAACATCAGCGTGGGCTGACGCTGTACGTCCAGAATACCGCCAGCGCCAATAAAACGCTCAGTGGCCTGGGACCAGCGGGGATGATCGACATGCGGATTCACGTTGGCATAAAACCCGTATTCATTGGGCGCGGCCAGATTCCAGGTTGTCGGAGGGCGTTCGCGCGTGAGTTTGATACTCACGATCGACTTAATGCCTTTAAATCCATATTTCCACGGCACAATTAAGCGAATGGGCGCGCCATTTTGTGGCGGAAGGGCCTTACCATAAACCCCCACGGTAAGCAGTGTGAGTGGGTGCATCGCTTCATCCAGGCGTAACCCTTCAACATAGGGATACTTCAGCCCGCCGCCAATAAAGCGATCTTTTTGCCCTGGCATTTCTTCCGGTGCGTACAGCGTTTCGAACGCGACATACTTCGCATTGCTGGTGGGTTCCACTTGCGCCAACAGTTTATGTAACGGGAAACCAATCCACGGCACGACCATTGACCAGGCTTCCACGCAGCGCATGCGGTAAATCCGTTGCTCCAGCGGGAAACGGGTGGTCAAGGTATCGTGATCGAGAGTGAGTGGTTTGGCGACCTCACCACTGATTTTTAATGTCCACGGATCGGTTTTCAGGCTACCCGCGTTGGCTGCCGGATCCGCTTTGTCGAGACCGAATTCATAGAAGTTGTTGTAGCCAGAAACTTTATCCGCTGGGGTTAAAGGAAGCGAATTTTGCCAGGCGGCGGGCTTGCTGAAATCAAGCGGCTTTCCCGCAGGCGCGGGCGGGCGGTCATTACCCTTAAACCAACTCAGAAGGTCAGCCTGCGTAGAGTGGGGTAAAGACAACGCGGCTGCGCTGATCCCTAATGCTTTCAGTACATGGCGACGCTGCATAAAAAAAGCCGACTCGTCAGTGACGTCGGCTTCTGTAAATGGACGTAATTTCTTCATAACAGACTCCCGGCTTACGCGTCATAACTGACAGGGGACGCGTAGTTAATATGGCAGGGAGTCTGTAGATGTGCCGCGAAATTTCGTTAATTAAGTGTAAATTTCTGCGCCAGAGTCTGTTACTTCACCTTCACCAGCGTACGGCCTTGCACCTGGTTATTGATGATGGCATCGGCGAACTTCGGCGCATCCGCCAGCGTAATTTCCGTTGCAGCCTGAGCATAGAACGATTCCGGCAGATCCTTAACCAAACGCGCCCAGGCTTCTGCACGGCGTGCCGGCGGGGTCATCACCGAGTCCACTCCTTGCAAACGAACGTTACGCAGAATGAATGGCATCACGGTGGTTGGCAGAGCGAAACCGCCCGCCAGGCCGCAGGCGGCAACACAGCCGCCGTAGTTCATCTGCGCGAGGACTTTCGCCAGAACTTTGTCGCCAACGGTATCCACCGCGCCAGCCCACAGCTGTTTTTCCAGCGGGCGAGATTCAGCAAATTCATCGCGGCCAAGAATGCGGTTAGCGCCCAGGCTTTTCAGGTAGTCGTGGGTGCTTTCACGACCCGAAACCGCCGCAACCTGATAACCCAGCTTATGCAGTAACGCAACGGCCGTGCTGCCCACGCCTCCGCTGGCGCCAGTGACGACAATCTCACCGTCTTGCGGACGAATTCCTGCATCTTCAAGCGCCATGACGCAAAGCATGGCGGTAAAGCCAGCGGTACCGATGACCATGGCTTTACGTCCATCCAGCCCTTTTGGCAACGCAACCAGCCAGTCGCCTTTCACGCGTGCGCGTTCTGCCAGTCCACCCCAATGATTTTCACCTACGCCCCAACCGGTCAGTAAAACCTCCTGACCCGCATGAAAACGGGGATCTTCGCTTGCTCGCACGGTACCAGCGAAATCGATACCAGGAATCATCGGAAAATTACGAATGATTTTTCCCTTGCCGGTGATAGCCAGGGCGTCTTTATAGTTCAGGCTTGACCAGTGGACATCCACCGTCACATCGCCTTCCGGTAGCTGATTTTCGTCGAGGGGTTGAACGGATGCGAGGGTTTTTCCGTCCTGCTGTTCTAAGATCAAAGCCTGCATAACCTGTCCTCAATTCGTATAGTGGATTGGAAAATTAATAATGAAGACTATACTCGCTAATCAAAACATGATGCCGATTCTGCGCAATAAATTGCCAGATATACCTGATTTGGTAGTATGCCCTCACAGTTTGTATAAATTGGCGGATTTTGTGGTCAGTTTTGCATTTTAGAGTCGATTTATCACTTTCAGGCCTGTTTCATAACTGTCGGAGTTAACACAAGGATGCGATTAACGACGAAATTTTCAGCTTTTGTCACGCTGCTTACCGGGTTAACGATCTTCGTGACTCTGATCGGCTGTTCGCTGAGTTTCTACAACGCTATTCAATATAAGTTCACCACGCGCGTTCATGCAGTCGCGACGGCGATTGATACGCATCTGGTCTCCAGAGATGTCGTTGCGTTAACTCCGCAAATCGATGAACTGATGGTTTCTGTTGATATCGTGCGCATCGAACTGTTGCAGGGCGAAAACGTGGTGTATGACCACTCACGGACCAGCAGCTACCGACCGGCAGGGACAAACAATCTCTACCGCGAGATTACCGTACCGTTGGTCAAGCATCCGGGTATGTCATTGCGTCTGGTTTATCAGGATCCGATGGGTAACTATTTCCATTCGCTACTGACCACCGCACCGCTCACGATAGCCATTGCTTTCATTATTCTGATGCTCTTTTTGTCTGTGCGCTGGCTTCAGCGCCAGCTTTCGGGTCAGGAGCTGCTGGAGATCCGTTCTACGCGTATTCTGAACGGCGAACGTGGACCGAACGTACGGGGAACGGTCTATGAATGGCCTGCGCGTACCAGCAGTGCGCTCGATATGCTGCTGACTGAAATTCAAAATGCCCGCGAGCAACGCAGCCGCCTGGATACGCTGATTCGTTCCTATGTCGCGCAGGATACAAAAACCGGGCTAAGCAACCGCTTGTTCTTTGATAACCAACTGGCCACGCTGCTGGAAGATCAGGAAAAAGTAGGCTCGCATGGCGTCGTGATGATGGTGCGCCTGCCGGACTTTACGCTGCTGCGCGATAGCTGGGGAATCACTCTCGCGGAAGAACAAATCTCGACGCTGATCAATTTGTTGTCGACTTTTATGACGCGCTATCCGGGCGCGTTGCTGGCGCGCTACCACCGTAGCGATTTTGCTATCCTACTGCCGCACCGTACGCTGAAAGAGGCGGAAAGCATCGCCGGGCAATTATTAAAAGCGGTAGATGCGCTTCCAGCTAATAAAATGATCGATCGTGCCGATATGGTTCATATCGGTATTTGCGTTTGCCGCAGCGGACAGTCGACGGAACAAGTAATGGATCACGCCGAAGCGGCTACGCGGAATTCGGTATTGCAGGGCGGAAACAGCTGGTCGGTCTATGATGACTCGCTGCCGGAAAAAGGTCGGGGCAACGTACGCTGGCGAACGCTGATCGAACAGATGCTTAGCCGGGGCGGGCCGAGAATTTATCAAAAGCCTGCGGTAACGCGTGAAGGCCGGGTGCACCATCGGGAGTTGATGTGCCGTATTTTTGATGGCAACGAAGAGGTCATTTCGGCGGAATATATGCCGATGGTCCTGCAATTTGGTCTGGCAGAAGAATATGACCGTTTGCAGATAAGCCGTCTGATCCTGCTTTTGGGCTACTGGCCGCAGGAAAATCTGGCGATGCAGACAACGGTTGAATCGCTTATTCGTCCACGTTTTCAGCGCTGGCTGCGTGATACGCTGATGCAGTGCGAAAAATCATTACGCAAACGCATAATTATTGAACTTGCTGAGGCAGATGTCTGTCAACATATCAGCCGGTTACAGCCCGTTATCAGATTGATGAATGCGCTGGGCGTGCGTATTGCCGTTACGCAGGCGGGGTTAACGCTGGTGAGCACCAGTTGGATCAAAGAGCTTAACGTTGAGTTATTGAAGCTTCATCCAAGTCTGGTGAGGAACATTGATAAGCGAACGGAAAATCAGCTTCTGGTTCAAAGCCTGGTGGAGGCCTGTTCGGGAACACCCACGCAGGTTTACGCCACGGGCGTACGTTCGCGTAGTGAGTGGCATACGCTGACAGAACGCGGAGTTGCGGGTGGGCAAGGAGATTTTTTTGCCGCATCACAACCACTTGACACTAACGTGAAAAAATATTCGCAAAGATACTCGGTTTAACCTGCCGTTTAATTTGTTTTCACGTAGAATAACGCGCGCTGTGCCTTCTGGGGGTGTGCTTGCCTGCTCGCCAGGTTGTAACAGCAAACATGCAGGTGAATGACCTTTGACAGGTTGCAAACAAAAGCGAGGAGTGCTGCTGATTTATTCAGCCCTGATGGACTCAGGCCGGTTTTGTAACAAAGGAAACGAACTGCACTAATTTTCACCGTAGCAGATGATTTTTGCGCCTTGTCGCTGCTGCGTGTGGTTGGTAAAGTAAGCGGATTTTGTTTTCCGCCCCAGCTTTCAGGATTATCCCTTAGTATGTTGAAAAAATTTCGTGGCATGTTTTCCAATGACCTGTCCATTGACCTGGGTACCGCGAATACCCTTATTTATGTAAAAGGACAAGGCATCGTATTGAATGAGCCTTCTGTTGTGGCCATTCGTCAGGATCGTGCCGGTTCGCCGAAAAGCGTGGCTGCAGTAGGTCATGATGCGAAGCAGATGCTGGGTCGTACGCCGGGCAATATCGCTGCAATTCGCCCAATGAAAGATGGCGTTATCGCTGACTTCTTCGTGACTGAAAAAATGCTCCAGCACTTTATCAAGCAAGTGCACAGCAATAGCTTCATGCGCCCAAGCCCGCGCGTACTGGTGTGTGTACCGGTTGGAGCAACTCAGGTTGAACGCCGTGCGATCCGTGAATCCGCTCAGGGCGCAGGTGCTCGTGAAGTCTTCCTGATCGAAGAGCCGATGGCGGCCGCGATCGGTGCGGGTCTGCCAGTTTCTGAAGCAACCGGTTCAATGGTTGTGGATATCGGTGGTGGTACCACTGAAGTTGCCGTTATCTCCCTGAACGGCGTGGTTTACTCCTCTTCTGTCCGTATTGGCGGCGACCGCTTCGATGAAGCCATCATTAATTATGTTCGTCGTAACTACGGTTCACTGATCGGTGAAGCGACCGCAGAACGTATTAAACACGAGATCGGTTCCGCTTATCCGGGTGACGAAGTGCGCGAAATCGAAGTTCGCGGTCGTAACCTGGCTGAAGGCGTTCCGCGCGGCTTTACCCTGAACTCTAACGAGATTCTGGAAGCCCTGCAGGAACCACTGACCGGTATCGTGAGCGCAGTAATGGTTGCACTGGAACAGTGCCCGCCGGAACTGGCGTCTGATATCTCCGAACGCGGTATGGTGCTGACCGGTGGCGGTGCGCTGCTGCGTAACCTTGACCGTCTGTTAATGGAAGAAACCGGTATTCCAGTTGTTGTTGCTGAAGATCCGCTGACCTGCGTGGCGCGCGGCGGCGGCAAGGCGCTGGAAATGATCGACATGCACGGCGGCGACCTGTTCAGCGAAGAGTAATCGGATGCAGGTTGGGTAGCCCCCGCGGGTTGCCCTTCCGCTCTGATACGAGAATACGCATAGACTATGAAGCCAATTTTTAGCCGTGGCCCGTCGCTACAGATTCGCCTTATTCTGGCGGTGCTGGTGGCGCTCGGCGTTATTATTGCCGACAGCCGCCTGGGTACGTTTAGTCAAATCCGAACGTACATGGATACCGCCGTCAGTCCTTTCTACTTTATCTCAAATGGTCCTCGTGAATTAC
Organism: Citrobacter sp. Cpo091; assembly: GCF_030332645.1. NCBI lineage: Bacteria > Pseudomonadati > Pseudomonadota > Gammaproteobacteria > Enterobacterales > Enterobacteriaceae > Citrobacter > Citrobacter sp. Cpo091. The sequence continues at coordinate 25,760 of NZ_JAOWHL010000027.1, forward strand.
TCGACGGCGTGTCGCAAACGCTGGCTTCGCGTGACCAACTCGAACTTGAAAACCGGGCGTTGCGTCAGGAACTGCTGCTGAAAAACAGCGAACTGCTGATGCTGGGGCAATACAAACAGGAGAACGCGCGTTTGCGTGAGCTGCTGGGATCGCCATTGCGTCAGGACGAACAAAAGATGGTGACGCAGGTCATCTCAACGGTTAATGACCCTTACAGCGATCAGGTCGTGATCGACAAAGGGAGCGTTAACGGCGTCTACGAAGGCCAGCCGGTTATTAGCGACAAAGGCGTAGTAGGTCAGGTCGTGGCGGTGGCTAAATTGACCAGCCGCGTGCTGCTGATTTGCGATGCGACGCATGCGCTGCCCATTCAGGTACTGCGTAACGATATCCGCGTGATCGCTGCGGGTAACGGCTGCACCGACGATCTTCAACTCGAACACCTGCCAGCCAACACCGACATTCGCGTTGGCGATGTGCTGGTCACCTCGGGTCTGGGTGGACGTTTCCCTGAAGGTTATCCGGTTGCTGTTGTTTCTTCCGTTAAGTTGGACACTCAGCGCGCTTATACCGTGATTCAGGCTCGCCCGACCGCGGGTCTGCAGCGTCTGCGCTATCTGCTGCTGTTGTGGGGTGCCGATCGTAATGGCGCAAACCCGATGACGCCGGAAGAAGTACACCGCGTTGCTAATGAACGTCTGATGCAGATGATGCCGCAAGTTCTGCCTGCACCAGATACCATGGGACCGCCTGCGCCAATGCCAGCACCTGCAACAGGCGTGGCTCCAGCGCCCGCAGATACCACGCCGCCACAACCTGCTCCGCGTAAGCCGGGAGGACAGTAAGTGGCAAGCTATCGTAGCCAGGGACGTTGGGTGATTTGGCTCTCGTTCCTTATTGCACTGTTGCTGCAAGTCATGCCCTGGCCGGATGACATTCTGGTTTTCCGGCCAAACTGGGTGCTGCTCATCTTGTTGTATTGGATCCTGGCACTGCCGCATCGCGTAAATGTGGGCACGGGATTTGTGGTGGGTGCCATACTGGATCTCATCAGCGGCTCCACGCTTGGCGTGCGCGCATTGTCGATGAGTATCATTGCTTATCTGGTCGCGTTGAAATTCCAGCTATTCCGAAACCTCGCGCTCTGGCAACAGGCGCTGGTGGTCATGTTGTTATCACTGGTCGTGGATATTATTGTTTTCTGGGCCGAGTTTTTAGTGATCAACGTCTCTTTCAGACCTGAAGTGTTCTGGAGTAGTGTAGTGAATGGTGTGCTTTGGCCATGGCTATTCTTACTGATGCGTAAAGTCCGTCAGCAGTTTGCGGTGCAATAAGGTTGATATGAATACTCTGTATCTTGCTTCAGGTTCTCCACGTCGTCAGGAGTTGCTCGCTCAGCTTGGTGTTACGTTTGAACGACTGGTCCCTGGGATTGAAGAACAGCGGCACCCGCAGGAAAGCGCGCAGCAGTACGTTTCCCGTCTGGCGCGCGAAAAAGCGCAGGCTGGCGTAGCGCTGGCACAGCGCGATTTGCCGGTATTGGGTGCGGATACCATCGTTATCCTTAATGGCGAAGTGCTGGAAAAACCTCACGACGCCGACCATGCCGCAGCAATGCTGCGCAAACTGTCGGGCAAAACGCATCAAGTTATGACGGCCGTGGCACTGGCCGATCGCCAGCACAGTCTGGACTGCCTGGTAGTGACGGAAGTGACATTCAGAGCACTAACCGATGAGGACATCGTGGGCTATGTTGCCAGCGGTGAACCAATGGATAAAGCAGGTGCATACGGTATTCAAGGGTTGGGTGGCTGTTTTGTCAGGAAGATCAATGGCAGCTATCACGCCGTAGTCGGCTTACCGCTGGTAGAAACGTATGAGTTGCTGACCAATTTTAACGCACTGCGTGAGAAAAGGGATAAACATGACGGCTGAATTGTTGGTAAACGTAACGCCATCGGAAACTCGGGTGGCTTACATTGATGGTGGTATTCTGCAGGAAATTCATATTGAACGTGAGGCGCGACGCGGAATCGTAGGCAATATCTACAAAGGTCGTGTAAGTCGTGTACTTCCGGGTATGCAGGCGGCTTTTGTAGATATTGGACTGGATAAAGCCGCATTTCTTCACGCTTCTGACATCATGCCGCACACCGAATGCGTGGCGGGTGAAGAACAAAAACAGTTCACCGTACGCGACATCTCTGAACTGGTGCGCCAGGGTCAGGATCTGATGGTGCAGGTGGTAAAAGATCCGTTGGGAACTAAAGGCGCACGCCTGACGACGGACATCACGCTTCCTTCCCGTTATCTCGTCTTTATGCCGGGGGCTTCGCACGTTGGCGTATCCCAACGTATCGAAAGCGAAACCGAACGCGAACGCCTGAAAAAAGTGGTGGCGGATTACTGCGATGAGCAGGGTGGCTTCATCATTCGCACGGCGGCGGAAGGCGTATGTGAAGAGGATCTGGCCTCGGATGCTGCCTACCTGAAGCGCGTCTGGACGAAAGTCATGGAGCGTAAAAAGCGCCCGCAAACGCGCTACCAGATGTACGGTGAATTGGCCCTGGCACAGCGCGTGTTGCGTGACTTTGCCGATGCACAGCTGGACCGCATCCGCGTTGACTCCCGTCTGACCTATGAGGCGTTACTGGAATTTACGGCGGAATATATCCCCGAGATGACCAGCAAGCTGGAACATTACAGCGGGCGCCAGCCTATTTTTGATCTCTTTGACGTTGAGAATGAAATCCAGCGCGCGCTGGAACGCAAAGTTGAGCTGAAGTCCGGCGGCTATCTGATCATCGATCAAACCGAAGCGATGACCACCGTGGATATCAACACCGGCGCGTTTGTTGGGCATCGTAATCTCGACGACACTATCTTTAATACTAATATTGAAGCAACGCAGGCCATTGCTCGTCAGCTGCGTCTGCGTAACCTCGGCGGTATTATCATTATCGATTTTATCGACATGAATAATGAAGATCACCGTCGCCGGGTGCTGCACTCCCTGGAGCAGGCTCTGAGCAAGGATCGCGTAAAAACCAGCATTAACGGTTTTTCACAGCTGGGCCTGGTGGAGATGACGCGCAAACGCACACGTGAAAGCGTGGAACATGTACTGTGCAACGAGTGTCCGACCTGCCATGGGCGTGGTACGGTGAAAACGGTGGAAACCGTATGCTATGAAATCATGCGCGAAATCGTGCGCGTACACCATGCATATGACTCCGATCGTTTCCTGGTTTATGCCTCTCCGGCAGTGGCTGAAACCCTGAAAGGTGAAGAGTCACATGCGCTGGCGGAAGTTGAGATCTTTGTCGGCAAACAGGTCAAAGTACAAATCGAACCGCTGTATAACCAGGAGCAGTTCGACGTCGTCATGATGTAAATCGTGTAGTGGCACCCGCGCATGTAGGCCGGATAAGGCGCAAGCGCCGTTATCCGGCAATATTCACTCAAGGGGTGTGAGTCATATTTTTTGGTAGACAAGGAGAGGCGCGTGAGGCGATTGCCGGGGATTTTACTGCTCACTGGAGCCGCATTCGTTGTCATCGCAGCGCTGCTGGTCAGTGGACTGCGCCTTGCGTTACCTCATCTTGATAGCTGGCGTCCGGCCATTCTTGGCAAGATTGAATCCGCCACAGGTCTACCTGTTTCCGCTAGTCAGCTTTCTGCCAGCTGGCAAAATTTCGGTCCTACGCTTGAAGCGCGTAATATCCATGCGCAGCTGAAAGATGGGGGAGAATTTTCGGTAAAACGCGTCACGCTGGCGCTGGATGTCTGGCAAAGTTTGCTGCACATGCGCTGGCAGTTTCGCGATCTCACCTTCTGGCAACTGCAGTTGCGCACCAATACGCCTATCCAGCGCAGCGAAGGCGGAGATGGGATTGAAACCGGCCATCTCAGCGATCTCTTCCTGCGTCAGTTTGATCATTTCGATCTACGCGACAGCCATATCAGCTTTATAACCCTCTCAGGTCAACGTGCTGAACTGGCGATCCCCCAGCTTACCTGGCTGAATGGTAAAAATCGGCATCGCGCCGAGGGTCAGGTCAGCCTCTCCAGCCTGACCGGACAGCACGGCATTATGCAGGTGCGTATGGATCTGCGTGATGACGAAGGGCTGTTGAATAACGGTCGAGTCTGGCTGCAGGCAGACGACATCGACGTCAAACCGTGGCTGGGCAAATGGATGCAGGATAATGTCGCGCTACAAACCGCGCGTTTTAGCCTGGAAGCATGGATGACGATCAGCAAAGGCGTCGTTTCTGGTGGCGATGTCTGGCTGAAAAAAGGCGGAGCTAGTTGGCTGGGTGAAAATCGTACGCACACGCTCTCCGTCGATAATCTGACGGCGCACATCAGCCGTGAAGAGCCGGGCTGGCAATTCTCTATTCCCGATACGCGTATCACCATGGATGATAAGCCCTGGCCGAGCGGGGCATTAACGCTGGCCTGGATCCCTGAGCAGGAAGTCGGTGGCGAGAATAACAAACGCAGTGATGAGCTACGCATTCGCGCCAGTAATCTGGAATTGGCCGGGTTAGAAGGACTGCGTCCGATGGCGTCCAGGTTATCGCCTGCGCTGGGTGATATCTGGCGGGCCACGCAACCCAGCGGCAAAATAGATGTGCTTGCGCTGGATATCCCGTTACAGGCGACAGAAAAAACCCGCTTCCTGTCCTCGTGGACCGATTTGGCCTGGAAACAGTGGAAGCTGCTGCCGGGGGCAGAACATTTCTCCGGTACGCTTGCGGGCAGCGTTGAAAATGGGGCGCTCACCGCCTCCATGAAACAAGCAAAAATGCCGTATGAAACCGTCTTCCGCGCGCCGCTGGAAATAGAGAACGGCGTGGCGACGCTAAGCTGGCTGAAGAATGATAAAGGCTTCCAGTTAGACGGGCGCAACATTGATGTTAAAGCGAAAGCGGTACATGCGCGCGGTGGTTTTCGCTATCTGCAACCGGCTGATGATGAGCCATGGTTGGGCATTCTGGCCGGTATCAGCACCGACGATGGCTCCCAGGCCTGGCGCTATTTCCCGGAAAACCTGATGGGTAAGGATCTGGTTGACTATCTCAGCGGCGCTATTCAAGGCGGCGAGGCGGATAACGCCACGCTGGTGTATGGCGGTAACCCGAATCTGTTCCCGTATCTGCACAATGAAGGGCAGTTTCAGGTCCTGGTGCCGCTACGCAATGCGAAATTTGCTTTCCAGCCCGACTGGCCTGCGCTAACCGATCTTAATATCGAACTAAACTTCATTAACGATGGCCTGTGGATGAAGACGGATAGCGTCAATCTAGGCGGCGTGAAGGCCAGTAACCTGACGGCTAATATTCCCGACTATGCAAAAGAAAAGCTGCTGATTGATGCCGATATCAACGGGCCAGGCAAGGCGGTTGGACCTTATTTTGATGAGACTCCGTTGAAGGATTCTCTCGGTGCCACGCTGGAACAGTTGCAAATTGACGGCGATGTGAATGCTCGCTTACATCTTGATATTCCGCTAGACGGCTCGCTGGTTACCGCCAAAGGCGACGTCAACCTGCGTAATAACAGTCTGTTTATTAAACCACTCGACAGCACGCTGAAGAATTTGAATGGTAAATTCAGCTTTATCAACGGCGATCTGAAGAGCGAGCCGATGACGGCGAACTGGTTTAATCAGCCGCTGAACGTCGACTTCTCTACCACCGAAGGGGCGAAAGCCTATCAGGTAGCCGTGAACCTGCAAGGCGACTGGCAGCCAACCCGCATGGGGATTTTACCGGCGCAGGTCAACGATGCGTTAAGTGGCAGCATGGCGTGGAATGGCAAAGTGGGTATCGATCTTCCGTATCATGCCGGGCCGACCTACGACATTGAGCTTAAGGGTGACCTGAAGAATGTAAGTAGTCACTTACCGGCTCCGCTGAATAAGGCGCCCGGTGAAGCGTTGCCGGTAAACGTTAAGGCTAACGGCAATCTGCGCGGCTTTGAACTGACCGGTAATGCTGGCAGTAAGAACCACTTTAACAGCCGCTGGCTGCTGAATCAGAAACTGACGCTTGACCGCGCTATCTGGACGTCGGAAAGCCGTACTGTGCCCGCGTTACCCGATCAGCAAGGCATTGAGCTTAATCTTCCCCCTATGGATGGCGCGCAATGGTTGGCGTTGTTCCAAAAAGGCGCAGCGGATAACGTTGGCACTAATGCCAACTTCCCACAACGCATCACCGTGCGTACGCCATCGTTATCCCTGGGCGGTCAGCAGTGGAATAATTTGAGTATTGTGTCTGAGCCTGCGAGCAATGGCTCCATCGTACAGGCGCAGGGTCGTGAAATTAACGCCACGCTGGCGATGCGCAATAATGCGCCATGGCTGGCCAATATTAAGTATCTTTATTACAACCCTAGCGCGGCGAAAGCGTCACCGGGCAACACATCAGCCTCGCCGTTTTCCGCCGTGGACAACTTCAGCTTCCGCGGCTGGCCGGACCTTCAGTTACGCTGTGCCGAGTGCTGGATGTGGGGACAGAAATATGGGCGCATTGATGCCGATGTAGCAATTAAAGGCGACACGCTAACGTTGAGCAACGGTCTGTTGGATACGGGCTTTGCCAGACTGACCACCGATGGCGTGTGGGTGAATGCGCCGGGCAAAGAGCGAACGTCACTGAAGGGTAAACTGAGCGGCAGTAAAATTGACTCCGCTGCCAGTTTCTTTGGCGTATCGACCCCGATTCGTAATTCTTCGTTCAACGTGGAGTATGACCTGCACTGGCGTAACCCGCCATGGGATCCGGACGAAGCTTCGCTGAATGGGATTTTGCGTACCCGGTTGGGCAAAGGTGAGCTTACCGAACTCAGTACCGGGCATGCGGGGCAACTGTTGCGACTGCTGAGCTTTGATGCGTTGCTACGTAAACTGCGTTTTGATTTTAGCGATACCTTCAGTGAAGGTTTCTATTTCGACTCGATTCGCAGCACGGCGTGGATCAAAGATGGTGTGATGCATACCGACGACACGCTGGTGGATGGTCTGGAGGCAGACATTGCGATGAAAGGCTCAGTGAACCTGGTCCGTCGGGAGCTGGATATGGAAGCCATTGTCGCGCCTGAAATTTCTGCCACCGTAGGGGTTGCCGCTGCGTTTGCTGTCAACCCGATTGTCGGTGCGGCGGTGTTTGCTGCCAGTAAGGTTCTGGGACCATTGTGGAGCAAAGTTTCGATTTTGCGTTATCGCATCACCGGTCCGGTCGATAAACCGCAGATTAACGAAGTTCTGCGTCAGCCGCGCAAAGAAAGCCAGCAATGATTTGACGGGGGCGAGTAATTGCCCCAATCTCAGTACAGTGATCTTCTACCGCAGTCCGTAGGCCGGAAAAGGCGTTCACGCCGCCATCCGGCATTGAAGTGCCTGATGGCGACGCTGGCGCGTTTTATCAGGCCTACAACAGAAACTAATGAGTACCAAAACGATGAGTCTGAACCTGGTAAGTGAACAATTGCTAGCGGTGAATGGCCTGAAACATCAGGATCTGTTCGCCATTCTGGGCCAACTGGCCGAACGCCGTCTTGACTACGGCGATCTCTACTTTCAGTCGAGCTATCACGAATCCTGGGTTTTAGAAGACCGCATCATTAAAGACGGCTCTTACAATATCGATCAGGGTGTTGGCGTGCGCGCCATCAGCGGCGAAAAAACAGGGTTTGCCTATGCAGACCAGATCAGCCTGCTGGCGTTGGAGCAAAGTGCTCATGCTGCCCGTACTATCGTGCGTGACAGCGGTGACGGCAAAGTAAAAACGCTGGGAGCGGTTGAGCATCAGGCGCTTTACACTTCGGTTGATCCATTACAGAGCATGAGCCGCGAAGAGAAACTGGATATTCTGCGTCGCGTTGATAGCGTGGCCCGTGCCGCCGACAAACGCGTCCAGGAAGTAACCGCCAGCCTGACCGGTGTTTATGAACTGATCCTGGTAGCCGCGACCGACGGTACGTTGGCCGCTGACGTTCGTCCGCTCGTACGCCTGTCCGTAAGCGTACAGGTCGAAGAGGACGGTAAGCGCGAGCGCGGTGCCAGCGGTGGTGGCGGTCGTTTTGGCTATGACTATTTCCTTGGCGACCTTGATGGTGAAGTCCGTGCTGACGCGTGGGCGAAAGAAGCCGTACGCATGGCGTTAGTTAATCTGTCCGCGGTAGCAGCACCTGCTGGTACGCTGCCGGTAGTACTCGGCGCTGGCTGGCCTGGCGTTCTGCTGCATGAAGCGGTCGGTCATGGTCTGGAAGGTGACTTTAACCGCCGTGGTACCTCGGTATTCAGCGGTCACATGGGTGAGCTGGTGGCGTCGGAACTGTGTACCGTTGTGGATGATGGCACAATGGCGGACCGTCGTGGCTCTGTGGCTATTGATGATGAAGGCACACCGGGTCAGTACAACGTGCTGATCGAAAACGGTATTCTGAAAGGCTACATGCAGGACAAACTGAACGCGCGCCTGATGGGCGTCGCGCCAACGGGTAACGGTCGCCGTGAATCTTACGCGCACCTGCCGATGCCACGTATGACCAACACCTACATGCTGCCGGGGAAATCCACGCCGCAGGAAATCATCGAATCCGTTGAATACGGCATTTATGCGCCTAACTTCGGCGGCGGCCAGGTGGATATCACCTCCGGGAAATTCGTGTTCTCGACGTCTGAAGCGTATCTGATTGAAAACGGTAAAGTAACCAAACCGGTGAAAGGCGCGACGCTGATTGGGTCTGGTATCGAAGCGATGCAGCAGATTTCGATGGTTGGTAATGACCTGAAGCTGGATAACGGGGTTGGTGTGTGCGGTAAAGAAGGGCAGAGCCTGCCGGTGGGCGTGGGCCAGCCGACGCTGAAGGTGGATAACCTGACGGTGGGTGGTACTGCATAACATCATGATGTATGCCCGATAAGCATCAGCGATATCGGGCATCTTTCCGGACGCGGCGTCAACGCCTTATCCGGCCAATACTCTTTTTATTTCTCTTTTCCCCGGCCGTACATCCCCTGAAAAAGCTGCGCTACATCGACAAAATACTCCGTCAGATAGTTAATCACCACTTGGACCTTGAGCGGCAGTTTGTCTTTTTCGGTATATAGCGCATAGACCGGACGCGGATCCGACTGGTAGCGGGGAAGGAGGATCTCCACTTCGCCACGATTGATCTCATTGATCACCCACATTAGCGGCACATAGGCAATGCCTGCACCCGCAGCCAGCCAGCGCACCAATGTCATCGGATCGTTAGTCACAAAACGACCCTCTGGGATCAGGCGGGTGGAAATTCCTTCCGGAGCGATAAGCTCGAATTCATTATCCGGGCGCACGCTGTATTCCAGCCACGAGTGGTTGCTGAGATCGGCGGGTTTCTCCGGAGCACCAAACTGTGCGAGATAGCTTTTAGCCGCGCAGACTACCATCGGCATGGCACCCAGGCGACGCGAGAACAGACTGGAGTCCTGCAACGCACCGACGCGGATAACCACGTCCAGACCATCGGCGATTAAATCCGGTGCCGGGATGCCTGTTACCAGATTTACCGTCAGACCGGGGTATTCCTTCAGCATGGTCGCGGTCAATCCGGCGAGGACATTTTGTGCCATGGTTGAAGAACAACCAATGCGCAGTGTGCCGATGGGCGTGTTGTTAAAGGCATAAAGCTGCTCGTGAACATCCTGCGCTTCGTGCAGCATTCTCCGGCAGCCCTGGTAGTAAATTTTACCGGCTTCGGTCAGCCCAATGCTGCGTGTACTGCGGTTTAGCAGCTTAACCTGTAGCTCATCTTCCAGTTTGGAGACCGTCTGGCTTATCGATGAAACGCTCATTTGTAGCTGTCTTGCGGCGGCGGTGAAGGAGCCCAGTTCGACGACTTTGGCGAACACCGACATACGTTTTAATCGTTCCATTGTTCACTCTGGCTTAAAAGTGATTTAGATCACATAATATAGATAACAGCATAACAGTTACGTTAATATATTATTATTCAAATAACAGCTATGTCGCTCTCGCCTGGCTCATCCTTGCCCTTCTCTGCGGTGACATACGCTAGAAAATCTATCACCTGCACTCTCTTAAGTTACCAAGGTCAACATGAGTCTGTTTCCCGTTATCGTGGTGTTTGGTTTGTCCTTCCCACCGATTTTTTTCGAATTACTTTTGTCACTGGCGATTTTCTGGCTGGTGCGCCGGATGCTGGTTCCAACCGGCATCTATGATTTTGTCTGGCATCCGGCTCTGTTTAACACCGCGCTGTATTGCTGCCTGTTCTATTTAATAACGCGCCTGTTCGTTTGAGGTTGAAGTGAAAACACTAACAAAAAAACTCTCCCGTACGGCCACGACTCTCGTACTGGTCATTCTGGCCTTCATCGCTATTTTTCGCGCATGGGTGTATTACACCGAGTCGCCATGGACACGTGATGCGCGTTTCAGCGCAGATGTCGTCGCTATTGCGCCGGATGTTGCGGGTCTTATTTCCAACGTTAACGTCCATGATAACCAACTGGTGAAAAAGGATCAGATTCTGTTCACCATCGATCAGCCACGCTATAAGAAAGCCCTTGAGCAGGCCGAAGCTGATGTTTCTTATTATCAGGTTCTGGCCCAGGAAAAACGCCAGGAGGCTGGTCGTCGTAACCGCCTGGGCGTGCAGGCCATGTCTCGTGAAGAGATTGACCAGTCAAACAACGTCCTGCAAACCGTATTACACCAGCTTGCGAAAGCACAAGCGACCCGCGACCTGGCAAAATTAGATCTGGAACGTACCGTCATTCGCGCACCAGCAGACGGTTGGGTCACTAACCTGAACGTCTATAGCGGCGAATTTATTACACGTGGTTCCACAGCGGTGGCACTGGTCAAACAGCATTCTTTCTATGTGCTGGCCTATATGGAAGAAACCAAACTGGAAGGCGTTCGCCCTGGTTATCGCGCTGAGATCACCCCGTTGGGCAGTAATAATGTCTTAAAAGGCACCGTTGATAGCGTGGCGGCGGGGGTAACAAATGCCAGCAGTACGCAGGATGCAAAAGGTATGGCGACCATTGATTCAAATCTGGAATGGGTGCGCCTGGCGCAGCGTGTACCGGTGCGAATCCGCCTTGATGAACAGCAGGGAACTCTGTGGCCTGCCGGGACAACGGCTACCGTTGTCATTACCGGTAAGCAGGACCGTGATGCAAGCCAGGAGTCCTTCTTCCGTAAAATGGCGCACCGCCTGCGCGAGTTTGGTTAATCGTGATGGGTATTTTCTCCATTGCCAACCAGCATATCCGCTTTGCGGTAAAACTGGCGTGCGCGATTGTACTGGCGCTGTTCGTTGGTTTTCACTTCCAACTTGAAACTCCGCGTTGGGCGGTGCTGACTGCAGCTATTGTGGCGGCAGGCCCGGCCTTTGCTGCCGGTGGGGAACCCTATTCAGGGGCTATTCGCTATCGCGGCATGCTGCGTATTGTCGGGACATTTATCGGTTGTATTGCCGGACTAATCATTATCATCAGTATGATCCGCGCTCCGTTATTGATGATCCTGGTGTGCTGTATTTGGGCCGGTTTTTGTACCTGGATCTCGTCACTGGTGAAGATCGAAAACTCCTATGCCTGGGGGCTTTCGGGCTATACGGCGCTGATCATCGTCATTACCATTCAGGCCGAACCGCTGCTGACGCCGCAATTTGCGCTCGAACGTTGCAGTGAAATTGTGATGGGGATTGTCTGTGCCATTGTGGCCGATCTACTTTTCTCTCCCCGTTCGATAAAACAAGAGATTGATGTTGAGCTGGACAGCCTGCTGGTGGCGCAATATCAACTGATGCAGTTGTGCATTAAGCACGGCGACAGCGAGGTCGTGGATAAAGCCTGGGGCGATTTAGTCCGTCGAACGGCGGCGCTGGAGGGCATGCGCAGCAACCTCAATATGGAGTCTTCACGCTGGGTGCGTGCTAATCGCAGACTCAAAGCATTAAACACGCTGTCGCTCACGCTCATTACTCAGTCCTGTGAAACTTACCTTATTCAAAATACCCGCCCGGAACTTATCACCGACACCTTCCGCGAGTTGTTCGATACGCCGGTTGAAACGGTGCAGGATGTCCATAAACAGTTGAAGCGGATGCGTCGGGTTATTGTCTGGACTGGCGAACGTGAAACACCGGTAACGATTTATAGCTGGGCAGGTGCGGCGACGCGCTACCTGCTGCTCAAACGTGGTGTGGTGAGTAATACCAAGATTAGCGCTACGGAAGAAGAGATCCTGCAAGGTGAACCGGTGGTGAAAGTGGAGTCTGCCGAGCGTCATCATGCGATGGTTAACTTCTGGCGTACCACGCTTTCTTGTGTGCTGGGGACCTTATTCTGGCTATGGACCGGATGGACCTCCGGCAGCGGTGCAATGGTGATGATTGCGGTCGTCACCTCGCTGGCAATGCGTTTGCCAAATCCTCGCATGGTGGCGATAGACTTTATCTATGGGACGTTGGCAGCGTTACCGCTCGGAGCGCTCTATTTCCTGGTGATTATCCCTAATACGCAACAAAGTATGCTGTTACTGTGCCTGAGCCTGGCGGTGCTGGGATTCTTTCTGGGGATTGAGGTACAGAAACGACGGCTGGGATCGATGGGGGCGCTGGCCAGCACCATTAATATCATTGTGCTGGATAACCCGATGACCTTCCACTTTAGCCAGTTCCTTGATAGTGCGCTGGGGCAGATTGTTGGCTGCGTGTTGGCGTTTATCGTCATTCTGCTGGTGCGTGATAACTCTCGTGACAGAACAGGCCGCGTATTGCTCAACCAGTTCGTGTCGGCGGCGGTTTCAGCAATGACCACCAATGTAGTCCGTCGTAAAGAAAATCATCTTCCGGCACTTTATCAGCAGCTGTTTTTGCTGATGAACAAGTTTCCCGGCGATCTGGCGAAGTTTCGCCTGGCGCTGACGATGATCATCGCGCACCAGCGCCTGCGTGATGCACCGGTACCGGTAAACGAGGATCTATCCGCATTCCATCGCCAGCTTCGTCGTACTGCCGATCACGTAATTTCAGCAGGAAATGACGACAAGCGCCGACGCTACTTTAGCCAGTTACTGGAGGAGCTTGAGGTCTACCAGGAGAAATTAATTATCTGGCAAGCACCGCCGCAGGTGACCGAGCCGGTAAAACGACTCAGTGGGATGCTGCACAAATACCAGCATGCGCTGGTCAGTAATTAAGAGTTGTAAACCGACGCTAAAAGCGTCGGTTTTTTTATGGCTATACTTACCTGAAAATGCGAGAGACCCCTGGATATTGGCGGTCTGTAGAGTAGCTGGCGTCGGGATGGTGGCTATAGATGAACATCTATACATTTGATTTTGACGAGATAGAAGATCAGGGCGATTTCTACCGCGAGTTCACGCGCACATTCGGTCTGGCCCGGGAAAAGGTTGTTGATTTGGATTCTCTGTGGGAGGTGGTGATCGGGGAGGTCTTGCCGCTGCCGCTGGAAATTGAATTTGTCCATTTACCGGACAAGCTGCGCAGGCGATACGGCGCGTTGATTTTACTGTTCGATGAAGCGGAAGAAGAGCTGGAAGGGCAGTTGCGTTTTAACGTTCGTCACTCAATGTAAGACATAAAAAAGCCCCCGGCAGGCGGGGGCAAGTCGTCGGACTTAGACGACGAGGGTTTATTTGTAGAGTTCTGCAGTAGCGTGCCAGTGAGCACCTTCACGGAGTTCGGTGACGCGATAGCTGCTGGCGCCTGCTTTTTCAGCTTTAGCGGCGATGGCCTGACGCATGTCCATTGGCGAACTACCGATCTGAGAGACGGAGACGCTACCGATGGATTGCAGATTCTGTGCTTCTTGTGAGTTCACCTGAGTAACCGCGGCGCTTGCACCGAAGGAGAGAACAGAAAGAAGGCTTAAGGTTGCAATAGTAGTTTTGATTTTCATGATATTTACCTCGTCGAATTCTTTTATTGGGGTCTGTGTTTCGTGACCCTCATCACAAAATCAAGTATACACTAATCACCCGATAAATTAATACCACGCTAATTGTTTCATTGGGTTTTGAGTGTTAAGAAAATGATTTTTTATAACTCAATGGAATTAAAAAGAGCATTTCAAACAGCTTATTCAAAATAAATTTAATTAAATCATGTAGATACTTTATTTTGCAAAATGTGCGTTTTTAAGGGCGAGTATTCACCATGTGAATGTATTTTGATGGTTAAACGCACCATTTGTTAAATCAATAGCAGTGGAAAAGAGAAGGAGGGGGATGAAAAGAGAGTGTTTTCCCCCGCCGCGAGGCGACGGGGAGGCGGTATTACAGTTCTTGTTCGAACAGTTCCAGAATGGCTTCGTACAGATCTTTTACCGTAAAACCCTTAGCTGGGGTGGTGAAGATGGTATCGTCACCGGCAATCGTACCCAGGATACCTTCCGCTTTCCCCAATGAGTCCAGCAGACGTGCAATCAACTGAGCAGCGCCAGGGCTGGTATGAATAACCACGACCGCATCGTTATAGTCGATATCCAACACCAGATTTTTCAGCGGGCTGGAGGTCGTGGGTACGCCCAGTTCCGCCGGAAGGCAGTACACCATTTCCATTTTCGCATTGCGGGTACGCACGGCGCCAAATTTGGTCAGCATGCGTGAAACCTTGGACTGATTGATATTATCAAAGCCCTGATCCTGCAACGCGAGGACGATTTCGCCTTGAGAGCTGAACTTTTCTTCTTTAAGTAGCGCTTTAAACGCCTTTACTAATTCTTCTTGTTTTGCCGAGCTTCGCATAAGTCACCCGTAATATGGCGGTAGAAACAACATTATTGTGCATACAGATGAATTTTTATGCAAACAGTCTGCCTTGTTCAAGGCTGAAATAATGTTATGAAAGAGCGGAATTTTATCAAATTTCGTTATCAAGAAACATGCCTGTGTCACGGCTCGCAAATAAGGTTAAAAGTAAATTAAATGTTATCAAATTGATGTTGTTTTGAGAGGCGGGTAGGGTATATTGTCAGCACCTGTTGGAAAGTTGCTCTACTGTGTGGGTGGTTTTGAATTACGTAACTTAGGTTTTATTTTACGTAAGTTAAATGCATAAAAGCCAAATTTGCGTGACTACGCATTCTTGACGCGTGGTTGTTGTATTCATTGGATTTGTGAATTAAGGTCGCCGCCGCGGAGCAATAGACATTTTGCTTATCAATATAATAAGGAGTTTAGGATGAAAGTTGCAGTCCTCGGCGCTGCTGGTGGTATCGGTCAGGCGCTAGCATTACTGTTAAAAACCCAACTGCCTTCAGGTTCAGAACTCTCCCTGTACGACATCGCTCCAGTAACACCTGGTGTGGCCGTTGATTTGAGCCATATCCCTACTGCTGTGAAAATCAAAGGCTTCAGCGGCGAAGATGCTACCCCTGCACTGGAAGGTGCTGATGTGGTACTGATCTCTGCGGGCGTCGCACGTAAACCGGGTATGGATCGTTCCGACCTGTTCAACGTCAACGCCGGTATCGTGAAGAACCTGGTGCAGCAAGTTGCTAAAACCTGCCCGAAAGCGTGTATCGGTATCATCACCAACCCGGTGAATACTACCGTTGCTATCGCTGCAGAAGTGCTGAAAAAAGCAGGCGTATACGATAAGAACAAACTGTTTGGCGTGACCACGCTGGACATCATCCGCTCCAACACCTTTGTTGCGGAACTGAAAGGCAAACAACCAGGCGACGTTGAAGTTCCGGTTATTGGCGGCCATTCTGGCGTGACCATCCTGCCACTGCTGTCACAAATTCCTGGCGTAAGCTTCACCGAACAAGAAGCAGCTGACCTGACTAAACGTATCCAGAATGCGGGTACTGAAGTTGTGGAAGCCAAAGCCGGTGGCGGTTCTGCAACCCTGTCTATGGGTCAGGCTGCTGCACGTTTCGGCCTGTCCCTGGTTCGCGCATTGAGCGGCGAAAAAGGTGTGGTTGAATGTGCTTACGTTGAAGGTGACGGCCAGTATGCTCGCTTCTTCTCTCAGCCGCTGCTGCTGGGCAAAAACGGCGTAGAAGAGCGTCAGTCTATCGGCAAGCTGAGCGCGTTTGAACAAAGCTCGCTGGAAGGCATGCTGGATACGCTGAAAAAAGATATTACTCTGGGCGAAGAGTTCGTTAAGTAACGCGAAGAGAGGCCTGCGTGTATTTGTAGGCCTGATAAGCGTAGCGCCATCAGGCATTACGTACTAACTCTCTACGATATCGCCTAATAAAAACCGGAGCCAACATGCTCCGGTTTTTTTATGGTCAGTAGGCCGCCAGACGTGACGTTAATTGGTGGCTGGGTATTCCTGGATCGTTACCTGCAGCGTCAACTGTTTGTCATCACGCATCACGACAACGGAGATAACTGAACCTGGTCGAATCTCTGCCACCTGGTCCATCGTTTCCAGCGCAGACACCGCCGGTTTGTTATTGACCGAGATAATCAGATCGTTAACCTGAATGCCCGCCTGCGCTGCCGGACCATCCGGGGAAACTTCGTTAACCACAATCCCCTGAATTTGATCCATCCCGCCGCCCTGAGCGTGCAGTGGTGCAATTTCGCGACCGCTGATACCGATGTAGCCACGAATCACGCGCCCGTCACGAATCAGCTTATCCATGATTTTGGTCGCCAACTGAAACGGAATGGCAAAGCCGATCCCTTCCGGGGTTTCGCCATCGTTGCTCTTATCAAATGACAGCGTGTTAATCCCCATCAATTCACCCAGTGAGTTGACCAGCGCACCGCCGGAGTTTCCGTGGTTGATGGAAGCATCGGTTTGCAGAAAGTTTTGCCGTCCTGTCGGGTTCAGGCCAATTCGACCGGTGGCGCTGATGATCCCCTGAGTGATGGTTTGCCCAAGGTTGTACGGGTTACCGATGGCGAGTACCACGTCACCAATGTGCGGCACGCGTTTGTTATTAATTGGGATTGTTGGCAGCCCGCCAGTGGCGTTGATTTTCAGCACCGCAAGGTCGGTTAACGTATCAGACCCCACAAGCAGCGCTTCAAATACGCGACCGTCCTGCAATGCGACGATGATTTGGTCAGCATCGTTAATGACGTGCTTATTGGTAATGATATAGCCGCGCTGATCCATGATAACGCCTGAGCCGAGCGTGCGGATCTCAAGCTGGTTGTGCGCGGTACTGTTCATACTGCGGTTATAAACGTTCACGACGGCAGGCGCTGCGCGGCGAACCGCCGGGTTATAGCTAGCGGGCGTTTCATCTGCACTGTCGAACTGCGGTGCGGTAAGCGTATTAATTTTTCGCAGAGAGGGCATCGCCGCCAGCAGGATGGCGCCGACGATTAAACCAATCGCGACCGAACGTAAAAGCTTCACAAACATGATGGCGGCGTCATTAATAAAGGGAACGGCAGCAGCATATCACGAGTTTACCGGACATCACACGAGGGGCTGATGTCCGGTTGCATGCGTTAACGCAGGAGCAGGTAAATACTCTCGTTACCGCGCACCACCTGCAGAGCAATGATCGACGGTTTCGCTTCCAGCACTTTTCGCATTTCGGCGATTGAGTTTACGCGATCGCGGTTAACGCCAATGATAACGTCATCTTTATGCAGACCGGCCTGTGCTGCAGGGCTGCTTTTTTCTACGTTATCAATTTTGATGCCTTTGGTGCCGTCTTTTAACTGACTATCGCTGAGCGTGGCCCCTTGCAACGCAGGCGCAATCATCTCTGCGCTGGCGGACGATGATGTGCTGGTATCGAGGGTGACTTCAACCTCCAGCGGTTTACCGTTACGCAGCAGGCCCAGTTTGACCTTGGTCCCAGGTTCAGTTGTTGCAATGCGTGAACGCAGCTCGGCGAAGCTGTTTAGCGGTTTACCGTTGAGGCTGGTAATGACGTCACCAGATTTCACTCCCGCTTTTGCGGAGCCGGAGTTAGGCAGAACCTCACTGACAAACGCGCCACGCTGTACGTCCAGTTTGAACGCTTTGGCGATATCCGAGGTCATTTCGGTGCCTTTGATACCCAACAGACCGCGTTTGATTTCACCAAACTGCATCAGCTGCTGTGCCAGCGTGCGCGCCATGTTGCTCGGGATTGCAAAACCAATCCCGATGCTGCCGCCGCCGGGGGCCAGAATCGCGGTGTTAATACCGATCAGCTCACCGTTCAGGTTGAGCAATGCGCCGCCGGAGTTACCGCGGTTGATAGAGGCGTCAGTCTGAATAAAGTTTTCCAGACCTTCCAGGTTCAACCCACTGCGACCCAAGGCAGATACAATGCCGGAGGTGGCTGTTTGACCCAAACCGAACGGGTTACCCACAGCCACCGCGAAATCACCCACGCGGAGTTTGTCGGAGTCGGCAATGGCAATTTGCGTCAGGTTGCTGGGGTGCTGAATTTGTAGCAGTGCGATATCGCTCTGATCGTCGCTGCCGATAAGCTTAGCGTCGAACTCACGGCCATCATTAAGCTGAACGCTGATTTTTTGCGCCTGATTAATAACGTGGTTATTGGTCAGAACGTAGCCTTTGGCTGCGTCAATGATGACCCCTGAGCCCAGCCCTTCAAAGGGTTGTGACGGTTGATCGGGAAGTTCGTCACCAAAAAACTTTTTGAACTCTTCCGGGACTTTCTGCCCCTGAGTGGCGGTGCCTTCAACCCTTACGCTCACCACGGCAGGTAACACTTTCTCCAGCATCGGAGCGAGGCTGGGAAGCGCAGCCTGACCGGGAACCTGGCCGGGGATAGACGCTGCGGCCGGGAATGGCGCCGAGAGAGTTAACCCGACACTTAACGCTAATGCACTCAACAGCTGGGTTTGTTTTTTCATGGATCCTGCTCTCGTACCTTGAGTAAACGGAAGATGATTCAAAACAGGTTGATGTTATTGAATTTTCGGTTTGGTCACAATGCGGCTAACGACTAAATAATAGCTGGGACAGGAAGAGAAGCGGAGGGCGCAATTGCTGCGCCCAATAAATTTCTTAACGATGTGCGGTTAGTCGCGCTTTGCGCCGCTACGCAGCAGGCCGGATGCCCCTTCAGAATAGTCGCGTGGCATCTGAACCGGCGCCTGATCGTTGCCTGCTTCAGACTCTGCCAGACGGTTACGGAACGGGTTGTTTTCCGGCGACATACCCGGCAGCAGGTTGCTGGAGCTTTTCGCCATGTGCTGGTAAATCTGACGATAATCGTCCGCCATGTTATCCAGCAATTCAGCGCTGCGGGCAAAGTGGCTCACCAGCTCTTCGCGGTACTCTTCCAGCTCAGCTTTATTTTTTTCCAGTTCGTACTGCAATGCCTGCTGTTGGCGTAATTTACGATTACCAAAACGCATGGCTACAGCACCAATAATGATACCGACGACTAACCCAATTAGCGCATATTCCCAGGTCATGAACATCTCCCGTTGTCTTGTGTTTCCGTAGGGTGTTGGCTTTAGGCTCCATGCCTGCGCCTGATTATGCCACTATAACCGCTAATCCCGTAGAAGTGGAATCCCGTGTTTATATCACGTAATGTAGAACGGCCTTTTTTTCGTCAACCGTGAGCGACGGCACATCGATTCTCAAGGAATAACAATAACATCATGCAAAGCTTTTCCCCTACATCGCGTTACCAGCAAGCCCTCAACGACGGCAGTCATCAACCCGACAGCGTACAACTCGAAGCCGTGAATCGACTGGAAACCATTTTCCAGGCGCTTACGACGCCAGCACGCCCTGCGCCGCAGGAGAGTGGACTGATGGCGCGTTTTGGTAAGTTGCTGGGCAAGCGTGAGTCACCGATCAACGCGCCGGTGCGTGGTTTATATATGTGGGGCGGAGTTGGGCGCGGAAAAACCTGGCTGATGGATCTGTTCTACCATAGCCTGCCGGGCGAACGTAAACAGCGTTTGCACTTTCACCGTTTTATGCTGCGCGTGCATGAAGAGCTTACTGCCTTACAGGGGCAGAGCGATCCGCTGGAAATCATCGCCGACCGCTTTAAGGCCGAAACCGACGTGCTGTGCTTCGACGAATTTTTTGTTTCTGATATCACCGACGCCATGCTGCTCGGCGGCCTGATGAAAGCGCTGTTTGCCCGCGGTATTACGCTGGTGGCGACCTCTAATATTCCGCCAGATGAGCTATATCGTAACGGTTTGCAACGCACGCGTTTTCTTCCTGCCATTGATGCGATCAATCAGCATTGCGACATCATGAATGTCGATGCCGGCGTCGATTATCGTCTGCGCACCTTAACGCAGGCGCATTTGTGGTTGTCGCCATTGAATGAGGAAACCCGCCAGCAGATGGATAAGCTTTGGCTGGCATTAGCGGGAACCAAAGGTGAACATGCGCCAACGCTGGAGATCAATCATCGTCCGATGCAGACGCTGGCCGTCGAAAACCAAACGCTGGCGGTGTCGTTTACCACGCTCTGCGTCGATGCCCGGAGTCAGCATGACTACATTGCGCTGTCGCGTCTGTTTCACACGGTGCTGTTGTCTGATGTGCCGGTCATGACCCCGCTGATGGAGAGTGAAGCGCGACGCTTTATCGCATTGGTGGATGAGTTCTACGAACGCCACGTCAAGCTGGTGGTCAGTGCGGCATCACCCCTCTATGAAATTTATCAGGGTGAGCGTCTGAAGTTTGAATTTCAGCGTTGTTTGTCGCGTTTGCAGGAGATGCAAAGCGAAGAGTATCTGAAGCGGGAACATTTAGCCGGTTAAACCTGCCGCAAATCACATAAAGGGGTCGATCTTTGACCCTGACTTCTCTATAATCTTGCGACCCCACGTTACGAGAGAGTTTTTTTCCCAAAACTTTCTATGCGCCGGCATAGGCTATTCGAAGGGGTAGGTTTGCTGGACAATGTCGTGTGAACCTCAACTGACAAAACGTTTGGGTGTTCACCAACGTGTAACTTATTTATTTGGGTAAGCTTTTAATGAAAACTTTTACAGCTAAACCAGAAACCGTAAAACGCGACTGGTATGTTGTTGACGCGACCGGTAAAACTCTGGGCCGTCTGGCTTCCGAACTGGCTCTGCGCCTGCGCGGTAAGCACAAAGCGGAATACACTCCGCACGTAGATACCGGTGATTACATCATCGTTCTGAACGCTGACAAAGTTGCTGTAACCGGCAACAAGCGTACTGACAAAGTGTACTATCACCACACCGGCCACATCGGTGGTATCAAACAAGCGACCTTTGAAGAGATGATTGCTCGCCGTCCTGAGCGTGTGCTTGAAATCGCGGTTAAAGGCATGCTGCCAAAAGGCCCGCTGGGTCGTGCTATGTTCCGTAAACTGAAAGTTTACGCTGGCAACGAGCACAACCACGCGGCACAGCAACCGCAAGTTCTTGACATCTAATCGGGATTATAGGCAATGGCTGAAAATCAATACTACGGCACTGGTCGCCGCAAAAGTTCCGCAGCTCGCGTTTTCATCAAACCGGGCAGTGGTAAAATCGTAATCAACCAACGTTCTCTGGAACAGTACTTCGGTCGTGAAACTGCCCGCATGGTAGTTCGTCAGCCGCTGGAACTGGTCGACATGGTTGAGAAACTGGATCTGTACATCACTGTTAAAGGTGGTGGTATCTCTGGTCAGGCTGGTGCGATCCGTCACGGTATCACCCGCGCTCTGATGGAGTACGACGAATCCCTGCGTGGCGAACTGCGTAAAGCTGGCTTCGTTACCCGTGATGCTCGTCAGGTTGAACGTAAGAAAGTCGGTCTGCGTAAAGCACGTCGTCGTCCTCAGTTCTCCAAACGTTAATTGTACTCTGCTTCGGCAGACGACAATTTGCGAAAAAACCCGCTTCGGCGGGTTTTTTTATCGTTATTTCTCGCCTCAGATCCACGGTAATCCGCTGATTGCCACCTCTTTTTCCCCATTTCAAGAATCGACTCACCACAAAGGTCACAAAATCTGGTAAACTATCATCCAATTTTCTGCCCAAATGTCCGGTATCGTTCATTTTTTGTTTGTATTTTGAGCAGTAATGACTTTCCCGAGTCTGGGTGACATCACTTCTGGCTGGCCACTGAGTGGCTGGTAGCAGTAAAAATTCTGAATATACCTGGAGGTTTTCATGGCTGTCGCTGCCAACAAACGTTCGGTAATGACGCTGTTTTCTGGTCCTACTGACATCTATAGCCATCAGGTCCGCATTGTGCTGGCTGAGAAAGGTGTTAGTTTCGAGATTGAGCATGTGGAGAAGGACAATCCACCTCAGGATCTGATCGACCTCAACCCGAATCAGAGCGTACCGACACTGGTGGATCGTGAGCTGACCCTGTGGGAATCTCGCATCATTATGGAATACCTGGATGAGCGCTTCCCGCATCCGCCGCTGATGCCGGTTTACCCGGTTGCGCGTGGTGAAAGCCGCCTGTACATGCAGCGTATTGAAAAAGACTGGTACACGCTGATGAACGTCATCGTGAACGGTTCTGCATCTGAAGCCGAAGTCGCGCGTAAGCGTCTGCGCGAAGAACTGCTGGCAATCGCGCCAGTATTTGGCCAGAAACCTTACTTCCTGAGCGATGAGTTCAGCCTGGTAGACTGCTACCTGGCGCCGCTGCTGTGGCGTTTACCGCAGTTGGGTATTGAATTCAACGGTGCAGGTTCGAAAGAACTGAAAGGGTACATGACTCGCGTCTTCGAACGTGACTCTTTCCTGGCTTCTCTGACTGAGCCTGAACGTGAAATGCGTCTGGGCCGGGGTTAACCTGTATGGATTTGCCACAGCTAACACCACGCCGTCCGTATCTGCTGCGCGCGTTCTATGAGTGGTTGCTGGACAACCAGCTCACGCCGCATCTGGTGGTGGATGTGACGCTCCAGGACGTGCAGGTTCCAATGGAATATGCGCGTGACGGGCAAATTGTTCTGAATATTGCACCGCGTGCGGTGGGCAACCTGGAACTGGCTAACGATGAAGTGCGCTTTAACGCGCGCTTCGGTGGTGTGCCGCGTCAGGTGTCTGTGCCGTTGGCTGCCGTTCTGGCAATTTATGCACGTGAAAATGGCGCCGGTACGATGTTTGAACCGGAAGCCGCCTACGACGAAGATGTTGCCAGCTTAAATGATGACGACAACGACACGTCTGGTTTTGAGAGTGAAACGGTCATGTCGGTCATTGATGGCGATAAACCTGATAATGGCGACGACAACGATCCGGATGATACTCCGCCACCGCCTCGCGGTGGGCGTCCAGCGCTGCGCGTAGTGAAATAAGTAGTGAAATGAAAAACAGGCCCTTTGGGGCCTGTTCTGTTTTCTGGCTTTGGTATCAATAAAACAGCGCGATGGTGGCTACCATATTCACCACAAATCCTACTGCCATCGGGATTGCTGTACGTTTTACCACTTCAAAGGGCGATACGCCGGCAATACCCGATGTCACGACAATTACAGCGGTTATGGGTGACACCGCGCGGGCAAGCGTAGTGGCAAAATGCATCGGCATAATCATTACTACCGCAGGAATATGCAGCCCGGCGGCAATATCCGGAATGAGGCTGGCAAAAGACATAAACGGCGCGTTGCCTGACCCCATGACGATTGCGCAGGCGGCGATGACCACCGCCATGATGATCATCACGCCGATACCGCCAAGACCGGAATGCTCTGCGCCTTTTATTACGGCATCGACAGTCCCGATAGTCGTCAACCCTTTCGCAAAGATTTCACCGGCGACCACCAGGGAGACAACGTTGGCAAACTGCGTCCCCATGCCGTCAAAAAAAGCCTGCACATCATCCATCGTTTCGCGCAGATTATGTTTATGCAGGAATTCAACAAACATAGTCAGCGTCATGCTCATCAACATCACCACCACCAGATTCAACTCTGCTTTCATTAGCCCCATTTGTGCAAGGGCAAGCGAGCCCAGCATCAGGATCAGCGGCATCACCGGCAAAATGGCGTAATAGAGCGGGGGTACGTTTTCCAGCGCCTTTTGTTCCGCAAATCCGTTACTTTCCGGTGCGGCTTTTTTATCAAATTGACGCTGAACGAAAAAATGCGCAATGGCGACGGCGACAATGACACACGACGCGACGGGCAACTGGTATTGAAAGAAATAGGTGGCGATTTTCATGCCCGCGACCTGCGCGGCAAAAATAGAGTTGGTTTCCAGAATGCCCCACTCAATCGACATCGAAGTGGCAATGACCGCAACAGCGGATAAACGGCTTACGCCAAGACTAACCAGCGTTGGGAACAGCGTCACCATCAGCAACATACCTAACCCGGATGCGCTGGTAATGAACTGCGCCATGATCTGACCAATCACATAGGTGGCGGCAAGCACTACATAGGGGGAGCGGATTAGCTTGAGCGGGCGACTTAACAGGCTAACCATCGCTCTGCTGGCCCCCATTCTGTCCATATAACGGGCATAACCGCCCACCGCCATGATTGATAACCCCAGTCCGGCCGCGCGGTTGGAGAGCATACGCAAAATTTCATTGTAAATATCGACCAGTAGATAGCCACTGCTTTTGTCGTTAGCGACCAACGCGCCGTAGCCCAGCCAGACGCCGCAGATCATCAGGAAGATCCCGGCGGCGGCCAGCACGACCTGCGGTTTGTAGTTTTTGAGGATCAGGTAACCCATCGTTAATAAAACGATGACAGAGATAATGATGCCAAACATTGTTTCACTCCATGCCAGAGAAGAAGATAAATCCGGTAATAATGCTGTTGTCAAAACGGATGTTATATTTTTCTGGGCATTTTTTATGGAGTGAATATCTTATTTTTAATTCGATAATGTAATTATTTATCGTTATAAAATAGAAGGTTATGATAAATAATCACGTTCATATTCATAATTTTCATGAAGCTATTTAACTCCATTCAATTAAAGTGAGGCAGAAGATACTCGCTTAAAATAATATTGCTGTTACGTATATTATCAATAAGCCAGCAGGATCAGATCGTCCATCATTTCACCCTGCTTTCGATCCTGTGTTAGGATAAACCCGCTGTTGTTTGTCACCACGACTTAGCTGAATGGACCCTATGAACGCATTTGATTCGCAAGCTGAAGACTCTCCATCCACCATTGGCCGTAGCTTACGCAATCGCCCGTTGGCGCGTAAAAAACTGTCTGAAATGGTTGAAGAAGAACTGGAGCAGATGATTCGTCGTCGGGAATTTGGCGAGGGCGAACAGTTGCCGTCTGAGCGGGAGCTGATGGCCTTCTTTAACGTGGGCCGTCCTTCTGTACGAGAAGCGCTGGCCGCGTTAAAACGCAAAGGTCTGGTACAAATCAACAACGGCGAGCGCGCCCGCGTTTCGCGTCCTTCAGCTGATACCATCATCAGCGAGCTGTCTGGTATGGCGAAAGATTTCCTCGCACATCCCGGTGGCATTGCCCACTTCGAGCAGTTGCGACTGTTCTTTGAATCCAGCCTGGTACGATACGCCGCCGAACATGCGACAGATGAGCAAATCGACAGACTGGCTAAAGCACTGGAGATCAACAGCCAGTCGCTCGATGACAATACGTTGTTCATCCGCTCGGACGTTGATTTTCACCGTGTACTGGCTGAGATCCCGGGCAATCCTATCTTTATGGCTATCCATGTTGCGCTGTTAGATTGGCTGATTGCCGCCCGTCCGACCGTCGCCGATCAAGAGTTGTATGAGCACAACAACGTGAGTTATCAGCAGCATATCGCTATTGTCGACGCAATTCGCCAGCGCGATCCTGAAGAAGCTGACCGCGCACTGCAAGAACACCTCAATAGCGTTTCCGCGACCTGGCATGCCTTCAGCAAAAGTAAAAAGTTGCGTAAGTGATCGCGATCCCGACGATCGTTTAAACACAAAATCATTCAAGTTGCATCAAGGCGGCAAGAGAGCGAGTTCCCTGGAGCATAGATAACTATGTGACAGGGGTGAGCGAACGCAGCTAACGCAGAGGCGGCTCGAAGGATGAAGTGTTTAGTGAAGTAGATCGCACTATAAGCGTTCTGTATTGTATTGCTGCTTATTTGATCTGGTATAACAGGTATAAAGGTATGCAGTTAGATAACACTAATCATCGTCAGAGGTCGTTATGGCAAGAGATTTAAAAGGCGTAATGCCAGCGTTGTTAACCCCATTCGATAACCAACAGAGACTGGACATCGAGAGTTTGCGCCGCCTGGTGCGTTTCAACATTGGTCAGGGTGTAGACGGGCTCTATGTCGGTGGCTCAACGGGTGAGGCCTTTGTCCAAAACCGCGTTGAAAGAGAGCAGGTACTGGAAATTGTTGCCGAAGAGGCGAAAGGTAAGGTGACGCTGATCGCCCATGTTGGCACGGTGAGTACTGAAGAGAGCCAACAGCTGGCGAGTGCGGCACATCGTTACGGCTTTGATGCCGTTTCGGCCGTTACACCGTTTTACTATCCGTTCAGCTTTGAAGAACATTGCGATCACTACCGCGCAATTATTGATTCCGCTGATGGTTTACCGATGGTGGTCTATAACATTCCGGCGCTGAGCGGCGTAAAACTGACGCTGGATCAGATCAACACGCTGGTAACGCTGCCAGGCGTTGGCGCACTGAAGCAAACTTCGGGCGATCTCTATCAGATGGAACAGATCCGCCGCGCTCATCCCGATCTGGTGCTTTATAACGGCTATGACGAGATCTTTGCTTCCGGACTGCTTGCGGGCGCAGATGGCGGTATCGGTAGCACTTACAACATCATGGGGTGGCGCTATCAGGGAATTGTGAAAGCGCTCAAAGAAGGTGACATCCGCACGGCGCAAAAGCTGCAAACCGAGTGCAATAAGGTTATCGATCTGCTTATTAAGGTTGGCGTATTCCGCGGTCTGAAAACAGTACTGCACTATATGGATGTGGTTTCTGTCCCACTGTGCCGTAAACCCTTTGCCCCGGTAGATGAACACTATCTGCCGGAACTGAAAGCGCTGGCAAACCAACTGCTGGCGGAAAAGGCGTAATCACGGGTAGCCGGGGGCGCTTCGCTTGCCCGGCCTGGATCTTCGACCGTAGGCCGGGTAAGGCAAAGCCACCACCCGGCACAACAACAAAAATCGTCGGGAGAGTAAAATGAGTACTTCTACCCAGAACATCCCGTGGTATCGCCATCTCAATCGGGCACAATGGCGGGCATTTTCCGCCGCCTGGCTGGGATATTTGCTTGATGGTTTCGATTTTGTGTTAATCGCCCTGGTGCTGACAGAAGTGCAGGGCGAATTCGGACTGACGACGGTGCAGGCCGCCAGCCTGATCTCGGCCGCCTTTATCTCCCGTTGGTTTGGCGGGTTAATGCTGGGGGCAATGGGCGACCGCTACGGACGCCGCCTGGCAATGGTCACCAGCATCATTCTGTTCTCTGTGGGAACGCTGGCCTGCGGTTTCGCGCCGGGCTACACCACCATGTTTATCGCCCGCCTGGTTATCGGTATGGGAATGGCCGGTGAGTATGGTTCCAGCGCAACCTATGTTATTGAAAGTTGGCCTAAACACCTGCGAAACAAAGCCAGTGGTTTCCTGATTTCCGGCTTTTCCGTTGGTGCCGTGATCGCCGCCCAGGTCTACAGTCTGGTGGTCCCGGTCTGGGGATGGCGCGCGCTGTTCTTCATCGGCATCCTGCCAATTATCTTCGCCCTCTGGCTGCGTAAAAATATTCCGGAAGCGGAAGACTGGAAAGAAAAACACGAAGGCAAAGCGCCAGTGCGCACGATGGTGGACATTCTCTACCGGGGCGAGCATCGGGTAATTAATATTCTGATGACGCTCGCCGCTGCAACTGCGCTGTGGTTCTGCTTTGCTGGCAACCTGCAAAATGCGGCTATCGTGGCGGTCCTGGGACTGATATGCGCCTTTATCTTCATTAGCTTTATGGTGCAAAGCAGCGGGAAACGCTGGCCGACGGGCGTGATGCTGATGGTGGTCGTGCTATTCGCCTTCCTGTACTCGTGGCCGATTCAGGCGCTGTTGCCAACCTATCTGAAAACGGAACTGCTGTACGATCCTTCCACGGTGGCCAGAGTGCTCTTCTTTAGCGGTTTTGGTGCGGCGGTTGGGTGTTGCGTCGGCGGTTTTCTTGGTGACTGGCTGGGCACGCGTAAAGCCTATGTCTGCAGTCTGCTGGCCTCGCAGTTGCTGATTATTCCGGTGTTTGCGATAGGCGGTTCAAACGTCTGGGTACTGGGTTTGCTGCTGTTTTTCCAACAAATGCTCGGCCAGGGGATCTCCGGGATCTTACCAAAACTGATTGGCGGTTATTTCGATACCGATCAGCGTGCGGCGGGATTGGGCTTCACCTATAACGTGGGCGCACTGGGCGGGGCTCTGGCACCGATCATCGGCGCGCTGATTGCCCAACGTCTGGATCTGGGTACCGCGCTGGGATCGCTCTCTTTCGGCCTGACATTTGTAGTGATCCTGCTGATTGGTCTTGATATGCCGTCCCGTGTACAGCGCTGGCTACGTCCTGAAGCGTTGCGTACGCATGATGCCATTGATGGTCGACCGTTTAGCGGTGCCGTGCCGTTCGGCGGTGACAAAAGCACTATGGTGAAATCCAAAAGTTAATCCAGTTGCCCGGTGCTGAACCGGGCAATAGCCGTAAGGGAAGGATATGTCGTTCTTTGAGCTACAGAGCGCCACCACGATGCATGAGGCGGCGTCATGACCACACTGGCGATTGATATTGGCGGCACCAAATTGGCTGCCGCGCTGATAGACAACAATCTGCAAGTCCGCGAGCGGCGTGAACTGCCGACGCCTGTCAGTAAAACGCCGCAAGCGCTGCGCGCCGCGTTACAAACACTGGTTGCCCCGCTACAGGGGCGTGCTAATCGGGTGGCGATCGCCTCGACGGGGATTATCCGTGAGGGGGCTTTACTGGCGCTGAATCCGCATAACCTCGGCGGATTGATGCATTTTCCGCTGACACAAACGCTGGAACAAATCACCGGCCTGCCGACGCTGGCCGTCAATGACGCACAGGCAGCGGCGTGGGCTGAGTACCATGCGCTTGGTGGTGAGTACCGCGATCTGGTGTTTATTACCGTCTCCACAGGCGTTGGCGGGGGAGTCGTCAGCGGTGGGAAACTGCTGACCGGAGTCGGCGGTTTAGCTGGGCATCTGGGACATACGCTGGCCGATCCGCATGGGCCTGTTTGCGGCTGCGGGCGTGTGGGCTGCGTTGAGGCGATCGCATCCGGTCGTGGAATAGCGGCGGCTGCCGAAGGCGCGCTTGCCGGATGCGACGCCAAAACTATTTTTAGCCGTGCCGGGCAGGGGGATGAGCAGGCAAGCCGGTTGATCCATCGCTCAGCGCGTACTTTGGCCAGGCTTGTTGCCGATGTGAAGGCCACGAC
This sequence comes from Citrobacter sp. Cpo091, assembly GCF_030332645.1. Taxonomy (NCBI): domain Bacteria; kingdom Pseudomonadati; phylum Pseudomonadota; class Gammaproteobacteria; order Enterobacterales; family Enterobacteriaceae; genus Citrobacter; species Citrobacter sp. Cpo091. The sequence continues at coordinate 55,129 of NZ_JAOWHL010000027.1, forward strand.
TGATTGTCAGTGCGTGGTCATTGGCGGCAGCGTTGGGCTGGCTGAAGGGTATCTGGCGCTGGTGGAACATTATCTGGCACAAGAGCCTTTGGCCTATCACGTGGAATTGCTGGCGGCGCATTGCCGTCATGACGCTGGATTACTGGGGGCCGCGCTGTTGGCCCAGGGAGAATGATGATGATATCAGATGCGTTGAATTCATTGCCTTCTGCCGGATTACATCCGGTCTTGCAGCAGGCGTTAACGCTTGCCATTGCGGCGAATCCGCAGGAGAAAACGCCTGGGCGCTACACGTTGCAGGGCGAGAATATTTTTATGAATGTCATGCAATTTACAACGCAGAGCCCAGAGCATAAGAAAGCGGAGCTGCATCAGCAGTACATTGATATTCAGATGCTGTTGTCCGGCGAAGAACGGATTCTGTTCGGGATGACCGATTCTGCTCGTCACTGCGAAGAGATGCACATCGAGGATGATTATCAGCTGTGCAGCCAGATTGCCGATGAACAGGCTATGGTACTGAAGCCGGGAAAATTTGTGATTTTTATGCCGGGCGAGCCGCATAAACCGGGTTGTGTGGTGCAGACCCCGATGGACATCAAAAAGGTGGTGATCAAAGTCCGCGCCAGCTTATTACAAGCTTGAGAATGAGAGACTGTGTCGGATGGCAAGGCTAACGCCATCCGACATGGAATGTAACGACCTAGCGCTTAAACGTCACCGTTTCTGGCTGCGTCAGATGCAGTGTGGTTTGGCTTGGGACCGTCTCGGCAATGACTCGACCATGACGAATGGAATAACGGGCAGGTGTCTGGCGACGAACCGCGTCAAACCCATTTTCTGCAGGCAAAATCACCAGATTCGCAGAATTCCCCACGTTCAGACCGTAGTCCTGCAGGTGCAGGGTTTTCGCGCTGTGGGTGGTGACCAGGTTCAACCCATCGTTAATTTGTCCGTATCCCATCAGCTGGCACACGTGTAATCCCATATGCAGCACCTGCAGCATATTCGCAGTGCCCAGCGGATACCACGGATCGAAGACGTCATCATGACCGAAGCAGACGTTGATCTCCGCTTCCAGCATCTCTTTGACGCGCGTAACACCACGACGCTTAGGATAAGTGTCAAAGCGCCCTTGCAGGTGAATATTCACCAGTGGATTTGCGACAAAGTTAATGCCGGACATTTTCAACAGACGGAAAAGACGGGAAGCATACGCGCCGTTGTAGGAATGCATCGCCGTGGTATGGCTGGCGGTCACGCGCTCGCCCATATTGTAGCGATGCGCCAGCGCCGCAACGGTTTCAACAAAGCGGGATTGCTCATCATCGATTTCGTCACAGTGCACGTCGATAAGTTTGTCGTATTTTTGCGCCAGAGCGAAAATCTTATGCAGCGACTCTACGCCATATTCACGCGTGAATTCAAAGTGCGGGATCGCGCCAATGACGTCGGCGCCCAGACGCACGGCTTCCTCCAGGAGCGCTTCACCGTTGGGATAAGAAAGAATGCCTTCTTGCGGGAACGCGACAATCTGTAGCTCTACCCACGGAGCGACTTCTTGCTTCACCTCCAGCATGGCTTTTAGCGCCGTCAACGTTGGGTCGGAAACGTCAACGTGGGTACGGACATACTGGATGCCGTTGGCCATCTGCCACTTCAGGGTCTGCATGGCGCGCGCTTTGACGTCTTCGTGAGTGAGCATTGCCTTACGTTCAGCCCAGCGTTCAATGCCCTCAAACAGCGTACCAGACTGATTCCAGCTCGGCTCGCCCGCGGTTTGCGTAGTGTCCAGATGGATATGTGGCTCAACGAACGGTGGGATAGCCAGACCGCCTTCAGCATCAAGCACTTCACCCTGTGGTAACGTCGCTGCGTCTTGAGGCTCAATACGGCTAAAGCGCCCGTTTTCAATCGTGATTTGCCATAACCCTTCACGTCCCTGTAAACGCGCCTGATGAATGGTGATGTTATTATTCTGCATGGCTGACCTCCGGGGATTTAGCAAGGCTGCGATTGAAAAGTGGATTCAGCAGGATATAGCTGAATACGCCGCCGAGTACGGCATTGACGGGCACGATGCCGGGAATATAGTGACCAGCGGCGATGCCCAGTGCAACGGACAGGATCGCTATCCAGTTTACGGAAATAAATTGCGCTTTGCTGAAGTCGGCATAGCGGCGATGGTTCAGCAGATAGTCGGCGATGATCACCCCGCCAATCGGGGGAATCGCTGCCGACAGAAATGTCAGCCAGCCGACAAAGTTATTGTAAAGCCACAGCGCGCATAGTGTGCCAATAATACCGTTAGCCACCGACAGCGTACGGCTGGAAAGGCCGGTAATATTGGCAAATCCCAGGCCCGATGCGTACAGAGCATTATCGTTGGTGGTCCAGATATTCAGGCCGAGAACGATGATCGCGGGCAGCAGCAGTCCCTGGGCAATCATCACGTCAGAGATATCCGCCTGTCCAACCGCAGCCGCGCCCGCAGCGCCGAAGATGAACATCAAGGAGTTGCCAAGGAAAAACGCCACCATGGCGATCAGCACCGCGCCTTTGGCGTTGCGGCCAAAACGGACGAAGTCAGCGGTTAACGTCCCTGCGCTGACAAACGAGCCGACTACCAGCGCCAGTGCGGTGGAGAAATCCAGCGGCGTTTGCGGCACTATCGCTTTTAAATGCTCCAAACCGCCGACATCGCTCACTGCCAGCCAGACGGAGTAGCTGCCAAGTACGACGATGGCAGGCACGGCGATGATAGATAAAACGGTCAGCGCTGAGATGCCAAAAAAGATGGTCAGGGTCATCAACAGACCGGAAACCGCAATCAGGATATTGACGTCAATTCCCGTCGCTTTGCCAACCGGGATAGCAAACATGGCCACACCAACGCCAAACCAGCCTACCTGTGTGCCGCCTAGCAGCAGAGAGGGAAGCCATGAACCTTTCACACCAAATGAGTAACGCGCCAGAAGGTGGGTTGAGAGCCCTGTTTTTGCGCCGATAAAACCGAGAAATGCAGTGTAAATACCGAGGAGAAGATTACCGAAGAGAACTGCCAGGAAGAAATCATTATAAGAAAGACCGGTACCGAGTGTGCCACCGGTCCACATACTGGCGGAAAAGAATGTGAGTCCCAACATGACAAATGTTAGTGGAACTACGCCTTTTCGCGCCGCCAGAGGGACGGGGCCCTGGCTATAATTGTTGTCTTGCGACACAACGCCTCCATGAATTTTGCCCAAAAAATCCGCCGCATAATATACAGTTCTCAACGTAAAGCAAACGTTTTCGTCTGATTTTTACATGGTTATTATTCATGATGTTGATCTGTTTGGGGTGTTAAGGTTATTTGCCCTGTTTACTAAACGTGTTGTCAGACTGGCTTAATCGGCAGGTTTGGCGGTATTGCGGCAGGAATTTGGCATCTCACCCACCCGGGCAGATGAGATGCCTTAAGAGGCTGTATTACACTTCCAGGTAGTTCAGGATACCGTCTGCCGCTTTACGACCTTCGGCAATCGCGGTGACTACCAGATCCGAACCGCGCACGATGTCGCCACCGGCGAAGATTTTCGGGTTGCTGGTCTGGAAGGCGTTGTCGCTGCGCTCTGGAGCAATAATGCGGCCCTGAGAATCCAGTTCGACGCTGTGTTTTGCCAGCCACTCCATACTGTGCGGACGGAAGCCAAACGCCAGTACCACCGCATCTGCCGGAACAACGTGTTCGGAACCGGCGACGATCTCCGCACGGCGACGGCCCTTCGCATCCGGTTCACCCATTTCGGTACGCGCCATTTTCACACCGCATACCTTACCGTTGGCGTTCACTTCCACGCCTAAAGGCTGGACGTTGAACTGGAATTCGACGCCTTCTTCACGCGCATTTTTCACTTCGCGTTTGGAACCCGGCATGTTCTCTTCGTCACGACGATAAGCGCAGATGACATGTGCTGCGTTCTGGCGAACCGAGGTCCGCACGCAGTCCATCGCGGTATCGCCACCGCCGAGAACGACGACGCGTTTGCCTTCCATGCTGATGTACGGCTCGTCGCTGCTTTCGCCAAAGCCCATCAACTGTTTGGTATTGGCGATCAGGAACGGCAGGGCATCAAACACACCGGAAGCGTCTTCGTTTTCCAGCCCACCGCGCATCGACTGATAGGTACCTACGCCAAGGAACACGGCGTCATAATCTTTCAGCAGATCGTCAAGCTGTACATCGCGGCCCACTTCCACGTTCAATTTGAACTCAATGCCCATACCGGTGAAGATTTCACGACGGCGGGTCATCACCTCTTTCTCCAGTTTGAAGGCCGGGATACCGAAGGTCAGCAGACCGCCGATTTCCGGGTGGCGGTCAAATACCACCGCCTTCACGCCGTTACGGGTCAGCACATCAGCACAGGCCAGGCCTGCCGGACCGGCACCGATGATCGCCACGCGCTTGTCGGTCTGACGCACGCCGGTCATATCCGGGCGCCAGCCCATTTCGAATGCTTTATCGTTGATATAGCGCTCGATGTTACCGATAGTCACCGCGCCGAACTCATCGTTCAGCGTACAGGATCCTTCACACAGACGATCCTGCGGGCACACGCGGCCACAGACTTCCGGCAGAGTGTTGGTCTGGTGCGACAGTTCTGCTGCTTCAAAAATACGCCCCTCGTTCGCCAGTTTCAGCCAGTTCGGGATGTAGTTATGCACCGGACACTTCCACTCGCAGTACGGGTTACCGCAGGACAGGCAGCGGTCTGCCTGTGCTTTGGCCTGGCCTTCGGAAAACGGCTCGTAGATCTCGATAAACTCGATCTTACGGATCTTCAGCGGCTTCTTAGGCGGATCAACGCGCTGCAGGTCGATAAATTGGTATACGTTCTGACTCATTGCTGCTACCCCTTACTGCGCCTGCACACGCAGCTCTGCTGCGCTACGACTACGGTGACCCAACAGTGCTTTCACATCACTGGATTTTGGTTTTACCAGCGCGAATTTCGCCGAGAATGCTGGCCAGTTAGCCAGGATCTCTTCGCCGTGTGAAGAGCCGGTATGCTGTACGTGCTCGGTAATCAAACCGCGCAGGTGTTCCTCGTGGATAGCCAGCGAGTCCACGTTCAGCACTTCTACCAGTTCCGGGTTCACGCGTTTGCGGAACTCACCGTCTTCGTCGAGCACGTAGGCGAATCCACCCGTCATACCCGCTCCGAAGTTGACGCCCGTTTTTCCGAGAATACAGACGATACCGCCGGTCATATATTCGCAGCCGTTGTCGCCAATACCTTCAACCACGGTGATTGCGCCGGAGTTACGTACTGCAAAGCGCTCACCCGCACGACCCGCGGCAAACAGGCGGCCACCGGTGGCGCCATACAGACAGGTGTTACCAATGATGCTCGCCTCATGGCTACGGAAAGCAGAGCCAACCGGAGGACGCACTGCCAGCAGACCGCCCGCCATACCTTTACCGACATAGTCGTTGGCATCACCGGTCAGATACAACTCCACGCCGCCCGCGTTCCACACGCCGAAGCTCTGGCCTGCGGTACCGCTGAAGTGCGCTTTGATTGGGTCAGACGCCAGCCCCTGATCGCCATGCGTTTGCGCGATATAGCCCGACAGCGACGCGCCAACAGAACGGTCGGTGTTGCGGATATCGAACCAGAAGGTTTTGCTCTGGCGCTCGTCGACAAACGGTTTCGCTTGCTGTAACAACTGAGCGTTCAGCACGCCGTTATCAAACGGCGGGTTGTTCTCGGTGCAATGCAGCGCTTTACCCGGATGCGGTTCGGCGGTTTCCAGCAGACGAGACAGTTCCAGTTTCTGTTGCTTGGCGGTAAACCCTTCCAGCTCTTTGAGCAGGTCGGTACGACCAATCAGATCCACCAGACGCTTCACACCCAGTTGCGCCATCAGCTCACGGACTTCGCGGGCGATAAATTCAAAGTAGTTAGTCACTTTGAACGGCAGGCCGTGATAGTGATTCTTACGCAGTTTGTCATCCTGAGTCGCCACGCCGGTTGCGCAGTTGTTCAGGTGGCAAATACGCAGGTATTTACAGCCCAGCGCCACCATTGGACCGGTACCGAAGCCGAAGCTTTCCGCACCCAGAATCGCCGCTTTAATGATATCGACACCGGTTTTCAGACCGCCATCAACCTGCAGGCGAATCTTGTGACGCAGACCGTTAGCGACCAGCGCCTGCTGGGTTTCCACCAGACCGAGTTCCCACGGGCAGCCCGCATATTTCACCGAGGAGAGCGGGCTTGCGCCGGTACCGCCATCGTAGCCAGCAATGGTGATCAGATCCGCATAGGCTTTCGCCACGCCTGTGGCGATGGTGCCAACGCCTGGTTCGGAAACCAGCTTCACGGAGATCATCGCTTTCGGGTTGACCTGTTTGAGGTCGAAAATCAGCTGCGCTAAGTCTTCGATAGAGTAAATATCGTGGTGCGGCGGCGGGGAGATCAGCGTCACGCCCGGTACCGAATAGCGCAGTTTGGCGATGTACGGGGTGACTTTATCACCCGGTAACTGACCGCCTTCGCCAGGTTTCGCGCCCTGAGCGACTTTAATCTGGATGACATCGGCGTTGACCAGATACGCCGGGGTTACGCCAAAGCGACCGGAAGCAACCTGCTTAATGCGCGACACTTTATTGGTGCCATAGCGCGCCGGGTCTTCACCGCCTTCACCGGAGTTCGAGTTGCCGCCGATGCTGTTCATGGCTTCGGCCAGCGCTTCGTGTGCTTCGGGGCTTAATGCGCCGATGGACATAGCTGCGGTATCAAAGCGTTTAAACAGTTCGGTCGCGGGTTCTACTTCGCTAATGCTTACGGCTTCATCGCCAGGCGTAATCGCCAGCAGATCGCGCAGCGTGGCCGCCGGACGCTCATTGACCAGCTTGGCATATTCCTGATAGTCGCTGTACTCGCCGCTTTGTACCGCCTGTTGCAGCGTGCGCACCACGTCCGGGTTGTAGGCATGGTATTCGCCGCCGTGGACGTATTTGAGCAAACCGCCCTGGCTGATAGGTTTACGTGCCAGCCATGCATGTTTGGAGAGGTTCAGCAGATCCTGCTGGAAGTCGCTAAACCCTGCGCCGCTGATGCGGCTGACCACGCCCTGGAAGCACAGCGCCACGACATCATCGTGCAGACCAACGGCTTCAAACAGCTTCGAGCAGCGGTAAGAGGCAATGGTCGAGATGCCCATTTTGGACATGATTTTGTACAGACCTTTGTTGATGCCGTTACGGTAGTTCAGCATCACGGTCCGGTAATCTTTGGCAATCGCCTGAGTGTCGATCAGTCGTCCCAGCGTTTCATACGCGAGATACGGATAAATGGCCGTCGCGCCAAAGCCGAGCAGGACAGCAAAATGGTGCGGGTCGCGGGCACTGGCGGTTTCAACGATGATGTTGGCGTCGCAACGCAGACTTTGTTCTACCAGACGCGTTTGCACTGCGCCTACGGCCATCGGTGCAGGAACCGGCAGGCGGTTTTTCGCGATGTTACGGTCAGAGAGCACCAGCAGCACCGTACCGTTACGCACCATCTGTTCCGCCTTATCGCACAATGCTTTGACGGTCTCTTCGAGCGTGGTTTCGGTCACGTCGAAGGTGATATCCAGGCGGTCGGCGCGGTAATGCTCCTCTTTCATGGTGGTGAGCTGGGTGAAATCGGAGTACAGCAGGATCGGCGATTTAAAGCTCAGGCGGTGTGCCTGACCTTCGGCTTCGCAGAAGACGTTCATCTCACGACCGATGCTGGTGGCCAGCGACATAACATGCGCTTCACGCAGCGGGTCGATCGGCGGGTTAGTCACCTGCGCGAACTGCTGGCGGAAGTAGTCATAAATGATGCGTGGCTGGCTTGAGAGCACCGCAAACGGGGTATCATCACCCATTGAGCCGACCGCTTCCTGACCGTTTTCACCGAGCACGCGGATCACGGAATCCAGCTCTTCGGCGCTGTAGTTAAACTGTTTCTGATAGCTGGCGAGCGTGTCATCGTCCAGTTCGCGGCTGCCGACCTGATCGTCAGCGAGGTCTTCGAACGGCACCAGACGGCGGACGTTCTTCTCCATCCAATCTTTGTACGGATGGCGGCTTTTCAGATCGTCATCGGTTTCGGCGGAGTGCAGAATGCGCCCGCTGCGGGTATCGATAACCATCAGCTCGCCAGGGCCGACGCGACCTTTCTCGACGACTTCATCCGGCTGATAATCCCAGATCCCAACTTCAGAAGCGCAGGTAATCAGCTTGTCTTTGGTGATGACGTAGCGCGCCGGACGCAGGCCGTTACGGTCAAGGTTACAGGCGGCAAAACGGCCGTCGGACATAACAATGCCCGCCGGGCCATCCCACGGCTCCATGTGCATGGAGTTAAAGTCAAAGAACGCGCGCAGCTCCGGGTCCATATCCGGGTTGTTCTGCCAGGCCGGCGGCACCAGTAAACGCATGGCGCGAATAATGTCCATCCCGCCAGCCAGCAGCAGTTCCAGCATGTTATCCATTGAGCTGGAGTCGGAACCGGTTTCGTTAACGAACGGTGCGGCGTCGTGCAGGTCAGGGATCAGCGGTGTCTGGAATTTATAGGTACGTGCGCGTGCCCACTGGCGGTTGCCGGTGATGGTGTTGATTTCACCGTTATGCGCCAGGTAGCGGAACGGTTGCGCCAGCGGCCAGCGCGGTACGGTATTGGTGGAGAAGCGCTGGTGGAACAGGCAGATGGCTGATTCCAGACGCAGATCCGCCAGGTCCAGGTAAAAGCGCGGCAGGTCCGCCGGCATACACAGACCTTTATAGATATTGACCAGGTTCGACAAGCTACAGACGTAGAAGTCTTTATCGTCCTGGAGGCGTTTTTCGATACGACGGCGCGCGATGAACAGGCGGCGCTCCATATCACGTGGACGCCAGCCCGCAGGGGCGTTGACAAAAATTTGCTCGATACGAGGCAGGGAGGAGAGGGCGATTTCACCGAGAACACCTTCGTTGGTCGGCACGTCGCGCCAGCCGACAATCGACAGGGTCTCCTGCTGTAATTCTTCTTCGACAATGCGACGAGAAGCCGCAGCCAGTTCAGCGTCTTTATTTAAAAAGATCATGCCGACGGCATAGTTTTTAGCTAAACGCCAGCCGCGCTCTTGCGCCACGATGCGGAAAAAGCGGTCAGGTTTTTGTAACAGCAAACCGCAACCATCGCCGGTTTTACCATCGGCTAGAATTGCGCCACGGTGCTGCATGCGGGCCAGTGCGTGTATGGCGGTACGCACTACCTTGTGGCTAGGTTCGCCTTCTATGTGGGCGATCAGGCCGAAACCACAGTTATCCCTCTCAAGGGATTTATCGTACAACATATCAGTGAACCTCCCCAGGCTCTGCGGGATTCCCATCTGGACCGTTGCGCACGGGCACACCAAGAGCATGGCGACGGGGTTTGCGTGTCATACGCTTACCTCGCATTCGCCCTCTTTATCCTTTTCGCATAGGTCAAACAAGTTTGAGGACTTGCTTCAGAGGGAATCTCAATTACTGCATAAATATGATGAGCAGACTGCTCATCCAGAAAGCTTCCAGCGGATTTCCACGTTATCGGGAATCCACACACAGGTCAAATGGCAATCTTATTTATGCAAAAATGTGCTATAGGGCGATTAACTTTATGAATACGTTGAAATTTAAGGCTTTTTTACATTGATTTAACGCAAGGAGAATGGAGAGTGAAGTGTGATCTGTCTCACTGTCAGAAAGGCTGTATATCCCCCGTCCTCCCTTTGTTTATCGCTATGCTTGGCATTTTATGCTGGTTTTTAGAGTTTTGGCGTCTTAAAGATACTGTTTTTATGCTGAGAGTATAAGAAGATAAAAAAAACAGTCGGATATAAGGAAAAGTAATTTCATTTTGAATGAATGAAATTTCGATTATTTTGATTTGTTATGCAATGAATAAAGGCACGCCAGGGCGATTGATCCAGGTCATCGCCGACTGGGGCAAAAAATGGCAGGCTTTGGCCTCTTTTCAAGGCGCGGTCTACCAGATTATGCAGTTACAGAAATTAGTCAATATGTTTGGTGGGGATCTTTCTCGCCGTTACGGGCAAAAGGTTCATAAACTCACGCTTCACGGCGGCTTTAGCTGTCCAAATCGTGATGGCACCATCGGACGTGGCGGGTGTACTTTCTGCAATGTTGCCTCGTTTGCCGATGAAGCACAGCAGCACCATTCTATTGCCGAGCAGCTTGAGCATCAGGCGCATCTGGTCAATCGCGCGAAACGCTATCTGGCCTATTTCCAGGCCTATACCAGCACCTTTGCTGAAGTGCAGGTGCTGCGTTCGATGTATCAGCAGGCGGTTAGCCAGGCCAGTATCGTCGGGTTATGCGTTGGGACGCGCCCCGACTGCGTGCCGGATGCGGTACTCGATCTGCTTTGCGAGTATAAAGACCTCGGCTATGAGGTATGGCTGGAGCTCGGTTTGCAAACCGCGCATGACAAAACCCTGCATCGTATTAACCGCGGCCATGATTTTGCCTGCTACCAACGCACTACGCGACTGGCACGCGAGCGTGGGCTGAAAGTGTGCTCGCACCTGATTGTCGGTCTGCCGGGAGAAGGGCAGGCAGAATGCCTGCAAACCATGGAACGTGTAGTGGAGACGGGTGTTGACGGTATTAAGCTGCACCCGCTGCATATTGTGAAAGGCAGTACGATGGCGAAAGCCTGGGAAGCCGGGCGGCTGAACGGAATTGAACTGGACGACTATACGGTTACCGCCGGGGAGATGATCCGTCATACGCCGCCAGAGGTGATTTATCATCGAATTTCCGCCAGCGCGCGCCGCCCAACGCTGTTGGCACCGCTATGGTGTGAAAACCGCTGGACCGGCATGGTCGAACTGGATAAGTACCTTAACAAGTACGGTGTGCAAGGCTCGGCGCTCGGTACGCCATGGGTACAGCCTGAGAACTAACTCTCCGTAGGCCGGATAAGGCAAAGCCGACATCCGGCAATCTGCGCCTGCTTGCCTGATGGCCTCTCCGCGGTCATTTCACCGATAACCTCCGCATTTCTTGCACAATCTTCAACGTCACGCTGAGAATTGAGTATTATTGTGCCAAGTTGTCGTGAAGGAACCCTCTATGAAGCAAATCCGTATGCTGGCGCAATATTACGTCGACCTGATGATGAAGTTAGGTCTGGTGCGCTTTTCGCTGCTGTTGGCGCTGGCTCTGGTCGTGTTGGCAATTGTGGTGCAGATGGCTGTCACCATGGTGCTGCATGGCCAGGTAGAAAGCATTGATGTCATCCGTTCTATCTTTTTTGGTCTGTTAATTACCCCCTGGGCCGTCTATTTCTTGTCTGTGGTGGTGGAGCAACTTGAGGAGTCCCGGCAACGCCTGTCACGACTGGTACAAAAGCTGGAAGAGATGCGCGAGCGAGATCTCAAGCTCAATGTGCAGCTGAAAGATAATATTGCCCAGCTCAATCAGGAAATTGTTGAGCGTGAAAAAGCCGAAGCAGAGCGCCAGGAAACATTCGAGCAACTGAAGGTTGAAATCAAAGAGCGCGAAGAGGCGCAGATCCAGCTTGAGCAACAGTCTTCCTTTTTACGCTCTTTCCTTGATGCCTCGCCGGATCTGGTTTTTTATCGCAATGAAGATAAAGAGTTTTCCGGCTGTAACCGTGCTATGGAGCTGCTGACTGGCAAAAGCGAAAAGCAGCTGGTGAACTTAAAACCGGCTGACGTTTACTCTCCTGAAGCGGCTGAAAAGGTGATTGAGACCGACGAGAAGGTGTTCCGTCATAATGTTTCGCTCACCTACGAACAGTGGCTGGACTACCCGGACGGGCGCAAAGCCTGCTTTGAAATTCGCAAAGTGCCTTACTATGACCGCGTAGGTAAACGACATGGTCTGATGGGCTTTGGGCGCGATATTACCGAGCGTAAGCGTTATCAGGATGCGCTTGAGCGCGCCAGCCGCGATAAGACCACCTTTATTTCTACCATCAGCCACGAGTTGCGCACCCCGCTTAACGGCATTGTCGGCTTAAGCCGGATCCTGCTGGATACGGATCTGACCGCGGAGCAGGAAAAATACCTGAAAACAATCCACGTCTCTGCTGTGACGCTGGGGAATATTTTCAACGATATTATCGATATGGATAAGATGGAGCGACGTAAAGTCCAGCTCGATAACCAGCCAATCGATTTCACCAGCTTTATGGCAGATCTGGAAAACCTCTCTGGCCTACAGGCGCAGCAAAAAGGGCTGCGCTTTGTGCTTGAGCCGACGTTACCGCTGCCGCATAAGGTCATTACCGACGGAACGCGTCTGCGTCAGATCCTGTGGAATCTGATCAGCAACGCCGTGAAGTTTACCCAGCAGGGGCAGGTGACCGTGCGGGCGCGCTATGACCAGGGGAATATGCTGCATTTCGAAGTTGAAGATTCCGGCATCGGCATTCCGCAGGATGAGCAGGATAAAATCTTCGCTATGTATTATCAGGTGAAGGACAGCAACGGCGGTAAACCGGCAACGGGGACAGGGATTGGTTTGGCCGTGTCGAAGCGTCTGGCGAAAAACATGGGCGGTGATATTACGGTTTCCAGCCAGGCAGGAAAAGGGTCCATCTTTACGCTGACCGTGCATGCGCCTGCGGTAGCGGAAGAGATTGAAGATGCTTTTGAAGACGATGAAATGCCGCTGCCAGCCCTGAATGTGCTGCTGGTAGAAGACATTGAGCTGAACGTTATTGTTGCGCGCTCCGTGCTGGAAAAATTAGGCAACAGCGTGGATGTCGCGATGACCGGGAAAGCCGCGCTGGAAATGTTTACGCCGGGTGAATATGACCTGGTGCTGCTGGATATTCAGCTACCGGATATGACCGGTCTGGATATCTCGCGGGAGCTCACGCAAAAATATGCCCGTGAAGAGCTGCCACCGCTGGTTGCACTCACCGCCAACGTACTGAAAGATAAAAAAGAGTATCTGGACGCAGGCATGGACGACGTGCTGAGTAAGCCGCTGTCGGTTCCGGCGCTAACCGCCATGATCAAAAAATACTGGGATACCCGAAACGAAGAGGAGAGCACTGTGACATCTGAAGAAAGCAGTAAATCGCAAGCGCTGTTAGATATTCCTATGTTGGAACAATACCTCGAGCTGGTGGGACCGAAGTTAATTACCGACGGGCTGGCGGTGTTTGAGAAGATGATGCCGGGATATTTGAGCGTGCTGGAGTCCAACCTGACGGCACGGGATAAAAAAGGTGTTGTTGAGGAAGGCCATAAAATTAAAGGCGCAGCAGGTTCAGTGGGGCTGCGTCACCTGCAACAGCTAGGTCAGCAAATCCAGTCGCCGGATCTTCCTGCCTGGGAAGATAACGTTGCTGAATGGATTGAAGAGATGAAGCAGGAGTGGCAGCACGACGTGGCAGTATTAAAAGCCTGGGTGGCGAGTGTGGAAAAAAAATGACCCCGGCTTGACCGGGGTGCGCGAATACTGCGCCAACACCAGGGAAATCGTGGCTGCGCCGTAAATTATTATCATTGTTTACAAGGGCGCAGCCCTAATTTTCAGGCCGCACGCAGTTAAGATAGCAAATCTTAAATAATTTGTTACATGAATCAGTTAAATGTGTGAAGCGTAGCATTTAAATCATAATAACTAATATGTTTCAGCCAGTTGAGAAAGGAGTATTACGATGAAAAAAGTGGGTGTAGTGCTCAGCGGATGCGGCGTGTATGACGGTGCAGAGATCCATGAAACTGTTCTCACGCTTCTGGCGATTGCCCGCAACGGCGCTCAGGCTGTCTGTTTCGCACCAGATAAACAACAAGCGGATGTGATTAATCATCTGACCGGCGAGCCGATGCTGGAAACTCGCAATGTGCTAATTGAAGCCGCGCGTATCACACGTGGCGATATTCGCCCACTTGCGCAGGCAGTCTCATCGGAACTGGATGCGTTGATCGTGCCGGGTGGGTTTGGTGCGGCCAAAAATCTGAGCAATTTTGCCAGTCAGGGCAGCGAATGCCGGGTTGACAGCGATTTAGCCGCGCTGGCGATGGCCATGCATCAGGCGGGTAAGCCGTTGGGGTTTATGTGCATTGCGCCTGCCATGTTACCTAAAATTTTTGACTTCCCGCTGCGTCTGACCATCGGCACTGATATCGACACGGCAGAGGTGCTGGAAGAGATGGGCGCTGAGCATGTGCCTTGTCCGGTTGATGATATTGTCGTCGATGAAGACAACAAAATCGTCACCACGCCTGCCTATATGCTGGCGCAGGACATCGCTCAGGCTGCGAGTGGCATCGATAAACTGGTATCGCGTGTGCTGGTGCTGACTGAATGAGAAAAGGAGTAACCGCCTTTCTGCGACGTATTTTTCTGCGGGCGGTGGTTGTCCTCGCCGTATTCTGGGGCGGGGGCATTGCACTTTTCAGCGTGATGCCTGTGCCTTTCTCGGCGGTAATGGTCGAGCGACAGCTGGGCGCATGGCTGTCCGGTGATTTCGGCTATGTGGCGCACTCGGACTGGGTGAGTATGGATGAGATCTCACCGTGGATGGGGCTGGCGGTGATTGCTGCGGAGGACCAGAAGTTTCCAGACCACTGGGGGTTTGACGTCACCGCCATAGAGAAAGCGCTGGCGCACAATGAACGCAATGAAAACCGCATTCGCGGGGCGTCAACGTTATCTCAACAGACGGCGAAAAACCTCTTTTTGTGGGATGGACGTAGCTGGGTGCGTAAAGGTCTCGAAGCCGGGCTAACGCTGGGTATGGAAACCGTCTGGAGTAAGAAACGTATTTTGACCGTCTATTTGAATATCGCCGAGTTTGGCGATGGGATATTTGGCGTGGAGGCGGCGGCGCAACGGTATTTTCATAAACCGGCCAGTCGGTTGAGCCTGTCTGAAGCGGCCTTGCTGGCGGCAGTATTGCCCAATCCTTTGCGTTTTAAGGCGAATGCGCCTTCTGGTTATGTGCGTAACCGCCAGGCCTGGATTATGCGCCAAATGCGCCAGTTAGGTGGTGAGTCGTTTATGCGGGAAAATAAGCTGTATTAGCGTAGTTATTGCCGGATGCGGCGTAAACGCCTTATCCGGCCTACTGGCTACGTTCTGTGTACTCGATTAATCTTCATCAAACCCTGAATTAAACAGGGCAATCACTGCGGCCAGGGCTTCTACTTCCTGTGGTCCCGTGGCTTCGACTTCTATCTGACGCCCTTTGGCTGAATCCAGCATCAGCAGAGCGATAACGCTGTTGGCCTCGGCTTCCGTTCCTTCATCATTACGCAGCAAAACTTCTGCTTCGAAACCCTGCATCAATTCAAACAGTTTCATCGCTGGGCGGGCATGCATGCCCAGCTTATTGGTGATTTCAACGGTTTGCTTCACGGTCATGATTTACGTTTTTCCAGCGTACGATGGCGTGACTGCACGTTTTTACCGCGTGAGCGGAAGTAGTCTGCCAGCTGCTCTGCAATATACACCGAACGGTGTTTCCCGCCGGTACAGCCGATGGCTACGGTAAGGTAGCTACGGTTGTTGGTCTCCAGCATGGGTAACCATAGCTCAAGATAGCTGCGAGTCTGGTAGATAAAATTGTGTACTTCTGTGTGCCTATCGAGGAATGCGGCGACGGGGCGGTCAAGACCGGTCATTGGGCGCAGCTTCGGATCCCAGTGTGGGTTAGGCAGAAAGCGCACGTCAAAGACGTAATCCGCATCAATCGGGATACCGTGTTTGAAACCAAAGGATTCGAATACCATTGTCAATTCACGTTCACGTTTACCCAGCAGTCGGGTACGTAACATTTCCGCCAGTTCGTGTACGGACATTTCGGAGGTATCAACGATCAGGTCAGCGCGAGAGCGCAGTGGCTCCAGCAAATCGCTTTCCTTATCGATAGCGCTTTCCAGAGACAAGTTCTTGCTGGAAAGCGGGTGTAAACGGCGCGTGTCGCTGTAGCGACGAATCAGCGTGTTACGGTCTGCATCAAGGAACAGCAGCTGTGGTGAGAAACCCTCGGGCAGATTATTCATTGCCTGCTCAAAAATTTCCGGGGACTCAGGCATGTTGCGCACATCAATGCTGACGGCAGCAGAAATCTGGCGATCGGCCAGTGTACGAGCCAGATCGGGCAACAGCACTACGGGAAGGTTATCCACGCAGTAAAAACCCATATCTTCCAGCGCACGCAGGGCGACAGATTTACCTGACCCTGAACGGCCGCTGACGATCATCAGTACCATGTACTGTTTCTCCTCACAACGACAAAAAAGGATGCCATTGGGTTGTTATGCTTCATCCTGTCCACCTTCGGTGTCCGTGATGATTTGATACAACTCCTGGTCACTCTGCGCGGCGCGCAGACGACGACAGATGGTTTTATCTGCCAGACGTTTTGCGACCAGTGACAACGTATGCAAATGCGTCTTGGTTTGGTCTGCCGGGACCAGCAGGGCGAAAAGCAGATCGACAGGTTGATTATCAATGGCGTCGAAGGCGATGGGTGTTTCGAGTTGAACAAACACACCAACCGCGCGCATCGTGTCTTCTTCCAGCTTTCCGTGCGGGATAGCAATACCATTACCGATGCCGGTACTGCCCATTTTTTCACGCGTCAGAATGGCTTCAAATACCACCTGAGAAGGCAAGCTAAGCTGTTTTGCCGCAAGTTCGCTGATGATTTCCAGTGCGCGTTTCTTGCTTTGGCAGTGAACGCCTGCGCGTGTACATTCCTGGTTAAGAACAGTGCTCAGTTGTAGAGTCGTATCGTTATTTGTCATAATTTCACCTAAGCGCTAACTGTACAAATGGCCCGTTGTGCTACACAACAGGCCGTCCTGCACCCGCTAACTGCCCGGACAAGTTAGTGCTGTTTCAGTTTATCTTTATGTTTTGTTAACTGCCGAGCCAGTTTATCAATTAAACCGTCAATGGCGGCGTACATATCCTGACCTTCCGCGCTGGCATGAATTTCGCCACCGTTCACATGCAGTGTTGCATCCGAGATATGTGTAACCTTCTCCACTTTCAACACAATATAGACCTGATTAATCCGGTCGAAATATTGTTCGAGCTTGGCAAATTTTGTATTCACAAAATCGCGCAGGGCTTCGGTGATTTCGACGTTGTTTCCAGTGATGTTGAGCTGCATAGTGTCTTCCTTATCGGTTGGGTCACACCAGCTGTTTGCGCTGGTTAGACGGCGGAATGGATAAAGACTCTCGGTACTTCGCAACGGTGCGGCGTGCCACCATGATACCCTGTTCTGACAGCATAGAGGTTAACTTGCTGTCACTCAGCGGTTTCGCGGGGTTTTCCGCAGCAATTAATTTCTTCACCAGCGCACGGATAGCTGTGGATGAGGCTTCACCTCCGCCTTCAGTGTTAACGTGACTGGAAAAGAAATACTTCAATTCAAAAATGCCGCGCGGACTGTGCAGATACTTTTGCGTGGTCACACGGGAAATGGTCGATTCGTGCATCTCGACGGCCTGGGCGATATCCGCCAGCACCATCGGTTTCATAAACTCTTCGCCTTGCTCAAAGAAAGCTTGCTGCTGCTCAACGATGCAGCGGCTGACGCGCAGCAACGTATCATTGCGGCTTTCCAGGCTTTTAATCAGCCACTTCGCATCCTGCAGATTGCTACGAATAAACTGGCTGTCGGCATCGTTGCGCGCGCTATTGCACATCGCGGCGTAGTGCTGGTTAATCTGTAAGCGCGGAATGCTGTCGCCGTTGAGTTCGACCACCCAGCGATCGTTATGCTTACGCACCAGCACATCCGGAATAACGTACTCCGGCTCGCCGGTCTGGATCGATTGCCCAGGTCTTGGATCCAGCGACTGAATAAGATTGACGGCTTCTTTCAGCACGTCTTCTTTCAGTCGGGTCACGCGCATCAGGGTGCGGAAGTCATGGTTGGCTAACAGATCGAGGTGATCGCTGATGATCAGACGCGCTTCTTCCAGCCACGGTGTGGCTTTATCAAACTGCGAAAGTTGGATCAGTAAGCAGTCACGGAGATCTTTGGCGGCCACGCCAACGGGATCAAAGCGCTGAACGCGTTTAAGCACAGCTTCGATTTCGTCCATACCGACGTCGTCATCGCCCATGCTTTCGAGAATATCGTCCAGGGTCACGGTGAGATAACCGGTTTCGTCTACCGCATCTACAATGGATGTCGCAATGGCGCGATCGGTATCCGAGAACGGGGTCAGTTCCACTTGCCACATCAGGTAATCCTGTAGTGATTGCGTGGTCTCACCCTGATACACAGGCAGTTCGTCGTCGATGTAATCTCCGCTGGTGCCCGAAGGCGTCCCGGCGGTGTAAATTTCATCCCAACTGGCGTCAAGCGGCAACTCCTCAGGCATCTCTTTTTGTTCGAGAGCATCTGCGGTGTCGAGGGTTTCGCTGTCCTGTTTTTCCTGGGTATCAATTTCGTCGTGAAGATCGGTTTGCTCGAGCAGTGGGTTACTTTCCAGCGCTTGCTGAAGTTCTTGCTGAAGTTCCAGCGTGGACAGCTGCAACAGACGGATAGCCTGTTGTAGCTGAGGCGTCATCGCCAGTTGTTGGCTAAGCCTGAGTTGCAAACCTTGCTTCATGTTCAGAGTTGTTTTCTCCTGCAGTGACGTGAAGTCTTCTACCCTATCAGAGTCTGAAGTCTTCCCCAAGGTATACGCGCTTAACGTGCTCATCCTGCAGTATTTCTGTTGGCGTGCCGTGCGCGATCAGGTGCCCCTGACTTACGATATAGGCGCGCTCACACACTGCCAGCGTTTCGCGGACGTTATGGTCGGTAATCAGCACGCCAAGGCCGCTGTCGCGCAGGTGTTCGATGATCCGTTTAATATCAATAACAGAAATCGGGTCAACACCGGCAAACGGTTCATCCAACAGGATAAATTTCGGATTAGCGGCCAGTGCGCGGGCGATCTCCACGCGGCGTCGTTCACCACCGGAGAGCGACTGACCTAAGCTGTCGCGCAGGTGCTCGATGTGGAATTCTTCCATCAGCTCGTTAGCGCGATCTTCCCGCTGCTCGCTGGTCAGATCGTCACGAATTTGCAGTACCGCCATCAGGTTATCAAACACGCTCAGGCGACGGAAAATAGACGCTTCCTGCGGTAAGTAGCCGATGCCGCGACGCGCGCGCGCATGCAGAGGCAGCAGACTGATGTCTTCGTCATCAATGATAATGTTGCCCGCATCGCGCGGGACAATGCCGACTACCATGTAAAAGGTTGTTGTCTTGCCTGCACCGTTAGGACCGAGCAGACCGACAATCTCCCCGGAGTTGACGGTCAGACTGACATCTTCAACCACACGACGGCCTTTATAGGCTTTTGCAAGGTTCTTTGCAGTTAATGTTGCCATAACGAATCAGTTACCTTTTTTCTCTGCCGGAGCCTTGTTTTTGTCCTGCAACTGCGACGGAACCAGAACGGTGGTGACGCGTTTGCCTTTATCGCTGAAGGCCTGCATTTTCTGCTCTTTTACCAGATAAGTGATCTTATCGCCCGTGATGTTGCTATCGAGCTGTTCCAGGTAAGCCTTACCGGTGAGAACGACAAAGTCTTTCGCCAGTTCATAGTGCATGTGTGAGGCGCGGCCTTTCACCGGCTTACCGTTGTCCTGCATCTGGTAAAAGGTGGCGGGATCACCGTAACCATCAATCACTTCTTTACCGTCTTCACCGCCAGGGCGGGTCACGACGACTTTATCGGCGTTAATTTTGATGGTGCCCTGAGTCACAATCACGTTACCAGTAAACGTCACCACGTTGCCCTGCATATCCAGGGACTGCTGGTCCGACTCAATGTGAATCGGCTGCTCGGTATCGCCGGTGACGGCAAATGCCGGAATGCTGGCGGCCAGAAGTGAGCTGGCAAGTAAAAGATTAAGGCTGAGTTTGTTTGTTTTGGATTTCATATGAGGTTCTAACCTTTTCAATCAGCTCGGCGTTCTTGCTGCGTAAGTTGCCGCGCATCTTCAGTCCGCTGGAGTTAAATGTTGTGCCATACAACGTCACCAGATCATCGGAAGTGACGTCTTGTGTCACCAGGTTAATCTGCGCGTTATCGGTCGTAATTCTGCGTAGTTGAGAGTCAGGCACCAGGGCGTTAACCTCAACATGGCCGTACAGATACAGCATCCGATCGTTGGTCAATTTGGCTTTATCGGCCTTGATCGTCCAGGTCGGTACTTTATCCTTATCAAACGTGGTTAATACCGGTTGAGTAAACCACGAAACCGCTTGTTCCGAATAATATTCAACGTGTTGTGCGATCAAGTGATAGCTCAGCGCGCCTTCCGGACTATACACGACGGTATCAGTATGTTCGCTCTTATAGGTTGGCTCGTTGTTATTGACGACGACCTGAGTGGTGTCATCTTTGTCTGCCAGATTAATACCAATCATCACAAGGACAGCCAGCGACAGTAGAATGATAACCCAACGTCTGGTTTTGCTCATATCGATTGCCCTTTGGCCTCGTCCAGTTTGCCCTGCGCCAGGAGTAATAAATCGCAGACTTCACGCACAGCGCCACGTCCCCCATCAATGTGGGTGACATAATCGGCTCGCGGGATCAGCAGAGGGTGGGCATCTGCCACCGCGACGCTTAATCCTACTTTAGCCATCACCGGCCAGTCGATCAGGTCATCGCCAACGTAGGCGACATTCTCCGGCGCGATCGCCAGTTTGCTAAGGAGATCGCCAAAGGCAACCAGTTTGTCTGACTGCCCCTGATACAGGTGGGTGATCCCCAAAGTGGCACAGCGATCTTCTACAAGTTTAGCCTTTCGTCCGGTAATAATGGCAACCTCAATACCGGAAGTGAGCGCACAGCGAATTCCGTAACCATCACGGACGTTAAAAGCCTTCAGCTCTTCACCGTTGTTGCCCATATAAATCAGACCATCAGACAGTACGCCATCCACATCCAGGATCAGCAAACGGATGTTTTCTGCCCGGGTGATAACGTCTGCGCTGACGGGTCCATAACAGGTCGCAAGCGACGCACCTGCTTTACTCATTTTCGTTATCCTTGAGTTTCTTACACTACACCTGCACGCAGCAGATCATGCATATGTAACACACCGAGTAATTGGTCGCCATCAGCAACCATTACCGAGGTGATATGGCGGGACTGCATTAAGTTCAGGGCATCGACGGCAAGAATACCCGGACGCACGCGAATGCCTCCAGGGGTCATCACATCGGCAATGCCTAACTGGCGTACATCAACGCCCATATCGAAGACACGACGTAAATCGCCATCGGTGAAAATACCGTCAATCTTCATGGCATCATCGCAAATGACGGTCATGCCGAGATTTTTACGCGTGATCTCAATTAAGGCATCACGCAGGCTGGCGTTTTTGGTCACATGCGGGATCTCGTCGCCCGTATGCATAATATCGTTAACGCGCAGTAAAAGCTTACGGCCCAGTGCGCCACCGGGATGAGACAACGCAAAATCTTCCGCGGTAAAGCCGCGCGCTTTTAATAATGCCACCGCTAGGGCATCGCCCATCACCAGTGTTGCTGTCGTACTGCTGGTCGGTGCCAGACCTAACGGACAAGCTTCCTTGGGCACTTTAACACACAGATGCACATCTGCCGCACGCGCCATACTGCTTTCAGGACGACCGGTCATGCAGATAAGCGGTACATGAAGACGTTTTAATACCGGGATCAGCGCCGCTATCTCATTGGATTCACCGGAGTTAGAGATGGCGATGACCACATCCTGCGGCGAGACCATACCCAGATCGCCATGTGCGGCTTCGCCTGGGTGTACAAAAAATGAGGGGGTGCCGGTGCTGGCAAATGTGGCTGCCATTTTCCGCCCAATATGGCCGGATTTCCCCATTCCCATCACCACCACTTTGCCCGGGCAGCTGAATATTTTCTCGCATGCGAGGGTAAAATTTTGGTTGATGTACTGATCAAGCTCCGCCAGGCCTTCACGTTCAATTGCCAGGACTTCCTTGCCTGCTTGCTGAAAGTCAAAACCCGGTTGCAACTCTAAGTGCGACATAATGCGTTTCCAGTTATCCAACGAGAAGTGGCGATAACCAATACAGCATCGCCAGCCATATGATAAAACCGCCGGTCAGCAGCGCACCTGCGCCGCGACCAATCTGGCGCGGACGTCGCCAGCAGAGTAGTGCAAAAATCACGCTCACCAGCAGCATGACGCTATAGTCACGGGTGAAGGCCATCGGATTGACTTCACCCGGCGTAATCAGCGCCGGTAGCCCGAGGACGATAACGATATTAAAAATGTTTGCGCCGATAATGTTACCGACGGCAATATCATTTTCACCTTTACGCAGACCCGCAATCGCTGTTGCCAGCTCCGGCAGGCTGGTACCAATGGCGACCACTGTCAGCCCGATAGTAAGTTCGCTCATGGCGAAATAGTTCGCCAGTACGGTAGCGTTATCCACCACCATACGTGTTGCCATTGGCATAATAATCAGCGCAATGCCCAACCACAAAAATGCGACCGGTAATCCGCCTTCGCGCGGCAGCTCAGCTATCTGCTCACGCGTCA
Source organism: Citrobacter sp. Cpo091 (assembly GCF_030332645.1). Classification (NCBI taxonomy): domain Bacteria; kingdom Pseudomonadati; phylum Pseudomonadota; class Gammaproteobacteria; order Enterobacterales; family Enterobacteriaceae; genus Citrobacter; species Citrobacter sp. Cpo091. Next base: position 77,725 of record NZ_JAOWHL010000027.1, read on the forward strand.
GGCTGTCATTGCCTTGTCGCTCGGCCAGACGGGCGATTTTAACAATGAATAGCAGCCATAGCACGGCCAGAAGCAGAAGAAAGAAACCGTCGCTGCGGCTTAGCTGCCCGTCATACAGGACGGATGCAGCTAAAATACTTACCAGCAACATTAGCGGTAATTCACGACGCAGAACATCAGAATGCACGGTAAAAGGATGAATCAGCGCCGACAGGCCTAAAATAAGCAGAATGTTGGTGATGTTAGAACCGATGGCGGTCCCGACAGCCAGATCGAGTTGCCCATTCATCGATGCGGCAACGGAGACAATTATCTCGGGTAACGACGTACCCATGCTGACCACGGTCATTCCGATGATAATGGGAGGAATACCGAAGTTTCGACATAAAATGGATGCGGCAAATACCAGACGGTCGGCACCGTAGACCACCAGAAGTAAACCAATTATTAACAGCGCCGTCGCTAAAAGCATCTAAAGTCCTTTCTTCAGGTATACTCGCCGGTCCACTTGAAGGATCTTCTGGAAGCCGTAACGAAGTCTTAATTTTGACTTTATGCGGCTAAAAAGTAAAACAAATGCCAGCTTTCGCTAACCAGGACAGGCAATAATCTGTAAATATGTTGAGTTCATGGCTAAATTGAGCGCCAAACTCTTCGATCAACGAGGCAATAGTAAAGGATGAATCAATGGGGCAGTCTGTGGCGAATCTAGTCGATATGCGCGATGTCAGCTTTTCCCGGGGTGACCGCTGCATCTTTGATAATATTTCCCTGACGGTACCGCGCGGTAAGGTGACGGCGATCATGGGGCCATCAGGCATCGGCAAAACGACGCTGTTGCGTCTGATTGGCGGACAGATCCCCCCGGATAAGGGCGAGATCCTGTTTGACGGTGAGAACGTCCCGGCCATGTCCCGTTCGCGTTTATTTACCGTGCGTAAGCGCATGAGTATGCTGTTTCAGTCTGGTGCGCTATTTACCGACATGAATGTGTTTGACAACGTCGCGTACCCTCTGCGCGAGCATACGACGTTGCCAGCGCCGTTGCTGAAGAGCACGGTGATGATGAAGCTCGAGGCCGTCGGCCTGCGGGGTGCGGCCAAATTAATGCCTTCTGAATTATCCGGTGGGATGGCGCGTCGCGCCGCGTTAGCACGTGCTATCGCGCTGGAGCCAGACCTCATCATGTTTGATGAGCCGTTCGTCGGTCAGGATCCCATCACCATGGGCGTTCTGGTGAAGCTGATTTCAGAACTGAACAGCGCGCTGGGCGTCACCTGTGTGGTGGTATCCCATGATGTGCCTGAGGTACTGAGTATTGCGGATTACGCCTATATAATGGCGGACAAAAAAATAGTGGCCTACGGTAGTGCTCAGGCACTACAAGAAAATGCCGATCCGCGCGTACGCCAGTTCCTGGACGGCATTGCCGATGGACCGGTTCCGTTCCGTTACCCGGCGGGCGACTACCACATCGATTTACTCAAAACAGGGAGTTAAGCCACCCATGTTGTTAAATGCGCTGGCATCACTCGGACATCGGGGAATAAAAACCCTCAGGACGTTCGGGCGAGCCGGATTAATGTTGTTCAATGCGGTTGTCGGCAAGCCGGAGTTTCGCAAACATGCGCCGCTGCTGATACGCCAGCTCTATAATGTCGGTGTCTTATCGATGCTGATCATTATTGTTTCTGGCGTGTTCATCGGTATGGTGCTGGGGTTGCAGGGATACCTGGTGCTGACCACCTACAGCGCGGAAACCAGCCTCGGTATGCTGGTGGCACTGTCATTGTTACGTGAGTTGGGACCGGTTGTTGCGGCGCTGCTGTTTGCCGGGCGGGCCGGGTCGGCCTTAACCGCAGAAATTGGCCTGATGCGGGCGACCGAACAGCTTTCCAGTCTGGAGATGATGGCCGTCGATCCACTGCGCCGGGTGATTTCCCCACGTTTTTGGGCTGGCGTCATTTCATTGCCGCTGCTGACGATTATTTTTGTCGCAGTGGGTATCTGGGGTGGTTCACTGGTTGGCGTAAGCTGGAAGGGTATTGATGCAGGCTTCTTCTGGTCGGCTATGCAAAATGCCGTCGACTGGCGTCTGGACCTGGTTAACTGTCTGATTAAGAGCGTGGTGTTCGCCATTACGGTCACCTGGATTGCATTGTTCAATGGTTATGATGCGATCCCGACCTCTGCCGGGATTAGCCGGGCAACGACACGCACCGTTGTGCACGCCTCTCTTGCCGTTCTGGGGCTGGATTTTGTGCTGACCGCACTGATGTTTGGGAATTGAGTTCATGCAAACGAAAAAAAATGAAATTTGGGTCGGGTTATTCCTGTTGGTTGCGCTGCTGGCAGCGCTGTTTGTTTGCCTGAAGGCGGCGAACGTTACCTCAATGCGTACTGAGCCGACTTACACGATTTATGCGACCTTTGATAATATCGGCGGCCTGAGAGAGCGTTCTCCGGTGCGGATTGGCGGAGTGGTAGTTGGACGCGTATCGGACATCTCGTTAGATCCGAAAACGTACCTGCCGCGCGTGACGCTGGAAATCGAATCGCGTTTTAACCATATTCCTGACACCAGTTCTCTGAGCATCCGTACTTCCGGTCTGCTGGGCGAACAGTATCTGGCATTGAATGTGGGTTTTGAAGATCCTGAGCTGGGAACGTCTATCCTCAAAGATGGCGGTACGATTCAGGACACGAAATCCGCGATGGTGCTGGAAGATATGATTGGTCAGTTCCTTTACAACAGCAACAGTAAAGGTGATGACAATAAGAATTCTGGCGATGCGCCAGCCGCAACTGACGGCAATAATGAAGCCACTACGCCTGCGGGCGCAACGAAATAATCTCAGGAGAATCGACGTATGTTTAAACGATTGATGATGGTGGCTATGCTGGTGATTGCCCCGCTTAGCGCAGCAACTGCAGCCGACCAAACGAACCCGTACAAACAGATGAATGAGGCGGCGCAGAAGACATTTGACCGTCTGAAGAATGAACAACCTAAAATCCGCGCAAACCCGGATTACCTGCGCCAGGTTGTCGATCAGGAACTGTTGCCATACGTGCAGGTTAAATATGCGGGTGCGCTGGTACTGGGTCGCTACTACAAAGATGCGACCCCTGCTCAGCGTGAAGCCTATTTTGCCGCATTTCGTGAATATCTGAAGCAGGCCTACGGCCAGGCTCTGGCGATGTACCATGGCCAGACTTATGAAATTGCACCAGAGCAACCGCTGGGTGATGCGACCATCGTGCCTATCCGCGTAACCATCATCGATCCAAACGGTCGTCCTCCGGTACGTTTGGATTTCCAGTGGCGTAAAAACTCCCAGACCGGTAACTGGCAGGCTTATGACATGATTGCTGAAGGCGTAAGTATGATCACCACCAAACAAAATGAGTGGAGCGACCTGCTGCGTACCAAAGGTATTGATGGCCTGACGGCGCAGCTGAAATCTATTGCTCAGCAGAAAATCACGCTGGAAGAGAAAAAATAATGACGCAGTCACTCACCTGGACGCGTGAAGGCGACAAGCTGGTGCTGGTGGGGGAGCTGGATCAGGACGTGTTAAACCCATTATGGGATGCGCGAATTGAGGCGATGAAAGGGGTATCCTGCATCGACCTGAACCAGGTATCCCGGGTAGATACCGGCGGTCTGGCGTTACTGTTGCATCTGATTAATCAGGGCAAGCAGCAGGGAAACAGCGTTTCACTCACTGGTGTTAACGATAAAGTGTACACGCTGGCGCAGCTTTACAATCTGCCTGACGACGTCCTTCCGCGTTAATTTTTCCAGGCCGGATAAGGTCTTGTGCCGCTATCCGGCAAAACCCCTGAGGGGGATCTGCCACTAAAGCCTTGTCTGATTTATCAGCGAGGCTTTTTGCTTATTTATGACAGCGCCACTTTGCTCTAAGATGTTGGGCTGTTTTCACTATCTGACGAATGAAGAGCCCATGGAAAATAATGAAATTCAGAGCGTGCTGATGAATGCACTCTCCCTCCAGGAAGTCCACGTTTCTGGCGACGGCAGTCACTTTCAGGTTATTGCCGTGGGTGAGATGTTTGAAGGCATGAGCCGGGTCAAGAAGCAGCAATCGGTCTATGGCCCGTTGATGGAGTACATTGCGGACAACCGCATTCATGCCGTGTCGATTAAGGCGTTTACCCCAGCGGAATGGGCGCGCGATCGCAAACTTAACGGTTTTTGAGCTACGGGTGATGTGCCGGTAGCGAAGATAAATTCTTAACAGAGAACAGAATAATGGATAAATTTCGTGTTCAGGGGCCAACTAAGCTCCAGGGCGAAGTCACAATTTCAGGCGCTAAAAACGCCGCACTGCCGATCCTGTTTGCGGCGCTGCTGGCTGAAGAACCTGTAGAGATCCAAAACGTCCCGAAACTGAAGGACGTTGACACATCAATGAAGCTGCTGAGCCAGCTGGGTGCGAAAGTTGAGCGTAATGGTTCTGTGCACATCGATGCGCGTGATGTGAACGTCTTCTGTGCGCCGTACGATTTGGTGAAAACCATGCGTGCATCCATTTGGGCGCTCGGGCCGCTGGTTGCCCGCTTTGGTCAGGGCCAGGTTTCACTGCCGGGTGGCTGTACCATTGGCGCACGTCCGGTTGACCTGCACATTACCGGCCTGGAGCAGTTAGGCGCGACTATTAAGCTGGAAGAAGGCTATGTGAAGGCGTCCGTTGATGGCCGTCTGAAAGGCGCGCATATCGTCATGGACAAAGTGAGCGTCGGCGCGACGGTCACCATCATGTGCGCAGCAACGCTTGCCGAAGGCACTACCATCATCGAAAACGCTGCGCGCGAGCCGGAGATTGTGGATACCGCGAACTTCCTGATTGCGCTGGGCGCGAAGATCACGGGTCAGGGCACCGATCGTATTACCATCGAAGGCGTTGAGCGTCTTGGCGGTGGTGTTTATCGCGTTCTGCCAGATCGTATCGAAACCGGTACCTTCCTGGTGGCGGCGGCAATTTCTCGCGGCAAGATTATCTGCCGTAATGCACAGCCGGACACGCTGGATGCCGTTCTGGCGAAGCTGCGTGATGCGGGTGCGGATATTGAAGTGGGTGATGATTGGATCAGCCTTGATATGCACGGTAAACGTCCGAAAGCGGTCAATGTGCGTACTGCACCGCATCCGGCGTTCCCTACCGACATGCAGGCCCAGTTCACGTTGCTGAACCTGGTAGCAGAAGGGACCGGCTTCATCACGGAAACCGTGTTTGAGAACCGCTTTATGCACGTGCCTGAGCTGAGCCGTATGGGCGCTCACGCAGAAATCGAAAGCAATACCGTGATTTGCCACGGCGTGGAAACGCTCTCTGGCGCACAGGTTATGGCGACCGATCTGCGCGCATCTGCAAGCCTGGTGCTGGCAGGGTGTATTGCTGAAGGTACGACGGTAGTCGACCGTATTTATCACATCGATCGCGGCTATGAGCGCATCGAAGATAAACTGCGTGCGCTGGGCGCAAACATTGAGCGCGTGAAAGGCGAGTAATCGTCAACGTCTCTTGTAACCCCCAGTTCAGTTGGCCGGGGGTTACAGCTCAATGTTCATTCCGGATTCTTTTTCTCTCTGCGACTCCTCATCATCCGCGTTCTGTCGATGAACTCATGCGTTTTGGCATCGTGATAGCGTGACGGCCAAATCACCCAGGGGTCAGTTCCCAGTGCCCGGGCGATAATCAACTCACCTTTTGGCCATGGTCTCGTTAACGCATTGGCCAGCGTTGATGAACTCAATCCATTTTTACGTGATTCAGCGGCCATTGAGGTCCCTTTCTTGCGCAGTCCGGCGATGATGTCGGCCGGATGCCAGTCAATCAGCTTGCTTTCCATCAATTCATCTCTCCTTTGGTTAACGGCTTACGGTTTCACGATCGGTTGTGCCGACACTATAACGCCCGAAGAACGAATGTTCTAAAATGTTCATGTAAGCTGTGTATATATTCAGAATATGCCAAGGTTCTGCGTGATTATCTGGAGGGGGTAAATTCTTACTGGAACTTATAAGAAAATCCCGTGCAGGGCACGGGATGAGGGAGGATGCTGTAGGGAATTAACGGTCGCGCTGCACGGCGATATGTGCCAGACCAATCAGCGCTTCTCTCCACGGCGTATCGGGCAGCACCTGCAGCGCAGCGATGGCTTTATCAGCCTCTTCTTCTGCCCGCTGACGGGTCCATTCCAGAGACCCACAGGCGTTCATCGCTTCCAGAACCGGTTCCAGAAGGTGACGACCATTACCTTGCTCAATGGCCTGGCGGATCATTAGCGCTTGTTCTGGGGTGCCGTGGCGCATGGCATGCAACAGTGGCAGCGTTGGTTTACCCTCGTTGAGGTCATCACCGACGTTTTTACCCAGCTGCTCGCCATCTGCGCTGTAATCCAGCAAATCGTCAATTAACTGGAAAGCGGTACCGAGATAACGGCCATAATCCTGCAACCCTTTTTCTTGTTCTTCGCTACAGCCAGCCAGAATACCTGAACATTGGGCTGCCGCTTCAAACAAACGCGCGGTCTTACTGTAGATGACGCGCATATAGTTTTCTTCGGTGATGTCCGGGTCGTTGACGTTCATCAACTGCAAGACTTCACCTTCGGCAATGACGTTGACTGCTTTCGACATGACTTCCAGCACTTTCAACGAGCCAAGGCTGGTCATCATCTGAAATGCACGGGTATAGATAAAATCGCCAACCAGCACGCTGGCCGCATTACCAAACGCCGCATTTGCCGTAGCTTTCCCACGGCGCATGTCTGACTCATCCACAACATCGTCGTGCAGCAGGGTCGCTGTGTGGATAAACTCGATGAGGGCCGCAATCGTAACGTGCGCATTTTCCTGGTAACCAACGGCCCGCGCGGCGAGGACGGCGATCATTGGGCGAATGCGTTTTCCGCCGCCGCTAACGATGTAGTACCCCAGTTGATTGATCAACTGAACGTCGGAATTGAGCTGTTCAAGGATTGTCGCATTGACCCCCGCCATATCTTGCGCGGTTAACTCATTGATTTTTTCTAAATTCATCGCAAAAGCCGGGCTTCTCGCCCCGATTACCTTACTGTGTGGGAAGGTAACGTCGGGTTTAGGGTTATAAATATATGCTGATTGTACTGAAAAAACGCCGTAGATAAACGTTACCGTACGTGTTGTGTTTTTTTTCTTCATGTATTGACGGTAGCACTTGTCAAAGGCTCGCGTTTTGCGTAATATTCGCGCCCTATTGTGAATATTTATAGCGCACTCTGAATCATCAAAAAGGTGTGCGCGGAAGCGGAGTTTTTTATGTACGCGGTTTTCCAAAGTGGTGGTAAACAACACCGAGTAAGCGAAGGTCAGACCGTTCGCCTGGAAAAGCTGGACATCGCAACTGGCGAATCTGTTGAATTCGCAGAAGTTCTGATGATCGCAAACGGTGAAGAAGTCAAAATCGGCGTTCCTTTCGTTGATGGCGGCGTTATCAAAGCTGAAGTCGTTGCTCACGGTCGTGGCGAGAAAGTTAAAATTGTTAAGTTTCGTCGTCGTAAACACTACCGTAAGCAGCAGGGCCATCGTCAGTGGTTCACTGATGTGAAAATCACTGGCATCAGCGCTTAAGTTAAGGGGAGCAGATTAAATGGCACATAAAAAGGCTGGCGGCTCGACTCGTAACGGTCGCGATTCAGAAGCTAAACGTCTGGGCGTAAAACGCTTCGGCGGTGAAACAGTTCTGGCTGGTAGCATCATCGTTCGTCAACGTGGTACTAAATTCCACGCTGGCTCCAACGTTGGTTGCGGCAAAGACCACACTCTGTTTGCTAAAGCAGACGGTAAAGTGAAATTTGAAGTGAAAGGCCCGAAAAACCGTAAATTCATCAGCATCGTTGCTGAATAAGTTTTTCGCGTCCCGGTAACGGATAAAAGCCCCGCAACACGTTGCGGGGCTTTTTACATTCGACGGCCGGTAAATACGCTCGTCGCGCCGTGACAACCCGGAAACGAGCCCTTGCAGGGAATACGGCATGAAGCAGCAGGCAGGCATTGGTATTCTGTTAGCACTCACAACGGCGGTATGTTGGGGCGCTTTGCCAATAGCAATGAAGCAAGTGCTGGAGGTGATGGAGCCTCCTACCGTGGTGTTCTACCGTTTTTTAATGGCAAGCGTTGGCCTTGGCGCTATTCTTGCGGTTAAAAAAAAGCTCCCTCCGTTGCGTATTTTTCGCAAAGCGCGTTGGCTGGTGTTGCTGGCTATCGCAACCGGTGGGCTGTTCGGTAACTTCATTCTGTTTAGTTCATCCTTGCAGTATTTGAGCCCAACGGCTTCGCAGGTTATCGGTCAGCTGTCACCGGTTGGTATGATGATCGCCAGCGTCTTTATCCTGAAAGAAAAGATGCGCGGCACGCAGGTGATTGGCGCCATTATGCTTCTGAGCGGTCTGGTCCTGTTTTTTAATACCAGTCTGATCGAAATTTTTACCCGACTCACCGATTACACCTGGGGCGTTATCTTTGGTGTCGGTGCGGCGATGGTCTGGGTGAGCTATGGGGTCGCGCAAAAGGTGTTATTGCGCCGCCTGGCATCACCGCAGATCCTGTTTTTACTGTACACTTTATGTACGATCGCGTTGTTGCCGCTGGCTAAACCCGGTGTCATCACGCAGCTCAGCGACTGGCAGCTGGCATGCCTGATATTCTGCGGCCTGAATACGCTGGTAGGATATGGCGCTCTCGCGGAAGCAATGGCGCGTTGGCATGCGGCGCAGGTGAGCGCTCTTATCACGCTCACACCGCTGTTTACGTTGTTATTTTCAGATTTATTATCACTGGCCTGGCCCGATTTCTTCGCCAGACCGATGCTAAACCTATTAGGTTATCTCGGTGCGTTTATCGTGGTTGCGGGCGCGATGTATTCCGCCATTGGTCATCGAATTTGGGGCGGTTTACGTAAGCATGAAACGGTGGTTTCGCAACCCCGCTCAGGCGAATGATTTACGGAGAGTAAAATGAAGTTTGTTGATGAAGCATCGATTCTGGTCGTTGCAGGTGATGGCGGTAATGGTTGCGTCAGCTTCCGCCGCGAAAAGTACATCCCAAAAGGCGGTCCGGACGGTGGTGATGGTGGTGACGGTGGTGACGTTTGGCTGGAAGCCGACGAAAACCTGAACACGCTGATCGATTACCGTTTTGAAAAATCATTCCGTGCGGAACGTGGTCAGAATGGCGCGAGCCGTGATTGCACCGGTAAGCGTGGCAAAGACGTTACCATTAAAGTACCTGTTGGTACGCGTGTTATCGATCAGGGCACGGGCGAAACCATGGGCGACATGACCAAACACGGTCAGCGTCTGATGGTCGCTAAAGGTGGCTGGCACGGTCTGGGCAACACCCGTTTCAAATCCTCGGTTAACCGTACTCCGCGTCAGAAAACAATGGGTACGCCGGGTGATAAGCGCGATCTGATGCTGGAGCTGATGCTGCTGGCAGACGTGGGTATGCTGGGCATGCCAAACGCCGGAAAATCGACGTTTATCCGTGCGGTGTCCGCGGCGAAGCCGAAAGTCGCTGATTATCCGTTTACCACCCTGGTGCCGAGCCTGGGCGTGGTGCGTATGGACAACGAAAAGAGCTTCGTGGTTGCCGACATTCCGGGACTGATTGAAGGCGCGGCTGAAGGCGCAGGCCTGGGTATCCGCTTCCTGAAACACCTGGAACGTTGCCGTGTACTGCTTCACCTCATCGATATCGATCCGATTGATGGCTCTGATCCAGTTGAAAACGCCCGTATCATTATTGGCGAACTGGAAAAATACAGTCAGGATTTGGCATCTAAACCGCGCTGGTTAGTGTTCAACAAAATTGATTTGATGGACAAGGCTGAAGCGGAAGAGAAAGCGAAAGCGATCGCCGAAGCGTTGGGTTGGGAAGGTAAATATTACCTGATCTCTGCCGCCAGCCAACTGGGCGTGAAAGATCTCTGCTGGGATGTGATGACCTTTATCATCGAGAACCCGATTGTTCAGGCTGAAGAAGCGAAACAGCCAGAGAAAGTTGAGTTCATGTGGGATGATTATCACCGCCAGCAGCTCGCTGAAGTCGAAGACGAAGCGGAAGATGACTGGGATGACGATTGGGACGAAGACGACGAAGAAGGCGTTGAGTTCATCTACAAGCGTTAATCGCATTAAAAACCCCGGCCATGTTGCCGGGGTTTTTGTTTCCAGGTCTCACTGTAGGCCGGATAAGGCACGTTAATGCCGCCATCCGGCAATCAAATTACCCATTTAGTTGTTCTGATAAATATCCTTGTACAACCGGCTCTCGAAGCGCACCAACGGAATACGGCGATTACGCTGGTCAGCTGGCTCTACCGCATAACCAGATAAATACTGCACGAATGCCATGCGTTGGCCGCTTGCCGTGGTGATGAAACCTGCGAGGTTATAAACCCCCTGCAGCGAGCCTGTCTTCGCCGATACTTTGCCATCCACACCAGCCTGATGCAGACCCGCACGGTATTGCAGAGAGCCGTCGTGGCCCGCCAGCGGCAGCATAGTGATAAAGTTCAGCTCGTTATCGTGTTGAGCGATATATTGCAGCACCTGCATCATGGTCGCTGGGGCAATCAGGTTATGGCGGGAGAGGCCAGAACCGTCGGCAATAATAGTGTTGCCGATATCGACGCCTGCCTGCTGACGCAAAATCTGGCGCACGGCGTCAGAACCCGCCCGCCAGGTGCCCGGCACGTTAAATCGGGCATGACCAATCATACGGAAAACGGTATCGGCAATCATGTTGTCCGATTTTTTCAGCATAATCTTAAGCAGGTCATGTAGCGGCGCAGACTGCTTACTGGCGACCACCGTTCCTGGTTCGTTGACCAACGTCTGCCGCAGCAGTGTACCGCTGTAGGTGATACCTGCTTGTTTTAGCTCATCTTTGATAATTGCCCCGGCATAGCTGGCACCGTCCTGAATGGCGAACGCCAGCGGCAGCGGATCGGCACGTTGTGGCAGGCATCCGGTCAGCGTATAGCGGTTGAGATCGCCGGGAACTACATCCAGTTCACAATATTGCGCTTCCGCAGAACCTCGGGCGAGAGTACGCACCTGACTGAACATGGTGACCGGGTAATAAGATGCCACGCGAATAAAGGCGAGATCGTTGGGTTTTTGCGCGCTGTAGAGTGAAACTGAGAAACAGTTTCTATCGACAATAGCCGCTGCGGGCGGTGCACTAAAACACTGCGTCATGTCGTTCCAGGGCCAGCCGGGCGCTTTATCATGACTGGCAAAAATAGAGGTGTCGATCAGGACATTCCCGGCAATTTGCGTCACACCTGATTTTTTCAGGGTTGCCACCATATTGCGAATATCCTGGCGTTTTAGCGTCGGATCGGCACCAAATCGTGCCACTAAGTCACCTTTCAATACGCCGCCTTCCACGCTGCCTTTGGTCTCAAGCGTGGTGGTAAAACGAAAGTCAGGCCCGAGCTGAATCAATGCCGCCAGCGCGGTGATTACTTTCTGGGTACTGGCGGGCAGCGCCATCTGCTGGCTATGAAAATCAATAGCGGGTGCAGGAGCGCCAACCTTCTGTACCATAAGGGCGAGGTTGGCCCCGGCAGGGAGCTGATTGATATACTCGTCGACGTTCGCAGCCTGAACGCTGAACGCTATACTGGCAGTCAATCCGATGGTAAATCTGGAAAATCGCATAATCTCGCGCTAACAACCTGGAAACAGGCCGTCATACTACGGCGCAACGCCCCAAAAAGTAAACGATGACCCATAAGGAACTCCAGGGTAAAATGATCATCAAATAGAGAATTGTAGCTGACCTGGGACCTTGAGCCCCGGGTCGGTATTTTTTTGCTTCTGACTCTGGTATGACACACGCCAGGGTGGGCTTAGCAGCCGGGGTGAGAGCAACTACCCCCTACAGGAATGTTCAAGAGGTATAACAAATGCAAGCTATCCCGATGACCTTACGTGGTGCTGAAAAACTGCGCGAAGAGCTGGATTTTCTGAAATCTGTGCGCCGTCCTGAAATTATTGCCGCTATCGCTGAAGCGCGTGAGCACGGTGACCTGAAAGAGAACGCGGAGTATCACGCGGCGCGCGAACAGCAGGGTTTCTGCGAAGGACGCATTAAAGATATCGAAGCTAAACTGTCCAACGCGCAGGTAATCGACGTTACTAAAATGCCGAACAATGGCCGCGTTGTTTTCGGTGCGACGGTTACCGTTCTGAATCTCGATAACGATGAAGAGCAGACCTGGCGTATTGTCGGCGATGATGAAGCCGATTTTAAACAGAACCTGATTTCAGTGAACTCGCCTATCGCTCGTGGCCTGATCGGTAAAGAGCAGGATGACGTCGTAGTTATCAAAACGCCGGGCGGCGAAGTGGAATATGAAGTGACGAAGGTAGAATACCTGTAATTCGCATCTTGGTTAAGATGTTGATACATTGTAAAGAAAGGAAAAAGGCCGCATAGCGGCCTTTTATCAACGAAGAGAGCGTGGCATTTTGCTCTCCTGCTAGCGGAAAACCCCGCGTTTTACACAAACTTCGTGTGCAACTTTGGGATATTCTTAGCGTGGCAGCGAGATTTTACGTTCTTTAGTCGGGCGATACAGTACCAGCGTTTTGCCGATGACCTGTACATTGCAGGCGCCGGTTTCGCGTACGATAGCTTCCACGATCAAGGTTTTAGTATCGCGATCTTCCGAGGCGATTTTCACCTTGATAAGTTCATGGTGCTCTAACGCTTGTTCAATCTCGGCCAGTACCCCTTCGGTCAAACCATTATTGCCAAGCATAACTACAGGCTTGAGCGGATGTGCCAGACCTTTCAGGTGCTGTTTTTGTTTAGTACTCAGATTCATCGTATATTTTTGCTTACGTTGGGATTGAAAACGGGTCATTCTACCGCCATCTCCCATATATCACCAAATAGCTGTGTAGAAATTTACACCATTGGTTACGATGAACTGCCCTTTGGGAATGTGAAATGACAGGTAAAAAGCGTTCTGCCAGCTCGAGTCGCTGGCTTCAGGAACACTTTAGCGATAAATATGTTCAACAGGCGCAGAAAAAGGGGTTACGTTCCCGTGCCTGGTTTAAACTTGATGAAATACAGCAAAGTGACAAAATTTTTAAACCGGGGATGACGATAGTTGATCTCGGTGCTGCACCCGGTGGCTGGTCGCAATATGCAGTTACGCAGATCGGCAACACCGGCCGCATTATCGCTTGCGATCTTTTACCTATGGATCCAATCGTTGGTGTGGACTTCCTTCAGGGCGACTTTCGTGATGAATTAGTCCTGAAAGCGTTACTTGAACGCGTAGGTGACAGTAAAGTACAAGTTGTCATGTCTGATATGGCGCCAAATATGTGTGGAACACCGGCGGTGGATATTCCCCGGGCCATGTATCTGGTAGAGCTGGCGCTTGGAATGGCTCGTGATGTATTAGCGCCAGGTGGTAGTTTTGTAGTGAAGGTGTTCCAGGGCGAAGGCTTCGATGAGTATCTAAGAGAGATTCGCTCCCTGTTTACGAAGGTCAAAGTTCGTAAGCCGGACTCTTCTCGCGCCCGTTCGCGTGAAGTGTATATTGTAGCGACCGGGCGTAAACCATAACCGGCAGATTTCAAACGAAAGTTTGAAAGAAACTGGATATAGAGTATCCTGACGCTGTTTTTAACACAGTTGTAATATGAGGTTAATCCCTTGAGTGACATGGCGAAAAACCTAATTCTCTGGCTGGTCATTGCCGTTGTGCTGATGTCAGTATTCCAGAGCTTTGGGCCCAGCGAGTCTAATGGCCGTAAGGTTGATTACTCTACCTTCCTGCAAGAGGTCAATCAGGACCAGGTTCGTGAAGCGAAGATCAACGGACGTGAGATTAACGTTACCAAGAAAGATAGTAACCGTTACACGACCTACATCCCGGTTAACGATCCGAAGCTGCTTGATAACCTGCTGACCAAAAACGTCAAGGTTGTTGGCGAACCACCTGAAGAGCCGAGCCTGCTGGCTTCTATCTTCATTTCCTGGTTCCCAATGCTGCTGCTGATTGGTGTCTGGATCTTCTTCATGCGTCAGATGCAGGGCGGTGGTGGCAAAGGTGCCATGTCGTTCGGCAAGAGCAAAGCGCGCATGCTGACGGAAGATCAGATCAAAACGACTTTTGCTGACGTTGCGGGTTGTGACGAAGCAAAAGAAGAAGTCGCTGAGCTGGTTGAGTATCTGCGCGAACCGAGCCGTTTCCAGAAACTGGGCGGTAAAATCCCGAAAGGCGTCCTGATGGTTGGTCCTCCGGGTACGGGTAAAACCCTGCTGGCGAAAGCTATCGCAGGTGAAGCGAAGGTTCCATTCTTCACAATTTCCGGTTCTGATTTCGTGGAAATGTTCGTGGGTGTCGGTGCATCTCGTGTGCGTGACATGTTCGAACAAGCCAAGAAAGCGGCACCGTGCATCATCTTCATCGATGAAATCGACGCCGTAGGTCGCCAGCGTGGCGCAGGTCTGGGCGGTGGTCACGATGAACGTGAACAGACGCTGAACCAGATGCTGGTTGAGATGGACGGCTTCGAAGGTAACGAAGGTATTATCGTTATCGCGGCAACTAACCGTCCGGACGTTCTTGACCCTGCGCTGCTGCGTCCAGGCCGTTTCGACCGTCAGGTTGTGGTTGGTCTGCCAGACGTTCGCGGTCGTGAACAGATCCTGAAAGTGCATATGCGTCGCGTACCGCTGTCTCCGGATATCGATGCGGCAATCATTGCACGTGGCACACCTGGCTTCTCCGGTGCGGACCTCGCGAACCTGGTGAACGAAGCGGCGCTGTTTGCTGCTCGTGGCAACAAGCGCGTAGTGTCGATGGTTGAGTTCGAAAAAGCGAAAGACAAAATCATGATGGGTGCGGAACGTCGCTCCATGGTGATGACGGAAGCGCAGAAAGAATCTACCGCGTATCACGAAGCTGGCCACGCGATTATCGGTCGCCTGGTACCGGAACACGATCCGGTGCACAAAGTAACGATTATCCCGCGCGGTCGTGCGCTGGGTGTGACCTTCTTCCTGCCTGAAGGCGACGCAATCAGCGCCAGCCGTCAGAAACTGGAAAGTCAGATCTCCACACTGTACGGTGGCCGTCTGGCGGAAGAGATCATCTACGGTGCTGAACATGTTTCTACCGGTGCGTCGAACGACATTAAAGTCGCGACTAATCTGGCGCGTAACATGGTTACTCAGTGGGGCTTCTCCGATAAACTCGGTCCGTTGCTGTACGCTGAAGAAGAAGGCGAAGTGTTCCTGGGACGTTCTGTGGCGAAAGCGAAACACATGTCCGATGAAACCGCTCGCATTATCGATCAGGAAGTTAAGCTGCTGATTGAGCGTAACTATGACCGTGCACGTCGTTTGCTGAACGAAAACATGGACATTCTGCACTCAATGAAAGATGCGCTCATGAAATATGAGACCATCGATGCGCCGCAGATTGACGATCTAATGGCTCGCCGCGACGTACGTCCGCCAGCGGGTTGGGAAGAACCGGGTTCTTCTAACAACAACTCTGGTAGCACCGGTAAGCCGAGTGCACCGCGTCCGGTTGATGAACCGCGTGCGCCGGACTCTGGCACTATGTCAGAGCAACTGGGCGACAAATAAGTTATCGTTGATGATGACCGTGTTTTAATTGAAAACCCTGGGGCTTGCTCCGGGGTTTTTCTTATCTGCATATTCAAGATTTTACCAGGGATAAAACTATGAAACTCTTTGCTCAGGGTTCTTCACTGGATCTCAGCCATCCGCACGTCATGGGGATTTTGAACGTTACGCCAGACTCATTTTCCGATGGTGGAGCGCACAACTCTCTGGTTGAGGCGGTAAAACACGCAAACCTGATGATTAACGCCGGGGCGACTATCATTGATGTGGGCGGTGAGTCCACGCGTCCGGGCGCGGCTGATGTGAGTGTGGAAGAAGAGTTGCAGCGAGTGATCCCAGTGGTCGAGGCGATTGCTCAGCGTTTTGAAGTGTGGATTTCGGTCGATACCTCAAAACCCGAAGTGATTCGCGAATGCGCCAGAGTTGGCGCGCATATCATCAATGATATTCGCTCACTCTCGGAGCCTGGAGCGCTGGAAGCCGCAGCGGAGACCGGATTACCGGTTTGCCTGATGCATATGCAGGGGCAGCCGAAAACCATGCAGGAAGCGCCAAAGTATGAGGATGTTTTTGCTGAGGTAAACCATTACTTTGTTGAGCAAATAGCACGTTGCGAGCGGGCTGGAATCACAAAAGATAAATTGTTGCTCGACCCCGGATTCGGATTCGGTAAAAATCTCACTCACAACTACACATTACTGGCACGTTTGTCTGAGTTTCATCATTTTAATCTGCCATTGCTGGTTGGGATGTCACGAAAATCAATGGTTGGCCAGTTACTGAATGTGGGGCCATCTGAACGCCTGAGCGGTAGCCTTGCGTGCGCGGTGATTGCCGCAATGCAGGGGGCGCAGATCGTTCGTGTCCATGACGTCAAAGAAACCGTAGAAGCGATGCGTGTGGTGGAAGCCACATTGTCTGCAAAGGAAAAAAAACGCTATGAGTAATCGTAAATATTTTGGCACTGATGGGATCCGCGGTCGCGTAGGCGATGCCCCAATTACTCCTGACTTTGTGCTCAAGCTGGGCTGGGCTGCAGGGAAAGTGCTTGCTCGTCATGGTTCACGTAAAATTATTATCGGTAAAGATACGCGTATTTCCGGCTATATGCTGGAGTCTGCGCTGGAAGCGGGCCTGGCTGCCGCCGGACTCTCAGCCTCATTCACAGGGCCAATGCCAACACCCGCCGTTGCGTATCTGACGCGCGCCTTCCGTGCTGAGGCCGGGATTGTTATCTCCGCTTCGCACAACCCGTACTATGACAACGGGATTAAATTCTTCTCTACCGACGGGACTAAACTGCCAGATGCAGTGGAAGAAGCCATTGAAGCCGAGATGGAAAAAGCGATCACCTGCGTGGATTCCGCTGAACTGGGTAAAGCCACGCGTATCGTTGATGCTGCCGGTCGTTATATCGAGTTTTGCAAAGGCACCTTCCCGAACGAACTGAGCCTGAATGAACTTAAAATTGTGGTGGATTGCGCTAACGGTGCGACGTACCACATTGCGCCAAATGTACTGCGTGAACTGGGTGCAAACGTGATTGCCATTGGCTGTGAGCCAAACGGTGTGAATATCAATGAAGAAGTCGGCGCCACCGACGTCCGTGCTCTGCAGGCGCGCGTGATTGCGGAAAAAGCCGATCTGGGTATTGCGCTGGATGGCGATGGCGACCGTGTCATTATGGTTGACCACGAAGGTAATAAGGTCGATGGCGATCAGATCATGTACATCATCGCCCGTGAAGCCCTGCGTCAGGGTCAGCTGCGCGGTGGCGCGGTAGGTACGCTGATGAGCAACATGGGCCTCGAGCTGGCGCTAAAACAGCTGGGTATTCCGTTTGCCCGTGCAAAAGTTGGCGACCGCTATGTGCTGGAAAAAATGCAGGAAAAAGGCTGGCGTATCGGTGCCGAAAACTCAGGTCATGTGATCCTGCTGGACAAAACCACCACTGGTGACGGTATCGTGGCGGGTCTGCAGGTGCTGGCGGCGATGGTACGCAACCATATGAGCTTGCACGACCTGTGCAGCGGCATGAAAATGTTCCCACAGCTGCTGGTTAACGTACGATACACAGCAGGTAGCGGCGATCCACTGGAACATGAAAACGTGAAAGCGGTGATGGCGGAAGTGGAAGCTGCGCTGGGTAACCGTGGACGCGTCCTGCTGCGTAAGTCTGGTACCGAACCGTTAATTCGTGTGATGGTTGAAGGTGAAGACGAAGCGCAGGTGACTGAATTCGCCCACCGTATTGCCGATGCTGTGAAAGCGGCGTAATTCCGAAGAAAGTGAAAGCCGGAGTCTGAGACTCCGGCTTTTTTTTACTGTACGGCAAGCTGCTGTTTACGTCGGCGCTGCCAGAAGTAACCACCGACCATCAGTAGCACAAGGACTGCCAGCCACGGCAGAACCGCCAGCAGATGCCCAGACCGGGCAAAGGTTAGCGCAATCATCAGTAGCCAACCGCCCAGCATCGGAATCGCGGTACGCTTAACAATATCCACAGGCGAGACGCCTGCAATTCCCGCGATAGCAATGATGACGCCAGCAATAGGCGATAACGTACGACCAATACCCGCCGAGATCTGGATAGGCAACATCATGACAGCGATATCGCTACCGATATGACGGCTGATGTCCGGCACCATGGGTGCGAAGGAGAAAAATGCCGCATTCCCGGAGCCCATCAGCGCTGAAATTGCGAAGGTGATCAGGGTCATCAGCAGGATAATAGAGGCGGCGCTGAGGCCAAATTCACCGGAAAGTGACAACAGTGCGTCAACGGCACCAATGGCTTTCAGTCCGGCGGAAAAGACTTCACCGGCGATAATCAGTGTCACGACGGTGGCAAAAACGCTGCCCATGCTGTCGAAAACCTTTTGTACGCCAGCCATCACCTCGCGCGCCTTGCGATGACGGCAGTACTCACAAACCAGCGTAATAGCGAGGCTTATCAGTACGGCGGTATCCAGCGTGATCTTGAGAGAGCTGAATACTAAATCGCTGCACACCAGCATCAATACCAGCGGCAGCATGGGCAGAAACAGCCAGGCGATAGGTGCGTCGGCTTCATCAGTCGCCGTTAATGTCTGCATTTGCTGAGCTGCATTGTCGCCACTTTCCCGACGGTCAAAAAAGCGTTGCACAACAATATGCAGCAGGGCGATGAAAAGAATGACGGGCACAACGATCGGCAACTGATCCTGCACGAAATAGTTCACGACCTCGATGCCTGCGGTTTTGGCGGCGAGAACAGAGTTGCCGGAGCCGGGGCCAAACTCAACCGCACAGGTACTGGCGATAACGGCGGCAACCGCGGCGCGGCTACAGCCAAGACGGGTAAGCAGCGGGTAAAGCGTCGCCATCAGCAGCAGACCCAATCCGGTGGCGCTGCTGATAAACAGCGACAGGAATTGACCCAATAGCAGTGCCAGCCCCAGCAGCAGATATGGCGAGTTCAGCCGTTGCAAAGGACGAGACGTCACCCGAACCAGTACCTGGCTTGCGCCAATGGCTGACATGTAGGTGGCAAAACCACCAATCAGCATAATTTGCAGTCCGAGGCCGCCGAGACGCACGCTCAGGGTATCGCGAATAAACTCAAAGGCGTCAAAGGGGCCAAATCCGGTGCTCTTTTTCACCAGGCCACTGAGTGAGGTCATTCCGCTAAAATGCGCGATAAGCAACAGCACAATCCCGGTCAATAACAGTACCGACTGGGGGTGATATTTTTTGAGGATCAGACGTCCGGCAAAAATGATGGCGATTAGCGCCAGTAGCAATGACATTCTTGCCCCCTTACTCGAAGTTGCCGGTAACCAGGCACTCGCCATCCCGCAGCAACGGTTTACCCGCGGCAAACAGATGGGCCAGCGAGAGGTCATCATTGAGTACACAGATATCGGCACGTTCCCCGGCGCAGAGCACGCCCCCGGAAATACCCAGCGAGCGCGCAACGTTTGCCGTCAGCATCGCGATGGCCTGTGGCACCGGAATCCCGACATCAATCAGGCGAGGAAGCAGGTTAAGATTGCCTGCGACCGGTGCCGCGCTTAAACCTTCAACGATACCCTGAGCGTTAAAGCGCGGAACGCTGCCATTGCCGTCAGAACTGATCGTGATGCGCTCCGCCGGAACCTGTGCTTCGAGTGCGTGGAGAATCGCTTGCTCCTGAGGCATAAAACGACTGCCACCGGACGTAACATCGATATGGCCGCCGCGATGGGCGAAAGCAATCGCCTGTTCGAACAAGGGCTCAGTTCTCGCAACATGCGTCGGTGAAATATGGTGAATCGGAATACCCGCATCACACAGCTCAATAAGTTGCGACATCCCTTCCGGCAGATTCCCCAGGTGCACATGCAGCAAGCCTTTTTTCCCAGCCAGCAGGGAAGCGACGCGAATATCGCTCACTATCCTCAGCAACTCCTGGAAAGAGGGGTAAGAGCCACGGTGATCGGCGAGGGCGATTTTTACACCAAGAATTGCCGGAATGAAGGCCATATCATCGCGGATGGATCGCGTAATAGTTGGGCTGGGAACGGCGTAGGCTCCCGTGTGCATAAACGCGCGTAATCCCTCAAGGTTGAGAGACTGCATTTTTGCGTAGAGGTCTTTGGGTGAACGAGAAATGGCATCGGTGCCTAACACGCCAACCACCGTGGTAATACCTGCCTGAATCAGGTCGCGCAGCTTGACGGCGGGCGTCCGACTGGCAAATCCGGCTTCACCACCGCCACCGGTAAGATGAACATGCTGATCGATGATACCAGGGATAACCCATTTACCCCGACAATCGATGACCTCGTTGATGCCATCAAACAATGAAATATCTTTTTCTACCGCCACAATTCGGTCGGCATGAATGAGCAGGGAGCAGAGGCCTAAATCCTCAGGAGAAAAAACACGGGCATTGGTCAATAAAGTAAACATAGCGGTCCTGTCAAACGTCGAGGGTGAGAGTCGGCAGGTGAAACGAAATATTGTTGTTATGATGCCCACCATAAAGCCATTACTATAACTATGACTATTACCGATTTGTTATTGGAGGATGCGGTTATGGCATGGCGGAGAGCACAACGTGGATTGTAAGTGGCTGGAAGATTTTCTGGCCTTGAGCCAGCATGGAAACTACTCTCAGGCCGCGGCGCAGCGGCATATTACTCAACCTGCGTTGAGTCGGCGTATAAAGGCGCTGGAAGAGGTGCTGGGCGTGCCTTTGTTTGACCGGACAACGACCCCTGTCACGCTGACGCGCTATGGTGAACGCTTTGAACCTTATGCCCGGCACGTTCTCAGCACGTTAACAGAGGCAAGCCATGAGCTGTCGGCGATGACACCAGCAACGGATAACACGCTGGTGATGGTTAGCCTGCATACGCTGTCGGTGAATATCCTGCCGGATATGATCAACTACCTGCGACAGAGTGAGCCGCAGTTAAACTTTACGGTAAACGCCAGTATCCAGGGGATAGACAACCATTTCAATGCCCTGATGAACCGGCAAATTGATTTACTGGTAACCTACGATTTACCGTCTGCCCAGCCGGGGCTGGAGATCGCCGGAGGGTTAAAACGTTCCCTATGGCGGTATGAGCGATTTATACCGGTTATTTCAGCCCAGTTGGCTGATGCGCTTAATGATCCGCATGCTCCGATTCCGTGGCTATGCTACAGCGACTACACCTTTGTCAGACGTATTATTGAGTCGGCAGAACAACGCGTCCGCCCACGGCTAAAAAAAGTATTTGAGAGTGGTTTAAGCGAAACGATACGAGAAATGGTACTGCGCCATATGGGAATGGCCTGGTTACCTGAATCGATGGTGGCGGAAGAGTTGGTGAATCAGCAAATTATTCACTGCTGGCCAGAAAATACAGACCTGATTTGTGAAATCCCCGTTGTGGTATGGGCGAATCTTGAAGATCAACGTGCCGTTATGCAGAGATGCTGGGAGAAGTTGCTGCGTTTTTGATTGATATGGCGATTTTTTCCGCAGTTGATACAATGCTAACAAATTGCCCTTGCGAAGGTTATTCGCTTTGGTTAGTATTCACACCCGCTTCAGTGGGAAACAGTAAATATTCCCGCTTTAATGGTCGAAGCATTGTACGCGGCAACTCCGCAAGGAACAGGTTGATTATGCACGAAGCTCTTTTAGTAGTTTTCCTTATTGTGGCAATTGGCCTGGTAGGCTTGATCATGCTGCAGCAAGGCAAAGGCGCTGATATGGGAGCCTCTTTTGGCGCAGGCGCTTCTGGTACTCTGTTTGGTTCAAGTGGTTCTGGTAACTTCATGACCCGTATGACAGCTGTATTGGGAACCTTGTTCTTCATCATCAGTCTGGTGCTGGGTAACATGAACAGCAACAAGACCAATAAAGGAAGTGAGTGGGAAAATCTGAGCGCACCGGCGAAAACCGAGCAAACTCAGCCAGCTGCTCCGGCTCAGCCGACCAGCGATATCCCACGCTAAGTATTCTGTACCGAGGTGGTGGAATTGGTAGACACGCTACCTTGAGGTGGTAGTGCCCTAACGGGCTTGTGGGTTCGAGTCCCATCCTCGGTACCAAATTCCAAAAAAAAGACGCTGCAAAGCGTCTTTTTTTTCGTCTGTTATTTGTGGCTATCCTGTAGGTCGGATAAGGCGTTAACGCCGCCATCCGACATTATTACAACGCCTGATGGCGCTACGCTTATCAGGCCTACAGACACCTTATATTCCGCGCATAAAAAAGGCCGCTTACGCGGCCTTAAGATAGTGAATCTTTACTTCGCCTTATTTTCCAGATTCTCAACCTGCGGCAGGCCGGTTGCGGAAGAGGCGGTCAGCAGGCCAGACTGCGCATAGCCGAACAGCTTCTCGCGGGTATCGGTGATATCCAGATTACGCATGGTCAACTGACCGATACGGTCGTCCGGAGAGAATACGGAGTCGCCTTTTTCCATCGTCAGACGTTCTGGTTTGTACGTCAGATTGTCAGACACGGTGTTGAGGATTGAGTAGTCATTACCGCGACGCAGTTCCAGCGTCACTTCACCGGTAATCTGGCTGGCAACCCAACGTTGCAGACCGTCACGCAGCATCAGCGCCTGAGAGTCGAACCAGCGGCCCTGATACAGCAGACGACCCAGCTGGCGACCGTGCGCGTGATACTGCTCGATGGTATCCTCGTTGTGAATACCGGTCAGCAGACGCTCGTAGGCGATATGCAGCAATGCCATCCCCGGGGCTTCGTAGATGCCACGGCTCTTCGCTTCAATGATACGGTTTTCAATCTGATCGCTCATACCCAGACCGTGACGGCCGCCGATACGGTTGGCTTCCAGCATCATCTCAACGTCGTCGCTGAAGGTTTTACCGTTCAGAGCAACCGGATGACCCTGTTCAAAACGTACGGTCACTTCTTCTGCCGGGATCTTCACGCTCTCATCCCAGAACTTCACGCCCATAATCGGGTTAACGATTTTGACGCTGGAGTTCAGGAATTCCAGATCTTTTGCTTCGTGAGTCGCACCGAGCATATTGGAGTCTGTTGAGTACGCTTTCTCAACGGACATTTTGTAGTCGAAACCACAGGCAATCATAAATTCGGACATCTCATGGCGACCGCCGAGTTCATCGATAAAATCGGTATCCAGCCATGGTTTGTAAATCTGCAGTTCGGCGTTGGTCAGCAGACCGTAACGATAGAAACGTTCAATATCGTTACCTTTATAGGTGCTACCGTCACCCCAGATATTTACGCCATCTTCTTTCATGGCGGCAACCAGCATGGTGCCGGTCACGGCACGGCCCAGCGGGGTGGTATTGAAATAGGTCAGTCCGCCGGTGGTGTTGTGGAATGCACCGCACTGAATGGCAGCGATCCCTTCGGCAACCAGCTGCTTACGGCAATCTACCAGGCGAGCATTCTCAGCACCATATTCCATTGCACGGCGAGGAATGGCGTCATAGTCATCCTCATCCGGCTGGCCCAAATTCGCAGTATATGCATATGGGACAGCCCCTTTTTGTCGCATCCACAGCAGTGCTGCGCTGGTGTCCAGGCCGCCGGAAAAAGCGATACCAATACGTTGACCTACCGGGAGATGCTTGAGAATCGTCGTCATAAAATAAAACCCTGCTTGATAGACTGGTGAAGAGGTCGGCTTATTATACTAATTGCATTTTTATGCAAAATAAATGAGTTTTCATTTAATCATCTTTTCTGGATGACAGGAAGAGTTTAGTGATAATTTCGTTAAATAACGGCGTGGGCGGCATATTTATCTTGCTGGGCTAGCGCTGGGCAGCATTCATTGATTTGCATAGTCGTAACAAGGTTGACATAACGCATATTGAATCAATATACTGTGCGCAGATTTTACGTCCCGTCTCGGTACCAAATCCCAGCAGTATTTGCATTTTTTACCCAAAACGAGTAAAATTTGCCACGTTTCAGGCGCGGGGTGGAGCAGCCTGGTAGCTCGTCGGGCTCATAACCCGAAGGTCGTCGGTTCAAATCCGGCCCCCGCAACCACTTTCCCTTAGAGTTCTTTTTCAAATATACTGTGAAGACTTAGGCCTTCGTAGCTGGATTTGAAAAAAATTCTTTCGGAAGGTTCTCCGAACCGCAGGTGCGGTTATAGGGTTCAGTTATCTAAAGCCCCGATTTATCGGGGTTTTTTGTTATCTGACTACAGAATAACTGGGCTTTAGGCCCTTTTTTTATGTCTTGGGGGTGGGCTTGTCCACATTAGAGCAAAAATTAACAGAGATGATTACAGCGCCAGTTGAAGCCCTGGGCTACGAACTGGTCGGCATCGAATTTATTCGTGGTCGCACATCCACACTGCGCATCTATATTGATAGTGAAGATGGCATCAATGTTGATGATTGTGCTGATGTGAGCCATCAGGTAAGCGCCGTGATGGATGTCGAAGACCCAATCACCGTTGCCTATAACCTGGAAGTCTCCTCTCCGGGTCTCGACCGTCCTCTGTTCACAGCTGAACACTACGTGCGTTTCCTGGGTGAAGAAGTCACGCTGGTTCTTCGTATGGCGGTACAAAACCGTCGTAAATGGCAGGGCGTTATCAAAGCGGTGGACGGTGAGATGATCACGGTCACAGTCGAAGGCAAAGATGAAGTGTTCGCGCTGAGTAATATCCAGAAGGCGAACCTGGTTCCCCACTTTTAACAGTCTGGATTGAGGTGAAAAGCCCGCGATGAACAAAGAAATTTTGGCTGTTGTTGAAGCCGTATCCAACGAAAAAGCGCTGCCACGCGAGAAAATTTTTGAAGCGCTGGAAAGTGCGCTGGCTACAGCAACAAAGAAAAAATATGAGCAAGAGATCGACGTTCGCGTAGAAATCGATCGTAAAAGCGGTGATTTCGATACCTTCCGTCGTTGGGTAATCGTAGAAGAAGTTACTCAGCCGACCAAAGAAATTACGCTGGAAGCGGCACGCTTCGAAGACGAAAGTCTGAACGTGGGCGAATATGTTGAAGATCAGATTGAATCTGTCACCTTTGACCGTATCACTACCCAGACCGCGAAGCAGGTTATCGTACAGAAAGTACGTGAAGCTGAACGCGCAATGGTTGTTGATCAGTTCCGCGAACATGAAGGCGAAATCGTCACCGGTGTGGTGAAGAAAGTAAACCGCGACAACATTTCTCTGGATCTGGGCAGCAATGCTGAAGCTGTGATCCTGCGTGAAGACATGCTGCCGCGTGAAAACTTCCGCCCTGGTGACCGTATTCGTGGTGTTCTGTACTCAGTTCGCCCGGAAGCGCGCGGTGCACAGCTGTTCGTAACCCGTTCCAAGCCGGAAATGCTGATTGAGCTGTTCCGCATTGAAGTGCCGGAAATCGGCGAAGAAGTTATCGAAATTAAAGCGGCTGCTCGCGATCCGGGATCGCGCGCGAAAATCGCCGTTAAGACCAACGACAAGCGTATTGATCCGGTCGGCGCCTGTGTTGGTATGCGCGGTGCGCGCGTTCAGGCGGTTTCTACCGAACTGGGCGGCGAGCGTATCGATATCGTCCTGTGGGATGATAACCCGGCGCAGTTCGTGATTAACGCAATGGCGCCAGCAGACGTCGCTTCTATCGTGGTGGATGAAGACAAACACACCATGGATATCGCGGTTGAAGCCGGTAACCTGGCTCAGGCGATTGGACGTAATGGTCAGAACGTCCGCCTGGCTTCACAACTGAGCGGTTGGGAACTCAACGTGATGACCGTTGATGACCTGCAAGCGAAGCATCAGGCTGAAGCACATGCAGCCATCGATACCTTCACCAAATATCTCGATATCGATGAAGATTTCGCGACCGTTCTGGTGGAAGAAGGTTTTGCGACGCTGGAAGAACTGGCCTACGTGCCAATGAAAGAACTGCTGGAAATTGACGGTCTGGATGAACAGACCGTTGAAGCGCTGCGCGAGCGTGCTAAAAACGCACTGACCACTCTGGCACTGGCCCAGGAAGAAAGCCTCGGTGATAACAAACCGGCTGACGATCTGCTGAATCTGGAAGGATTGGATCGTGAGATGGCCTTCAAACTGGCGGCCCGTGGTGTTTGTACGCTGGAAGATCTCGCTGAACAGGGCATTGATGATCTGGCTGATATCGAAGGGTTGACCGACGAAAAAGCCGGTGAGCTGATTATGGCTGCCCGTAATATTTGCTGGTTCGGCGACGAAGCGTAATAAACTGTAGCAGGAAGGAACAGTATGACAGATGTAACCGTAAAAACGTTGGCTGCAGAGATACAGACTTCCGTAGATCGCCTGGTACAGCAATTTGCTGATGCCGGTATCCCGAAGTCTGCTGACGACTCTGTGTCCGCACAAGAGAAACAAACCTTACTGGCGCATTTGAACCGTGAAAACGGCTCAGCGCCGGATAAGTTGACATTGCAGCGTAAAACGCGCAGTACTCTCAATATTCCAGGTACCGGTGGAAAAAGCAAATCGGTACAAATCGAAGTCCGCAAGACACGCACCTTTGTGAAACGCGATCCGCAAGAGGCTGAACGCCTTGCCGCGGAAGAGCAGGCGCAGCGTGAAGCGGAAGAGCAAGCCCGTCGTGAGGCAGAAGAAGCTGCCAAACGCGAGGCGCAACAAAAAGCCGAACGTGAGGCCGCAGAACAAGCTAAGCGTGAAGCCGCTGATAAAGCGAAACGTGAAGCTGCGGAAAAAGACAAAGTGAGCAATCAACAGACCGACGATATGACTAAAACCGCCCAGGCCGAAAAAGCCCGCCGTGAAAATGAAGCCGCAGAACTGAAGCGTAAAGCGGAAGAAGAAGCACGTCGCAAGCTTGAAGAAGAAGCGCGCCGCGTAGCGGAAGAAGCTCGCCGTATGGCGGAAGAAAACGAGAAAAATGGTGTGAATAACGCTGAACCTGTCGAAGACACCAGTGATTATCACGTCACCACCTCTCAGCATGCTCGCCAGGCTGAAGACGAGAACGATCGTGAAGTTGAAGGCGGTCGTGGTCGTACTCGCAGCACTAAAGCTGCGCGTCCGGCGAAGAAAGGTAACAAACACGCTGAATCTAAAGCTGACCGTGAAGAAGCACGTGCAGCGGTTCGCGGCGGTAAAGGCGGTAAGCAGCGTAAAGGTTCCGCTCTGCAGCAGGGCTTCCAGAAGCCAGCTCAGGCCGTTAACCGTGACGTTGTGATCGGCGAAACCATCACCGTTGGCGATCTGGCGAACAAGATGGCGGTCAAAGGCTCTCAGGTCATCAAAGCAATGATGAAACTGGGCGCAATGGCGACCATCAACCAGGTCATCGACCAGGAAACCGCACAGCTGGTTGCCGAAGAGATGGGCCACAAAGTTATCCTGCGTCGTGAAAACGAGCTGGAAGAAGCAGTAATGAGCGACCGTGACACCGGCGCTGCGGCTGAACCGCGCGCACCGGTAGTGACCATCATGGGTCACGTTGACCACGGTAAAACGTCTCTGCTGGACTACATTCGTTCAACGAAAGTGGCCTCTGGCGAAGCGGGCGGCATTACTCAGCACATCGGTGCGTACCACGTTGAAACTGACAACGGTATGATCACCTTCCTGGACACCCCGGGTCACGCCGCGTTTACCTCCATGCGTGCTCGTGGTGCTCAGGCAACGGATATCGTTGTTCTGGTTGTTGCAGCAGACGACGGCGTGATGCCGCAGACTATCGAAGCTATCCAGCACGCGAAAGCGGCAGGTGTGCCGGTAGTTGTTGCAGTCAACAAAATCGATAAACCGGAAGCGGATCCAGATCGCGTTAAAAACGAACTGTCCCAGTACGGCATCATGCCGGAAGAGTGGGGCGGCGAGAGCCAGTTCGTTCACGTTTCTGCGAAAGCGGGTACCGGTATCGACGAACTGCTGGATGCTATCCTGCTGCAAGCCGAAGTACTGGAACTGAAAGCTGTGCGTAAAGGTATGGCGAGCGGTGCGGTTATCGAATCCTTCCTGGATAAAGGTCGTGGCCCGGTTGCTACCGTCCTGGTTCGCGAAGGTACCCTGAACAAGGGCGATATCGTTCTGTGTGGTTTCGAATACGGCCGCGTTCGTGCGATGCGTAACGAACTGGGTCAGGAAGTACTGGAAGCGGGTCCGTCCATTCCGGTGGAAATCCTCGGTCTGTCCGGTGTTCCGGCTGCGGGTGACGAAGTTACCGTTGTTCGTGACGAGAAGAAAGCGCGTGAAGTTGCACTGTACCGTCAGGGCAAATTCCGTGAAGTTAAACTGGCTCGTCAGCAGAAATCTAAACTTGAGAACATGTTCGCCAATATGACCGAAGGCGAAGTTCACGAAGTGAACATCGTGCTGAAGGCTGACGTACAGGGTTCTGTAGAAGCGATTTCCGACTCTTTACTGAAACTGTCTACCGACGAAGTAAAAGTGAAGATCATCGGTTCTGGCGTAGGTGGTATCACCGAAACCGACGCAACCCTGGCTGCGGCATCCAACGCGATTCTGGTTGGCTTCAACGTACGTGCTGATGCCTCTGCACGTAAAGTTATCGAATCAGAAAGTCTGGATCTGCGTTACTACTCCGTCATCTATCATCTGATCGACGAAGTGAAAGCAGCGATGAGCGGCATGCTGTCTCCGGAACTGAAACAGCAGATCATTGGTCTGGCTGAGGTTCGTGATGTGTTCAAATCACCGAAATTCGGCGCTATCGCAGGCTGTATGGTTACCGAAGGCACGATTAAACGTCACAACCCAATCCGCGTACTGCGCGACAACGTGGTTATCTATGAAGGCGAGCTGGAGTCCCTGCGCCGCTTCAAAGATGACGTTAACGAAGTCCGTAACGGTATGGAATGTGGTATCGGCGTTAAGAACTACAACGACGTTCGCGTTGGCGATATGATCGAAGTGTTCGAGATCATCGAGATCAAACGTACAATTGCTTAAGGTTGTTCGGGTGTAGGCCGGATAAGGCGTTTACGCCGACATCCGGCAATGTAATGCCTGATGGCGCTACGCTTATCAGGCCTACAGCCTAATCACCGAATTATTTTCAAAAGGGGCTGAATGCCCCTTTTTTGTCTGGAGAATTTATTATGGCGAAAGAATTTGGTCGCCCGCAGCGTGTCGCGCAGGAGATGCAGAAAGAAATCGCACTCATCCTGCAACGCGAAATCAAAGACCCGCGTGTTGGCATGATGACCACCGTATCGGGTGTTGAGATGTCCCGTGATCTGGCATATGCCAAAGTATTCGTGACTTTCCTCAACGATCAGGACGAAGCTGCCGTGAAAAACGGCATTAAGGCACTGCAGGAAGCCTCTGGTTTTATCCGCTCTCTGCTGGGTAAAGCAATGCGTCTGCGTATCGTGCCTGAGCTGACCTTCTTCTACGACAACTCGTTGGTTGAAGGGATGCGCATGTCCAACCTGGTGACCAGCGTGGTGAAACATGACGATGAGCGTCGTGTGAACCCAGCGGACGACAGCAAGGAGGACTGATGAGTCGTCCTCGTCGTCGTGGTCGCGATATTCATGGTGTCCTGCTGCTGGATAAGCCGCAGGGCATGTCCAGCAATGACGTGCTGCAAAAAGTAAAGCGCATCTACAATGCCAACCGCGCGGGACATACCGGCGCGTTGGATCCGCTGGCGACAGGCATGCTGCCTATCTGCCTTGGTGAAGCGACAAAGTTTTCACAGTATTTGCTGGATTCTGACAAACGCTATCGCGTGGTTGCCCGTCTGGGCCAGCGTACTGACACTTCCGATGCCGATGGGCAGATCGTGCAGGAGCGTCCGGTAACCTTCACCGCAGAACAACTGGCGAGCGCGCTGGAGACTTTCCGCGGCGATATCGAGCAGATTCCGTCGATGTATTCGGCGCTGAAGTATCAGGGTAAGAAGCTGTACGAATATGCGCGTCAGGGCATTGAAGTGCCGCGTGAAGCGCGCCCGATTACCGTCTATGAGCTGCTGTTTATCCGTCATGAAGGTAACGAACTGGAGCTGGAAGTTCACTGCTCCAAAGGCACCTATATTCGTACCATCGTTGACGATCTCGGTGAGAAGCTGGGCTGCGGCGCGCACGTAACGTATCTGCGTCGTCTGACGGTCAGCAAGTATCCGGTGGATCGTATGGTCACGCTGGAACATCTGCGTGAGCTGGTCGAACAGGCAGAACAGCAGAACATTCCGGCGGCTCAGTTGCTTGATCCTTTGCTGATGCCAATGGACAG
This sequence comes from Citrobacter sp. Cpo091, assembly GCF_030332645.1. Classification (NCBI taxonomy): domain Bacteria; kingdom Pseudomonadati; phylum Pseudomonadota; class Gammaproteobacteria; order Enterobacterales; family Enterobacteriaceae; genus Citrobacter; species Citrobacter sp. Cpo091. The sequence goes on from NZ_JAOWHL010000027.1 coordinate 108,124, forward strand.
TCCGGCATCGGACTATCCTGTTGTTAATTTGCCTTTAACATCGTCGGTTTACTTTAAAAATGGTAATCCGGTACGGACGACAGGCGCCCCGCTGGAAGGGCTGGTACGCGTGACGGAAGGCGATGACGGCAAGTTTATTGGCATGGGGGAGATGGACGATGAAGGTCGTGTCGCCCCCCGCCGCCTGGTGGTTGAGTATCCTGCATAGCGCTCTCTGTCTTGCGATAAAAGGGCGCTGCGAGTAGAATACTGCCGCTTAACGTCGCGTGAATTGTTTAACAATCTGCGTGGCGTATACACAAAATCATTCGAGCTGCATCAAGGCGGCAAGTCTGAGGATCCTCAGGAGCTTACTTAGGTAAGTGACTGAGGTGAGCGGACGCAGCCAACGCAGAGTCAGTTTGAAGGATAAAGTGTATACACTGGGATAGCTGAATTAGAGATCGGCATCCTTTCATTCTTAACACTTTGGAGTTTTAAAATGTCTCTAAGTACTGAAGCTACCGCTAAAATCGTTTCTGAGTTTGGTCGTGATGCAAATGACACCGGTTCTACCGATGTTCAGGTTGCTCTGTTGACTGCACAGATTAACCACCTGCAGGGCCACTTTGCAGAGCACAAAAAAGATCACCACAGCCGTCGTGGTCTGCTGCGCATGGTTTCTCAGCGTCGTAAACTGCTCGACTACCTGAAACGTAAAGATGTTGCACGTTACACCGCGCTGATCGAGCGTCTGGGCCTGCGTCGCTAATTCTTTCGAGTTTCAGAAAGAGGGGGCCTTCATGGCCCCTTTTTTCCAGCAGATGGCAGCAATTCGCTGGAAACTAATGTATTGTTGCTATGAATGATCTTCCGTTGCAGAGGTTCGCGCGGCTAATGAGAGGCTTTACTCATGCTTATGGGTTAGGGTTGTCATTAGTCGCGAGGATGCGCAGAAGATCGGGTATTAACGATGGCGCAAAAATGTGCCGTCAAAAAATAGAGAAAGGATATTATTTTGCTTAATCCGATCGTTCGTAAATTCCAGTACGGTCAGCATACCGTTACGCTGGAAACCGGCATGATGGCGCGTCAGGCGACTGCCGCTGTTATGGTTAGCATGGATGACACCGCGGTATTCGTTACCGTTGTTGGCCAGAAAAAAGCGAAACCAGGCCAGGACTTTTTCCCGCTGACCGTTAACTATCAGGAGCGTACCTACGCTGCTGGCCGTATCCCGGGTAGCTTCTTCCGTCGTGAAGGCCGTCCGAGCGAAGGCGAAACCTTGATCGCGCGTCTGATTGACCGCCCGGTTCGCCCGCTGTTCCCGGAAGGCTTCGTTAACGAAGTTCAGGTTATCGCGACCGTTGTTTCCGTTAACCCGCAGGTTAACCCGGACATCGTGGCAATGATTGGTGCATCTGCTGCGCTGACTCTGTCTGGTATCCCATTCAACGGCCCGATCGGTGCTGCACGTGTTGGTTACATCAATGACCAGTACGTACTGAACCCGACTCAGGACGAACTGAAAGAAAGCAAGCTGGACCTGGTTGTTGCAGGTACTGAAGCAGCCGTACTGATGGTTGAATCCGAAGCTGAACTGCTGAGCGAAGACCAGATGCTGGGCGCTGTTGTGTTCGGTCACGAACAGCAGCAGGTTGTGATTCAGGCTATCAACGAGCTGGCGAAAGAAGCTGGCAAACCGCGTTGGGACTGGCAGCCAGAAGCCGTCAACGAAGCGCTGAACGCACGCGTTGCCGCACTGGCAGAAGCTCGCCTGAGCGATGCTTACCGTATCACCGACAAACAAGAGCGTTATGCTCAGGTTGACGTGATCAAATCTGAAACCATCGCGACTCTGGTGGCTGAAGACGAAACCCTGGACGCTAACGAACTGGGTGAAATCCTGCACGCTATCGAGAAAAACGTTGTTCGTAGCCGCGTACTGGCGGGCGAGCCGCGCATCGATGGCCGTGAAAAAGACATGATCCGTGGCCTGGACGTGCGTACTGGCGTTCTGCCTCGTACCCACGGTTCCGCACTGTTCACCCGTGGCGAAACTCAGGCGCTGGTTACTGCGACCCTGGGCACCACTCGTGATGCGCAGAACCTCGACGAACTGATGGGCGAGCGTACTGACAACTTCCTGTTCCACTACAACTTCCCTCCGTACTGCGTAGGTGAAACCGGTATGGTCGGTTCTCCGAAGCGTCGTGAGATTGGTCACGGCCGTCTGGCGAAGCGTGGCGTACTGGCAGTAATGCCGGAACTGGATAAATTCCCGTACACCGTGCGTGTGGTTTCTGAAATCACCGAATCTAACGGTTCTTCTTCCATGGCTTCCGTATGTGGTGCTTCCCTGGCGCTGATGGACGCAGGCGTGCCGATCAAAGCAGCCGTTGCGGGTATCGCGATGGGTCTGGTGAAAGAAGGCGACAACTTTGTTGTTCTGTCTGACATCCTGGGCGACGAAGACCACCTGGGCGATATGGACTTCAAAGTGGCGGGTTCCCGCGACGGTATCTCTGCACTGCAGATGGATATCAAAATTGAAGGTATCACCAAAGAAATCATGCAGGTTGCTCTGAACCAGGCTAAAGGTGCGCGTCTGCACATCCTGGGTGTGATGGAACAAGCGATCAACGCTCCGCGTGGCGATATTTCTCAGTTCGCTCCGCGTATCCACACTATCAAGATCAGCCCGGACAAGATCAAAGACGTTATCGGTAAAGGCGGTTCTGTTATCCGTGCTCTGACCGAAGAAACCGGCACCACCATTGAAATCGAAGATGATGGTACCGTGAAGATTGCTGCGACCGACGGTGAGAAAGCGAAATATGCTATCCGTCGTATCGAAGAGATCACCGCAGAGATCGAAGTAGGCCGTATCTACAATGGTAAAGTGACCCGTATCGTTGACTTTGGCGCATTCGTTGCCATTGGTGGCGGTAAAGAAGGTCTGGTACACATCTCTCAGATCGCTGACAAGCGCGTTGAGAAAGTGACCGACTACCTGCAGATGGGCCAGGAAGTACCGGTCAAAGTTCTGGAAGTTGATCGCCAGGGCCGTGTACGTCTGAGCATTAAAGAAGCAACTGAGCAGTCTCAGCCTGCAGGCGAACCGGAAGCTCCGGCAAGCCAGGGCGAGTAAGGTTGCCATTGCCCTCCGTGAAAGCGGAGGGCCTTTAACCCGGCAGGATGCCTTGTTAGCAACCGGGGAACCTGGACGTTCATTCAATCGTTGTCTTCGGGAGTGGGAAATGAAGCCTTTTTTGCGCTGGTGTTTCGTTGCGACAGCACTCACGCTGGCTGGATGCAGTAATTCCGCCTGGCGAAAGAGTGAAGTCCTCGCAGTACCATTGCAACCGACTTTGCAGCAGGAAGTGATTCTGGCACGTATGGAACAAATTCTTGCCAGTCGGGCTTTAACCGATGACGAACGCGCACAGCTTTTATATGAGCGCGGAGTGTTGTATGATAGTCTCGGTCTGAGGGCACTGGCGCGAAATGATTTTTCACAAGCGCTGGCAATCCGACCAGATATGCCTGAAGTATTCAATTACTTAGGTATATATTTAACGCAGGCAGGCAATTTTGATGCTGCCTATGAAGCGTTTGATTCTGTACTTGAGCTTGATCCAACTTACAACTACGCGCACTTAAATCGCGGTATCGCATTGTATTACGGCGGTCGCGACAAGTTAGCGCAAGATGATCTGCTAGCGTTTTATCAAGACGATCCCAATGATCCTTTCCGTAGTCTGTGGCTTTATCTTGCCGAGCAGAAGCTCGATGAGAAGCAGGCTAAAGAAGCGTTGAAGCAACGCTTTGAGAAATCGGATAAAGAGCAATGGGGATGGAACATTGTCGAGTTCTACCTGGGCAACATTAGCGAAGCAACGCTGATGGAACGCCTGAAGGCGGACGCAACGGATAACACCTCGCTCGCTGAGCATCTCAGTGAAACCAACTTCTATTTAGGTAAGTACTACCTAAGTCTGGGGGATTTGGACAACGCTACGGCATTGTTCAAACTGGCGGTGGCTAACAACGTTCATAACTTTGTTGAGCACCGATACGCATTGTTGGAATTATCGCTCCTGGGCCAGGACCAAGATGACCTGGCAGAATCGGACCAGCAATAGCTGACGTACACATCAGCCCGTAATCTTTTTTGATTGCCATCACCTTCACGGGTGAGGGCGTTGTTGTTCGTTAATACACCTACTTTGAGCCGGTTCACACTTTTCAATGAAAATTGCAGATCAATTTCATGATGAGTTATGTAGACTGGCCGCCATTAATTTTGAGGCACACGTACTACATGGCTGAATTCGAAACCACTTTTGCAGATCTGGGCCTGAAGGCTCCTATCCTTGAAGCCCTTAACGATCTGGGTTACGAAAAACCATCTCCAATCCAGGCAGAGTGCATTCCGCATCTGCTGGGCGGCCGCGATGTTCTGGGTATGGCCCAGACAGGTAGCGGCAAAACTGCAGCGTTCTCTTTACCGCTGCTCAACAATCTTGATCCTGAGCTGAAGGCACCTCAGATTCTGGTGCTGGCACCGACCCGCGAACTGGCGGTTCAGGTAGCAGAAGCCATGACGGATTTCTCTAAACACATGCGCGGCGTGAACGTGGTTGCCCTGTACGGCGGTCAGCGTTATGACGTGCAATTACGTGCCCTGCGTCAGGGGCCACAGATCGTCGTCGGTACGCCGGGTCGTCTGCTGGATCACCTGAAGCGCGGTACTCTGGACCTCTCCAAACTGAGCGGTCTGGTACTGGACGAAGCTGACGAAATGCTGCGTATGGGCTTCATCGAAGACGTTGAAACCATCATGGCACAGATCCCGGAAGGTCATCAGACCGCTCTGTTCTCTGCAACCATGCCGGAAGCGATTCGTCGTATTACCCGCCGCTTTATGAAAGAGCCGCAGGAAGTACGTATTCAGTCCAGCGTAACTACCCGTCCTGACATCAGCCAGAGCTACTGGACTGTGTGGGGCATGCGTAAAAATGAAGCGCTGGTGCGTTTTCTGGAAGCGGAAGATTTTGATGCGGCGATTATCTTCGTACGTACCAAAAATGCGACCCTGGAAGTAGCAGAAGCGCTGGAGCGTAGCGGTTATAGCAGCGCTGCACTGAACGGCGACATGAACCAGTCCCTGCGTGAGCAGACTCTGGAGCGTCTGAAAGATGGCCGTCTGGATATTCTGATTGCAACCGACGTTGCGGCCCGTGGCCTGGACGTTGAGCGTATCAGCCTGGTTGTTAACTACGACATCCCGATGGATTCCGAGTCTTACGTTCACCGTATCGGCCGTACCGGTCGTGCGGGTCGTGCGGGTCGTGCGCTGCTGTTCGTTGAGAACCGCGAGCGTCGTCTGCTGCGTAACATCGAACGCACCATGAAGCTGACTATTCCGGAAGTAGAACTGCCGAACGCAGATCTGCTGGGCAAACGCCGTCTGGAAAAATTCGCTGCTAAAGTTCAGCAGCAGCTGGAAAGCAGCGATCTGGATCAGTACCGTGCTCTGCTGGCGAAAATGCAGCCGGAAGAAGAGCTGGATATCGAAACGCTGGCAGCTGCACTGCTGAAAATGGCTCAGGGCGAACGTCCTCTGATCCTGCCGCCAGATGCGCCGATGCGTCCGAAACGCGAATTCCGCGACCGTGATGACCGTGGTCCGCGTGACCGCAACGATCGTGGCCCTCGTGACCGTAATGACCGTGGTGGTGAAGACCGTCCGCGTCGTGAACGTCGTGATGTTGGTGACATGCAGCTGTACCGCATTGAAGTGGGCCGTGATGACGGTGTTGAAGTTCGTCATATCGTTGGTGCGATTGCTAACGAAGGTGATATCAGCAGCCGTTACATCGGTAACATCAAGCTGTTTGCTTCCCACTCCACCATCGAACTGCCGAAAGGTATGCCGGGCGACGTGCTGCAGCACTTTACCCGTACTCGCATCCTGAACAAGCCGATGAACATGCAGCTGGTTGGCGATGCAGTTCCGCACACCGGTGGTGAGCGTCGTGGCGGTGGTCGTTTCAGCGGTGAGCGTCGTGAAGGCGGTCGCGGTGAAGGTCGTAACTTTAGCGGTGAACGTCGTGAAGGCGGTCGTGGCGATGGTCGTCGTTTCAGCGGCGAACGTCGTGAAGGCAACCGTGGTCCGCGTCGTGACGATTCTTCTGCTCCGCGTCGTGATGATTCTGCTGGTCGTCGTCGTTTCGGCGGTGATGCATAAGCCTTTTAGCTTTATAGCTGTAAAGTAAAATATACGGCCCCGATCTCAACAATCGGGGCTTTTTTTATTTCAATTGTACTCGTGTACTGGTACAGTGCATCACATTGAGATGTAGTCACAATATAAATGACTGGAGAGATGGCTAAATGGCAACACTAACCACCACCCAAACGTCACCTTCGCTGCTCGGCGGCGTGGTGATCATCGGCGGCACCATTATTGGCGCGGGGATGTTTTCTCTGCCAGTGGTCATGTCCGGGGCGTGGTTCTTCTGGTCAATGGCAGCGCTGATCTTCACCTGGTTCTGCATGCTGCACTCCGGGCTGATGATCCTTGAAGCTAACCTCAATTACCGCATTGGCTCCAGCTTCGACACCATTACCAAAGATCTGCTGGGCAAAGGCTGGAACGTGGTGAACGGCATCTCGATTGCTTTCGTTCTCTATATTCTGACCTACGCGTATATCTCGGCGAGCGGGTCAATCCTGCATCACACCTTCTCGGAGATGTCGTTGAACGTTCCGGCGCGTGCGGCAGGTCTTGGCTTTGCGTTGCTGGTGGCGTTTGTGGTGTGGTTAAGTACCAAAGCGGTGAGCCGCATGACGGCGATTGTGCTGGGCGCGAAGGTGATTACCTTTTTCCTGACCTTCGGCAGCTTATTGGGACACGTTCAGCCCACAACGTTGTTTAACGTGGCGGAAAGCAATGCTTCGTATACGCCGTACCTGCTGATGACGCTGCCGTTCTGTCTGGCCTCATTCGGCTATCACGGCAACGTCCCGAGCCTGATGAAGTACTACGGTAAAGATCCGAAGACCATCGTTAAGTGTCTGGTGTACGGCACGCTGCTGGCGCTGGTGCTGTATACCGTATGGTTGCTGGGGACGATGGGTAATATTCCGCGTCCGGAGTTTATCGGTATTGCGCAGCAGGGTGGTAACATTGATGTGCTGGTACAGGCGCTGAGCGGTGTACTAAACAGCCGCAGTCTGGATCTGCTGCTGGTGGTGTTCTCCAACTTTGCGGTGGCGAGTTCATTCCTCGGCGTTACGCTCGGTCTGTTTGACTATCTGGCGGATCTGTTTGGCTTTGATGACTCGGCAATGGGACGTTTCAAAACGGCATTGCTGACGTTTGTCCCACCAATTATCGGTGGCTTGCTGTGGCCGAACGGTTTCCTGTACGCCATTGGCTATGCAGGACTCGCGGCAACCATCTGGGCCGCGATTGTTCCGGCGCTGCTGGCACGTAAATCCCGCGAGCGTTTCGGTAGCCCGAAATTCCGTGTCTGGGGCGGTAAGCCGATGATTGCGCTGATCCTGGTATTCGGTATCGGCAACGCGGTTATCCATATTCTGTCGAGCGTGAATCTGTTGCCTGTTTATCAGTAACTTTGTTGTGCCGGATGGCGGCTGCGCCTTATCCGGCCTACAGGGTCAAGTAGGCCCGGTAAGCGAAGCGCCACCGGGCAAAACAACGTACTACCCCAATAATTCCTGCTTCACATCCATCGCCAAATCAAACGAATGTAGACGTGCCTGATGATCAAAAATCTGGCCGTTAACCATAATCTCATCAGCCTGGGTTTCACGCAAAATGGCGTCGAGACCATGCCGCACTTTTGCCTTATCACCGACCAGCGACATGCTTAGCGCCTGTTGTACGCCGTACTGCTCAGAAGCAGACCACAGCTGATGCATATTCTCTACCGGCGGCGGTAGCTGGCCGGTTTCGCCACGACGCAGCTTCACAAAGGCCTGCTGCATGGAGGTGAAAAGAAACTCGGCGTCGCGATTGCTGTCGGCGGCAATAATGTTGATGCACACCATCGCATACGGTTTTGCCAGCCGCGCCGAGGGTTTGAATTGGGTGCGATACAAATGCAGCGCCTGATGCAGCATATCCGGGGCAAAGTGCGAGGCGAAGGCAAACGGCAGACCAAGCTGGGCCGCCAGTTGTGCGCTGTACAGGCTAGAGCCTAATAACCAGACCGGGATCTGCTCGCCGTAGCCGGGAACCGGGCGTACATGGGGATTAGGATCGCGGGCGTCGAACCAGTCCACCAGTTCAGCTACATCGCGTGGGAAGTTATCGATATCACCGCTCATATGGCGGCGCAGTGCGCGCATTGTTGGTTGATCGCTGCCTGGTGCGCGACCAAGCCCGAGATCGATTCGTCCCGGATATAGCGTGTTCAGGGTACCGAACTGCTCGGCGATCACCAGCGGCGAATGGTTAGGCAACATCACGCCGCCAGACCCGAGATGCAGCGTGGTGGTATTGGCAGCCAGATAACCAATCAGCACTGAGGTTGCTGCGCTGGCGATGCCGGTCATGTTGTGATGTTCCGCCAGCCAATAGCGGTGGTAGCCGCGCTTTTCAGCCAGTTGAGCGAGATCAAGCGAGTGTGTGAAGGCCTCTTTTGCCGAGGATCCTTCAGGGATCGGCGCCAGATCCAGCACCGAGAACGGAATAGTTTTGTCAGTCATAACGGCTCACTTTGTTACCGGTTAATCTTTTAATACTGCATTAAAGATTAGCGAATGTTGTTAACAAAGTGAGCTTTATACGGCGGGCACCGAATATAACATGTCCGATGGCGCTGCGCTTATCGGGCCTACGGGATCGCTATTTGTAGGCCCGATAAGGCATTTATGTCGCATCCGGCTAGGCCTGCAGCTCCAGTCCAGCCAGTCGCTTCCAGTAGCCGTTACAGTCACTGTGGGCGGCAAGCGGTAATGGGGCCGTGCCATTTTCATTGGCGCGGAAGGCGTCGAGCATGGCGAATGTTTCAGTGCCTGAAGGGGACAGACGCACAATATCAACCAGCCCCTGCATCGATGTCAGTTCGTTGCCGAGGTTGTAAACATAGCCGCTCATGGTCTGGATCCCGTTGAGGACAAAGACCTGCTGATTCTCCTGCGACAGCACATCGCGCCCGTTCGGGTATTTTATGCAGCAGGTTTCACACTCGTCTTTTGGACGGTCTTCAGAGCGTGCGGTAAAGCAGCGGGCAGAGTACGCCAGCGGCAAATGCCCGTAGCTCAGCACTTCTACTTCAAACTGATTGCGAATACCCAGTTCATCACACTGATTGAGCAAGTTTGCCAGCCAGTCGCGGGAAAGCTCTACCGGCATACACCAGCGCACCATGCCTTGTTTGAGCAGAATACGCAGGGTAACCGCGTTGTAGCAGTTGAGCGCATGCCCGGCGACAAACGGCAGCTTACGCTCGGCGCACATGTTTACTACGCCGAGATCGCTGGCTTCCAGCAGGAAGTCACCGTTTTCGACATAGCGCTTCAGCTCTCCCAGTTCAGAAGAAGCCTGTACCAGCGCCAGTGTTGACAGCACAACCTGTTTACCGCTGCCAGCGAGCGATTTCGCCATATCGAGCCAGTCGCCCACTTTGGTGGCACGGCGTTTACTGCATACCGCTTCACCAAGATAGATAACGTCGGCCTGGCTTACGGCAGCCTGCTGATAAAAATCTTCCAGCGTTTCTTTCGGCCAGTACCACAGCACCGGCCCTAAGGAATATTTCATTGCTTCTCTCACTGCCATTTACGGTGATACGCGCCAAGCGTGGTCTGTGTGCCTTCGGACATAGAACCGAGCGTTTCCATCCACGCGGCCTGCGGGACGTAGTTTTGCGGGTCGGCCATACAGCGGTCGATCGCCTGACGCCACACTTTCGCCACCTGGCTGACATAGGCCGGACTACGCTGACGACCTTCGATTTTCACCGAGGCAATATTGGCTGCCAGCAGTTCCGGCAGCAGCTCCAGCGTGTTCAGGCTGGTGGGTTCTTCCAGCGCATGATAACGCTCGCCGTCAACCAGATAGCGGCCTTTGCATAGCGTCGGATAACCGGCGTTTTCCCCGTCCTGATAGCGGTCGATCAGCACTTCATTAAGACGGGATTCCAGCCCCTGTTGGGTCTGTTGCCAGCGGACAAAACGGGCAGGTGAGCAGGCACCAACCGTGTTAGGAGACTCACCCGTCAGATAGGACGAAAGATAGCAACGGCCTTCCGCCATAATGCACAGGCTACCGAAGGCGAACACTTCCAGGGGAACAGGTGTGACGCGAGCAAGCTGCTTCACCTGATGAATAGACAGCACGCGCGGCAGCACCACGCGGGCGACGTCAAAGTTGCGATGATAGAAATTAATTGCCTCTTCATTGGTTGCAGATGCCTGAACAGAGACATGGCGCTCAATATGCGGGTAGCGCTCTGCGGCATACTCAAGCATGGCGAGGTCGGCAAGGATCAGCGCGTCTGCACCCAGTTGCGCTGCCATATCAACGGCACGTTGCCAGCGCGCGTAACCATCCGGGTGCGCAAAGGTGTTAATCGCAATGTGCAGCTTACGGCGGTGCTGATGGACAAAACTCACCGCTTCCTGCAATTTTTTCTCGGTAAAATTAAGGCCGGCGAAATGACGGGCGTTGGTATCATCTTTCAGCCCGATGTAGACAGCATCAGCGCCGTTCTCGATGGCCGCCTTAAGCGCCGGTAGGTTTCCGGCAGGGCAGAGCAGCTCCATAATTTATCCTGAACGTTGCGCCGTGATGGGCGCAGAAATGTTAACGAATGGGGATTTTAGTTAACCTTGCTGAGACAATTTTTGATTTGAGGCAGTTAAAGTCGTATTGGTGACACCAATAAAGAGGTAACAATTTCGCATCGAATTGTTGATTTATGCCGCTATGTCGTTTATTTGATATGGCAAAATAGCAGGACTATTGAAACAGGGAGTAAAGCTCGTGTTGGATAAACTGCGTTCACGCTTAGTACAATTTGGTCCTTCTCTGATGAGTGTACCAGTTAAACTGACGCCCTTTGCGCTGAAGCGCCAGGTTCTGGAGCAGGTCCTGAGCTGGCAGTTTAGTCAGGCGCTGGCCGATGGGGAGCTGGAGTTTCTCGAAGGTCGCTGGCTGAGCATTCATGTGCGTGACATTGACCTCAAATGGTATACCTCTGTTGAGAACGATAAACTTATCGTCAGCCAGAATGCAGATGCGGATGTGAGTTTTAGCGCCGATGCCAGCGATCTGCTGATGATCGTGGCCCGCAAGCAGGATCCGGATACGCTTTTCTTCCAGCGTCGTCTGGTGATTGAAGGTGATACAGAATTAGGGCTATACGTAAAAAATCTGATGGATGCCATCGAACTGGAGCAGATGCCTAAAGCGTTGCGCGTCATGCTGATGCAGTTGGCGGATTTTGTTGAGGCGGGGATGAAAACGTCGCCAGAAACCAAACAGACCTCGGTAGGTGAGCCATGCTGATTCGAGTTGAAATTCCCATTGATGCCCCTGGTATTGATGCGCTGCTGCGCCGTTCATTTGAGAGCGATGCGGAAGCGAAATTAGTGCACGACCTGCGTGAAGATGGTTTCTTAACGCTGGGTCTGGTTGCTACCGATGACGAAGGTCAGGTAGTGGGTTACGTCGCGTTCAGCCCAGTCGATGTTCAGGGTGAAGATCTGCAATGGGTCGGAATGGCGCCGCTCGCGGTGGATGAAAACTACCGGGGGCAGGGCCTGGCGCGTCAGCTGGTCTATGAAGGACTCGATTCACTGAACGAGTTTGGCTACGCCGCGGTGGTTACGCTGGGGGATCCGGCCCTGTACAGCCGCTTTGGCTTTGAGCTGGCAGCCCATCATGACCTGCGTTGCCGCTGGCCGGGCACCGAAAGCGCGTTCCAGGTTCATCGCCTGGCGGACGATGCGCTGGATGGCGTGACGGGTCTTGTGGAATACCACGACCACTTCAATCGCTTTTAAGCTTCCGGGGTTTGCAGGCTGCTTAATAGCGCCTCAAACCCTTCGCCTTCGACAAGGCGCTCTTTCTGCCGCTTGGTGAGCTGTTTAACGCGATACTCTATGCGCAGGGCCAGCGAACGGTCGCCGACCTGCGCCGCAAATGCCAACGTGAGTTCCCCCTTTCCGCGTAGCGCCTTCGCGCCATTCCCACTTTGATGCTGCTTATAGCGGCGCTGCACATCGGTGGTTATTCCGGTGTATAAGGCGTTGTCAGCGGTACGGATCAGGTACAGATACCAGGGTGTCATTGTTACCATCGACGTGATAATTTTCAGGCCTACAGTATAAAAGAGAATAGAAATGGAAACACTGACTGCGGTGTCTCGCTGGCTGGCAAAACAGCACGTCGTGACCTGGTGCGTACACCATGAAGGTGAATTATGGTGCGCCAATGCGTTTTACCTGTTTGATGCGCAGAAGATGGTGTTCTATGTGCTGACCGAAGAGAAAACGCGGCATGCACAGATGTCCGGACCACGCGCGCCGATTGCCGGTACAGTAAACGGTCAGCCTAAAACCGTCGCCCTGATTCGTGGCGTACAGTTCAAAGGGGAAATCCGGCGTCTTGAAGGGCAGGAGAGCGAAGACGCGCGTAAAGCCTACAACCGCCGTTTCCCCGTCGCCAGAATGCTGCCAGCGCCCGTATGGGAGATTCGACTGGATGAAGTCAAATTCACGGACAACACGCTGGGCTTTGGTAAAAAGATGCATTGGCTGCGTGATCTATAGTTAGAACAGTGATTGAAGACCTGGGGAAGATAAGCGATGAGTCAGGTGTTAATAACGGGAGCCACGGGGCTGGTGGGCGGACATTTGCTGCGTATGCTGCTCAATGAACCCCGGGTCAATGCCATTACGGCACCAACGCGTCGACCGCTGGCAGATACGGTTGGTATCTATAACCCCCATGATCCGCAGCTAACCGATGCTTTGGCACAGGTCACCGATCCGGTCGATATTGTCTTTTGTTGTTTGGGGACTACCCGGCGTGAAGCGGGCAGCAAAGAGGCGTTTATCCATGCTGACTATACGCTGGTGGTAGATACGGCCCTGACGGGACGTAGGTTAGGCGCCCAGCATATGCTGGTGGTGAGTTCGATGGGCGCCAATGCGAATTCACCGTTTTTTTATAATCGGGTGAAAGGTGAAATGGAGCAGGCGCTGATCGCGCAGGATTGGCCACGGCTGACGATTGTCCGGCCTTCAATGCTACTGGGGGATAGGGACAAACAGCGGACGAATGAGATGTTTTTAGCGCCGTTGTTCAGGTTGCTGCCGGGTAACTGGAAGTCGATTGAAGCGCGCGATGTTGCGCGGGCAATGCTGGCAGAAGCGTTGGCGCCTGGGCATGAAGGGGTTTCGATCCTGACCTCTTCCGAGCTACGCGAAAGGGCTAAATAAAAAAATGCCGGATGGCGCTGACGCTTATCCGGCCTACAAACGATTACGTTCTGTAGGCCGGATAAGATGCCATCTACAGGCGTGTTACTTAATAAACGTAAAGGCCGTCGTGACGCGTTTCACGCCGCTTACCCGGCTGGCGATATCCGCCGCCGCCTTCGCTTCACGCTCGGTCACCAGACCTAACAGGAACACTTCTCCGTTCTCAGTCGTTACTTTCACGTTAGAGGATTTCACCTGATCGCTGGTCAGTAACTGGGAACGTACTTTGGTGGTTATCCAGGTATCGTTCGACGCATCACCCAGACCGATTGGCTGGCCCTGACGGATCTCATTAAAGACCTCAGTCGTACCTTCTACGCCCATCGCAATCTGTTTTGCACGTGCAGACAGTTCGCTATTCGGCGACTGGCCGACCAGCAGCACTTTACCCTGATATGCGCTCACGTTGATTCGCGCTTCTTTCTTGATCTGGGCATCTTTCGACAACGCCGTATTGACGCGTAATTCCAGGGTACTGTCATCAACCTGGGTGCCGACACTACGAGGATCCGTCGCGGCTTTAGTCCCGACAGCTGCAGTTCCAACAACGGCGGCAGCGACACAGCCTTGCAGCAGCAGTGCAGCGATAATCACAGCAAGCGGCGAAAATGCCTTCATGTGTACTCCTTAATCATCCTGGTGAGGGAAAAGCGTGTTATCGATGAGATCGCAAAGGCAGTTAACCGTCAGCATGTGCATTTCCTGAACGCGGGCGCTGTGGTGTGAGGGAATACGGATTTCAACATCCTGTGGCCCCAGTAATCCGGCCAGTTCCCCTCCGTCATACCCGGTCAGCGCGACGATTGTCATGTCGCGTGTCACGGCGGCTTCAACGGCTTTTACGATATCGCGGCTATTACCACGCGTAGAGATTGCCAGCAGAACATCACCTGCATGTCCCAGCGCACGGACTTGTTTTGCATAAACTTCGTCGTGCAGGCGATCGTTGGCAATCGCAGTTAAGACCACATTATCAGTATTTAGTGCAATCGCAGGTAAACTTGGGCGTTCTGTTTCAAAACGATTGATCATGCTGGCAGCAAAATGCTGTGCGTTGGCAGCGGACGTCCCATTACCACAACAGAGAATTTTGTTGCCATTGAGCAGGGACTGAACCAGCGTCATGGCGGCACGGGAGATTGCATCCGGAAGTGCTTCAGCCGCAGCTATCTGAGTTTGAATGCTTTCTGTAAAGCAGACTTTAATTCTATCTAACACGCTAATCCTTAAGAACCAGGCTCTGAATCTTCAACTATGAGCGGTCGTTGAACGCGTCCTTAAACCACTCAACATCATTTCCGGTGAAGGCTAACACATCGAACCGGCAATCCACAGTATCAAAACTCCCATTGTGGCGCGCAAGCCACAAGCGGGCGGTCTGTAATAATTTGTGTTGTTTGCTCCGGGTCACACTCGCCGCCGCACCGCCGAACTGTGCTGAGCGTCGGTAGCGAACCTCAACAAATACGGTGGTGTTGCCTTCACGCATTATCAGGTCGATTTCGCCACCACGTTCACGCACGTTGGCGGCGATAAAATGCAGTCCCTTGCTCAGCAGCCAGTCACGCGCGATGGATTCCCACGCGTCACCGGTCTGTTTACTCGTTAACTGGCGGGGACGACTTGTCCTTGCTGGTATTTGAGCCATGATAACTTCCTGTTAATCACACAATCCTGCGTTGCGGTTAAGGCCCCGGTATTGCCGTTAATTTCGAAACCCTGCACCTGACGCATTTGCGAGAAGTGGTTGGCAAGCGACCAGGCATCGACACCCATGGCATACATACGCGCCAGCGAGTAGTCGTTACGAACCGCGCCAAGCGCCTGCTGCATAAGAGGCGCATTAGCGCCTGCCAGCATCGGAATTTCGCTGTACTGCAAACCTTCCATCTCCAGACGGAAATCCGGGCCGGCAGTGCCCTGCGCACTACGAGAACTGGCGTACAGCGTTGCTCCGCTCTGGCTGCCGTTGCGCATGGCGATCATCGGCTTAATAAATGCAATTTCTTCCGGCGTCGCCAGAATATACACGGCATCAACACGACCGCTGCCGCCGGTGATTTGCGCATCGGTAGGTGCTGCGGGGATGGTCAGACCGCCAATCGTCACGCCGGGTTGGGCTGGCACAGAGGAGGCCACCGGGCTGCCTGTCAGGGAAATCCCTGAGCCGCCGTTGACGCCCATTTTAAGTTCAGCGGTGGAGCCGAACTTCTGCTGCAATACCACGCCGCCACCCAGTTTTTGCCATTCCTGTGCAAAGGCGTTGGCAACGCGATCGCCTAATGAACTCCGTGGAATCAACAACAGCGGCGTCTGTTTTCCCTGATCGCGGATGTGGCGTGCGGCGTCGCGCGCTTCATCTTCTGGCGACAGGGCGAAGTAGCAGACGTTCGGCAGATTTTTCACCGACTCCGGCTGGTTAAGCGCCAGGACGTTCAATGGCGTGTTGCTTTTCATCAGCTCTTCAACATTGTTCTTCAACAGTGGGCCAACCACGATGCTGGCGCCATCCTGCTGAACCTGAGTCAGGATCTGGTTCAGCGGCTGTGATGAAGTGTCGTAGATTTTCAGCTCAGCGGATGGATTCGCCGGTGCGCTGGCGGTTGTTGGCTGAGCGGGTGCTGCGGGCTGCACAGCAGGTGTTTCTGGCTGAGCCGGCGTCTCGTTGGTCAGATCGCTTACTGACGCCTGAGACGGGCTGGCAACGCCGTCAGTCGTTTGCGGCTGTTCTGTGGTGGTCGCGGCAGCTGGAACTGCGGCAGGTGCGACAGCAACAGGGGCTGCGACAGGTTGAGTGCCCATGTTTTTCGCAGCTTCAAAGCCTTGCTGAATAGTACGGCCAAATACAGCGGCCTGACCGTTCAGTGGTAACAGCAGGGCGATTTTGCTGGTGGAGGCGGGCTTAAAGCTCTGCACGTTAACCAACTGTGTTGGTAACAGTTTTGCTCCTGGGTTTTGCGGATAACGTTTCTGCCAGTCCGCAATACCAGCTTTCATCATGTCCGGATCGTTACGGTTATCGAACCAGACGCGCTGGAGATCCAGCCAGCCTTGCAGCACGTTTTCATCAGCATTGATGACCAGCGCTTGCGCTTGCTCCTGGGTCATGGACGACAGCGCCTGCCAGGTGGCGTCCATATTTTTCTGCTTAGCATTCGCGGCCAGCAGCGGTTCCTGCGCGATCAGGGCGCGCAGCAGCGTCAGAGACGGGCGACCCTGGTTGACGTCGATTTGCGCCTGCCAGTAGCGTGCCTGTTGGTTTTGATCGAAATCGGCGGGAGTTAACTTATCCAGCAGGGCCTGTGCGCCAGCGACATCTTTCTGCGCGAGCTTAATCTCGACGGCCAGCAGTGACTGCTCACGACGCTGGTTATCGCTTAGCTTCTGCGGTAGCTGGTTAAACAGTTCGATAGCCTGCTGGCTCTTGCCTTCTTTCAGCAGTGCACGAATGGCGAGTAATTGCCAGTTGGTCTTGCTATCATCTGAGCTTTGCTGCATTTGTTGCAGATAAAAGCCGGAATCAGCCTGCGCAGTGCCCTGCATATGGGCTGCACTCTGGTCTGGCGCCTGGGTGCCACAGCCTGCGAAAATCAGTGCTGCCAGAATGACTGGTAGCGCGCGTGCGGCTTTCAAACGAGAAAATGTTGAGGGTACCATACTGTATCCAGTGATATTTTTTTACTCAATGCTCAATATTAAATCGGCAATACGGACGACACAATGAAACAACACGAATCGGCGGATAATTCTCAAGGCCAACTCTTTATTGTACCTACTCCTATAGGAAATTTGGCTGATATTACCCAACGAGCGCTCGAAGTTTTACAAGCCGTTGATTTGATTGCCGCTGAAGACACTCGTCATACAGGATTATTGTTACAACACTTCGCGATTAACGCGCGTCTGTTCGCGCTACATGACCACAACGAGCAGCAAAAGGCCGAAACGCTGGTCGCGAAGCTCAAAGAAGGACAAAACATTGCGCTGGTTTCCGATGCCGGAACGCCGCTGATTAACGATCCTGGCTACCATCTGGTGCGTACCTGTCGTGAAGCAGGGATCCGCGTTGTTCCCCTGCCTGGTCCTTGTGCGGCGATTGCTGCCCTGAGCGCTGCAGGCCTGCCTTCAGACCGTTTTTGCTATGAAGGATTTCTGCCTGCCAAATCGAAAGGGCGTCGTGATGCGATGAAAGCCATTGAGGCCGAGCCGCGTACGCTTATTTTTTATGAATCTACCCACCGCTTGCTGGATAGCCTGGAAGACATGGTTGCCGTGTGGGGCGAATCCCGCTACGTGGTGCTGGCGCGCGAGCTGACCAAAACCTGGGAAACTATTCACGGGGCACCGGTTGGTGAACTGCTGGCGTGGGTCAAGGAAGATGAAAACCGTCGTAAAGGCGAAATGGTGCTGATTGTTGAAGGGCATAAAGCGCAGGAAGACGATCTTCCTGCCGATGCGCTGCGTACGTTGGCCTTATTGCAGGCAGAACTGCCGCTGAAAAAGGCCGCCGCGCTGGCTGCTGAAATCCATGGCGTGAAAAAAAATGCGTTGTATAAGTACGCGCTGGAACAGCAGGGAGAGTAAGCCCGATTGCTGATGGCCAAACCGACAAGGGTATGGCCATTAGCTAACACAGTGCTTAAGACTGAGCGGCAGTTTCACTGATTAATAAGCGGTTTGCTGACCCGCATACAGTGATTTTGCTACGAACCACTTCTTTCATCGCATCCATACCGACCCGCATGTAATAGCGAGGATCGTTGCCCTGCGGATTCTCCGCAAACCACGCTTTGACCGCATCGGCAAAAGCGATTTTCAGTTCGGTCGCGACGTTAACTTTGCAAACGCCAAGCTCGATCGTGCGGCGGACGTATTCGTCAGGGACATCGCTTGCGCCATGCAGCACCAGCGGAACGTCGACTACCTCACGAATTTCACCCAGCCGCTGAAAATCGATTTTGGGCGTTTTGGTGTACAAACCGTGTGCTGTGCCGATGGCAACAGCAAGGCTATCTACGCCAGTACGCTCAACAAACCGTTTAGCTTCTTGTGGATCGGTGAGGAAGGCGCTTTCTGCATCCACACTCATATCATCTTCTACGCCACCGAGGCGACCCAGCTCAGCTTCCACGCTGCAATCTTTGGCATGGCAAAAATCCACAACGGATTTCACCAGCTTCACGTTTTCTTCAAACGGAAAGTGGCTGCCGTCAATCATTGCGCTGCGCACTCCTGCATTCACTTTACGACGAATGTCGTCCAGCGACTCATGGTGATCGAGGTGCAGCGCCAGCGGTATACCGTAGCTGGTGGAATAAGCGCTGCACAGCGCGTAGATCTCTTCCAGCGCGATATGCTTAAAGGTACCCGGCGTTCCTGCCAGGATCACCGGAGATTGCATTTCATAGCACACTTCAAGGATCGCCTGGATCGTCTCGGCGTTATGAATGTTAAAGGCGGGTACGGCATAGCCCTTTTTTTGGGCATCCAGCAGGAGGTATTTCGTGGAAATAATGCTCATAAAACGATCCTTTTAGGCGTTCCAGGGATGAATAACAACGCCCTGTACAACGCGGTTCACAGTGCCGCTGGCAGAAGGCGTATCCGGTGTATTGCCGATATTGATGGATTGCGTCAAAGCAAAAACCTGGGCGTAGATCAGGAAGCAGAACGCCAATTCCATATCGATGAAAGAGCGTGCTGGCGGCAGCAGAATATGTGGGCCTGCTTCAATCACCTCATGGGTTTGTGCGGCAATCGCGACAACCCGCAATGCCTGCCGATCGCGGCGTAACTCTGCCAGCAGATCGAGATCGTATTGACGTGTATACGGATGGCTGGAAACAAAGACCACTACCAGCGTTTCGTTATCAACCAGTGACTTTGGACCGTGACGAAAGCCTGTCGGGGAGTCATAGAATGCGGCCAGTTTGCCTGCAGTCAGCTCCAGGACTTTCAGTGCCGATTCCCGCGCTGCTCCCTGTAATCCACCGCTACCGAGGTAAACGATCCGTTTCCAGGGTTCATTGCCAAATACACCGTCGCTGAAATCGCCCAGCGAAGTCAGAATCGTCTGGCATCGATCGGCCACGTCACGGAAGGTCTGGCTGTTGATTTTCTCTGGGGCAAATACTGCCAGGCAGCTGGCCATCATGGTGGTAATGCTGCTGGTCATCGCGAAGCCACGGTCATGTGTCTCTGCGGGCATTAACAGAGCAAAGGCATTGTCGCTTGCAACTGCGTTTTGATAGAGGCTACCTGCTTCGTTGCAGGTGATCGGCAGGTGATAACACTCAGGCACAAACTGATTAGCCAGTTCCACTGCCGCAACGCTTTCAGGGCTGTTACCTGAGCGAGCGAAAGAAATGAGCAGCAGCGGATGTGCGGGATTCAGGTAATCCATCGGATTGGTGACCAGATCGGTGGTCGGCACAGCGCTGATGTTTTTACCGGTATAGCTTGCCAGCCAGGGGGCGATGATGTCGCCAATGAATGCTGATGTTCCAGCCCCGGTCAGTATGATCCGCAGATCGTTTTTGCGCAGTAATGGTGCGAGAAAGCTGTCAATGGCAGATCGAATGTTGTCGATATTCGTAAGGGAACGGATCCAACTGGCAGGTTGTTGACGGATCTCTTCTTCGGTCCAGGTGCCCGTTACCGCGGTAACAGGGGTATAGGTTTCTGGCATAACTTAAGTCCTTAGTCTTGTAAATTCCACATAAGACGCTGGCGAGAATGTCGCTATCTTTCGTTTCGTTTCACTTGTTCATCTTGTCGATTGATTAAAATCTATAGGAAAGAAATCGAAAGAGCAATAATCCAAAAGGAAATAAAACGAAATTTGTGATCGTGAGAACGAAAGGTGTGGTTATCTTATTGATCTATAAGAAGTAGGCTTGTTGTAGGATGGTTAGGTATTTACTCAAGCGAAAGGAAAAGAAAGGCCTTGCGATCGAAGACCGCAGGCCAACACGAGACAAAATGAAAGGTCAAAGGGGGAGAGCCTGACCCTGAATCCAGATCTGTTGTAAATGTAGCCCGCTATTGAGCGCGATCGCGTCTGCACGTTTTCCCACTGCTAACGATCCCAGTTGGCGATCGATACCCAACAGACGTGCGGGGTGGAGAGAGGCCATATGAATTGCCTCTTCTGCCGTTATCCCGGTGAGCTCGACCATATTACGTACGGCTGCGTCAACCGAGAGCGTGCTACCAGCCAGGCCACCGGAAGCGGTACGCACAATACCACTGTGCATTTCCACCTCCTCACCGCAGAGTGTATAGCGTCCGTCTGGCATTCCTGCAGCCTGCATGGCATCGGTGATCAGCACCAGCCTGTCTTTGGCGCAACAGCAGCAGAGTTTCATGGCTGCCGGGTGGACATGGTGTCCGTCAGCGATAAGTTCCAGCCAGGCGCGAGGGTCGGTTAACCCTGCGCCAACCATTCCTGGCTCCCGATGATGTAAACCGGTCATACCGTTATAGCAGTGAACCAGTCCGTCAGCGCCGGCGTCAAAGGCTGCGCGGGTTTGCTCCCAGGTAGCTGCGCTGTGTCCCAGCATCACCCGTACGTTGCGCTGCTTCAGATGTTCGATGGCCTGCAATGCACCGGGTTTTTCTGGTGCCAGCGCAACGACGCGCAATGTTTGCTGGGAAATCGCAATCAGTTCATTCAGTTCACTGAGTTCCAGTTCCCTGAAAAGCTCAGGTGGGTGCGCCCCTTTGTTCTGCGGCGTAAAGTATGGGCCTTCAAGATAACTGCCCAGCACCTGTGCGCCGGGCCCTCCGGAATGGTAGCGATGGGCGATACGCTCAAGTGCCTTGTGAATATCCGGTAATGGAGCGGTGACGGTAGTGGGTAGCCAGTTGGCTACCCCTTCACGCGCTTTGTGCATCGCCAGTTTGTCGAGCGTATCCGGTGCTTCATCCATCACATCGGCACCCGCGCCCCCGTGTACGTGGGTATCAATGTATGCCGGACAGAGCAGTTCAGCATCGCGGACCATAACGCCGGAAGGAATTGGCTCTATTGCCGCAATGATACCGTCTTCAATATGCAATTGATGATCGTCCAGCCAGCCCTGTTCGGTCAGTAGACGTCTGGCGCGCAGTAGCAGTGTCATATCCCTTCCTCAACGGGCTTTTCCTCACGGCAGCGTCCCAGCTCGTCCACCAGGCTGGTTAAACCCCGGTGCCCGCACTCCAGCGCCTGCAAACGAAACGCTTCGCTGCTCAGGTCGTCGCGCTCCAGCACCATCTCCAGTAGCAGTTGTAGATTGGTACCGGTGATCACTTCGGTACCTTGCCTTTGCATGGCTAGTGTGGAAGCGACGCGAAATGGTGTTCCGCCCAACAAATCAGTCAGAAACACGATGTCTTGCTGCGCATCCAGTTCACCCACCGCCTGTTCAAGTTGTGAGGTGAGCAAGGCAGTGGTTGAGGTTTCCGGAAAGTCGATGGCAATGAACTGAGTCTGCTCACCCAGAATCTGTTTCATCGCTTTTTCCATTCCGCTGGCAAACCCGCCATGACCCGTCAAAATAATACCTAACATCTACAACCCCTTATATTTACAGGAAATGACAGAACTTACCTACGACGCCGAGCACCACGGTAATGGCGATAAGGCGCAGAGGACTCCAGCCACGGCGGACCAGCCAGAACATGGTTAATGTGTAGACCAGCGGTAAAAAAGCAGGCATCAGCTTGTCTATCACGTCTGTTTGCAGTTTCACTACCGCATCGCCAGCAGTGATTTCCAGCGTAGTGCTCAGGCGAACATAGGTCGCTACCAGCGCACCAATCACCGTCATCCCAACGATGGATGCCGCATGTCCAACCTTTTTGGTGTTAGCTTTAATCAGCGGAATGGCAGCAACGCCCATTCGATAAGCATAGTGTGCTAGCCCAAAGCGCAGACCAAGATGAACCACGTTGAACATAACAATAAAGACAACTGCACCAAGAATAGAGCCTTGCAGCGCCAGGCTGGCCCCGATACCGCCGCAAATAGGCAGTAACGTTAACCAGAACATGGCATCGCCGATGCCGCCAAGCGGCGCACCCACGGCAATCTTGGTGCTTTGAATACTGTTCACATCCTGCTTGGAGCGTTCCATCGCCAGGATAATCCCGATAACAAACGTGACCAGGAACGGGTGCGTGTTGAAGAAGCCCATATGGCCTTTCATCGAACGCGCCAGATCGCGCTTATTGGTATGGATCTTTTTCAGAGCAGGTAACAGGCCGTACAGCCATCCTGATGCCTGCATACGTTCGTAGTTAAAAGAGGCCTGCAACAGCATTGAACGCCAGGCAACACGGTTGATATCTTTTTTCGTCAGCTCGGCACCGATATTCTGGTCTTCGTAGACGTTTTCATTGGTGCCGGACAGCAGCGTTTCTTCGGTTTCGGAAACGTTCGGCAGAGCCGTTTGATTAGATGCCATCTTCGAATTCCTCTTTTTGTGCTGCGGGAGCTGTAGGTTCAGGTGATTTACGCAGAAAATCGATCAGCGCCATTGCCAGTGCTGCGGCGGCGATCGCCAGCACAGGGAGTTTGAGCCAGGCTGCTGCTACAAAACCCAGGATGAAGTAGGGGATATAGACGTTTTTCATCATGATTTTCAGCAGTACGGCGAAGCCGATAGCTGGCATGATGCCGCCTGCCACACCCAGGCCGTCAATTAGACGCGTCGGCAGAACATCTATCGCGGTTTTGGCATGTTCCGCGCCAAAGTAAATCGGCAGGAACGCGCATAAAAAGTAGAAGGTCCCCAACGCGAGCAACGCCAGATAGTTGACCCTCTCAATCCCGGCGGTATCGGCATTCGCTGCCATGCGATCGCAGCGAGCCATCACCCCGGACATCACAGAGAACAGGAAGGTAATCCCCATCTGTACTGCTACGGCGAACGGTACTGCCACACCTACGGCAACTTCAGGTTTCACTCCGGTCGTTATGGCAAACGTGGTTCCCACGATAGTGCCGATAATCACGTTTGGCGGTTGAGCTCCCGCCAGTGGGGCAAGACCCATCCACACCAGTTCCAGCGTACCACCTGTTAAAATACCGGTATGCAGATCGCCCAGAATCAGGCCGACCAGCGGCCCGAGAACAACCGGGCGGTGCATGTGCGTTAACCCATTGAACATATCCAGGCCTGCAATAAAGGCGAGAATACCCAACGCAAAAGCCTGCAACAGACTGATTTCCATTGTGAATCCCTCAGAGAAGTTTATAGAGGTCCTGGGCGGGTTCTGTTGGAACGCCCTGAACGAAGCATTCCACTCCAGCGGCTTTGAGCCCGTTGAACGCCGTAATATCTGCAGCGTCTACAGAAACCGTTTTGGCGATTTGTTGCTTGCCGTTGGCGTAGTGCATATTGCCAACGTTGATACGGTTAACAGGAACACCGCCTTCGACCAGACGGAAGAAATCCGCAGGCGATTTGCAGACCAGCAGAATTTTCTGGCGATCGGCGGCACGGTGAATATTGTCGATCACTTTTTGTAGTGACCAGAAGCGTACGGCGATCCCTTCTGCCAGTACCATTTCCATCAGGTTTTGCTGCACTGGATCTTCAGCCACCTCATCATTAGCGACCAGCACCAGGTTTGCCCCCGCAAACCCGACCCATTGCACACCAACCTGACCGTGAATCAGACGTTCATCAATGCGACTTAATACAATGTTTGGCATGGTATTTTTCTCTTTTTTGTTATGCGTTACGATCTGGAGCACCCAGGCAGGCGCAGTGATATTGCTGCAGTATGTCCTGAATATGGTTAATGATGAGTTCTCGCGGCGTGGCGCTGAGATCTCCCTCGCGCACTTTTACGTACTGCAAAGGTAAATACTGGCTAATCAGCGGTAGTGGAATGGGGTCGTCCGCCAGGTTACGTACCAGACGTTCAAATGCTTCATCAATCTGGCTGTCCGGCCAGTAGTAACGAACCCGATCAGAGTAGCTGTATCCACGGGCCAGACGGCGTGCGTTGCCATCACCGTGATAATGGCTCTGCCAGTACTCTGGTCTATCAAGCATTACGCTTTCCAGCACATGTCGCAGGCCTGAGCTGGCTTTTGCAGGCAGCAATTCTTCTTCAATGGCAGCTAACGAAAACAGCGCTTCGCGCAGGGCGAAGGTAAGCGCGGGTCCCACTTTCAGAATAGCGAAGTGGTCTATCACCAGTTGGCGCAAGGACTGTGGCGTTTGGTAATCGGTAGAATGCGCTTCAAAAACCAGCGTGTCGTAGTCTTCCACCATTTTGCTGAGTGCCACGGCTTTCTGCGGTTGATAATCAATGATGTGCGTGTGGTCGAATTCAACGCCAGGTTGCACGACCAGGGCGATAATACGTGCCCATATACCTTCCAGCCCGCGCTTTTCAAAGGCGTGATAGTGGGCCTGCAGCGTTGCACGTGCGGCATCTGGCGTTGTTACCGCCAGTTCGGTTAACGCTTCGTGTGCGCCACCAGGAACCGGAACTTCTGTGCCAATCACATAGACCAGGTCAGACTCGCCAAAATGTGCCATACAGGTTTCTTCGGCGACTTTGGCCAGGCGTGCGGCGCGCTCAGCGACGATTTCATCCGTCAGTGGAACCGGGTCGTTGGCACAAGACATGCTGCAATCGAGGTGGATTTTTTTAAAGCCTGCGGCGACATAGCTCTTGATCAGATCGTCAGCATTGGCCATTGCCTGTTCCGCAGGCAGATTTTGCCAACGGTTTGGCCCGAGATGGTCTCCGCCGAGAATCAGCATATCCTGAGAAAAATCAAGCGAGTCGGCTAATCGGCAGACAAAACTGCGAAAATCGGCTGGCGTCATACCTGTATAGCCGCCAAACTGGTCAACCTGATTAGAGGTTGCTTCGATCAACAGCGGTGTATGGTTTGCATGGGCGTAGCGTATTGCGGCTTCCAGTACGATTGGATGCGCGGAACAAACGGCATAAATCCCATTTGCCTTCCCCCGTTTATGCTGCTCGACCATTTTAGTTAGATGTTTCACTTTCCTCTCCAGGTCAGATTACTGCGACATCAATCTTTCGTTTTGTTTCATTTAATACTGCATCATGGTGTTATAAAAATAAAACGAAAGATAATAGTTTTCCGATCTGTTTCACAAAAGAAACACAATGAAAGGTTTCAGCGTAAGTTCGTCCGGCTCTTCCCTGCTTGCGGGGCTTGCATTCGCGCAAAAGAAAGGCGTTAATAGACAAAACGAAATAAAACGAAAGGTTCAACTAAAGGATTTCTTATGAGTAACACCGAGTCCTCTGCAGACAAGCGCGTTATTGGCACCAGCGAAAGACGTGAGCAGATCATCCAGCGGTTACGGCAGCAGGGAAGCGTTCAGGTTAACGATCTCTCCTTATTTTTTGGCGTCTCCACGGTCACTATTCGCAACGACCTCGCTTTTCTGGAAAAGCAGGGGATTGCGGTACGTGCCTATGGCGGAGCGCTGATTTGCGAAAGCAATGCACCTGTTGTGGAGCCTTCTGTTGAAGATAAGAGTTCACTTAATACGGCAGT
This sequence comes from Citrobacter sp. Cpo091, assembly GCF_030332645.1. Taxonomy (NCBI): domain Bacteria; kingdom Pseudomonadati; phylum Pseudomonadota; class Gammaproteobacteria; order Enterobacterales; family Enterobacteriaceae; genus Citrobacter; species Citrobacter sp. Cpo091. Next base: position 134,171 of record NZ_JAOWHL010000027.1, read on the forward strand.
AAAACGCAGTATTGCCAGAGCCGCCGCAGAGTTGATTCAACCGGGACACCGCGTGATCCTTGACTCCGGTACCACGACCTATGAAATTGCCCGCCTTATGCGCCAGCATACTAATGTCATTGCTATGACCAACGGTATGAATGTCGCCAATGCGCTACTGGAAGCCGAAGGGGTTGAGCTGCTGATGACCGGCGGTCATTTGCGTCGTCAGTCACAATCGTTTTATGGCGATCAGGCTGAGCAGTCGCTACAAAATTATCACTTCGACATGCTGTTTCTTGGCGTTGATGCTATTGATTTAGAGCGTGGTGTTAGCACGCACAACGAAGATGAAGCGCGTCTCAACCGTCGGATGTGTGAAGTGGCTGAACGTATTATTGTTGTTACCGACTCGACGAAGTTTAACCGCTCCAGCCTGCATAAGATCATTGATACCCAGAGGATCCATACCATCATTGTTGATGAAGGTATCCCAGAGGAAAGTTTGCAGGAACTACGCCGCAGCGGTGTTGAAGTGATCATTGTTGAGTAGTCCCGCTCTAAAATTCAAAAATGTGATCCCATTCAATTAAACAAAAACAAACCATAAGCGAGCTTTTTTAGTAGCTCGCTTTCGTTTTTTTGCATGCTTCCCGTCTCTTTCTCGCATCTTACCCGCTTTGAGTCTTTTCATTTTTTCGGTTTTCTTCGTTTCGGTTTGCTAAAACGAAAGAAAATAGTCAGTTTTGGTTAAATTAAACGCTGAGTCTGTGCGCACAAATTCACCTTATTGCTTCTGATGTAATATATTCAAAAGAAAACGAAAGTGCTAAAGCGCTAAAACAAAACAACATGAATATTTGATGGAGCAATAGAAATGCTGGATAACTTAAGACGTCGCGAGCAAATAATTGATCTGCTGTGCGATCAGGGTAGCGTTCGTGTCGAGCCACTGAGCGTCCATTTTGGTGTGTCATCGGTCACGATCCGCAACGACTTACGTTATCTGGAGCAGAAAGGATGCGTCATGCGCTCCTACGGCGGTGCGGTTCTCAATCAGCACTTCGCCCTTGACCGGCCTTTGCAGGATAAGGACCGGCTGAATCGCGATGTGAAAACGCGTATTGCCGAAAAAGCAGCCAGCTTTGTGAAAGATGGTGACACGTTAATCCTCGATTCCGGTTCGACCACCACGCTCATTCCTCCAATGTTAAAGAATCGCCGCGATCTGGTGGTGATGACCAATGCGCTCAACATTGCGTGGGAACTGGCGAATTTTGAGCGCGTAGACGTCATGATCCTGGGAGGGAACGTCAGGCAAAGCGTCTATTCATTGTATGGCCCTTCAGCAGAACACCAGCTCAGACAATACCGGTTTGATAAGCTTTTTTTGGGCGTTGATGGATTCTGCCTGGAAGCGGGGATTACCACGCCACATCCGGGAGAAGCACATCTGAATCAGGTAATGTGTGAGGTTGCACAGGAGGTCACGGTAGTCGCTGACTCCAGCAAGTTTGGCCGCAAAAGTTTCTGTATGATTAGCGAAATCAGCGGGATTGACCGGGTGATTACCGACAGCGGTATCCCTGAAAATTATCACCGGACGTTAATCCAGCTTGGGGTGGATGTGGTGATTGCGGATGAATAACTGAAACTGCTGGCGAGATTTTCTCGCCAGCAGTGTTTTAGTGGGTCAGCGTACCCTGTTCAACCAGCAGCAATGCGGCACCGCGAACCCCGCTGGATGCACCATGGATGGCCGGGAATACGCGGGCAGGCTCTAATCCCGGGAACAAGTAACGTGACATAGCCTGCGGCAGCAACGTATAAATTTCCTCGATGTTGGAAACTCCACCGCCGAGAACAAAAGCATCGACATCCAGAATCAACTGCAATTGCGCCAGCGTACAACCCAACATATCAATCCATGCTTCTATGGTTGTAACGGCGCTGGCATTGCCATGACGATAATGCTCCAGCAGAGTCTCCATTTTGAGTTGTTCTCCACTGAAGTGTTTGTGGAGCCACAGTAAACCAGGACCGGATTGATAGCGTTCCAGACACCCTTGTAAGCCACAGCCGCACTTCAACTCCGGCAAGTGATAACGACGCATAAACGTTGCCGGAAGCGGTAAATGGCCGAACTCACTGGCCATTCGGTTGCGACCCCGATACAACTGACCGTCAATGACTAACCCTCCACCCATGCCGGTGCCAATAATGGCACCAAAAATTCGGGAGAACTGGCGAGCCTGCTGGGTATGGGCTTCCGAGAGTGCAAAACAGCAGCAGTCATTGTCCAGTTCAACCGAACGATTGAGGCGGTGGGCCAGATCGTTCATCACCTGGCGTCCTGTGAGGCAAGGCACGTTAGATGACAGTAATTTTCCGGTATGTCTGTCCATAAGACCGGGCATGCCGATGCCAATTTTTCCTTGCGTTCCAGTCGCCCAGTCGGCGGTATCAATAAGTGAAGTAAAGGTCGAAAGAAAGAGTTCATAATCCTGCACTGGCGTGGCGACGCGCTTACGCCAGCAAACCTGCATTTCCTTATCAAAAGCGACAATTTCAGTTTTGGTTCCACCAATATCAACACCGTAAAACATGCCTCATCTCCTCCGGCTTCACAGCGTAACCAGACAGTTTTCCTTGCGAGCGCGCTCTGCGGCAAAGACCATTAAGTGACTTTCCAGTGATTCATCCGGGCCAGAAAGGATCATATTTTGATCGTTGGCCATCACTGCGTGGATGAAGCGATCCATCAGGTAGTAATCGCCACCACCATGCCCCCCCATCTGGGTTTGTGTGCCAGCGGCGATCTCCTCGATCTGATGCACTGTTTCTTTGTCTGTCAGGAAATCAAACACCCGGATCTGCTCGCCATCGCCTTCCAGATAACCTCTGGTACCAAACAGGCGCGTTTTTCGATCTTCCATTTTGGTAAACGCGGTCATGGTAAAGGTCACTGTCTGCTGGTGGGCAAAACGTAAGTTAACAACCTGATGATCCACCACATCATTATCACAACGATAAACGCAACGACCATAAGGCCCATCGCGCAGCGCCTGGCGAACATTCTCTTCGCTAGGATCTGCAGTCAGCACCCGACGGAAGTGTGGAGTGCATTTGTGGTTTTCACCCAGATAAATTTTGCAGGCAGACCAGGGACAGGTTGATTCAACCTGACAATCAAGGCAGCGGTCGGCGGCACCAGCAGGCTGATTCTCTTTCACAAAGTGACTCAGGCTACCAAATGATCCTACGTCCTGGCAGTTGTCGCTCATGATGTAGCGGATCCAGTCCAAATCATGACAGGATTTCTGTAACAACATAAATGACGATTCTGCTTCATTGCGCCAGTTACCACGTACAAACGAGTGCGCCTGATGCCAGTAACCTACGGGTTCGAGATGCTGCATGCTGACAATATCGCCAATTACGCCATCATCAAGCAGTGATTTCAGCTTTTGCGTATAGCGGGTGTAACGCAGGACGTGCGCGACGGCCAGTAATACGTTGTTGCGTTTGACCGCATCAATAATGATCCGGCAATCTTCTGGCGTAGGGGCGAGCGGTTTTTCCAGCAGAATGTGATAGCCGAGATTAGCAAACGCCACGGCAGGATCTTTGTGCATATTATCCTGCGTGCAAATAAGTACCACATCGGCCATTTTGGGTTGGGCCGCAGCTTCTTGCCAGTCGCAAAACACGTTATTTGGGTCAATCTTATGCTGTGCGACAAACTGCTGGCGATATGCCTCTCTGGGCTCGGCAACGCCTACCACCTGCATTCTGTCTGGATGTTCAAGCGCATAGCGAGAATATATTTCTCCGCGCGCACCAGCCCCTACCACTAATACGGTCACTTTATTCGCACACATATAAACCTCTCATTTTTCACTTAGCCTGAATAACGGTCAGGCCAAATTTTCTTCATGTTTTTTATCAAACAAAAAGGCGGCATCCAGATTAAATTTCACTTTGATAGATTCACCGGGAAGTGGGGTCCAGTCGGGTGAGGAGTTAATACGTAAGATCATATGTTGCTCACCAATATCAAAATGCAGAAGGTCTTCGTTGCCCATCCTTTCTACGTTGGTAATGTGCGCATCGAACGCAGAGGCATCATGCTGCGAGGCTAACTGAATGGCCTCTGAGCGGATGCCAAACCAGACGCTGGAGTGCGGATATTGCTCCAGTAGGTTACTCAAGCGCGTATTTAATGGCAGGATTAAATTATCAGCCAGGCGCAGGCCACGAGTGCTGGGGTCAATATCAAGCAGCATAATATTCATTGCCGGATTACCAATAAAACCAGCAACAAATTTATTCCTGGGGTGATGGTAAATATTCCCTGGGGTATCCACCTGCATAATACGACCGCCATTTAGAACGCAAATCCTGTCTCCCATCGTCATCGCTTCAATCTGATCGTGCGTGACGTACACCATGGTTGCGCTCACGCCTTCGTGACGCAGTTGTCGATGCAGTTCTGTCAGCCGCACGCGCATTGAAACACGCAGTTTTGCATCCAGGTTGGACAGCGGCTCATCAAACAAAAAAACGTCTGGCTTACGCACGATGGCCCTGCCAACGGCTACTCGCTGGCATTGACCGCCTGAAAGCTGACCGGGCTTTTTGTCGAGCAATGTTTCGATTTCCAGCTTGTGTGCAGCTTCCCGGACGCGGATATCAATCTCTTCTTTGCTCATTTTCCCTAACAGACTGAATGCCATATTTTTATAAATCGTCATGTGGGGATAGAGGGCATAATTCTGGAAGACCATGGCAACGCCTCGCTCCTTTGGTAGCAGGTCGTTGACGCACTTCTGTCCGATTGCGATATGGCCATGAGTGATATCTTCCAGACCTGCAATCATGCGTAGCAGCGTTGATTTGGCGCAGCCTGATGGCCCGACAAACACCATGAATTCGCCGTCGTGGATTTCAAGATCAACGCCATGGATCGCCTGAAAGCCATTGGGATAGACTTTGCTTACTGCCTGTAATTGAATACCTGACATAACACTGCCCCTTATCCTTTAATTCCGGCACCAGCGATGCCGCGAATAAAATAGCGCTGGAAGAAGATATAAAGTAACAACATCGGGATAATCGCCAGCAATGCGCCCGCCATTAACATCGGATATTCCACGCCTGAACGGCCAGAAAGTGAGGCTAATCCTACTGGTAATGTCATTTTATCCATGGAGGTGTTGACGATCAGTGGCCACATTAAATTATTCCAGCTCCACAGTCCGTTAATAATGACGCAGGCAATCAGTCCCGGTTTAATTAATGGCAGCATAATTTTGAAGAAAATAGTCAGATGGTTATACCCATCCATAATGGCTGCCTCTTCCAGTTCTTTAGGTACTGACAGAAAAAACTGACGTAATAAAAAGGCGCTATATATGCTGAATAAACCCGGTAACACCAGTCCAGGAATTGAGTTCAGCAAACCGATTTTTTCAACGGTTAAAAACTGTGGGATTAAAAAGATCTGACCGGGCACCATCAGAATTGAAATACACAGCATAAACAGGACATCTCGTCCTTTGAAACGCAGTCGGGAGAAACCGTACGCTGCCATTGCCGCAATCAGCGTCTGCAAAATGACGATGACCAGCGTGGAGACGATCGAGTTAAAGTAAAAGCTGCCAAAAGGCATTTCATGCAAGATTTTACCGTAAGCCTGAAACCCTGGGTTGGCGGGTAGCAGTATCGGCGGAAAGGCGATGCTTTCTGCCTGGGTTTTAAAAGAGGTGATGATCATCCAGATAAACGGAACCACCGTTACCAGCGTCGCGAGGATCATCAGGCCGTAAATTAGCCATTTTTCACGTTTTGTCATGAACATCGTGGTGCCTCACTGTGCTTTAAGTCGTTTACCAATCCATATTTGCAGCAGCGTCAGGACCATCGTGATAACGAAAATCACCACGGCGATTGCTGAGGCATACCCTTTTTCATGGTAGATAAAGGCGTATTTATAGAAGAGATAGGCGATGGTCATCGTCTGATCGTCCACCATGGATGAACTGCCAAACAGCAGATAAACCACATCGAAAATTTGCAGCGTTTCGATAAAAGAGATCACCAGTACGAAAAACAGTGTTGGGATCATTAGCGGTAAGGTAATAGACCAGAATCCACGCAATTTGCTGATGCCATCCAGCGACATCGCTTCATAAATTTGTTTGGGGATCCCCTGCAATCCAGCGAGCAGAATGATCATCTTCAGCGCAATAGCCGACCAGATGATAACCAACGAGGCGCTCAGGCGGACGACATCGGGATCGGATAACCAACCGATGGCCGGAAGATCGAAAAAAGCCAGGATCTGATTAATTAAGCCGAAGTTTCGGTTCATCAACCACTGCCAGACCATAGCAATGGCCGCAGGCATAGTGACAGCGGGTAGAAATAACAGCGTGCGAAACAACCACTGACCGCGAATCGCCTGATTCAGGCCAATTGCGAGCAGCAATGACAAAACGGTGATTATCGGTACGCAAATAAAAACATAGGCCAGGGTGTTATATATTGCTGAACGAAACTCATCATCGCTGAATAAATTAATATAGTTATCTAAGCTGATCGTCGTCCAGATCTGAAACTCGCCGAGGTCGGTGAAACTATAAAAAACGTTCTGGAAGAATGGAGTAAAGTAAAAAACAATTAACCCCGCCAGTAACGGCATAATCATTATCCATCCCCAGAAGCGTTCTTCTTTTTCCAGCTTGGTCAGGGATTTTTTGTGCACTTCCCTGGCTGGTAATTGTGGGGATGCAGCTTCATCTGAATAGCTCATACAGACTCCGGGATGCTCACTGTGCAACCAAAATATATTGCGTGGGCGAAAGCGAGAGGGAGCATGGCTCCCTCAGGATTATTTCTGCATTTCTCGTTCAACGCGTTTTGCAACACCAGGCATGACTTTTTCTGGGTCAGTACCCGTCCAGACTTTTTTCAAGCCATCATTCAGGATGCTATTCCACTTGGCGGTATTGGAGCCTGCGGTTGGATATTTATGTGAGAAAGCCAATGAATCGATATAGGCTGAAACATCAATACCCTTAAAGCCTTCAGCCCACTCTTTGGCCACTTTTTGGTTAGCGGGGATCACGACTTTTCCCGTAGCCAGCGTCTGCTGCGCATGCTCAGAACTCATGAACTCAATGAACTTCCACGCCGCATCTTTATGCTGACTTTTTGCTGACATGGCAAATGCCAGGCTATGGGATACACCTGCCTGCTCTGCCATTTTAGGCATTGGTACCACGCCGATGTGATCCTTAATCAGCTCATTTTGAGAGAAGGGTAATGCCCACCATGAGCCTGCGTAGACCATGGCCACTCGGTTGGACTGGAAGACATCTGAGGCTTCCATCTCGCCTGGCGGTTGGATTAGTCCCGCGTTCAGCATGCCTTGAACATCGCGATAGACGGCGATGGCTTTGTCATTGGCAACATCCGTTTTGCCCTCAGGCAGGACAATCTTATCGCCAGCCTGTAATAGCAGGTTAAAATAACTGTCCTGTCCGCTGCTGAATTCCATTGCCAGTGGATAAGACTGTTTATCCAGCCCTTTACGCAACTGCTCTGATTTTTGTTTTAAATCGTCCCATGTCCAGTTTTTATCGGGATAGCTCACGCCAGCCTGATCGAACATTTTTTTGTTGTACCAGACGGCAATTGCATCAATATCCCTTGGGATGGCATATTGCTGCGACTGGTATTGATAGGCATCGACTGAGCTTTTAACAAAATCATCCAGTTTCGGCGCTGATTTCTCTTTCAGATAATTGCTCAGTGGTTCCAGCATGCCATTTTTAACATATTGCTGGAAATTAGGCATATTCATCCAGAATACATCCGGTGCTACATTTCCACCGACTGCTGAACTTAGCTTGATAAAATATTGGTCATAAGGTGTTAATTCAATTTCGACTTTGATGCCAGGGTTGTTTTTTTCGAATTCATTAACGAGCTGTTGTTCGCCAGGGAGTTGATTACGGTCCCATAACGTGTAGCGTAATTTAACAGGCTTTGCGTCCGATTGGCCTTCAGCACTCGCGACGACAGGAGTTGCCAGTAAACAGGAAATAAGACAGGCCAATGCGACATTATTTTTATTCAGGGTATACATAACTTCCCTCTTTATTCAGGTCAGAATGCTTATGAGGTAAATTACAGGAGCCTATGAATAATCTGTTTTACATCGGAGAAAGTCAAAGCGGTAAAAAATAGGGGATTATCGCATTAAAACAAGGTCGTCTTTCGGTAGGTTTCTCTTTTATCAAAACGAAAATATAACATAAAACAATGGTGGCATTATTTCGTTTAATTTCATATTGTTAGGTTAATTTTGTAGGTTTGAATCGAAAAAAACAGATGTTTGAAAAAACCTCTTAAAATGCGAACGTTATCACTTTATTTGTTGTTACATAGACATAAAAAAACGGGGATAAATCCCCGTTTTTTCGTTGGCTTTCGTTTCGATATTCAGGTCACTGGCGCCGGGTTAAACACAGCCAGCTGGTTATGCAGTCCCCACTGGTCCGAGAAGGTTTTCTTACGCCCGCTGGCGACGTCGAGAATAAATTCGAACAGTTTCAGACCCACATCTTCAATGGTTTCTTCTCCGGTGGCGATGGTGCCCGCGTTAATGTCCATCAGGTCAAACCAACGGTTGGCCAGCTCGGTGCGTGTCGCCATTTTAATCACCGGCACGGCCATCAGGCCATACGGCGTACCGCGACCGGTAGTGAACACCTGCACGGTGATCCCGGAAGCGACCTGCTGTGTACCGCAAACAAAATCACTGGCGGGGGTTGCAGCGTAAATCAGGCCACGTTTGGTTGGACGCTGACCCGGCGACAATACTTCGACAATCGCGCTTTTGCCAGACTTGGCAATCGAACCCAGCGCCTTTTCCACCACGTTTGCCAGACCGCCTTTCTTGTTGCCCGGAGAAGGGTTGGCACTGCGATCCGTTTTGCCCATATCAAGGTAGTTATCGTACCAAGCCATCTCTCCGAGCAGGCGTTTACCTACTTCTTCGTTAATCGCACGTGGGGTCAGAAGGTGGATGGCATCGCGCACTTCGGTTACTTCAGAGAACATTACGGTCGCGCCGCAGCGTACTAACAGGTCGGAGGCATAACCCACCGCCGGGTTGGCCGTCACGCCGGAGAACGCATCGCTACCGCCGCACTGCATGCCGACCACCAGTTCTGAAGCCGGGCAGGTTTCACGTTGGCGCTGATTGAGTTTTGCCAGATGACGTTCGGCCACCTGCAGAATATCGGTGACCATCGATTGAAAGCCGACGTGCTTTTCATCCTGCAGGCTGACGATACTGGCGCTGTCGACCGGAATACTTTTCACATCGTGCGTGCCTTCCAGCAGCCGCTCAGGCTGCAGTTTTTCGCAACCGAGGCCGATGACCATCACTTCACCGCCAAAATTTGGGTTAAGCGCAATATTGTGAATGGTGCGAATCGGCACGATGGCGGCTGGAGCATTGATCGCCACGCCGCAGCCGTACAGATGATTGAGCCCCACCACACCGTCAACGTTCGGGTATTGAGGCAGCAGATCGCGCTCAATGATTTTCACCACATAGTCCACCACGCCCGCTACGCAGTGCACGCTGGTGGAGATACCGAGTAGATTTTTGGTACCTACGCTACCGTCAGCATTGCGGTAACCTTCAAAGGTATAACCCTCAAGAGGCGGCAGCGGCTCTGGCACTTTAGTTGCCAGCGGCAGCGTCTCCAGCGGCGGGGCTTTGGGCAGTTCAACCATTGATTCATCAATCCAGCTGCCGCGTGGGATATCGCGAACGGCATAGCCTATCACTTCGCCATAACGCACGATTTCGCCATGAACAGGAATATCCAATAGCGCCACTTTATGACCCTGGGGAATATGTTCAATGAGTTCCAGTCCGTCCGGAAAACGCGTTCCGGCTTTCAGACCATTGTCATTGACAATTATCGCCACATTATCTGTTTCGTGAACTTTAATATAAAACGCCGTTGGCGATTCTTGTCTGATTTCGATGTCGGCCATTGTCCAGTATTCTCCAACAAGGTGGTGATAATAGTGTGGATATTTATATTTTGAATCTAATTGTAAGTAATAAAGATTCGGTATCGTGAAATAAGAATGTCAGGAGTTTAACGTGAAGAATGTGACGATGATCACTTAAACTCAGCAAGGCCGGGTCACCAGGGGTAGCAATACGTAAATGTGTGCATTAGCGCCCAAGCATGTGTGCATATGCCCAAAACATTAATTTAATAACGTGTATTTAATGAGCACTTGCACAATGATTAACGTTGTGCTGATGATTATACTAAATCACGGTTTCATAACGTCTGATAAATTATTATCTATTTTTATTATCGGTAATTTATCACGAGAAATACCCACAAAATAATAATAAAAACCTTTTATGTGCCCGAGGTAAATAGAATGATATTGGATACAGTTGTCGAGAAAAAGAAAGGTACGCACACCCGTTATTTAATATTGCTGATAATATTTATTGTTACAGCCGTTAACTATGCGGACCGTGCGACGCTGTCTATTGCCGGAACTGAAGTGGCGAAAGAGTTACATCTCAGCGCCATCTCAATGGGTTACATTTTCTCCGCCTTCGGCTGGGCTTACCTGTTGATGCAAATCCCCGGCGGCTGGCTGCTGGATAAATTCGGCTCGAAGAAAGTCTACACCTACAGTTTGTTCTTCTGGTCACTGTTTACCTTCCTGCAGGGCTTTGTGGACATGTTCCCGCTGGCCTGGGCGGGTATTTCAATGTTCATCATGCGCTTTATGCTGGGCTTCTCGGAAGCGCCATCCTTCCCGGCTAATGCCCGTATCGTGGCAGCCTGGTTCCCAACGAAAGAGCGCGGCACGGCATCCGCGATTTTTAACTCCGCACAGTATTTCTCCCTGGCGCTGTTTTCCCCGCTGCTCGGCTGGCTGACCTTCGCCTGGGGCTGGGAGCACGTCTTTACCGTGATGGGCGTGATTGGTTTTGTGCTTACCGGACTGTGGGTAAAGTTTATTCATAACCCAACCGATCACCCGCGCATGTCGCAAGAAGAGTTGAAGTTTATCTCTGAAAACGGCGCGGTCGTGGATATGGACCATAAAAAACCGGGCGATGTGAAGTCAGGTGGTCCTAAACTGCATTATATCAAGCAGTTACTCACGAACCGTATGATGCTTGGTGTGTTCTTTGGCCAGTATTTTATCAACACAATTACCTGGTTTTTTCTCACCTGGTTCCCGATTTACCTGGTTCAGGAAAAAGGTATGTCGATTCTGAAAGTGGGCCTGGTGGCTTCGATTCCGGCACTGTGCGGGTTTTTCGGTGGCGTGCTCGGCGGCGTGTTCTCTGATTATCTGATTAAACGTGGTTTCAGCATTACCCTGGCGCGTAAGCTGCCGATAGTGCTCGGCATGTTGCTCGCATCGACCATTATTCTGTGTAACTACACCGATAATACCGCTCTTGTGGTGGCGCTGATGGCGCTGGCGTTCTTCGGTAAAGGTTTCGGCGCGCTGGGTTGGCCGGTGATTTCCGATACCGCGCCGAAAGAGATTGTCGGTCTGTGCGGTGGGGTATTTAACGTATTTGGCAACGTGGCTTCCATCGTCACCCCGCTGGTGATTGGGTATCTGGTGAGCGAGCTGCACTCATTTAATGCTGCGCTGATGTTTGTAGGGTGCTCGGCGCTGATGGCAATGGTTTGCTACCTGTTTATTGTCGGTGACATTAAACGTATGGAATTGCAGAAATAAACAAAGGTATAGGCGATGAATAACACGATTTTCCCGAATAAGTTTAAAGCGGCCCTCGCGGCGCAACAAATTCAGATTGGCTGCTGGTCTGCATTGGCCAGCCCAATCAGTACCGAAGTTTTAGGCCTGGCAGGTTTTGACTGGCTGGTACTGGATGGCGAACATGCGCCGAATGATATCTCGACGTTTATTCCGCAATTGATGGCGCTGAAAGGCAGCGACAGCGCGGCGGTAGTGCGTGTACCAACCAACGAGCCGGTAATTATCAAGCGTCTGCTGGATATCGGGTTTTACAACTTCCTGATCCCGTTCGTTGAGACGGAAGAAGAAGCGGTTAACGCTGTGGCGTCGACCCGCTATCCGCCGGAAGGTATTCGCGGCGTGTCCGTATCCCATCGCGCCAATATGTTTGGCACCGTACCGGACTACTTTGCGCAGTCGAATAAGAACATCACCATCATCGTGCAGATCGAAAGTCAGCAGGGCGTTGATAACGTTGACGCAATCGCGGCGACAGAAGGCGTTGACGGTGTCTTCGTCGGACCAAGCGATCTGGCTGCGGCGCTAGGTCACCTCGGCAATGCGTCACATCCTGATGTGCAGAAAGCTATCCAGCACATTTTTGCCCGCGCGAAAGCACACGGCAAACCAAGCGGCATTCTGGCCCCGGTAGAGGCGGATGCGCGTCGTTATCTGGAGTGGGGCGCGACGTTTGTTGCCGTTGGCAGCGACCTTGGCGTGTTCCGTTCAGCCACGCAGAAACTGGCTGATTCTTTTAAGAAATAACCACCATCGACAGTAGAGAGAGATAAAGACATGACAATGAAAGTTGGTTTTATTGGCCTCGGTATTATGGGTAAACCAATGAGTAAAAACCTCCTCAAGGCAGGTTACTCGCTGGTGGTTGCTGACCGTAACCCGGAGTCCATTGCGGAAGTGATTGCCGCAGGCGCTGAAACCGCCGCCACGGCGAAAGATATCGCTGAGCAGTGTGATGTGATCATCACCATGCTGCCGAACTCTCCGCATGTTAAGGAAGTAGCACTGGGTGAAGGCGGCATTATTGAAGGGGCGAAACCGGGCACAGTGCTTATCGACATGAGCTCCATTGCACCGTTGGCCAGCCGTGAAATTAGCGACGCGCTGAAAGCGAAAGGCGTGGATATGTTGGATGCGCCGGTCAGCGGCGGCGAGCCAAAAGCGATTGACGGCACGTTGTCGGTGATGGTCGGCGGCGATAAAGCGATTTTCGACAAGTACTACGATCTGCTGAAAGCGATGGCAGGCTCCGTGGTGCATACCGGTGAAATTGGCGCGGGTAACGTCACCAAGCTGGCGAATCAGGTGATTGTGGCGCTGAACATTGCCGCGATGTCTGAAGCGCTGACGCTGGCGACCAAAGCGGGTGTGAATCCGGACCTGGTGTATCAGGCGATCCGTGGTGGGCTGGCAGGCAGCACCGTGCTGGATGCGAAAGCGCCGATGGTGATGGATCGCAACTTTAAACCAGGTTTCCGTATTGACCTGCATATCAAAGACCTGGCGAACGCGCTGGATACCTCTCATGGCGTTGGCGCTCAGTTGCCGCTGACTGCAGCAGTCATGGAGATGATGCAAGCGCTACGCGCAGATGGATTGGGTACAGCCGATCACAGTGCGCTTGCATGCTACTACGAAAAACTGGCGAAAGTGGAAGTCACTCGCTAACAAGAAGGGCGCGGATGCGCGCCCTGTATTTCTTGCCTTGCGCGGCACAGTCAGGCTACATAACTATGAAAATCGTAATTGCCCCAGACTCTTATAAAGAAAGCCTTTCTGCCACCGAGGTAGCTCAGGCAATAGAAAAAGGATTTCGGGAAATTTTCCCCGATGCGCAATATGTTTCTGTTCCGGTTGCCGATGGCGGCGAAGGAACGGTTGAAGCCATGATTGCCGCGACGCAAGGGAGTGAGCATTCAGCGCAAGTAACGGGGCCGCTGGGCGAAAAAGTGAATGCCTGCTGGGGCATGTCCGGAGATGGTAAAACCGCGTTTATCGAAATGGCGGCAGCCAGCGGTCTGGCGTTGGTGCCTCCTGAAAAGCGCAACCCTTTAGTCACTACGTCACGCGGTACCGGAGAGCTGATTTTGCAGGCGCTGGATAGCGGTGCGCAGAGCATCATTATTGGCATCGGCGGCAGTGCCACCAACGACGGTGGCGCGGGTATGGTGCAGGCGCTGGGGGCAAAACTTTGCGACGCCAACGGGACAGAAATTGGCTATGGTGGTGGAAGCCTGATGAGTCTGAACTCCATCGATATCTCGGGTCTGGATCCGCGCTTAAAAACCTGTTCCATTCGCGTGGCCTGTGATGTGACTAATCCACTCATCGGCGATTCTGGCGCTTCGCGCATTTTTGGCCCGCAGAAAGGGGCGACGGAAGAACGCATTCTCGAACTGGACCGTAATCTGTCTCATTATGCCGACATCATTAAAAAATCGCTGCGGGTCGATGTGAAAGATGTGCCAGGCTCCGGTGCGGCAGGTGGAATGGGCGCGGCATTAATGGCTTTTTTAGGCGCCGAGCTGCGCAGCGGTATCGAGATTGTGACCCAGGCGCTCAATCTGGAAGAGCATATTCACGACTGTACGCTGGTGGTGACCGGCGAAGGGCGGATCGACAGCCAGAGCATTCACGGCAAAGTGCCGGTAGGCGTGGCGAATGTCGCGAAGAAGTACCACAAGCCGGTTATTGGTATTGGCGGCAGCCTGACGCGCGATGTGGAGGTAGTGCATCAATATGGTATCGATGCGGTATTTAGCGTATTGACCAGCATCAGCACGCTGGAAGAGGCCTTCCGTGGGGCATTTGATAATATTTATCGCGCCTCAAGAAACATCGCTGCCACGTTAGCGATAGGAATGCGCAGTGCGGGGTGACATTGCCCCGCAAACCCTCTATACTGCGCGCCGAAGCTGACCAGACAGTCGCCGCTTCGTCGTCGTCCTCTTCGGGGGAGACGGGCGGAGGGGAGGAAAGTCCGGGCTCCATAGGGCAGGGTGCCAGGTAACGCCTGGGGGGGAAACCCACGACCAGTGCAACAGAGAGCAAACCGCCGATGGCCCACGCAAGTGGGATCAGGTAAGGGTGAAAGGGTGCGGTAAGAGCGCACCGCGCGGCTGGTAACAGTCCGTGGCACGGTAAACTCCACCCGGAGCAAGGCCAAATAGGGGTTCACAAGGTACGGCCCGTACTGAACCCGGGTAGGCTGCTTGAGCCAGTGAGCGATTGCTGGCCTAGATGAATGACTGTCCACGACAGAACCCGGCTTATCGGTCAGCTTCACTCTTTAATAAAACCCCGCTTCGGCGGGTTTTTTGCTTTCTGGGCAGGTTGCCATGCCTGATGGCGCTGCGCTTATCAGGCCTACGGGGGGAGAGACTGGTTTTGTAGGCCGGATAAGGTGTTTACACCGCCATCCGGCAGAGGTTTTACAGCGAGCATTGAGATTGGTTTTCGAGGATGCAGGCGCTTATTTCCTTCTTATCTAATTTTTATATCCCTATTATTTATGCACCGAATTTCTTTTATCTGAGGGGAATGTGTCGGTGGATATTTCTAATTTTGTGACGACCAACACAAAACACTGTGCGATACGTTTTTCTCGAGAATAATCGAACGCAATCGATCGCCGTCACAAAATTACTTGCTAATAAATTGCACAAAATCAGTGTTAATATAATGTTGCATATGATAATTGTTTGTGTTTTTTAGATTGAATTTTAATAAACGCAATGTTTCTTTACAAACAAATATGGCGAAAAAATGTGATGCATAACGTTATTTAATCGCCATAATCATTAAAATATAATTAAATTTGATAAGTTGTTTATTAAATTTAAGCGCCATCTTGCCTGATAATTGTTCTGTAATTGATTGAAATATAGCCTTTCATGGTTTTAAAAAATAGTGGAAAAAATGGGGGGTTATAGCCATAAAAAATCGTTATCCCCCCATCTTTTTTTGACTAAAATCAGGATAAAGTGAGATCGATAATTCATATCTATATGATTATTAAGTGATTTAAATTTCAACGATAGTCTTACAAAATGTAAGTCAAGGGGATTTGTGAGGGGTAGCACATATCCTTGTTCGCTTAATTTGGTACACTTCCTGCCGTCAACAAAGTAATTAACGCAGGTCGATATGAATACTATTACACTCCCTAAAACACAGCACTTAGTGGTCTTTCAGGAAGTCATTAGAAGCGGTTCTATCGGCTCAGCTGCAAAAGAATTAGGTTTAACCCAACCCGCTGTCAGTAAAATCATCAATGATGTTGAGGCTTATTTTGGTATTGAGTTAGTTGTACGTAAAAATACTGGTGTGACATTGACTCAGGCAGGTCAGGTGATGCTCTCATGGTCTGAATCTATTACCCGTGAAATGAAAAACATGGTTGATGAGATGAACAGTATGACGAGCAATGCGGTCGTTGATGTGTCGTTTGGCTTTCCTTCACTGATTGCCTTCACCATCATGTCCGGCATGATTAAAAAATTCAAAGAAGTGTTCCCGAAAGCGCAGGTTTCTATGTATGAAGCTCAGCTCTCCTCCTTCTTACCGGCGATTCGTGACGGACGGCTGGATTTCGCCATCGGTACGCTGAGTGATGAGATGAAACTGCACGATCTGCATGTTGAGCCGCTCTTTGAGTCAGACTTTATCCTGGTTGCCAGCAAGTCCCGAACATGCACCGGCATCACCTCGCTGAGCGCGTTGAAAAACGAACAGTGGGTGTTGCCACAAACGAATATGGGGTACTACAGCGAACTTCTTACCACGTTACAGAATAATGGCATCAGCAGTGAAAACATCGTTAAAACAGACTCTGTCGTTACGATTTATAATCTTGTTCTCAATGCTGATTTCTTAACAGTAATTCCCTGCGATATGACCACACCGTTTGGCTCAAACCAGTTTATTACTATCCCGGTAGAAGAAACCTTACCCGTCGCGCGTTATGCCGCCGTGTGGTCGAAAAATTATCGAATTAAAAAAGCAGCATCTATTTTGGTGGAATTAGCCAAAGAGTATTCATCATATAATTGTCGGAGACGAAGGCAATTAATTGAAATTGATTAAAGATTAAATTTGTTTTAACACGAAATAAACGCCATTTGTCTATATCTGACAATGGTCACGGCTATCTATTTACTTTAATACCCAGGTAAGAGGTTCTAATGCACATTACATACGATCTCCCAGTTGCAATTGAAGATATCCTCGAAGCGAAAAAAAGACTTGCGGGGAAAATTTATAAAACGGGAATGCCTCGCTCTAACTATTTTAGTGAACGTTGCAAAGGGGAAATTTTCCTCAAGTTTGAAAACATGCAGCGTACCGGTTCATTTAAAATCCGTGGTGCTTTTAACAAGCTCAGTTCATTAACCGAAGCTGAAAGATGTAAGGGCGTGGTGGCTTGCTCTGCAGGTAACCATGCGCAAGGTGTTTCTCTCTCCTGCGCTATGCTCGGAATCGACGGCAAAGTGGTGATGCCGAAAGGCGCACCGAAGTCTAAAGTAGCGGCAACCTGCGATTATTCCGCAGAAGTTGTGCTGCACGGCGACAACTTCAACGACACCATCGCTAAGGTTAGCGAGATTGTGGAAACTGAAGGCCGTATCTTTATTCCACCCTATGATGACCCGAAAGTTATTGCTGGTCAGGGCACTATTGGTCTGG
Source organism: Citrobacter sp. Cpo091 (assembly GCF_030332645.1). Classification (NCBI taxonomy): domain Bacteria; kingdom Pseudomonadati; phylum Pseudomonadota; class Gammaproteobacteria; order Enterobacterales; family Enterobacteriaceae; genus Citrobacter; species Citrobacter sp. Cpo091. The sequence goes on from NZ_JAOWHL010000027.1 coordinate 151,694, forward strand.
AAATTCTGGAAGACTTGTACGATGTCGATAACGTGATTGTGCCAATTGGCGGTGGTGGACTGATTGCTGGTATTGCGGTGGCAATTAAATCTATTAACCCGACCATTAAAATTATTGGCGTACAGTCTGAAAACGTTCACGGCATGGCGGCTTCTTTCCACGCTGGAGAAATAACCACGCACCGAACGACCGGCACCCTGGCGGATGGTTGTGACGTTTCCCGCCCGGGTACTTTAACGTATGAAATTGTTCGTGAGTTGGTGGATGACATTGTCCTGGTCAGCGAAGATGAAATTCGCAACAGCATGGTGGCATTAATTCAGCGAAATAAAGTTGTGACTGAAGGTGCCGGCGCGCTGGCATGCGCAGCATTATTAAGCGGGAAATTAGATAGCTATATCCAGAACAGAAAAACAGTCAGCATTATTTCTGGCGGTAATATCGACCTTTCTCGTGTATCTCAAATTACTGGTTTAGTTGACGCTTAATATACTTCGTTGAGGATAGGATATGAGTACTACTGATAGCATTGTATCCAGCCAGACAAAACAGTCGTCCTGGCGCAAATCGGACACCACCTGGACACTGGGTTTATTTGGTACAGCCATCGGCGCTGGGGTGCTGTTCTTCCCTATCCGCGCAGGTTTTGGCGGACTGATCCCCATTCTGATCATGCTGGTGCTAGCATACCCCATCGCCTTCTATTGCCACCGTGCGCTGGCACGCCTGTGTCTTTCCGGTTCTAACCCTTCCGGTAACATCACAGAAACGGTTGAAGAGCACTTTGGTAAAACGGGCGGCGTGGTTATCACGTTCCTCTACTTCTTTGCGATCTGTCCGCTGCTGTGGATTTATGGCGTCACCATTACCAACACCTTTATGACCTTCTGGGAAAACCAGCTGCAGATGCCAGCGTTAAACCGTGGCTTCGTGGCGCTGTTCCTGCTGCTGTTGATGGCATTCGTCATCTGGTTTGGTAAAGATCTGATGGTTAAAGTGATGAGCTACCTGGTATGGCCGTTCATTGCCAGCCTGGTGCTTATCTCTCTGTCACTGATTCCTTACTGGAACTCTGCGGTTATCGATCAGGTTGATATCAGCAATATCGCCCTGACTGGCCATGACGGCATCCTGGTTACCGTATGGCTGGGTATTTCCATCATGGTGTTCTCTTTCAACTTCTCGCCAATCGTTTCTTCCTTCGTCGTCTCTAAACGTGAAGAGTATGAGAAAGATTACGGTCGTGAATTTACCGAGCAGAAGTGTTCCAAAATCATCTCCCGCGCCAGTATGCTGATGGTTGCGGTGGTAATGTTCTTCGCCTTTAGCTGCCTGTTCACGCTGTCTCCGGCAAACATGGCGGATGCGAAAGCGCAAAACATTCCAGTGCTGTCTTACCTGGCGAACCACTTCGCTTCACTGTCCGGTACGAAGTCCACCTTCGCAACTGTTCTGGAGTACGGTGCTTCAATTATCGCACTGGTTGCTATCTTCAAATCTTTCTTCGGCCACTATCTGGGCACGCTGGAAGGTCTGAACGGTCTGGTGCTGAAGTTTGGTTATAAAGGCGATAAAACGAAAGTTTCTGCCGGCAAACTTAATACCATCAGCATGATCTTCATCATGGGCTCCACCTGGGTTGTGGCTTACGCCAACCCGAACATCCTGGACCTGATTGAAGCAATGGGCGCGCCGATTATTGCCTCTCTGCTCTGCCTGCTGCCGATGTATGCCATCCGTAAAGCGCCATCACTGGCGAAATACCGTGGCCGTCTGGATAACGTGTTTGTTACCGTGATTGGTCTGCTGACCATCCTGAACATCGTCTACAAACTGTTTTAATCCTTAAGCTCAGGATGAGCGGAGTAGTGAAATGAATGAGTTTCCGGTAGTACTGGTTATTAACTGTGGTTCGTCTTCCATTAAATTCTCAGTGCTGGATGCAGCAAACTGTGAAGTTTTAATGGCGGGAATTGCAGACGGTATTAACTCTGAAAATGCGTTCATAGCAATTAATGGAGGAGAGCCAGCTAAGCTGGCTCACCACAGCTACGAAGACGCATTAAAAGCAATTGCCGTTGAACTGGAGAAACGTAATTTAATGGACAGCGTGGCCTTAATTGGCCACCGCATTGCCCACGGCGGAAATATCTTTACCGAATCAGCAATTATTACTGACGAAGTTATCGACAATATTCGCCGGGTATCGCCATTAGCACCGCTACATAATTATGCGAACCTGAGCGGGATTGAATCTGCTCAGCACCTTTTCCCAGGCGTGCAGCAGGTTGCGGTATTTGATACCAGCTTCCACCAGACGATGGCCCCTGAGGCCTATCTGTACGGTTTACCGTGGAAATATTATGAGGAGTTGGGCGTTCGTCGTTATGGCTTCCACGGCACGTCGCACCGCTATGTTTCTCAACGGGCGCATGAGCTTCTTGACCTGCAGAGTGATGACTCCGGTCTGGTTGTGGCGCACCTTGGGAACGGCGCGTCAATCTGTGCGGTACGTAATGGACAGAGCGTTGATACCTCAATGGGCATGACGCCGCTGGAAGGGCTGATGATGGGCACACGCAGCGGCGACGTCGATTTCGGCGCCATGGCGTGGATTGCCAGCGAAACCAACCAGACGCTCGGCGACCTTGAGCGCGTAGTGAATAAAGAGTCCGGTTTACTGGGTATTTCCGGTTTGTCCTCTGACTTACGTACGTTAGAAAAAGCCTGGCACGAAGGACATGAGCGTGCGCAGCTGGCGATTAAAACGTTTGTGCATCGTATTGCACGCCATATCGCCGGACATGCCGCATCGCTGCATCGTCTTGATGGGATTATTTTCACCGGCGGAATTGGTGAGAACTCGGTATTAATTCGTCGTCTGGTTATTGAACATCTCGCCGTTTTAGGGGTGAATATCGACAGCGAAATGAATAGCCTGCCAAATTCCCATGGCGAAAGAATTATCTCTAATAAAGATGCTCGTGTTATTTGTGCGGTTATTCCCACAAATGAAGAGAAAATGATTGCGCGTGATGCCATTGCCTTAGGCAAAATTAATACACCAGTAGAATTTGCATAATTAAATTTCAGCAGAGAGATTATTTTTCATGAAGGTAAATATCGATACCAGCGATATGCTGTATGCCGAAGCCTGGAATGGCTTTAAAGGTACGGACTGGAAAGAAGAAATTAATGTCCGTGATTTTATTCAGCACAACTATACGCCTTATGAAGGGGATGAATCTTTCCTCGCCGAAGCAACGCCTGCGACCACTGCATTGTGGGAAAAAGTTATGGCGGGCATCCGTATTGAAAACTCGACGCACGCGCCGGTTGATTTCGATACCAATATTGCGACCACGATAACCGCGCATGACGCCGGTTATATTGAACAAGAACTGGAAAAAATCGTCGGTCTACAAACGGATAAGCCGCTCAAGCGTGCTCTGCATCCGTTTGGCGGCATCAATATGATCAAAAGCTCTTTTGATGCTTATGGTCGTGAGATGGATGCTGATTTTGAATACCAGTTTACTGAACTGCGTAAAACCCATAACCAGGGCGTATTCGACGCCTACTCTCCGGATATGCTGCGCTGCCGTAAATCCGGCGTGTTGACCGGCCTGCCGGATGGTTACGGTCGTGGTCGTATCATCGGTGATTATCGCCGCGTCGCGCTGTACGGTATCCGCTATCTGGTGCGTGAGCGTGAACTGCAGTTTGCCGATCTCCAGTCGAACCTGGAGTGGGGCCAGAATCTTGAAGCCACGATTCGTCTTCGCGAAGAGCTGTCTGAACACCGTCGCGCTCTGCTGCAAATGCAGGAAATGGCGGCGAAATACGGCTGCGATATCTCCCGTCCGGCGCGTAATGCGCAGGAAGCGGTGCAGTGGGTGTACTTTGCTTACCTGGCTGCGGTGAAATCTCAGAACGGTGGCGCTATGTCGCTGGGCCGTACCGCATCGTTCCTCGACATCTACATTGAGCGCGATTTCAAAGCGGGAATTTTAAACGAGCAGCAGGCGCAGGAGCTGATCGACCACTTCATTATGAAGATCCGTATGGTGCGCTTCCTGCGTACGCCGGAATTCGACACCCTGTTCTCAGGCGACCCAATCTGGGCGACCGAAGTTATCGGCGGTATGGGACTGGATGGCCGCACGCTGGTGACGAAAAACTCGTTCCGCTACCTGCATACGCTACACACCATGGGCCCGGCACCTGAGCCGAACCTGACGGTGCTGTGGTCTGAGCAGCTACCGATAGCCTTCAAAAAGTACGCCGCCCAGGTGTCTATCATCACTTCGTCTTTGCAGTATGAAAACGACGATCTGATGCGTGCCGACTTTGACAGCGATGACTATGCCATTGCCTGCTGCGTCAGCCCGATGGTTATCGGCAAGCAAATGCAGTTCTTCGGGGCGCGTGCCAACCTCGCCAAAACGTTGCTGTATGCAATCAACGGCGGCGTGGATGAGAAGCTGAAAATCCAGGTCGGGCCGAAAACGGCACCGCTGATGGATGACGTGTTGGACTACGACACGGTGATGGAGAGCCTGGACCACTTTATGGACTGGCTGGCCGTGCAGTACATCAGCGCGTTGAACATCATCCACTACATGCACGACAAGTACAGCTACGAAGCTTCGCTGATGGCGCTGCACGATCGTGATGTCTATCGCACGATGGCCTGTGGTATGGCGGGTCTGTCCGTGGCGGCGGATTCTCTGTCGGCTATCAAATACGCTCGCGTGAAACCGATTCGTGATGAAAATGGTCTGGCAGTTGATTTCGAAATCGAAGGCGACTATCCGCAATACGGCAACAACGACGAGCGCGTAGACAGCATTGCCTGCGACCTGGTCGAACGCTTTATGAAGAAAATTAAGGTGTTGCCAACTTATCGTAACGCGGTGCCGACGCAGTCCATTCTGACTATCACCTCCAACGTGGTGTACGGACAGAAAACCGGTAATACGCCGGATGGACGTCGCGCAGGTACGCCGTTTGCGCCAGGGGCAAACCCGATGCACGGCCGCGATCGCAAAGGTGCGGTGGCGTCGTTAACCTCGGTTGCCAAACTGCCGTTCACCTATGCCAAAGACGGTATCTCGTACACCTTCTCCATTGTGCCGGCAGCGCTGGGCAAAGAGGATGGAGTGCGTAAAACCAACCTGGTCGGTCTGCTGGACGGTTACTTCCATCATGAAGCACATGTGGAAGGTGGTCAGCATCTGAACGTTAACGTTATGAACCGTGAAATGTTGATGGATGCCATTGAGCACCCGGAAAACTATCCGAACCTGACGATCCGCGTGTCTGGTTATGCGGTGCGCTTCAACGCGCTGACCCGCGAACAGCAGCAGGATGTTATTTCACGTACTTTCACCCAGGCGCTCTGACGCCGGAGGGACTATGAGAAAAGTAATTGCAACCGAATGTGCGCCAGGGGCGATTGGGCCTTACGTACAGGGTGTGGATCTGGGCAGCATGGTGTTGACGTCAGGTCAAATCCCGGTGTGTCCACAGACCGGTAAAGTGGCTGAAAACGTGGCCGATCAGGCGCGTCAAAGCCTGGAAAACGTGAAAGCGATCGTCGAGTCCGCAGGTTTGAAAGTGAGCGATATCGTGAAGACGACCGTTTTCGTTTCTGACCTGAACGACTTCGCCACCATTAATCAGGTGTACCAGCAGTTCTTTGATGAGCATAAGGCAATCTACCCCACGCGCAGTTGCGTGCAGGTCGCCCGCTTACCAAAGGATGTGAAGCTGGAGATTGAAGCCATCGCCGTACGTGGCGACACGCTGTAATCCCTTGCGGGGCGATCTCAGATCGCCCCGATCCTTAATGAGTGTGAAACCTGGTCTTCACTGAACGGCAATCCGAGGGTGTGGATATGATTAGCGCATTCGATATTTTTAAGATTGGCATTGGACCTTCCAGCTCCCATACCGTGGGGCCAATGAACGCAGGTAAAAGCTTTATCGATCTGTTGGTCAGCAGCGGGGAACTCCCCAAGGCTACGCATATTGTGGTCGATCTTTATGGATCACTTTCCCTGACCGGAAAAGGTCATGCGACAGATGTCGCCATCATGATGGGACTGGCCGGTAACAGTCCGCAAAACGTTAATATAGATTCTATCGCTGGTTTTACTCAGGAAGTGGCCCGTACCGGACGTTTACCGGTTGCAGAGGGCACGCATATTGTCGATTTCTCCCCAGACAAAAATATCCTCTTTCACGCCGAAACGCTGCCGCGCCATGAAAATGGCATGCGTATCACCGCATGGAACGGCACCGAGACGCTATTAAGCAAAACCTATTACTCCGTCGGCGGTGGTTTTATCGTTGAAGAGGAGCAATTTGGTCAGGCGCATGATGTTGAAGCACACGTGCCCTACAATTTTCATTCCGCCAGCGAACTGCTGAAACTGTGCGAGCGCAACGGGCTATCCGTTTCCGGTCTGATGATGCAGAACGAACTGGCGATGCGTAGCAAAGAAGAAATCGATGCTGGTTTTGCCGCCATCTGGGACGTCATGCACGCCGGCATTGAGCGTGGCATGAACACCGAAGGCGTCCTGCCGGGTCCATTGAACGTCCCGCGCCGCGCCGTGGCATTACGCCGGTTGCTGGTTTCCAGCGATAACCTGTCCAGCGACCCGATGAACGTTATTGACTGGATCAACATGTTCGCGCTGGCCGTGAGCGAAGAAAACGCCGCCGGGTGCCGGGTTGTTACGGCACCGACCAACGGCGCATGTGGAATTATCCCTGCCGTATTGGCCTATTACGACAAGTTCCGCCGTCCGGTGAATGCAAACTCCATTGCCCGCTACTTGCTGGCCGCGGGGGCGATAGGGGCGCTGTATAAGATGAACGCCTCTATTTCTGGTGCCGAAGTCGGCTGTCAGGGTGAAATTGGCGTAGCCTGTTCAATGGCGGCAGCCGGGCTGACCGAGTTGCTCGGCGGTAGCCCGTCGCAGGTTTGTATTGCGGCGGAAATCGCCATGGAGCATAACCTGGGGCTGACCTGCGATCCGGTTGCTGGACAGGTGCAAATACCTTGCATTGAGCGTAATGCGATCAACGCGGTAAAAGCCGTCAACGCCGCACGCATGGCGCTACGTCGCACATCTGAGCCACGCGTTTCGCTCGATAAAGTGATCGAGACCATGTATGAAACGGGCAAAGATATGAACGACAAATACCGCGAAACGTCACGCGGTGGTCTGGCGATTAAAGTGGTTTGTACCTGAGATGAAAGGGTGCGTTTGTAGGCCGGATAAGGTGTAAGCGCCGCCGCTCCCTTGCATCCCAGGCTCCCGGCGGGAAAATCGTCGCTGCGCGAGCTATTCGTCTTATTCCGTCTGCCTGTCGGGTCGGGGCCGAGCCTGCATCCATGCAGGCCGTCCCCTCTGCCCGCATCCCTGCGGGCAGTCCCGGTCAGCCGTCAACGCCTCATCGATTTTCAGCCGGACCGGGGTCATCGCTTCAACCCTCTGACTTCCAGTTAAATCTGTTTTGCTGTTTTAACAAAAAACGCAGAAGGTGAGGTGTTAACTGATCAGCATTAGCACTTTGGTGTACATTTTTTGTTGTGATCTGCTTCAAAAATAGAATTTAAATCCTACATATGCATATAAAAGAGAAAATATTTCTTAACTTTTAGAAATTACAGGGGTTTGTTTGTGAAGTTTTTCTCTGATCCTGCGCGTATGATTTCTTCATTACTCCAATAGCTCACCTGCACCTAAGTACTGCGTATCGCATTGATGCAGTACGAAAAAAATATAAAAACCTCTACCTACACATTGAGCGGGAAATTATGGAAACGGCAACGAATAGTAGCGTAATACTCGACGCATCTGCTCCGGCACGTCGGGCGGGAATGACCGAAAGCGAATGGCGTGAAGCCATTAAGTTCGACAGCACGGACACCGGCTGGGTCATTATGAGTATCGGTATGGCAATTGGCGCGGGGATTGTTTTTCTTCCTGTCCAGGTTGGATTGATGGGGCTGTGGGTGTTCTTGCTCTCCTCTATCATCGGCTACCCAGCCATGTATTTGTTCCAGCGTCTGTTTATCAACACGCTGGCTGAGTCCCCAGAGTGTAAAGACTACCCGAGCGTGATCAGCGGCTATCTGGGTAAGAACTGGGGCATCCTGTTAGGTGCGTTGTATTTTGTGATGCTGGTTATCTGGATGTTCGTTTATTCCACCGCCATCACCAATGACAGCGCCTCCTATCTGCACACGTTTGGTGTGACGGAAGGTTTACTGTCCGACAGCCCGTTCTATGGCCTGGTACTGATTTGCATCCTGGTGGCTATCTCGTCACGCGGGGAACAAATGCTGTTTAAAATCTCCACCGGCATGGTAATGACCAAGCTGCTGGTTGTGGCAGCGCTTGGCGTGTCGATGGTAGGGATGTGGCATCTGCATAACGCGGGTTCACTGCCGCCGATGGCGCTGCTGATCAAAAATGCGATCATCACTCTGCCGTTTACGCTGACCTCGATTCTGTTTATTCAGACCTTAAGCCCGATGGTTATCTCATACCGTTCACGCAACAAATCCATCGAAGTGGCGCGCCATAAAGCCCTGCGTGCCATGAACATCGCGTTCGGTATTCTGTTTGTTACCGTCTTTTTCTACGCCGTTTCCTTCACGTTGGCGATGGGCCACGACGAAGCGGTTAAAGCTTATGAGCAGAACATTTCCGCTCTGGCGATTGCCGCGCAATTTATCAATGGTGCGGGTGCTGGCTGGGTGAAAATCGTCAGCGTTATTCTGAACATTTTCGCCGTTATGACCGCTTTCTTCGGTGTCTACTTAGGTTTCCGTGAAGCGACTCAAGGGATCGTGATGAACATTCTGCGCCGCTATATGCCGGCTGAGAAAATCAACGAAACCTTTGTTCAGCGCGGCATTATGATTTTTGCCATCCTGCTGGCCTGGAGCGCAATTGTGCTCAACGCGCCGGTGCTGAGCTTCACCTCTATTTGTAGCCCTATCTTCGGCATGGTGGGTTGTCTGATCCCGGCCTGGCTGGTCTACAAAGTTCCTGCACTGCACAAATACAAAGGCGCTTCCCTGTATCTGATTATTTTCACGGGCCTGCTGTTGTGCGTTTCTCCGTTCCTGGCATTTTCCTGAGATATTTGAGCAAAGGTTGTTGTTATGTTTGAGACTACATTGAATCCATTATGGGATAGTTTTATCCGCGCGGTGCAGGAAGAAGTTAAGCCTGCGTTGGGCTGTACAGAACCTATCTCTCTGGCTCTGGCGGCGGCGGTTGCATCCTCTGAGCTGGACGGCGCGGTTGAACGCATTGACGCGTGGGTCTCACCGAACCTGATGAAAAACGGCATGGGCGTTACCGTGCCGGGTACCGGAATGGTCGGGTTACCTGTCGCGGCGGCGCTGGGTGCGCTGGGGGGAAATGCCCGTGCCGGTTTAGAGGTACTGAAAGATGCGTCACCACAAGCGATCGCCGATGCGAAAGCGATGCTGAGCGCTGGCAAGGTTGCGGTGATGCTGCAGGAGCCTTGCGAGGACATCCTCTTTTCCCGCGCGAAGGTTTACAGCGCTGAAGGATGGGCGTGCGTGACGATTGTGGGCGGTCATACCAACATTGTGCACATCGAGACCAATAAGGGCGTAGTGTTCACCACAGAACAGAATGCTCAGGAAGAGGAGCAGGAGTCGCCGCTGGCGGTATTGTCTCACACCTCGCTGGAAGAGATTCTGGCGTTCGTGAACGCGGTACCGTTTGAGTCAATCCGCTTCATTCTCGATGCGGCAAAACTGAACGGTGCGCTGTCTCAGGAAGGGCTGCGCGGTAACTGGGGTTTGCACATCGGAACCACGCTTGAGAAGCAGTGCGCGCGCGGCCTGCTGGCGAACGATCTCTCCACCTCTATTCTGATCCGCACCAGTGCGGCATCGGATGCGCGAATGGGCGGGGCGACGCTGCCGGCCATGAGCAACTCCGGCTCCGGTAATCAGGGCATTACCGCGACTGTTCCGGTGATGGTGGTGGCCGAGCACTTTGGTGCGGATGAGGAGAAACTGGCACGTGCGCTAATGTTGTCTCATCTGAGCGCTATCTACATCCATCATCAGCTTCCGCGTTTGTCTGCACTGTGTGCGGCAACTACGGCGGCGATGGGGGCAGCAGCGGGGATGGCATGGATCGTAGATGGTCGCTACAACACCATCGCGATGGCGATCAGTAGCATGATTGGCGACGTGAGCGGAATGATTTGCGATGGCGCTTCAAACAGCTGCGCGATGAAAGTCTCAACCAGTGCTTCCGCGGCGTGGAAAGCGGTACTGATGGCGCTGGATGATACTGCTGTAACCGGCAACGAAGGGATTGTGGCGCATAACGTGGAACAATCTATCGCTAACCTGTGCGCGCTGGCGTGTCGTTCAATGCAGGAAACCGACAAGCAGATTATTGAGATCATGGCCAGTAAGGCACATTAATCTGTAGGCCGGGTAAGCCGTTGGCGCCACCCGGCATAAGTCTAAGCCGCCTGTTCAGGCGGCTTCTTCGTCTTCCAGCCGTAGTTCGGCATCGGCCACAATCGCTTCCAGCTCTGTCAGCATTTCTTCATAGCCGAAGGTAACTGTTTCCTGTTTTTTCGGCTCAACCTGAGGTTGGCGTTTTTTTGATGATTTCTTGCTCAATAGTCGTACTCCATTGTTTTCCCTGACTATACGGGCAAATCTATCAGCAAAGCGCGCAGCGGGGTATCGGCGACTAACGTTATGTTAGTTTCGTCACGAATAAATGCCCCATCGCCACAGGTGAGCGCTTCTTTTTCGGCGCCAGACGTCACCGCATGGAATCTGCCGTGAATCGACTGTAAATAAGCGCGTGGCCCATGTAACTGAAAACTCAACGATTCACCTTGCTGCAGCTCAACGTGGTGCACCCATACCTGTTGGCGCAGATGCAGGCTGCCTTGTTCACCGTCCGGCGAGGCCAGCAACTGATGCTTACCGGTGCTCAGCATGGCTTTCTGTACACAGGCGTTTTCACGCTGCGGGCAGGCGTCCAGCCAGAGCTGCATCCGGGTTAACGGTTTGTCTTTGCTGATATTGTGTTCGCTATAGCTAATCCCGGGCTGTGTCGCGAGCAGCAAAACTTCACCTGCTTTGGCCTTGATATGGTTGCCTTCGCTGTCTCGGTACTCCGCTTCCCCTTCGAGGATCAGATTGACGATATCCACCTTCGGATAGGTCCGTGGCTGGAAAGAGGCCCCCGGTGCCAGAACTTCCTGGTTCAGAACACGCAGCGAGGCATAACCCAGCAGTTTAGGATCAAAATAGTGTCCAAAGGAGAAGGTATAACGGGCCTGCAACCAGCCGTAGTCTGCTTGCCCGCATTGTTTGGCTGTACGGGTAGTAATCATAGTTCTTGACCTCTCTTTACTTCCTTTTATGTTAAATGGCTAGACGCTGCATTGTTAGCCAGATATTCTGCCCGGTATGTTCAAATTTCCTGAATGAGAACGAGATGGCCAAAGAAAGGGCTTTAACGCTTGAAGCGTTACGCGTCATGGACGCAATAGACAGACGCGGTAGTTTTGCTGCTGCGGCAGACGAACTGGGACGCGTTCCTTCCGCACTTAGCTATACCATGCAGAAGCTGGAGGAAGAGCTGGACGTGGTGCTGTTTGACCGCTCAGGCCACCGCACAAAATTCACTAACGTTGGGCGTATGTTGCTGGAGCGCGGGCGCGTACTGCTGGAAGCTGCGGATAAACTGACTACCGATGCCGAAGCATTGGCTCGCGGTTGGGAAACGCATCTGACTATCGTTACCGAAGCGCTGGTGCCGACGGCGGCGTTTTTCCCGCTGATCGACAGGCTTGCCGGGAAGGCCAATACCCAGCTTTCCGTTATTACCGAAGTTCTGGCCGGGGCGTGGGAGCGTCTTGAGCAGGGGCGGGCGGATATCGTGATTGCGCCGGATATGCATTTTCGCTCATCCTCAGAAATCAACTCGCGCAAGCTGTACTCGCTGATGAACGTCTATGTAGCGGCCCCGGATCATCCCATCCATCAGGAGCCGGAACCGTTATCGGAAGTCACCCGTGTTAAATACCGTGGGATCGCGGTGGCGGATACCGCCCGTGAACGTCCGGTGCTGACGGTTCAACTGCTTGATAAGCAGCCGCGTCTGACGGTGAGTACGATAGAAGATAAACGTCAGGCGCTGTTGGCAGGACTTGGCGTGGCGACGATGCCGTACCCGCTGGTGGAAGAGGATATTGCGGCTGGTCGGCTGCGGGTCGTTAGTCCGGAATCGACAAGCGAGATAGATATTATTATGGCCTGGCGTCGTGACAGCATGGGCGAGGCGAAATCCTGGTGTCTGCGGGAAATCCCCAAGCTGTTTGCGGGTAAATAGCCTGACTGTTACGCCGGATGCGGTGCGAAGCACCTTATCCGGCCTGAAAGACGGAGTATGTTGTAGGCCTGATAAGCGCAGCGCCATCAGGCATCTACATATGCTACGTCAGGATAACTGTTTGGGATCGGGCCCGAAGCGGTTACTCCCCTGAGTCCCGTTTTGACAGTTGAAAATGATGATCACCAGCCAGCCTACGATCGGGATCAGCAGCACCAGTAGCCACCAGGCTGAACGATCGGTGTCATGTAAACGCCGGAACTGTACCGCCCACCACGGAATAAAGACCAGAACCCCGTAAATCGTCGTTAATATGCCTTCTCCACCGGCGCGCTCCCAGCCAAACATTCTGTCCAGAATACCCAGCACGAATGTGAAGATGATGTTGACCAGCACAAACATCCAGTATTCTTTACGACGTGCGCGGCCACCAAAACCAAAGTAATTCTTTAATACGTTTAAATACCAATCCATTTTTGCCTCGTTCTGCATTCAATTACTTGTTTTTAAAGTAATCAAATTAAGAATAGCTGTGAATGAAATGATGGTAAATATTTACGGTATTAATTATTTAGCCCCCAAATGGGGGCCTGTGTAAATCAGGCGAAACGCTCGTCACGCCCATGAGGTTCGTTGAGGTCCTGCCACGGCCCAACAGAAATAATGCCGGTCGGGTTAATGGTTTTGTGGCTACGGAAGTAGTGATTGCGGATATGATCGAAATTGACGGTTTCCGCAATACCCGGCATCTGGTAGATATCACGCAGGAAACCGTACAGGTTCAGATAGTCGCTAATCCGGTGTTTGTCGCACTTGAAGTGGGTGACATACACGGGATCAAAGCGTACCAGCGTGGTCCACAGGCGAATGTCGGCCTCGGTTAGCTGGTCGCCGGTCAGGTAGCGATGTTGCCCAAGGATCTGCTCCAGTCGTGCCAGAGATTGAAAGACGTTATCCACGGCGTCGTCGTAGGCTTCCTGACTGGTGGCAAATCCGGCTTTATACACGCCGTTATTAACGTTGTCATAAATCCAGCCGTTCAGCTCGTCGATTTTGCTTTGCAGGGCAGGGGGATAGTAATCTCCGGCTTTGGCGCCCAGCGCATCAAACGCGGTGTTAAACATGCGGATGATTTCTGCAGATTCGTTGCTGACAATGGTGTGGTTCTTTTTATCCCACAGCACCGGAACGGTGACCCGACCACTGTAGTGCGGATCGGCGTGTAAATAGAGCTGATAAAGAAATTCGTGTTGATACAGGGTATCGCCGGTTGCCGCCGGGAAGTTATCGTCAAAGGTCCAGCCGTTTTCCAGCATCAGCGGATGCACAACAGAAACGGAAATAAACGGTTCCAGCCCTTTGAGTTTGCGCAAAATCAGCGTGCGATGCGCCCACGGACAGGCCAGAGAAACGTACAGATGATAGCGGTCTTTTTCGGCAGCAAAGCCACCTTCACCGGTAGGGCCAGGCGCGCCATCCGCGGTGAGCCAGTTACGGAAAGCCGATGCTGAACGTTGAAATTTTCCACCGGTTGATTTGGTATCGTACCAGGTGTCATGCCAGACGCCGTCAATCAGTTGTCCCATGATTTTCGCCTCCTCAGATAGCAAAAGCGAGGAGATATCTCCTCGCTTTTTGATGTGTTCAGTATAGTTTGCTTACCACTTTTTATTCAGTACGCGGTCAATACTAAATGCGCCTGGACCGGTGATAGCCAGCAGCAGGAAACCGCCTGCGATGGTCAGGTTTTTCATGAACATCAGAGAGTTCACACCTTCCGCAAAGTTGCTGTGGAAGAGGAACGCCGTCAGCAATGTGAAGCCTGCGGTGAACAGCGCGGTTGTACGGGTCAGGAAACCGAACAGAATTGCCAGACCGCCGCCAAACTCAAGCAGAATCACCAGCGGCAGCATAAATCCTGGGACGCCCATGGCTTCCATGTATTGTTGGGTACCCGCATATCCGGTGATTTTTCCCCAACCTGCGGTAATAAACAGGATTGGCATCAGAATGCGCGCTACCAGTACACCAACATCTTCTAATTTCTTCATCATACTCTCCAGGAAACCACTCAGGCGGCTTATTGTGTTTTTTTGTGCATCGACGCTGCAGAGCGCGTCGTTGCTGTCGATGGAGAGAATCATAAACGTGCTTAATGAGAATTGTTAGCAAGGAAAACTGTCAGTATTTTTCAAAAATTTTGAGGTTGGGGGCAAGGAAAGGATTAGCCGCGCAGTTGCTGCTGTCTGATGGTCGATTTCACCAGACGCCAGATACTCCAGACGCTAAAGCCGCGCTTAGCCCAGCGTACCAGCAGATTCGGGTTGCGGATGGTGCGAACCGCCATAATACTGCTCCCGACCAACACCCAGCCACGCAGGTTCAGTAGCGTCTTCCAGCCACGATCGTAGACCTCGGTGGCTTCCAGCCAGTCGCGGCGAGTCGCAGACAGATCCAGCCGTTGCTGCTGGATCTGTCCAAGCAGTTGCGCCTTACGCTTTTGACGTTCGACTTTGCTGCTCATTATGCATCATCCTCCAGGGCTTGCCTGTCATTAGCGAGTTCCTGGCGTGTATGGCGTAGCAGCGTTGTTTTACGTGCTTTACGCAGCGTCCATATCCCGCCAATCAGCGCTAACAGCAACAGCACAACGGTGGTAGCAATCATGGCGTTCAGGCGGTATTGAGGGTCAATGGCCCAGATGATAAGCACCATCAGGCTCATCAGGCCAAACGCCGCGAACAGCATAGTCAGCCCAAGCATCAGCAGGATCTGGATGAGATTGGCTTTTTCCTCTTCCAGCTCAACGACGGCCAGCCGCAGCCGTGTTTCTACGATCTCAACGAGAATCGTCAGGATCCGCTGTCCAATACCCAGTACGCCTTTGCCTGGACCTTGTGCGTGTTGAGAATCAGCCATTGTTAACGGCGCGACAGCAGTACACCAAGCACCACACCGACTGCAGCGCCAATGCCGACGCCTGTCCATGGGTTTTCGCGCACGTAGTTATCGGCTTTAGCCGCGGCCTCACGGGTCTGTTTGGCGATTACATCGCTGGTTTCACTCAGACGATGGCGGCTCTCGCGCAGCGCATGTTCGGCTTTGCTGCGAATTTTACTCATCTCTTCCTTCGACTTATCGCCAGAGGAGCTAAGTACTTCTTCAAGCGTATCCGCAAGAGATTTCAGCTCAGCGCGCAGGTTTTCCGTAGCATTATCTTTCGACATAGTTTTCTCCAGTTGAGTGGCTAGTTACCGTACTTAGTAATCGCGGGTCTCGAGTTCTTTTAGCTCTTGCTGGGCTTCAGCAAGCTTGTGTTCACGCTTTGCTACCTTATCCGCATCGCCTTTTTGCTTAGCTTCGGCTAAGTCACGTTGACGCTCGGCAATCTCATTTTTCTGCTCGGCGATCTTTTTCTGATGGTTAGCGCGCAGTTTGCTGTCAGTACAGTTTGCTCTGACTTCGCTCAGCGCTTTATTCAGCCCATTGATACGGCTCTGATTGTTGTGTTTTTCGGCATAGCTAATCTCCCGCTGAATGTCTTGTTCTTTTTCCTGACAGAGGGTGGTGGCGTAGCTGCCGGCACTGAGAGCGAAAAGGCTAATTGCCAAAGCGATGCGGTATTTCATTCTTGAACCTTCCATTGTGATTCGACCTCGTCGTTTAGGGTCGATGCTCCAGAATAATAAAGCGTTGGGTCATAAACCCAGTTTATTAATCATAGGCGCTAAACGGTGAAATCACCAAAGTGAGTGATCTAATTCAGATTCCTGGAAATTAACCAAAACGGTGTGGGGTCTCACGTAAGCGGGATAACCACTGAACCGCCTGATTATTATCATCCTGCTGAGCGATAACGAAACCGTGCGGTAACGTTCGATCCAGTACGACCTTCGCCGCTGCGCTCTGTGCACTGGAATCAAAGGTAATCAGCAGGGCGTCATTTTGCGGAGTGATGCTTTTAAAACGAATGCCGTTGGCATCCAGGTGATGCCAGATAGAGAAGCCATCAGGCATGCTGGCTCCCTGGTTTACGGCACGAATGGCAAGCGTTGACTCCTGCTGGCGAATGACCGACCAGGTCAGGAGCAACGCGCCGATGAACAACATAAAAGTGGTGGACCAGGCAAGTCGTCGGAGCGTTATGCATGATTTCAGCATAATTTACCCTCGGTTCCCGTATTTCTTTTTCCAAAGAACAACCAGTGAACCTGCCAGACCAAACACCAGTAACACCACAGGAAGCAGCATCAGGCAAGACATCAGCTGATCTTCATATTTGAGAAACACCGGTGTTTTGCCCAGCAGATAGCCCAGCGATGTGAGAATAAGGACCCAAAGCAGTCCGCTCATCCAGTTAAAGAACTGAAAGCGCGCATTGTTCAGGCCGGACAATCCTGCGATGGTCGGCAGTAATGTTCTGACAAACGCGATAAAGCGACCGACCAGCAGCGCAGACAAGCCATGCTTATGGAACAGATGATGCGCACGCTGATGGTAATGTGCAGGAAGATGAGATAACCAGTTTTGCACTGTGCGGGTATTGCCCAACCATCGACCTTGTATATAGCTGAGCCAGCAACCGAGGCTGGCTGCGGTGGTGAGTAGTAGCACCGTTTGCGGAAAACCCATTGCGCCTTTGGCAATAAGTACGCCGACCAGTACCAGCAAACTGTCGCCAGGTAAAAAGGCTGCTGGCAGCAGTCCGTTTTCCAGAAACAAAATGGTAAAGAGTACAAAATAGAGCATGCCAATCATGGAAGGATTGGCCAGCGTTTCAAAATCCTGAGCCCATAAAGCATTTAGTAATTGAGTCAGTAGTTCCATTCAATATTCCTGGAGAATCGGTTATCGTCATGCCGGTTTTCTGGGTTTTGTAACACCACGATTTTATTAATATTTTTTACATGACTCGCGGTTTGATACAAATTCACGGCCTGAACTATTCCCTGTAAAGTTGTGAAGTTAGCAAGCTCTTAAACACAAAAATTCAAACAGCATCTAATTGTAACAAAGGTCAACGTAGTCCGTTATAGAAATTACGGTTGTTGAACTGTGATTTTGCTTATCGCAATGGAGGGAGGCGAGAGGATTTACACAGGCTGACACTTTATACCTAACGCTTACCAAGTGTCAGAAACAGGCGCGTGGTCGCGCCTGCATTGATAAGATTGTTTATTTTGCGCTGTTAGCCGCTGTATCGAGGTGAACGACCGGATTTTCGGTAAATAGATAACGGTCCGCATTGAACTCAAAATCATCGCTGGTTTCGTTAAACAGCATCTGCTTCGTGTTCTCAAGATGCTGCCACATCGCCAGTTTGGCGGCATGAGGATCTTTGCGAATCAGCGCCCGAAGGATCTGGTCATGGTCATCACACCAGTTATCAACCGTGCGCAGGTCGATGTGGTCGTGCAGTTTCTTCCAGTAGGGGTTATGAATACGCTGAGTCCACATTTTTTCAACAATCGCGGCCAGAGCCGAGTTCTGCGTTGCCAGGGCGACCTGCACATGGAACTGGAGATCCCACTCGGAGTCACGAAAGCTTTTTTCGTTACGTGATTTCTCCTGAATCTCCATCAGCTTCATGATGTCCTGTTTGGTCACCTGCGTGGCGGCAAACTCGGCAATGTTGCTTTCTATGAGCTGACGCGCCTGGAGCAGCTCGAAAGGACCGTAGCTGGCAAATTCCAGGTTTTCATCTGGCGCAACATAATGTCTGGGTTGGTTGGAAATGACGTGGATCCCCGATCCTTTGCGCACCTCAACGTAACCCTCTACCTCGAGCATGATAATTGCTTCACGAACCACGGTACGGCTGACATTTTTTTCATCTGCGATAAAGCGCTCGGCAGGGAGTTTGTCACCCACCAGATAGACGCCTTGCTCAATGCGTTCTTTCAGATCAGCTGCAAGTTGTTGGTACAAACGTCGTGGTTCGGTGATTTCCATATGCGCTCCAGGCATGATACGGCAGACTATATTTGTTATACCACTTTTGCGATTACTGCTCCACTCGCGGCGATAAAAAAGCCGCCAGATGACTGGCGGCTTCGCATTATATACCCTTGATGAAAAACAGCGGGTTAATTTTGCGGAGCGGGATCGCCAGTCTGTGATCCCGAGTCGACCTCGCTGGCCGATTTGTTTTGCAAGACCGTCCAGATAACGAGTGCGCCGAGCAGGTCGAATACCGCCAGTACGGCGAACAGCGGGCTAAAGCCGATAGTGTCAGCCAGTGCGCCAACAACCAGTGCAAACAGCGTACTTGCAAGCCAGGCGGACATACCGGTCAGGCCGTTTGCCGTTGCCACTTCATTACGACCAAATACGTCAGAAGAAAGCGTAATCAGCGCACCGGACAGCGCCTGGTGAGCAAAGCCGCCAACGCACAGCAGGGCGATAGCAATGTACGGGCTGGTGAACAGACCAATCATCCCTGGGCCAATCATCAGCAATGCGCCCATGGTGACGACCATTTTACGTGAAACGATCAGGTTAACGCCGAACCAGCGCTGGAACAGCGGCGGTAAGTAGCCCCCAACGATACAGCCCAGGTCAGCAAACAGCATCGGCATCCAGGCAAACATCGCAATCTCTTTCAGGTTAAAGCCGTAGACTTTAAACATGAACAGCGGGATCCAGGCGTTGAAGGTACCCCAGGCTGGCTCTGCCAGGAAACGCGGCAGCGCGATGCCCCAGAACTGGCGGTTACGCAGGATCTGACCGAGCGACATTTTTTTCGAGGTCGCGTTTTTATGCTGTGATTCCTGACCATTCAGAATGTAATCACGTTCTTCATCAGACAGTTTTTTCTGGTCGCGCGGGTGTTTGTAGAACACAAGCCAGCACATCGCCCAGATGAAGCTCAGCGCACCGGAAATAATGAATGCCATCTGCCAGCTGTGCATGACGATTGCCCAGACGACCAGCGGCGGAGCAATCATCGCACCGATAGAAGAGCCGACGTTAAAGTACCCCACGGCAATTGAACGTTCTTTTGCCGGGAACCATTCAGAACTAGCTTTCAAACCCGCAGGGATCATTGCGGCTTCAGCGGCACCTACCGCGCCACGCGCCAGCGCCAGTCCACCCCAACTGCCAGCCAGTGCGGTCGCGCCGCAGAAGACGGCCCACAGAACGGCGAACATCGCGTAACCAACTTTTGTGCCGAGCACATCGAGCACGTAGCCGGCAACGGGTTGCATTACGGTGTAAGCAGCAGAATACGCTGCGATGATATAGGAATACTGTTGAGTGGAGATGTGTAACTCTTCCATCAGAGTTGGCGCAGCTGCCGCCACAGTGTTACGTGTCAGGTAACCCAGCACGGTGCCAAGCGTCACCAGTGCAATCATGTACCAACGTAACCCTTTAATTTTACGCATGTAAAACCTCATCGTTTTGTTATGTCCGCGAACGAGCGGTCATCTTCCAGTTCAGGGCGGAGGATGTTCTTTTACGAGGGGGGACCGAAAAAAAAGCCGGTACTCCCCGAACTTTGCCATGTCAATAATTGTGCTAATTCGGTTTCCGTACCGGTCAATCCGATGGTGATACATCGGTAATTTGCATTCCGTCGGCTTATGTATCGCGACGGCCAAAAGATAACTTGTCATACAGCTTTAAAAGGTGAGTGCCATCACAAAAGTGTGAATCTTCGTGTGGTCATTATTTCGATTCAGCAAAGCCAGCGCTGGCGCGGCTTGACGCGTGATTTACCTCTTTGAGAGTAATTTTTTTGTCACCATTTGTTGATCTAACTCACGAAAATATCTTCAGTGTATGGAAATTGGTGTGATAACTTTGTCAACATCAAAACATAAGCAATCTGACGCACTCGTTGAGAGGAAGACGATAATGACCCCGTTTATGACTGAAGATTTCCTGCTGGACACCGAATTTGCCCGCCGTCTGTACCATGATTACGCCAAAGACCAGCCGATCTTCGATTACCACTGCCATTTACCACCGCAACAAATCGCTGAAAACTACCGTTTTAATAACCTGTATGACATCTGGCTGAAGGGTGATCACTACAAATGGCGTGCGATGCGTACCAATGGCGTCGCTGAGCGCTTGTGTACTGGCGATGCGTCCGATCGCGAGAAGTTTGACGCATGGGCCGCCACGGTTCCGCACACTATCGGTAACCCGCTGTACCACTGGACCCACCTCGAATTACGTCGCCCGTTTGGTATTACAGGTAAGCTGCT
The DNA here is from genome assembly GCF_030332645.1 of Citrobacter sp. Cpo091. Taxonomy (NCBI): domain Bacteria; kingdom Pseudomonadati; phylum Pseudomonadota; class Gammaproteobacteria; order Enterobacterales; family Enterobacteriaceae; genus Citrobacter; species Citrobacter sp. Cpo091. Next base: position 172,344 of record NZ_JAOWHL010000027.1, read on the forward strand.
TTCTCCTGCGACTGCTGATGAAATCTGGAACCAGTGCAACGAGCTGCTGGCGCAGGATAAATTCTCCGCGCGCGGCATCATGCAGCAGATGAATGTGAAAATGGTCGGCACTACCGATGACCCGATCGACTCTCTGGAGCATCATGCGGCCGTTGCTAAAGACGGAAGCTTTGATGTGAAAGTGCTGCCGAGCTGGCGTCCGGATAAAGCCTTTAACATTGAACTGGCGACCTTTAATGACTACATGGCGAAGCTTGGTGAAGTGTCTGACACGGATATCCGCCGCTTCAGCGATCTGCAAGCTGCACTGACCAAACGTCTGGATCACTTCGCGGCTCACGGCTGTAAAGTTTCTGACCACGCGCTGGACGTGGTGCTGTTTGCCGAATCTAACGAATCTGAACTGGATAGCATTCTGGCGCGTCGCCTGGCGGGTGAAACCCTGAGTGAGCATGAAGTTGCCCAGTTTAAAACTGCCGTGCTGGTGTTCCTTGGTGCGGAATATGCTCGTCGCGAATGGGTACAGCAGTACCACATCGGCGCGCTGCGTAATAACAACCTGCGCCAGTTCAAACTGTTGGGCGCGGATGTTGGCTTCGACTCCATCAATGACCGTCCGATGGCTGAAGAACTGTCCAAACTGCTGAGCAAGCAGAACGAACAGAACCTGCTGCCGAAAACCATTCTCTACTGCCTGAACCCGCGTGATAACGAAGTGCTGGGCACCATGATCGGCAACTTCCAGGGCGAAGGTATGCCGGGCAAGATGCAGTTCGGTTCCGGTTGGTGGTTCAACGATCAGAAAGACGGGATGGAACGTCAGATGACGCAGCTGGCCCAGCTCGGCCTGCTGAGCCGTTTCGTCGGCATGCTGACCGATAGCCGTAGCTTCCTGTCATACACGCGCCATGAATACTTCCGTCGCATTCTGTGCCAGATGATTGGCCGTTGGGTTGCTGCAGGTGAAGCACCGGCAGATATCCAGTTGCTGGGTGAAATGGTCAGAAATATTTGCTTTAACAATGCGCGTGATTACTTCGCCATTGAACTGAACTAAGGCCCGGGTGAAGGTATGCAATACATCAAGATCCATGCGCTGGATAACGTCGCGGTAGCGCTCGCTGATTTGGCTGAAGGAACCGAAGTCACCGTTGATGGGCAGGCGGTAACCCTGCGTCAGGCGGTCTCTCGTGGCCACAAATTCGCTTTACGTGATATTGCGAAAGGCGAAAACGTCATTAAATACGGTTTGCCAATTGGTCATACGCTGGTGGACGTTGCGGCGGGTGAGCATATTCATGCTCACAACACGCGCACTAATCTGAGCGACCTGGACACGTATAGCTACCACCCTGATTTTCAGGCGGAAGTTGCACAACCGGCGGATCGCGATGTGCAGATCTACCGTCGTGCCAACGGCGATGTTGGCGTGCGCAACGAACTGTGGATCCTACCGACGGTAGGCTGTGTTAACGCCATGGCGCGCCAGATGCAGAACCGTTTTCTGAAAGAGACTAACGACGCCGAAGGAATCGACGGCGTGCATCTCTTCAGCCACACCTACGGCTGTTCACAGCTCGGCGACGACCACATTAACACCCGCACTATGCTGCAAAACATGGTGCGTCACCCGAATGCGGGTGCGGTGCTGGTGGTTGGCCTTGGTTGTGAAAACAACCAGGTTGATGCCTTCCGCGAAACCTTAGGCGAGTACGATCCTGAGCGCGTTCACTTCATGGTCTGCCAACATCAGGAAGACGAAGTGGAAGCGGGGATTGAACATCTTCACCAGTTGTACAACGTGATGCGTAACGATAAGCGTGAGCCGGGTAAACTGGGTGAGCTGAAGTTTGGTCTGGAATGCGGCGGCTCTGACGGCCTGTCCGGTATTACCGCCAACCCGATGCTGGGGCGTTTTTCTGACTACGTGATTGCCAACGGCGGCACCACCGTACTGACCGAAGTACCGGAAATGTTCGGCGCCGAGCAACTGCTGATGGACCACTGCCGCGATGAAGAAACGTTCGGCAAGCTGGTCACCATGGTCAATGACTTCAAGCAGTACTTCATTGCTCACGACCAGCCGATCTACGAGAACCCATCGCCGGGCAACAAAGCGGGCGGTATCACCACGCTGGAAGATAAATCTCTCGGCTGCACGCAAAAAGCAGGCTCCAGCCAGGTGGTGGACGTATTGCGCTACGGCGAACGTCTGAAGACGCATGGTCTGAATCTACTGAGCGCACCGGGTAACGATGCGGTGGCGACCAGTGCCCTGGCGGGCGCGGGCTGTCATATGGTGCTGTTCAGTACCGGTCGCGGTACGCCGTACGGTGGTTTTGTGCCGACGGTGAAAATTGCTACCAACAGCGAGCTGGCGGCGAAGAAAAAGCACTGGATCGACTTTGACGCTGGACAGTTGATCCACGGCAAAGCGATGCCGCAGTTACTGGAAGAATTTGTCGATACCATCGTCGAGTTCGCCAACGGCAAGCAAACCTGCAACGAGCGGAATGATTTTAGAGAGTTAGCGATATTTAAAAGCGGCGTAACGTTGTAGTAAATACCTGATGGTACCTGCATGCAGGTCTGCGCAAACCGTAGGCCTGATAAGCGCAGCGCCATCAGGCACAAACCGTTGCCGGATGGCGGCGAACTCGCCTTATCCGGCCTACGAGATAGAATTGGGGTTGCTTGCATGACCGCGTATTGGCTGGCCCAGGGCGTAGGTGTCATCGCCTTTCTGATCGGTATTACCACCTTTTTCAATCGCGATGAGCGCCGGTTCCGGCTGCAACTCGCCGTCTATAGCGCCACCATCGGCGTGCATTTTTTCCTGATGGGTGCCTGGCCTGCGGGAATGAGCGCAGAACTCAACACCATCCGCACACTTGTCTCAATGCATACCCGCAAACTGTGGGTAATGACCGTTTTTATTGTCCTCACCCTGGTTCTCGGGCTGGCGAAATTACAGCATGCGATGGAGCTGTTGCCGATAATTGGCACGCTGGCCAGCACCTGGGCGCTGTTTCGCTGCAAAGGGTTAACCGTGCGCTGCGTCATGTGGTGCGCAACTGCCTGTTGGGTTATCCATAATTTCTGGCTGGGATCGATTGGTGGGACGATGATCGAAGGGAGTTTTCTGGTGATGAACGGCCTGAACATTATTCGCTTCCGGCGAATGCAAAAACGCGGAATTGATCCGTTCAAACTTGAAAAAAGCGTACAAGAAGAGAACCCCTCCGCCCGATGACGGAGGGGCGTAGGGATTAGCCGCGCAGGGCGTTATTTGCCAGACGCTCGTCTTCTGCCTGGCAGGCTGCAGCGGTAAACAGGACGTCTGTAGAAGAGTTCAGCGCCGTTTCACAGGAATCCTGCAATACGCCGATGATAAAGCCAACGGCAACAACCTGCATGGCGATGTCATTCGGGATACCGAACATGTTGCACGCCAGCGGGATCAGCAGCAGAGAACCGCCCGCCACGCCCGATGCACCACAGGCACACAGCGAAGCCACCACGCTCAGTAACAGCGCAGTCGGTAAATCAACCGGAACACCCAGCGTATTCACCGCCGCCAGCGTCAGTACGGTAATGGTGATCGCCGCGCCAGCCATATTGATGGTGGCGCCCAGCGGAATAGACACCGAATAGGTATCACGATCCAGATTCAGTTTCTCACACAGTGCCATGTTCACCGGAATATTTGCCGCCGAACTGCGGGTAAAGAAGGCATACACGCCGCTTTCACGCAGACAGGCCAGCACCAGAGGGTACGGGTTACGGCGAATTTTCCAGAAGACCAGCAGTGGGTTAACCACAAATGCCACCAGCAGCATACAGCCTACCAGTACGGTCAGCAGTTGGGCGTAGCCCCAAAGCGTGGCGAAACCGGTGGTTGCCAGCGTGGAGGAGACCAGACCAAAGATACCGATTGGCGCGAAACGAATCACCAGCTTCACCATAAAGGTGACGGCGTTGGACATATCATTGACCAGATTTTTGGTCGTTTCATTGCCGTGGCGCAGTGCAAAGCCCAGGCCGACAGCCCATACCAGAATACCAATATAGTTGGCGTTCAGCAGAGCATCAATTGGGTTAGAAACCATGCTCATCAGCAGGCTACGCATCACTTCCACAATCCCGGATGGCGGTACGATATCCCCCGCGCTGCTGGAAAGATGCAGTGTTGATGGGAAAGCAAAGCTGAAGACAACGGCGGTTAATGCCGCTGAAAATGTTCCGAGCAGGTAGAGGAACAGAATGGGGCGGATATTGGTTTTTTGCCCGTGCTGGTGGTTGGCGATAGAAGCCATCACCAGCATCAGAACCAGAATTGGCGCGACGGCTTTTAATGCGCCGACGAACAGCGTACCCAGCAAACCAACGGCTTCAGCCGCAGGTTTTGACACCAGTGCCAGTAAAATCCCCAGTACCAAACCGATCAAAATTTGTTTAACCAAGCTCCCTTGCGCCAAACGCGAGAGTAGCCCCGATGAACGTTGCGTAGTCATGTAGTAATCCTTTCATTGTGTTGTTGCCTTACCTTTGTGCGTTCTGTTGACGCATCTTTCAGGATCGGGCAAATGTTTGCATGGCTGAGTATAAGGAAAGAACGCGGTTCGGGAAGCGAAATATCCTGGATTCCGCGTTGAGATCATATTTTATAACTTTAACTTAACATTATTTTGACATGATAAACAAAAAGCCCGACGCACGCAGTGTGCTGTCGGGCTTTTCAGCTAGCAGATGAAACTTACTGTATTTGCTGCTTTTTATCGTGCTGGTGGTTGACCCACGCGTTAACAACCAGCGTCACAAACAGAATGCCAAATACCACGCCTAACGAGATAGCGATCGGGATATGGTAAAAATCGACGATCAGCATCTTAATACCGATAAACACCAGAATGACCGACAAGCCGTACTTCAGCATGGAGAAACGCTCCGCCACGCCCGCCAGCAGGAAGTACATCGCACGCAGACCCAAAATAGCAAACAGGTTCGAGGTCAGCACGATGAACGGGTCGGTGGTCACGGCAAAGATAGCCGGAATACTGTCGACGGCAAAAATCACATCGCTCAGCTCAACCAGAATCAACACCAGCATCAGCGGCGTAACAAACAGCAGGCCGTTTTTACGCACGAAGAATTTTTCATCTTCGATAGTATCGGTCATGCGCAAATGACCGCGCAGCCAGCGTACTAACGGTCTGTCGCCAATACCGGAGGCATCTTCTTTCGCCAGCGCCATCTTCACGCCGGTAAACAACAGGAACGCGCCGAACACGTATAACAGCCACTCAAACTGGGTGATAAGCCAGCTGCCCGCGAAGATCATGATCGTACGCAGCACAATCGCACCCAGCACGCCATACACCAGTACCCGACGCTGCAACGCAGGCGGCACGGAGAAGTAGCTGAAGAGCATCAACCAGACAAAGACGTTATCTACTGCCAGTGATTTTTCGATCAAATAGCCGGTAAGGAACGCCAGCGCCTGTGGGTCGGCAACGGCGCGCCCCTGGGTTTCCGCCAGGTACCACCAGAAGGCGGCGTTAAACAGTAACGACAGCGTTACCCAGACGATAGACCAGGCTGCAGCCTGCTTCATTGACATCGTATGCGCGCCACGACGCCCCTGCAACAGCAGGTCGATGGCCAGCATAATTACCACTACGACAGCGAAGCCACCCCATAACAACGGTGTGCCGACAGTATTCATTGTATTTCCCCATGCATAAAAAAACGGCCAACGCCGAATGACGTTAGCCGCTGCTTTTTATGCATAGACCTTGCCATTCGGCAAGGTCTCACTTACAACAACAAAGGAATACGGTGGCGTATTCCTTTGTTATCGCCCGGTGACCGGATGTGGTTTTTCACACATCGTAATGACGATCAACCGACAACGAAGTTACTCCCCTTTGCGGGTTACAAAATATTACAGGCCATGCTTTCAGTCAATGGCCTGCAACATTCGTTTTACACACCTTTACGCAGTCAGCGATGTTTCCGCTTCGTCTGCCGGGAAAACCACGCCGGTCTGGCGGCGAATCTCCGTTTGCAGTTTGGCGGTAATACGGCTGATGGCCAGTGCCGGGTGATCCACTTCGCCGGATTCAACCAAATGGGCAAAAGCCTCTGCCTCATACAGCATAGTATTGATGTGCTGAGGCGTCGTCAGATCCTGCGTTTTCCCCCCGCGTGGCACGAAGCACACCTTTTGGCATTCGGAGATATGCTCGATGACCAGCGATCCCGACTCGCCCTGAATTTCACTGGCTAATACCGAGTCGCTTACTTTTGAGTGCTGGAGCGTAACGCTGAAATCACCGTAATTCAGCACCACCACGCCGTGGGCATCCACGCCACTTTCCAGCAGGCTGGCGCTGGCCTGAACGCTCTGCGGTTCGCCCCACAGCGCAACCGCCGAGGCCAGACAGTAAAAACCGATATCCATAATCGAGCCATTGGAGAACGCCGGATTAAACGTGTTCGGATTTTCACCGTCCAGATAGCGCTGGTAACGCGAGGAGTACTGGCAGTAATTGATAAACGCTTTCCTGATTTTTCCTACTCTGGGTAGTGATTGCTGTAACAGCAGGAAATTAGGCAGGTAGGCGGTTTTAAACGCTTCAAACAGCACGACCTGATTCTCACGCGCGCAGGCGATAGCGGCTTCGGCTTGCGCCAGATTGGAGGCTAGCGGCTTTTCGCAAATAACATGCTTTTTGTGCCGCAAAAACAGCTCGGTCTGCGGGAAATGCAAAGAGTTTGGACTGGCGATGTAGACGGCGTCGATCGCCTCGCTTTGCGCCATCGCTTCCAGCGAGGTAAACAGATGTTCGACAGGGTAATCGTTGGCGAAGGTCTGCGCCTGCTCAAGGCTACGAGAATAGACTGCGGTTAACTTATATTTGCCGGTTTCATGGGCGGCATCGACAAACTGGCGGGTGATCCAGTTTGTGCCAATTACTGCGAAACGTATCATAAAGGCCTTCAGGCTGCGAAAAGGGATTCTTTCGTCAATTTAGCATGCCCTGAAGACAAAGCCAGTGCGCGACTACGCAGTTTGCTTTAACGATTGTTGCGTTAACCACAGGCGGGTATCGAACTCCAGTTGATGATACTGAGGCTCCATATGACAGCAAAGCTGGTAAAACGCTTTGTCGTGCTCTTTTTCCTTCAGATGCGCCAGTTCATGAACGACGATCATGCGTAAAAAGGGTTCTGGGGCGCTGCGAAACACGGTGGCGACGCGGATCTCCGCTTTGGCTTTGAGCTTACCGCCCTGCACGCGAGAGACGGCGGTATGCAGCCCCAACGCATTCTTCAGAACGTGGATCTTGCTGTCATACATGACTTTATTCAGCGGCGGGGCGTTACGCAGAAACTGATTTTTCAGATCCTGGGTATATTGCCAGAGCGCTTTGTCGGTCGCGAAGTCATGCTTACCCGGATAGCGCTTCTCCAGCACTGCGCCCAGGCGCTGCTCAGCAATCAGCGTTCTCACTTGAGAAAGCAAATGTTCCGGGTAGCCCTGGAGGTAAGTTAGTTGGTTCATTCATGTCCACGCAAATCATAAAAGTGTATACTCACGCACCCTTTTCAGGGATACGCCGAAATTTTACCATTCAGGAGGGCCGATGAGCCACATAGACAACGGTTTCCGTTCGCTGTCACTTAAACGTTTCCCGGAAACGGATGACGTTAACCCGCTGCTGGCGTGGGAAGCTGCAGATGAATATCTGCTGCAACAGCTGGACGATACCGAGATTAGCGGCCCGGTGCTGATCCTGAATGATACCTTCGGCGCGCTGGGCTGTGCGCTGGCGGAACATACGCCGTACAGCATCGGCGATTCCTATCTCAGCGAGCTTGCCACGCGCGAGAACCTGCGTCACAACGATATTGCCGAGTCGAGCGTCAAGTTCCTCGACAGTACCGCTGACTATCCGCAGGCGCCGGGCGTGGTGCTGATTAAGCTGCCAAAAACCATGGCGCTGCTGGAGCAGCAACTGCGTGCGCTGCGCGAAGTGGTAACGCCAGAAACGCGCATCATCGCCGGGGCAAAAGCGCGTGATGTACATACCTCGACGCTGGAACTGTTTGAAAAAGTGTTGGGTCCAACCACCACTACGCTGGCGTGGAAAAAAGCCCGATTGATCAACTGTACGTTCAGCAAACCGGAGCTGGCCGCTGCCTCGCAAACGCTAAGCTGGAAGCTGGAAGGCACCGACTGGACTATCCATAACCACGCCAACGTCTTCTCCCGTACCGGGCTGGATATCGGCGCGCGCTTTTTTATCGAGCATCTGCCGGAAAACCTCGAAGGGGAGATTGTTGACCTTGGCTGCGGTAACGGTGTTATCGGTATGACGCTGCTGGCGAAAAACCCAGAAGCCAGTGTGGTATTTGTTGATGAATCGCCAATGGCGGTGGCTTCAAGCCGCCTGAACGTGGAAAGTAACATGCCTGAAGCGCTGGATCGCTGCGAGTTTATGATTAACAACGCGCTGTCTGGCGTCGAACCGTTCCGCTTTAACGCCGTGCTGTGCAACCCACCGTTCCATCAGAAGCATGCGCTGACGGATAACATTGCCTGGGAGATGTTCCACCACGCCCGTCGCTGCCTGAAAATCAACGGTGAGCTGTATATTGTGGCTAACCGTCACCTCGACTACTTCCACAAGCTGAAGAAGATTTTCGGCAACTGCGTAACCATCGCCACCAATAATAAATTCGTGGTGCTGAAAGCGGTCAAAACCGGTCGCCGTCGGTAATAGCGGGTGCCGGATGCGGCTAACGCCTTATCCGGCCTACAACAAATATTCTGCCTGATTCTGTAGGCCTGAAAGCTGCGCGCCATCAGGCAAATAGATACATGCACATATTGCCGGATGGCGGCGTGAACGCCTTATCCGGCCTACGAAATACATCCTGTTAAATTTCCAGTGCCAGCCTGGTGCCTTGCGCAATAGCGCGTCGGGCATCCAGTTCCATCGCCACATCGCAGCCGCCGATCAGATGCACCGTTTTACCTGCCGCGTGCAGCGGATCGACCAGTTCACGGCGCGGCTCTTGTCCGGCGCAAATCACCACGTTATCCACGTTAAAGATCACCGGTTCACCGTTCAACACAACGTGTAACCCATCATCATCAATCTTCTGATAGCTGACTGCCGGGATCATTTTCACGCCGCGTGAGAGTAGGGTGGCGCGATGGATCCAGCCCGTCGTTTTACCTAAACCTTGCCCCGGTTTGCTGGCTTTTCGCTGTAACATCACTATCTGGCGAGGGCTGCGGGATAGGTGCGGACCTTCCGGGCGTAAGCCGCCAGGCTGTTGCAGGCTGGTGTCGATCCCCCATTCCACGCAGAACTCCGCAATGTTCTGGCTGGTGGGTTCACCGGGCTGACTCAGATACATTGCAGTATCAAAACCGATCCCGCCGCAGCCCACGATCGCCACGCGTTTACCCACTGGCGTCTTATCGCGCAGAACGTCGAGATAGCTCAGCACTTTAGGATGATCGATCCCCTCGATCGGCGGCATGCGTGGCTCGATCCCACTGGCAAGGATCACTTCGTCGAAGGTGTGCAGATCGTGTGCGCTGACAAAGTGATTCAGCTTCAGCGTCACGCCAGTCACGTCGATCATCCGACGGTAGTAGCGCAGGGTTTCATAGAATTCTTCTTTGCCGGGGATCTGTTTGGCGATATTAAACTGCCCGCCAATCTCGCTATGTGCGTCAAACAGCGTCACGTGATGCCCGCGCGCTGCGGCATTAATGGCGAAGGCGAGGCCCGCAGGCCCCGCACCGACAACCGCCAGATTTTTCGGCACAGCTGCCGCAACGATCGGCATTTTGGTTTCATGGCAGGCGCGCGGATTGACCAGGCAAGAGGTGACTTTGCCGACGAAGATCTGATCCAGACAGGCCTGGTTACAGCCGATACAGGTGTTGATCTCATCTGCGCGTCCGGTTTGCGCTTTTGACAGCAGCTCGGCATCGGCGAGGAACGGACGGGCCATCGACACCATATCGGCATCGCCTTGGGCCAGAATGTCATCGGCGACCTGGGGATCGTTAATGCGGTTGGTGGTGACCAGTGGGATTGTCACATGCCCTTTTAGCTTACGCGTCACCCAACTAAACGCGCCGCGCGGTACCGGGGTAGCGATAGTGGGAATACGCGCCTCATGCCAGCCAATACCGGTGTTAATAATGGTGGCCCCCGCGGCTTCTATAGCCTGCGCCAGCTGAACGGTTTCGTCGAAGGTTCCGCCGTTTTCCACCAGATCGAGCATCGACAGGCGGAAGATAATAATAAAGTCATTCCCGGCACGCTGACGTACCGCTCGCACTACCTCAACGGCAAACCGCATGCGGTTGGCATACTCACCGCCCCATTGGTCATCGCGCTGGTTGGTACGCAGTGTCAGGAATTCGTTGATTAGATACCCTTCCGACCCCATAACTTCCACGCCATCGTAGCCCGCTTCCCGCGCCAGCTGTGCGCAGTGGGCAAAATCTTCAATCAACTGCAGCACTTCATCGTGCGTTAATTCATGTGGCGTAAAGCGGTTAATGGGTGCCTGAATAGCAGAAGGCGCCACCAGATGCGGCTGGTAGCTGTAACGTCCGGTATGCAGGATTTGCAGGGCGATTTTGCCGCCTTCATCATGCACAGCATCGGTAATGACGCGATGGTGAGCAAGCTGGCTGGTGTCGTTCAGCATCGCACCGCCTTCCATCCCCACGCCGGAAAGCGCAGGCGCAATACCTCCGCTCACAATTAACGCTACGCCGTGACGGGCGCGCTCGGCGTAGAACGCGGCCAGCCGTTCTGCACCATCGGGATACTCTTCCAGCCCGGTATGCATTGAACCCATCAGCACGCGGTTTTTAAGCGTGGTGAAGCCTAAATCGAGCGGGGCGAACAGCGACGGATAGCTCATAAAGGTGTCCAGTATGTAAAATTATTGTTATGTGGTCGGATGAGTTAATAATTTAGCCGTCGCCGCGTAAAAGGGAAAAGGGGAATGCCGTGATTGTGATGGGATTCAAAAAAGGAGTGGAGCCAGAGGACGAATATGCCGGATATCGGTGCAAGCACCTAATCCGGCCTGTGAAAATGTGTCTTTGTAGGCCGGATAAGCGAAGCGCCATCCGGCGTTATGTCACAGATTACTGTTTTTTAAGAAAATCGTTATACAGCATATAGAGATGCGCCGCGCTCCAGGAGAAGTTCGGTGCGCCCTGCTGTGCGCCGGTCAGCGGGTTATAGTTTTCCTGAATCGGACCGTCAGCGGTGAGGCCTTTGGCGTGGCTGAAGAAGGTATCCGCCAGTTTTAACGCGTCATCGCGATAGCCGTAACGCTCCATCCCTTTTAGCCCGAACCAGAACTGATCCACCCAGACGCGCCCGCGCCAGTAGATATCCGCACCAAAAGCCGGGTTGGTCAGCGCCGCTGTGCCAAGTGGGACAAAGGTGTTGAACTCTTTGGGGTCGAGCATCACCTTAACCACCGCGTCCGCATGGGGCTGCGTTGCTGCGCCGTTAAACAGCGGTGACCAGCCTTCCGGCCCTTTGCCACGTTCGACGATCGGTTTACCCGCGCAGCCGTTTGCCAGCGGTTGCTCCTCAATACGAACGTCGTAAAAGAATTTTGTTGCCGGATCGAACATGCAGGTGTTGATGTAATCTGCGAGGTTTTGCGCCAGTTGGCGATAGCGCTGCGCCTCTTGGTGTTTGCCGAGCAGGGTCGCCATCTGCGCCAGATAATGGTTGTCGCTGTACATGTAGCTGGCCTGATCGACTGACTCCTGCAACAGCGAGTAACCCAGCAAATTACCGTCTTTACTGCGATTTTCGGCAAATTTCACCACCCAGTCGCTGCGTTTTCCACCACCCGCGACGTATTTATCCAGTTGATCTTTATCGATAAAACCGAATACAGCCGCATCGTCACGACCGGACTCCCACGAGGCGGCAACCTGCGCTGGGATCTCCAGGCTGTCATACTGACCCATATCGATCACGGTGGCGTAGTTGTTAAGCCCGGAGAGCGTTTCTTCCTTGTCGCCTTTTTTCACCGTAAACAACATTTCGCCGCGGTCAGTATTGTGGGCTTTATCGCGGGTAGCGCCGTATTCCGGCACGCCGTTGCCGTTATGATCGCGGTTACGCAGCCACCAGTCGTGATACGCAACCAGCTTTGGATACATCTCTTCGAGCCAGGCCTTGTCTTTGGTGACGTTGTAGACCTCCATCACCGACCAGGCCGCCAGGCTGGGCTTGGTGTTGCGCTCGTTCCAGTTACCGCCGTCGCCGCCGCGTTCCGGGCTGAGATTCCAGGCAATCAGGTCGGGAATGAATCCGGCATCCTGCGGGCGAACCGGATCACCGGGTTTAATCTGCCATGAAAAGACGGCGCGAATATTCTCTTTGGCGATCTCCGGGTTAAAGTGCGCCATAGCGAAGGCCTGCTTCCAGGTGTCCCACGGCCAGGTTTGGTTGCCGGAGAACCAGCGGCCGGTGACCGATGGCGTCACGGTATTGTGTTTTACCGCACCGCCTGGCGAGCGCCAGTTGCCGTTTAGCGTTTCAATAGCTTTTACCGCGACCCGGGTTTGTTCCGTTGTGGCATCCGGGTTGGTTAAGCCTTTTTGCAGATAATCTGCCCAGCGCTTTTGTGATGCAGCAAGATACCAGGCCGGGCGCGCCAGAATATCGCGGATCTGCGGCTGCTCTTTCGCTACATCCTCGGCGGTAAGCAGATGAGACCAGGTGGTGTAAATAGTTGTCGAACCGCTGATATGGGCCTTCCCCGTAAAGCGATGACCGTTAACCGTGGTTTTCATAGCGACAGATTTGTGCACCTGATACTCCGACTCACCGGAGGTGAGCAGATCCCAGGTTGAGCGCACTTTGCCGAAGGTGACTTTCAGACCGTCGTGCGTGGCGGTGATTTTGCGCTGATAGCCAGGGAATTCGCTATCAATGGTTTTATCCGACAGCGCTTTTCCCTCTTTGGCTTCCAGTTTCTCCAGCAGCTCGCCGTCCCACACCAGATCCAGCGGCGTGTTGCTGGTGATTTTGGTTTCCAGCAGCGAGGTGCGCGGGCTGGCAAAACGCAGTGTCATCTCTATTTGCACATGCTTAGATGACAGCTTTTGCACCAGCGCGCCGGGAATGCTGTAGGCCTCAAGCGCAAAATCGACCTTTTTACCGTGCTGGTACACCGTCAGACGGTCAAAATTATTGGCCATAAAATTGATGTATTCTTCGGTCAGCAACGCCACGCCTGGAAAGCCGCCCATCGTTGCAGGGCCGTCCGGGAGCAAATGACCGTGCCAGGCGCCAAGATCGAAAAATGGATTAAAGCGCTGGTGGTCGTCGTGATCGTAGTCATGCATGTAGCCCGGCGCACCGGTGCGATTAATGATGTTTTTAAAGTCGTTAGCACTGGTGGCATGTGCGGAGAAGTTCATCAGCAGGATACAGGCCAGCGGCGTAAGAATAGGTTTCATGTTCATGGTATTCCGGTCCTTGTTACCAATAGAAATATTGCATCAGGAAGATTTGGTCGCTCGGGTCGCCGGATGCATTCTGCATATAGAACCGACTGTCGAAGGCGGTAGCGAAACGGCCGCCGCCGTATTCATACCAGATACCGAACTGCATAAAGGAAGTGGTTTCGTCCTCGGCGCGATCCGGTCGGTGTTTGGCGTAGCTATAAGCAGTGGAGAGGTAAACGCCTTTTAGCGCTTCATACATCGCGCTGACCATGTAGCCGGTTTCGGTGCCGGACACATCCAGCCCGTCGGCGCGGCCCGTGTGGTGCCAGGCGCGGGCGGCGAAGTTGGGCGAAAGGATGCCGGTCAGGAACAGCTGTCCGGTACCATCTGTTATCTCCAGGCCGTTCATCCAGGTTACGCCTTCAGTCAGGTCGTACTGGATGTAGCCGTTCATCATGGCCGGATAGGTATATTTATCGTCGTAGCGATCGTATTTACCAAAGTGCAGCCAGGCTTTGCTCTCGTCGTGGTGTCCGGCGGGTGTTGCTGTCACGCTGTAGCGCAAAGGACCGGTCAGGTTTTGCACCTTAATGGCAGTCATGATGTCACGGGTGTTGGGAATAACGTAGCCCAGGTCTGGAGTGAAATCCCCCCACCATTGCAGGTCATCCAGCGAAGAGTCCTGGCGCAGGCTGAGCATCAGCTCCGTTCCGTCATTGGTACGATAACCGCCGTAAAAGCGGTTGATCCCGCCCTCGAATCCGCCCCAGCTATGGTCAGGAACCCAGGCATTGCCCTGATGGTCGGCCTGCACGGTCCAGCCCTCGCCGTAGATCAGACCAAACCAAGAGCCGTGTTTTATCTCCAGGCCACCTTCTATATAGGTACCATCACTGTATTTATGTTTGTCTTGTCCTTCTAAATCCATATATCCTCCCATGCCCAATTCGCCATAAAAGCGAAATGAGGGGGAAGATATTTCTGGCGTTTTCGTGTCGTCGTGTTCTGCAGGGCGAACTTCTTCTGCACCCAGAGAGGAGACGCAGAAAAAGGGCAGGGCAATAATTGCCCTGCAACAATGGCTAATGTTTTTCATGCTTCGATCCTAAGCAAATAAAATTTAATTTTTATTGTTATATACCCGTCATACTTCAAGCTGCATGTGCGTTAGCTACGTTCGTTCACCTCAGTCACATAGTTATCTATGCTCCTGGGAATTCACTCACTTGCCGCCTTCATGCAACTCGAATTATTTTGGTTATAGCCTTGGCGAGTATTATTTATTGTTATTATGTTTTAGTCATTAATTGATATCTGAAGCAGGGGCCGCCTCAACAGCTTTTTCTTCTTTGGTTAGCCCTTTGATATATTTACTGTATTTCCACCAGGCAAAACCGAGGAAAATAACAATCCCACCGACGTTATAGAAAATAATGGTTATGATATTGCCGCCGGTTGGGAAGGTAGAGGCAATAAATCCGATGGTGAAAAGAACGATCAGCATCGACACCACAACAATGCCGGTTTTTTGCGAACCCATACGGAAGTCGCGCGGTAAGTGGTCCAGTTTTGCACGCAGATTCAGGTAAGCCAGCATAATAAACAGCGGCGGCAGCATCGAGGCGGCGGCGGTCATGTTGATGATAGTGTTCATTAAATCCTGCACGGTATTGGAGCCGAGCGTCGGGATAATCATCAGCGGGATAACGATCAGGAACTGGATCCATGCTGCACGGGCCGGGACGCCGTTTTCATTCAGTTCGACGGTTTTTTTACCGAAAATACCCGCCGGAATTTCAGAGAAGAAGATCTTCACCGGCGTTGCGGTCCACATCAGCAGGGAGCCGAACATTGCGGTAAAGGAGACCAGGCCGACAAAGCGGTTCACGACCAGTTCCGGCAGGCCGAAATATGCCGCCAGGCCGTGGAATACCTGCACCGAACCACCGGTAAACTTCAGCTCTTTGCTGCTGACGAAGACGTTAATCAGCACCGAGGAGATGGAATAGAGCACGCCGATAAAAATTCCGGCAATGATAATGACCTTCACGAACGATTTGGAGCCGCCCTTGACGTCGTTGACGTACACCGCCACCGACTCCGCGCCGCCTGCCGCCATAAAGATCCAGGTGGTGATACCGAGGAATGCCCAGTTAAAATTCGGGATCATTGCGTCTACGGTGATAGGGTCAGCAGGCTGTACGCCACCAACCAGCGCCGTACCTGCCAGTAAAATATAGGACAGCGTCAGCAGCAGCATCAACGTGGAGGTGACCGAGGTAATCGGCCCTAACATTTTTGCACCATTGGTCGAAACCCAGGTGGAGAAGGCAAACAGCACCATACTTAACACGGTGGTTGCGAACGGCGTCAGAATGTATTCGTAGCCTAAAAAAGCATATGAGGCGTAGGCAATAACGCGGGGCAAAAGCGAGGTAAAAAAGAACAGGTTAACGAACCAGTAGGTGTAGGCAGTAATAAATGCCCAACGTCCACCCAGCGAACTTTTTACCCATGCGTAGACACCGGCTTCGGAGTTTTTATTCAGCGAAACAAATTCGGCGATGATTAAGCAAAACGGAATAAAGTAGAAAATCGTCGCGAGGAAAAACATCGGTGCGGATGCCAGACCAAGCTCAATATTATTGTTGATTACGTTATTAAAACTATAAACCGCGGCAAAGGTGAGTGAAAGTAAGCCGAACTTGCCGATGGTATTACGTTTGGTATCAGACATAGCACATCTCCGATTCCTGATTATTATAGGGTACTGGCGGCGCAACGTCGGCGCCGCCTGTGTTTTTATTTATTATGAAAATAACCATCTTCGATGGTGACTTTGAGTACGACTTTTTTCACTGCGTTATTACAAATAAAACGATAGGCTTCATGGTTGTCACAAATAACCATTTGTCCTTCGTGCACTTCGATGGTTTTTCCACAACCTTTCAGATATTCGCGATCGGTTTCATCGCGATAATATTCAACCACCTGGAGATCCTCTTTGGCGGCATACTCTATTTTTTGCTGCCCTTGCAGGTAGTAATGGATCTCAAAATAACGACGATGACCGGTAAACAGCGCATCGGTCGCGGAGTCTGTCTCCACGCGGTAGCTCAGGGAATCACCGATAGAGTGGGCGACGCCTGGCTGAATATTGTCAATATTTTCAATAGCCTCGACGCAGCGTTGCCATTTCCGACCTGAAGCATAGCGTTGCTGGAACTGCTCTAAGTTGTCGATGATCCTCATTTTGTATTCTCGCTGTGCATATTCGTGGAAAAGAACCCGGTGCCAAAGGCGCGGTTGGCGGTGGTTTGAGCGCCAGATTCGCTGCCGGAAACCGGCAACAACGTGAAGCCGTAGCTGAATGACGTAAACCAGACGCGCCAGGAATCGAGTACTTCACTTCCCCACGAGTTGGAACCTAAGCCCAGTAACTGGTGATCCAGATTCAGGGTGATGTCATCGCTACGCTGTAGCGCGTTGCAGTGTTGTGCGGCAAAGATATTTTCCGGCGTATAGCGCCAGGCGCTCAGGTTGACAGGGCGCTGCGGGACCACCAGCAGGCCGTTGCCGTGGCGGTTGGTTAGCGTTGCCCAACGCACGTCCTGACGATTGCCGTTGTTTTGCGGGAAAGGATAATTTTCGAACATCTCATCCACGCTGCTGCGCCAGATGTCGATGATGTTGGCCTGCTGGCTATCGGCATAGTTTTCACCGGGACCACGTCCGTAATACGCCACCTGGCCCAAATCACCGTTGATGCCCATCGTGAAACCGATGCACGGAATAATGTCCCGGTACTCGCCGTAAGGCTGGCCAGAAAGTTCCACATTCAGCTGACCGTCCGCGGCAATGCGCCAGCGATAGGTGCAGCGTATACCGAAATCGAATACCGGCGGGGCGATAATGGTCTGGCTGGTTATCAGCAGCGCATCATCGGTTTGCTCAAGGGTAAATTCGCGCAGATGCTCCTGCATAATCTGTAAATGATTCGGCTGCCAGAGGCCTTCGAACTCTTGCTTGTGGTTATCAATGGTCGGTTTGAAGAAATTAATCTTCGGCTCGCGGGTAATCAGCTCTTCGCCATTGACGTTCCAGGCGATCGGTTTACCGGTCAGCTTTGAGAAGGTCAGATGGAAGTTATAACCGCGAACGGTGCAGCTCTGGCGGCTGTCTTCCAGCGTCAGAGGGTTGGCGTTTTGCAGGCTAAACGGTACGGCAGCCGCCGTTCTGGCCTTCAGCGGGAACTGATAAGTCGCGATGTGATGCCCGGCTTCACTGTATGACGTGCGGGAATCTTTCGTCACGGTGACGTTAAGGAACGCTTCGCGCGCATCCAGCTCCGGCAGTTCGCATTGCAGCAGCGCGTCGCTGTTGGGAGGAACGTCGCGCAGTTTTATCTGCTGAACAGAGAGCGTATCTCCTTCGGCGCGAACCTCAATATGCAAGGTGTAGTCGTCAAGCGTGGTGAACCAGAGTTTGTTTTCTACCCGTAGCTCGCCGCGGGCCAGATCCTGTGCGCGCACTTTCACCGGCGCAATTACCTGCTTGTACTCTTTCAGTCCCGGTCCTGGGGTTTGATCGGAATAAATCAGGCCATCAAGGCAGAAGTTGTAGTTGTTCGGATAGTCGCCGTAGTCGCCGCCATATTTGTACCAGACGTTGCCGTCGTCATCTTTAGCCTGAATCCCGTGATCGCACCACTCCCAGACATAGTGCCCCTGAATGCAATCATGCTGATAGAAGACGTTCTGATATTCCGTTAGCCCGCCGGGACCGTTGCCCATGGCGTGAGCATATTCACAGATGATGCGCGGTTTAGGATGCGGATATTCACCAAACTCATTCATCAGCGGCACGCGGGTGTACATGGTGGAGATGATATCCACCACTTCAGCGTCACGATCTTCTTCGTAATGGATCAGACGCGTGTCATCCAGCGCTTTCGCAGCGTGATACATGGCGCGGATGTTACAGCCGTATCCGGATTCGTTACCGAGCGACCAGATGATGATCGAAGGGTGATTTTTCTGCGCATGGACGTGGCGCACGATGCGCTCAACGTAGACATTTTCCCACAGTGGATCGTCGGTGATCCGACTGATATCGCCGATATTGGCGAAGCCGTGAGATTCAACGTCTGTTTCGGCCATCACGAACAGGCCGTAGATATCGCACAATTCATAGAAACGCGGATCGTTCGGGTAATGGGCGGTGCGTACGGAGTTGATGTTGTGCTGCTTCATTAACAGCAGATCTTTTTCAACGCGATCCATACCGACCGCGCGGCCCTTAAGATGATCGTTATCGTGGCGGTTAACGCCATGCAGCATCACGTAGCGGTTATTGATGTAAAACAGACCGTCGCGAACTTTAATATCGCGGAATCCAACGCGCTGTGGCACGACCTCAAGGATGTTGCCGCTGGCATCTTTCAGCGTCATCACCAGATGGTAGAGATACGGCGATTCCGCAGACCACTGCTGCGGCGCGCTAACCTTGAAATGAAAAGCGGTCTGCGTTTGTTTATCCACTTTCAGGGCGTTAATCACACCGCTATGCAGTGCCTTCTCACCGTCAAACAAGGTGTATTCCAGCGACGCTATCGCTGGCGTGGAGGCCAGGTTTTCCAGCGCAATGTCGCAGGAGAGGGTGGCGTCGCGATAGTCATCATCGAACTCGGTGCGAACGGTAAAATCCTGAATGTGGGTCGCCTGTTTGCCGACCAGATAGACGTCGCGGAAAATTCCCGCCGACCACCACATATCCTGGTCTTCAACGTAGGTGGAATCAGCCCATTGCATTACGCGAACGCACAGCAGGTTATCACCGGTCTTCACCACCGCGCTGATATCAAATTCGGCCGTCAGGCGACTGCCTTTGCTGAAGCCAACGTACTGACCATTCACGTAAACTTCGAAGTAGGTTTCTACGCCATCAAACTTAATCAGCGTCTGTTTGCCCTGCCAGCCTTCGCTGAGGGTGAAAATACGCTGATAGGCCCCGGTGGGGTTATTGGTCGGAACGTAGGGGACATCAATCGGGAAAGGAAAACCTTCGTCGGTATACTGCAGCTTGCCGTGTCCTTCCATCTGCCACATGCCGGGGACGGTGATGCTGCCCCAGTCACTCATAAACTGCGACGTAAAGGCTTCCGGCACCTGCAGCGGATGCTCAAAGAACTGAAAATTCCACTGACCGCTTAGCAGCTGAAAGAGACTGCTGGTTTCGCGGGCAAACGAGCGAGCCTGCGCAACGGAGTCGTAAGAGAAAAAATATGCGCGTGGCGCCAGTCGATTTTCGTGGGTGAGCTGAATGTTTTCCCAGCGATTCATAAGGCCTCCCGGTGGAGAAAAATCGGAACCATTCATTGTAATGGTGGGTAAGTGTAATTGATGGTGATTTTAGTAAAAGTTTTACTAAAATATAGCGGGTGAGGTGATTTACTTTAACTGGATCACGAAAATAATTCGGACGCGGAAAAGAATGCATGACAATGCGCGCCCGGCATCAGAAGAAACCGGGCGGGTTAACGGGGGATTTCAGCGGGTGGTGCCGCGCAGTTTTAGCTTGCTGGGAACAAAAACCAGCAGGGGAAGCGCACGCCCGTCACGGGCTTTTTCGAACAGCAGGTTGACGCCCTGACTGCCCATCATTTCCGAATGAATGCGAATGGTGGAAAGCGGAGGAAAGGTGAAACGCGCCGTTGGGATATCATTAACGCTAATCAGCGAAATATCCTGCGGAATATTCAGACCACGCTCGTGGATGGCGCGCAGAACGCCAATGGCAATCGAGTCTGAAGCCACAAACAGGGCGCTGGGATAGTCGGGTTTCGCCAGCATTTCTTTAGCCAGTTCATAGCCTGATGAACTGGAGAAACCGCCGCGATAGATATCCTGTTCAGAAACGACCTGCTGTAGACGACCGTATTCGACAAACGCGGCTTCGCGGATATCGGCCTTGCCTGGCTGGTCTTCGCCACCGATGAAACCAATGCGGGTGACGCCCTGGGCAATGAAGAAGTCGATGCTCTCTTTGCTGATGCGGGCCAGATCGATATCGACGGCGTCATATTCGCTGCCGGATTCATGGAAATCGATAAAGCAGATGTTGTCGGTAAGCGCTGTTGCCGCCTCGCGCAGAGCGGGAGAAGGCTTGCCGACAATAAGAATGCCGGTAATGTGTTTGCCCTCCGGCAGACCACTGTGCTCATAGCAGTTGGTCAGTTCGATCCCGAGTTTCTCACACTGGGTTTCAATCCCATGGCGGATCGCGAGGTAGTAAGGATCGTTGATTTCCAAATCTTGCTGATAGCTGTAGAGCGCCAGAATATGCTGGGGGCCGAGCGCGCTGGTCTGGTTCTTTCGGGCGCTGCTGGTTTTGTACTCCAGCTTTTCCGCGATCTCCAGAATGCGATGCTTAGTCTCTTCTTTTACATTCAGCGTGGGGTCATCGTTTAAAACCCGGGACACTGTCGCCAGGGACACGCCAGCTTCGATTGCGATGTCTTTAAGTGTTGCCATGTTTGCCTTTTCCCTGAGTTACCTGCGCATTGTAAATGAAGTGCTTATCTATTCATCTGTTTTCAGTAAAAAAAGCATGATTAATTGACATGCTCGGGGTAAAACTGGGCTTTCAGAGTGTGATGAGTACGTCATTTCCCCGCTTTTGAGAACAATGCCCGGAAAATATTTTGCTAGTATTTAGTAAAATTTTACCAAAGGAGAAAACAATGGATACCGTCGCATTTGCTGATTTTGCCCGAATGGAAATACGTGTTGGAAAAATCGCACAGGTAAAGCGCCATGACAATGCCGATAAGCTGTATATCGTACAGGTAGATGTGGGAGAGCGTACGCTGCAAACCGTAACCAGCCTGGTGCCTTACTACAGTGAAGAGGAGTTGATGGGCAAAACGGTGGTGGTGCTGTGTAATCTGCAAAAGGCCAAAATGCGCGGTGAGACATCAGAGTGCATGCTGCTGTGTGCGGAAACCGACGACGGTAGTGAAAGCGTACTGTTGACGCCAGAACGCCTTATGCCTGCTGGTGTGCGGATTGTTTAAGTTAGGCTAATTGCCGGATGGCGGCTGCGCCTTATCCGGCCTACAAAAGAGTGTCTTTTATAGGCCGGGTAAGGTTGTTACATTTGCTCCACGCTCACCCGTAATGCTGCCAGGGCTTTGCGTGTCGATCGCAATACCAGATCGCATTGCTCGATCGTTAACGTCAACGGCGGTTCGATGCGGATCGTCTTTGCATTGTTAAGCGTGCCGGCAACCAACACCCGCTGGCGGAACATCTCACTGGCAAAGTTGTAGCCGATTTCATTATCGACAAACTCAATCGCCATCAGCATGCCCTTACCGCGTACATCATGCACCAGGTCCGGGTATTCCCGCGCAAGCTGGCGGAAACCATCCAGCAACATATCGCCTTTCTGCTCCGCCTGAGCCGGTAAATTTTGCTCCAGCAGGACGTTAATGGTGGCCAGCGCAGCTGCACAAGCGAGCGGGTTGCCGCCAAACGTGGTGGTATGCAGGAAAGGATTGTCGAACAGGACGGAGAACACCTCTTCGGTGGCAATGGTCGCGCCAATTGGCATCACACCGCCGCCCAACGCTTTGGCCAGGCACATAATGTCGGGTTGCACGTTTTCGTGTTCGCAGGCGAACATCTTGCCGGTACGCCCCATGCCGGTTTGCACTTCGTCAAGGATCATCAGCGCGCCAAACTCATCGCAAAGTTTACGAACGGCGGTCAAATAACCTTGCGGCGGCAGGATCACCCCTCCTTCACCCTGGATCGGTTCGAGGATCACAGCTGCGACATCGTCACCGGTCTTTTTACACTCGCTGAGCATGGTGCGCATTGCGTTAATATCGCCAAACGGCACATGACGGAAGCCCGGCAGCAGCGGCATAAAAGGTTTACGGAAGGTGGATTTAGCCGTAGCGGACAGCGCGCCCAGTGATTTACCGTGGAATGCGCCGCTGGTGGCAATAAACGTAAATTTACCGCGCGGCGATTGATATGCTTTCGCCAGCTTCAGGGCGGCTTCAACCGACTCGGTCCCGCTGTTACAGAAAAAACTGTATTTCAGTTTACCGGGCGCCAGTGCGGCGAGGGTTTTTGCCAGCATGGCCCGCAGAGGGTCAAGTAACTCCTGGCTGTGCAGAGGTTGTTTCGCGAGTTGATTCTGTACGGCGGAAACCACGACTGGATTACGGTGCCCCACGTTGAAAATTCCAAAACCACCCAGGCAATCGACGAACTCCTGCCCCTGGGTGTCGACAAGCGTATTCAGGCTTCCCGCTTGCCACTCTACGGCTCCGTAATCCCCGCCTGCAGTTACAGATTTTCGATACTCTAAGAACCCCGGATTGACATGCTCCTTGAAGTACTCAATCACCTCTCGGTTTAACGATTTCATTTCCTCATGATCAAGCGTGCGCTTTTCGATGAGATTCAGTGCGTGTGCGCTGCAGGCCAGGGCCGATGCGCTGGAAGGTAACCTGTTCAAAATATGCTCCCGGAGCTCGCGTATCACATGATACTGAATTAAGTATTGCAGGGATTGCGCCATTCCGGCGCGCTTAGCAAAAATCGGGATAAACACCAGGAAATATCTCATTTATGCAACATTTAATGCCGTGCTTTAACATTTGCTGGCATTTTGCCCAAGTAAGGAGCCTGAAAACAGATCGAATAAACGCAAATTTGCGCTAAAAATGGGCAATATTTGCACTGTGACGGTGCGCTGGTAGAAGTGACGTTGAATAGTTACTAGATGAAAGTATTTTAAATCAATGGATTAGAATGCGTACAGATTTTGAGGTTTAATCGCAAATTGCGATCTAAATCAAATTTAACAACTAAAGATAAAAAAATTATCGCCGAAATAACATAAGCCGAAAGAGTTAACAACCAGATAACCTGCACAGGACGCAATCATGTCTTCTCATCCCTACGTTAGTCAGCAAAATACACCGCTGGATGATGATATCACCCTCATGTCTACCACCGATTTACAAAGCTATATCACCCATGCGAACGATACATTTGTCCAGGTCAGTGGCTATCAGCTAAATGAATTGCTCGATAAGCCGCACAATCAGGTTCGTCATCCGGACATGCCAAAAGCGGCGTTTGCGGATATGTGGTACACCCTGAAGCAGGGCGAGCCATGGAGCGGGATTGTGAAAAACCGGCGTAAGAATGGCGATCACTACTGGGTGAGGGCCAATGCGGTGCCGATGGTGCGGGAAGGACGCGTGACCGGGTATATGTCGATTCGTACCCGGGCTACTGACGAGGAAATTGCGGCGGTAGAGCCTTTATATAAAGCGCTGAACGAAGGACGTTGCAACCGGCGTATTCATAAAGGGCTGGTGGTACGCAAAGGCTGGCTGGGTAAACTGCCGGCGATGCCGATTCGCTGGCGGGTGCGCAGCGTGATGGCATTCATGTTTGTCCTGCTAGCGGTCGCATTGCAGCAAATGGGCGCCGAATGGCCGTTACAGCTGATGAGTGCATTGGTGATGCTTTTTGGAACGGCTATTTTCGAATGGCAAATTGTGCGTCCTATTGAGAATGTCACCCGTCAGGCGCTGAAAGTGGCGACCGGTGAGCGGAACAGCGTGTCGCATCTTAACCGTAGTGATGAACTGGGCCTGATGCTACGAGCAGTGGGCCAACTTGGATTAATGTGTCGCTGGCTCATTCACGACGTCTCCAGCCAGGTGAGTTGCGTGCGCAGCGACAGCGAAACGCTGGCGAAAGGCAGCGATGATTTAAACAAGCATACGCAGCAGACTGTCGAGAACGTGCAGGAAACGGTGACCACCATGAATCAGATGGCGGCATCGGTGAAACAAAACTCAGAGACCGCCGCCGCGGCCGATAAGCTCTCTATTGCCGCCAGTAGCGCGGCAACGCACGGCGGTGAGGCGATGGATACCGTCATCAAAACCATGGACGATATCGCCAACAGCACCCAGCGGATCGGCACCATTACGACGCTGATTAACGATATTGCCTTCCAGACCAACATTCTGGCTTTGAATGCCGCTGTTGAAGCCGCGCGGGCGGGCGAGCAAGGGAAAGGGTTCGCCGTGGTGGCGGGAGAAGTACGTCATCTTGCTAGCCGTAGCGCCAGTGCAGCCAATGATATCCGCAAGTTGATTGATGCCAGCGCTGACAAGGTGCAGTCCGGATCTGACCAGGTTCACGCCGCAGGACGCACGATGGACGATATTGTGGCGCAGGTGCAAAACGTCACTCAGCTGATCGCCCAAATCAGCCACTCCACGCTGGAACAGTCAGATGGTCTTTCCAGCCTGACCCGCGCGGTGAATGAGCTGAGCAACATTACACAGAAAAACGCCGAACTGGTTGAAGAGAGTGCGCAGATTTCCGCGATGGTGAAACATCGCGCTGGTCGTCTGGAAGATGCGGTTACGGTGCTGCATTAATACTAAAAATACAGGCGGAACGTTGGGCATACGGGTTCCGCCTGCTGTGCAGATTAATCCAGCTGAGTAATATCCAGCGCAGCGCGATCGATAATACCGATGATTTTTTTGATCTGCGCATCGCTGGTATCACCATGATTGACGCGTAGATCCAGCACGGCTTTGAAGTTTTCCAGCGCGCGTTTCATCTGTGGATTTTTGCGTAATTCAAAACCTACGCAGCGGGCTTTAATCCGTTCGTGGATATGTTCCAGATGTTCACGGTTCTCATCCAGCCACTGCTGGCCCTGAGTCGTGATCGCAATCTGTTTACGCCCACCTTCCTCGTCGCTGACGGTGATCAGTGCCTGATCCTGCAAGATATCCAGCGTTGGATAGATAACGCCCGGGCTTGGGGTGTAATTACCCTGGGTCAGGGTTTCAATCGCTTTAATCAGCTCATAGCCGTGGCTGGCGTCGCGGGTCAAGATATCCAGAATCACCAGGCGTAATTCGCCGTGGCCGAAGAACCGCTGACGACGACCCCCTCCGCCGCCGCCACGACCGTGGCGATGTCCGCAACCCTGCTCGTGGTGATGTTCTTTGTTACAGCCTTCATGGCGATGTTCTTCACCTTTGCAGCAACCTGCATGGTGCTCGTTGTGGCGGCCTTCATGGTGATGTCCTTCACCCTTGCAGCAGCCTTCGTGTTGGTGCTCTGAGTGCTTACAGCAACCTTCATGATGGTTTTGCATCATCGTCTCCTGATGTTGTTTAGATATATCTAATTTATATCTAAAAATTATCAGTTTGCAAGTCTACAAATAAAATGTTGCATAACATTATGATTATTATCTATTTTTATGTGTCTGTGATAACTGGGTAATCATAAGTTAACTATATCAAAAAGTGCTTGCAATATTTTTGATTAGCAATCATTATCATTTAAAAAATCAATTTAGATATATCGTATTATCTTCACAAGGCGAAAAAATGACAAAAAACATCTCACGCTACCCACAGCGCGTTCGCAATGAACTGCGTTTTCGAGAACTTACTGTCCTGCGCGTAGAGCGTATTAGCGCGGGCTTTCAGCGTATTGTACTGGGCGGTGACGCTCTGGACGGTTTTAGCTCACACGGCTTTGACGACCATACCAAGGTCTTTTTCCCTGAACCGGGCAGCAACTTTGTACCCCCTGTCGTCACCGATGAAGGCATTGTCTGGGCTGACGGTGTACGTCCGTTATCCCGTGACTACACGCCGTTGTATGACGAAGCGCGCCATGAGCTGGCACTGGATTTCTATATTCATGACGGCGGCGTGGCAAGTACGTGGGCGATGAATGCCCGTGAGGGTGACAAGCTGACGATCGGCGGGCCGCGCGGTTCTTTGGTGGTACCAGAGGACTATGCGTATCAGGTTTACGTGTGTGATGAGTCGGGAATGCCCGCGTTGCGCCGACGCCTGGAGTCGCTCAGCCGTTTGGCGGTACGTCCGCACGTCACGGCGCTGGTTAGCGTGCAGGATGCAGCCTACCAGGACTATTTTGCCCATCTCGACGGATTTACTCTTCAGTGGTTTATCGGCCATGACGAGCAGGCGGTGAATGAACACTTATCGCGGCTAAGCGTGCCCGCAGACGATTATTTCATCTGGATCACCGGCGAAGGCAAGGTGGTTAAAAACCTGAGTGCTCGTTTTGAAACCGAGGCGTTCGATCAGCAACGGGTTCGTGCAGCGGCTTACTGGCATCAACGCCGTTAATCAGTAATTAGAGGGCGGAACGCCAAACGCCTGGCGGAATGCGTAGCTAAATGCCGCGGTGCTTGAATACCCAACGTCGAGTGCCACGGCGGTTACGCTTTTATTTTTCTTCAGCATTAATACAGATTCAAGTATTCGCATTTTTTGCTTCCAGACGCTGAAAGGCAATCCGGTTTCTTTTTTGAAATGGCGTGAAAAGGTACGGGCAGACATACCCAGATGCTGCGCCCAGTATTCAACCGAATGCTCCAGTGCGGGGGATTCTTGTATTGTTCGGCAGACTTTGGTTAATTCGCGATCCTGCGGCCAGGGTAATACAAAAGCGACTTCCGGGAGTTGCAGAATAATATCGACCAGCACACTAACCAGCTTGCCCTCTTTTGACTGACTATCATAATGGCCTGAAATTGAATTCGTGGCGTAATGAATAAACTCTCTGGCGAAATCACTGATAGCCACTACTTTGCATTCATTGATGCTCTCTTCAAGAAAACCCGGTTTAATATCCAGATTTTCTAAATATACATCATCTAATGCCCAAACCGCATGCTCCGTATTATTTGGGATCCAGATGCCGTAATGCGCCGGGATTATCCAGCACTTACCGGCAACATCAATGCGCATGCTGCCTTTGCGGGCGAAATGAAACTGCATAAAAGAGTGTGAATGCTGCGGTACATGGTGGTTGGCTTCCAGGACATAAGAGCGAAAGAATACGTCCTGCGGCAGTTCGGTCATGGAGTTATCCGGGAAGGAGTTCCACTGTTTTTGCGCGAGAGTTTCCATAAATGAATCGTCAATGCTCCCGATGGTGTGTCCGCTGTTCGATAGATCTTGTCCGCGGATCATAATACATACACTCTTTTTTCCATAATAATCTTGCGTAATAATTTTTAGCCCACTTTTGGTAAATACCATGAACTCGCTTTGTTCAGATGCTGTCATCGTCAATGAAACAAATGATAACTGGACCCGAATGGGAAAAGAGCTGCTTTCGCAAGCGGATATCAGAATTAATGGCTCGCGCGCCTGGGACATTCAACTTCATCATACCGGTTTCTTTAAACGGGTATTGCAACAAGGCTCATTAGGGCTTGGCGAAAGCTATATGGAAGGCTGGTGGGACTGCGAACGGCTCGATATTCTGTTCTGCAAAATCCTGAAAGCAAAACTCGACCAGCAGATGCCAGGTAATCTGAAAGATATTTTACGCATTGCCAGCGCACGCCTGTTTAATTTGCAGTCACGGAGCCGGGCATGGATCGTCGGTAAAGAACATTATGATATTGGTAACGATCTCTTTGCGCTGATGCTTGATCCGCATATGCAATATTCCTGCGGTTACTGGAAAGACGCGACCACCTTAGACGATGCGCAAAATGCCAAATTAAAAATGATCTGCGAGAAGCTGCAGCTTAAGCCGGGTATGCGTTTACTCGATATCGGTTGTGGATGGGGCGGGTTGGCAGAATATGCGGCGCGTCATTATGGCGTGGCGGTAGAAGGCGTTACCATTTCTAAAGAGCAGCAGAAAATGGCGCAGCAGCGCTGTGAAGGGCTGGACGTTAACATTCTGCTGCAGGATTATCGCGATCTTGATAAACACTACGATCGCATTGTGTCTGTGGGGATGTTTGAACACGTCGGGCCGAAAAACTACGACACCTATTTCAGCATCGCCGACCGTTGTTTAAAACCGGACGGACTGTTCCTGCTGCATACTATTGGCAGCAATAAAAAAGGGATGAGCGTCGATCCGTGGATCAATAAATACATTTTCCCGAACGGCTGCTTGCCGGCAATTTCCCATATTGCCGAGGCCAGCGAATCACGGTTTGTGATGGAGGACTGGCATAACTTCGGCAGCGATTATGATAAAACGCTGATGGCCTGGCATGAGCGCTTTAATCAGGCCTGGCCGGAGCTGTCTTCACGTTACTCCGCCACCTTCAGAAGAATGTTTAATTACTATTTATGCGCTTGCGCCGGGGCTTTCCGCGCCAGAGATATTGAGCTTTGGCAGGTGCTGTTTAGCCGCGGCGTAGAGGGCGGGATCCGCGTTTATCGTTAACGCACTGCCGGATGGCGGCGTAAACGCCTTATCCGGCCTACATAGGTTTGTACTCGTAGGCCTGATAAGCGCAGCGCATCAGGCATTTCTTCGCCGGATGGCGGCGCAAACGCCTTATCCGGCCTACATAGGTTTGCACTCGTAGGCCTGATAAGCGCAGCGCATCAGGCTCTTCTTCGCCGGATGGCGGCGTAAACGCCTTATCCGGCCTACAAAGGTTTGTACTCGTAGGCCTGATAAGCGCAGCGCATCAGGCGTATCTTCGCCGGATGGCGGCGCAAGTGCCTTATCAGGCATTTATGGCTTAACCCAATTCACTCTCTGCCAGCGCTTTAAATACCATCGCGACGGCGTGCGCGCCGGGGTCCATATTTCCGAGCAGGCTTTCACTGCTCAGATACGATGCGCGACCCGCATTGGCTTTGCTCGACAAACAGGTTCGTTCGGCTCCCGCTTGCGCGGCGTCGAAGGCGGCCTGCAGATTTTGCGGCTGCGTGAGCAGCGAAGTCAGAGCCGGTTGCAGTGCATCAATCATGGTGCGATCGCCTTCGTCTGCGCCGCCGTAGAACTTCATCTGCGCCAGTCCCGTATTCAGGGCTTCGGCAACGTTAGCTCCCTGTTCCAGTTTCTGCCCCGCAGCGGTAAAGAAAATAGACATCAGCACACCGCTGGAACCGCCCATCACCACGGTCAGACGTTCGCCAATCAGCGCAAACAGCGTGGCAAGGTTATCCAGCGGCAACTGCTGACGATGCAGCAGGCTGGCAATTTCCCGCGCGCCTGCGGCAAAGGTTGAACCGGTATCGCCATCGCCGACTTTGGCATCAAGCGCATTAAGATGGGTCTCCAGATCGGAAAGGGTTGTGGTGACAAGCTCCACAATCCCGGCCACCAGGGCATTTGCCGAAGGCTTGAATTCCACGCGTGCGCTACGCTGAGATGACGGTACACAGCTGATTTCACGCGGTGGGACCGGCGTCGGCCAGTTACTGGTTTCCACCTCTGTGAGCAGCGCTTTTTCGATGCTCTCTTCCAGCACGATGGCCGTTAGTGAAAAACCTTTCATATCCAGCGCGGTAACCAGCGAGGCCGGGCCAATCAGCCAGTCGATACGCGGATACAGCGGGCTGCTGGCCAGTTCGCGGGTAATGATGGCCATTTCGGCAACAGAAACGCCGCCAAGATTGTTAATCATCACCGCCAGACGGCCGGTTTCAGGCAGGGCAGCCAGCAGTTTATCCACCATCAGGTTCACCACCTGCGCACTGTTCTGGGTGTCGATGACCGAGGCGCCTGGTTCGCCGTGAATGCCCATACCCAGCTCCGCGTGGCCCGGATGATGACGCGGGGCGGCGTCGGTTTCTTGCGGCAGATGACAGCTGGAAAGCGCAACGCCCAGACTGAAGGTGTTATTGGCCGCGTATTGCGCTTCACGCAGGGCGGTGGCGAGGTTGTAGCCGCGTTCGGCAAAATAGCCCGCGATTTTATGCACCAGGATGGTTCCCGCAATGCCGCGCGGGTGTTTGTTATCCGGCAGGGAGATGTCATCGCCGACAATCAGCATTTCAACGTTGTAACCAAGGCGACGGGCTTTCTCGGCGGCAAGACCGAAATTAAGACGGTCACCGGTGTAATTTTTCACGATCAACAAACAGCCCGCCTCACCGGTTACCGCCTGAATGGCGGTCAGTACCGCATCTACGCTCGGGGAAGCGAACACGTCGCCACAGACCGCGGCCGTTAGCATACCTTTACCGATAAACCCAACGTGCGCGGGTTCGTGCCCTGAACCGCCGCCGGAAATGACCGCCACGTTATTTTTGTTAAGGTCACGTCGGACCACGATGCGAATAGCCGGATCGCTTTCCAGACGCGCCAGGTTATTCCACGGGCTGGTGATAATCGTACCGTCGATGACGTCGCTCACGAGATGGGTGCGTTGATTAAAAAAGAATTGAGACATAACGGCTCCTTGAGGTTGAGTGTAAGACAAACCCCCGGAAGCATGGTCATGGTGCGGAGGCGATAGAGAGATTCTGGCGAAGTCAGCGTGGAAAAAAACAACGTTAAAATGAGTTTCATTACGGAACGTTGTTATTGTTTTTTGTTCCGAAATGAAACCTAAAAGAACGGTGAACGACCACAATGCGAGCTCGCTCGACTTTTTCCTCTCGCGATGAATGCAGGTCACACGGTACTGTCAGCTTTTTTTTTTACCGGTATTTTGGCAAGTGAGTGGGTAAAAGAGAAAGTGAGATTCGTCTGTGCCAGAGATTTGGTGGCAAATGAACGGATCGGGATCGCAAACCTTATATTTTTTATGGTTAAGCGTTCCAATATGAAACATGTGTTGTTTTTATCTGTTTCATATCAGAACAAAAAGACGAAAGATTTTTTTGTGCACGCCTCGCCATACAGTTATTGCATCGCTCCGGTACCTCCCGTTTTCGCCGTCAGCATCAGGCCAAACAGGTTAACGCCAGGGCTCACCATGTAAAAACATGTACTTATTTGAGGATGAAAGGAATGCTAAAAGTTATTCAATCTCCAGCCAAATATCTCCAGGGTCCTGACGCTTCCACCTTGTTTGGTCAATACGCTAAAAATCTGGCGGACAGCTTTTTCGTGATTGCGGATGACTTCGTGATGAAACTGGCGGGAGAGAAAGTACTCAACGGCCTGCACAGCCACGACATTAGCTGCCATGCGGAACGCTTTAACGGTGAATGTAGCCATGTTGAAATTAATCGCCTGATTACCATTCTGAAACAGCACGGTTGCCGCGGTGTGGTTGGGATTGGCGGTGGGAAAACGCTGGATACCGCCAAAGCGATTGGCTACTACCAGAAGTTGCCGGTGGTAGTGATCCCGACTATCGCGTCTACCGATGCGCCAACCAGCGCGCTGTCCGTTATCTATACCGAAGCCGGTGAGTTTGAAGAGTATCTGATCTACCCGAAAAACCCGGATATGGTGGTAATGGACACTGCAATCATTGCCAAAGCGCCGGTACGTCTGCTGGTGGCCGGGATGGGCGATGCGCTCTCGACCTGGTTTGAAGCGAAAGCCTGTTATGACGCCAGAGCGACCAGCATGGCGGGCGGACAGTCCACCGTGGCGGCGCTGAGCCTGGCGCGATTGTGCTATGATACCCTGCTGGCGGAAGGCGAGAAGGCACGCTTTGCCGCGCAGGCCGGCGTGGTGACCGATGCGCTGGAGCGTATTGTCGAAGCTAACACATACCTCAGCGGCATCGGTTTTGAAAGCAGCGGTCTGGCAGGGGCGCATGCGATCCACAACGGCTTTACGATTCTGGAAGAGTGCCACCATTTGTACCACGGTGAAAAAGTCGCCTTTGGTACGCTGGCGCAACTGGTGCTGCAAAACAGCCCGATGGAAGAGATCGAAACCGTGCTGAATTTCTGTCAGAAAGTAGGCCTGCCGGTAACGTTAGCGGAAATGGGCGTGAAAGAAGACGTTGACGGCAAGATCATGGCGGTGGCAAAAGCGACCTGTGCAGAAGGTGAAACCATCCACAATATGCCGTTCCCGGTAACGCCTGAAAGCGTACATGCCGCTATTCTGACGGCAGACCTGCTGGGACAGCAGTGGCTGGCGCGTTAATCAATCGTCGGTAGGTTTTTATCCGGCATTTTCTCCCCCTCTGACAGTCTCTGCCGGAGGGGTTGTCTATGGTTAAACAGCGGAAAGGGATATGACGGCGCACACGCATAGCATCGGGAAGGAAGTCTCTTCAGTCATTGCCCAGTCATGGCATCGTTGCAGCAAGTTTATGCAGCGGGAAACCTGGCAGGCGCCGCATCAGGCGCAAGGGCTGACCTTTGAGTCGATTTGTCGTCGCAAGACGGCGTTGCTGACGATTGCTCAGGCTGCGCTGGAAGATGCCTGGGAGTTTATGGACGGCCGCCCGTGCGCGCTGCTGATTCTGGATGAATCAGCCTGTATCCTCAGCCGTTGCGGCGATCCACAGACGGTGGAACAGTTGGCGGAGCTTGGGTTTCGCGACGGCAGCTACTGTGCGGAAAGCATCATTGGCAGTTGTGCCCTGTCGCTGGCGACGATGCCGGGCCAGCCGACAAAAACCTCTGGCGATCAGCATTTTAAACAGGCTCTGCATCCGTGGTCGTTCTGCTCGACGCCGGTCTTCGATAACCATGGTCGACTGTTCGGCTCCATCTCGCTGTGTTGTCTGGTGGAGCATGAGTGCGTTTCTGATTTATCCCTGACGCTGGCGATTGCCAGAGAAGTCGGCAACTCTTTGCTGACCGACAGCCTGCTGGCTGAATCCAACCGCCATCTGAACCAGATGTACGGGCTGCTGGAGAGTATGGATGATGGTGTGATGGCCTGGAACGAACAGGGCGTATTGCAGTTCCTCAATGCGCGTGCGGCGCTGCTTTTGCATCTCGATGCGCAGGCCAGTCAGGGAAAAAACATTCACGATCTGCTTAATCTCCCCATGCTGCTGCGCCGGGCGATCAAACATGCCCGCGGCCTGAATCACGTCGAAGTTACCTTTGAAAGCCAGCATCAGTTTGTTGATGCCGTCATCACCCTGAAACCGATTGTTGAGGAGCAGGGCAACAGCTTTATCCTGCTACTGCATCCGGTGGAGCAAATGCGCCAGCTGATGACCAGCCAGCTCGGCAAGGTGAGCCACACCTTTGAGCAGATGTCGACTGACGATCCGGAAACCCGCCGCTTGATCCATTTTGGTCGCCAGGCAGCGAGGGGGAGTTTCCCGATCCTACTGTGCGGGGAAGAGGGCGTTGGTAAGGAGCTGCTGAGCCAGGCCATTCACAACGAAAGCGAGCGCGCCAGCGGGCCGTATATCGCCGTGAACTGTCAGCTGTATGCCAACAGCGTGCTGGGGCAGGATTTTATGGGCAGTGCGCCCACCGACGATGAAAATGGCCGGCTGAGCCGTCTTGAACTGGCGAACGGCGGCACGCTGTTTTTGGAAAAAATTGAATATCTGGCGCCGGAGCTGCAATCCGCGCTGTTACAGGTGATCAAGCAGGGGGTATTAACCCGCCTGGATGCCCGTCGGTTGATTCCGGTAGATGTCAAAGTGATCGCCACCACCACGGTTGATCTCGCCAATCTGGTGGAGCAAAACCGCTTTAGCCGTCAGCTGTATTACGCGCTGCACTCTTTTGAGATAGTGATCCCCCCGCTGCGGGCGCGGCGTAACAGTATTCCCTCGCTGATTTATACGCGGCTGAATAGCCTGAAAAAACGCTTTTCATCCAGTTTGAAGATCGACGACGACGCGCTGGCACAGCTGGTGGCCTATTCGTGGCCGGGCAATGACTTTGAACTGAACAGCATTATCGAAAACATCGCCATCAGCAGTGATAACGGCCATATTCGGCTGAGCAATCTACCGGATTATCTGTTTGCCGAACGTCCTGGTCTGGAGACGGCGTCTTCACTGCTGCCAGCCAGTCTGACCTTTACCGCTATCGAAAAAGAGGCGATTATCCATGCTGCTCGCGTCACCAGCGGACGCGTACAGGAGATGTCGCAACTGCTGAACATTGGTCGCACTACCTTGTGGCGCAAGATGAAGCAATACGACATTGATGCCAGCCAGTTTAAGCGCAAGCATCTGGACTAGTTTCTTCAATTCTTGCCATCGAGAACAGCGCGTCCGACAGTCGGTTGATGTAACGCCTGGGTTCATCGCGTAACGTCAGCGTTCTGCTCATTGCGATAAGGATCCGCTCCAGTCGGCGGGTCAGAGTTCGCGCAACGTGTAGCTGTGCCGATGGCAGATTTTTCCCCGGAATAACAAACTCTTTGAGCGGGCCGCTTTGCGCCATATTGCGGTCAATAAGCTGCTCCAGCGCCTGAATATCCTCATCGCCAATAAGCTGTTGTAAGCGAGCGAGTCCTGTCTCATCGCTGGCGAGTTCCGCACCCAGTACAAACAGCATCTTCTGTATGGCGTGCAGATCCTGGCGTAGCCCGGCCTGACGCGTGCTGGCATAGCAGACGCCAAGCTGGGAAATCAGTTCATCCACCGTGCCATAGGCCTCAACGCGGATGTCGTCTTTGTCGATACGGCTGCCGCCAAACAGCGCGGTCGTGCCTTTATCGCCGGTTCGGGTGTAGATGCGGTACATTTATTTTATCTCGCTGAAGGGAAGTACTTTAACCAGTTGACCGGCATTGGCGCCAAGCGTTCGGATCTGCGCAATTCCGGCGCGGATATGCCCACGGATCAGCGCCCGATCTTCGGGCAACTGGGCGTGGGTTAAAGCAATATCACCCGTGGCGTTAAGACCCAGACCGACACGTAGCGTTGAGCTTTTGGCCGCAAGTTTGCTCAATGCCAGCGCGCAGTCATGCTCGTCGCAACAGATTGCCCGGCAAGGGACGCCTTGCTCTTCCAGTCCCCAGCACAGCTCATCAAGCACGCGAGTATCCTGCCAGCGTGAGTGATAAAACAGATGTACGCCCGGTGATGAAAGTGACATTGCGCCCCCTGCGTTATCAGAATGCCTGGCGGAAGATCTCGGCAATTTCTTTCTCGTTCCCTTTGCGCGGGTTAGAGAAGGCGTTGCCGTCCTTCAGCGCCATTTCCGCCATGTACGGGAAATCGGCTTCTTTGACGCCCAGATCGCGCAGATGCTGCGGAATGCCGATGTCAGCGGAGAGACGGGCAATGGCGTGAATGGCCAGTTCGGCGGCATCCATGGTGGAGAGTCCGTCAGTGTTTTCGCCCATAAATTCTGCGATATCGGCAAATTTCTCCGGGTTAGCGATCAGGTTATAGCGCGCCACGTGCGGGAGCAGAACGGCATTCGCCACGCCGTGTGGCATGTCGTACAGACCGCCAAGCTGATGCGCCATTGCGTGAACGTAGCCGAGGTTGGCGTTGTTGAAGGCCATGCCCGCCAGCAGAGAGGCGTAGGCCATGTTCTCGCGAGCTTTCAGGTTGCTGCCCAGCGCTACGGCCTGACGCAAGTTGCGTGCGATCAGGCGAATAGCCTGAATAGCGGCGGCGTCGGTGACCGGGTTGG
The DNA here is from genome assembly GCF_030332645.1 of Citrobacter sp. Cpo091. NCBI lineage: Bacteria > Pseudomonadati > Pseudomonadota > Gammaproteobacteria > Enterobacterales > Enterobacteriaceae > Citrobacter > Citrobacter sp. Cpo091. Next base: position 208,220 of record NZ_JAOWHL010000027.1, read on the forward strand.
CATCTTTGGAAATATAGGCTTCTACGGCGTGGGTCAGGGCGTCCATACCGGTCGCGGCGGTCAGCGGGGCGGGTTTGCCGAGCATCAGCAGCGGATCGTTAATGGAGACCGACGGCAGGTTACGCCAACTGACAATCACAAACTTCACTTTGGTTTTGGTATTGGTCAGCACGCAGTGGCGGGTGACTTCGCTGGCGGTACCGGCAGTGGTATTCACCGCAACGATAGGCGGCAGCGGGTTGGTCAGGGTTTCAATCCCGGCATAGCTGTAGAGATCGCCTTCGTGAGTTGCCGCGATACCGATGCCTTTACCGCAGTCATGCGGGCTACCGCCGCCAACGGTAACGATGATATCGCAATGCTCTTTGCGAAAGACCTCCAGACCATCGCGCACGTTGGTGTCTTTGGGATTTGGCTCAACGCCGTCAAAAACCACCACGTCAATGCCCGCTTCACGTAAATGGGCGAGGGTTTTATCTACCGCACCGTCTTTAATAGCCCGCAGACCTTTATCTGTAACCAGCAGCGCTTTTTTACCGCCTAACAGTTTGCAGCGTTCGCCGACAACGGAAATAGCATTGGGGCCAAAGAAGTTCACATTTGGCACCAGGTAATCAAACATACGATAGCTCATAATATACCTTCTTAGATTTAAATTATAATTCAGAGAAACAATTCAGTGCGGTTTCTGCTAATAATCTGTCTTGTTCGACAGTGCCGCCGCTAACGCCAACGGCACCAATTAACTTACCGTTTAATATGACAGGTAAGCCGCCGCCGAAAATAACAATGCGCTGTTGGTTAGTAAGCTGCAAACCATATAGCGAAGCGCCAGGTTGTACCGCGTCGGTAATTTCATGGGTACCCTGGCGCAGGCAGCAGGCGGTATACGCTTTATTAAGAGAGATATCACAGCTGGTGACAAACGCATCGTCCATGCGTTGCATTAGCAGCGTATTCCCGCCGTGATCCACCACGGAAAAGACCACCGGAACGTTGATCTCAAGCGCTTTAGCCTCAACGGCCTGCGCCATTTTTTTTGCAGCCGCCAGCGTAATGGTGGCAATTTGTTGGCTCTTATTCACAGTCTCTCCTGAAAATATTGTAGGGCTGAGGTCACGAAACATATCGCGCAACAGATATTTTTTTCATTGGCTTTACCTTATTTTCTCGCCGCACGTTATTAAGTCAATAGGGTGGATTTTTCATAAATATTGAATTCATTTCCCTGACTTTGCGTTTATTGATAATGATCATTTAACCTCGTCACAATTCACGATGGATATTCCTGAATTGCGTTTCAATATGGAACGATGCGTTTTTATTAGGTGCCAAATTGGAACGAAATTAATTTTATTTTTTTATTGCCTGGCTCATTTAGAGTTCGGCCATTGCTGATGAAAGGCGAATGCCGGGTGTTGTGTCCCCGGCAATGCGGCCCGGCGTCCCTATTTTTTACCTTTTGAGTCAATAAATCATGAGAAGATCAAAACGATTCGAAGTGCTTGCGAAGCGGCCTGTAAATCAGGATGGGCTGATTGGCGAATGGCCTGAAGAGGGGCTGATCGCCATGGAAAGCCCCTACGATCCGACGTCGTCGGTGAAGGTGGAAAATGGTCGTATTGTTGAGCTGGACGGTAAGAGCCGAGCCGAGTTCGACATGATCGACCGTTTCATTGCCGACTATGCGATTAACGTGGCCGAAGCTGAGCGCGCCATGCAGCTCGACGCGCTGGAGATCGCCAGAATGCTGGTGGATATCCACGTCAGTCGGGAAGAGATTATTGCCATTACCACCGCCATCACCCCGGCGAAAGCGGTGGAAGTGATGGCGCAAATGAACGTGGTGGAGATGATGATGGCGCTACAAAAAATGCGCGCCAGACGCACTCCCTCCAACCAGTGCCACGTGACTAACCTGAAAGATAACCCGGTACAGATTGCCGCCGACGCTGCTGAAGCGGGGATCCGCGGCTTTTCCGAGCAGGAAACGACGGTCGGGATCGCCCGCTACGCGCCGTTTAACGCCCTGGCACTGCTGGTGGGTTCCCAGTGCGGTCGCCCCGGTGTGCTGACGCAATGTTCCGTTGAAGAGGCCACGGAGCTGGAGTTGGGCATGCGAGGGCTAACCAGTTATGCCGAAACGGTGTCGGTGTATGGCACAGAATCGGTGTTTACCGACGGTGATGACACGCCGTGGTCCAAAGCGTTTCTCGCCTCGGCTTATGCGTCGCGTGGTCTGAAGATGCGCTACACCTCCGGCACCGGCTCGGAAGCGCTGATGGGCTATTCCGAAAGTAAATCGATGCTTTATCTGGAGTCGCGCTGCATTTTTATCACTAAAGGCGCGGGCGTACAGGGGCTGCAAAACGGTGCGGTCAGCTGTATCGGCATGACCGGCGCTGTGCCGTCAGGGATCCGCGCGGTGCTGGCGGAAAACCTGATTGCCTCAATGCTCGACCTTGAAGTGGCCTCCGCCAATGACCAGACCTTTTCCCACTCCGATATTCGCCGTACTGCCCGCACCCTGATGCAGATGCTGCCGGGTACCGACTTTATTTTCTCCGGTTATAGCGCGGTACCCAACTACGACAACATGTTTGCCGGGTCGAACTTCGACGCTGAAGATTTCGATGATTACAACATTCTGCAACGCGATCTGATGGTTGACGGCGGTCTGCGTCCGGTCACGGAAGAGGAAACCATCGCCATTCGCAATAAGGCCGCACGCGCCATTCAGGCAGTGTTCCGCGAACTGGGCCTGCCGCTGATTAGCGATGAAGAAGTCGAAGCTGCTACTTATGCTCACGGCAGCAAAGATATGCCTGCGCGTAATGTAGTTGAGGATTTGGCTGCCGTGGAAGAGATGATGAAGCGCAATATCACCGGGCTGGATATCGTCGGCGCGTTGAGTTGCAGCGGATTTGAAGATATCGCCAGCAATATCCTCAACATGCTGAGACAGCGTGTTACTGGTGATTACCTGCAAACGTCGGCCATTCTGGATCGCCAGTTCGACGTCGTCAGCGCCGTCAACGACATCAATGATTATCAGGGACCTGGTACCGGCTATCGCATCAGTGCCGAACGCTGGGCGGAAATTAAAAATATTGCGGGCGTGGTTCAGCCCGGCTCGATCGAATAAGGCGGTACACAGTGGAATGCACAACTGAACGTAAGCCGGTTTTCACCTTACAGGTGAGCGAAGGCGAGGCGGCTAACGCGGATGAACGCGTGGATGAGGTGGTGATTGGCGTCGGCCCGGCCTTTGATAAGTATCAGCATAAAACCTTGATTGATATGCCGCACAACGCGATTTTGAAAGAGCTGGTTGCTGGCATCGAAGAAGAGGGACTGCATGCGCGAGTAGTGAGGATCCTGCGCACCTCGGATGTTTCTTTTATGGCATGGGATGCGGCAAATCTCAGCGGCTCAGGCATTGGGATTGGTATCCAGTCGAAAGGAACCACGGTGATTCATCAGCGCGATCTGCTGCCGCTAAGTAACCTGGAACTGTTTTCTCAGGCTCCGCTGCTGACGCTGGAAACCTATCGTCAGATTGGTAAAAACGCCGCGCGATATGCACGCAAAGAGTCGCCTTCGCCGGTGCCAGTGGTCAATGACCAGATGGTGCGCCCTAAATTTATGGCCAAGGCCGCGCTGTTTCATATCAAAGAAACCAAACACGTGGTGCAGGATGCTGCGCCTGTCACGTTGCATATTGCACTGGTAAGGGAATGACCATGAACGACAACACCATGACCGCGCAGGATTACCCATTAGCCACCCGCTGCCCGGAGAAAATCCAGACGCCTGGCGGCAAGCCGCTAACCGACATTACCCTTGAGAATGTGCTGGCGGGCCACGTAGGACCGCAGGATGTGCGCATTTCTCAGCAAACGCTGGAGTACCAGGCGCAGATTGCCGAGCAGATGCAGCGTCATGCCGTGGCGCGCAATTTTCGTCGTGCGGCAGAACTGATTGCGATCCCGGATGCCCGCATTCTGGAGATCTACAACGCGCTACGGCCGTTTCGTTCTTCGTTCGCCGAGTTGCAGGCCATTGCCGATGAACTGGAACACACCTGGCACGCCACGGTGAACGCCGGGTTTGTCCGCGAATCGGCAGAGGTATACCAGCAGAGAAATAAGCTGCGTAAAGGCAGTCAGTGACGGAGGCAGCATGCCGTTAATTGCAGGGATCGATATCGGCAACGCCACCACCGAAGTGGCGTTGGCGCAGGATGGCCGGTTTATCGGCAGCGGGATTGTCGCCACGACCGGGATGAAAGGCACGCGGGAAAATATCGCCGGGGTAGTCGCGTCCCTGCAGCAGGCGCTGGATAAAACGCCGTGGTCGCTGCAGGATGTGGCAAAAATCTGCATCAACGAGGCCGCGCCGGTGATTGGCGATGTGGCGATGGAAACCATCACTGAAACCATCATTACCGAATCAACGATGATTGGCCATAACCCGCAAACGCCCGGCGGCGTTGGCGTGGGCATGGGAACCACCATCGCCGTGGAGAAGTTGGCGGCGTTGAGCGAGGATCGATTTGCCCAGGGCTGGATACCGTTGGTGGGTGAGGAGATGGATTTCCTTGAGGCGGTTTGGTTTATCAATGAAGCGCTGGAACGCGGCGTCAACGTGGTGGCGGCCATCCTGAAAAAAGATGATGGCGTGCTGGTGAATAATCGCCTGCATCGGCCAATACCGGTGGTTGATGAAGTCACTCTGCTGGAGAAGGTGCCGGAAGGCGTGCTGGCGGCGGTGGAAGTGGCGGCCCCGGGACAGGTGGTGCGGGTGCTGTCGAATCCTTACGGTATCGCGACCTTCTTTGCCCTGACCCCTGAGGAAACGCAAACTATTGTCCCCATCGCCAGATCGCTGATTGGCAACCGTTCCGCCGTGGTGCTGAAAACCCCGCAGGGAGATGTGCGATCAAGAGTGATCCCGGCGGGTAAGATCTTTATCCGTGGTGAAAAGCGTGGCGGTGAAGCCGACGTAGCGCAAGGCGCGCAGGCCATTATGCAGGCGATGAGCGCCTGCGCGCCCGTGTGTGATATTCGTGGTGAAGCAGGCACGCACGCAGGCGGCATGCTGGAGCGGGTGCGAAAGGTGATGGCCTCGCTGACCGGCCATGACATGAACACGGTGCATATTCAGGATCTATTGGCGGTCGATACATTTATTCCGCGCAAGGTGCTGGGCGGCATCGCCGGAGAGTGTTCAATGGAGAACGCCGTTGGCATTGCGGCGATGGTGAAATCCGATCGCTTACAGATGCAGGCTATCGCCAGCGAGCTAAGCGCCCGGTTAAATACCCCAGTTGAAGTCGGTGGTGTGGAAGCCAACATGGCCGTGGCGGGCGCGTTAACTACGCCCGGATGCGCCGCACCACTGGCGATCCTCGACTTAGGCGCAGGATCTACCGATGCCGCCGTCATCAATAGCGACGGTGTAGTGAAAGCAGTTCATCTGGCCGGCGCGGGGAATATGGTCAGCCTGTTGATTCAAACTGAGCTGGGCTTAAGCGATGCATTTCTGGCGGAGGAAATAAAGAAATACCCGCTGGCAAAAGTGGAGAGCCTGTTCAGCATTCGCCACGAGAACGGCGCGGTGGAGTTTTTTCGTGAACCGCTCAGCCCGTCAGTATTTGCCAAAGTGGTGTATCTGAAAGAGGGCGAGCTGATCCCGGTCGATAACCAGACCTCGCTGGAAAAAATCCGTCTGGTGCGTCGACAGGCTAAAGAGAAGGTTTTTGTGACCAACTGCCTGCGCGCGTTACGTCAGGTGTCACCCGGTGGCTCTATTCGCGATATGACTTTTGTGGTGCTGGTAGGTGGTTCTTCGCTGGATTTTGAAATCCCGCAGATGATCACCGATGCGCTGGCGCATTACGGCGTTGTCGCCGGGCAGGGTAATATTCGAGGTACCGAAGGGCCGCGTAATGCGGTGGCAACTGGGCTGGTTTTAGCCGGAGAAGCAAAAAAATAGCGCAGAAAACAGCCGCGCAAGCGTTTAGCTGCGGGGTAAGTCAAATAAAGGCGATGTTCTCTTTGATATCCCGGCGGAGTTGGGTACATAGTATAAATGTGTCTCTCACGTGGTTAATTTTAAGGATAAGAGCATGCCAACAGCAATTGAGAAAGCATTGGATTTTATTGGTGGTATGAACACTTCGGCGTCAGTACCACATTCAATGGATGAAAGTACCGCTAAGGGAATCTTAAAGTATTTGCATGACTTAGGTGTGCCAGCGAGTCCGGAAGTTGTGATGGCACGGGGTGAGCAAGAGGGATGGAATCCCGAGTTCACGAAAAAAGTGGCCGGATGGGCAGAAAAAGTCGCCTCCGGTAACCGCATCCTTATCAAGAACCCAGAGTATTTTTCAACCTATATGCAGGAGCAGCTCAAAGAGCTAGTGTGAGCTGACTATCGAATTAAACTCTAACGGACGTTTCCATCCCAGGATGGCGGCGTCCAGATGGGGTTGCCATTAACATGCTGTTTTCTGAACAGGTGTATCGTGTAAATAGCTTTAGTCCCCGCCAGCCATTTTCTTCCGTGTACTCATTCAACATATTAATGCAAGCAAGTATTGATTTTTCCAGGACAAACTCTTTTTTGCTACATACCAATTTCTACGGAATACCCATAAAAAAAGGACCTGCGATTTCTCGCAAGTCCTTAAGATTTGGTGGCCCCTGCTGGACTTGAACCAGCGACCAAGCGATTTTGAGTTTTGGGTAAAACAATGACTTATAGTTACTTGTCTTGGAAAAACAAGCATTTAATGTAAAGTAACCTGACCAATAAATAACCATAACCCCCCGAAAATACCCCTCTACGGTATCCCCGAAGGGCCGTTAGTCGTTTCGGGCGGACGTTATGCTTATATTTAAATTTACCAAATCAGTCATTCAGGATCTTCCCATCCCAGAAGGGGACGGGCGGGTGGAATACGCAGATAGTATCGTTACAGGATTGCGTATTCGCATCACCTCAAACGGCAGTAAAAGTTTTTACGTTGTGCGAAAAAGAGGCGGGAAATTTTTCCGCGTAACACTCGGAAAATTTCCCGATCTCACAGTAGACCAGGCGCGCGAGCAGGCAGCCATAACGCTGGGTGAGGTTGCTGTTACCCGTCGCAACCCGAATAACTCCAGGCGGGAAAATTTACGAGCCTCGCGACATAATCGACAAAATAAGCGAGGAAACGACGCAGGGCGGGACTATGCCGCCGATCCGGTTTACGTGCCATGACGCCCGCCGCACGTTCGGCAGCGTGGCGGAGCTTGCTGGAGTGGGCTCTTATATCCTTAAGCGCCTGCTGAATCATAAAACATTCCGTAGCGCTGACGTGACACAGGGCTATCTCCACTTCTCCGCTGACGAGCTAATGGAGCCAGCGCAAAAGGTTGAGCGGGCCATGCTGGAGCATGCAGGGCTGGTGGAGAAAAAGGGCCAGCTTGATGCGCAGCTGGTGGCGCTAATGGGGACCATGAGTGATAACGATAAACGGCGCATGTTGTTTGCGCTGTTGAATCCTCCGGAGGATGAAAGATAAGCACAGTGACGGTTAAGGACGGCCGCAAATTGGGAGTAATTTAGCGGCCGTCATAATCTCCCTATTTAATTTATGGTTGCGGCGTGTTGCTTCGCTTTTTCTATGGCGTGCGTGTCAAATATATACTGCTCGTAATTATCGGTTATATCTTTCACTCTGTATATTTTCCAGCGGCCATCCTCTTTTCTCAGGTATACACCGATTTGGTAATTTTTATTGTTTTCACAACCTAACCAGACGTTAACATACTTTCCGCCAAAATAATCCTTAGCATCACCCACCCTTAAGCGCGGTATCCAGTCAGCGGCATAATCTTGTGCGTATGTGTAATAATCAGAACCAACGATTTCCTGCTCATAAATATATGAAATGACGCTCAATTGATTTAGTGCCTCTTGAGCAACGTAATCTTTCATCTTTTCGGGATCTGGTTTTATTTTCCCTGTGCTATTAGCATAAACATTTAAATAATACGAGTAAAAATCAAATACCCGTTTCTGTGCCTGTTCAGGATGCGAACTGCATGCTGAAAGTAGAGAGATAAATAAAATCGCAATGAAAGTGCGCATTAGTTCATCCTGTACATTTGGTACGACGGCTTTGATGAGCGATAACCAGGCCCGCCCCAAAAATCCCTCTGTTTAAAGTCAGAATACCAGTCCTGCCCGTCGTAAATCGCCATATGTCCCGAAGCGCTCCCTCCTGCGTAGGGCTGTATCACAACCACGTCACCTGCCATGGGGGATTGCGTTGAAGATATTTTTCTAAACCCCGCCGCCTCCAACATCGGGCCGTAGTCTTTTGCATGGTGTGTATTTATGACATTTATCCCGCCAGCATGAATTGCCTGTCGCACGTATGCGGCGCAGTTGCTTGTTGGGCCTGGCTCGGCTTGAGCTTTCGCGTAGTTGCCTGCGCTTCTTGGATCCCATCCCATGATTATTATCCATTCCAGTTAAAAGGAGTTGCTAATAGATACCCAATTAATTAGGGAGGTTAATCATTTAGTGCCGCAGAAAGCGTAACGTGCTGTGTGAGGCTAGTGCGCTTGATGCTGAGAGCAGGCGGAATCAATCGCGAGGAGATAGCCTAAACGAATTCCGAAAATAAAAGGGCGCGGGTATGTTTCCGCACATGCCGGGTGCATCATGAAAAAACCTATAAGGAAAGGCCCAAAAATGCAGGATATGGGGATATGATGGTGCCAAGGCGTTCGGCGGCCAGACGTCACAATGTACGGATCCTAGCCCAATGGGATGCAGGCAAATGGATGTTTACGTAGAGTATCAGTGCGCGGGCGGGAAAGCGTCACAGAATTAAAGCAATAAGTCAGCCGGTCAAATGACCGGCTTTTTTTATTCCGCAGCTCTGATGGTGAAATCGAAGTGGATCGCATCATACGGAAACAGTGTGCCACTATCCCCGCGTTCAAGTAATCCGCCATTCAGTAGCGCAGTAACGTCAGTATGTATGCCCTTTACATCACGCCTGACAAGCGCCGCAATTTCGCGGATCGTTAATTCCCCGCGCCCGGTCATCGCCTGCAAAATTGCCATGCGGTTTGGGGCACAAAACTTTGTGCATCACGGTCCAGGAAGGAAACGAGATCACCCCATCGCCCTTGCCACGCTCGTTGTCGTACTGCGCCCTTGAGCACAACGTGGATATTTATTTTTTATTTGAGCAGCTCGGGCGCGTAACCGGTTTTGATAACTACGCAGCCAAAGCCACTGCGCTGGCCACTGATATCGTCTCAAAATCTTGGATTGAGAGTGAGGGGCGATTTCGCCAGGGTGTGCACGAGGACGGCCCCGACGATGCCGCCGCGCTGGACCAATCAAGCTGGGGCGGTTTATTTGCCGTTAAAGCAGCGCCAGAACTTGCGGGAAAATGTCACCGATACATGGAAAGATTTCGGTTCGGCACGCTGGAGAGTGCAGGGTATACGGCGTATCACCCGGACTACGGCTATACAGGCCATAGCCGTGGAGTGTGGACCGAGGGAATAGCCGGGGCGGCATTGTTTGAACGGGCGTTAGGAAATGAGCAGCGGGCCACGGAACTGATTGCAGGGCTAAAACCACTGCGTAACGAGTACGGATATCGAGATTCATGCGATGACAAAACCTACGATACCTTACCCGATTGGCCGTCTACTACTAACCCAGGATGGGTTATTCTGGTGTGTAAGCTGGGGGGATTTTGATGTGTTGATGAGCCAGTCTTAGATGTCGGGATCGCCAGATACTAGCGAGGCATGTCGGCATATGACGTTGATATTTTCTGCGGCGTTACTGCAAACAGGCAGGGCGCGCATTTTTCTGCGGTATCCCCGAAGTATCCCCGGAAAAACAAAAGGACCTGCGATTTCTCGCAAGTCCTTGAGATTTGGTGGCCCCTGCTGGACTTGAACCAGCGACCAAGCGATTATGAGTCGCCTGCTCTAACCACTGAGCTAAGGGGCCGTGGCGGTGGATTATAAAGTAACTCCGCGTTGCAATCCAGACATAAGCGTACGGATGCTGTTTTTATAAACAATGTATTTTCAGTCCGTTATACTGGTTCCTCTGATGTATTGTTCGGAGTAATTATGGTTAAGGACATACTGGCACCGGAGCTGCGGGTGGTGTTTTGCGGTATCAATCCGGGGCTTTCTTCCGCAGGTACAGGATTCCCCTTTGCGCACCCCGCTAATCGCTTCTGGAAGGTTATCCATCAGGCGGGATTTACCGATCGCCAGCTTAAACCTGAAGAGGCACAGCATCTGCTGGACTTTCGCTGCGGCGTGACTAAGTTTGTCGACAGACCAACGGTACAAGCCAATGAAGTGAAGCTACAAGAGATGCGTAGCGGCGGTCGTCTGCTTATTGAGAAAATAGAAGAGTATCAGCCAGCCGCGCTCGCTATCCTTGGGAAACAGGCATTTGAGCAGGGGCTTAGCCAGCGTGGGGCGCAGTGGGGAAAACAGACGCTGACCATTGGCGCGACGCAGATTTGGGTATTGCCGAATCCCAGCGGATTGAGCCGGATTACACTGGATAAGCTGGTGGAGGCGTATCGCGAGTTGGATGATGCGCTGGTCATGCGCGGGATGTAAAGAAAAACGCCACCTTGCGGTGGCGTTTGAACTTATACGGCGAGATTAATCGTCGAGGAAGCTACGCAACACTTCAGAGCGGCTCGGGTGGCGCAGTTTACGCAGTGCCTTCGCTTCGATCTGACGGATACGTTCGCGGGTAACGTCGAACTGTTTACCCACTTCTTCCAGCGTGTGGTCGGTGTTCATATCGATACCGAAACGCATACGCAGAACTTTCGCTTCACGGGCGGTCAGGCCAGCCAGAACGTCGTGCGTTGCGGCACGCAGGCTCTCGGTGGTCGCAGAGTCCAGCGGCAGCTCGAGGGTGGTATCCTCAATGAAATCACCCAGATGCGAATCTTCATCGTCGCCGATCGGCGTTTCCATGGAGATAGGTTCTTTAGCGATCTTCAGCACTTTACGGATCTTGTCTTCCGGCATCAGCATGCGCTCAGCCAGTTCTTCTGGCGTCGGCTCGCGGCCCATCTCTTGCAGCATCTGACGGGAGATACGGTTGAGCTTGTTGATAGTCTCAATCATATGTACCGGGATACGGATGGTACGCGCCTGATCCGCGATCGAACGGGTGATCGCCTGACGGATCCACCAGGTTGCATAGGTGGAGAACTTGTAACCACGACGGTATTCAAACTTATCAACCGCTTTCATCAGACCGATGTTACCTTCCTGAATCAGATCCAGGAACTGCAGGCCACGGTTGGTGTATTTTTTAGCGATAGAGATAACCAGACGTAAGTTCGCTTCAACCATCTCTTTTTTCGCACGGCGGGCTTTCGCTTCACCGATGGACATGCGACGGTTGATATCTTTAACCTGCTCGATGGTCAGGCCGGTTTCTTCTTCAATCTGCTGCAGTTTCTGCAGGCCGCGGTGAACGTCATCTGCAACATCGTGCAGTTTTTCAGACCACGGTTTGTTCATCGCGATTGCCGCGTTGAACCAGGTTTCGCTGGTTTCGTTGCCAGTGAACAGGGTGATGAAGTTTTTCTTCGGCATTTTGCACTGCTCAACGCAGAGCTTCATGATCAGACGTTCCTGAGTACGCACGCGGTCCATCATGACGCGCATGCTGTTTACCAGGTAGTCGAACTGCTTCGGCACCAGGCGGAACTGTTTGAACACTTCGGACAGCTTCTGAATTTCTTCCTGCGCGGCAGCATGGCTGCGGCCTTTCGCTTTGATGGTGTCGCGAGTGATTTCGTACTGAGTACGCAGTTCACCGAATTTTTCACGCGCTAACTCAGGGTCGATGCTGTTGTCATCATCGCTGCTGTCGTCGTCGCCATCTTCTTCATCTTCATCTTCATCGTCATCCATCTCTTCCTGAGAGAGTTCAGAACCGACGTGGGTCGCCGTTGGCGCCATGTCTTCTTCCGCATTTGGATCGACAAAGCCAGTGATCAGATCGGAAAGACGTGCTTCTTCAGCTTCTACGCGATCGTACTGCTCAAGCAGGTAGGTGATAGCTTCCGGGTATTCGGCAACGGAGCATTGAACCTGGTTAATCCCGTCTTCGATGCGTTTAGCGATGTCGATTTCGCCTTCGCGGGTTAACAGTTCAACGGTACCCATTTCACGCATGTACATGCGGACCGGGTCAGTCGTACGACCGATTTCGGACTCAACGCTGGACAGAACCTGGGCAGCCGCTTCTTCCGCGTCTTCATCGGTGCTGTTGGAGGTTTCAGCAAGCAGCAGATCATCGGCATCAGGTGCTTCTTCCATCACCTGAATACCCATGTCATTGATCATTTGGATGATGTCTTCGATTTGATCTGAATCGACGATATCTTCCGGCAGATGGTCATTGACCTCGGCATAGGTCAGATAGCCTTGCTCCTTACCACGTTGGACAAGAAGCTTCAGCTGTGACTGCGGGTTTTGCTCCATAAGACGGTATCCACACTTAATTCGTTTGATTGGTGTTGGGCGGTAAAACCGCCAACGGCAAAACGAGGGCATACTTATATTTTGCCGCTGCCTCTCCGTGCGGCTGTCGGGGGCTTCCCGATCGATATTCGGCAGTTAAGCCGTTAAATACTTTTGTCTTTCTGTTATTTCTTGGCCAGTTCCTGGTTCAGTGTCCAGAGTTCCCGGCGTTCTTCGCTGCTTAAACCGTGTGTGCGCTCACGAGCTATCAACTCTTCCTGGCGCAGTTCAAGCATCGAATCAAACATATGGTTGAGTGAGTCGGTGAAGGTTTTTTCCGCGATATCTTTATCTGCTATATCGTCCCACATCGACAGTTTTTCAAGGGTCGCAGCATCATTTGTGCCACGATAGTGTTCTAAAAGTTGCCCGGTGGTCAGACCTGGCTGAGCCAGACAAGTGTTGACCAGTTCTCTGAATAAGCCAAGTCCAGGCAGCTTATTGCTATCCAGTGCGCCTAACGGTGGAACCAGCGGGGCGAGGCCCGGGTTCTGTACCAGCAGCCCTATAAGTATACGCATGGTCGTACGTTTTAGCTGTGGAACAGGGCGGGAAGCCCCATTTTCTGCCAGTTTAGGCATTAAACGTTCAAGCTGGCTGTCATCCAGAATGCCGAGCTTGTTTCCCAACTCCTGTCGCAGGTAAATGCGCAACGTTTCGCCTGGTACCTGAGTAATCAGCGGTAATGCCAGCGTACTGAGCTGTGCGCGTCCGTCCGGGGTACTCAAATCCACCTGCGGCAGCAGGCTGTTAAATAAAAACGCGGAGAGCGGCAGCGCCTGCTCCATCCGGGCTTCAAAGGCCTCTTTCCCTTCTTTACGCACCAGCGTATCGGGGTCTTCGCCGTCAGGTAAAAACATGAAGCGTAGCTGGCGTCCGTCTGTCATATAGGGCAGAGCGGTTTCCAGCGCGCGCCATGCTGCGTCGCGTCCGGCACGGTCGCCGTCGTAACAGCAAATTACGTTGTTCGTCGCGCGGAACAACAGTTGGATGTGATCGGCAGTAGTTGACGTCCCTAGGGATGCAACGGCGTAGTTAATGCCGTATTGCGCCAGCGCCACCACATCCATATAGCCTTCTACCACTAACAGGCGCTGTGGATCGGCGTTATCCTGCTGGGCTTCATAAAGGCCATACAGCTGGCGACCTTTATGGAAAATATCGGTTTCCGGGGAGTTCAGATATTTCGGCAGGGCATCGCCCAGCACGCGTCCACCAAAACCAATGACCCGACCACGTTTGTCGCGAATGGGGAACATCACCCGTTCGCGGAAGCGATCGTAACTGCGTCCCTGATCGTTGGTGACCAACATCCCCGCATCGACCAGCGATTTTCGATTCTCAGCATTGCCGCCAAACCGTTTCAGGACGTTGTCCCAGCCGGGGGGCGCAAAACCAATAGCAAAACGGGTGATAACGTCGCTACTTAATCCTCGCTTTTCCAGGTATTGGCGCGCAGGGGTAGCGGCGGGCTGCATCAAAGACTGTTGATAAAAAGTGTTCAGGCCGTCCATCAATTGATAAAGGCTTTGCCGTTGATGGCGCTCTATCTGACTGGGGCCACTGCCTGCTTCATAGGGCACTTCAAGGTTGTGCATTGCGGCCAGTTCTTCGACGGTTTCCACAAACTCGAGCTTGTCGTAGTTCATGAGAAAGTCGACGGCGTTGCCATGCGCGCCACACCCAAAGCAGTGATAAAACTGTTTTTCACCGTTTACGGTGAAAGAGGGGGTTTTTTCGTTATGGAACGGACAGCACGCGTGATAATTTTTGCCCTGCTTTTTCAGCTTTACCCGCGCGTCGATGAGATCGACGATGTCGGTTCTTGCCAGCAGGTCATTGATAAAAACGCGAGGAATTCGTCCAGCCATAAGCCCCTGTTTTTTGATGACTCATATACACAAAATCATTCAGGATGCATCAAGGCGGCAAGGAAGCGAATCCTCAGGAGCGTACAGCAGTACGTGACTGGGGTGAGCGACTGCAGCCAACACTGAGGCAGCTTGAATGATGACGTGTATAAACGAAAATAAGCCGCGCATTCCTTCCGGAAGCACGGCCTTACAACTACAACTCAGTCTGAATTGAGAGCTTTGGCTCTCAATGGATTAGTACAGACGAGTACGGCGTGCGTTTTCGCGAGCCAGTTTCTTCGCGTGACGTTTCACAGCAGAAGCTTTAGCGCGCTTACGTTCGGTAGTCGGTTTTTCATAGAACTCACGACGACGAACTTCCGCCAGAACACCTGCTTTTTCGCATGAACGCTTGAAGCGACGCAGTGCTACGTCGAACGGCTCGTTTTCACGTACTTTAATTACCGGCATGTAACTCTCACCTTTAATAAATTCGGTTTGCCGCTGGCATCAACGCCAGCTTATTTCAAAATGGTGCGGAATTTTACTGCAATTGCTGCTGCTTTGTAAAGCACCGACGCGATTTTGAAAGGGACTTTTATAAGGACAAGGAGTATACACGAGCGAAACTCCTGGGGCGAACAAAGTTTTACATCAACCCGCATTGGTCCTACACTGCGCGGTAATAGAGCGAGGTAAAACAAGTCATGCGTGTACTGGGTATTGAAACATCCTGCGATGAAACCGGCATCGCCATTTACGACGATGAAAAAGGTCTTTTAGCCAACCAATTGTATAGTCAGGTGAAATTACATGCTGACTACGGCGGCGTAGTGCCTGAACTGGCCTCGCGCGATCACGTACGTAAAACCGTACCGTTGATCCAGGCCGCGCTGAAAGAAGCGGGACTGACGGCAAAAGAGATCGATGCGGTGGCGTATACCGCAGGTCCTGGTCTGGTTGGTGCGCTGCTGGTTGGCGCAACCGTAGGACGTTCGCTGGCGTTCGCCTGGGGCGTACCGGCAATTCCTGTGCACCACATGGAAGGGCATCTGCTGGCGCCAATGCTGGAAGATAATCCCCCTGCATTCCCGTTCGTCGCGCTGCTGGTTTCCGGCGGCCACACGCAGCTGATCAGCGTCACCGGTATCGGTCAGTATGAATTGCTGGGCGAATCGATTGATGATGCTGCCGGTGAAGCGTTCGACAAAACCGCCAAGCTGCTGGGATTGGATTATCCTGGTGGCCCAATGCTGTCAAAGCTGGCATCACAAGGCGTTGAAAAACGTTTTGTCTTCCCGCGTCCGATGACTGACCGTCCGGGGCTGGATTTCAGCTTCTCAGGTTTGAAAACCTTCGCTGCGAATACCATTCGTAATAACGAAAATGACGATCAGACCCGCGCTGATATCGCCCGAGCGTTTGAAGATGCGGTGGTTGATACGCTGATGATCAAGTGCAAACGCGCGCTGGATCAAACCGGTTTTAAACGTCTGGTGATGGCGGGAGGCGTGAGTGCGAACCGTACGCTGCGCGCAAAGCTGGCTGAGATGATGCAAAAACGTCGTGGCGAAGTGTTTTACGCGCGTCCGGAATTTTGTACCGATAACGGGGCGATGATCGCCTACGCGGGCATGGTGCGCTTTAAAGCGGGTGCAACGGCGGATCTTGGCGTGACCGTGCGTCCACGCTGGCCGCTGGCGGAATTACCGGCAGCATAAGTTTTTTTGCCCGGTGGCGCTGCGTTTACCGGGCTTACAAAACCGTAGGCCGGGTCAGGCGAATCCGCCGCCCGGCGATAGCTCTCACTACATCCGCAACATTCCTTTCTCTTCCAGAAACGCGATAATTTTGTCCAGGCCTTCTCCAGATTTTAAATTACTAAACGTCCATGGACGCTCGCCGCGCATGCGCAAGGTATCGCGCTCCATCACCTCCAGCGATGCGCCGACGTAAGGGGCAAGATCGGTTTTATTGATCACCAGAAAATCGGATTTGGTGATCCCCGGACCGCCTTTACGCGGGATCTTCTCGCCTTCGGCAACATCGATCACATAGATCGTCAGATCCGCGAGTTCCGGGCTGAAGGTGGCGCTCAGGTTATCGCCGCCGCTTTCCACAAAAATCAGATCCAGATTGCCGAATTTCTCGCTCAGCGCTTCTACGGCGGCCAGATTCATCGACGCATCTTCGCGGATGGCGGTATGCGGGCAGCCACCGGTTTCCACGCCGACGATCCTCTCTGGCTCCAGTGCGCCCGCCTCGGTGAGAATGCGCTGATCTTCTTTGGTGTAGATATCGTTGGTCACCACCGCCAACTGATAGCTGCTGCGCATGGCTTTGCATAACGCTTCCAGCAGCGCCGTTTTGCCCGAGCCAACCGGGCCGCCAACGCCCACACGCAGGGGATGCTTGCAGTTACTCATTTTTTCTCCTCAGGAGCGGAATAATCGGGAATATTGGGTTTCATGCCGGGCAGACGCGATAGCGGCCAACGGCGTTGCGGAGCCGAGGCTGGTGTCAGGACACGTCAGCGCCTGTGCCAAACCCTGCGCATAGCGATCGCAGAGCGCAATAATCAAACGCTGGGCCGCCTGTTGTCCAAAAGGAACCAGCTTGACGCCAGCCATGACAGCGCTTTCAATCCAGCTGTAGCCGAGGCTTAACGCCAGCTCCGTCAGCGGAATTTTCCAGCGCACGCCCAGCCAGGCCATGCCGCAGAGTTGGCTGTCGACAAAGAGGGTGCGCCATTCTCGCGAGCAATCCGACTCCCAGTCGGTGACCAGCCGCGTAAACGCCGCACCCCGACTGCGTTCTTCATCCCGCAGTTCGCGGGTTTCGCGACAGGCCAGCAGGTAAGCGCTCCAGCGGCGTGCTGCGTCGAGATCGTCCAGCTCGCAGGCGCGATACAGTCTCGCCAGCAGCGGTAGGTCAACGGTAAAAAAGTTTTGCTCCATCTGCTGGATTTGCCAGGCAGAGAAGTCATCGACGCTTTTCACCCAGCCGATCTCTACCGCCCATTCCAGCCCCTGAGACCAGGTAAACGATCCTACCGGGAGACTGCTGCTGGCGAGCTGCATCAGGCGCAGCTGTTGGGTGCTATGCATCAGTGCGCATGACCATGGTGATGCCCGTGTGACTCGCTCGCATAGGCACCCGCTTCCGGCTCAAACGGCAACTGGGCGAATGTCACCTCAAGGTTGAACTGGCTCAGCATGTCGTCCAGCACATGATCGTGATGGTAACGCAGTTCATCCGGCAGGATTTGCAGCGGAACGTGGCGATTACCGAGGTGATAACAGGCTTTGGCGAGCAGGAAAGGATCGGTGCAGCGCACCACGGAAACCGACTCCGGTGCGGCGATCACTTCGATCACTTCGCTGCCATCTTCGGTACTTAGCAGATCGCCACCGCGCAGCAGCAAACCACGCGGTAGCATTAGCCCGGCTTCGCGACCGTCGTTCAGTGCTACCCTGGCGCGACTTTTTACCCGGACATCAATGGGCAGCGTGACGCTTGCAGTAACGCGGTGAGCGTGGTCAAGGCGTTGGGTCAGATAGATCATCGTCACTCCTCAAAACAGAAAATAGCGTTGCGCCATCGGCAAAATATCTGCCGGTTCGCTGGTGATAAGTTCGCCATCAATACGCACCTCGTAAGTCTGAGCATCGACGGTGATATTGGGTTGCAGGCCGTTGTGGATCATGTCGACCTTTTTCACCGTCCGGCAGCCTTTGACGACGGCGATAGCGCTTTGCAGATTGAGCTGCTGCGGGATGTTTTGCGCGTCAGCGGCCTGCGAAATAAAGGTCAGCCGGGTGTGGTGCCGCGCCGCGCCAAGCGCGCCGAACATCATGCGGTAATGCACCGGCTGCGGGGTGGGGATCGAGGCGTTGATATCGCCCATCGGCGCGCAGGCGATCATCCCGCCCTTGACGATCGTCGCCGGTTTTACGCCAAAAAAGGCGGGTGACCACAGCACCAGATCGGCCAGTTTGCCTGGCTCAACGGAACCGACTTCATGGGCGATACCGTGGGTTAATGCCGGGTTGATGGTGTATTTGGCGACGTAGCGTTTAACGCGCAGGTTGTCGTTGTCACCGGTTTCTTCTGCCAACGGGCCACGCTGAACCTTCATGCGGTGCGCCACCTGCCAGGTACGCAGGATCACTTCGCCCACGCGCCCCATCGCCTGTGAATCGGACGAGGTCAGGGAAAACGCGCCAATGTCATGCAGCACATCTTCGGCAGCGATCGTTTCCCGGCGAATGCGGGATTCGGCAAAGGCCACGTCTTCGGCGATATCCGGATCGAGGTGGTGGCAAACCATCAGCATGTCGAGATGCTCGTCGATGGTGTTGACGGTATAGGGCAGCGTCGGGTTAGTGGAGGAGGGCAGAATATTCGGATGCGCGCAGGCGGTGATGATATCCGGTGCATGGCCGCCACCCGCGCCTTCGGTGTGAAAGGTATGAATGGTGCGATCACCAATTGCCGCCAGCGTATCTTCAACGAAACCGGACTCATTGAGCGTATCGCTATGCAGCGCGACCTGGATGTCCATCTCGTCGGCCACAGTCAGCGCGCAGTCGATAGCGGCAGGCGTGGCGCCCCAGTCTTCATGGATTTTCAGGCCAATTGCGCCCGCGCTGATTTGCTCGCGCAAGGCGTCTGGGTTTGAGCCATTACCTTTGCCCAGTAAACCGATGTTAACCGGCAACGCATCTGCCGCCTGCAGCATGCGCGCGATGTACCAGGGGCCCGGTGTGCAGGTGGTGGCGTTGGTTCCTGCGGCCGGACCGGTGCCGCCGCCGATCATCGTCGTCACCCCGGAAACCAGCGCCTCCTGCGCCTGCTGTGGGCAGATCCAGTGAATATGCGTATCCACGCCGCCCGCGGTGACGATCTTGCCTTCCCCGGCAATGACTTCAGTTCCCACGCCTATCGGGATCGTGACGTTGGGTTGAATATCGGGATTACCTGCTTTGCCGATAGCGAAGATCCTGCCGTTTTTGATGCCGATATCCGCTTTCACGATCCCCCAGTGATCGACGATCAGCGCGTTGGTGATCACCAGATCCACGCATGCATCGGCGCGCATTTGTCCCTGGCCCATGCCGTCGCGGATCACTTTTCCGCCGCCGAATTTGACCTCTTCGCCGTAGGTGGTGAAGTCTTGTTCCACCTCGATCCACAGGTCGGTATCCGCCAGGCGCACTTTATCGCCGGTGGTTGGGCCAAACATGTCGGCGTACGCCTGCCGGGAAATATCACTCATTATCTGCCTCCAGCGCGCCCATCACTTCGCTGCGAAAACCCACGATCCTTTGTGCGCCAGCAACGCGCACCAGTTCGACTTCGCGTTTTTGTCCCGGCTCAAAACGCACTGCCGTGCCCGCAGCAATGTTCAGACGAAAGCCGCGTGCGGCCAGCCTGTCAAAGCGCAGCGCCGGGTTCACTTCGTAAAAGTGGTAGTGCGATCCCACCTGGATGGGTCTGTCGCCATGATTTTCCACCACGATCGTGCAGATCTCTCGCCCCTGATTAAGTGCGATACTGCCTTTTGCGATCTGATATTCACCAGGGATCATTGCCGCTCCTTAGACGATCGGATTGTGGACGGTGACCAGCTTCGATCCGTCCGGAAATGTGGCTTCAACCTGAATATCCGGGATCATCTCCGGTACGCCTTCCATCACCTGATCGCGGCGCAGGACGTGACGCCCGTCTTCCATCAGCGCGGCCACGGTTTGCCCGTCCCGCGCCCCTTCCATGATGAAAGCGCTAATTAGCGCCACCGATTCCGGGTAGTTCAGCTTCAGCCCGCGGGCCAGGCGACGTTCCGCCACCAGCGCGGCGGTAAATAGCAACAGCTTGTCTTTTTCTCTGGGAGTCAGTTCCATAAGGGTTCTCTTAGGTTTGCCAGATTCGCGGGAGTACGGGCGCTTTGTGTGTCAGCAGCGGGCGCAGAAATTGCCAGATGTCGCGCATAACGCGCTGGACAACCAGGTTGTCGCTAGCAAGAAAACGGATTGTCAGCAGCGAATCGTTAAGCGTTGCCCCGGCGTAATCGCCAAGCGCCGTAAGCCGCTCCCGCGTGCCCTCGAGCATATGTTCGCTGGCCGGATAACACAGCAACGTGCCGACCCAGGGATGATGTGCGACGCCGCTCAGATTCCCCTCCTGCAACTGCAAGCGTTCTATCAGCAGTGGCTGCCCATCTCGCCATACTTCCTGGCGGTTTTGCAGCGTGCCGTAACTGAAGGTCTCCTGCATAACCGGTCGGCCAAGACACAGCAGATCCCAGGCCAGCAGGCGGCTTGCGGATGTCAGATGAAAGACGGTCTGAATAGCGGCGTTGGCGCCGGGAAAGAGGATCGTATCCTGCGGCAGCCACTCCAGCGTCGCGTGAGGAGTGAGGGTAAAATGCTGGCGCAGTAATGCCTGCGGTCCACGGCTGCGGTAAAACTTTCCCGCGCCAGGCTGGGTGATTAACGCGTGGCTGTTTTCGTCGAGCGTTACGGCGATATGGAGCTCATCCCCGCCGACGATCCCCGCCGGTGGATGAAGCAAATAGAGATGGCAAACGTCCTCTTCCGGGTAAAACGGGCGTTGAACCGTCAATGGACCATGATGACGCGCCGAGGCGAGCACCGTTTTGTGCCCGGTGCAGGTAAAATGCAGATCCAGTTCGGCCTGCCAGCCCCGTGTGAGTGTCTCGTGCGCAACCGTGTCCAGAGCGTTTCCCCTATCAGCATGAGGGTGTTTGCATACAAAAAAGTATGCCTCAGCGCGTCGGGAAATCGATCATATGAGAAGCTTATGGATAAAGGGGCGACAATACGCCGCCCCACCAGGGTTTTACAGTAAAACGAGGGGCATCCAGACCAGACCGGTAATCACCAGCAGCACGAGGAAAATCAGGCCAAAAATAGCACCGAGTCGCCAGTAATCCACCGTTGGTAAATAGCCGCTGCCGTAGTAGATAGGGCTAGGGCCGGTAGCGTACGGGGTCAGAATGCTGCCCAGACCAATGGCGGCGCCGACCATCAGGCAGAAGACCGGTAGCGGGATTTCCGGCATTGCCAGCGCGGCGGCAATCATCATCGGTGCGAGGGCGGAGGTATAGGCTGTGGCGCTGGCAAAGAAGTAACGCAGCAGATAGAACACCACGATCAGCGCTACCATCACCATCATCGGCGAATAACCGCTCAGCCCGTTTGCCAGCAGCTTGCCGAACCAGGTAATAAAACCGGTGTTATTGAGCCCGGTGGCCAGCGTGATCAGCGAGGCCAGCCAGAAAAAGACGTTCCATGCGGCTTTATTGCTGACGATGTCATCCCAGCTAATGATGCGCAGTACCAGCATCAACGCCACCACGCTGTATCCGACCATCGCGGCGTCAATATAATCGCCGCCGAAGATCCACAGCACCAGCGCGCCGACCATCAGCACCAGCATCTTTTTCTCGCGAGCGCAGAGCGGTCCCATCGCTTTTAGTTCAGTATCCGCCCAGCGTGGAACCTGATCGCCGGATTTCAGCACCGGTGGATATAACACGTACGCCAGCCACGGCACGATCAGCACCAGTAAAATGCTCAGCGGCAGCATGCCTAAGAACCAGTCACCCCAGCTCAGCGCGGTGTGGGACGCGCCTTTCATCAGGCCGATCAACAGCAGGTTCGGCGCCATCGCCGTTAAGAAAATAGCGCTGGTGACGCAGTCGGCGACAATGCCCATCCACATGATGTATGAGCCAATGGAGCGTGAACTGGCGCTATTGGGCTGTGAGTTATACAGCGGCGGCAGGTTGCGGATAATCGGGTAGATTATTCCGGCCCCACGGGCGGAGTTGGAAGGTGTGACGGGAGCGAGGATAAGTTCGGAGAACATCACCGCATAGCCGAGAAACAGCGTCCTATGCCCCATCTTTTTCACCAGCATCAGCGCGATTCGCCGACCGAGTCCGGTTTTCTCATAGCCCGTGCCAAACATAAAGGCCGCGAAGATCAGCCAGATGACCGAGTTTGAAAAGCCAGATACCGCCCACGACAGCGATTTGGCGGTAAATTTAAAACCGTCCTGCGCGAGTTGCTCCGGGCTGAACAGCAGCCACGGTGAAAGGACGGCGATGATCGAAATGCCAATCATCGCCACTACCGCGCCCGGTATAGGTTCCAGAATAAGCCCGACAATCACACCGGTAAAGACGGCAAAATAGAGCCAGGTGTGGCTCTCAAGACCGGTGGGGACGGGTAGAACAGCAATAATGGCGATGACCACCAGCGGAGCCAGGTATCGCCACCAACCAGCTAAAGGTGCCATTGTTGAATCCCTACGAAAGGGGAGAGGCGTAGCGCCTCTCCGGGAGGGTTATTTGATGTAATGCACGTGCTCGCAGATTTCATCGACGATAGGGTCGCGACGTTCAGCGAACAGCTTTTTGTTTTCAGCGATCAGGTTATTGCCGTGGGTATCGATGGAAACGATCAGCGGGCCGAACTCTTTTACCCGACACACCCACAGGGACTCCGGCATGCCGAGTTCCGTCCAGTGCACCTCTTCGATCTCCTCAACCTGGGTTGCCGCCACGACTGCGCAGCCTGCCGGGAAGATGACGTGCAGCGCTTTAAACTGCTTGCAGCCTTCTTCCGTCAGCGGTCCCATGCCGCCCTTGCCGACCACCAGTTTGACGCCAGTCTGTTCGATAAAGTCTTTCTCAAACGCTTCCATACGCATGCTGGTGGTTGGGCCGACGGAAACCATTTCCCATTTTTCACCGTTCTTACGTACGATCGGGCCCGCGTGGAAAATGGCTTTGCCGTTCAGGTCATAAGGAATCGGGCGCTTCAGTTCGATCAGGCGGCGGTGGCAAACGTCACGGCAGGTCACCAGCGTACCGGTCAGGTAAATGACATCGCCAACGCGAATGTCTGCCAGATCTTCGGCTTTGATCGGGGTTGTGAGGATCTTTTTCATAACGCGCTCCGGGTGTGAGACAGGTTTTCGAAGGAGAGGTCAGCATGAACCAACAGCGTGCCGCGACGGTGGGCCCAGCAGCCGGTAGAGACGGCAACGCCGATAGTCGACGGGTGGCGCGCGGCGGATTCGATATGCACGCCCATCACCGAGCTATTACCGGTCAATCCTTGCGGACCAATGCCCAGACGGTTAAGTCCTTCTTCCAGACGCAGTTCCAGTTCGGCCGCTTTCGGATTCGGATGACGTGAGCCGATAGGGCGCAGCACCGCTTTACGAGAAAGAACGGCGGCGGTTTCTACGGAGGTGGCAATACCTACGCCCACCAGCACTGGCGGACAAGCGTTGACTGCCAGCGTGGAGATATTTTCAAAAACAAATTTCACCACGCCTTCGTAGCCCTCAGAAGGCATTAACACTTTCGAGCGTCCCGGCAGCGTACAGCCGCCGCCTGCCATGTAGACTTCGATTTCCGCGTCATCGTTATCGGGGATGATGTCCCAGGTGACCCACGGCACACCGGTACCTGTATTTTTGCCGGTATTCACTTCGTCAAAAATCTCGACCGCGTTATGGCGCAGAGGCGCTTTTACCGTGGCGTCTTCAACGGCCTGCTTCAGAATGCTTTGCAGTTCGCCGAGGAGCGGAAAACGGGAACCGACCTTCACGAAGAACATAATCTCGCCGGTGTCCTGACAGGCTGGACGGTTCAGGTCGATAGCCTTCTGCATGTTGTCAAACATGGTGTGGTAGATGATTTTACCCATCGGCGAGGTTTCGCCTTCACGCAACTGTTTTAATTTATCCACGACGTCATCGGGCATGCGGGTAGAAATCATGGCGGTAAAATCAGCGACAATGTTCGTCAGCGTATTTATCGCATTTTGGTTATTTTGATTGCTCATCTTGTTAACTCCAGTTCTTTTATTTATCTGGAAATAAATTCTCCGCCACAAACTACCACTAAAAGTGTGGGTTAATATTATTTGCCACTGTGAATATCTAATTAACAGTTCGTGAATGATGTCCGGATAAGGCAATAAAAATTGCGCAAAGGCAGGGTTTAAGACGCATGAGAGAATTACACTGCGGTGAACAACATTACGGATAGACCGAACATGCTGAACACGTATCCCCTGGCGAAAGACCTGCAGGTGTTGGTTGAAATTGTGCATAGCGGCAGCTTCAGCGCTGCCGCCGCGACGCTGGGGCAAACGCCGGCGTTTGTGACAAAACGCATTCAGATCCTAGAGTCCACGCTGGGGACGACGCTGCTAAGCCGCTCTGCGCGTGGTGTATCGCTCACGGAGAGTGGTCAACGTTGCTATGAACATGCGCAGGCGATCCTCGCGGGCTATCAGCATCTGGTCGATGACGTCACGCAACTCAAAACGCGCCCGGCAGGGATGATTCGTATCGGCTGTAGTTTTGGCTTTGGGCGCAGTTATATTGCGCCGGCAATTACCGAATTGATGCATAGCTACCCTGAATTACAGGTGCATTTTGAGCTTTACGATCGGCAAATTGATTTGGCGCAGGATAATATCGATTTGGATATTCGTATTAATGACGAGATACCGGATTATTATATTGCGCATTTGTTAACGAAAAACAAAAGAATATTGTGTGCGGCCCCACCGTACTTACAAAAATACGGTGAGCCGATGACGTTACAGGAATTAAGTCGTCATGATTGTCTGGTCACCAAAGAACGCGATATGACTCACGGGGTGTGGGAACTGGACAATGGTCAGGAGAAAAAGTCGGTCAAGGTGGCGGGACATCTTTCCTCTAACAGCGGTGAGATTGTGTTGCAGTGGGCGCTACAGGGAAAAGGGATTATGTTGCGTTCCGAATGGGATGTGCAGCCGTTTCTGGCCAGCGGTGAACTGGTGCGTGTGCTGCCGGACTATGCGCAGAGCGCTAATATCTGGGCGGTTTATCAGGAGCCGCTGTATCGCAGCGTGAAGCTGCGCGTGTGCGTGGAGTTTCTGGCGACGTGGTGTCAGAACCGATTAGGCAAACCGGTGGAGGGGTATCACATCCCCCACGCCGGATAAGACGCCGTTGCGTCGCTATCCGACAATAAAATCACTCGGGGTCTCGTTCGCGTTTTTTCTTCAACTTGGTCCAGATCTTCGGCTCCTGACGACGCCACAGACGCTGAATGTTGTCATGGTGACGAAGCAGAATTAAGCACGACAGCATGGACACCGGGAAAGTGAACTGGGGATTGAACCACCAGACGTAAAAAGGGGCGATCAACGCGCTGACGATAGCGCCTAACGACGAGTAGCCGCTCAACAGGACGGTCAGCAGCCAGGTCCCTGCCATCACGCCAGTTAAGTCCCAACCAATCGGCGCAATCGCGCCAAAGGCTGTGGCAACGCCTTTCCCACCTTTAAAGCCGAAGAACACCGGCCAAATGTGGCCCAGACAGGCGGCGATTGCGATCAATCCCAGCCAGAAGGGGCTGACGCCTAGCGCATAGGCACCCCAGACGGGTAACATACCTTTCAGGACGTCGAAAATCAGTACCGCGACGGCGGCTCCCTTGCCACCGATGCGCAGCACGTTTGTCGCGCCCGGATTCCCAGAGCCGCTGTCGCGCGGGTCCGGCAATCCAGCAAGGCGGCATACCAGAATAGCACTGGAAATTGAGCCACAGAGGTACGCGAAGATAATCATTCCAGGCGCGATTGCACTCATAAGCTGTTCCGTTTTGAAAATGTCGTGTAAAACGCTACTTCTGTGGATAATACGCATATTTCGCCGGAAGTGGTATCCGGGTTAGCCAAAAAGCAGGCAGGTCGTGATGGATATTGTATTTATAGAGCAACTTTCTGTAATCACCACTATTGGTGTTTACGACTGGGAACAAACGATCGAACAACGGTTGGTGTTCGATATCGAAATGGCATGGGATAACCGCAAATCGGCTAAAAGCGATGATGTGGCTGATTGCCTGAGCTATGCTGATATTGCTCAAACGGTTGTTAATCATGTGGAAGGTGGGCGCTTTGCGCTGGTAGAACGAGTTGCGGAAGAGGTGGCAGATCTGCTGCTTAGCCGCTTTAATTCTCCCTGGGTACGGATCAAACTCAGTAAACCTGGCGCGGTAGCCCGTGCGGCGAACGTCGGGGTTATCATTGAGCGTGGCAATAATCTGAAAGAAAATAATTAATTTAATAATTTCTAAAACAAACGGGTATAAAAGGGTCCTTTCGTCGGCTCTTTTTTGCCGTGGTTTCTCTATCTAGGGGTTTATTAATGAGTGATATGCACTCGCTGCTGGTGGCGGCAATTTTGGGTGTGGTCGAAGGATTGACGGAATTTTTACCCGTTTCCAGTACTGGCCATATGATTATTGTTGGCCACCTGTTGGGTTTTGAGGGTGACACTGCAAAAACATTCGAAGTGGTTATCCAGTTAGGTTCTATCCTGGCCGTTGTGGTGATGTTCTGGCGACGGCTGTTTGGCCTGATCGGCATTCACTTCGGCAAGGCTCCGCATGAAGGCACTGGCAAAGGTCGGTTGACGCTGGGACATATCCTGTTGGGGATGATTCCAGCCGTGGTACTGGGGTTAATCTTCCACGACACCATCAAATCGCTGTTTAACCCAATCAACGTGATGTATGCGCTGGTGGTGGGTGGTGTACTGCTGATTGCCGCAGAATGCCTGAAGCCGAAAGAACCGCGTGCGCCGGGTCTGGATGATATGACCTATCGCCAGGCGTTTATGATTGGCTGTTTCCAGTGTCTGGCGCTGTGGCCGGGTTTTTCTCGCTCCGGGGCGACGATTTCTGGCGGCATGCTGATGGGCGTGAGTCGTTACGCGGCCTCTGAATTCTCCTTCCTACTGGCTGTGCCGATGATGATGGGCGCGACGGCGCTGGATCTCTACAAGAGCTGGTCTTTCCTCAGCGCATCAGATATCCCGATGTTTGCGGTCGGATTTGTGACGGCGTTTATCGTGGCGCTGGTGGCGATCAAAACCTTCCTGCAACTGATTAAACGCATCTCGTTCATTCCGTTTGCGATTTACCGCTTTATTGTGGCGGCTGCCGTTTACGTCGTGTTCTTCTGATGTCTTGCCGTGGTGCCGGATGGCGGCGTTTTGCCTTATCCGGCCTACGGGTTATATCCGTTTCGAACCTGTAGGCCGGATAAGCACAGCGCATCCGGCAACGCAGTGTCTACGCTTTCGGGCACCGCTGCTCCTTCCAACTGGCTACCGCCGCGATGCGACGCCGGGTCAGTTCTTCACGAATTGCCTGACCTTTGAATCCAGCTTCAACCACGTCTTTCGTTGGCACCGCCTGCGCAACCTGCCAGGCTTCACGTAACAGCCTGCCTTGCGGATAATCTGCTGCTTCAAAACCGGTTCGCCCACGCACATCGGCCTCGCTGGTGAGGGCGATTTGCTCCACGCGCTGCGGTTTGCGCCAGGCATCGATGGAATCAAACAGCTTAACGATGGTTTTCGGCTGCAGGATCGGGAAGGTATGAATGAGGTCGTGGAACTCGGAAACCAGTTTGGCTAAATCACGGATGTCATTCGGCACGCGCAGGCGCTGGCACAGTTGTTCGACAAGCTTAACACCTGCCGGACCGTGGCCGTGATGGCGCGGCCACAGCGCTTTAGGCGTCAATGCCTTGCCAAGATCGTGGCACAGCGTAGCAAAACGCACGTCGACCTCCGGACTTAACATGGCTGCCATCGACAGCGTCATCAGCGTGTGAATGCCGGTGTCGATTTCCGGATGCCACTGCGCGGGAGCAGGAACGCCAAACAAAGCATCCACTTCCGGAAACAGGACGCGCAGTGCGTCGCAGTCGCGCAGGACCTGGAAAAATACCTGTGGGTTACGGGTGGTTAATGCGCCTTCGGTTTCTTTCCACACCCGCTCTGGTGTCAGATGCTCCAGTTCACCAGCGGTGGTCATGTCACGCATCAGCGTCATGGTTTCGTCAGCAATACGAAAACCGAGATGCGCATAGCGGGCAGCAAAGCGCGCCACGCGCAGCACGCGCAGCGGATCTTCGCTAAAGGCAGATGAAACATGGCGCAGCAGACGGTTTTCCAGATCGTCGCGTCCGTTGTACGGGTCGATAATCTCCCCGTCGTCATCGCGGGCGATTGCGTTGATGGTCAGGTCACGACGCTGAAGATCGGCCTCCAGCGTCACATCTGCGGCGGCATAGCAGGTGAATCCGGTATACCCCGAGCCTGACTTACGTTCGGTACGCGCCAGCGCATACTCTTCACGGGTTTGCGGATGCAGAAACACGGGAAAATCGCGGCCTACCTGCTGGTAGCCCGCGTCGAGCATCTCTTGCGGCGTGGCGCCAACAACAACCCAATCTTTATCTTTAATCGGTAGCCCTAATAACGCATCCCGAACAGCACCACCGACCAGATAAATCTTCACGCCACTTTCCTTCTGAAAACTATGATCCCTTAATCATATGTCAGTGTGGCGGAGAAGGCGATTCAGTTCATCCAGCGATCTTTGCGTTTACGGCTTGGGATCATGTGTGGCAGAACCAGGCCGAGCAGCAGACCAAGACCCAACACGCCGCCACCGTACATAAACCACTGCATGATGATGGTGCGCTGTTTGTCATCAAGCTGAAGGTTGGCTGCGCTGACCTTCTTTTGCGCCACGATAAGCTCGTTTTTCAGCTTCTGGTTTTCTTGTTTCAGTCCGTCGATCACGCTGTCGCTTTGCGCGACCTTTTGCTGCATATCAGCGGTGCGCTGGTTCCACGTGGTATCGATATTATTGAGCTTATCGGTCAAGGTCTTAACCTGGTTTTCCAGGTCGGGAACGCGGGTACGCAGGCTCGGCGTACTGTTCAGCTCTTTCAGTGGGATCCAGGCGGTACGTCCGGTGCTGTCTTTCACCTGGCCGTAGTTAGTGTTGGCATCGGTCTGTAATAGCGTGACTTCCTCGCCGGCGTTAACCGTACCCACGAGGCGATAATTATCTCCCGGACCGCTGCGGACCCAGGTGTTCAGTTCGTCAGAGACATAGCGCTTTTCTTCGGCATGAGAGACTGCAGTGGCGCTAAGTGCGAGTAAAGTTAATCCAATCAGGCGTAATTTTGGCATCAGGCTGTCGTTATTGTCATAGAAAGTGGAACGATAGTAGTGGCATCAGTGTCTCTACGCAAAGCATTCGACATCAATCGGAATCATCTGTGTCCTTTTTGCCACCACTCGAAACTTTTACGCCCGTCAAATTGCTCGTTGCATGGCAATTTGGCGCAAAATACTATCTACTGACCATAAAGAACGAACTTAGTTCGCAGTCAGTTTTCTCAACTGTGACATAACCCATAAGTACAAGACCATGGCCCAGGAAATCGAATTAAAATTTATCGTCAATAGTGACGCTGTAGATGCGCTACGTGAACGTCTGAATACGCTGGGGGGAGAGCATCATGCGCCCAGCCAGTTGCTGAATATCTACTACGAAACACCGGATGCGTGGTTGCGTGGTCACGATATGGGGCTGCGTATTCGCGGTGAAAATGGTCATTACGAAATGACCATGAAAATTGCCGGACGCGTGACGGGCGGACTGCACCAACGGCCGGAATATAACGTTGCGCTAAACGCGCCTGAGCTGGACCTCACCTTGTTCCCAACGGAAGTCTGGCCTGATGGCGAGCTGCCTGCTGAACTTGCTTCTCAAGTGCAGCCGTTGTTCAGCACCGATTTTTACCGTGAGAAATGGTTGGTTGATGTTGATGGCAGCCGGATTGAAATTGCCCTCGATCTGGGGGAGGTGAAAGCGGGCGAGTTTGCAGAACCTATCTGTGAGCTTGAACTTGAACTGCTAAGCGGCGATACCCGTGCGGTACTGAAGCTGGCAAACCAGCTGGTTTCGCAAACCGGTTTACGCCAGGGTAGCTTGAGCAAAGCAGCGCGCGGTTATCACCTGGCTCAGGGGAATGCGCCGCGCGAACTCAAACCGACACGCATTTTGAAAGTTCCGGCGAAAGCGAGTATTGAGCAGGGGCTGGAAGCGGCGCTGGAGCTGGCATTATCACAGTGGCAGTACCATGAAGAGCTGTGGGTGCGCGGCGTTAAAGGGGCGAAAGCCGAGGTGCTGGCGGCTATGGGCCTGGTGCGTCACATTCTGATGCTGTTTGGCGGTAATGTGCCGCGAAAAGCGAGCGCTCACTTACGTGATTTGTTGACCCAGTCGGAAGCGATCATTTCGTCGGACGTTTCTGCTGTTTCGGCGGTTTACAGCACGCAAACGGCAATGGCCAAGCTGGCGCTGACCGAATGGCTGGTGACCAAAGGATGGCAGCCGTTCCTTGATGCGAAGGCGCAGGGAAAAATTGCCGACTCCTTTAAGCGTTTCTCTGATACCCATCTTTCACGCCATGCCGCTGAGCTGAAGACCGCTTTTGCGCAGCCGCTGGGCGATCAGTACGCCGATCAGCTTCCTCGTTTGACGCGCAACATTGATAGCATGCTGATGCTGGCGGGATACTACGACGAAAATGTCGCATCAGAATGGATTGCCAACTGGCAGGGTTTGCGTCACGCCATTGCGGCCAACCAATATATTGAAATTGAACACTTCCGCAACGAGGCAATCGCGCTGGAACCGTTCTGGCTGCACAGCGGAAAACGATAATCAGGGCCGAGGCCGGGATGCCTGATGGCGCTGCGCTTATCAGGCCTACGCGATGTGTGTAACTGTCATGTAGGCCGGATAAGGCTAAACGCCGCATCCGGCACTATTCAAAGGATAACCCGTAAATGAAGCAGCTCTCTTCACCGTTACAGCAGTACTGGCCGACCGTTGTTGAGCGGCTGCCAGCAGCAATATCTGAGTCCTCGCTTAGCGTTCAGGCGAAGTCAGTACTTACATTCAGCGATTTTGTCCGTGACAGCATTATTGCCCATCCCGAATGGCTGGCTGAGCTGGAAAGCGCTCCACCCCTGGCGGATGAATGGCAACACTATGCCGACTGGTTACAGCAAACATTGGCTGACGTTAGTGATGAAAACACGCTGATGCGTGAGCTACGCCTGTTTCGCCGACGTATCATGGTGCGTATCGCTTGGGCACAGACGTTGTCGCTGGTGACCGAAGAGAGTATTTTGCAGCAGCTAAGCCATCTGGCTGAAACGTTGATCGTCGCCGCGCGCGACTGGTTATACGCTGCCTGCTGTCGCGAATGGGGTACGCCCTGTAATCCTGAAGGTGTGGCGCAGCCGCTGCTGATTTTAGGCATGGGGAAACTGGGCGGCGGCGAGCTGAATTTTTCCTCCGATATCGACCTGATTTTTGCCTGGCCGGAGCACGGCAGCACACAGGGCGGGCGCCGCGAGCTGGATAACGCCCAGTTCTTTACCCGTTTGGGCCAGCGGCTCATCAAGGTATTAGATCAGCCCACAATGGATGGGTTTGTCTATCGGGTGGATATGCGTTTACGCCCGTTTGGCGACAGCGGTCCGCTGGTGCTGAGCTTCTCCGCGCTGGAAGATTATTACCAGGAACAAGGCCGCGACTGGGAACGCTATGCGATGGTCAAAGCCCGCATTATGGGCGATGCCGACGGCACTTACGTCAGCGAACTTCGTGCCATGCTGCGGCCTTTTGTTTTCCGTCGCTATATTGATTTCAGCGTGATCCAGTCGCTGCGTAACATGAAAGGGATGATTGCCCGAGAAGTGCGCCGCCGTGGCCTGAAAGACAACATCAAGCTGGGGGCGGGCGGTATTCGTGAAATCGAATTTATCGTACAGGTATTCCAGCTGATTCGCGGCGGGCGTGAACCGTCGCTGCAATCCCGCTCGCTGTTACCGACGCTGAGTGCCATCAATGCGCTGCACCTGCTGTCTGATACCGATACGGAACAACTGCGAGCAGCCTATCTCTATTTACGCCGCCTGGAAAACCTGCTGCAAAGCATCAATGATGAACAGACCCAAACGCTGCCAGGCGATGAACTGAATCGCGCGCGGCTGGCGTGGGGGATGAACGTTGATGACTGGCAGCAATTAACTGATGTGCTGGCCAATCATATGGACAACGTGCGCCGGGTATTTAACGAGCTGATTGGCGATGACGAAGCTGAAACCCAGGAAGAGTCGCTTTCAGAACAGTGGCGCGAACTGTGGCAGGACGCCTTACAGGAAGATGACACCACGCCGGTGCTGACGCATCTGGCGGATGACGATCGCCGACGCGTGCTGTCTCTGATTGCTGATTTCCGCAAAGAGCTGGATAAACGCACCATTGGCCCACGCGGACGCCAGGTGCTGGATCATTTAATGCCGCATCTGCTGAGCGATGTCTGTACGCGTGACGATGCCTCAGTCCCGCTATCGCGCATTACCCCTCTGCTGGTAGGGATTGTTACCCGTACGACCTATCTGGAACTGCTGAGCGAATTCCCCGGGGCGCTGAAGCATCTGATTTCGCTCTGTGCGGCCTCGCCGATGGTCGCCAGCCAGCTGGCGCGGTATCCGCTGTTGCTCGATGAACTGCTGGATCCGAACACCCTGTATCAACCCACCGCGACGGATGCTTACCGTGATGAGCTGCGCCAGTATTTGCTGCGCGTGCCGGAAGATGACGAAGAGCAGCAACTGGAAGCTCTGCGCCAGTTTAAGCAAACGCAGCTACTGCGTATTGCCGCGGCCGATATCGCCGGTACGCTGCCGGTGATGAAGGTGAGCGATCATTTAACCTGGCTGGCGGAAGCTATTATTGATGCGGTAGTCCAGCAGGCGTGGACGCAGATGGTCGCACGCTACGGTCAACCTACTCATCTTGGCGAACGCGAGGGGCGTGGCTTTGCCGTCGTCGGTTATGGCAAGCTGGGCGGCTGGGAGCTGGGTTACAGCTCGGATCTCGATTTGATCTTCCTGCATGACTGTCCGATGGACGTGATGACGGACGGTGAGCGTGAGATTGACGGGCGACAGTTCTATCTGCGTCTGGCGCAGCGCATTATGCACCTCTTTAGTACCCGTACTTCGTCCGGTATTTTGTACGAAGTGGATGCGCGTTTGCGTCCGTCAGGGGCGGCGGGGATGCTGGTGACATCGGCTGACGCTTTTGCCGATTATCAGCGTAACGAAGCCTGGACATGGGAGCATCAGGCTCTGGTGCGTGCTCGCGTAGTGTACGGCGACCCGCAGTTGACCTCTCAGTTTGATGCGATTCGTCGCGATATCATGACCCTTGTCCGCGATGGGAAAACCTTGCAGACCGAGGTGCGCGAAATGCGTGAGAAAATGCGTGCCCATTTGGGCAATAAGCATCGCGATCGTTTTGATATCAAAGCGGATGAAGGCGGCATCACAGACATTGAGTTTATTACGCAGTATCTGGTGCTGCGCTATGCGCATGAAAAACCGAAGCTGACGCGCTGGTCGGATAACGTGCGCATTCTGGAATTACTGGCGCAAAACGACATTATGGACGAGCAGGAAGCGCTGGCGCTTACCCGTGCTTATACGACGTTGCGTGATGAACTTCATCATCTTGCGTTGCAGGAACTTCCGGGCCATGTGGCGCTGGAGCACTTTGACGCTGAACGTACGCTGGTGCGTGACAGCTGGCAGAAGTGGCTGGTTGCCGAGTGAAGTGTGCTATTATCGCGCGCAAATTTTAAGACCCTCAGAGAATCTCTCAGGAGACAGGAATGAAAGTAACGCTGCCAGAGTTTGAACGTGCAGGAGTCATGGTTGTCGGTGATGTGATGCTGGATCGCTACTGGTACGGTCCTACCAGCCGTATTTCACCTGAAGCGCCGGTTCCGGTGGTGAAGGTCGATACCATCGAAGAACGTCCCGGTGGCGCAGCAAACGTGGCGATGAACATTGCCTCTCTGGGAGCGAATTCGCGTCTGGTGGGCCTGACCGGTATTGACGACGCGGCGCGTGCGCTGAGCAAAACGCTGGCGGATGTGAACGTAAAATGCGATTTCGTTTCCGTGCCGACCCATCCGACGATAACCAAACTGCGCGTGCTTTCCCGCAACCAGCAGCTGATTCGCCTGGATTTCGAAGAAGGTTTTGAAGGTGTGGATCCGCAGCCTCTGCACGAGCGTATTAACCAGGCGCTGGGTTCTATCGGCGCTCTGGTACTCTCCGACTACGCCAAAGGCGCGTTGGCAAGCGTGCAGCAGATGATTGCTCTGGCGCGTAAGGCTGGGGTGCCGGTGCTTATCGATCCGAAAGGAACCGACTTTGAACGCTACCGTGGCGCAACGCTGCTGACGCCGAACCTGTCTGAGTTTGAAGCGGTGGCGGGCAAGTGCAAAAGCGAAGATGAACTGGTTGAACGCGGCATGAAAGTGATTGCTGATTTCGACCTTTCCGCACTGCTGATCACGCGATCCGAGCAGGGGATGACGTTGCTGCAACCGGGCAAATCGCCGCTGCATATGCCGACGCAGGCGCAGGAAGTGTATGACGTGACCGGTGCAGGCGATACGGTTATCGGCGTGCTGGCGGCGACGCTGGCGGCGGGTAACTCACTGGAAGAGGCGTGCTATTTTGCTAACGCCGCAGCCGGTGTTGTCGTTGGTAAGCTGGGGACCTCCACTGTTTCTCCGATTGAACTGGAAAACGCCGTGCGCGGGCGGGCTGATACTGGTTTTGGCGTGATGAGCGAATCTGAGCTGAAACAGGCCGTTGCCAGCGCCCGCAAGCGCGGCGAGAAAGTGGTAATGACCAACGGTGTGTTCGACATCCTGCATGCGGGCCATGTTTCCTATCTGGCGAATGCGCGCAAGCTGGGCGATCGCCTGATCGTGGCGGTCAACAGCGATGCTTCGACCAAACGTCTGAAAGGTGAAACGCGTCCGGTCAACCCGCTGGAACAGCGTATGATCGTACTGGGCGCGCTGGAATCCGTCGACTGGGTGGTCTCTTTTGAAGAAGATACGCCGCAGCGTCTGATTGCTGGCATTCTGCCGGATCTGCTGGTCAAAGGCGGCGACTATAAGCCGGAGCAGATTGCGGGTAGTGAAGAGGTGTGGGCGAACGGCGGTGAAGTGCTGGTGCTGAACTTCGAAGATGGCTGCTCCACGACAAATATCATCAATAAGATCCAGAAAGACAGCGATAAGTAACACCTGGAAAGTTTGCCGGATGGCGGTGTGAACACCTTATCCGGCCTACGTGACGTAACGTTTGTAGGCCGGATAAGACGCTTTCGCGTCGCCATCCGGCTTTTTTTCGCTTTATTCTTCAGCCGCAGCGCCTCTTTCCCTGATATACCCGCCATATTTCATGCCCTCTTAGATTTCATAGGAAACTGTGAACCCGCGCAGTAGTTTTGCGCACAATATGTACAGAATAACTTCGTATCCAGGGAAATACTGAAATTAGAAAAAGCATATGGCCTTAGCAGATATTCAATAACTGGAGGGTATGCTCATGAACAGCAATATGTATTCACTGAACAATTTCGATTTCCTGGCCCGTAGTTTTGCCAGGATGCAGGCTGAGGGTCATCCCATTGATATCCAGGCGATAACCGGGAATATGGATGAAGAACATCGTAGCTGGTTTTGCAAACGCTATGCGCTGTACTGCCAGCAAGCGACGGAAGCCAGGAAGCTAGAACTGGAACACTAACAGAAAAACGGGCCTTGCGGCCCGTTGTCGTTTTTACTCTTGCGGATCAACTGACGGGATCGCGGGGGCAGGCTTAACGTCTGCCGTTTTATCACGTGATTCAAGCTCAGTCAGACGTTGCTCAAGCAGCGCCAGCTTTTCACGCGTGCGCAATAAAACCTGAGTCTGTACATCGAATTCTTCGCGGCTTACCAGATCCAGACGGGTCAGCTGTGACTGCAGCGTTTGACGAATTTTCTTCTCGACGTCTTCGCCAAACTCGCGGATCCCTTTCGGCATCGACTCGTGAACCTGACGAGCAATCTGCTCAATTTTTTTCGGGTCAATCATTGTGGTTTCCCTGAACTGGTACGTGTTGCTGCCTATTGTAGTGCGAACTGGCACAGGCATAAACCAGAATTGTGTGAAGCTAAGACGAGTAAAGGCGTTGATGAAGGTAATCAATAGCGTTATAGTTAACCCGCTTATTCTCAGGGCGGGGCGAAATTCCCCACCGGCGGTAAATCAACTGATGTTGAAAGCCCGCGAGCGCTTTTTGTTACGGCAAAAAGGTCAGCAGATCCGGTGTAATTCCGGGGCCGACGGTTAGAGTCCGGATGGGAGAGAGTAACGATCCAGTCGGGCATGGACCCGCTCACGTTATTTTTTTGCCGCTTAGACGGTACTCCTAAGACTGCCCTGATTCTGGTAACCATAATTTTAGTGAGGTTTTTTTACCATGAATCAGACGCTACTTTCCTCTTTTGGTACGCCTTTCGAACGTGTTGAACATGCGCTGTCTGCGCTGCGTGAAGGACGCGGTGTAATGGTGCTTGACGACGAAGACCGTGAAAACGAAGGCGATATGATTTTCCCGGCAGAAACCATGACCGTAGAACAGATGGCGCTGACCATCCGTCACGGTAGCGGTATTGTTTGCCTGTGCATCACTGAAGACCGACGCAAACAGCTCGATCTGCCAATGATGGTGGAAAATAATACCAGCGCTTACGGTACCGGTTTTACCGTGACCATTGAAGCCGCAGAAGGCGTAACCACCGGCGTTTCCGCAGCAGACCGTGTTACAACGGTGCGTGCGGCAATTAAGGATGGCGCAAAACCTTCCGATCTTAACCGTCCGGGGCACGTTTTCCCGCTGCGTGCTCAGGCAGGCGGCGTGTTGACCCGCGGTGGTCATACTGAAGCAACCATCGACCTGATGACGCTGGCAGGGTTTAAACCAGCCGGTGTGCTGTGCGAACTGACCAATGATGACGGCACCATGGCCCGTGCGCCAGAGTGCATCGAATTTGCCGGTAAGCATAATATGGCTGTAGTGACTATCGAAGACCTGGTTGCTTACCGTCAGGCGCATGAGCGCAAAGCCAGCTAATTGCTGACTACCGCGACAACCGTGGTAGGGATAAAAAAACCGAAGTCAGTTTCCTGGCTTCGGTTTTTTGTTATTACAACCTGGCTATTTTTTTCTGGCCAGTTTAAGTGCCCAGGCTCCGCTCATTACCAGCAACAGCACTAAACACAAACCAAAAGCGAGCAGGCAGGCCTGCGCCATATTCATAAAATGCCATGGCGGGAGCAGATACCAGCCTTCGGACTGCTGGTACAGATCGACAAACCACTTTTGCACACTGCTAAGCGCTACGCCATCAGGAACGACAGGTGCGTCATAGCCGCAATCTCCAGTGGGCTTAAACCATTCTGGAGCCCAGTTTGCCAGCGGCAAATTGAAAGGGAATGTCGGATCGGTGGAACATCCCTGTACGCCAAAGAGCGAATCCGGGTCCGGGTTATGTACCGCATAATGAATGCCATTAAGTTTGATGGAGAACTTAATACCTATAATGCTGCCATAAAATGCCGCAATGCAGCCGACCAGTTTTAGAATAAGGTTTTTAGGGTTTATTGCCGCGATCAGCCCACCCAAAACCATCACAAACATGGCAAAGCGGATGTATACACATTGCTCGCAGGGGGCCATGTAGAGATAGATTTGGAAGAACGAGTGCGCCAGAATAATTAACCCACCCATGGCACAAGCCATTAGCAACCACAAAAAGCGTCGCTCCTGCCATCTCACCAGGGTATCAACCGGTGCGGTACATAAGTCTCGCCACAATCCTTTAATAAAAGCCATAGCCGGTTCCCTGTTTATTTTGTCGCCAGCTCTCTGACAAGCTCAGCCATGGAATCAATCGATTTGATGCTTTTGGTGTAGATCAGGTACTTACCATTGACGACGTAAGCCGGAACGCCCTGAATTTTGGCAACATCATAAGCCGCTTTCCATTTTTCCAAGGTCTCCTGGACTACGGGTTCTTTTAAGGCGTTCTCGAAGTCTGCTTGACTCATACCCGCAGCATCCAGCCCTGTTTTGATGAATGAAGCGGGATCTTTACCGTCAGACCAGCGTTCCTTCTTGTCGTGGTAGGCAGTGTAGTAAGCAAACTTGGCTTTTTTAAACTGTGATTTGGCGTCAAACAATGAGACCCCTGCGGCCTGATCCTTCGCAATCATTACTGCAAATACTTCACTGGCCTGTTTGCCATATTTTCCTTTGGTTTCGAGATGAAACGGTGTGAAGGCGACGAGATCGGCAACTTTTTCTGACACCAGGCCGGTCACGGCTTTATCATATTTGTAGCAGAATGGGCAGTCGTAGCTGAATACTTTTATCAACGTCTTATCAGCATTGGGAATCGGTTTCTCCAGTACCATATAGTCAGTACCTTCAGTAAAAGCCGATGCTGCAAATGGTGATACCAGCGCCGCCGTTAATACCACGCTTTTAAATAATGAAGTAATCCATTTAGATGACATAATTAATCCTTAATCTAACGAAATTATTTAAACATTTGTTGTGGGCGAACCAGTAATGCGCGGTAGTGCGTTTGGTTTGGTTTATCGGAAAGGACATCAATTTCGACTTTGACTTCTTTTGTTTTGTAGTCAATTTCGTTGATTTTGCCGATGGTTGGCTGTCCAACGTCAAATAAATTAATAGAACCACCAAATCCAAACATCGTGTCGCGGTCTTTTTGATATTCAATTACCGACGTGATAGGACTGTAGAAATCATAACCGCGCTCTTTCCCGTATTCCCAAACCTGCTGAACGGTTCCTTTTTTCTCGTCAATTTTATATTCGACGAATCGGGAGTATTTCATTGTAGGTAGAGCCGGTTGTTCGAGTCCACGGCCATCGCCATTGTCAAAGATGGTTAGTGTTCCTTTGCTGGAGAGCCAGGCGGTGTGTTGGGTGTAGGTAAAATCGAAATCAGTATTCTCGCACTTACCGTTTTCATCACACTTCAGCGCGTTGCCCTTATCATCAACCGGTTTTAACAGTTTGCTTGCCAGCGCCTTATTCCAGCCTTTAGACGGTGCCAGGATCCATTTAACCTGTTTATCACGACCGATTTTGACGACACCCTGATGGCGGGAAGAAAGAATGATGGAGTCATCTTTAGCGTCATAGGCAATGGAGTTTACGTGAGCCCAGTTACGGCCCGCACCAACGCCGAGGGCGTCACCATAGGGGGTATCTGGCTCTAGTTTTGCCTGTTGGCCTGCATGAGCGAGATCCACGTTGACGCATACCGCGCCTGCGTCCAGAGCACCCAGCAGCGCGTCACGCATCGGGTCGAGAATTTGTGTCAGATCCCATACGTCAACAACACGTCCAGATTTATCGACTTCAATAATCTGGTCGCGGATGGTATGTACGTGAAGGCCATCTTCTTTGCGATAATCGCGTTTACCTACGCGTAGCAGTACGGTGCCGTTCACTGTTTCGACCGACTCATGTGAAGCATCCAGGAATCCGCGAGGCAGCTTATGGTCGGCCAGAATTTGCCCCAGCATATCGAATTCATACCAGTGCTGGCCCTGGACGGCGGTGAAGGTGCCTCGCGGTGTTTCACGAATACCCATCAGGTAGCCGCGCTTGTTGATATCCATGTCATGGCCGTCATAGAAGGTGTCCTGATCCAGCCACCACCGATATTCACCTTCCGTATCGACGACAAAGGTAAAGGGTGCGATATCAAAGGGGAGTGCGCCGCCAGCTGGACCCGCATCCAGGATGCCGGCATTTTTATCTTTTTCACCATGCCAGTGGAATTCCGCCCCCTGCGGGGTAAAGGTGTGGGTATTCACCAGATAAAGACGATCTTCAAAACCCGGTGCTACTTTAATCACTTTTGTTTGCTGTAAATCAGATATTGAGCGGTTATCCATGTAGTGATTTACGATGGCGGAAGTTTGCACCACATAATCATCTTTCATGGCCTTACCGTTTTCTTTATATTCAACGGTTACCTTATTTGCGAACTTTTGATAAAGGCCAAAAATAGGAATGCCATCGTACGTGGCGAGTGACTCTTTGCCGACGGTATAAGTCACCGGAACGCCTTTTTCACCTTTACCATGGACGGTAACTTTAACATCTGAAATAACGTGGCTATCTAATTCAACCAGCGCAGTAAGTGGGGCATTTCCATAAGGGTCAACTACTATTGCGCCCAATTTTCCTGCAGGTTGGGCCGGTTGAAAACCAGCGGCAAGAGAGTTTCCTGCTGCTAATCCAAATGTCAGTGCCAGAGTCCCTGCCAGAAGTGTTTTTCGGTATTGTGTAAACATGGATATATCTCCTTATATTACCTATAAATATAATCTTGCTGAATATATTATGTTTTTACTGTTTTGATAAAATAAAGCAGCATTGCTAATACTACTTTTGTAATGCATTAATTAATATTGATGAAATGTATTATTCTGCAGAAACTAATTTTTATTATTTTTTTTGATAGTATGAGTGAGATATTTTAAGAACAATATTTATTATTGCGTAGTGTGATCTTGTCGACATTGTTTTAATTGTTTATAACGAGTTTGGCTAATAGCGTAGCCGCTGATTTATATGATCGAAATCATATATTTGTTTCTGAAATATGCCACTATATGAGTATGTCAGAATAAGTTTGTGTAAAATTTTAACGTTAAATGTTTAATGATGTTAAATTTTAAGGGTAAAAGAATGTTTATTGCCTGGTATTGGATTGTATTAATTGCACTCGTTGCGCTGGGGTATTATTGCCATA
Organism: Citrobacter sp. Cpo091; assembly: GCF_030332645.1. Classification (NCBI taxonomy): domain Bacteria; kingdom Pseudomonadati; phylum Pseudomonadota; class Gammaproteobacteria; order Enterobacterales; family Enterobacteriaceae; genus Citrobacter; species Citrobacter sp. Cpo091. The sequence goes on from NZ_JAOWHL010000027.1 coordinate 249,376, forward strand.
TGAAACGTTATTGTCGGGCATTCCGCCAGGACAGAGATGCCTTACTTGAAGCGCGAAACAAACTCTTTCGCCGCTCTGGTGAAGATAACAGCGCGGTTAAGGAACAGGATTAGTCCTTCATATTCTGCTATGGATGAGCGGATGCTGTAAATTTGCAGGGTGGCATCCGCCCTCTGGATTATCCGATTCCCATCGACTGGAGGATGACGAGGCTTAATCCCATCACCGACATTCCACATAACACCCCATAGCTGGGATTATTATTGGGATCGATCTCTTTTGCCAACGGCATCAATTCATCGACGGACAGCGCCACCATAATACCTGCGACAGCCGCCATTATTGCCGCCATCACCACCGGTGATATCAGGCTACCGAGAATTAACCACGCCAGTACGCCGCCCAGTATTTCTGCCATACCTGAAATCCCTGCCCAGAATATCGCCGTACGTTTGGAGCCTGTGGCTGCATAGACGGGACCCGCCACCGCTAATCCTTCAGGAATATTGTGCAATGCAACGGCGAGGGCAATACCAAAGCCCAGCTCAAGGTTGCTACTGGCGGTAACAAACGTCGCAATCCCTTCAGGAAAGTTGTGCAGGCTGATGCCGAGCGTTAATAAAATCGCGGTGCGTTTAATAGAGCCGGGTAGAGGCTGCGTTGTTTTTTGTACCAGATCCTGAGGGTGCGCGTGCGGCAATAGACGGTCCAGGCCAAAGTAGCCCAGTAAGCCGACGATAAACATTCCGTAGCCCAGCACTGGCGACATACCTTCAGCGGCCAGCGCAGCAGGTAGCATCTCCATAAGGGAGATCAGTAGCATAATCCCGGCGGCGAAGCCTAAAGAAAAGGCAAGAACGCGGTTAGACGGTTTTTGCCCTAACACGCCGAGAAATGCGCCGATAAACGTGGCGGCACCTGCCAGTAAAGTCAGAAGTAAAGGTACTGACATCGACAAATAAAACTCCTTATCAATCTGCTGTCCGGGTTAGATCGTCAAAATAACTGATGATCTTCATCATGGTTATCTGAGTTCTTCATCAACCGAATAAGCGTATTGTGGTGGTATCAAAATGACTCCCTCAGTAAGGATATCATCATGTCTTCAACTCGTATGCCAGCATTGTTTTTGGGTCACGGTAGCCCGATGAATGTTCTGGAAGATAACGTTTATACCCGTGCCTGGCAGCAACTGGGGGAAACGTTGCCGCGTCCGAAAGCCATTGTGGTGGTCTCGGCGCACTGGTTCACCCGTGGAACGGGTGTGACTGCGATGGAAGCCCCCAAAACGATCCACGATTTTGGCGGTTTTCCGCAAGCATTATATGACACCCATTACCCGGCTCCCGGCTCGCCTGAACTGGCGCAGCATCTGGTTGACTTACTTGCTCCAGTGCCTGTGACCCTGGACAAAGAAGCCTGGGGTTTTGACCACGGTTCCTGGGGCGTGCTGATCAAGATGTATCCGAATGCGGACATTCCGATGGTGCAGTTGAGTATCGACAGCACCAAACCCGCGTCATGGCATTTTGAGATGGGCCGTAAGCTGGCGGCGCTGCGTGATGAGGGCATTATGCTGGTGGCCAGTGGTAACGTGGTGCATAACCTGCGCACTGCGCGTTGGCACGGTGAGAACACGCCTTATCCGTGGGCGACTTCATTCAATGACTATGTTAAGGCAAACCTGACATGGCAGGGACCGGTTGAGCAGCACCCACTGGTGAACTATCTCGATCATGAAGGTGGATCGTTGTCGAACCCGACGCCGGATCACTATCTGCCGCTGCTGTATGTACTCGGGGCTTGGGACGGTAAAGAGTCTGTCACGATCCCGGTAGATGGTATTGAGATGGGAAGTTTAAGTATGTTGTCGGTGCAGGTTGGATGATGAATGCCCGATGGCACTGCGCTTATCGGGCATTAAGTTCGCGTCGTAGGCCGGGTAAGGCGAAGCCGCCACCCGGCTCTCTCAATTATTCGACAAAAATATGCGGATAGAAACGTGACAGATCCTGCGTGATCAACGCGCGGTCTTCACGAATGCCGATCCCAGCTGGTTGATCGTTGATCAGCCAGCTGCCAATCAGCATATAGCTGTCGCCAAACTTCGGTAGCTGATGGAACTGCTGCACGATCATGCCTTCTTCACCGTACGGTCCTTCCACGGATTCGATCGTTTTACCGTTCTCAACGATGGAGACATTAGCCCCCTCGCGCGAGAAGATCGGTTTTACGACGAATTTATCCATCTGCGGATGGTCGTCTTCGGCGAAGTACGCTGGCAGCAGGTTCGGATGGTCCGGGAACATTTCCCATAACAGCGGCAACAGTGCTTTGTTGGAGATAATGCTCTTCCAGGCCGGTTCCAGCCAGCGAACGCCAGCATCTTCCAGCTTGGTGGAGAACATTTCACGCAGCATGAATTCCCACGGATAGAGCTTGAACAGGTTAGCGATTACCTGATCCTGCATGTCGGTGAACTGACCTTTTTCACCAAGACCAATATCTTCTACATAGAGGAATTCTGTTGCGATCTCAGCTTCGGCAGCGCAATCCTGCAGATACTGGATCGTACCGCGATCTTCTACCGTATCACGACAGCAGGTCAGATGAAGCAGTTGAAAACCATACTGCTCACGCAGCTCGGTGAAACGCTCGATCAGTTTTTCCTGCAGACTGTTGAACTGATCGCTGCCTTCCGGCAGGTTGCCCGCATTGAGCTGATCTTCCAGCCAGATCCACTGGAAAAACGCGGCTTCGTACAGCGAGGTTGGCGTATCGGCGTTGTTTTCTAAAAGCTTGGGTTCACCCGTGCCGTCCCACGCCAGATCGAGACGTGAATAGAGCGACGGTTGCTGTGTCTGCCAGGACTGGCGGACAAAGCCCCAGGTATGCTTCGGAATGCGAAACTTGGTCATCAACTCATCGCTGGCGATGACCTTTTCCACCACCTTGAGGCACATTTGATGCAGCTCTGAGGTGACCTCTTCCAGCTTTTCAACCTGAGCAAGAGTGAGCTTATAGTACGCGTCTTCACACCAGTAAGGCTCGCCGTACATAGTGTGAAAATTGAAACCGTATTCGGTGGCTTTGTCGCGCCAGTCCGGGCGCTCAACAATACTGACTCTTTCCATGACGATCAGCCACCCATTGAACGTGTGGTGGTGCCGCTTGCGCTACGCTGCATGGTGCTCTGTTTGGCCACAGACTCACCAAATCCGCCGCGGGTTACGGTAGAGGTGGTAGCTGGTTTCGGTGCCATAGCGGTTTTCGGTACGGTCATGGTGCGACCCGGCGTTGCTGCACCGTAGTTTTTACCGCTGGCATCCGTGTATTTGCCGTAAGCCGGGCTGGCTGGATTTTTCGAGCTGAACAGCGGTTGCTGAGCGCCCATTCCGCCGCCCATCAGTCGGCCCATCATGTAGCCCGCCATCAGCGGCATCCAGAAGCTGCCGCTGCTTTGATTCTGCGCCTGAGCCTGGCCTTCACCGGTCGGTGCCATTCCCGCTTGCGCAGGAGCCTGCTGGCACTGGCCTTCGCCGAATTCAGCGATACAGTCTTCACGAGTGGCGTATTTTGGTGCGGTACGTTCAGCTTCTTTCAGCGCATTGTTAAACGCGGTAGTACATTCGGCGCTTTTACCCGGATTCGCCGCAGAGCAGTCGTCAGCGTTCTGATAAAGCGAAACCGTTTCGTCGCTCTTTTCACAGCCCGCGAGCATAAACACAGCGGTAACTGCCAGGGCGACAGGAGTCAGATGGCGCGCGCTCCAGCTTTTGCGGAACGAGGCGTGATGTATAGATTTTGTCCGTTTCATTTATGTCTTCCAGTACCCAGTGGTAACTCTGCTCAGAATAGAGGATGACTGGTCGAAATTGAAGCGGTAAGAGGCGAGAATGCGGAAGAAGGGGCGGATCTTTACGTTGTCTTACGTTCAGACGGGGCCGAAGCCCCGTCATCAGCATCAGTTACGGAACGGGTTGTTGCCGGTGCTGCTGGTTGAACGTGCTGCTGTCGGCTGTGCCGCAGGCGTCGCGCTGTTGGACGTATAACCGTCCGCCGCGGCATCTTGCTGCGCGTTTTCCGGCGCGATCGTATCCGGAGTCGTGGATACTGGTTTACCCAGCGTATTGTTCAGTGCCACCAGATCCTGCTCGTTCAGCGTACCGAGCGCAGATTTGACGTTTAACTGGTTGATGAGATAGGTATAACGCGCATTCGCCAGTTGCTGCTTGGCGTTGTACAGCGTGGTGGTGGCATCCAACACATCCACAATGGTACGTGTACCTACGGAATAGCCAGCTTCCATCGCATCCAAAGAACTTTGTGCAGAGACAACCGCTTGTTTGTACGCGTTAATGCTACTGATAGACGCATTGATGTTGTTGAACGAAGAACGAACGGTCTGCACCACGCTGCGGTGTGCGCTTTCCAGTTGTTCACTCGCGCCAACAAAGTTGTACTGCGCTTGTTTCACCTGCGAGTTAACCATTCCGCCCTGGTACAGCGGCAGTGAGAAGCTCAGACCGATTTTATTCTGGCCCATGTTGCTGTCGTCATACTGGGAGGTGTTGGTTTTAGACCCGCTGTACGAGGTGTCAGATACCCCGGTAGAGGCGGTCAAATCCAGGGTCGGTAAATGACCATCCTGCGCCAGACGAATTTGCTCACGTGCCAGATCCTGGCTCAAACGGGCCTGCAATAACGACAGGTTGCGGTTTTCTGCTTCTTTCAGCAGCGCGTTCACCGCCTGCGGTTTGTTGGTCTTAAAACCATCAACGTTCAGTGAAGCCAGTTCCGGGTAGTAGTTACCGGTTACCTGGCGCAGCTGTTCTACCGCGTTATCCAGATTGTTACGCGCGGTAACTTCATTCGCCAGTACAGTATCGTATTGTGAACGGGCGTTTTGTACGTCAGTGATGGCAACCAGGCCAACGTTAAAACGCTGAGTGGTCTGATCTAACTGACGATAGACCGCATCTTTCTGTGCCTGAGTGTAAGAAAGCACGTCAATTGCGTTTAGTACGTTAAAATAGGCCGTGGCGGTATTCAGGATCAGCGTTTGCTGATCGGTCTGATAGGTCACGTCCTGGATGCCCGCTGATTTTTCTTGCAGCGTCAGGGCACGCCATTTAGACATGTCAAAAATAGACTGAGTTAACTGCAAAGATGCGCTGGTGGCGTTGGAGTTGACGCCATTTGCATCACGGTAGCCATTGCTGTAGGTGTAATCGGCACCTAAACCCAGTTGCGGCAGTAATGGGCTACGCGCTTCGTTAATTTTTTCGAATGCAGCATCGCGATCGGCGGCGGATTTACGCAATTCCGGGTTGCTCAGGCGTGCTTGCTGATAAACCTGCATCAGGTTTTCTGCCTGGCTCAAAGTACTGAACCCCGACAGGCTCAGGCCGATAAGGATGGGGAGCAATTTCTTCATTTGCATTCCTTGTTGTGAAGCAGTATTTAGCGCTGATCAAATTGTAAAAATATTTGCTGATTCTAGCAGAATCCGCCACTTCAAAAAGTTGGCGTTACGTGCCATACGGCGTTAATTTGCATCAATTTAACACAAGGGCGTTCAAACATCAGTCAAACGACCTTGAAATTCACATTTTAATCACTATTGGTTTCAGGACAGCACAATGCGTAAACCAGACAACTTGCCAATGACTTTCACTAAAAATGATGTAGAAATTATTGCACGAGAAAAGCTATACCGCGGTTTTTTTTCACTGGATCTTTATCGGTTTCGCCATCGCCTGTTTAACGGGGGGATGAGCGGCGAGGTAACGCGCGAAATTTTTGAGCGCGGACACGCGGCAGTCTTGCTACCCTTTGACCCTGAGCGAGATGAAGTTGTGCTGGTCGAGCAGATCCGTATCGCGGCATTTGATACCAGCGAAAGCCCGTGGTTACTGGAAATGGTGGCCGGGATGATCGAAGAGGGCGAAACCGTTGAAGATGTAGCCCGTCGTGAAGCAATGGAAGAGGCCGGGCTGGAAGTTAAGCGGACGAAGCCCGTTCTGAGCTATCTGGCAAGCCCGGGTGGCACCAGTGAGCGCCTGTCTATTTTAGTCGGCGAAGTGGACGCCACGACCGCGAGCGGGATCCATGGTCTGGCTGATGAAAACGAAGATATTCGTGTTCATGTGGTAAGCCGGGAACAGGCTTACCAATGGGTTGAAGAGGGGAAAATCGACAACGCAGCGTCTGTCATCGCCTTGCAATGGTTACAGCTGCACTATCAAGAGTTAAAAACTGAGTGGAAAAAATGAAGCGTTACACACCTGACTTCCCTGAAATGATGCGTCTGTGCGAAACCAACTATTCGCAATTGCGCCGCCTGCTGCCACGTAATGATGCAGCCGGTGAAACAGTGAGCTATCAGGTAGCAAACGCACAATATCGGTTAACGATCGTGGAATCGACCCGATACACTACGCTTGTTGCGATCGAACAAACGGCACCGGCCGTCACATACTGGAGCCTGCCTTCATTGACCGTGCGCCTGTACCATGACGCAAGGGTGGCTGAAGTGTGTTCAAGTCAGCAGATCTTTCGCTTCAAAGCGCGGTATGATTATCCAAATAAAAAGTTGCATCAACGCGACGAAAAGCATCAAATTAATCAGTTTTTGGCCGACTGGTTACGGTACTGTTTAGCACATGGAGCGATGGCGATTCCGGTTTATTAGCGTCGTGAAACCTAAGGACACCATTTGGAAAGCCTGTTAACCCTTCCTTTGGCTGGTGAGGCCAGAGTCAGGATCTTACAAATTACAGACACTCACCTGTTTGCCGAAAAGCATGAAACGCTGCTGGGTGTGAACACCTGGGACAGCTATCAATCCGTACTGGATGCAATACATGCAGAGTCGCCTGAGTACGATCTGATCGTCGCGACGGGTGATTTGGCGCAGGATCAATCCGCTGCGGCTTATCAGCATTTTGCTGAGGGCATCGCAAGTTTTCGTGCGCCCTGCGTTTGGCTACCGGGCAATCACGATTTTCAGCCGGCAATGTACAGCGCGCTGCAGGATGCGGGCATTTCCCCGGCCAAACGCGTTTTCATTGGCGAACAGTGGCAAATCTTGCTGCTCGACAGCCAGGTGTTCGGCGTTCCCCACGGTGAGTTAAGTGAATTCCAGCTCGAATGGCTGGAACGTAAACTTGCCGATGCGCCAGAGCGTAATACCTTGCTACTACTGCATCATCATCCCCTGCCTGCGGGCTGCAGCTGGCTCGATCAGCACAGTCTGCGTAATGCCGCTGAACTGGATAACGTGCTGGTGAATTATCCTCGCGCCAAGTATCTATTGTGCGGGCATATTCATCAGGAACTGGATCTGGACTGGAACGGACGCCGTCTGCTGGCGACGCCGTCGACCTGCGTGCAGTTTAAACCGCACTGTTCCAACTTCACATTGGATACCATCAGCCCAGGCTGGCGGACGCTGGAGCTTTTTGCCGACGGGACGTTGCAGACTCAGGTACGTCGTCTGCAGGGTAATCGGTTCCACCCTGATACCGCTTCAGAAGGCTACTGATGTCTACGCTTCTCTATCTTCACGGATTTAATAGCTCTCCTCGTTCGGCGAAGGCGTGTTTACTGAAAAACTGGCTGGCGGAACACCACCCGCACGTTGAGATGATCGTGCCGCAGCTACCTCCGTATCCGGCGCAGGCCGCAGAGATGCTGGAATCGATCATTCTTGAACACGGCGGAGAGTCGCTGGGGATTGTCGGTTCCTCTTTAGGCGGCTATTACGCCACTTGGCTGTCGCAATGTTTTATGCTGCCGGCAGTGGTGGTGAACCCTGCCGTACGGCCTTATGAACTGCTGGTCGACTATCTCGGTCAAAACGAGAACCCCTACACGGGGCAGCAATATGTGCTAGAGTCACGCCATATTTACGATCTTAAAGTCATGCAGATTGACCCGCTGGAAGCGCCGGATTTGATCTGGCTGCTCCAACAAACGGGCGATGAAGTGTTGGACTACCGCCAGGCGGTGGCGTATTACGCCTCCTGCCGTCAGACAGTTATTGAGGGCGGAAACCACGCATTCACGGGCTTCGAAGATTATTTCAACCCGATTGTCGATTTCCTTGGACTGCACAGTTTCTGACGATCAATTCGAATTGCTTATTTAAACCATGACGCAAACTTATAACGCTGATGCCATTGAGGTACTCACTGGGCTTGAGCCGGTACGCCGTCGCCCTGGGATGTACACCGATACGACCCGTCCGAACCATCTTGGGCAGGAAGTGATTGATAACAGTGTGGATGAAGCACTGGCGGGCCACGCGAAACGCGTGGACGTGATCTTACATGCCGACCAGTCTCTGGAAGTCATTGATGACGGACGCGGCATGCCGGTAGATATTCACCCTGAAGAAGGCGTTCCGGCGGTTGAGCTGATCCTCTGTCGTCTGCACGCGGGCGGCAAGTTCTCTAACAAGAACTACCAGTTCTCCGGTGGTCTGCACGGTGTGGGTATCTCCGTTGTTAACGCCCTGTCCAAACGTGTGGAAGTGAACGTGCGCCGCGACGGGCAGGTATACAACATCGCGTTTGAGAATGGCGATAAAGTGCAGGATTTACAGGTTGTCGGTACCTGCGGCAAACGCAATACCGGGACCAGCGTGCACTTCTGGCCCGATGAAAGCTTCTTTGACAGCCCGCGTTTTTCTGTTTCGCGCTTAACGCACGTACTGAAAGCCAAAGCGGTGTTGTGCCCAGGCGTTGAGATCACTTTTAAGGATGAGGTCAACAACAGCGAGCAGCGCTGGTGCTACCAGGATGGTTTAAATGACTATCTGAGCGAAGCGGTGAATGGCCTACCGACGCTGCCGGAAAAACCGTTTATCGGTAATTTCAGCGGTGAGACGGAGACGGTGGACTGGGCGCTGCTCTGGCTGCCGGAAGGCGGCGAGCTGCTGACCGAAAGCTATGTGAACCTGATCCCAACCATGCAGGGCGGTACGCACGTTAACGGTCTGCGTCAGGGACTGCTGGATGCGATGCGCGAGTTCTGCGAATACCGTAACATCCTGCCGCGTGGCGTGAAGCTGTCGGCGGAAGATATCTGGGATCGCTGTGCTTATGTGTTGTCGGTAAAAATGCAGGATCCGCAGTTTGCCGGACAAACCAAAGAGCGCCTCTCTTCGCGTCAGTGTGCGGCATTCGTCTCTGGCGTGGTGAAAGATGCATTCAGTTTGTGGCTGAACCAGAACGTGCAGTCAGCCGAACTGCTGGCTGAGATGGCGATTTCCAGCGCGCAGCGTCGTCTGCGTGCGGCGAAAAAAGTAGTGCGTAAAAAGCTGACCAGCGGTCCGGCGCTGCCGGGTAAACTGGCGGACTGTACCGCACAGGATCTTAATCGCACCGAACTGTTCCTTGTCGAAGGTGACTCGGCGGGCGGATCGGCCAAGCAGGCGCGCGATCGTGAATATCAGGCGATCATGCCGCTGAAAGGTAAGATCCTCAATACCTGGGAAGTCTCTTCCGATGAAGTGCTGGCTTCGCAGGAAGTTCACGATATTTCCGTGGCGATCGGTATCGATCCGGACAGCGACGATCTGAGCCAATTGCGCTATGGCAAGATCTGTATCCTGGCGGATGCGGACTCCGATGGTCTGCACATCGCTACGCTGCTGTGCGCGCTGTTTGTGAAGCACTTCCGCACGCTGGTGAAACACGGTCACGTCTACGTGGCGCTGCCGCCGTTATACCGTATCGACCTCGGCAAAGAGGTCTATTACGCGCTGACGGAAGAAGAGAAAGCGGGCGTACTGGAGCAGTTAAAGCGCAAGAAAGGCAAGCCGAACGTGCAGCGCTTTAAAGGTCTGGGTGAAATGAACCCGATGCAGCTTCGTGAAACTACGCTGGATCCGAACACCCGTCGCCTGGTGCAGCTCATTATCGATGATGAAGACGATCAGCGTACCAACGCAATGATGGATATGCTGCTGGCCAAGAAGCGTTCTGAAGATCGTCGTAACTGGTTGCAGGAGAAAGGCGACCTGGCGGATCTCGAAGGGTAATTGCATGTAGAAAAGCCGGAGATGGGCGTAAAATGCCTTATCCGGCTCTCATCTGACGAAGCGATTTATGCCGGATAGCTAAGCGTCACCCGGCAAATCGACAATCTTAAATGCCCGACTCCAGAATACGAATATTCATGTCCAGCACGTCACCTTTCACGGCTTCGCTGTAGGCTTTCATATGCGGGGTCTGCAAATGCGCTTCAAGATGCGCGATGCTTTCCCACTGCTCAACCATCACGATTGAATCTGGTGCTGTAGTCTGAAAACTCACACCTGCGGCGTGATCCACCATCGGCGCATAGCCGTGGCAGCCTTCTTCTTTCAGTACGGTCGGAACGATTTTGGCAAACTGATCCAGTACCGCCTGGCGGTGATGTTGACCTGGACGTGTACGGATTTCTGCAATAACGGTAAGCATGGTTAACTCCTTCTAATTCCAGGTTACCAGTTAACCAAAAATTTCGGTCAGATGCTTGCGATATTCTGCGATATAACGCGGGACGTCCGGCATTTTAATCACGTCATTGGTGATAAAGGTCGGCAGCGCTTCCATTCCCAGGAACTGGTTTGCTTTATGGAACGGGAGATAGACGCCATCAACGCCAACGCCATGGAAGAACTGGTCTTTTTCAGTGAAGGCTTCCATCGGTGCGTTCCAGGTCAGGGACAGCATGTATTTTTTGCCCTGAATCAGCCCGCCGGAGCCGTATTTTTTAGAGGCATCTGAACGTGTGCGGCCGTCGCTGGCGTACAGCGTACCGTGACCTTCGGTAAACACGTCATCGATGTATTTTTTCACGGTCCACGGTGCGCCCATCCACCAGCCTGGCATCTGCCAGATAACCGCATCGGCCCAGACGAAATTCTGCACTTCTGCTTTTACGTCATAATCGCTGTCTGCGCGTACGACTTTAACATCATGCCCGAGGTCGCGCAGGATACCGTCCGCGACCTCGGTCAGGGTGTCATTCAGTTGACCATTAGAATGGCCGAATTTTTTCGCCCCGTTGATAATCAGAATGTTGCTCATTTTGTGTCCTCAAGGAAATACGTTTGAGGACGATTTTACTCCCACCAGCGGTGCGGTGAAATTAGCAAAATGTGCAAAGTCTTTTGCTATATGAGCAACAATAACGCAATTACCAACTGACTTTTGCTTCAAAGCCACCTTCCGGAGCGTTGCCGAACGAGGCTGACATCCCATGCAATATCGCGATACGACGGACAATCGACAGGCCGAGACCGCTGCCGGTCACGCTTTGCCCCGGTGGGCGATAAAAGCGTTCTCCAATGTGCATCAGAACTTCCGGCGCAATACCTGGACCATTATCTTTGACGCTAAAATTGCGGGCGTTTAGCGTCACTTCCACAATGCTTCCCCGGGGACTATAGCGAATGGCATTATCCAGCAGATTTCGCACCATCAGGCTGAGTAACAGCGGTTGCCCGGTACATGTGATGCCATGCGCGTTAATCTGCAAACGTACGTCAATATGCGCCTGCTGGGCCGAATGGTAGATATCCATCACCGAAGATTGTAGTAGCTCCTCCAGCGAGATTTCTGCCACATCCTGAAGATTGTCGAGGGAGTCAAGGCGCGAAAGCGTCAGTAACTGATCGACCAGACGCGTGGCGCGATCGATCCCGGCCTGCATCTGCATTAAGGCTTTTTGCCGTGCCTGCGGGTCATCGTCAGACAGTTGCGCCACTTCGGTTTGTACTTTCAGCGCCGTCAATGGACTACGCAACTCGTGAGCGGCATCTGAAGTAAAGCGCCGTTCACGTACCATGGTGGTATGAATACGAGTGAAAAATTGGTTGAGTGATTCAACCAGCGGGCGCACTTCGCTTGGCACACCTTTCGGGTCGAGCGGTTCTTCTGATTCCGGGGCGCGCCAGCGCAGAGCTTGCGCCAGTTTTTTTAGCGGCCTGAGTTCGCGACTCAGCATGACCACCAGGATCAGCAACATCAGCGGCAGCGCAACCAGCCACGGGGTTAACTGTGCGGTAAGGATCGACAGCGCCATATCCTCCCGGTATTCCCACTCCTGGCCCACCACAATGCGATATTTTCCATCAGCGGAATTCAGCCACAGGAAGCGCCAGGAATCGTTGTCGCCCCTGAGTTGGCCGTCGCTAAACCCCTCCCGGCTGTAGCTGTAGGGAATATCCTGGCCATTGTCGCCATCGTGTAGCACCATTTTGCCGTCGGTGGAGTAGATGGCAAACGCCAGTGCGTCGTCATCAATATGGCCATGTTTCAGTTTTTTTGGCGTGCGGGCCATATTGCTTGAGGTGGTGACATCGCTGATATCCAGCGTGCTAAGCCGCTTGGCGAACAGCATCAGCTGCGTATCAAACAGCTCATCGACATTATCGGTAGTCTGCCTCCAGGCCACAAAACTGGATACGGCCCAGGTTGCTGATGCCAGAATCAGAAAAATAAGCGTTAGCCTGACTCGCAGGCTGAGGCGTTGTGTAAGTTTCATGCGTCACCCAGGGTATAGCCAATGCCATGCACGGTACGGATAAAGTCGCTGCCGAGCTTACGGCGTAAGTGATGGACGTGGACCTCAACCGCATTGCTGGAGACATTTTCGTCCCAGGTATACAGTTTTTCTTCAATCAGTTTGCGGGGCAGGACGCGGCCCTTGTTACGCATAAGCAGCTCCAGCAGCGCGAACTCTTTGGGCTTAAGAGACAACGGTTCGCCAGCCGCTGTGGCGACCAGCGCGCCGGGATCAAGCGTCACCTCGCCATGGCGTAATGTGTTGATGGCCTGGCCGCTGGCACGACGCACCAGCGCCTCCAGCCTGGCGGCAACTTCGATCAGCGCAAAGGGTTTGCACAGATAGTCATCTGCGCCCAGGCGCAGGCCTTCAACGCGTTCTGCCAGCGCGTCGCGAGCGGTCAGAATCAGCACAGGCTCCTGCTTTCCGTTGGCTCGCCATTCGCGCAAAATGTCCCGTCCGTCTATGCCTGGCAGCGTCAGGTCGAGGATTACCGCATCATAAGGTGCGCTGTAGAGTGCTTCTTTCCCTTGGCGACCTTCGGTAAACCAGTCGATGCTGAAACCCATTTTACTCAGACCTGTTTTCAGGCCATCGCCAATCAACGTGTCATCTTCGATCAGTAAAATACGCATATGTTCATCCCTGCGATAACTCATTTGCAGTCAGTAAACCTGTGGCTACAGCCTCTGTACAGCAAAAAAAGTATCTTTTTTTGCCTTAAGAACTTGTTAAGGATTAACTTATTTAATAGTCGTAAACCAACATGAAAGGGAGACATGACGATGAAAAAATTAGCTGCAATAGTTGCCGTAATGGCACTGTGTTCCGCACCTGTTCTGGCAGCTCAGCAGGGCGGCTTCTCTGGGCCAACGACAACCACCACGCAGAGCCAAAACGGCGGATTTGTCGGCCCGAACGGTAGCAGCACGACGGTAGAAAGCGCCAAATCACTGCGTGATGACACTTGGGTTACCCTGCGCGGGAACATCGTTGAGCGTATTTCCGACGACCTGTACGTGTTTAAAGATGCGACCGGCACGGTGAATGTGGATATCGATCACAAGCGCTGGAACGGCGTAACCGTCACACCGCAGGATGTGGTTGAAATCCAGGGTGAAGTGGATAAAGACTGGAACTCCGTTGAAATCGACGTGAAACAGATTAGCAAAGTTGCTAAATAATCCCCATCAGGGCCGCATTCGCGGCCCTTTTCTTAGAGCTAGTCTTAATCCCAGTTGCCATAGGGGTAGGTTTTACCGTTGATAAACGCCTGCGTTGACGGGAGGAAGGTAAAACTGCCGCCCGGGACGACGTAGTCTTTACACAGGGTCAGGTCCTTGCCGGAGCG
>NZ_JAOWHL010000028.1:0-1209983 GCF_030332645.1 Citrobacter sp. Cpo091
TGTGAGTTCAATGGGTCGATGCAACGCTATCCTTAATCAAGGGGGACGTTGCCATGAAACGAAGAACGCGCATTTACTACACGCCTGAACAGAAAGCGATTATCTGGGACAGATATAAGCAAGGTGATTCCCTGCATGATATCGCAAGGATGTTCGACAGATATCATTCTTCTATCATGCCCACTATCCACCAGACTGGTGGATACCGTCCCCCTGTCCGAAAGCGACACCGATTAGCGCTTTCGCTAGACGAAAGAGAAGAGATATCCAGAGGGCTGGTAGCAAAACGCAGCATCAGGGACATCGCTGCCAAATTATCAAGAGCGCCCTCAACGATTAGCCGCGAGGTCAGTAGGCACGGTGGTGCAAAACAATACCGTGCAGCAAAAGCCGATGCTACTGCGTGGGAAAATGCCCTGAGACCAAAACCTTGCAAGCTAATTGAAAGCCCCGCATTGTGTAAAATTATTGCAGAGAAGATGCATCAGGACTGGTCGCCGGAACAGATCGCCGGTTGGCTGAAACGCTGTTATCCGGATAATCAGGAAATGCATGTGTCACACGAAACGATTTATAAAACGCTTTTTATACAAACCCGGGGAGCATTAAAAAAAGAGCTGCAGCAATGCCTTAGAAGCGGAAGAGTCGTGCGTAGATCCAGAACGTCATCGCTTAAAGGGAAAGGATTAGGGTCAATCCCGAACACGATACCTATCAGCGAAAGGCCACCAGAGGCGGCTGACAGAGCTATTCCAGGTCACTGGGAAGGTGACTTGATTCAGGGCTCGAAAAACTCCTATATCATCACCCTCGTAGAACGTCATTCCCGTTTTGTTATGCTGGCGAAGATCAGAGACAACAAGACCATAACAGTTATATCTGCACTCATCAGACAAGCCCGGGAATTACCTGCTGAGCTTTATAAAACATTAACTTGGGATCGTGGCGCTGAAATGACCAGCCACACACGATTTACTATAGCGACAGACATTCAGATTTATTTTTGTGATCCTCAATCTCCCTGGCAACGTGGCTCAAATGAAAATACGAACAGATTGCTCAGACAATATTTTCCAAAAGGAACTGACTTATCGGTTCACAGCCAGCAAAGACTTAACAGTGTTGCCAGACAGCTCAACGAAAGGCCGAGAAAAACGCTAGACTATGAATCACCAGCAGAACGGTTCAATAAGTGTGTTGCGTCCATCAGTTGAACTCACAGTTCAAAGCTGACTCTCAACACCCGAAGGAGATCTTTAGGTGTTGTTTAGTAAACTTGGCCCTCACTCCTTCTGGTGAAAATCGTAATCCGATTGCGTAGGGTAATTACATCCCGGAATCGGGCTAGCATTACAGCCCCCTAAAGGCGTTGTTTGCAAAGGTTCATGTTTATCTGAGTAACTATATTCCTGAATGTGTTGCTCCGAATTTACGGATTGCCTTGTAGAAAAGGGCTGTTCTGGCGGTGTGCTTTGAAAGGCGTACACCTGAGTTGCACAGAGCCACAGTAAGGGCGGTAGGGTGCAGCGGGTGAGTACATTCATATATTCTCCAGACAAAAATTATACCAATTATATGATATATCCGATTGACTCAATAAAGCGTTAACGATGAACGGGAAATATAAGACCAGGCATAGATCTCAACATGCCGATAGTCGCCGGGAAATATTGTGCTCAGATTTTTCGTTAATGCTCATGGTCAGGTAACAAGGGGCGCTGCAGTAATGACTTATGAACCTAATAAAAAATTTCGGCACGACACTTTATCTTTTTATTCATAATAAAATCTCCTTTTTTTTGTGTTAATTACCCTCCGGATGTTTCGGACATTGGATGCCCGTAACACCCGGGGGCTGCGGGTGCGGGCGGCAAAGAGCCCGTGAAGATGCCCGGAATGAATGACAAACCCCCTCAGGAATGAAGAAAATACATAATCAATGCGGGGTACGCCGCTTTGTTGACCACTTTTACTGAAGTACTTTTCTATCTCAGAAGTAGGTTGTCCAGAAAGAGGAAACTGGCATCGCCAGTACCAATGCAGGAAGCATACTGGCTACCGGGAAGACCTTGATACCGGAAATACGCAGGCCAGTCGCCACCATTAGAACGCCACCCACAGCTGAAAAGTCGGCCTGCATAGCAGGCGTGGTCAGAGGTAATATATGTATCGCGCTGTATGCGAGAGCTAACTGGATGATAAGCTGGGGGACAGCGACTAATGCCACGGCGTAACCAAGGGTTGTGGCAAAAATGAGGGCTGTCAGCAAATCCAGGAACGCTTTCGCGATAAGGATACTCGAGTCCCCGGTCATGCCTTCGTGCATCGCACCAAAAATACCGGTGCCACTGGCACAAAAAAGGACGATGATCGCTACATAGTTTTGTAAAAACTGCGCCTGTGAGTCTTTGTCTCCGGGATCGCTTTTCACGACGAGCTCCACCAACCCACGGGCTTTTCCGCCCAGCTGGTTTATCCCTTTTTCCAGATAGCAGAGTTCGCCCACCAGTGTGCCGAGAAGGACGGAGAGAACCATGACGGGCATATGGCTGACACTTGTCACCAGGACGATCCCCATACACAGGGAGGCCGCACCAAAAATGAGCGGCATTGAAGTACGTAACCTTTCAGGTAGACGTGAGCTAATGATGGCGCCTGCCATCCCGCCGATCACGACGGCAGAGCCGTTAAGCCATGGGCCTGTAATCATAGCGATTTACTCCTGTTATTCAGGTTGGGCGTTTCACCCCAGCGCGGCAATGTGTCGCAATCAAGGTCGAGTAAACTCAGCGCCCGCGCAACACTATGGGCGATGATGTTCTCAGTACTGGCAGGGCGTGCATACCAGGCAGGCACGGGGGGAAAAATGATGCCACCGGTTTCGCTAACCTGAAGCATGTTACGAAGGTGCCCGGCATGCAGCGGCGTTTCCCGGACCATCAGAACCAGCCCCCGGCGCTCTTTCAGGGTTACATCGGCTGCCCGCACCAGCAAATTACTGGTAAAGCCTGCCGCAACAGCGGCGAGGGTGTTCATCGAGCAGGGGGCAATCAACATCCCGGATACCCTGAACGAACCGCTGGCGATGTCGGCTGCAATATCATCAAAGGGATAAATTACATCAGCCAGCCCATGAACGTCGTCTTCTGACAGAGTGGTTTCCAGACTGCGGGTCAGATGAGCGGCAGGAGAAATCACAACGTGACTTTCCACGTGAAGTTGTCGCAGATAATGCAGGGCCTGCACTCCATATAAAAAACCGGATGCACCACTGATCCCAATGATGACGCGCTTGCGAGGAGCACATTCAGATGTCGACATTATGGCGTCCTCAGTACTTGAAGTTATCCGGGAGGAAACGACTGATCTCGACCTCCATGAATTCGCTGCGGCGAAACTGGCCTTTCATCGTGAACGGAACGGTACAGTCGAAAATAGTTTTACAGGCGATCCCGTGGTCGCGGACGGAGTAACTAAAAGCCGGGTCAGAGGACGGATCGAGGGGATGGCACCTTACGCCGGGTATGAACACCGTGCTGATATCCCCCTGATAGCGTGTCGTCATTGCCCATATCACGTCATTGAGATCGAAAATATCCACATCGTCATCAACCAGAATCACATGCTTGAGTTCCGAGAATGCGGAGAAGGCCAGAAGAGCCGCCTGGCGCTGACGACCTTCATCGTTTGGCAGACGTTTTTTCACCTGCAATACGGCAAGATATTTTCCGGTCCCGGGTGACGGGCAGTGAACATTTTGCACAAAGCCGGGAAGGGCGCGCTCCACCAGTTGCAGAATACTGGCCTCGGTGGGGATCCCTGCCATATTGGTATGCTCGTCACTTGGACCAATGCAGGTCTGTAGAATTGGGTGACGGCGGTGGGTGATGGCTTTCACTTTTATCACTGGCACCATTTGCTGTGCCTGTCCGGTATAGCCGGGGAATTCCGGCATGGCTTTACCACTGTTGGTATTTTGATCCTCCCTGACCCGATAGTTAGGAATGAGTTCCCCCTCGATAACGACTTCGGCGTTCGCAATGGCCCGGGCATTCACGGTCAGACACTGGCACAGCTCAACAGGCTGTTTACGCAAGCTCCCTGCCACTGACAGTTCGTCAAAACCAAGTGGAGTTGTGGGCGGTTCGAAGCAGGCACCGATTTCAATGGCTGGGTCAACACCAATGCTGATCGAGATGGGAAGTGGGGCCCCATCTTCCTCTGCTTTCTGACGGAACAAATCCAGATGCCGACCGGGAACGAAGTACATGGATATTTCATCCCTGTTTTGCACGCACAGTCGGTGAATAGTGATGTCATGCTCGCCGGTATGTGGATCGGCGGCGTAGCACATACCGAGAGTGAAGTAAGGACCGGCATCCTCCGGCGTATTCGTGGGTGCTGGCAGGATATTGAGGATACTGAAATCCGGATCGGATGCCAGATGGACTACTTCCTGACAGACGGCATTTTCCTGCGGAATAACGACAGGACTTATCGGGGTGCTTACCGCGTCTTTCAGTAAAAAGGCCAGCTTATCGGGTGTGGTATTCAGTAGCCGGGCCACGCGTTTTCGCGAGGCGAGAAGACCTATCAGCACTCGCATATCGGTATAGCCTTTAATCCGGTTAAAGAGCATGGCTGGACCGATACGAGTCGGACGCATGACCGTACCGTGTGCCCCAATGTAGCGGTACACCCCTGACAGTTCTGCACTTGGATCAACGGGTTCATCGGTTTCGATAAGCTCATCATCAAACTTGCGCAGTACGGCCAGCGCATTGCGTAGGTCAGTCACTTTTTGTGTTTGAGACATTACGTTTTCCTCAGTAAGTCGCCGGGAGACAGCATGCCCGGTGTGCTTTTATCTTCATCCTGCAGGCAATCACAGGACGAGCCGTTACATCACTGACAGTATGTGAGGCAACATAAATCCCCGTCTAATCACATTAACGACGTTTTTAATGTGGGATTGTTATCGAAAAATAGTGATTGGAGGAACGTGTGGACTATCGGTATTTGCATGCATTTGTGGTGCTTGCCAGAGAACTGCATTTTGGAAAAGCCGCACTGCGGCTCAACATCACGCAGCCAGCCTTAAGCCGTCAGATTAGAGTGCTGGAAGATCAGCTTGGCATGGTGCTATTTACGCGTGATCGTCGTCATGTGGCGCTGACTGTGGAAGGAACTCAGCTTGCAGCGGAGGCGCGGAGCGCCGTCAGTCATTACGAAAAAATGCTGAGCCGTGCGAGTAGCCTTCGAAAAGGCTATAAAGGACAACTCATACTGGGTTATGTCGGATCTTCCATTCTTGATCCCGCCCTGACACGGTTAATCACCTGTTTTCGCGAGACTAAACCGGATGTTGAGATTGTTATTGAGGAGCACAACGTTGACGAACAGCTCACCCTCCTGCTCGACCATCAACTGGATATGGGGCTGCTCCGATCGCCTGTTCCGCATTTTGCCAACCTGGACTACGTGGATATCGCCACCAGGTCACTCATCGCCGCAGTACCGCACACGCATCCGCAGGCAGGAGTCGGTAAAATAGAGCTGGAGACGTTGTCCGGGGATACATTTATGATCCAGAAAGATCCGCCCGGGGTCGGGCTAGGCTGGTCTGCATTACATGCCTGTGAGATGGCCAGTTTTGTCCCACCCAAAATCTATTTTACTCGCGATGTTGCGGTGGCTATTGGCATGGTGTCGATGGGAATAGGAGTTACGCTGGTGCCAGAAACCCAGCGTTCTGTAACGTTGCCTAATGTCTGCTACTGCCTGCTGCACGATCCCGAGGTCACAACGACCTTAACGCTTTGCTGGCCGAAATTCAGGAAAAGCAGGGAATTGATAGAGTTTGTACGCTCTTTAACGCTTGGTTGAATCTTAAGAAGCTGCAGTTGAGTCATAGCCAGCGATCAAAATTGAGAAGACAAAACCGGGGAGAGGTGCCCGCAGTTTCTGCCCCAGCTCCCATCTTCAGGAAGATGTGTTTCAGGAATGCATTCGTGATGCTGGGGATAGCGGCAAGACGATTTTCTCATCGGGTAACTCTGCGGTATCGGAACAGTTGACGACGGCAGGGTGGTGAATGGGAACCTCAGGATGAAGCGCTCGGGCAAGAGGGATGGACTGTGCTGAAGAGAACACTGACAGAACGAGCATGATGCTTGCAAAAAGGGGACTCTGGATATTCATTGTTTATCTCCTGATGATATTCATCGCTCCAGAGAATACGCTTGCCACTCTTTTTATTTGTTTTCCTGAATTAAAAATGCCCGGTTTTATGTGGTTCTTCCGTAAACGTTATTACATTAATTAACATCTAGTTTCTATCTCCGAAATGAGGTAAAAAAATAATTGTCGTGGTTTTTATCAAACAAATTTACCGGCAGTTCAGATCCGAACTAATACCTGGAAATTCAAACCCCAAACCCCAAACCCCAAACCCCAAACCCCAAACCCCAAACCCCAAACCCCATTTCACCGCTGGCGTGTAAGGGGCTCTATATCTGTTTATTCAGGGATAGTTTTTTCTCCCGTGTGATTTCCGTTCATGTATCTGCTTCCGGTTAATCGTTTCCCAGCACAACCCGTCCCGCAAGGGTAAATGGCACGCCTGCTGCGCCCTTGCGGGATGGAACGATGCCGGGAAAGCGAACCGTCAGGCGATACGAAGACGAAAATCACACCACTGACGGAGAAAAAAATGACTATGTCCCTGCATACCAAGATAAGTGCCCCTAACACGACAGCGGCGACCAGCGTATCCTCGCTGGATCTGTCAGGCTCCTCAAAAACGAAATGTTCAACAGCCAGAACCGATATTTATCAGACTGTTACCGACAGCATAATTGCGGCGCTGGAAACCGGAGTAAAACCTTGGGTGTGTCCTTGGCAGCGAGCTCCCGGTATGTCCGGTTTACCGTCCAATTACGCCACTGGTAAGGCTTACAGCGGAATGAATATCATGTTGCTTTGGTGCAGCGCGTCAAAACAGGGATTCTGTGATTCACGCTGGATGACCTACAAACAGGCAAAAGCGGTAGGTGGGCAGGTGCGCAAGGGAGAACACGGCACTACCGCGATTTTCTATACCACGCTGGAAAAGGAAAATGATAACGGAGAAACTGACTATATTCCTATGCTGAAAGCATTCACTGTGTTTAATGTTGAACAAATTGACGGTTTACTCCTGAGTGATGATGCCGTTTTTCCGGCAGAGATCTTTGAGCCATTACCACGTGCAGAAGCACTTTTTCGTAGTAGCGGTGCAACCATTATTGAAAAAGGACAGAATGCTTTTTTTACACCATCAACCGACGAAATTCGCTTACCTGAACGGTATCTTTTTATTGATGCTGCTAATTTCTACGCAACCGGCCTGCATGAGCTCGTTCACTGGAGTGGGGCAAAAAGTCGGCTGAACCGTGAAATGAAAGGGAAATTTGGTAGCGAGGGGTATGCGTTTGAAGAGTTGATCGCTGAGCTGGGGAGCGCATTCCTGATGGCGGATCTGGGGATAGTTGGAGAAGTTCAGCATGACAGTTATATCGCTTCCTGGCTTAAAGCACTGAGGAATGATAAACGCTATATTTTCAAGGCCGCCAGCGCGGCATCGAAAGCACATCGCTATTTGATGGATAAAAGCTGAGTAGCAAAAAGCCGCAAAGGAATGCGGCTTAATGGGCTGGGGGTACTAAACCAGTAAAGGTTTAGTCAGTAATATTAGTGAAGCAGAGCAAGTACCGAACAGTCATATTCCTGTAGTGGTATTAAGACAACCTTAAGAAGGGACTGATGTATAGCTACTCTTGTATACCCATCCATGGAAAATTCGGTTGTATTGCCGGGTTGATATGTGCAGGTTGGTCCCGACCCAAGAAGTTTTTACTGTGAAAATTGTCAAACTATATCAATGTGGTAACAGCTTCTCTTGTCCCTTTGGTTATTTCAAATTGGACCGGGCTATCTGTTGCAACACGGTTGCTCTGCTTGAAACAGAGTTAACATATGCAACATCAGATACTTTGAGTTTGATCAGATCATAGCCTCGTAGCTTACTGTCCAAGGTCATATTGAACAGAGTTAAATCGCACATTTTACCTTCCATTTCAAGCCTGATTCGGATCCCCCCTGATATGAGATATCTGAAGTGGTCTTTTTGGTCAGTGATACTTACAATACGGTCTTTGTCCCACGGTGACGTGTTCATACTCAAAGCTCCTGTAATGTTGGAGATTTGAGCATGGTTATCCCTCATGAGCGAGGAACGGACAATGTCCCTTGCGCGATCCAAGATTGATTTTTCTTATTAAATTAAGCTATGGCTGACCTACGAACGATAGGCAAAATGCTCCTAAAGCTACGGCTTATGACAGTAAAAAACATATTGATAAAAATCTGAGCTGGTTTAGAATGCTATAATGGAATAATTATTTATTTTCGGCCTTCAGTTTGATCATTTTTAGAAATCACCCTTTTGAAGGAATCTACAATGGAATCAGAAGAAACGAAAGAAGAGAGTTATCAACAGCGTTCGGAGTTTATCAGAAAAATAATTCAACAGCCTGTTGAGGGTGTCATATCTTCATGCACTATACCAAAAAAAATAATTCAATTTTGGGATTCATCCAATACTATCCCTAATGATGTCAGACATTGCATGAAATCATGGCGTATCTTAGAACCTTTTGGGTATGAGTATTTACTATATGATTTCGTTAGCGCCCAAGAATTTATTAAACATAATTTGGGTGAAACATACAGTGAAGCTTTTGCCAAGTGTACTCATCCTGCTATGCAATCAGATTATTTCCGATTATGTTATATCTCGGTAAACGGGGGATTTTATGTTGACACTGATGATGTTTATCTGGGTAGTGAGATAAGTAGTTTTTTCACGGATGATAAGTTAAAAATACAACCTTTATGCTACGATATTTCCACCGATTCTATGATTCCACCAGAAATTTTTACAAAGGAAAATACTTATGAAGAATCTTGGATTTTTTATTTCAACAACAACCCGTTAATTGCTCCGCCTCATCATGTTATCATTGCTAAGGCACTAGAGCAATCCACATACTTACTTAATAAATCAAGCTATCCTCTCACAGATATTCAGTCAACAACTGGTCCTGGTAATCTATCTAAATCTATTTTCTCGTGTCGCGAGGAAATAGATTTATTATCCCAGATTACGGTAGTATCAAACTGGCAAGATATTGCAGAAACTAAGTGGGATTTAGAATACAGAGCTGATTCTAGAAATTGGCGCTTGATGAATTAACATGGATTTTTAATAATGAACATTAAAAATAATTTGAAAGGCATTAGCCGTTTTTTTTATTCTTTTTACTTACGCTCTCGGTTACTTCTCCCAGCGCAAAAATCATCGACCTTTAATACATTAAATCAGAATGAAGGCGTTATTAGCAGGATTTACGCTATAAACTTAGAACGGGAAGCGATTAGATGGGCAGATTTAAATAAAGAACTGGGTAAAATACTAGATAAATCTAATAAAAAATTAACGAGCCAATTAACCAGATTCTCTGCTATAAACGCCAAAGAAATGTCAGACATTCTCAATGAGGAAGAGGTTATTCCTTATTATACTTTAGCAGACCAGTTGTACGTTGACCCTCAACCAAAAATCTTACCCGATAAATTTGATCTCGATGTCCCTATAAAAATGAGTAAAGCGGAAATTGCTGTAGCATTATCGCATCTAAATGTTATTAGGCTTGTTGCAGAAGGTTCTGATGCATATGCTTTAGTGCTTGAGGATGACGTGTATTTTGAAAGAGATTTTGCCAAAACCTTAGATGCTGCTTGGTCTGAAATGATTCAAGCTGACAGATCTTCACCTGGTTTTGATATCTTATATTTGTCATTTAAAGAGGTTATGAATGGCGCGAAAAAGAAAATTATTTCGAAAAGCATATTTAAACCAGAGCGAGGGTTATGGTATTTTTCAGGATATGTATTATCTAAGAAAGGAGCAAATAAAATCCTCTCACTCCTCCCAACTTATGGACCAATTGACTTATGGATAAATCATCAATTTGAGAAACTCGATGTGAGGGCAGTATATAAGTCGATCATTTCTCAGAGGTTGGATTTTAACTCTTCAAATTCCTATTCAATATTACCTACCTTAGTGAAGATTGGTATTATTGACAATGAAAAAGCTTCCAGTTTTAATGAACTTCCAAATTATTGGCCTGTTTTTGCATTTGGTGTAAGTGGTTCGGGTATTTCTTCTTTGGGTATGGCACTATCAATGCTTGGCTATAAGTGTTGTAGTGATATTGATAGACTTCCCAATGCAGACTTAAAAAATCTATTAAGTAATTCAGAGCAGAATGAATTCAATGCTTATGTAAATGTTGGCTGTCTCAGTAAGTATATCGGCATATTAAAAAAACAATATCCAAAAGCAAAATTTATAATTACCACGAGTGAATCAAAAGAAATCGAAGATGTTATTTTTAATATAATTGAGGAGATCGTTGATACTGACTATGTTGTATTGCATTCAGATGAAAAAAACAAATGGAAGGTTATATGTGAATACCTTCAATGCCCACCACCTATTTCAGCGTACCCAGAAATGGCTGACATTATTCCTAGGCAGATTATAGATATCACCAGTGCAGCACAAATCAATAATTCAGAAATTAACATGATACATGACATTTCCCCTTGGATATTAGAAAGAAAGAATTTTTCAGGAAATGGTTTTTTTATAAAAGATAATCCGAAGAGAATTGAAAAAGAGCTTGCTGATTTCTTCATTAATGATTCACTACAAAATATTAATAATAACTATTGGGAAATTCGCGATGATACTTTCCCTGGAAATCTTGGACTGTTTCGACCTCAAAATGTGATTCAAAATGATATTAGTGGTTTAGGTCTTGTAGTTAAGGAGGAACAGTTAGGCGTTAGAGAGTTTAGTGCTGCTGCGATTTCAAGTAGAATGAAGTTCCTATATGGCAGATTTGAAGTGTCCCTACGAGCGGCAAAAGTTGCAGGGATAGTAACCGGCTTCTTTTTACATAGAGATTCGCCTCGTCAAGAAATCGATATTGAGTTTGTTGGAAATCGATCTGATCATATGTTGATCAATGTTTTTTATAATCCTGGTGATGAAGGTGCAAAGTTTGATTATGGATATCGTGGTACACCAACTCTTATTCCTTTAGGTTTTGATGCTTCTGAAGAGTTTCATGATTACATGATTGAATGGAGTCCTGATGAGATAAAATGGTTTGTGGATGGAGTTATGGTTTATCGTAGAGGAGTTTGGGGGCCTACACCTATACCTCATTTACCCATGACCCTTCATGCTAACACTTGGCCAACCCGTTCCAAGGAACTGGCGGGACGTCTCCACACGCGTTCCTTACCCTGTATCACTTATATTAGGAAAATATGTATTGATGCAACAATGGATGTTAATAATCCAAAATTAAATGACCAGACAGTAGTGGCTGGTTAATCATTAGAGTGAAAAGTAAATCTTAGTAAGGCACTGGTAAAAATGTAGACACTATCAGTGCCTTAGTAGTTATCCCTCTGGATGGTTTTTTGACAATAATTTCCGTTTCTGGCACGGAACGGACAGAAAGCAGGGCCACCAAATCTCTCACGAGCCAAAAACCTAAATTATGATCTGACAGATACATGTATCAATGAAACTGTCGCTGTCAGATCAATTACGCCTTACTATCTGAAAATTATTTGATTTTCTGCATCGTGCATTCAAATTAACAATGTTCAGGAGGCATAAACTGAAAGGAGTTCTTTAGCTGCCAATTGACCAAGTGCGTTGGCTGCAAAAGGACTGTCACCTGTCAGTACCTTACGATCTTTGTATACGCTTCCTTTAATATCATCATTAACAATATTCATCCCCATTTGCTTAAGTGCATCGCCAAAATACCATGTGAGATGGCCCGGCATATAACCAATGTCAGGCGTCTGCTTATCAGCTGAATCAGGGAAAGCGCAAATAGAATACTCTTTTAGAGGGTTTTCACCATTGCGCAGCGAAAGGAATGCTGCTGGGCCATGGCAAAGGGATATGACGAAGCGGTCATTGTCCATGAACCAGCGAAGAGTATCGGCTACTGCGCTGCTTTCTGGCAGCCCAATCAGTGCGCCGTGGCCACCAGGAATAAACACGGCAGCATATTCACTTTGCTTGTTCAGGCTATTCAATACATCAGACAATTTTTCAGGATTTTGGAACTTGTCTCTATACCGGCTGAAAAATGGCATAACTTTCTCATCCTTGTGCGGCATGGCCCAGTATTCGAACTTTGTCATGTAACCTGAGATTGTCGCAATGTCAAAATCAAAACCAGCAGCATGCAGGTGATACATTGGAATAAGCGTTTCAACAGGATGGTTTCCCGTTGAGAAAAGAGCCCCGCTATCAGTCATCAGGTAACGCTCATCCGCAGCGATGACCAGCACCTTCTTCCCTCCCATGCACTGTTTGGGATAGTCGTAGTCACTAAGGTCAGATACGGGGCTGGTAAACTGACTAAGGGAATAGTCAGAGGGGAAAAATGCGTTTTCTTCAGCATGATCCACTTTCGGATGTTTACTTTTATCATTTGTCATTACGTATTCCTCGTTGATTGGTGTTAACTCTCTTTCTCGGGCCTGAATTCGCCTGTTATATGGGCGACCAGGATAGCCTGAGTAGTGGTAGTCTCTTCCATACGGTTGCGTACGTATCTCAGGTGATTTGCTACAGCATGCGGAGATAGTCCCAGTAAACCAAGAACCACTTTAGCTTTTGATGACTCATACCCCCAATCTGAACACTCCTTTAATACCCATATTGCCGAATACAGGAATCATAATGTCGTGCAAAATACCACTAACAAAATTATGACAATTTAATAAATTTGAACGTGGCTTTGTGTTCCAGTTTTATGCCAGGAGAAATCATTCGATATCTTTATAAAATATCGTTCTAACTGTAAGTAATTAATATGATTTTTCTCATAAAAAAAACTTAAAATCAGTTAACTTCAGCCCGGAATATGCGTTCACTGAGCGGCCTCTTCATGAACGAAACCGAGAAAAAATAGGCTACAGTCACAACCACACTGTAGAGCAACTTCTCTCACGTGCTGTTTCAGAGAATAGATCTTCTTGCATCTGAAGAATGGTATCCAGAGCTATCCTGATCACCCCTGAATGCAATAGTTGCGTATACTAGGCGCATGACAGAATCATAAAATGAGAGCTATCCCTTATTATCATGACTTCAGTAAAATTTAAATTTGCATTGAGGTAGCGATATCGAGACGTTGCAGTTCGTCAATCGTGTAGATGCGGAACACATTCCTGTGGCGGGTTTCCAGTGGGATGTGTTGATGATTCACGATGACGTACTGGATGCTGTCAAACAGCCGTTCAAGACCGAGTTTTTTTTGCGGGTCTGGCACAATATAAAAAACGTAGATCCAGTCTTTACGCGTTCGGGCCAGTAAATGACTGGCTATGATCGACTGGTAACGGGCTTTGGTTTTCAGATGGCGCTCGGTCTCGATGGCGATCACCGTGCCGCTGGGGAGGGCAATTAGCCCGTCCGGGCGGTGACTGACCTGATAACGACTCAGGAAAGTTGTGCGATCGCCATGTATCCAGCCGCATGCGCCTTTTTTTTCGAGGATGATCCGCGCCATCTGATTATCAAGGTGATGTTCCAGCGTCCAGCCTGTGAGTTTTGAAGGCTCAAACCGGGCCGGGAAAATTTCATCATCAGGCTGTATTACGACCGCCAGCCCGTCGTTGGTTATTCCCCACAATGAAATTTTCTTCGTACGTGATACCAGGACGTGTTTTTGTATTAACCCCATTCCCTCAACTTTTGAAAGCAGGGAATACAGTGATTTATGATCCCTGAAGCCGAACAGCAGCATCAGTGTTGTAAAATCACTGTACGTTTCTTCTTTCAGGAAATTCAGCAGTCGTATTATCTTCTCGCGATGTCGGGTCTGGCGCTCGCGGTATGCGGTGATAAGCATCATTTCCCCTTCTAAAAGTTCAGTAACGAGGGATGATCCTCTTTACCTGCACCTGCACTTGTTGTTGTGTGTTTCTCGTCCGGCTTGTCAAAAAAGAGATCGGGTTGTGTTGTCGTGATAACTGATGTTGATGACGGTCCGGATGACATTTCTTCCTCGTCAAAATTCAGGGCAATGTTGACTCTTGCGGCGGTGGCGGCAACAGCGGGCGATACGGCACAGATCGCCAGTTCCCTTTTTTTAACCCTGATGGGAGAAATTAGTGAAGCAGAGGGGAGGGCTTTGGTGGTGAATATAAAACTGACAAAATCAGGCAGGTTCAGCACCATATTACTGTCGATAAAGAAACGCTCGGCCTGCCTGATGGTGCGTTCACTATCGATAGTCTCTGTCAGCACCGCATCTGTTTTGGCTTTGCGGACTTCGTCATCGACTAATATGGTGCCTGACATTCTTGCCACCCAGTCAGCGGTATCAGGGTCCATGACACGATAAACCAGCTTGAATTTGGCATTCTCCACAACTGCACCCACCACGGCATCGCTTTTCAAATCCGCCGGGCAATCTTTTAAATCGGCAATGGATTGGTGGTCCATAATAATGTGTACACCTTTATCCCGTGCCGCACCTAAGCCTTCCAGCGCAGGCTTGGATAAATGGTATTTCAGTTCGGAAAGGTAAATAGCAATAGGGCGGGGTGTGTGGTTTACCCGATCGCGCCTTTCTGCCAGCTGGTACAGGCGAACCAGCAGCATGCGCTGAGCGGTAATAATTTTGCTGTTGCGCATCGAGCCAATCACATAGCAGCAACCACCGTTATCAAATATTGTATTGAGGGAAAATCCTGCCGGTGCATTGATGGCATTGAGTAAGGCCAGCTCCTCAATTTTCCCGAAAAAGGCTTTTATCTTATCAGCGATACTTTGGACGTATTCCCCGTTATACACATCCCGAATGGTTGAGGTCGTATTACGGGCGACAAATTGTGCAGCTATTCGGGCTGCTTTGCGATCGTCAATGCGATAAAAGTCAGACTCTTGTCCTTTCTCTGCCAGACTGAAACCCGCGACAAAAAGTTCTTCCAGTTCATCAGCGGTGATATCGTTAATCAGGTTTAGCTGGTATGCCTGTTTCCTCAGGTCAATTAGGGCAAAGGATTTCCCTGCATCCTCGCAGGCTTTCCGGTAAAGGTGTGGGGCCCACTCATCATCTTTGGGGTCCATAACAAATACGCCTTCACCGGCCAAAATACTCTGATAAAGTAATATCCCGGTGGCCACCCCTTTACCGGCCCCCGTGGTCCCGATGATATCGGCATGTTGTTTTTGCCAGTCTTTTAACGGCAGGTACATCGGCTGTTTCATTCTGTTCATGCCGATAAAAATACCTTTACTCAGGTTAATATAATCCTCCGGGTTATAGTGCAATGTTTCCGGTAGCAGCGATTTCACCGTTCGGACATCAGTACGTAATTCCCTTTCCAGAGTGGTTTTTCTGACGAACCGACTTTTTACTTTATCGAGTTCAGGTGTTAACACCCTGCGCAGAAGAATATGGAAAACAAAACCGGCTGCGGTAGAGGTAATCAGTATCAGCCAGGAGAGGACAGTATTGCTGGTGGCTATCTTTATTCGGTATATCCATTGAAATAATTCGTTCACCACGGGCGCTATTGTGCCAAACAAAAAGCACAGTATGGAAAAAACTATCACCAGCTTTTTCCATAAAGGGGCTTTGAGTCGTTCATCGCTTTTCATCGACGCGAAGAATGGCATGGTCAGCCCTGAGAATAGCGCTAAAATAGGTTGATGCTGGTGCATAAAAACGAGCAGTCCCAGCATGCCGTCCACTATCGGTGATAGTGAAACGATCAGCTTATTTAACACCATAATGCTTCCTTTATCGGCCATTCGCCCCACGACATCGCCCCCTCAATTCGCCCCACGGTGTTGGGCGAAAAGCTGGGGTGAAAGCAGGGGCAAACAGAGGTGGCTGCGGTGCAGCCATGTGCCGGTAGATAGACTTTCCGGCCCGAAACGACGTGCACCAGTTCATGCGGGCTGGACGCCCTTATTGCCTGGCGCATGGGGGTAATGGCGTGGCTGTACGCCGCGCCAAAACCCCCAGGGTCAACGGCGGCACACCGTCGCCCGCTACGCGCGACCAACCCCTTTAAGACGCGCGTTTCGCCTGTTTTTTTCTCGCAAGCTCCAAAAAACGGGAACGCTGCTTTAAAGGGGTTGGTCGCGCCTGATTGGTAATATCCCCGCTGGGGCGGGAAATATTACCTGGCTTGACGGTGTGCGGGGCAAGCCCCCCACAAAAAACGGCACGTGGGCGTGCCTTTTTGCTCGCTGGGGCGGCAAAATTTTTGCGGCTCCCCCGGCCTGCTTAATTCGCTGTGGGCGAATGTGCGCAGATGGATGCGGTACCTGAAAATTAACAATTTCTGCGAAATTGAATTTTCTGTCCGCGTTCCACTGGCTTATTTCACGGCTTAACAATTTCTCCGAAATTGAAGCCAGAAATTAGCCAGCCTCAACCCCGCCGTCTGTCAGTCTGTGGCGCTGTGAGGCATAGTGTAATGTCCGGTGGTTCACACCTGTTCGCGATATATTTCAGCCCGGCATTCCTGTTCAGCCTTTAATACCTCCCGGTAGGTTTCATCATCGACTTTCGTTCCCTGATTTTCGGCGTATCGTCTGAGTTTGTCAGCATCCTGTTCATTAAGACGCGAAAGATGATGTCGCAATAAACTGATCAGTCTACTTTCATAGATCTCATAGTAAAGGCCGCATCCCTGATTCGCTTCCTCAGAGAACTTTCTGTACAC
This sequence comes from Citrobacter sp. Cpo091, assembly GCF_030332645.1. NCBI lineage: Bacteria > Pseudomonadati > Pseudomonadota > Gammaproteobacteria > Enterobacterales > Enterobacteriaceae > Citrobacter > Citrobacter sp. Cpo091. Next base: position 16,894 of record NZ_JAOWHL010000028.1, read on the forward strand.
GGCTCCGACCGATATTCTGTCATGATGCATTGAGTGGATGTTGGAAATAAAAAGGTTTTCTTTATCCATATTTATTTCTCCCCAAAAAAAGGTACTAACATAATGGCCGGGGGTTTATTATCCTCTGAGCCTACCAAATCTGGACAGGATTTTATTCACCGCCTCTGGGTCGGCACTGGCACATTCTCCGAGGAAAGCTTTTCTGGCATTCAGTGTATGACCGGGTAAAAATCCGTGTTTATTCTTTTTGACGATATTAAAGAAAGTTTTTTCAGCTGAATGGCACTCACTCCCTCCACTGTTTCCGGTCGCTTTCCCGTACATACAAAGCACGACTTCGCATGGGTCAGAGGCGAAGCAATAAACAGGGAGCACAATGGCAATGCACAGCATTACCGTCGCAATGGAGGCGTATTTCATGATGAAGTCCTTACCATAATTTCTGTACCAGGATATCGGTATATTTAATGTGAAAAATAAATATAGGTATCGCTACACGTCAGGCACTGAGTTGCAGGTTGATATTCAATAACACCATTTGCGCCATGCTGGCGAAGCCAGCTTGTTGCAGTAAAGAATGCTGTGCCTGATGGTGCAGCAACAACAATACGCGTCGAATGCGCAACTGCGTAAAATACGTCGGGGGTCCAAAGTGTCTCGTTAAACTGCGTTGAGTGAACGGACAATAACCACTTCCCATTAACGACTGGGGAAGGATTAATAACGGGGGTGTCATTCCATTGCGATAAATTGATATTCACTGACTCGCCCGATTTATCCCATTCAACAGATACCGGTGGGGGTGGTGACGAACAGCCGGTAAGCACCATTAAAAATAACAGTATATTGATGGTTTTCATTATGCTTTCATCTCCTCGAAGAAGGCATTACGGTGCAGTGGCCGGAAATAGATATCATTCATTCGGCGCACGTTGCCGTCTAAATCAATACTGACAATAACATCCAGACTGTCCAGCACTTTGCGTAACATAAACGTGTAGGGCAGCCGGGCGCATTGTGGGTTTTCATAACAGCGAGTAATAAAACCGTCTACCGCTTCTATTGCTGAACCCGCATGCAGGGAAGTCATACTGCCTTCATGGCCGGAGCCGGTTATTTTGAGAAAATCCCAGGCTTCACCACCGCGCACTTCGGTTAACAATATACGGTCGGGATTCATGCGATAATTCCAGCGCAGAAGACTGGCTGGCGTCACAATCGAGCCTTTTTCATCTGCTGATTCGGACGGATAGAAGAGGTGGACATAGTTTTTATGAACAAAAAAGGTGATTTCCGGATTATCTTCAATGGTCGTAATACGCAAATGGCGAGGAATAAAACCAATCAGCATCTTCATGTAGGTTGTTTTCCCGGTACCGGTTTCCCCGGCCACCGCGATAGTTTTACCGTACTCCACGCACTTCTCCATAAAGCGCGGGATATCTTTGGCGGTATACAGGCTCAACAATTCCTGATCGTGCGTCTGGGTGGTTTCTGCGCCCGTCACCCTGTTATAAAAACCGGCGTCGATATAGCTCTGGTGGGGAATTTGTACCTGTGACGGCTTTCGGATAGTAATGGAGACGGTGTTGCGCTCACAGGCCGGAGGGACAATAACCTGACAACGTTCACCGGATTCCAGCGTGGCTGACAGCCCCGGTTTGATATCTTCAATATTGTCGCAGTGATGCTTTGCCAGGCATCTGGCGAAGTTGTAACACCCCTCATAATCCAGCGAAACACTGTGCAGCTCCCAGATACCATTAATTTTGGTAAATAGCTCGCCCGGGCGGTTGACGGCGATTTCTGTTAGTCCAGGATGAGCAATAAAATCGCCAAAAAATCGCTGTGTATAGCGATCGAGAGAGATGTTTTTCATGTGATATCCTTGTATCGGATACATTTGTGGAGGGAGTATGTCGAAGACGAAAGTACTGTTCGCTTATTGCCATGAACTCGGGCGCTGTTTGTCCATTGATGAAGCGCGAATGGAATTTTTTTCCAGAAAGCCGGAAGAAAGGAAGCGGTTCACTTTTTCATGTAGCGATCGCAACTGTGATGTCACCATTAGCGGTGTTAACTATCACGTCAAAGCTGAAGATGGTGAGAAATTCAAGGCTGCGCACTTCCGTTCACCTCATCCTCACAAGTTCGGATGTGAATGGCTCGAATTCACCGAGGATGCGGATCAGGACCGGCGTCCAGACGAGTCAGAGGCTGATTTCACAGAACGAAAAGCAAAGCAAAAGCTGACGGACTATATCAACTGCTTTGACCCTTCAATAGATGATCCTGATGGCGAACCATCCGATCCCGTGAAGCTTGTTACGCCTGTTCACACAAGAAAAACGGTCGGGGATGATGATAAAACGGGTACAAATGAAGAGCCCCGCTGGAGTCGCTACACGCGAACCAACCAGCTTCAGCGACTTATCGACACATGGCAGGAAGCGAAAGAAACGCTGCCTCAGGATGAGTTCCGGGCGTTGAGACTCAGGATCATGCACCATGATCAGGTCTATCTACATGAATATATAACGCATATACAGCGTGGATTGGCTAATCCGTATTCGGGCGTCATCTATGGTGGTGGGACCCTAATGCATCGGTATGGTCGGGGTTTTCTGATTAATTTCTTTGATAAACATGAGGGGAAGCCTGTTCGCCTGTATGTCAGTAAAGATCTGATGGCGAAAGGACGGTTTGGTCATTATATCGATGAGATTCTGGACACTAAAAACGTCAGATATTTCCGTATATTTTTACTCAATCCGGTTGTTTCCGAACGGGAAAACAGCACAGGAAAAAGCGTTATCAACCTTGAAATATCAAAGCTGCGTCAACTGGCCATTTACTACGAACTGAACTCCAGCAGAGAAGATGAATCTTCATCGGTGGAGACGGAGGGGGAAAGTCCGGCGTAGCGGGCTAATGTTGTCACAAGAATGAGTATATCGGTGACGTCAGGCAGCGATATCTGCTTATGTGCCAGCCGGATATCGTCCGGGGAAAAAGGCGGTGCATCCAAAGGGCCTTCACTGATGGTGATACAGAACGGTTGCTCTTCTCCTGAGTCAATACTGAGTTCTATCAATGCGCCCCCGGCACGATAGCATGTCATGACTATTCTTCTGATTCCGGTAAGGTGTGACAGTAAGTCGTTGACGACAGCGTTGCTGAAATCGTCCCTTACGATGACGTCTGTCGCCGTAACACCAAACAAAAACTTTCGATTACTCACTCTTCATCCTCAGCGTGTAGATGCCTGAAAAATCAATATCCTGCCCTGTGACCAGGTTGATGATTTCACCCTGATTTTTGTAGAGCGTCGGTGGGATATTAATGCTGTTTTCCAGCGTGGTACGTGCCATATCCGCCATAGCCTGACGGCTGTTTTCTGTATAGTCGGTATTCCGATCTTTCTGACCGGCGCTGTTGGATGCCCATGCCCCAATATCAGGGATCATACCGACCAGTAATGCACCTCCAAATCGCTCCCTGAAATGCGAGTCTATCCAGCCATCAACGCCAGCCTCGCCCAGTTCTCCGGCAGCATTCGTATCGACCAGCGGAATATCAAGGAAAGGGGGCTGGCGGGTACGCAGTTTCGTGATGATGATGAATGCGCGTCCCTGTCCATGCGTCATTCCTGTTTCTGCACCAGTCTGGTACATCCCCGTGGCGGTGGTCCCTTTTTCTATCAGCTTTGTATTACCGCTGGCGCTCCAGATGTCTTCGGCGATCGTGCAGCGGATTTTTCCAGCCCGATCTGAGACAAAACGGTAATCCAGTGAGCAGGGAATAGCGGTATTTTCCGGCACGTACAGATCGGGATTATAAGGAATTCGCCGGACCGCTGTCGGGGACTGTTCCGGCTGTGGCGACGAGGTGTTTAGCGGCTGACCGGTATCAGAATATTGTGTCTCTGACGGCTGCCTGGCTGAGGATGCCTGCGTCATTTCCTGATGCCGGGTCCGCACCGGATTTCGTACCGCTGAACCTGAACCCTCCCGGCGCACCAGAAAACGGGCTTTATCTAAGTCGGGCAGAGCCTCCGATCCGTTGGGTGTCGTACTACCAGGGTTGTTGTCCGCCGGTTCTGGTGTTTTCGCGTCGATATAGTGCGTACCCAGATCGGTACGCTGTCGAGAATCGGTCCGATCTGTCGGGGCCACAGTTTCCTGAGGCTTTTCTTTACCTGGCTGCCAAAGAAGATTGTGGTATATCCAGTTACCCCCCCACGCCAGTGCAATCAGGGCAACGGCAGCGAATGCCAGAAAAGCGGTGGCTTTCCCCTGCTGGCGCTTTTTCAGTTTATTGACAGCCGGCTGTATTGGATCGTTATTGTCATCATCCTGCCAGGTGTGAAGCACAGCTTCACGCTTTGCGCGGGCCTCGCGCTCAAGCGCAGCAATATCATCATCCTTCTGTGTCGGACAGGACCTGGATTCATCTGGCACAGGATGCAGATGTTCGTCATTCATGTGTACAGTTCCTCAGCTGTTAATTGGTTGCGGTTTTTACCACTCGCTCAACTTGCGGGGAGACTGTGGCACCATCTGCGACCTGAACCCTGCCGAAACCACGATTTTCCAGGCCGACCACAGCGCCACCGGAACGGAGGACCAGACGGGGGGTAACTTCCTGAATAACCAGTACGGTGAAGTTGCCTTTCCTGCGGACACTGCTGTTAACCACATGCTCCTGGCCGTTTAGCTCTTTTGTCAAAGAGGGAATGGATTTGGCTGGGGAGAAGCCCACGAACGTAAAGCGACCATCGTCATAGGCGAAGTCCGGAACGATACGTGTGCTATTGCTCCCCGGATATTTGAGATAGTCCCAGTTTCGTGGCGTCTGCGCGGCGTTAAGAGCCTGCTGGATATCGGCCTGCTGTTGTTTCTGCTCCCGTTCCCGCGCTTTGGTTGTGACTTCACGGCCCGATTTTTCGTGTGCTTCATCGGGATAGCGATAACTCACCTGAAAAGCAGGCTGCTGCGATGATTTTTCATCGATGACGTTTAGCTCGACGTTATACAGCCGCCGAGTGGTAACGATTAGCATGTTGGTATGCCAGTCGTGACTGTTGGGAGGAATGACCACCTGCGCAGTATTACCGTCCACTCCGGGGGCACCCTGAATCAGGGCTACCGGGCGGATACTGACCCGGTTTGCGTCTGTTGTGGCTTCCCATGCGTCCTCAAAACCTGGTTTAGCACTGATAACCGCTTCGTCATTGTCAAAGATGAGCGTGGTTACGAAACCGGGTCGGGTATTGACGACAGTGACGTTAAACGGGTTATAGACAACCTGCTGGAGACGGGCGTCGTAGCGGCTTGCTTGTGGTATTGCAGCACCCCAGGCTATACCGCACATCGCCAGTGCGAAAAGGATGATAATTTTCATTATTCAACTCCTCTGATTTCACGATCTGCCTGCCAACTGGTCACCGTAAAACCGAACGGGTTAACTTCCCGCTCTGTATCGCTCATTTCCTTACTTGGGTCGGAGTGGAATGTCAGGTGGGCATCCCAGTATTCTGTACGCGTACTGCTATCAGCGAGGCGGCGGATAGTTTTTTTGTAACGGAGGGTGGCGACTTTATCGGGGGCAGTGCCTTCGGTGATCTGATTAGACAGGATGTCGATATGTACGGTGTGGGCCTCATTCTGGTACACCTTATCCGGGGCGTCTTTTCCTGCATAAAGTGCCAGATAATCATCATTAACCTGAGGGCTGTTATAGACCTGTACCGTTGAATAATCGTCCTGTAGGGCAGGGTAAATGTAACGTTCACGCACTCTGACGTAACTTGAGGTCATCGCCTTCTGATAAGCTTCTTCCGCTGTCAGACTCGTTTGTGACGCTCGGGTGACGTGTTCCAACCGTCCGGTATGATTATCAACAGCATACAGCTCAATAACTGTCTGTTTCAGCGGTAATATCAGCACCACAGTGGTGAGTGCCAGTATGGCAATGAGTAAGCCCGCGCCGCCAACCATAAATCCCGCCTTCGTGGCGCGTTTGTCCCGCTCAATCATTTTCTGCTCAAAGGTGCGGGAATCAGCAATGATTGACTGTTCACTCATGATTGTTTAACTCCGCCATCATCTGAGGCGTGTTTACCGGGATGCCATGCCCACTAAAGGCCAGGGGATGGGGTGACTGTGCACAGCCGTAAAGCGCGCACAGTAAAATCAGCGCAATCAAGCGTTTCATGGGATGTTTCCTCAGTGGGTTGGATAGAGGGTAGTGTTAGCGCCGGGGGGATTGACGGAAATAGTATGCAAGGGATGACAAGTTTAACGATGAAATTTCTGAACGGTTGTTTCTCTTGATTTTGCCAGCCGTCGGGCCTCGTTCCTGGCGATCATTTGCTCAATGGCATACTTACGTGCCTGAGCAGCTCTGTATCCCGGGCCGCTGCCGGGTTTATCTGTACTGGCATCTCTCCATCCCTGAAGATTGTCCTGAATTGCGCGGTTTGTCTGCTTCCCGGCTCCTGCGGCTAATTTCCCTGCACCAAACGCCGCTGCGCCTATACCCACGGCGGACAGTCCCTGCATGGAGACAGTCGCTCCCGCCCCGGCTAGTGCTCCGGCCAGTTTTGCAGAAAGGTATACCATTATTGCCGCGCAGACCCCGGCGAGACAGACCTGAGCGCCTAGCTCCACAATATTAGATTGTGCAGATATTTGTGTGGCAATATCTAAGCGGGAGTTTAAATAATTAACGACCACTCGTAGCGACAATGCAGAAAACAGAACCGTTAATATGGCTGCGAAAATATTTTGCAGCCAGTTGTTAAACATGGGACGTAAAAAGCCATACATGAGACAAAAGATGAAAACGGGGGCTGTGATGCTGAGCAGCAAAACCATGACCTCTGCGATCATTGCAACAAAGGCTGTAATAGTCATTAAAACGAATATCCCAAGCCACACATAAAATTGAGCTGTGATGCCCTCGTCTTTTATGTACGTTGAATTATCCATGTCGTGTAACGTTTTGCCTAATACCTTCGCTTTATCCCATAAGCTATCCAGTAGTTGCCATATATTATCGTTGCCGGAAAAGCCGTCTTTTAAGCCATTGATAGCGTCAATGACCCCGTCGAGATAACCGCTGACATTGGCCACAAAGGACAGGATGATGGCCATTCTTATGATGTCCCACATGACGTCCTCCATGGGTGTGGACAACTTACCTGCCAGGCTCTGGTATCCACGCCACATGATATAAAGTGTCGCTGACGTTGCCGCCAGTCCCAGCATCATGGCGGAGTATGACATCATCAGTCCCTTTGTTGCGTCGGTGACTCCCCCTATCAGGTGTTTTTCAACACCGATAAATACACCACCAGGCATATTAACCTCACTATGAATTCAGGTTGGGAGTGGGGGCATTTAACTGTTGAATCTGAAAATGAGCTTCATTGGCATTTTTACAGTTTTCAGAGGCATCGCCGGTTTTCAGGCATTTTTCATATACTGTTTTCAGCTCATCGGGATGATCTTTGTACCACTGGGTCGTTTTGGTTTCGTCTCTGCAGCCGCAAATGATGAGGAATAAAATGGACAGGAACGAAAGGGTTAATAAACGCATGTGAAACTCCTTTAGCGGTTTAAATCGGGGGTTGGTGCAGTTAACTGCTGCTGGTTCCACTGTTTGAGACGCTCATCCTCCAGCACTTTCCCGCGTTTTTCTGCCGCCTTCACACTCATTTCCCACTGATCAGTGAGCGTGTTCAGCATCACTGATTTCAACTGAATACTGTTGGCAAGGTCCTGCGACTCCTTTGAGTCTTTAGAGAGTGCAATACGGTTCGACAGGTTGTTGATCTCGCCCAGTGCCTGGCTGACCTGATCCTGGATCTCGTTAGTCTGCTCAAATTGAATTGCCTTATTGATGACCTGTTGTTTGCAGATATCGGCATAGCTTCCGGACTGCGCCGCGTTGCACGTATCGAAAACCCGGTACTTTGCGTATAGCGCATCGAACTGCCCGGCGGTGCCACCAGAAAGTAGCAGGTCGTTGAGTGTCTGGCCCGGCTTACGCAGTTTTTCCAGATCTGATTTAAGACTCTTCGCCTGATCAACGAAATCAACAATATTCCGGACACCGGTGGCCGTTGCTAACTGGTCTTTATATGCCTGAATTTGGCTCTCATAATGCTGCGCTGTTTGTATCCAGCGTTGTGCCTCTTTCAGCCATTCGAGCTCACGTAGTGGGTCAGCATCCACCAGAACAGGAATACCTGCATGTGCCAGCGGGCTGATGATCACACACGCAATAATTAATGAATGAAAACGCCGTTTCATCATGAACCTCCTGTGGGGTTTCAGAGTGCCTGAGCCAGGTAGGTATCCAGCCATTCATGGGGCTGCATCCCTTCACGGTACAGAGAGTCGAAGATTTCCAGGTTGTCGGCGCTGCCGCTCATGACTTTTGTGTACTTGCCGATACCGGAAAGATCGAGCGTCACACGTGCAGCAAAACGCTTTATGTCGCCGCGTCTAAATTGATTTTTTACCACTACATACTGGCGGGCCTGCGGATCCAGGGCTTTCACGACGTCGAACACCTCCGGCTCAAACTTCATTCCGTCGACATAATGTGCCCGGTCAGCACTGGGGTTAGCTGCCAGGATCTGCGTCCCGCACTGCTCAATCACGGCAGGCGCAATTTCATCCCTGATGATCTCCGCCGGGGACTGTGTTCCTACAACCAGCATCCCGTTTAGCTTGCGGATAGTTTTCAGCCGGTTATAGGCAAAATCCTTAAATACCGGATCCCGTAGCCATTTCCAGAACTCATCCATGAAGATAACCAGTCGACGTCCGTCGAGTAAGCTGGTAATGCGGTACAGCAGATAAAAGGAGATCGGTGCGCAGATATTCGTATCGTCAAGAAACTCTGTGCCGTCAATGCCAAAGTTATCGCAGCGACTGATATCGAAGGTGTCTGATGCGTTATCAAACACCCAGCCAAACTCGCCACCCTGCGCCCACTGTGACAGGCGAATACTCAGGCCATTCTCCTGGGCTTCTCGGGTCGCAGGCTCCGGAAGATTCTCCAGTAAACGGGTGATCCCATGAATACGGTACTGTGGTTCATTACCGATCACCGCCAGTATGGCATCATTTAGACGTCGTTCATTGCGGGGCGTGATGGTCGCACCGTTACGCGTACACAGCAGTTTCATCAGCTGACTGATAAAACTGATATTGCGTTTCGTGGGCGATAGCGAAAATGGGTTCCACCCGGTGGGCTCGCCATGTGTAATACGGTAATAACGGCCTTGCAATGCCCGGATATTCATTTCAGCGCCACGATCCTTATCCAGATAAACGGTTGTCAGTCGTTTGGTTTTTGCGTCGGGAGAAAAACTCTCCGTACGGCTATATTTCTGCTGCATGTTTTCCAGAAACGTCATGAGCATGGTTTTACCCGAACCGTTGGTACCGAGAATGCAGGTACTGGCTGGATTCTTCTCGTTGAATTCATCCTTATCCGCCAGCGTATTGTGAAGGTTCAGATAGTAGCCATCCCCTGATGGGGCACGCAGTAAGGCCATCGCATCCCCCCAGGGCGCATTATCGCGCTTGCCGGGATAGAAATTGTGTAGCGAAGCCAGCTCGACAAAATTCTGACTGCTCAGCTCACCCTTGCGGGGCCGCAAATGATAATTGCCAGGCAGTTGCGCCATATACCCGGCTGAAAGAGAAAGCGCGGCGGGAACCGATATAATGCCGAGGTTGTTCAGGGCATTGCTGATTTCGCTGGTATCGGCTACCAGACTATCCAGCGTCTGGGAAAACACCATGATGGAAAAATGGTGTTTTCCATACGCAATTTTTCCCGATGTCAGCAGGTCAAGCGCCACATCCAGATCCAGCCGCTGAGACACCGCATCATCATCTGAACTCATTAACAGACGTCGGGTGCGTTTGATGGCCTTCCGGGCTTCTTCCCGTGACATGCAGGTGTAGGACTGTGTGATGACATAATCACAGGGGGCATAAAGCAGAGAATCCATCATTCCAGTTGCTGTTTCTTCAGGGAACTCTTTAACTTCCAGACCCCGGAAATACTGGGTGCCGCCGGTATGGTTTATCTGTCCAGACTCCCCGGAGAAAAACAGCGCCGCCGATCCCATGACGGAATATGCAGGAGCACGGGTGACGCGGATCCTGCGCCATTGGTGCGTCAAGAGATACTCGTAAAAGGATAACTGGGAGGAGAATACCGCCTGTTCTTCGCTGAAAGTACCAAGAGAGTGTGCGGCGTAGCGTGACAGAGCGGTATCGAGGGTACCTTTAATTTCCAGCATCCCCTGCAACACACCGTCAAGCTCTTTCAGTTTCTGGCCGTCTTTCATACGCCGGTGTCCGGCTTTTTCCAGACTGGCAAAAGGGCGGTAGCAGGCAGTCAGGAACAAGCGGTTACGGCGAAACGGGTTAGCCTCCAGCGAGGCATAATACAGACGGCTGACTTCATCAGCGTAAGGGTTGCCGGATACCTTATGTAGCGAATCGGTAAATGGCTCCCTTACGTTATGGATATAGAAGGTGACCGGCATCCCCTCGAAAGAGCGGATAATTCCGTGCAACTGGTTACGGTCAATATTGAGCGTTTCTTCTGATTCACAATCGAACGGAGTGCCCGTCAGTTCCCAGGTACAGTAGAGGTCACTATTGGGTGAGCGGACGACATGTTGATGAATATGCGATGAATACGGAATGTATTTCCTGAGCGTGGCACTCTGATTCAATTTCATGACGTTGAGAAACTCCGTGATATCAACAGCATCATGCTCAATGGGCATAAATGCTGTTGCGCCAAATAGACGGTTTGCCGCAGGTTTTCCTCTTGCCCTGAGCCAGACGGCTATCAGGCTGAACCGCATGGGTTCATTCTTGGTAAGCGATTTCATCAGCAGAAATTCAATCGGGAGTAGGGCGAGGAAAGCGACGGAGGTCCAGACAGCAATGATGATGGTGATACCCGTGACAGCCAGTAGAGGCACCATCGGCACTCCCCATAGTGCCGCCGGACGTCTCATTGCCTTAAGCAGCTTTGCCATAGATAACCTCTCAGCTCATCAGCAGTGCGCCGATTTCACTGCCTCCACCAATCAGGATGCCGCCAATGATGATGTAGGCGCACTGGGACAGGCTTTCGCCTTTCCAGAGTGTCTTGTAACCTACCCAGATCACGGCCACGGTAATGGTGATGGCCGCCAGGCCATTAAGGCCGGTGGCGACTTTTTCCATCACGGTATTTGCGCGTTGAAAGCCATCGGCAAAAACCGGAGGTACAGAACAAACGATGAGTGCAAATGCGGAAACATGACTGAAAGCGGCCTTAAGTTTGCAGCAAAGTGTCATTATTCTTTCTCCTCACGGGGTGACAGGGAGAGGCTCCGGCGCAATGACGGCGTAGAGATCTTTTCTATGGCAATTTTCTTCTGGCGGAATTTTGAGGGGACGCCACGAACCACGCCCTTCGGCCAGATCACGCAGGGACGTAACTGGTCACCTGCAGGCGTAGGCTTCAGGAACGGCGGGGGTGTCAATTTATCCTCGTGGGTTCCGGGTACGGCATAGTGGGGAGCAGCAGCGTAACCGATTCGTTGCACATAGCTGGTTCCGGAAAAAGCCGCTTCCGGCTGTTCTCCGGTACGGAAATTGCCGGAGTAGTAGCAACTCAGTGCTCTTTTCAGCGAGCCGCCGCGTCGGTAACAGTCGTTGAGGATGTGTTCGAAAACAGACAAATTGGTACAGGGATCAAGCAGCTCAGAGGCTGTCACACCGTAATGATGGAAATTGGTGCTGGTAATTTGCATCAGCCCCACAGAATAACGGCGGCTCTGCGCCATAAGGCGACCTATGATTCGCTCGGCTCTTTCCCGGCTGGTGGGCTGATGAGAAATGATTTTATTGTGACCGGAGGTGCCTGAGCCCTTTGGGATAATTTCGGCGATCGCATAAGGGTTAAAATTGGACTCCACCCTTACGACGTCGAGTGCTGTGGACGGATGAATGCTGGTGGCACACTGCATGGCCACCGCCAGAAAGGCAGATGTGGAAAGCATAGTAGCCTCGGGAATGCGGGCAGCGTACATAGCCAAAGAACCATGCATGCTGAGGGAAACTTGAAGGGGTAATGTGTGGTTTCGAGATTGTGAGCACTTTGCGCCGGATTTCCGAAGCCATAATAAAGGGTTTCATGAGATATTCTTTACAGGGCTTTTGATTCGGGTAAATGCGGCACTAATGTTTTTGAAGTAGATGTTTTATTTCAGCGTGTCTGTTGAAAATTCAAGACCGACAAAATGATGTCACTTGGTTTTATCTGGATAGTCTCTAATCAAAATAATAATTAATGGGTCACATCCCAATTCTGCATTCCGATTTCAACGGGTCAGCGAGAACATTCAGCGGCACACTGAATTAAGGTTGTGTGATAGCCTGATATAAATTATTAAAGAACGGTGCTCGACCAAGGCTGAATAAATTCCTTACTGTCAGGTCGATGAGCAGAAACACTATCAGGATGGATTTAATTAATATAAATTGGAATGATAAAGTGAAAATGAAATGCTAAGAGTTTTTTGGGGATGAATTTTAGTAGTGTAGGGGGGAGGGGAGATATAATCGGTGATTGTATTTTTACTAATAGTGAAATATAAAGACGTGCGGGGTTTTAATTCCCTGCACGTCTTGCTGTTAAAATTATCGTTTGCGTCGCTCAAGCATTTCCTGGCATTCTCTACACGTTGTTACTCCTGGGAGAGTGCGCCTCCGCTTTTCAGGAATTGGTCTGCCGCAGAACTGACAGTGATACAGGGAAGGCGTTGCTGCTGGTTTGAAACGGCTTTGTTCAATCATTTCCTCCAGACGTTGCTCATTGAATTCCTGGTCGCGATCAACTTCGTCAGGCATATCATGTCCTCCTGTCTGTCCTTCCCTGCTCGCAAAATGTGATTCGGTTACAGACAACAGTGAGTGAGGGGGGATTGGGCTCCGAGGCTAATTCTTCGGTGATCTGCATCATGATATTAAGTGCTTCATTAGCATCAGGGCTTTTTCCTTTTAACGCCTTCCATCGACACCATATTGTGGCATCCATGGTTTCATCAGGAAGAGGTGTGCGCCCATACGGTACAGATATGCCTTGTAATCTGCGGTTGAGACAGACATCGTTAGAAGTAAGACCGAAATAATGCTTTAGTAATGCTATAGATCCACCTAACCGGATCGCCCGATTAATTTGCTGATGATACTGGGTTTCAGTACGTACTCTTTCCAACCGTTTGCGTAAAATGTCATGGTGAATTTTTACCGCAATAAATGATACGGGAGAGTGGCAGATAGAAAATAATGAATCAAAGGGTAACTGACTGATTTCGTTTATTTCTTCAAGGGTAAATCCAAGTGTTTCAGCGTAAGATAAGTCACCTTCCTTCAATGCATATATTACATCCGTAAGTACGTAATAATTCAGCGAGGGAAACATAAGTTATCTCTCTTGTCTTAGCGGTTAGCTAATTTACGATTAATCCATTCGTCAATCTCCGACTCGAGCCAGGCTACGCTGGCTGGGCCGATTTTTATTGAGAGTGGGAAACGCTTGTCTTTCATATACAGATAGATTTGTGAACGTTTAAGACCTGTTTTTTGCTCGACTTGTCTGAGGCGTAATAATTGATGAGATGGCATTTGTTCCTCCAGGGGCTTATGGCATTGCTATCATAAAGGAACACAGAATGATGTTTAGATAAAGACCGTGAACCCGTATCACGAAAATATTGACTCGTAATACGGATCTGAGCGATATATACACTGAGGATGTACTACTTCACTGTAGTTTTATACGATAAAGGGGAGCCACGCTCCAGCGCCGTTTTTAGCGTATCACCGCTGAGATGATCGGTGATGCCATCAGCAATTGCCCATTCCTCAAATATAGACAAGAGTTTGTAAGGTTGTTTCACCAGAGGGCGTATAACCTCATTATGATGACAGGCTAACCAGAAAAGCCGGGATAAGGGCGTAGATATTCTCGTCGGAGATAACGTGGAGTTTTTGTCAATGGTTAGCTTTTCTATTAATCTCTCAATTTCAACACATTTGATAACGAAACAAGCATCTTGTGGCAAGTCATGCATTGGGAAGTAGCATGGAGCCGTATATTCCCGCTTTTCATTCCGCCAGGAAGACTCTTTGATTATAGAGGTGGCCTCATCCGATAAGTATTTTATCTTGCTCTGAATTTGTTCTTCCCATGATATTTTATTGAAAAGCAAAAATAGATCATTTGCATTCGTAACAGTAATGCCAAAATTAATGGCGTCAGGATTGTTAATAGGTGGTGATATTCTGAGTGAGTCTGCTAGATATCTTTGAATGATAATGTATTCAAATCCAAATAGGTTAGTATCAAAAATATTTCTGCGAGATGAAAAGTAATCACCTTCAGTAGATATGATAAGATTCCTATTATTTATGAAACACTGCTTATCAAGAAAGCAGAGTCTCTTTAGTTCTGAATTGTCCAAAATAGATATTTTTACCTTTTCTCCATTTTTAGCTATTTTTCGTAATATTACCGGAGACTGGAAGTAAATGGATAGATTGATTTGCCCATAAAGTGCACATCGATATATGGTACTTTCTGTAATTGAAGTGTCGAATGTCTCATTAATCACTTGCACAGCTTCGTGTATTGTTAACCAGTTTTTTGCCATAAGCTTGAGATTGCTATTCCAGGACATGAATAATTTTCCTTTATTTGTTTTTTTTTGGTATTATCTGATGCTATATGTTAATTGATTGCTATCAATGTGGGGCATACTCCAGTGTTTATAGGCATGCGAGGTTCAGAAAAATAAATTATCTTATTGATGTTTCTTCTTTATAGCTTGTAAGTGGCTGTCACCAATGGTGCAAGGGAAAGGGTCTTTATGGGCATATATCCTATCCGTTAATTTTAGCCATGCTCTGTTGTCCAGAGTCAGAATCCATCTAACTCTGGATACGTTTTCACCAGTGATAACTTATCCCTGTATCAAGTTTATCTGCACAGTCAATCCCGGCAGGGCTATTTCTGATGTTATTAAATTTATAATCTAAAAAGATCTGCATATTTTTGTTGAAGTAGTAGCTAAAGCCTATTTCTTCATAATCCAGTACTCGGGTTCGTTGGCCAGCGATTGTTTGCGTCAGGTGAGTGTAACCAATGCTGGGCTGAAATTTGTCGGTCAGCGTATATTTACCCAGGGCTTCATAGCTGAAGGCGTTGGTATTATTATTGTGAGGTTGGGGGTTGATGGCATCATTACTCTGCGTGAAAACAGTGGCCAGATAAAGTTTTTTGCTCTGGTACTTAAGCCCCTCTGCGAAAGTCCGAATGTTTTTTTTGTAACCGGCATTTTGTTGCTGTGAAAATGTGGTCTCGGAAGATGACGCAGCAAAAATTGCACTGAGCTTTGGCGTAAAGAACCAAGACAGGGAAGTACCAATACCATTGCCGTTCTGTTGTCTTAAGGCTCGATTTTCGTTGTTACTTTTGAACTGGTATTGCATCGCTAATTTCACAGTCTGTTGAAAGACCGATAATTTTTTGCGCCACGTCATAAGATTAAGGGCTCGGCCACGCATGAAGTTGTCAATGTAGTTATAGGACATTTCCCTGAATAAGGGAGAGCGGTCTGTTATTGAGGTAACGTCGTACAGTACCCCCCAGTTCCGGCCGATATCCAGGCTTCCCCAGTACGGGTTGTCTACACCCAGAAACGCGAGCCGGGTTGCATTTCTGCTGGCATCTGATGCACTAACCGTATATTCCCAGTGAGCGTAGGTTTGCCAGTTGTGGGTAAGGTCATGCTTTCCAATCAACCCAAAATAGAGATAGCTACGATCGCCATCATCTTTGATGTTATTACTGGTAAAACGTCTCGCAATGATAGTGCCATAAAAATCGAGACTTTTACCGTCTTGGTTCAGAACGTTGACCGCAAAAGAGTACGGTGAGAAGAGTAGTGTGATTGATATAAAATAATAGCGTAGGTCATGCAATGTCATGATAAACATCCCTAAAGATGGCTCAGCATCTGAATGGTGGCAGGGTGGACAACTTACCGAGACATATGCTCATTGCTTAAATCCAATAGAATGAGATTATTATCGTTATGCTGAAACGTTTTGTTTGTGGCTAAAATAACTGATGATGCCATTAGAAATGGCGGATGCAATTTTGTTGCGGAATGCCGTTGTGCCTAATAATTTCTCCTCCTGTGGGTTGGTGATAAAAGAGGTTTCAACCAGGACAGATGGAATATAGGGTGATTTAAGTACTGCAAAAGCTGCCTGTTCTGTATGGTTTGAATGCATATGGTGGACTGGAGAAATGTGGTGAACTATATGTGATCCCAGTAAAAGACTTTCCCTGATGGTTTCAGTCTGTTCAAGATCGAAGATGATTTTGTCGAGATACTTGTCCCTGTGAATGATTTGTTTTCCAGCAATATTATCAGCAGCATTCTCACTTTTGGATAGATACCTTGCCATAGCGCTGCTGGCTCCCCGTGTTGAAAGTGCAAAAACGGAAGCTCCATGGGCTGCAGGACTAGCGAAACCATCGGCGTGAATGGACATAAATAGATCGGCTTTGTGTGCATGAGCAATCTGTACGCGATCGTATAGTGGAATAAAAGTGTCATCCGATCGCGTCTGTAGTGCATTTATACCGTGACTATTGAGAATGGCTTTTATCTTAAAGGTAATATCCAGTACAACATGTTTTTCCAGAGAACCTTCACAACCCACTGCGCCAGAATCAATCCCCCCGTGTCCAGGATCTAGCATTATCGTAAATTTCCTGCGCCCATTTATTGGGAGGGAGGTATGCTTATGATTTAGCTGAGGTCGTATATGTGCGTATGTAAGCGGTATAGCCAGTGTATTGGTTGCGAGAGCCGCTAAACCAGTAAGAATCAGTTTTCGTCGGGTAATGTTGGTGTTCAATGCAGCCGCCTCATACAGATGAATTTGTTATGTTATAACGTTATGAATTATTTGAGGTCGAGGACTTGAATGTTATTTTTTGTTGCTTCGAGTTACTTAATATTAATCACTGGAAAAACAGGAGGCTCCCAATGTATTGATAAATTGGATTTTTAATACTATCACTGCCTCTTATCGCTTGAATCATGATGACATCAGGCGTCCAACAATGATCGCAATCTGCAAGAGTACTGCTGATTAGCTCTTGCCCCGTCGTGTTTACTTAAAATCCTGAATTATCAATCAGGACGATGGACTCCTGCTGGAAACATATTGATATAGATCTTTTCAAAAGATAATTATTCTCATCACTGTTGGTTATGTTATAACGTAACGAATAAAGGTGTGCCGAAATATAGAATGAGTCTATCCATTGTTCGATGACTTATTCTGGGGAGGAATTATGTCAACTGAACATATCAAAGAAGAAAAACTCAACATCGGTGCCGTGCTGGCTGTATCACTTAGTACAGTGATTGCGATGCTGGACAGCACTATCGCAAATGTTGCCTTACCTGTTATTGGCAAAGATTTTGCCGTCTCAGAAGCTGCATCTATCCTGATAATCAATGCTTACCAGTTTGCTGTGGTCGCTTCATTGCTGGTATTCGCTGCATTGGGAGGCAAAATAGGTAACAAACGTATTTTTATTCTTGGGGTGATTTTTTTTGCGCTTTCCTCGTTAGGATGTGCACTTTCTGAAACGCTGATGATGCTGACGGCTTTTCGCGTCATTCAGGGCTTTGGGGCTGCGGCCATTCTAAGTGTGAATGCGGTGTTGATTAAAGAGATCTATCCTGCTCGGCTGTTAGGTCGTGGATTGGGGATTAATGTAATGGTGGTGTCTGTTTCCGCAGCGGCGGGGCCGTCAATTGCTTCAGCTATTCTATCAGTTGCAAACTGGAACTGGTTGTTTTCTATTAATGTACCGATCGCTTGTATTTCATTGCTTCTCTGTATTGTATCGTTCAAACCGACACAACGTACCGAAAACCGGTTTGATAAAGCGGGTGCGTTGCTGGTTTTCCTGACGTTCGCTTCGTTTTCAACGATGATGCTGGGTTTGGCGAGGAACAACGTGTTAGACGTTATCCCAAGCTCGATTATTCTTGTCGTGCTGGCAATCACTTTGTATTTGAACCAAAAAAGAAAGGTTACTGATGCTTTGATCCCGGTTGCGATATTTCGCAACAGGACATTTTCTCTATCGTTATTAATGTCTTTGTTATCATATAGTACGCAGTTACTGGCATATGTCACCTTACCATTTTATTTTCATAATGTATTAAACCGCAATGTCGTTGAAATAGGCATGCTGTTAACGGCATGGCCGCTGGCGACAATGTTGACCTCTCTGGTCGCGGGTGAACTAATCAAAAAGTACGAGCCCAACCTGGTAGCATTCACCGGACTATTACTACTTCTGATAGGTACTCTGTTAATGACATGGCTACCCGTACAACCCTCGAATATGCAGATCCTCTGGCGGATCGCTATCTGTGGTTTTGGTTTTGGACTATTCCAGTCCCCTAATAATTTTCTCATTATGACTTCGGTCCCACATGAAAATAGCGGTATTGCCAGCGGATTATTAGGCAGTTCACGTCTGATTGGGCAGATTATTGGTTCTGTGCTGGTGGCGTTTTTCTTTAATATGTTTGGGCGTAATGTAACGAATATTAGTCTTTTCGCCGGGGCATTGTTCTCATTTATGTCTCTGGCGGTGAGTTATCTCCGCTTTAAATCTTCATCTCATGACGTCGGTTTTTTAAAGAAGGTAATATGAATTAGTCAATAAAATAATCACGTGATGCTATTAAATTACAATTCATTTAAAACATTGAGGTGCTAAGTATGCTTAATGGAAAAATATTATTCTCATTATTCATATCATCGATGATATTATTATCAACGGCAAGCTATGCCAATAGTAGTGAGGTGAGTAAGACGATAAATGACCAATATATGAAAAATTCTGAAGAAATACCCATAAAATTCAACCGTATTATTATCACCGGAAATTGTCCCTTTGGTGTAATTATGGCAAGTGATTTGGCATATAAACATGTAGTGGGCGTTGGACCTTGGGCTTTTCTGCATTCAAACATGAAACTTCTCAAGGATATGAAGCCAGATATCGACCGTATCACTACTGACTTTATTAATAAAGACTATGTTGTAAATATGGAGTCCTTACTAAATTTACAACCAGATATTATTTACTATTATGGTAAAAGTCAGAATGATAATCTGGAGCGGGCAGGGATCCCCACTATTAATCTTGATGCTGGTGGTGACACGAAATTTGAGCCAGTAGTAACGCAGACTTATTGGGAAAACGAATTTAACCAGACCCTTGGTTTACCTCACAGTCACAAATTTTCGGATGCATGGAAGATAAGCCTCAATGAGGCAAAACCCTATGCCGAGAAGATCAAATCACAACATATTCGGGCATTGTATCTTGAGCAGAGTGATGGGAAAGAACTCAAGGTGAGTGGGCCGAAAACATATGGTGATACCTATCTTAAGATGGCGGGGATGGAAAACGTAGCAAGTGATCTGGTGGTAAAAGGGGATGCTGGCAGGTACATTAATGTTTCAATGGAGCAAATAATTCAGTGGGATCCCGATGTTGTATTTGTGGTCTTTGGTAGCGCGAAGGATATTCTCAATAATAAAAATCCCGGGCAAGACTGGCATAATGTAAAAGCATTTAAAGATGGGAAAATATTTTCTACACCCGTGGGGCTACATAATTGGGGAGGATTGTCTGCTGAGACTGCGCTATTACCATTGTTTATGATTAATAAATTTAACCCTGACTATATAACAGATGCAGAATTGAAAGTTGCAACACGGTTACACTATAAAAAAGTATTTGATTATGAAATTCCGGACGCGCTATTAACCGATGAGTTAAGACAGCGGTAATAAAATAATTCGGCGCATAGGTTTTAATTTTGAAAGGTTAGTTATGCAGGAAAGACAAAAATACCGCATGCTAATGTGGATTTCAATCGTATTGTTACTGATTGTGGCTATGATTTCTTTGTTCATAGGTCGCTATACATTATCTTTCCCCGAAATAATGACGGAGGTATTACATGATAATGGTCGCCGTTGTTTGAGCGCAGGATTCTCGGTTATATGCAATCTACGGTTGCCAAGGATTATTGCCGTCATGATGGTAGGGGCAGGGCTATCAGTAGCAGGCGTGACGTATCAAGCGGTGTTGCGAAATGCGCTGGCGAGCCCGGATGTGCTCGGTACATCTTCCGCCGCAGCGTTCGGCGCAGCACTTGGGATACTGCTAGGTTTTCCACTACAACTCAGCGCTTTTTCCTCTTTCTTCTTTGGCATTGTCAGCCTTTTATGCGTGATGGGACTTTGCCATTTCAAGAAAAACAATGGGGAGCTCACGACTATCCTGTCGGGCATCATAGTGGCTTCGGTGTTTATGTCTTTTGTATCAATCATTAAATATGTTGCCGATCCACAGGACGAACTCCCGGCTATCGTCTTCTGGCTTATGGGGAGTTTCGCTTCTCTGGTCAAAGAGCAGGTTTATGGACTCATCCCGCTATACATCATTTGTTATCTGGTTATCTACAAACTTCGATGGAAAATCAATGTGTTGTCTTTGGGAAATGATGAGGCCAAAATTGCTGGAATGAACCCACAATTGTTGAATGCAGTTTTGCTAATCACAGCCTCAATTTTGGTGGCAGCATCAGTCACCATCGCTGGCGTGGTGGGCTGGGTTGGTCTGGTTATCCCGCATCTGGTTAGAACGCTGGTCGGGTACAACCATAGCAAGCTGATCCCGGCTTCGGCTGTATGTGGTGCGTTGTTTTTATTGGTCATCGACAATATTGCCAGGACCCTGACTTACGCAGAGATCCCCATTGGAATACTTACTGCTCTGGTTGGTGCGCCTTTATTTGCTGTACTGTTCATCATGAGTAACCGATATGATCGAAGTGAATAATCTGACGTTCGCGTTCAAAAAGAGTAAAACTGCCTTTAACAATATCAGCTTCTCCATTGATGAAGGTGAGGTACTGTGCGTATTAGGACCGAATGGTGTTGGCAAAACAACATTGCTTAAAACGGTTACCGGTCTGTATCAACCGGTTAGTGGCTCATGTCATATTGGCCGAGTGGGAAACCGGAAAGCTCGTATGGCGTATGTCCCGCAGGCCAAACGTGTTCACTTTTCTTACAATGTACTCGATTTCATCTCCTTTGGGTGCCCATTACGGGGCGGAATGCTGGCATCTCCTGGGGCGAGGGATATCGAAAAAGCGGGGCAAATATTGTCGGAACTTGGTGCTTCATATCTTGCAACCAAAGATGTTAACCAGATCAGTGGTGGTGAGCTACAGATGTGTTATATCGCGAAGGCGCTGGTCTCAGAGCCGGACATCCTTGTGCTTGATGAACCTGAATCAAATCTTGATTTTAATAATCAGTCTCTCATTATCAATTGGTTGCACACGTTGTCGCGGGAGAAAAATGTTACTATTATCCTGAATACGCACTTCATCAATCATGCAAATAACATTGCAGATAAATGTCTGCTGATGGGCAAAGATAGTTACTGTTTTGGAACTACACAGAGTGTCTTACAAGAATCTCTCCTCGCCGATTATTTCCACGTCCCCGTTAAACGCTGTCATTTTGAACACAACGGAATACAGAAAGAATCATTTATTGTTGCATTGTGAAAGAGAACCAATGTCGAAGAGAAAATAAGAGTTGAGGGGTTTTTATTGCGAAAAAGTTTGAGGTAGGTAGAAATTTTGGTAGACATATAACTTGCGATTGAGCAATTGCCCAACTATATATATGCGATAAAATAGCTGTGCTCGACGCATGAAATAGCAGCTTCATGTTGTTATGAATAATGCTCAAGGTGTAACTATGATTAAAAAAATCGTTGAAGAATATCTTAATCAGATATACATAAAAAGATACTCAATTATTACCATTAATTCTCTTGATGAGGTTTCCATCATATCTAACATGCCTCATTGTTGGGAACGGGATTTTCTAAAAAGAGAGATGCATCTTCGAAGTAATATTGTGATGAAAGCTAGAGATAAAATAACTCCTTTCAAGTGGTCTTCTGTAAATAGTAATAATGAAGATATTAAGGTTTTATCCAATAAGTATAATATCCGCAACGGGGTGACTTTTGTTATAAAAATTAATCATGACGTGGTTATTTTTACAATGTACTATAATGAGGGTGATGAGAATTTCATAAGATGCTACTCTAGAAAGAAATATAAGATATTGTATGATGTTATGAGTCTTTTTGAAGCCCATTATGAACAAGCACCAAAATATGTATTCACTGTACGAGAAAAGGAAGTTATGAATTTGCTGAAGTTTGGGAAAACTTATATTGAAATAGCATTAATTCTAGGTGTCAGTGAAAGGACCGTCAGATTTCATATCAATAATATTCTCGATAAATTGAATGTGACATCAGTTCGTTATGCGATCTTTAAAGCGACTTCCGAAGGTTTGATCTGACAAGGTGTTCCTTGCCAGATCATCTATCAGTGACGATAGAATTCTGAAAGGCGTAATCTCAAGCCATCGGTATCTAGTCCATGAGCCCGCATGTGCTCTTCTGGTGTCCCAAATTGTCTGAGCTCCTTTAGTTTTACACCAATGGACAAGATTCTGTTTGGTATATCGGACAATGCCTCAGCTATAGCATGAGTTGTCGTTCCTTCAAGGTATGGTTCTACGATTGCGACATCAGGAACTGAAAGAGTATTCAGCAAAGTTACAGTGTCGAAAGGTGTGATCACAGGCGCATACAATACTGTTAAGTCTAGATTCTCTGTAGCTGCTAAGACATTTTCAGCAACTGGTCCCACTGCGATTACAGTGCCTATATGTCCTGTTTTCAGCACTATAAAACTGTTTTCACCAGACCAGTATGTACGCTGGTTTGTTTCAGTCGAAAGCCGGATGTAAAACAGACCAATATCATTTGCAGCCATACGAAGCGCGAATTCAGCTTCCTCGGCATTTCCTGGAATGATGATTTTCCAGTCTGCAAGTGTACTCAGCAGAGACACATCTGCCGGTGACTGATGCGTGCGCCCATCAACCGACAAATCATAAGAGGCTCCGGCGCTGACCAGCACCGCACCGATATTCTGATGATTCAGTGCAATTTTAATCTGCTCGAAGGGACGTTCTATCAGGAAACTAGCAAAGGTATGTACAAATGGGCGCATGCCTGACATCGCCAGACCACCTGCAATATCAATCATCAGTTGTTCCCTAATCCCGACATTGATAACCCTATGGGGAAAATCGCTTAGAACATTTGTGAATCTCTCTGCGGTAATATCAGCAAGTACCAACGCAATATTGTCATTTTCTCTTATCAAGTCTGACATGACTACAGCAAAACGCTGTCGCATTGCGTTTATTTCTGCAAATCGTTGATCCCAGGTTAGAACTGTTTTCATCTTATGCCCCTGAATTGTCTACGAGGTTTACCTGATTTTGTATCTACAGTGGCAATGATAGCGTGAGGCTTATGGGGATGTTCTCTTATAAACGCCTGGTACAGTTCCTCATGATCTCTGCCATTGACACAGGTGGCCTTCCAGCCCTCATTGGAAAAACGACGTGAGATCCCTCCCGGCCAACCCAAAGTGGATGAGTCATTGTCTATGACTACGACATTCAGCTCTGATAGCCCATGTCTGCCTGCAAAAGGAATCGCCTCAAAATTTGAACCTTCATCGAGTTCCGCATCCCCCATGAGAACCCAATGTTTTGGGCCTATAATTCCTCTGGCCCGCAGTGCTAAAGCTGAGCCAATAGCCATAGGTAGGCCGTGCCCTAAGGAACCGCTGGAAATTTCTACACAGTCTAGTTTTGTCCTGTCCGGGTGATACCCAAGTTTGCTGTTGTATTCACCGTAGGTTTCCAGTAATTCCTTAGAAATGAAACCTTTTAATGCCAGTACGGCATAAAAGGCCATCGGTCCATGGCCTTTAGATAAAAAGAAGCGATCCCTATACTCATCTTGTGTCTTATCGGGAGAACAATTAAGCACTTTGTCATACAACACCTGGATGACATCAAGCGTGGAGATAGAAGAAGGTTCATGTTTTTCATCTCCTGTCATCAAAGATAAATAATGATTCAGAAGTTCTCTATTGCTAAGCGCAGCTTCAGTATTTTTCATTAACATTTTCTCGCGATTTTATGAACATCGGAATTAAAGTAATGATTGCGCAGCTAATCAATACCACGTTCCATCCGTATAGGGTATACAGATAAGAAGATATAAATCCGCCAACTGCGCCCCCCGTAACGAAACTCGTCATATAGCAACTTGCGGCCCGAGCTTCGTTTCCATTACAGGCAAGAAATAGCCCTCGTTGGTTATTTATATGTATTAACTGAATAAGTGCATCAATTAATAATGCACCTATTACTGCAATTGCTAATATACTTCTAAAGAATCCCATTATCACCAAAGCTACCACAATTAAAAAATATAGTGCATTATCTTTATAGTTTATGCTTTTCAGAATTACGGGGGAGAATAAGGCAGACGAGGCCCCTGCAACTCCTGTAAGGGAAAAAAATCCAATTTGGGATTGGCTAAGATGAAAAACGGTTGATAAATAAATTGATACGTTGCTCCAGAATGCAGAAAATAAGAACATAATGAAAAACGCACTCAGACAATAATGCATAATAATAGTATTCTGTGATAAGCTGCTTATATTTAGATATAAAATATGGTTATAAGATTCTTGAACTTGATATTTTCTATTTTGTGGTTCGGAGTAATTGAAGAAAAGTAATAAACTTGACAGAAGCATCAGTATTGTCGCAATAGCATATATCGACTTCCAACCCCACATTTCACTCAATAAACTTGACAGGAAACGGGAGAAAAGAATTCCTGTTAATACACATGCCATTATTCGACCTATAATTCGTGTCCCGTCATTTTGTTTGCTCAACCCTGCCGTAATTAAAGGGATTGCGGATGTACCTATTCCAATTAAAAGTGCAGTGGTAGATAAAATATAATAGCTTTTTGTTATGGAAAATATCAATAGAGCAAGCGTCGAAACTGTGTACAGTAATGTGATTAACAGTTTTTTGTTATAGAAATCACCCAGCGGAATTATAAAGAATAATGATAATGCATTACCGATAAGAGAAAATGAATACAGCATGGATGCTTTTACATAAGGAATCATAAGTTCATTACTAATCATAGGGGCCAGTGGTTGAACGTAATACATATTGGCTGCGGTAAAGCCACATATTATTGGTATAATGTAATTTATCATTAAGCAATTTCGCTTTTCCATGCTGCACCTTATGTCATTTCCAATAATCTGCAGAGAGCAGATTATTGTCGGCCTCATATATGAGTTCTTCATTAATATCGGTGAATTTATTCACCATATACTTCACACCAGTAGCGACCATTTCTTCACGCTGGTAGTTATGTGGCATCGATGCAGGAACGCCGATAAACCCTGCTCCGAGTGACTTACATACTTCAGCGACCCTATTAATATCATCAATGAAAACAACCTCATCAAAATCCAGACCAAATATTTCTTTTATGATTTCATACATCCCGGGGCGGAAAGCATTAATGTCAATATATGGAATCTTTTTATCAAAGTAATTTTCATAGGATTTTAAATACGTGTCGAAGCTATATTCCTTATTTCTTCCCCCATAGCATGTAATGCGTGAACCTGTATTGTTCAGCAATGCCAATGTTGATTCGATACCCGGGAGGACTTCAACTGGGTGATCTTTCAAGTAATCCTCTCTTGTTTTGAAAAAATCCTTAATGACTTTTTCACCTGAATAGGGCAGTTTACAGGCTAGTGCGAGGTTATGGCCGGCAGTTGCTTGTGGTGAACCCCAGACGCTACGTTCGATCAGTGAGGAGTAATTCACACCAAGTGATTCAACAAAAATTTTAATTGCCGGGCTGTAGGTGTCATTCAGAACAACACCATCACTATCTATCGCAAATAATTTGATTTTTTTGAGGTTCATATCATTTCCCCTCTACTGTATTGGGAAAAAATAAGCGCAGAATTTTGCCCGCCAAACCCAAGGGATGTGCTGAGTATATTTTTAATACCTGCCCCCCGGATAATACCTGTTGCGATATTTACTTTTATTGCTTCATCAACATTTTGTAACCCGGCAACAGGCGGAATTTCATCATTTAGCATCGTGAGTACAGAAAAGACGGCTTCCATAGCTCCTGTTGCGGCGAGACTATGCCCGGTAACGCCTTTAGTTGATGTCACCCAAGGATAGTCTCCGAATATATTGGATATAACACATCCCTCAAGGGAGTCATTCAATGGTGTAGACGAACCATGTGCATTAATGCATTGAATATCGCTCGGAGTTAAAGAAGCATCTTCTAGAGCCTTATAAATTGATTGAGATAATCCGAAACCATCAGGTGAGGGCGATGTAATATGATGTGCATCATTTGCTGAACCATATCCGGATAACGTCGCATAGATCCTGGCTCCGCGAGCTAGCGCATTTTTCTCATTTTCTAATACCATGATCGCTGCCCCTTCAGAGATAACAAAGCCATCCCTTTCTTTATCAAACGGACGTGATGCTAGCGACAAGTTACTATTTTTCGAAAGTGCGCCTATTTTTGTGAAAGAGGACACAACCAATGATGTGATCGGTGCCTCGCTGCCTCCGGCAAGAACATTGTCGCATTGTCCGCTTTCAATAAGGCTTTTGGCTGTTCCAATTGCATCGGTACCGGATGAGCATGCTGTACCAATCAGGTATGTTGGACCATTAATACCGAGTTCAATTGCTATATTACCAATCGCCATACTTCCCATTGTAGACAAGAGATAGCGAGATCCAATAGTCCCGACGTCTTCCTGTATTGCTCTTTTGTTCAGTGCTTCTAGATAGGTTATACCTGCAAGCGAATTACCGAGTACGATACCTGTTTTCGGCCCTCTGTAAGCTTTGCCTAAACCTGCATCCTCGACAGCGCTACGCGCAGCATATAATGCATACTGAATAAAAGGGTCGCTCCGCCAGATCAATGATTTACTCATATGCTGATCGGGTATGAAATCCTGAATAGGGCATGACCATGAGACTTCAAGCCTTCTCAGGCGGGGATCAGGTTTTGCCATTCCCAGTCCCTGAAGCAGGGTCGAGTGGCATGCCTCTGGGGAATGGCCAGCGGAGGAGATAATTCCCATCCCTGTAACCACGACTTTACTTTTCATAATCATGCGCCTTTTAATTTTGCATGTTGTAATCCTCTGATCCTTTCCATAATACTTTGCAACGTATCTTTATTGACCAGAGCTAATTGGCCACTTTCAATATTAAAAGTTCTTTCGATTTCAATCTGAAATTCCACTATGCTTATAGAATCTAGCCCCATATCATCAAGAGTTCTGTCATCCTGAAGGTCTTTTTCAGAAACACCGAAGACATCTGTCAGTAAACTTCTTAATCTATTCATATTCACCTCTCAGTACTAAGCTAACGGTTGCCAATGTTTTTTTATTCTGGGTTATATCAATATCGAATGAATAGGTATTGTTTTGGAATGTAATCTTTTTGATTGAAACGATTGCAGGAATGAGTTTTTCCACATAGCACATGAAATGTGCTTCCATACTCACAAGAATAAATCGTTCGGTTTCTTCATGCATGTATATCGATAGGTAACAATAACATATTTGTTTTGCTGATTCAGTTATGTTCAAACCTGTGATGTGATCTTGCTCATGATCATTCAGCGATTTGTTATTTTCATCAATCTTTATTCTTGCATTGATATACGGTCCGTTATCATTCAAATCTGCCAGAATGACATTATCAAGTTTTGTGTAACAAACACATTTAGGCGATAGAGGGATTGCGATTGATGAATTTGTGGTTTCAACTGGTGTTTTGCGAATGAGTTTATAACAATGACTTGTTATATATCTTACACCTATTATTACGGTGCCTATGACTATGTCTTGTAATTTAAAAGAAAAATTAAACTCATTTTTTATTGTTTTAATTGTAATTGGGTACTTGGTGTGAATATCTGCTATAAGGTCTTCAGTAACTACGGCTTTAGATGGGTAACATGTTAGGGACCAGTTATTGAGCAAGAATTTATTACCTAACTTGATACCAAACTCAGTATGCGACAAATATGTTTCAACCTGTCTTGCACATTCCAGTAGAAATAAAGGGTTTATCCCATTTGCACAGGCGAGAAAGTCAGAGTAAAAGTGATGCTCAGGGACTAACTTAAAAGTAGCCTGGAAGCGATTATTGGAAAGGCGTGAGGTGTTTTTTAGGAATATCTCACTTTTGTTTTTCTTATGCGTATATAACTTAATATTTTCCATTTTTTCACAGAACCCTTAAAAACATCAAACTATTAAACACTTTTGAATATGAGATGAAACTGTCAGTTCTGACAGGGAGGGGTTTATCAATGAAGTTATAAAGCATGTTTAACATTAGAGGTTGGACTTTTGCACACTATCCTAACTACTGTTCTTCTTATTGCGTCAGTTCGTTACCGTCAACAAGCGGTGATGAAGTGCTCTGTTCGTACTACGGTCACTGCACCGGTTTTGCTGAAGACCGTTTTTTTCCAGAAATTACAGGGATAGGGCGGACACCACACCGTTAGTCAATCCTGATTCGGAGCTTAGTAGTTCCGGATTGCACAAGCCATGTTGGTGCGACTCCTACCAGAATTCTAGTTGAGTCAGAAATGTGGGCAAGTGCACTAAAATTAAATTAATAATCTTTTATATTCTGCTAGTTCACTTTTATTTCTGTATAACGTCACTTTATTGGATCGTCAGCGTCAAGCTAATCGATAAATTTAATTCCAAAAATAGATGAGGATTGATATGTCACTTGGTGAAAAGATGAAAGTGTTTCGATTTAGCCATGCAGATTTCAGGGAGCACTACCTGCCAGTAAGTGGTGTACACTGTGTTTTTATGTGGCTTTAATGCTATTATTTTTTAAATAGGGATGTAGTGATGGAGTTACTAACTAAACGATTGATTCTAAATCCATTTAGATTAAGTGATGCTCCAGAGTTACAGCGACTGGTCTGTGATCCTAAACTCGCACAATGGACTCGTTGCTTTAGTTCTCCTTTTTCAATCGAGGAATCTGTCGACTGGTTGAACAAAACTATCCAGAAAACGAAGTTAGGTGAAAATGTTACGCTATCTATTCATTTGAAACATGGTGGTAATTTAATTGGTGCTGTTTCTTTTCAAAAAAAAGACATGCTAAAGGCAGAGGTTGGGTATTGGTTAGGTGTGCCATTTTGGCGTAAAGGATATTGTACAGAAGCTTTAGGTGCGCTTATCGATTTTTCATTTACAACACAAAATGTAACTCAGATAATTGCTAGGTGTGAAAAGGATAATATAGCGTCTCAGAAAGTTATGATTCGTTGTGGTATGCACTATATCAATGAAAATCAGGGGGTTGCAAATATTAAAAACCGAGAAGTTAAAATCGTTACCTATGTGAGGTTTAGATGAAGAGATATATTCATGTGTTATATTTGACTCTTTGTAGTTATGGGGCAAAACAAGTTTATCGATGATGATTAATTACAGAAAACTAAGTCATGGTCTCCTTTTTTCTTCACAGAAAAAACTCTGCAGGTCTGTCGCTTGAAAATAGTTCGAATGTTAAAATAATTTTTTATCTCACTTTATTTTTGCCGATAAGCACGGGAGGCAAACTCTACAACTTTTCTTTTGAAACTAAAATGTTCAGCTATTGAGTGAGCCAGAGATTAAGAGATGTCTTATGGAAGGACCGTGCTCGAACTATTTTCGAAATATTTAGTTCAGCCCTGATTGATAATTTATTTCAGTTTGTCTTTTATGCAATCGACAAATGGCTTAACTGTTTGTTTTTGCAGGGTAGATAATTCAGTTGCATTTTTATCAGTGATGCCAACAAACCTATTTATTTCCTTCTTGTTAATAAAATCATATTTTACAATAACATGATAATTATGATTATCTGGTATGAATTGTGAGCATGATGATAAATCATCATAGGCATAACATCCCACGGAATAAATTGCTGACAACAATGGGATAGTGTAGATGTAATTCTTCACGTGAGTTCCCCTCATGAAGTATATTTGTTAAGCATGGAGTGCACCGACAAAATAAATGTTAGCCTTCAGAGGAAACCTATGGTCACCTATTTTCCTCCTCTCCTGAAACTGGTGCGGCTAATTTATTGTTGAAAACATAATTTGTTCTGTCCGTTGCGGCAGATTTATGACTACTTATTGTTACAACATCAACGGAGGAAATGATAGCCCAAATATTTTTTGAACTTTACTAATATAGAACTGGGTCAAATCACATTAAATGAAGATACGTAGGCCAACCGCCGCCAGATGATCTGATACATTATATGACGCATCAGTGTTACCGCTTGCTTTCTCATAACCGTATTCAATATAGGTCACTGCGTTTTTCCCCAGCCAGTAATCGGTACCCAGCGTGGTGGACTGGAAGTGTTGACCGTCCATCGCATCACCGCCTTCGGTCCAGTCAAAGTTGGCATAGACGCTCCACTCAGGGGTAATTTTGAACTGTGAGGCATATTCCAGACCCAGAATCGTTTCTTGGTCGTTAGTCTGTTTGCTGGCACCGCTGGTTGCTGCCTGAACGTCATCAACTTTGTTGATATAGTAAGTCGCTTGCACGCCGTTATACCAGGTGAAACTATTAAAGCTGGTTGTGTACTTAGCGTTCATCCCCATCGAATAGGTATTACCGTTATAAGAAGGGCCGGTCACCGTTGTGACTGGAACAGTACCACCGTGTGGACCTATGGGCACATCCGTGGTTATGGTACCCTGATTTACAGAATAGTTGTTATAAGCTGCCGTACCGGAAAGTGAGAAACCATTATCGAAGCGATATTGTGCTGCTAACGCAGCGCCGCCGTGAACAGTCGCGGAACCATCGTGGTACGCATCATGCATATCCGGTCCGTTGCCGTAACCGCTGCCAAAGCCAATTTTATCGACATCGTCATTCCCTTGGCCCATTACACCCACCGTGAAGGCCTTGGTGTTGTAATAATAAATAACAGCCGAGTTAATAATATCGGTCGACATACCAGTGGTATCATGTTTGGCTTTGCCACCGTATGCATAGGTGGTATCAATTCCCAGCCCCCAGTCGGTTGGGGCATATTGCTTACCGAAAGTCACCACCCCATATTTATCATTACCTATCCCCGCATACGCCTGACGGGTATAAACATCGTTACCCTGATTATCAGTTGCGGAATCCAGACCGTGTATGCCAGTTTCATAATAACCTGCCGCGTAATAGCCTTTGTCATTAATATTGTGTCGTAGTGCGACACCCAGACGTGAGTCGTTGTTTTGTATATTATGTTCTACACTGTGCGCTGAATCGTCCTTTGCCATGAGACGTAAGGATCCCATAACTGAAATGGCTGTATCATCATTTTGATAAATCATATCCCCCTTCGTCTGTGTAGCGGTATATGCTGGAGCCGCATGATCCCCGCTACTCGCCTGTGCACAGGCAGGTGCGACTATCGCTGCAGTAATAAGTGGAGCAACAATAAATGGTTTAAGTCGTATGTATTTTACGTGCATAGAAACCCCATGATCATTGTTTAAGTTTATTTTTAGAGTGTTTTTTAAAGATGGAGAGTCTATTAAAAGCTTTTGAATATAAAATAAAACTGTCAGTTCTGACAGGAGTTTTCTTTATTTTTAATTAAATTATTAAGCATTTTTTCAGAGATGTGGATTTATTACACGGTATTAGCGAAACGGTTTTCCATGAAGTTTGGACAAAGTAAAAAGCCGCATCAGTCTGCACAGATGCGGCTTTGATGTGTCAGGACGATTGATTCATTAGGCTGGTTGAAGAGTCGCTCTTTCTCTCCCCAAAATATAGGGCGGTATATAGGTTTTGCGGCAAGTATCCAGATAATCCGACCACCACTGCATCATTGCCTTTCTTGCTTCCAGATGCTCTGCCCTGTGAATATATGCTTGGCGCACGGAGTTACGTTCCTGGTGACTCATTTGCCGTTCAACAGCATCCTGTGACCATATACTGGACTCCATAAGGGCGCTGCATGCCATTGTCCTGAAACCGTGACCGCAGATTTCCACTTTCGTGTCCCAGCCCATCAGGCGTAGTGCCTTGTTTACTGTATTTTCACACATCGGTTTATACGGGTTATGGTCCCCGGGGAACACGAGTGCATTATCTCCTGAGATATCTTTAATCTTTTTCAGGAGCGCGATCGATTGTTGTGAGAGGGGTACGATATGAGGCCTGCGCATTTTGGCACCACGACCAGAGTAACGCACGCCTTCAATAGCTTCGCGCGTGGCGGGTATTATCCAGACCTGATTTCCGAAATCAATTTCATGCCAGCGGGCAAAACGCAATTCACTCGAGCGAATGAATAGATGCAGTGTTAGCAGGATGGCAAGGCGGGTGAGTTCACGGCAATGCTGAAAACTCTCAATGCTCTCAAGCAATTCTGGAAGACGCTCCAGCGGTAGAGCGGGGTAGTGACGTTTTACTGGTGGAGCCGTCACTCCGTCCAGGTTTGCTGCCGGATTAGAATCGATTAATCCATGATGCACGGCGTAGCGCATGATATTCCGGAGGTGCTGGCGTGTACGGGATGCAACTTCCAGTAGACCCTTTTCCTCAATTCCTTTTAATAAAGTGATGAAGTGACGGGGTTTCAGTTCTGAAACTGACATCGTACCAATGACCGGGAATATATGATTATTCATGCTGGCGAGCAGACGGTCGGCGGTGTTCTGTGACCATTTTTTATTGCTCTTATGCCACGCCAGTGCCACGTTTTTAAACACTTTCTTTGGTATACGAGAACTGCGTTCAACTGCTCGCTGCTCTGCTGGATTGATGTTCAGTACCAGCATTTTGCGAATACCTTCACGTTGACTACGGGCGTCTGAGAGGGAGATAACTGGGTAGGCACCGAGTGCAATGCGGGATTCTTTGCCCTTAATACGGTACTTGAGATACCAGTGACGTGAACCGCTCGGTTTGACCAGGAGGTACAGACCGTGTGAATCGGAAATTTTAAAGGGTTTATTAGATGGCTTGAGACTGCGGATTTTGGTGTCAGTAAGAGACATATGGGGTCACTCCATAGTAAAACTAACCGGACCCCAGATTTGACCACCAATTTTTCCCGATGCGGAGGATAAAATCAAAATGCATCGGAAGAAGTTTTCACGCTAAGCTGTTGTATCAAAACCAGACAGGCATTAATGAAGCTGCACGAAAACGAGAATTTGGCTCCTCTGACTGGACTCGAACCAGTGACATACGGATTAACAGTCCGCCGTTCTACCGACTGAACTACAGAGGAATCGTGTGAACGAGGCGCATATTACTGACCTCACCATGAGGTGTCAACAGTAAAATTAGCGCGTCATTTCAATTGGTTAATTAATCTTCAAATTCAGCGTTAATGCACATTTGGTGAGCGACAATGGCCACCTTAGCGGGTATCGCGTAACCGCTCCATGGGGTTCTGGCGGTAAAACTGAATGAAACGTTGCCATAATGCCGGAAAACGTGGTGCAAATAATTCAGGGGCACTGAAGAAATACTCCGATAGAACGGCAAAGCATTCGGCAGGATCGGTCGCTGCGTAGGCATCTATACTGCACGCGGTTTCACCGACCAGATCAATTTCATCCTGAATGTTATTCATTGCGGCGTGCAGGTCGTGCTCCCAACTGGCAATATCTCGCAGAGGGATCGCCGGAATACCGCTGGCGCGGTCGCCATTACGCATATCAAGCTTATGTGCCACTTCATGGATGATCAGATTAAAGCCGGAGGCATCAAAAGAATCCTGAATGTCGAGCCAGTTGAGGATTATTGGACCTTGCTGCCAGCTTTGCCCGGACTGTACAACACGTTGATTATGTACCAGCCCAATATCGTCTTCCCATTCATCGTCCACGACAAACGGGGCAGGGTAGATGAGAACTTCATGAAACCCGTCGAGCCACTCGATCCCCAATTCCAGAACAGGCAAACAGAAAAGCAGCGCAATGCGCGCACTTTTTAGTGGATCCAGCTCAAACCCCTGAAGCGCTACCAATCTTTTTTGCTGTAAAAAGCGCTCGGCCAGGGCGATAAGCCTGGCTTGTTCTTGCTCGGTGAGATTCACCAGAAGAGGAATAGCCAGGGCGTCGTCCCACGGCCAGTCGTCACTCCGGGTTGTTTCTTGCTCTTTCCAGGGCCACTTAATCATCGTTTTGCTCGCAAACTCGTCACTTGAACGAAATTGACGGAACGGGGTCTGTTAAAATGCCAAATTACCTGGCATCATGGCAACCGCCAAAACGGAGAGATGCCAGAGCGGCTGAATGGACCGGTCTCGAAAACCGGAGTAGGGGCAACTCTACCGGGGGTTCAAATCCCCCTCTCTCCGCCACTATTCAAGCACTTGCACGCCTCGCTTTCAACGACAGTTCTCATGGATGTTTTTTTCTTTGAGTATCCTCACAAGTTTATCGTTGTAATGCCCGCGTGGTAAAAAAATACGTTTCGTATAAATAAAAAGCCCGCTTCATATGAAGCGGGCTTGCTTATTTTTGCGTCAATTAGAACTGGTAGACTAAACCAACGGCAACGATGTCGTCAGTTGCGATACCATTGCTTTCATAGAAGCTGTCGTCTTCATCCAGCAGGTTGATTTTATAATCGACATAGGTGGACATATTTTTGTTGAAGTAGTAAGTCACACCCACATCAACATATTTGACCAGGTCTTTGTCGACATAACGCCAGTTACCACGACTCACTTCCTGACCACCTAAATCCTTGCCTTTAGACTGCAGGTAAGCGATGGAAGGGCGTAGACCGAAGTCGAACTGGTACTGCGCAACTACTTCAAAGTTCTGGGTTTTGTTGGCGATACCGTAATCACCGTAAGCGGTCATATTGCGAGTTTCTGCGTACATGGCAGCCAAGTAAATATCATTGGCATCATATTTGGCACCCACGGTCCAGGCATCCGCTGTGTCACCGCCTGCATAGCTGTTGGCATGGCTACTATCGCCACGGCCAGCAGCAACCTGATTGTTAGAACGGTCAGAACTGGAGTATGCAGCGCCAAGACTTAAACCGAAGTCGAAGTCATAAGAGGTGGACATACCGAAACCGTCGCCGTTCTCACGTGTCAGGTCCCGACCTTTACCATTACCGGTACCTTCGCCTGAACCACCGTCTTCATTATTGCCCTGATACTGCAGGGCAAAGTTCAGGCCATCAGCTTGCCCAAAGAAGCCTTTATTGCGATAGGTGGCTACGCCGTTGGTACGACCTGTCATATACACGTCGGTTTGGGTGTAGGAGTCACCGCCAAATTCTGGCAGCATATCTGTCCAGGCTTCTACATCGTAGACGACGCCGTAGTTACGACCGTAGTCGAAGGTACCGTTCTGGCCAAAACCTAAACCGGCGAAGGCCAGACGAGTTGCAGAATTTGCGCCTTCACCTTCAGCAGTATTGGCCTTAATGTTGTATTCCCACTGACCATAACCGGTCAGCATGTCGTTGATCTGTGTTTCGCCCTTAAAGCCCAGACGGGCATAGGTCTGATCGCCATCGTCGCCAGGGTTATCAGAGAAATAACGCAGACCATCGACTTTACCGTACAGATCCAGTTTATTGCCGTTCTTATTATAGATTTCAGCCGCATTTGCTGCGCCTGCAGCTAATAAAGCAGGGAGAAGCAGTGCCAATACTTTTCTTTTCATTATGTATTCCCTTTGCATGATAATTAAAATGAATATGTAGTACTATCCGAGTGACTACATTTGGATACTATCTATGAAGTTCATTTTATTTAAAATATAACATGTAACAAATGTATTTAAAATATTTCAAAATATTTCTTTTGCATCTTTATATAATTATATATGTGTGTTGATTACATTAGTATTTGTCATGTAAATGGTTTTTGATCAATGAGTTATATGTGTTTATCCATTTATTTGCTATGTGCATTTTATTTGTTTTGAATATTTGTTTTTAATATTCATGTAAATTACTTTTCGATATTTTTGTCATGGATTTTATAAATACATGTGGGTTTTGTTTTTAGTGTAATAATAAAAAATGATTATGTAATGAGGCGGGCAGTGGTCTGCAATGAAAATTGTTGCTAAGGTGATTTTCTTTCTACAAAGGGAGATAGCATGAAACTGCACGACTGGCAGTCGCGATTTGAAGCCTGGTTAGCTGATAACCATTCTGGACAAGATGCTGCACATGACATCTTTCACTTTCGACGTGTGTGGATGACGGCGCAAAAGCTGAGTACAGATGCAACCGTAGACTGGCTGGTGGTGCTGACCGCGTGCTACTTCCACGATCTCGTCAGTCTGCCAAAGAACCATCCTGAGCGTCATTGTTCGTCGGTACTGGCAGCCAAGGAAACACGTCGTGTTTTGATGCGCGATTTTCCGGATTTTCCACAACAGCGGTTATCGGCAGTGTGTCATGCCATTGAGGCGCATAGTTTTAGCGCCAAAATCGCGCCAGAAACCCTTGAAGCCAAAATCGTGCAGGATGCAGACCGGCTTGAGGCGCTGGGTGCAATTGGTTTAGCACGCGTATTTGCCGTTTCAGGGGCGTTGGGGGTTGCGCTGTTTGATGCGGAAGATCCGTTTGCCCGAAAGCGTAGCCTAGACGATAAACAGTACGCGCTCGATCACTTCCAGACCAAGTTATTGACGTTGCCGTTGACGATGCAAACCGAACGAGGGCGGCATTTGGCACAACATAATGCGGATTTTTTACTGACGTATATGGCGAAGCTGAGCGCGGAGTTAAAAGGAGAATACGAAATGCTGGATCTTGACGCGATTCAACCCTTTAAAGCGCGCTAGTCGCCAATAAGGCTGAAACGTCAACCGTGCTAATTTATGTTAATCTGTCGGTTATCCATTTCTGCCGGTTAAATGTATGCAGGATAATTTTTCAGTAGCAGGCTCCATGAACCCGATGACAGATGAAAACGAGACCGACGTGCAGGTGATGTTGGCTAAGTTGCTTGAAATATATGACGTGAAAACGCTGGTTGCTCATCTGAATGGCGTTGGCGAGAACCGCTGGAGCCCGGCCATTTTTAAACGAGTGGTTGCTAATGAAACATGGCATCGCCTCAGCGACCGCGAGCTCATTCATCTGAATACTTTGTTGCCGAAACCACCTGCGCATCATCCGCATTATGC
Organism: Citrobacter sp. Cpo091; assembly: GCF_030332645.1. NCBI lineage: Bacteria > Pseudomonadati > Pseudomonadota > Gammaproteobacteria > Enterobacterales > Enterobacteriaceae > Citrobacter > Citrobacter sp. Cpo091. Next base: position 54,349 of record NZ_JAOWHL010000028.1, read on the forward strand.
CTTTCGCTTTATCGATCTTTTTGCTGGCATTGGCGGTATTCGTCGCGGCTTTGAAGCGATTGGCGGGCAGTGCGTGTTTACCAGTGAGTGGAACAAGCATGCGGTGCGCACCTATAAAGCGAACAACTACTGCGATCCGCTCCAGCACAACTTTAATGAAGATATTCGTGATATCACACTCAGCCATCACGATGGGGTGAGTGACCAGCAGGCGGCAGAACATATTCGCCAGCATGTTCCTGAACATGACGTGCTGTTAGCCGGATTCCCTTGTCAGCCATTTTCTCTGGCTGGTGTATCAAAGAAAAATGCGTTAGGGCGGGCACATGGTTTCGCCTGTGATACGCAAGGCACGCTATTTTTTGACGTGGTGCGCATTATCGATGCGCGTCGGCCCGCCATATTTGTGCTCGAAAACGTCAAAAACCTGAAGAGTCACGATCAGGGCAAAACGTTTCGCATCATTATGCAAACGCTGGACGAGCTGGGTTATGACGTAGCGGATGCGGCGGATAACGGCCCGGACGATCCGAAAATTATCGATGGGCAACATTTTTTGCCTCAGCATCGAGAACGTATCGTGCTTGTCGGCTTCCGACGCGATCTGAATTTGAAATCAGACTTTACGCTGCGGGATATTGTCACGCGTTATCCGCCGCGGCGTACCACGCTGGCGGAACTGCTTGAGCCGACCGTCGATGCGAAATATGTACTGACGCCGGTGTTGTGGAAATACCTCTATCGCTATGCGAAAAAGCATCAGGCGCGGGGCAATGGATTTGGCTATGGCATGGTGTATCCCGGTAACCCTGATTGTGTAACGCGCACGTTATCTGCGCGTTATTATAAGGATGGAGCGGAGATCCTGATTGACCGTGGTTGGGATATGGCGCTGGGTGAAAAAGATTTTGACGATCCGCAGAATCAGCGACACCGCCCACGCAGACTTACGCCCAGAGAGTGCGCGCGTCTGATGGGGTTTGAATCTCCGCAGGGCTATAAGTTCAGGATCCCTGTGTCAGATACCCAGGCTTATCGCCAGTTTGGTAATTCGGTGGTCGTTCCGGCATTTGCGGCGGTGGCCAGGCTGCTGGAGCCGAAAATCAGGCAGGCAGTTGCTATTCGCGAGAAAGAGAACCAGCGTGGCAGACGTTCACGATAAAGCAACACGCAGTAAAAATATGCGGGCGATAGCTACCCGCGATACCGCAATTGAAAAACGCCTTGCCAGCGTGCTGGCAGAGCAGGGGGTAACGTTTCGCGTGCAGGATGCGACGTTACCCGGTCGCCCTGATTTTGTGGTGGATGATTATCATTGTGTGATTTTTACTCATGGCTGTTTCTGGCACCACCACGATTGCTATTTGTTTAAAGTCCCCGCGACACGAACGGAATTCTGGCTGGAAAAAATAGGCAAAAATGTCCAGCGCGATGTGCGGGATTGTGAAAAGTTGCAGGTTCTGGGCTGGCGCGTACTTATTGTCTGGGAGTGCGCCCTGCGTGGTCGCGAAAAGCTGGACGATGAAGCGTTATCTGAACGTGTCATCGAGTGGATCTGCGGCGGTGGTGACACCGCGCAGATCGACACTCTCGGTATTCATTTACTGTAACGTTTTTTCCGACGGGGTAGCAACGGCATCCGCTTTAACAGGGAACAGGTATTTCCCCAACGTTACCAACACCACAGCAAACACGATCACGCCGAGCGCCAGCCATTCGATAGGGGCCAGTCTTTCTCCCCCCAGACCGGTACCTAACAGCACGGCAACAACCGGATTGACGTAGGCATAGCTGGTGGCTAGCGCCGGGCTGACATTGCGGATCAGGAACATATACGCATTAATGGCAATAATGGAGCCAAACAGGGCCAGGTAAGCCACCGCCATAAAGCCTGAAAATGTTGGCATGGTGGTCAGTTTTTCCCCGGAGAGTAGCGATGCACACATCAGCACAATACCGGCGGCTAACATTTCAATGGCTCCGGCCATCATGCCAACGGGTAGGGTAATGCGTGAACCGTACACCGAGCCAAACGCCCAGCTTATTGAACCGATTAGGATCAAAATAGCGCCCCACGGATTGCCACTTAAATTGCCCCCGCTGTTCAGCATGATGATCCCTGCTAGCCCAATCGCTATCCCCAACCATTCCAGCTTGCGCGTTTTGATGCCAAAAAAGTGGCTAAAACACAGCGTAAATAACGGGACGGTGGCGACCACAACGGCGGCAATACCGGAAGGGACATTTTGGTGTTCTGCGACGGTGACCAGCCCATTACCTACAGCCAGCAGCAGGATACCAATTAACGCGGCGTTCAGGATTAGGCGTAAGGGGGGCAGCTTGTGCCCGCGAATAAGTAAGAAACTTGTTAATAAAATGCCCGCGGAGAGAAAACGTACGGCTGCCATCATTAACGGCGGCCAGCTTTCAACGCCAATGCGAATAACGAAGTACGTGGAACCCCAAATGATGTACAGCGCGAATAGCGCACTGAAAAGCGGTAACAATTGCCTGAAACGCATAATCCCTCACGGTGGAAATAAAAAGGTGCAACATAGTAAACGTCAAAACTATCTTACTGGCGAGATTTATAATTACGTGTTGATGTTAAAAACTTGTTGACCAGAAAGGTCAGTTTCAGCATGGCGTGTTTTACTTCATACTTATGACTGCAAAAAAATAATATTGAGGGTGAAAATTTTGGCAGGAAGTAGCTTACTGACCTTACTCGATGATATCGCCACGCTACTGGATGATATCTCAGTGATGGGAAAACTGGCCGCGAAAAAAACCGCGGGCGTGCTGGGGGATGATCTGTCGCTTAATGCGCAGCAGGTATCGGGCGTGCGGGCGAACCGCGAACTCCCGGTGGTCTGGAGTGTGGCGAAAGGATCGTTTGTTAACAAAGTTATTCTGGTGCCGTTGGCGCTATTGATAAGCGCATTTATTCCCTGGGCGATCACCCCCTTATTAATGGTAGGCGGGGCGTTTCTCTGTTTTGAAGGGGTGGAAAAGGTTCTGCATACCCTGGAGGCGCGGAAGCACAAAGAAAGCCCGGAAGAGCGTCAGCAGCGTCTGGCTGCTCTGGCCGCACAGGATCCCCTCACCTTTGAGAAAGATAAAATCAAAGGGGCAATACGTACCGACTTCATTTTGTCTGCCGAGATTGTCGCAATTACGCTGGGTATTGTAGCGGACGCACCCTTGCTGAATCAGGTGTTGGTGCTATCAGGTATCGCGTTAGTGGTGACCGTGGGCGTGTATGGCCTGGTCGGGATTATCGTTAAGCTTGACGACATTGGGTACTGGTTGGCAGAAAAGCGTAGCCTGCTTGCCCAGTCGTTGGGCAAAGGGTTACTGGTGGTTGCCCCCTGGCTTATGAAAACACTTTCTGTGGTCGGCACACTGGCGATGTTTTTGGTGGGAGGCGGCATTGTGGTACACGGAATATCGCCGCTGCATCATGCGATTGAACATTTTGCTCAGCAGCAAAGTACATTGATTTCGCTAATGCTTCCGACCCTGCTTAACCTGGTGCTCGGCTTTATCATCGGTGGGATTGTCGTTTTGCTGGTGAAAGCGGTCGCCAGAGTGCGCGGAGTTTCGCACTAATTGTTACAGGACTGATTACGCAAAACGCCTCCTTGTCATCTAAGGTGTAAAGGTTTCTCTTGATACAGGAGGCAGGTATGGTCTTTTCTGTCAGTGAGGAAGTCACCTCTAAAGAAGGTGGCCCACGTATGATCGTTACCGGGTATGCCAGCGGAATGGTGGAGTGTCGCTGGTACGACGGCTTTGGCGTTAAACGGGAAGCATTCCGTGAAGATGAACTGGTGGTGCCTGGAGAGCGAAGACTGCTCTCCCAGGATGCCTGAACATTTGGCTCGACCGTAACCTGGTGATCTCTCACCCATTAGTTATATTTATCATTCCGGTGAGAATTATTTACTTGTCAGGCAAAAAAATTGCAGATAAGGTTTGGTTCACATCAGATTTTCTGGTGTAACGAATTTACAAGTGCTTCTTGCATAAGCAAGCTTGATCCCGACCCGATAAGGGCCGGGATTTTTTTCGCCCTCAGTCAGCGATTGATCTCCGACACGCTAAAGTCATGGATATCAAGCTCGAACGCATCGGCCAGTTCATGCCATGTATGGTAATCACGCCCGTCAACGCTGACGCGCTCTGGGTCATCCTGGCTGCGATGAATTTCACTCTCGCAAATTTCGTTGATTGCCTTTAGCAGCGCGTCGACATCGACGCTGACTTCACGTTTGGCCGTATCGCTGTACTCTTTCGCGGTTTTCATCCTCATACCTCTCAACCGTTAAGGATACCGGGGGAGCGTACCCAAACATCAGATACGCACAACTTAAGTATAGACCGTCGATAAAACCCGCAATCGCGCGTGCACAGCGCTGCCAGAAAAAGGAATTTGTTCTACACTGGCACAAAGCCACAGGAGGAAAACTATGAAGGTGAATGATCGGGTTACAGTCAAAACGGACGGCGGTCCTCGTCGACCGGGCGTGGTACTGGCAATCGAAGAGTTTAGTGAAGGCACCATGTACCTGGTTTCGCTGGAAGACTACCCGCTCGGTATCTGGTTCTTTAATGAATCAGGTCATCAGGATGGTATCTTTGTGGAAAAAGTGGAGTGAGATGAGTTTCGCTGTTTGATTCTGACTGGTGGAGTCGCCACCAGTCAGAACGTTTTAGCGCATATTCACAAAGATACCATTGGTGACGTTATCCGTAAGCCTTACAACGTGATAGATAACTTGCTTATTATGCGTTTTAATCTTTCGTTTTATATTCCCCTTATGGGATGACACCGTCTTGGCTTTGATATTCATTTGATCTGATATCTGTATTGTTCCCTGACCCTCCATCCACATACGCAGCATGCTGGATTCGGTTCGACTTAATGATAATGTCGGCAGATTCACATCAATAGCAATATCTACTTCCTTTTTCAGAATATCGCCAAGTAGTTTATCCAGTGAGTCAGGTTTAATCGATTTAGAACTAATCAATAAATTTTTTCTGACGAGTAGATATTCATCAAAATGCACGTTGGCAATTGCCATAAACACAATAAATAATGTGCTGGGATGCTGATTAATGATTTGCTTTATTTGCTGGCTATTAGCAGGATCGTGGATAAAGCAGTCCTCATTAATAAACACCACAGCGGGTTGTTGAGAGACACAGGCGAGACTGAGTTCATCAACGTTGGAAATGTTGTTGATTTCCCTTTTTTTCACTCCCCGACTTACCAGATATCCGGTTAACCCTAGTCGGGTGTAACTGCATAAATCCATAATAATCGTTGACATGGCATACCCTCACTCAATGCGTAACGATAATTCCCCTTACCTGATTATTTCATCACAACTAAACGGAATAATAACGACCCAAGATGACGCTTTCGCTGTTTTTCAGGCGAATTTACTATCCCGTAAAGTTGCGTATAATTTGCCAGGAAACATCTTAAAGTAAAGTGAATGTTGCGTTATGTGAGTGAGGCAAAAACAAATAAGCCGCGACAGAGATATCCTGGTGGATGTTGTCACTTTTTAAATTTAGGACAATCCTTAGTAAAACAGGATAAAAAATAAGGGTTATTATTTTCCAGGCATTTCGCTGACGATATCGGCCAGTAAATTAAAAATTTCACTGAATAATCGTTCGCAGAATGGCGCAATTAATGGCATTAGCGCCGCCATTAGTGAAATACCTACGGTCAGAGTGAGAGGAAAGCCGATGACGAAAACCGACAGCTGTGGTGCCATGCGATTTAACAAACCAAGTGCAAGGTTCAGCGTGAGCAGCAGCGTCATTACCGGCAGGGCCAGCATTAGCCCGTTGAGGAAAATCAGGCTGCCCGCCCGTGCCAGCGCGAGAAACGCATTGCTGTTCACCGGATTGCCGCCGATGGGCAGAGTATGAAAAGTATCTACCAGCAGCGAAATCAGCCATAAATGGCCGTTAAAGGTGAGGAACAGCAGCATGGCGAGCATGTCGATCAGTCGTGCCAGAACCGGCATATTCAGACGGCTACCGGGATCGAAGAACGTCGCGAAGGAAAGGCCCATTTGCAGGCCAATTAATTCCCCGGCGGTACGTACTGCGGCAAACGCAAACTGCATGGTGAAGCCTAATGCGATACCGATCAGGATTTGTTGCATTGCCTGCCAAAGCGCGCCAACAGAAAAGATGGGGACGTCAACGGCGGGAATCGATGGGGCGATAACGACGGTAATCATCAACCCCAGCCCCAGCTTTACCCGTTTGGGGATGGCTCGTTCACTGAGGATGGGGGCCGTTGAGATGAGCGCCAGTATGCGCAACAAAGGCCAGAAGTATAAATTCAGCCAGTGGAGCCACTCAACGCTGGACACCTGCAACATAACGTTGTCTACCCGATGATATAGGGGATATTGCTGAACAGCGTACGCACGTAGTCGAGCAGCAGGTTAAGCATCCACGGGCCAGCAACAATGATGGCAATAAACACCGCGACAATTTTGGGGATGAAGGACAGCGTCATTTCGTTAATCTGGGTCGCCGCCTGCAGAATACTGATGATAAGACCCGTGATGAGAGCGACCAACAGCAAAGGCGCGGCAAGGGCCAGGGCGACTTTCATCGCCTCTGTGCCCATCATCATGACCGATTCAGGAGTCATTTCGTGCCCCTAACTGTAAAAGCTTTGTGCCAGCGAGCCGACAAGTAGCTGCCAACCGTCTACCAACACAAACAGCATCAGCTTGAACGGCAACGCGATTGTGGCGGGCGGGACCATCATCATCCCGAGCGCCATCAACACGCTGGCGATCACCAGGTCGATAATCAGAAACGGAATAAAAATGGTAAAGCCTATCTGGAATGCTGTTTTCAGCTCACTGGTGACATAAGCGGGCAGCAAAATTCGCATCGGCACGGCTTCTGGTCCCTGTAACGGACCGCTGTTTGCTAAGCGCGCGAAGAGTGCCAGATCGGCTTCACGGGTCTGGCGCAACATAAACTCACGCAGCGGCTGGGCGCCTTTCTCCATGGCTTCCTGCATGGAGATCTTCTCTTCGCTGAACGGTTGGTATGCGTCAACGTAGATTTTATCGATCACCGGCGACATGATGAAAAAGGTCAAAAAGAGCGCCAGGCCCAGGAGCACCTGGTTAGGTGGTGCTGAGGGGGTACCCAGCGCATTTCGCAGTAGACCAAAAACGATGATGATGCGGGTGAAGCTGGTCATCATCAGCAAAATTGCAGGCAGGAACGTCAGCGAGGTGATGAACACCAGCGTCTGCACGGGTAACGTCCAGTTTTGTCCGCCGCCCGGCAAAGGCTGACTGACCAGACCCGGGAGTTGGGCGAGGGCAACGGGGCTGAAAAGCCACAAGCCTGCCAGCGTAAGGGATAACAAACGGCGCATCAGGATCTCCCAGGACGCTTCAGCAAACTCTTCATCATGGCCTGGAAATCCGCAGGGGAGGCCGTTTTTTCTTCTGCATCGGCAGGTGCCGGGGGCAGGGTGTGCAGGACGTTAATCTGCGAGGCTGTGACGCCTAGTACCAGACGGGCATCTTCGACCTCGACAATCACCACGCGCTCACGTGGACCCAGTGAGGTGCTGGCCGTAACTTTTAGCCCGCGCGTACCGGCACTTTTAGGGGCAAACCCCAGACGTTTAATGACCCAGGCCGCCGCCAGGATCAAGACGATGATCCCGAGCAGCGCGCCGCTTACCTGCACCAGCGGTGAGCCGGGAACGGCGGCGGGTTGAGAAACGGTAGCCTGGGTATTCATGATTAACGGCTCAGACGGCGCATACGTTCAGACGGGGTGATAATGTCAGTGATACGCACACCGTATTTGTCCGCAACTACGACGACTTCGCCCTGGGCAATCAGATAACCGTTGATCAGAATATCCAGCGGTTCGCCTGCCAGACCATCCAGTGCGACAACCGAACCCTGCGTCAGACGCAGCAGCTCTTTGATGGTCATGCGGGTACGGCCCAGTTCGACGGTCAGCTTGACCGGAATGTCCATGATCAGGTCGATGTCCTGCAAAGCACCGCTGACGTCGCCGCCACCTAACTGCTGGAATACCGCATCGGCCGCACTTTTGGTGGGCGTGGTTTTTTGCTCGTTTAACGCGTCAGCCCACAGATCGTCCAATGCGCCAGTGTTCTCATCGGACGGATTATTCATATCACTCATTTGGGCTGTTCCTCATTCAGCGAATTCAAAATCGGGTTTATCAGATGTTCTACGCGTAACGCATACTGACCGTTTACGGTGCCATACTGGCTGGTCAGCACAGGCACGCCGTCCACATGAGCAATAATGCGGTCGGGTTTTTCAATCGGCAGTACATCGCCGGGTTTCAGTTTTAAAATCTGGGATAGCCGCAGCGGGATATCGGCAAAGTTTGCCACCAGCTCCAGCTCAGAATGCTGAACCTGACGCACCAGATTATTGCGCCAGTTCTGATCTTCATTACGTGAGTTTTCCAGCGGCGGATTCACCAGCAGCTCACGCAACGGTTCAATCATGCTGAATGGCAGACAGATGTTAAATTCACCGGTCAGGTTGCCAATTTCAACGTGGAACGGGGTATTCACCACGATGTCGTTCGGAGAGGTAGTGATATTGGTAAATTTCACCTGCATCTCAGAACGGACGTATTCCACTTCCAGCGGGTTGATGGCCTTCCATGCGTCGCTGTAGCTTTCCAGCGCCAACTTCAACATGCGGTTGATAACGCGCTGTTCCGTGTGCGTAAATTCGCGACCTTCGACTTTCGTCGGGAAACGACCGTCACCGCCAAACAGGTTGTCTACGGCGATAAATACCAGACTCGGTGAGAACACCACCAGACCCGTACCGCGCAGCGGCTTCAGGTGGATTAAGTTCAGGTTGGTCGGAACCGGTAAGTTGCGCGCAAATTCATGGTATGGCTGGATACGGATCGCACCCACGGTAATATCCGGGCTACGGCGCAACAGGTTAAATAACCCCATACGGAACTGGCGCGCAAAGCGTTCGTTAATGATCTCCAGCGCCTGTAAACGCTCACGTACCACGCGACGCTGAGTGTTGGGATCATAAGGACGAATATCGCTTTCTTTTGCGATACCTGAAATGGGTTCGTCTTTGGTTTCGCTATCGCCGTTGAGCAATGCGTCGATTTCAGCCTGAGAAAGAATACTGTCGCCCATGTCTTTACCGCAGAATAAAAGCTGTATAAAGAACGTCGGTGACAACCTGTTTCGGCTGCCCAACAACGAGCGGAGTCGCCAGCGTCTCTTTGATGGCGGTAATCAGCTGTTGCTTACCTTCCTCGGTGGCGAGTGTGGCTGCATTCTGACGAGAGAACAGCAGTAGCAAGCGGCTGCGCACTTCCGGCAGATATTCGTTAAGACGTGAACGTGTCGCCTCATCTTTCATGCGCAGCGTGATACCGATATACAGCACACGATCTGCATCACCCAGATTGACGGTAAAGGTATCCAACGCAAAGAATACCGGGGCTGGCGGTGGAGGCGGTTCCGCTTTGACGCTGGCGGACGGCTGCTGCTGCATGCGCCAGTAGCTATAACCCGCAGTTGCGCAGGCGGCGAGGGTAATTAATACCAGCAGAGGGATCCAAATAGCGCGTTTACTTTTTTTGTTAATCGCGGAGTCAGTCATCAGATACGGGCTTCCTGTTTCGGTACAGCTTATGGGCTGATTATCCCGTGTCCTGTCCACGACAAAGCGTGGAAAAGACGCGGATAATCATGCTACCTCTGGCGTTAGGCGAAGATGTCTACTGCGCCATCGCCGCGGGCAGCGGCTTGCAGCGAGGCTGGGGTTGCCAGTATTGCGTCATCTTCAGCGGCAAAAATGTCTTGTCCTTGAGCGCGACCAGCCTGCTGTTGCTGCCCGGAAGACTGCTGATGGCCAGCGAAGCTTTCACTGCTGATGTTGCTTTGCCCCAGTTGAATGCCGCTTTCAGCCAACTGCGTACGCAGCATCGGTAATGCGGCTTCCAGTGCGGCGCGCACGTGACTGTGCGGTGAAACCATTTGTAACTGTGCGAGGTTGTCGTCCAGCTTGAGGGAAATATGTACCTGACCCAGGTCCTGCGGATGCAGACGCAGCTCTGCGCTTTGCTGGCCCTGACGCGTGAATAATGTGACGTGCTGGCTCAGTGATTGCTGCCATTCATGGCTACCTAACGGAGCGCTTAACACTGGCGCGGCCGTCGGTAACGGTTGTGCGTGTGTTTGTGGACCACTTAGCGGGGCCGCAGTCATGCCAATGCTGGTCGGTGACGGGGTGCTGTCGATTTCAGCTCTGGCGTTCGCCGCCGCCGTCAGCGGGGTTAGTGCTGTATTGTTTGCCTGATTAGCACCACCGCCAGCAAGTGTGACATCCGCTTTGCCTTTTTTGGCATCACCCGGCAGCAATTCGTCTGCATTATCAGTCGTCGCGCCGTGTGCAGCGCCACGTGACAACGCCGAAAGCGTGGCATCAACCGGGGCTGGTGCGCTGTCGACGGCAGGCGTAGCCAGCGGTTGTCCTGGTAGCATGGCGAACAATGCGCTCAGGTTGGCGAGATCGTCATCACTCAGCGTGGTGTTTTTTTCGTCCTGTTGAGCAACTTTGCCCAGCGTCGTCAGGGCATTAGCTTTCAGTGAAGGTGTGAGAGCAGACAATAGTTGCTGAGCGTCTGTCATGTCGGCAAGAGAAGACTCGGTTTGTAGCTCTTGTTGCGCCAACAGATCGGTTAATTTGACCGACTGTGCGGCATCGCCATTTTTTTGCAGTAATCCTTTCTGCAGCTTACTGCTGGCCGCCTGTAAGTCGGCAAGCGACAGCGGAGCGTCTTTACCCTGCGCGTCGCCCGCACCTAATGCGCCAGCCAGCAGCGCTAAAAAATCCTCGGGTGAATCTACCGCTTTGCCTGACTGAAGACCTGCGGCTACGTCGGTGTCGGTGGTAATCAGTTGGGGTAAAGTAATCATTCGGGTTTCCTCATAGCTGCGCGCTGAGCAAATTCATCCATTTTTTTCTGGTCCAGACGGTTTTCGGCCAGTAACGCCGCCGAGGTTTGTCTGTCCTGCAACGTCTGCCACGCCTGTAATCGTTGTTTTTTGTCGCGCCAACTGTTCAAAGCCATGTCCACTTTTTGCGTCCACTGATTGAGCTGTTGGCGGTGTTGCTCAATCGCTTTTTCCAGCGTCTGAATAAATTGCTGGTAGTTAATCCAGCGATTGCTGGTAATACCCTGGCCCATATCGGTATTCAGATTGTTGCGATACTCATGCTGATAATCGATCAGCATTTTTAACTGTTCTTCTGCCTGCTGACAGCCACGACGCATCTCTCCTAATAAGACAGCGGCGTCATCTACCTCTTTTTCAGCCAGGTCTTTCAGTGTTGCTAACGCACCATGTTGTGCCATGACCTATGCTCTCCTGCTTAATCACACACCAGGGAAAATCAGTTCTAAAGCTTGTAGAGAATCTTCCCAGTCAGCCCGTTCAAAGATGCCTTGCTGTAAAAACGCTTCCAGCTGTGGCCATAAGGCGATGGCTTTATCCAGCATTGGATCGCTGCCTTTGGCATACGCCCCCACGCTAACCAGATCGCGGTTACGCTGGAAGCTGGACAGCAACTGTTTAAAGTTGCGCACCCGTGCGTAATGTTTTTCACTAATGAGCGCGGTCATGGCGCGGCTGATCGAGGCTTCAATATCGATGGCCGGATAGTGACCCGCCTCGGCCAGATGACGTGACAGCACAATGTGGCCGTCCAGAATTGCGCGCGCGGAATCGGCAATCGGGTCCTGCTGGTCGTCACCCTCGGTCAGTACCGTATAAAAAGCGGTGACTGAACCGCCGCCGTGAATACCGTTCCCGGCACGTTCAACCAGCGCCGGTAATTTGGCGAATACTGACGGCGGATAACCTTTAGTCGCCGGCGGCTCGCCGATCGCCAGGGCTATCTCACGTTGCGCCATCGCATAGCGGGTGAGGGAATCCATAATCAGCAATACGTGCTGTCCGCGATCGCGGAAATCTTCGGCGATGCGCGTGGCGTAGGCCGCGCCTTGCATACGTAACAGCGGCGAGACGTCCGCCGGAGCGGCAATCACTACCGAGCGTGCGCGACCGTCAGCGCCGAGAATATTTTCAATAAAATCTTTAACTTCGCGGCCACGCTCGCCAATCAGGCCCACGACGATGACGTCGGCCTGGGTATAACGCGCCATCATGCCGAGCAGGACGCTTTTACCGACGCCGGAACCTGCGAAAAGCCCCATACGCTGGCCGCGACCTACGGTTAACAACGCGTTGATGGGGCGTACACCGGTATCCAGGACGTGTTCAATTGCGGTACGTTGCAGCGGGTTAAACGGCGGTGTAATCAGCGCGCCGGTTTCGGTGGTATCCGGGGCGGGCAGTCCGTCGAGCGGTTTGCCGCTGCCGTCCAGCACACGCCCCAGCAGAGCAGGGCCAAGCGGTAATTGCTTCCCGCTTTGCAGACCTTCTCCGGCAATGTTCTTCGCGTACACGCGCGCGCCGGGCAGAACGCCTTCGACCTCTTCGAGCGGCATCAGAAACAGACGTTGACCGTTAAAGCCTACGACTTCGCTTTCAACTTCCTGGGTTTCGTTGCCATCCTGGCGTTCAATGACGCAGGTGGCACCCAGCGGTAGCTGTAACCCCGTGGCTTCCAGCACCAGCCCGGTTGCGCGGGTCAGGCGACCGTAACGACGCACCGCAGGCAACAGAGACATTTTCTCTTCGAAGTTGTCCAGCGTATTGAGCCAGCGAGTCAGGCGAGTGGTCATTACACGACTCCCGGCGCTGCCAGACGGCAGAGTTCTTGCCAGCGTGTGGCGACGCTGGCATCCAGATCGCCTTCGTCGGCTGAAACTTTACATCCGCCGTGATGCAGCGTGGGATCGCCGCGCAGCCGCCAGCCGTGCAGGCTGAGAGTGGCACCGAGCATCTCCTCAACACGCTGGAGATCGTCCGGATGTACGCGCAACTGTGGCTTACCGCTAAACAGCGGTTCCTGTTGCAATAACTGTTGGATCTGCTTAATCAGCGCAGCGTTATCCACGATAGGCGTCTGACCAATCACCTGACGCGCAGCTTCCAGCGCCATTTGCATCAGGCGCGAGGCAATGACGCTGTCCAGTGCGTCCAGCGTATTCTGAAACTCGCTCACCAGCTGCTGCATACGGGCATGAATCGGCGCATGCTGCGCACGCGCCTGGTTCTGGCCTTGCTCCAGCCCCTGGCTCAGACCTTCCTGATAGCCTTGTTCATGACCCTTTTGTCGACCTTCCGCCAGCCCCGCGTTATACCCTTGCTCATGGGCCTGCATTTGCAGCTGTGCGAGCTGTTGTTCAAGCTGTTGCTCTGCTGAAAGCTCGGGTTCTTCCGTCTCTTCGGACAGCGGCGTTTCGCTGTGGTCAGCCAGCACGAACTCTGCCATCGGTGGGGCGAGATCGTCCGGAGTCCAGACTTTCCACGGCAGTTCGTTAGACATAGGTATCCTCGCCGCTGCCGATCACCATCTCGCCGGTTTCCGCCAGACGACGCACAATAAGCAGAATCGCTTTCTGTTCGTTTTCCACCTGCGACAAGCGCACCGGACCGCGGTTGGCAAGGTCGTCGCGCAGAATATCGGCAGCACGTTGCGACATGTTGCGCAGGAACTTCTCGCGTAGCGGCTGTTCGGCACCTTTCAGCGCAATCAGCAGCGATTCGGAATCCACTTCCTGCAGCAGGCGCTGGATACTGCGATCGTCGACGTCCACCAGGTTTTCGAACAGGAACATCTCGTCGATAATTTTCTGCGCCAGTTCGCCGTCGAATTCGCGCACGGCGGTGATAACCGCTTCTTCCTGCTGGGTTTTCATCAGGTTGATAATTTCTGCCGCCGTTCTCACGCCGCCCATTTTGCTGCGCTTGAGGTTCTGGCCATCGAGCAGACCGTTCAGTACCTCGGTCAGTTCTGCCAGCGCGGCAGGCTGTACGCCGCCGAAGGTGGCGATACGCAGCATCACGTCGTGACGTAAACGCTCGTCGAACAGCGCCAGAATATCGGCGGCCTGGCCCCGTTTGAGGTGCACCAGAATGGTGGCGATAATCTGCGGATGCTCGTCGCGGATAAGGTCGGCGGCGCTTTGCGGCTCCATAAAGTTGAGCGTTTCAATGCCGCTGGTGGTATCGCGGGTTTCCAGAATATCTTCCAGCAGGCTGGAGGCGCGTTCCTCGCCCAGCGCTTTCACCAGCACAGAGCGCAGATATTCGTTGGCATTGATATTCAGCGCGGCAAACTGTTCTGCTTCTTGCTCAAATTCGGCCAGCACTTCAGTCAACTGTTTGTTGGAGATCTGGCGTACGTTCGCCATCGCTGTACTCAGCGCCTGAACTTCGCGCGTGGAAAGGTGTTTAAACACCTCTGCCGCGCGATCTTCGCCAATGGTCATCAGCAGGATGACGCTTTTATCGGTACCGGTAAGGGCATTACTCATGATCGTTACTCATCCACTGGCGAATGACCAGCGCCACGACGCGCGGATCGTTATCTGACATTTCACGAATACGCTGGCTCATCACTTCTGCACCCAGACGCTGATTCGTACGACGCTGCTGGGTCTGTTCGTCTTTGCTGAGGCGAACTTCTACCGCTTCTTCGGTTTCCTGACGGATCCGCGTTTGTTCTTGAACCGCTTTTGCTTCTTCGCTGCGGCGAACCAACTGCGGGCGAACAGCTTTGCGCCACAGGATCCAGGCAACTAGCAGAACCAGTAACCAACGGCCTGCGGTCATCAACTGATCAATAAAGAACGGCTGTTTCCAGAACGGCAGCTCGCCAATGGAATCGTCGGTCGCCGTGAACGGAGAGTTCACCACGTTCAGGGTATCGCCACGTTTATCGGAGAAGCCCATCGCTTCGCGGGTCAGGTCCTCAATCTGTTTCATCTGATCGGCGGTTAACGGCAGTGGTTTGCCGTCCGGCAACGTTTTATAGTTGACCACCACAGCCACCGATAGACGCTGCACATCGCCGACGTTCATTTTGGTGTGGCGAATGGTACGGTCGACTTCATAGTTGCTGGTTTCATTGCGCTGCGTACTGCGTGGACCGGCATTATTGCTGTTATTTGCCGTCTGCGTGGTTTGCGCATTTTGCTGATTAGCCGGTGGGTTGGCGATTGGCGCGGTATTCGCCGGTGCTGGTTGATTGGACAACGCGCCCGGTACGCCGCCTGGCGCTCCGCTTCCGATCTGCTCGCTGACGTTTAACTGACGTGAACGTAGCACGGCCTGGGAATCATCACCGTTTGGACGGTACTGTTCTTCGGTTTGCTCTTTATTAGCAAAATCCAGCTGCGCGGTGACCTGCGCATGTACGTTACCGTTGCCGACAATCGGCGACAGGATCGACTCGATACGACGTTGAACGCGGCCTTCGACATCGCTGGCGTATTTCAACTGCGCATCGTTAAGATCGCGGCTGCTGGTGTTTGACTGAGTTAACAGATGACCCGCCTGGTCGACCAGCGTAACGTTGCCCGGCGGTAACCCGGCGACAGCGCTGGAAACCAGATGCGTAACTGCACTGATCTGACCTTCATCCAGTGCGCGCCCCGGCTCAAGGTTAACGGTCACGGAGGCCGAAGGCGCTTTTTGCTCACGCACAAACAGCGACGGTTTCGGCATTGCCAGATGCACGCGGGCGCGTTTTACCGGTCCCAGCGTTTCAATGGTACGGGCTAATTCACCTTCCAGCGCACGCTGGTAGTTGACCTGCTCGCTAAACTGGCTGATACCAAACTTTTCCTGATCCAACAGTTCAAAACCAACGGCGCCGCCTTTCGGCAGGCCTTGCTGCGCCAGACGTAAGCGCAGTTCGTGGACTTTATCGGCAGGAACTTCGATAGCACCGCTTCCCTCAGTAAAACGATAGGGAACGTTCATCTGCGTCAGTTGGGTGACAATCGCGCCACCATCCTGATCGGAAAGATTGCTGAACAGCGTGCGATAGTCAGGCGCTTTGGCCCACAGGACCATCGCCACGATGATAGCGATGGCAGCGGCTCCCGCCACAATCAAAGGGATTCTGGGATTCGCGCGCAGGCGGTTTAACCACTCGAGAGGTTTAAGCTGGGTTGCAGTCGATGCTGTCGCACTCATCTCGCACCTCGTGGCTTATCGTGGACGGCGTTTTTTGCAAAGTGGAACAAGACTCACTCCCGGGTCAGCAAACTCGAAAAATTGACGGTCTCATTATTTGCGGTTTCGAATTTTTCTATGCGTTAAAAACCGTGGTTTTTTATCGTTATTTAACGCCTTTATCTTATTGACTAACTGGTAATCTCAGCTACGTAAAAAATCATCCAGGGGATCAGAATGTCGGCAATACAGGGGATTGAAGGGGTCATCAGCCAGTTACAGGCCACGGCGATGTCAGCAAAAATGCAGGATATGCAGCCACAACCGACCGTGAGTTTTGCCGGACAACTGCATGCGGCGTTAGACAGAATCAGCGATGTGCAAACCGCGTCCCGTACGCAGGCTGAGAAATTTACCCTGGGTGAGCCGGGTATTGCGTTAAATGATGTGATGACCGATATGCAAAAAGCGTCGGTATCGATGCAGATGGGTATTCAGGTGCGTAACAAACTGGTGTCGGCGTATCAGGAAGTCATGTCGATGCAAGTGTAGGGACAACGTGCAGAGAATGTTTGCCGGATAAGCGCAGTGCCATCCGGCAACCAGTTACTTCTGAATCAAATAGCGGATCGTTGGACCATCCTGCTGAATATCCAGCACCGTATAGCCGTGATTACGCGCATCCAGTGGAATATTGTTGATTGACTGCGGGCAATCGCTCACCACTTCCAGAATTTCACCTTTCTTCAATTGCGGCATCGCTTCCAGCGTGGCTACAGCCGGGTACGGACACGGTTCGCCGACCATATCGAGGCGATAATCAGGCACGATATTTTTCATACAGACTCCTTGGCAGGCGTCAGCCCTGCGCGACGGAAGAAACGTTTTTCCCAGCCGATAATCAGCATCAGCGCGGCAAACAACAGCAGATAGGTCACCAGCAGACCGCCGAGCGGACCGAAGGTGTTGAGCAGATTCACTTTGTCCCAGCTGGTGGCAAGCGCGGGAGCAAAATCATCCCAGTAGTAGGCCAGAATGGTCGAGCCAATAACGTTGCCCAGACCAACCCACCAGTAATGCACCTGGCCTTCAACGGCGCGGTACATCCAGCCGGTTTCACATCCGCCCGCTAAAACGATGCCAAAGCCGAACAGCAAGCCACCAATCACCGCATTCGGACCCGCCCACATGATTTTAGGCTCGACGCCCAGTTGCACGTAGCTAAAAATACCGATGGCGCTGACCGCCATCCCGAAGATGATCGCTTTTGCCATGTGGGTGCGACCGGAAATCCACAGGTCGCGGAAGGCGGATGTGAAGCAGATTTGCGCCCGTTCAATCAGCAGACCGAACCCAACGCCGAACAGCATCGCCAGACCGAGCTTGGGTTTATCCATCGCCGTGAGTAGCGCCCAGCCGATCATGCCGATAAACACCAGCATGCCCAGGCGGAAACGGCGACGGGCCTGATCCGGCTTTTGCGTTAACGGCGAAGCGGCGGAGACTTTTTGCATTTTGACCGGAATACGGAACATTGGCAGCAATGTAAAGCGTGCGCCAAACCAGGAGCCAATAGCCGTGGCTAGCGCAAAAAACCAGGCGTGTAGTGAGAACTGCGGAATGCCGGTGAAGAATGCGGCCAGGTTACAGCCCATTGCCAGCCGTGCGCCGAATCCGGCGATTGCCCCGCCGACTATCGCCTGCATAATGCGCACCCGACTGCGCGGCATGCGTAACTTGACGTTGTTGGCCCACAGTGCGGCAGCAAAGCAGCCGCCGAACATACCGAGGATCATCATGCCGTCGATGCGGGTCAGGGGTGAGCCTTCGAGATGGATCAGCTTGTAGTATCCCCACTCTTCGGCGTGCACGCCAAACAGTTGCAGGATTTGACCACCCCAGCGGGTGAATTCACCGGTAACGGCCCAGAAGGTTCCCGTAATGCCGAAATAGTAAGTGGAGAGAATACCCGCTGCGATGACCGCAGGGGCGGGGGCCCAAAATTTAATTAACCAGGCCTGTTTGAAGTGTTGCCATGACATGCGTTGTGCCTCTGAACTCAGAAGGTATGTAACAAGAAGTGTGGATACTACACCGTTCAGAATTTTTGACTATGAGTAATAAGAGGTAATACCGTCTGGATCAATCTTTCTCAACGCTGCCGAAAGGCTGGCGAGATCAGGCCTTTAATGCCACAATCCCATTTTCTTCGCATGCAGGATGAATGATGAAAAAATTAGCAATCGTTGGTGTATTTCTGGCGCTTACCGGATGCGCCGAAGTAGAAAATTATAACGACGTGGTGAAAACGCCAGCGCCAGCCGGTCTGGAAGGATACTGGCAGTCAAAAGGTCCGCAACGCAGCCTGGTGAGTCCGGAAGCGATTGCCAGCCTGGTGATAACGAAAGAGGGCGATACGCTGGATTGTCGCCAGTGGCAGCGGGTGATCGCGCTGCCGGGGAAACTGACGATGCTCTCTGGCGATCTCACCAACGTGACGGTGAAACGCGAGCTGTACGAGATCGAGCGCGAAGGCAATACGCTGGAATATGACGGTATGACGCTGCAGCGGGTGGATCGCCCGACGCAGGAATGTGCTGACGTGTTAAAGAAAACGCCGCTGGCGACACCGCTGCCATAAGCCGTACGCCCCGGTAACCATCGGTCACCGGGGTTGAGCTTTACAAAACGTCTTCAATCACCCACACGCTGACGCTCCCGCCGTTACAGAAAAACGTCGCTTCGCCGTTTTCATCGGTGACCACGCTTTCTTCACGATTTCCCAGATAGTCGCGCCAGGTTTTATTGCCATAATTGGCGCCGAGATTGATGGTCTTTTTCCCGTCATCGCCGTTTGACAACACCACCACACAGCCGGGATCCTCGTCCGTGCCGCTGCGGCTAAAAGCGATACAGTTAGGATGATCGAAAAAGAGCGTCTGTACCCCATGCGCGAAGCGCTGGCGTGCGAGGATCAGTTCATCGAGCTGTTCAATGATCGGCATGTCGATAGGATAGGTTTCGCCATCGCCACCGGTGTCTTCGTAATGCGCTCCGTAGAGGTCAGGGTAAAACACCGACGGTACGCCGTTTTCGCGTAACAGGATTAGCGCATAGGCCAGCGGCTTAAACCACGGTTCGACGGGGGCTTCGAGTGCCTGCAAGGGTTGGGTGTCGTGATTGGCCACCAGCGTGACGGCATGAAACGGATCGGCCTCCACCAGAGTGTCGGTGAAAATCTGGCTCATGTCGTAATCGCGGCCCTGACGGGAGGCCTCGTGGAATTTCATCTGCAAAGGGGCGTCGAACAGCATGGTTTTCCCCTCCACCTGATTAATGTAGGTTTGCAGTTTATCGACTTCATGGGACCAGTATTCCGCCACAATAAACAGCGGCTTGGGCGCAACCTCTTGCACGTGCTCAATCCACTCTTTATAAAACCATGCCGGAATATGTTTCACGGCATCTAAACGAAAGCCGTCGCACTGGGTTTGCTCCATTACCCAACGCGCCCAGTATTTGAGCTCCTCAGTCACCGCGTGATTGCGAAAATCGATGTTTTCGCCCATCAGATAATCAAAATTACCCAACTCATCATCAACCTGATCGTTCCAGCCTTCGCCCGTGTAATCGTTAACGATTTTGAAAATGCCGTCTTCGGTAGGATTCTCGATATGGTCAATGCCGCTGAAGCATTTAAAGTCCCAAATGAATTGCGAATACTGGCCAGCGCGGGCAGGGAAGGTATAGCGCGTCCAGCCTTCGCACTCGACAATCTCATCATCTATTTGCGTGCGATCTTCGGCGTTAACGCGCTGGACGCGGATCTTTTCTTTCTCATCTGCGCCCATTTTGTGGTTAACCACCACGTCGAGCAGCACGGCAATATCATTGTGCTTAAGCGCGTCTATCGCCGCCAGCAGCTGGTTTTTATCGCCGTATTTGGTGGCGACGGTTCCCTTTTGGTCGAATTCGCCCAGATCAAACAGATCGTAGGAGTCATAGCCAACGGAATAGCCGCCGGACGCGCCTTTATAGGCGGGGGGCAGCCATACCATATTGATGCCGATATCATTGAGTCCACCTGCGCGTTCGGCAAGTTCGGGCCAGAGTTGACCGCCATCAGGGTAATACCAGTGGAAGTACTGCAATAACGTGGGATTTTTCATCTTCCGTGCTCCAGAAGTCGTTTGGCCGACCTCTGGAGTATGGAAGATAATTCAGACGAGACGGGAAATTATTGTGGCGAGGTGGGGGCGTCGGGTACCAGCAGCATGCCGGAAAGACGACCATAAGCGTTATTCAGCGTCTTTTGGCGTGTCGACTGGCCGATGAGGTTGCTGAGCTCATCCAGGCGCTGCTGCAACAACGTTTTGAGCAGTTGTTCGTTATCCAGCGTTTGCTTAATATACCCGGCCACTAAGTCCTGAATACTTCGCGTAATGCCCGGTGGAGTTTGCTCTTCCATGACCACTTCAATACTTTGCAGATAGGTAACTTCCTGTTCCAGTAAAAGGTCCCATTCACCGCGCTGCGCCAGTTCCAGCAGCGAGTGACTGAGTAGCGCGATGCGCTGCCAACGGTTGATAAACTCCACGGCTGAGGTCATTAACGAGACTCCTGGGACGACGCTTTCGGTGAGATCTGTTTCCAGGCATCTGCAATGTTGCCGAGTAACCCTTCGACTTCTTCAATGGCCTGACAATCATTACGCAAGTTAGCTTGCAGTAAACGGCGAATCATATAGTCATACAGCGCAGACAGGTTGGTGGCGATTTCACCGCCATTTTCCTGATCCAGGCCTGCTTTCAGACCATTGTCGATAATGTTAATGGCTTTGCTTAAGGCCTCACCTTTGGCGACGATATCACCCTGCTGCATAAACAGGCGAGCGCGCACCAGGGCGCTGTTCGCGCCATCAAACAACATTTCAATCAGCTGATGCGGACTGGCGCTCATCACGGCGCTTTCCACACTGACCTGTGCATAGGCTTTGGTACCGCTCGCGGTATACATGCTTACCTCGTGTTATCAGGATTTATTCATCGCTGTAAATTGTTGGCCCAGATAGGTACTGGTGTTATTCAGCTTGCTCATCATGCTATCGAGCTGGGTAAACTGCGCCGTATAGCGCGCAACCATGTCATCAATGCTGGCGCTAACTGACAGATACTGTTTGGTCAGTTTTTTCAGCGTGGCGTTAATGCTGTCTTGCGCATTGTCGATAATGCCGTCATCAGCGAGATAGCTTTTTACTTCAGCGGCAATTTTGGTGGTGATGCCGGTTTCTTTGCCGTCGCCTGCCAGCAGTTCGCGAACAGAGGCGGTGTTTTCGTCCAGCGCTTTTTTCAGTTTGGTATCATCGATGGACATCTTGCCGGTTTTGCCATCTTGTTTGATGCCAATTTCATTCAGGGTCTTAAAGGCACCTTCGCTACCGGAGTTAGCAAACTGCGCGCGAATACCGGTCTGAATGGTTCTTACCACGCTATCCCCGACCAGCGCGCCGTTATCTTTATCCTGACCTTCAGCCCCGGCATCAACCGCTTTATACTTGGTCAGCGTATTGAAGGTATCAATTAGCGAGTTATAAGCATCCACCCAGCCTTTAATTGCTTCTGTCGCTTTGTCATTGCTTTTGGTCACGGTCACGCGCGCATCAGTGACTTTCTTGGTCAATTCCAGCGTGACGCCCTGCGGCGCATCGGTGACTTTGTTGCTTTGACGTTCAATATCGATACCGTTCATCGTGAGCTTGGAGTTTTGGGCCTGAACCAGCTCGGTCATTTTTCCAGTACCGGTCTTACTGTCGTAGGCCAGCAGATCGTTCAGCTTACTGTCGCCGTCAACGGAGATAGTCATCTTACTGTCCATACCTTCTGCTGCAGTCAGCACCAGTTTGAACTCGCCATCTTTCACCTTGACGATACTGGCGGAGATACCGCTGTCGGTATCGTTAATTGCCTTGCTGATATCATCCAGCGTGGTCTTATCTTGCGAGAGTTTAATCTCCAGCGGCTCTTTCCGACCCGGCTGTTCAATTATAATAGTACGAGTACCAGAACCATCACCCAGAGCTTCTTTACTTGAGCCAACCGTTGCAGTACTTAAAGATTGTGCCTGCGCCAGTTGCGTGACGCTGATGGTATAAATACCCGGTGCTGCACCAGCTTCAGTAGTGACTTTCAGGTCTTCGGTGCTGCTGGTGACATTACTGCTTCTGAACAGCTCCGGTTTATTTAACGCGGTATTGGCCGTCTGGAATTTTTCCAGCGCACTCTTAAGCGTACCGTAGGCCGTCAGGCGGGCGGTATTATCGGTCTGTTGCTGAGTAATTGGATTTAAACGTTTTTTCTCAGCAATAGTCAGGTTGTTTAGCAACGTGTCCAGTGGTAAGCCTGAGCCTACGCCTAATGATGTAAATGAAGCCATGCCCGATTCCTTGTGATTGCAAACAATTGTTATGCGGGTTATCGGCAATTTGCGCGCAAAGTTTAATGATAGTTTTGTGAAAATAATGCGTGGAATAGTGGTGCATATAGAGGGTATTTCGCGGGCTAAGAAAAAAAACGACGGAAACTAAAAATTTTCTAAAGTTCGAATTTAAGGTGCCGATACATGGGTTACGGTCAGAAACCGTGGGCAACAGCCCAATAACATCGAGTTGTAATTGATAAGGAAAAGATCATGGCACAAGTCATCAATACAAACAGCCTGTCGCTGTTGACCCAAAACAACCTGAACAAATCTCAGTCCGCTCTGGGCTCCGCTATCGAGCGTCTGTCCTCTGGTCTGCGTATCAACAGCGCGAAAGACGATGCTGCTGGTCAGGCGATTGCAAACCGTTTCACCGCTAACATCAAAGGTCTGACTCAGGCTTCCCGTAACGCCAACGACGGTATCTCTGTTGCCCAGACCACGGAAGGCGCGCTGTCTGAAATCAACAACAACCTGCAGCGTGTGCGTGAACTGTCCGTTCAGGCCGCTAACGGTTCTAACTCTAGTTCTGACCTGACTTCAATCCAGGATGAAATTAATCAGCGCCTGGCAGAAATCAACCGTGTATCCGAGCAGACCGACTTCAACGGTAAAAAAGTTCTGAACCAGGACGGTCAGTTGACTATTCAGGTCGGTGCAAAAGATGGTGAAACCATCACTATCGATCTGAAAAAAATCAACAGCACCACTTTAGGCTTGGATGGTCTTGATGTTTCCAATGTGGCGACATCTATTAAAGATGGCGCTACTGTTCAGGGTAAAGTAACAATTACTGGTAAGATTCAGGATACTGTAGGTGGTGCTGCTGTTACAGGTGCTACGCTGGAGAAAAAAGGTAGCGATTACTTTGTTAAGGATGGTGCTGACTACTATAAAGCTACAGTTGATGAGAAGGCAGGTACAGTTTCATATGCTAAAGATGCCGCACACAAACTTGGTGCCGCACCAACTGGCACAACTGCTGTAACTGAAATCGGTAAAGACTATAAGGCCAATGCTGGCACCGGTAACTCATTAATCTCCTTCAAAGATGCAGCAGGTGACACTCAATATGCAGTAAGAGATGCTAATGGTGCCTTTAAAGCAGCAAAATTTGATGCTACTTCTGGCGAAGTGACAGCTGACACTGCAGCAGCAACAAATATCCCTGCGAATCTTTCGGTTGATCCGCTGAAGAAAATTGACGATGCGCTGTCTGATGTTGATAAGTTCCGTAGCTCCCTGGGTGCGGTGCAGAACCGTTTTGAATCTGCAGTGACCAACCTGGGTAACACCGTTAACAACCTGTCTTCTGCCCGTAGCCGTATCGAAGACTCCGACTACGCGACCGAAGTGTCTAACATGTCTCGTGCACAGATCCTGCAGCAGGCGGGTACTTCTGTACTGGCGCAGGCTAACCAGACCACGCAAAACGTCCTCTCTTTACTGCGTTAATCCATCGATTGGGTTACTTAGTAGTCAGAGAAAATAAAGGCAGCGAAAGCTGCCTTTTTTCTATACTGGAGTCTGAATAATGCAAGAAATTACCGTTACCGAACCGGCTTTTGTTAAAGCCTTCCAATGCTCTGGAACGCAATGTCGCGATCATTGCTGTAAAAGTTGGAATATACATCTGGATAAATCAACGGTGAATAAATATCTCTCCAGTAAAGATGACTACATTAAGAAAATTGCTAAAGAAAATATTATTATTCTTAAAAAGGATATTACGAACTGGGGGACGATTAAACTTGCGGATGACACAGGAAACTGTCCTTATCTGACTGAAGACAGTCTGTGTCAGGTACAGAAAACGATGGGTGCTAAGGCATTAAGTACGACATGTAAAACATTCCCGCGTAGTGAGCGTATCTACAAAAACGATGTCAGAAAAGCATTAAATCTGTCGTGTCCGGAAGTCGCCAGTTTAGTACTGACCGACCCCAATGCGATGGTTCTGAATGAGAGCAGTAAAATTGTGCCTAATGCTTTTACTGCACCGGTCTTTTCGCAACAGCAAAAGCTACTTAATCTTTTCTGTCTGAGCCTGGTGGAGCAGGCAGGACGTGATGTGGATATGGGTCTATATGCGTTGATTAAACTTACTTTATGCGTTAAGAAGTTTAATCAGATTGATAATGTGGCGCTGGCTGAAGTTGAGCAAATTTATCACGCGATTATGACTCAGATGCAGTCAGGTGAAATGCGAGAGGGGCTGTCGAAATTTTCTGCTGACAACAATGTTAAAGTCAATTTAGTGCTCTTGCTTCAGGATTATTTCCGCAGTCTTCCGGTAAGCCGCGCCAATGGTGTACTTAACTATTATATCCAGTGTCTTTTGAGAACATTGACCCTTGAAGAAAATCACTCTGTGGGTGAGGGAGTTGCTAAACTTGAGGCTACATGGCAGAAGGTTTACGAACAACGGGATGAGGCTGGATTCGATCTTAAAAATTTCATTTTGTATAAAATTTGGGAAAACAACTTTCCCAATCAAAAGAACGTAGACCCGCTTCGTACGTTATATATGATAAGTGTCGAATACTATTTCATCAAAATGCTGATTGCTGCAAGTGCCTTCGAAAGAACATACCTAGAGAAGGAGGACGCCATCAATATCGTCTACAGCTTCCATTCGTTAAGTCAGCATAACCCTACCGTACATGAGAATTTTCAAAAGCATATCGAGACCGTGCGCACAGGGGATGACCTGTCGATGATTCATCTCTTGACATAATTTTAACGGGGATGCGTGAAAACGCATCCCTCGCAAGCTAACCATTTGATTTATGTTTGATTATTTCTGATGCGAAATAACGCCATCAGCTACATAAGTGAAATAACCCTTCTTTTATAGCCTTATTCCTCCGATAGAACCCCCTGCAGAAACGGATAATCATGCCGATAACTCATTTAACGCAGGGCTGTTTATCGTGAATTCACTGTATACCGCTGAAGGTGTAATGGATAAACACTCGCTGTGGCAGCGTTATGTACCGTTGGTGCGTCACGAAGCATTGCGCCTTCAGGTGCGTTTGCCGGCGAGCGTAGAACTGGATGACCTGCTACAAGCGGGCGGCATCGGGTTATTGAATGCCGTTGACCGATATGACGCTTTGCAAGGAACGGCATTTACCACTTACGCAGTGCAGCGTATTCGTGGAGCAATGCTGGACGAACTACGTAGCCGGGATTGGGTGCCGCGTAGCGTTCGGCGCAATGCTCGCGAAGTGGCACAGGCGATGGGACAACTGGAGCAGGAATTAGGGCGCAACGCGACGGAAACCGAAGTGGCGGAGCGTCTGGCTATTCCTGTGCAAGAGTATCGTCAGATGTTGCTCGATACCAATAACAGCCAACTCTTCTCTTATGACGAGTGGCGGGAAGAGCATGGCGATAGTATCGAGCTGGTGACGGAAGAACATCAGCAGGAAAACCCGTTACAACAGCTACTTGAGGGTAACCTCCGCCAGCGCGTGATGGATGCGATCGAGGCGTTGCCGGAGCGCGAAAAGCTGGTGTTAACGCTGTACTACCAGGAAGAGCTGAATCTGAAAGAGATTGGCGCGGTACTGGAGGTCGGGGAGTCACGGGTTAGCCAGTTGCACAGTCAGGCCATCAAACGTCTACGCACTAAGCTGGGTAAGCTATAGGGGTACATCATTACCCCTGAACAATGCCGCATTACGAATTGACTACCAGGAGTTCTCATGACGGTGCAGCAATCAAAAAGACGGCCTCTAAGCCGCTACCTCAAAGATTTCAAACACAGCCAGACGCATTGCGCCCATTGCTTTAAGTTGCTCGACCGGATCACGCTGGTTCGTCGTGGGCAAATTGTGAATAAAATCGCCATCGCCCGCCTGGACACTTTGTTAGATGAAGCCGAGTGGGAGCAGGAGAAAAAAGAGTGGGTGGCGCTGTGTCGTTTTTGCGGTGATTTGCATTGCAAAGAGCAGAGCGACTTTTTCGACATTATTGGATTTAAACAATTTTTGTTTGAGCAAACCGAAATGAGTCACGGCACGGTACGTGAATACGTTGTCCGTCTGCGTCGCCTCGGGAATCATCTGACCGAACAAAATATCTCTCACGATCTGCTGCAGGAAGGGTTCCTCGACGAAAACCTTGCCCCGTGGCTGCCGGAAACCAGCACCAACAATTACCGCATCGCCTTGCGTAAGTATGAGCAGTTCAAAGCCCATACCCATATGGGACATATGCAGAAATCCTCCTGGACAGCCAGTTCTGATATATATTAAAAACGAATAAGGTGTAACAGAGTCGTGTTTGTGGAACACAGCAAACGCTTTACACTGTAGTCATAAATGATAGTCACTAATGACAATATTCGGGGTAACTATGAAATTAGCACTTCTGGGACGTCAGGCTCTGATGGGTGTAATGGCTGTTGCACTTGTCGCCGGAATGAGCGTAAAGACTTATGCAGATGAAGGTCTGTTAAATAAAGTTAAAGAGCGCGGCACGCTGCTGGTGGGCCTGGAAGGGACCTATCCCCCGTTTAGTTTTCAGGGCGATGACGGCAAGCTGACCGGTTTCGAAGTGGAGTTCGCTGAGGAACTGGCCAAGCACCTTGGGGTGAAAGCTAACCTGAAGCCGACCAAGTGGGACGGTATGCTGGCCTCTCTTGATTCTAAGCGCATTGATGTGGTCATCAACCAGGTGACCATTTCTGACGAACGTAAGAAAAAATACGATTTCTCTACCCCGTATACGGTTTCTGGTATTCAGGCGCTGGTGAAAAAAGGCAATGAAGGCGTTATTAAGACCGCTGCCGATCTGAAAGGTAAAAAAGTCGGCGTTGGTCTGGGCACCAACTATGAAGAGTGGCTGCGCCAGAACGTGCAGGGCGTGGATATTCGTACCTATGATGATGACCCGACCAAATACCAGGATCTGCGTGTAGGCCGTATCGACGCCATTCTGGTTGACCGTCTGGCAGCGCTGGATCTGGTCAAGAAAACCAAGGATACGCTGGCTGTAACCGGAGAAGCATTCTCCCGCCAGGAGTCCGGCGTGGCACTGCGCAAAGGCAATGAAGATCTGCTGAAAGCGGTTGATGCGGCCATTGCTGAAATGCAGAAAGACGGTACGCTGAAAGCGCTGTCTGAAAAATGGTTTGGAGCGGATGTGACGAAATAATCGGCATCCGATGAAAAAAGGCGCCTTTAACAGCGCCTTTTTTTATTTAATCGCGCCTGAGCGTGCATAATAAAAAGAACATCACAACAACGAATACCGGAGGCTGTATGCCGCTGCATAACTTAACGCGCTTTCCACGTCTGGAATTTATTGGCGCGCCAACGCCGCTCGAATATCTTCCACGCTTATCCGACTATCTCGGGCGCGATATTTTCATCAAACGCGATGACGTCACGCCGATGGCTATGGGCGGCAATAAGCTGCGTAAGCTGGAATTCCTGGCCGCAGACGCACTTCGTGAAGGTGCTGATACGCTGATAACCGCGGGTGCCATCCAGTCTAACCATGTTCGCCAGACGGCGGCGGTAGCGGCTAAGCTTGGCCTGCACTGCGTGGCGCTGTTGGAAAATCCGATTGGCACTACTGCGGAAAACTATCTCACCAACGGCAACCGTCTGCTGCTGGACCTGTTTAATACGCAAATCGAAATGTGCGATGCGCTGACCGACCCGAATGCGCAGCTTCAGGAACTGGCGACGCGCATTGAAGCACAGGGCTTCCGCCCGTATGTGATCCCCGTTGGCGGTTCTAACGTGTTGGGCGCATTGGGTTATGTGGAAAGCGCGCTGGAAATCGCCCAGCAGTGTGAAGGGGCCGTTGCGCTTTCTTCCGTAGTAGTGGCATCGGGCAGCGCGGGAACGCACGCCGGGCTGGCCGTGGGCCTGGAACAACTGATGCCAGACGTCGAGCTTATCGGCGTGACCGTCTCGCGTAGCGTCGCCGATCAAAAGCCCAAAGTAGTAACGTTACAGCAGGATATTGCCCGTGAACTGGAACTGACGGCCTCGGCGGATATCCTGTTATGGGATGATTATTATGCGCCGGGCTACGGTACGCCAAACGAAGAGGGCATGGAGGCGGTAAAACTGCTGGCGCGCCTTGAAGGCATTTTGTTGGATCCGGTGTATACCGGTAAGGCGATGGCGGGTTTGATTGACGGTATCAGCCAGAAACGCTTCAAAGACGAAGGCCCAATCCTCTTTAT
The DNA here is from genome assembly GCF_030332645.1 of Citrobacter sp. Cpo091. Classification (NCBI taxonomy): domain Bacteria; kingdom Pseudomonadati; phylum Pseudomonadota; class Gammaproteobacteria; order Enterobacterales; family Enterobacteriaceae; genus Citrobacter; species Citrobacter sp. Cpo091. The sequence goes on from NZ_JAOWHL010000028.1 coordinate 83,229, forward strand.
TCATACCGGTGGGGCACCTGCACTGTTTGCCTACCATCCTCACGTGTAACAACCAGGTCGAAAAACGCTAATGCATGAAAGTATCCAACTGGTAATTGATTCTCTGCCGTATCTGCTCAAAGGCGCGGTTTTTACGCTGCAACTGAGTATCGGCGGGATGTTTTTTGGCCTCGTGCTGGGGTTTATCCTGGCGTTGATGCGTCTGTCGCCGCTGTTGCCTGTGCGCTGGCTGGCGCGTTTTTATATCTCTATTTTTCGTGGAACACCGCTAATTGCCCAGCTGTTTATGATCTATTACGGTCTGCCGCAGTTTGGTATTGAGCTTGATCCCATCCCGGCGGCGATGATTGGCTTGTCGCTGAATACGGCGGCCTACGCTGCGGAAACCCTGCGTGCGGCAATCTCTTCCATCGATAAAGGGCAGTGGGAGGCAGGCGCCAGTATTGGTATGACGCGCTGGCAGACCATGCGCCGGGCAATCCTGCCGCAGGCTGCGCGCGTTGCGTTGCCGCCGCTGAGCAACAGCTTTATCAGTCTGGTGAAAGATACCTCTTTGGCCGCCACTATTCAGGTACCGGAACTGTTCCGTCAGGCGCAGCTGATTACCTCGCGTACGCTGGAAGTCTTTACGATGTATCTGGCGGCCTCGTTGATTTACTGGGTGATGGCGACGGTACTTTCTGCACTGCAAAACTATTTTGAAGAACAACTGAACCGCCAGGAGAGAGAGCCGAAATGAGTGCTATCGAAGTCAGAAACCTGGTCAAAAAATTTCATGGGCAAACGGTGCTGCATGGGATCGATCTTGACGTCAAACCTGGTGAAGTAGTAGCGATTATTGGGCCGAGCGGATCGGGCAAAACCACGCTGCTGCGTAGCATTAATTTGTTGGAGCAACCGGAGGCGGGCACTATTAAAGTGGGTGAGATTACCATTGATACCGCGCGTTCGTTGACTCAGCAGAAAGGGCTGATTCGTCAGTTACGTCAGCACGTCGGTTTTGTGTTCCAGAACTTTAATTTGTTCCCGCATCGGACGGTGCTGGAAAACATTATTGAAGGGCCGGTGATAGTCAAAGGTGAACCAAAAGCTGAAGCGACAGCTCGTGCGCGTGAATTGCTGGCGAAAGTCGGGTTGGCGGGCAAAGAAACCAGCTATCCGCGGCGTTTATCGGGCGGACAGCAGCAGCGCGTAGCGATTGCCCGAGCGCTGGCGATGCGACCTGAGGTTATTCTTTTTGATGAACCGACCTCCGCACTTGATCCTGAACTGGTTGGCGAGGTACTTAATACCATCCGCCAGTTGGCGCAGGAAAAACGCACCATGGTAATTGTGACGCATGAAATGAGCTTTGCTCGCGATGTTGCCGATAGAGCGATATTTATGGATCAAGGACGGATAGTGGAGCAGGGACCCGCAAAATCCTTATTCACGCATCCGCAGCAGCCGCGTACCCGCCAGTTTCTTGAGAAGTTTTTGATGCAATAAATAGTGCATATAGCACTCGTCGGAATTGTTTCTGGCGAGTGCTGTTCGCATAACTATTTATAATTATTGCTTTATTATTAATGCTTGAATCTGTTACTTCCTTCCACTGCTGAGTAATACTCAAGTAATTCTTCATTTGTCCGATAATTTGCATATATAAAATACATTTATGTGTTAGCTTGTTTCATATGTTTGGATGATTATCAATCTCAGGGGCATTACCACTTAGTATGCAGGATCATGATTTCTTCACTTGGCGACGGAGCATGCTGTTACGCTTTCAGGAAATGGCGACGGCAGAGGATGTCTATACGGAATTACAACAACAGACGCAGCACTTAGAGTTCGATTTTTACGCGCTCTGTGTTCGTCATCCGGTACCTTTTACCCGACCTAAAACGTCTCTTCATACGACCTATCCCAAAGCATGGGTGGCGCATTATCAGTCCGAAAATTATTTCGCCATTGATCCGGTGCTGAAACCTGAAAACTTCAGTCAGGGGCATTTACCCTGGAACGATACTCTGTTTCGCGATGCGCAACCTTTGTGGGACGCCGCACGCAATCACGGTTTACGCAAAGGGATGACGCAATGCTTAATGTTGCCTAATCGGGCGTTGGGTTTTTTATCGGTATCGCGTGCAAGTATCCGTAACAGTCGCCTTGCGAGCGATGAAGTGGAGCTCAGGATGCAGCTTCTGGTACGGGAAAGCCTGTCTGTACTGACGCGGCTGGAAGATGACATGGTTATGGCGCCAGAAATGCGCTTTAGCAAGCGGGAAAAGGAAATATTGAAATGGACGGCGGAGGGGAAGACCTCTTCAGAGATAGCCATCATTCTGTCGATTTCTGAAAATACCGTGAACTTCCATCAGAAGAATATGCAAAAGAAATTCAATGCACCAAACAAAACGCAGATAGCCTGTTATGCCGCGGCAACCGGGCTTATCTGAGTAAATTATCGTTCTGAGTGTCAGACGCAAAACCGGCTGAGAGCATTGCTATCAGCCGGTTTCTTTTTACTGGCGGTAAGCTTGTTTAATTTGCTTAACCGTGTTGGAAAATACCGCCGCCTGTGATTGATCTTCAATCAGCGCGAGCTGTTTTTCCATTTTAAGAATCACGCGGCCTGCATCGGCTTGACCCATTGCCTGCAGCATCAGCGTTAACATGGCTTTCAGGCAGGTGACTTCGTTGGCCAGTTCCTGGTTATTCTCAGCAGTGGAAAAGTCAGGCGTACTCATTTATTTTCCTCGTTATGTTTCAATGAAAAAGTGCGATGTCAAATCTTAAGGCGGCGGAGTATACCATAAGCGAGGCTAAAAATATCTGTGGTTGTTTTTTGCGCGGACCAATGTTGTGGACATTAAAATAAACAACATGTTGCAGTGCATATATTTTCTCCACATGTTGTTTATTTCGAGTATTTTCCTCGTTAATTATTGTTACAACTTTGACTGCCTATTTTGCATTCAGCGGGGGAATATGAATTTTTTGTCACTATTCTGAAACAGCTATGCAGATATAACCGTGGCAGAAGGCTGTCAGGACTGAAAGTTTCCACTCGTCGTACAATCTAATTTCCAAAAACGAGAGCAAAATCGAAAGTCGGGCGTTTTTTACATTTCAAAGTTGAGATAAAACCCGTTAACATAGGGCCGATTAACTATCGGTAGCGTTATCCCTATTCTGGAGATATTCCTTTGATCAACGTTTTTCTTGTTGATGACCACGAACTGGTGCGCGCAGGGATACGACGCATTCTGGAAGATATAAAAGGCATAAAAGTTGTCGGCGAAGCGTGCTGCGGTGAAGATGCGGTAAAATGGTGCCGCTCAAATTCCGTTGACGTTGTGCTGATGGATATGAATATGCCCGGTATTGGCGGTCTGGAAGCAACCCGCAAAATTGCGCGTTCCACGGCAGACATTAAAGTGATCATGCTGACGGTACACACCGAAAACCCATTACCTGCAAAAGTTATGCAGGCAGGGGCCGCAGGGTATCTCAGCAAAGGCGCCGCCCCCAGGAAGTAGTGAGTGCGATTCGTTCGGTTTTTTCCGGGCAGCGTTATATTGCCTCCGATATCGCTCAGCAAATGGCGCTCAGCCAGATTGAGCCTGAGAAAACGGAAACCCCGTTTGCCAGTTTGTCTGAACGCGAGTTGCAGATTATGCTGATGATCACCAAAGGTCAGAAGGTCAATGAGATCTCAGAACAGCTGAATCTTAGTCCTAAAACGGTGAACAGCTATCGCTATCGAATGTTCAGTAAATTAAACATTCACGGCGATGTAGAGCTGACTCACCTGGCAATTCGCCATGGCCTGTGTAATGCGGAGACATTAACAAGCCAGTGACCGAGTTTGATGCCAAAGCGTTCCTGAAAACCGTGACCAGTCAGCCCGGCGTCTATCGTATGTATGATACCGCCGGGACGGTTATCTATGTCGGGAAAGCGAAAGACCTGAAAAAAAGGCTTTCCAGCTACTTCCGTAGTAATCTTGCGTCACGCAAGACCGAAGCGCTGGTCGCGCAAATCCAGCAGATTGATGTTACGGTAACGCACACTGAAACCGAAGCGTTATTGCTTGAGCACAACTACATCAAGCTGTATCAGCCGCGCTATAACGTATTGTTGCGCGATGATAAATCCTACCCTTTTATATTCCTTAGTGGTGATACCCACCCGCGTCTGGCGATGCATCGCGGGGCAAAGCATGCCAAAGGCGAGTACTTTGGACCGTTCCCTAACGGTTATGCGGTGCGTGAAACGCTGGCGCTGTTGCAGAAAATATTCCCTATCCGCCAGTGCGAAAACAGCGTTTATCGCAACCGTTCTCGGCCTTGTCTGCAGTATCAGATTGGCCGCTGTCTCGGTCCGTGTGTCGCGGGTCTGGTGAGTGAGGAAGAGTATGCTCAGCAGGTCGAGTATGTTCGTCTGTTCTTGTCCGGAAAAGACGATCAGGTATTAACGCAGCTAATCGCCCGCATGGAAAAGGCCAGCCAAAATCTCGAATTTGAAGAGGCTGCGCGTATTCGTGACCAAATTCAGGCCGTACGCCGCGTGACAGAAAAACAGTTTGTCTCTAATACCGGAGACGATCTGGACGTCATTGGCGTGGCGTTTGACGCCGGTATGGCCTGTGTGCACGTTCTGTTTATTCGCCAGGGTAAAGTGCTGGGCAGCCGCAGCTATTTCCCGAAAGTACCCGGTGGCACGGAACTCGGCGAGGTCGTCGAAACCTTTGTCGGGCAGTTTTATCTGCAGGGGAGCCAGATGCGTACCTTACCCGGGGAGATCCTGCTCGATTTTAATCTTAGCGATAAAACCCTGCTGGCAGACTCTCTGTCTGAACTGGCCGGCAGGAAGATTAACGTGCAGACGAAACCGCGAGGGGATCGCGCACGTTATCTCAAGCTGGCGCGGACCAACGCGGCAGTGGCGCTCACCACGAAACTTTCTCAGCAGTCGACGATTACGCAACGTCTGACGGCGCTGGCATCGGTGTTGAAGTTACCTGCAGTGAAGCGTATGGAATGCTTCGACATCAGCCATACGATGGGTGAACAGACGGTAGCCTCCTGCGTGGTCTTTGATGCCAATGGCCCGCTGCGCGCAGAATATCGCCGTTACAACATTACCGGCATTACGCCGGGTGATGATTATGCGGCGATGAATCAGGTTTTGCGTCGGCGTTATGGTAAGGCGATTGAAGAAAGTAAGATTCCGGACGTCATATTGATCGACGGCGGTAAAGGTCAGTTAGGGCAGGCGAAAGCCGTTTTTGCTGAGCTGGATGTTCCCTGGGACAAACAGCACCCACTCTTGCTGGGGGTGGCAAAAGGGGCCGATCGTAAAGCAGGGCTGGAAACGCTGTTCTTTGAGCCGGAAGGTGAGGGCTTTAGCCTGCCGCCGGATTCGCCTGCATTGCACGTTATCCAGCATATCCGCGATGAATCTCACGATCATGCGATTAGCGGGCATCGTAAAAAGCGGGCGAAAGTGAAAAGCACCAGCACGCTTGAGACCATCGAAGGTGTCGGGCCAAAGCGTCGCCAGATGTTGTTGAAATATATGGGAGGTTTGCAAGGCCTTCGTAACGCAAGTATCGAAGAAATTGCAAAAGTGCCGGGTATTTCGCAAGCTCTGGCAGAAAAGATCTTCTACTCGTTGAAACATTAGGCCCTCTGTAGCAACATAGGGGTAATTTCACTGACAACAGATAGTTATCCGTCATATGCAATTTAATATCCCTACGTTGCTCACGCTGTTTCGCGTCATCCTGATCCCATTCTTTGTATTGGCTTTTTACCTGCCATTCACCTGGGCTCCCTTTGTTTGTGCGCTGATCTTCTGTATCGCAGCGGTCACTGACTGGTTTGACGGTTTTCTGGCGCGCCGCTGGAACCAAAGCACGCGTTTTGGCGCCTTCCTCGATCCGGTCGCTGATAAGGTGCTGGTGGCAATCGCGATGGTCCTGGTGACAGAGCATTACCACAGCTGGTGGGTGACGCTTCCTGCCGCAACAATGATTGCGCGTGAAATTATCATCTCTGCACTGCGTGAATGGATGGCCGAACTGGGTAAACGCAGCAGCGTAGCCGTATCCTGGATCGGTAAAGTGAAAACCACTTCGCAAATGGCTGCTCTGGCCTGGCTGCTGTGGCGTCCAAATATCTGGGTAGAGTATGCTGGGATCGCACTTTTCTTCGTCGCCGCGATACTGACTTTGTGGTCAATGTTCCAGTATTTGAGCGCTGCACGTGGAGATTTGCTTGATCAGTGATCGTTTCGACGCAAATTTCAGCAAACGATCGTCAGTGGTGAAAAATATCGTTGACTCATTGCGTCAGGTAAGTAGAATGCAACGCATCGAACGGCAGCACTGATTGCCAGACGATAACAAAATCAAGTGATTAACAAAATTACTTGGTGATGCGGGAATAGCTCAGTTGGTAGAGCACGACCTTGCCAAGGTCGGGGTCGCGAGTTCGAGTCTCGTTTCCCGCTCCAAATTTAAGACATCGGCAATAGCGGATGTCGGCTGTAAAGCCAGAAGATTTCGGCGCGTTAGCAAAGCGGTTATGTAGCGGATTGCAAATCCGTCTAGTCCGGTTCGACTCCGGAACGCGCCTCCAATTTCTTCCCGAGCCCGGATGGTGGAATCGGTAGACACAAGGGATTTAAAATCCCTCGGCGTTCGCGCTGTGTGGGTTCAAGTCCCACTCCGGGTACCATGGGAAAGAACAGAATAATCAAAGCAATAAGCAGTGTCGTGAAACCACCTACGGGTGGTTTTTTTGTGCATGTTTTTTACAAGCATAGATACCTTGCGTCAAGCAACCTGCCAGAAACGTAAACTGCTCTCTATATACTCACTATTGCTAATCAATCTATCGCCGAATCGGCGCGTTAAACATAAAGCCCCCTCGGGCAGGGTTGTTGATAAACCCATCGCGGGCGGGATTATAGTTGTGATCCTGGAAACCATTCATCAGGATGGGATCGCCAAAGCCATCCTGTATTGCCAGCTGTCTGTGGATTCGGTTTCGTGCCCTGAACGTGAAAGCGAAATCATCCGTCCCGCCAATAATGATCACGCCATTACCAGCTCGAAGTGCCGCGCTCAACTCTTGCTCTCTGACGGCCTGGTTTTGTAACGCGCTGGCTGTGGCAGATGATGACGCCAGCAGCAGTAATATGAGAACGGCGCATGAAAATACCGATGGCAGTTTCATGATTAATACCTATAAAACGAATGGCTATTAAAGTATAGCTTTATGTTGTCATCTTAACTGAAAAGGAAACCAATAATTTAAACCTGCTATCCATACTGTGTTTAAAAGTCCGGAAGAGTAGTGCTGCGCAGTTAAGAACTATAATAAAAACAGCCAACAGATGATTACTTCATTTTGCTGGCAATGCTGGTTCAGGGGGCTGCTATGAGCATTTCATCTTTTCCGATAGTTATGTTTGCAGCATTGCTTACCCTTAGTGGTGCAGCATATTCGGTGGAAAAAGAGGATATCTTTTCGCAGAATGCCAGGGCTACGGATCCCATCGCATTTTCTCAACAGTCATTTAATAACCTGACGTCTTATCAGGTTATGATGCGCTCCTCGTCGCCATCCGATGAAAGCAAAATTATTCGCTATAGCTTTCAAAAGCCTGGGTATGTGCGAATGGATTTTACCCAACCGCATTCAGGTGCGGTGCTTATCTTTAATCCTGTCAGCGGTAAAGTGACGTTATGGCCATTTGGTGCGGGTACGTTGCCCATTTTGCACCTGTCACCTACTAATTCATTGATCCAGGATGAGCGCGGTCATCGGGTGGATCGCTCTGATATCGGCGTGTTGTTGGGCAATATTCGTCATCTGCAACGCGAAGGGATAACAACCACAGTTGGTAATGAAAACCTTGCAGGACGGGCGACGACGCGCGTATCTGTGGTTGGGCCAGGAACAATGGCGGTTGATGGTGTTCACCGCTATGACGTCTGGCTGGATAATTATCACGGACTCCCTGCCAAAGTGATCAGCTATGCGCCAGATGGGCAGCGATTAGAAACCGTGCTTCTGGATGCTATGGTCATTAACATCCGTTTTCCCGCCAATTTCTTCTCGCCTTGAGGGAGTCTGTATTATGGCTAACTATCGGTTTTCCACCGTCTGGCGGGTTGAGGCTTCAATTCAGGAGGTATGGGATGTTTTTTCTCATCCCGATCAGTGGCCGGAATGGTGGGAAAGTCTGGAACGCATTGTTGAGATTAAAAAAGGTGATATACAGGGCATTGGGGCGCTGCATCGTTATACCTGGAAAGGAGCGCTTCCTTATCGCTTAACCTTTGACATCAACGTGTTGAATATTCTGCCCTGCTCGCTGCTTGAGGGGCAAGCCAGCGGGGCGGTTGAAGGGCGAGGCGTGTGGTCTTTTTCTGCAAGTGGTGCAGAAACTATCGTCAGATATGACTGGAATGTTCGCACCACGATTCGCTGGATGAATTACCTGGCTCCGCTGGCGGCACCTGTTTTTCGCTGGAATCACGATATGGTTATGCGCGAAGGGGCCAGAGGGTTAGCCCGTAAGCTGGCAACGAATGTCTATATTTTCTGAACTCGCCCTCACTGCTGTACTTTTTGCCTGCCTATGGCTTACTATCTGTCGCGCAGTTTCTTATTTCATTCACAGTTAACAGGTCTGTTATTGATGAATAACCTCCATCGGCTCACCTTTTTATGTCAGCGTCTGTCTGCTGTGATGATCGCATACGGTTTTTGCCTTCTTAGCCGTAGCCCAACTCTTACAACATGGACAGACAGCAATGCAACGTCGACAATTTCTCAAAAATAGCGTTCTCCTTTCCGCCGCCGGTTTAGTCGGTCCTGCGGTTATTAGCCAGACGGTTCACGCCGCTGAACCATCCGTTGCACCAGTCGCGCGTCGGCGCTTTGTGTTATCCCAGACGTATAAACTTAACCCTCCTAAGGGGTCGAGCGGCGTGGTAAAACTGTGGATCCCGCTTCCGGTAGATACCGCGTTTCAACAAATGACGGCGCTTGCCTTTAGCGGAAACTATAAGCAGGCGTACGTTACCACTAATAATACTTATGGCGCGAAAACGCTGTTTGCCACCTGGCCTGACTCGCAGGGCAAACTGTTGATTAACGTTGATATCGACATTGAAACCGCCGACTGGGAACCGCTGAAGCAGGACGCGCTGAAAACCTGGCAAGCGCCGGAGCAGATTATTTATCCGCTGGATGTAAAACCGTACCTGCTGCCGACGACACATACCCCAGTTGATGGGCAGGTTCTGGAAACCGCGCGTAAAATCACCGGTAATGAGCAGGATCCGCTGAAAAAAGCGCGCCTGATTTACGAATGGGTGAGTAGCCATATGGAGCGCGATAACGACGTCATTGGCTGCGGAACGGGGGATGTGGCGGAGATCTTAAAAAGCGGTAAGCTCAAAGGAAAATGCACCGACATGAGCTCCGTTTTTGTGGCTCTGGCGCGGGCCAGCGGCATTCCGGCGCGCGAACTGTTTGGCATCCGTCTGGGCAAAGCCAATAAGCTCGAACGTTACTCGAAAAGCGCTTTTGGCAAAGCAGACAGTGCAGGCGTCGCCGATGTGAGCGGCGGGCAACATTGCCGAGCCGAATTCTATCTGGCCGGTTACGGCTGGTTACCGTGCGATCCTGCTGATGTGACCAAAATGCGTCTGGCAGAGAAAAAGTCGCATCAGGATGCCGATGTCCAGGCGGTAAACACTTACCTGTTTGGTAACTGGGAAATGAACTGGGTTGGATTTAACTACGGGCGTGATTTCGAGCTGTACCCAGCAACGGAACAGGGAGCCATGAACAACTTTGGCTATCCTTACGCTGAAGTCGATGGTGACCCGATCAATTTCTATGATCCTAAAGCGTTCTCGTACAGCTATGTCGCCACAGAACAACGCTAAAGGGGCGGGACTCACCCTGTTGACGGCCGCTGCGGCTGCTGTCACCGCGGGCTTATGCTGCGTTGGACCGCTGCTCTATCTGTTGTTTGGTATTTCGGCGGCGAGCTTTGCTGTTTTCACCCAGTTTGAGTTTTTGCGAATTCCCCTGATGCTGGTGTCATTGGGCTTATTACTGCGCGTCTTCTGGCGGCTCTATTTTTCCAGGCGGCTGTGGTGCTCCGGGTGGTTAGCTCTGAAGCAAGCGCGCGTTCTCTACTGGTGCGCGTTGGCGTTGATTTTGCCGGTGCTATTTTATCCAACGCTCGTTGCCTGGTTTTATGAGGTATTTGAATGAAAATCTTCACATTAGTTGCATGTTTGTTGCTGCCGCTGTGGGCTCTGGCGGCCAATCAAAAAGTGGTGCTGGATATACAAAATATGACCTGCTCGCTGTGCGTTATTTCGGTCAATCAGGCGCTACGTGAAACCGATGGTGTGATTAAAGCAAAATCCTCCCTAAAAACCCGACAAGCAGAAGCGATTGTGCCAGAAGGTTTCCCAACCGATACGTTACTTAACGCGGTAGCGAAAACGGGCTATACCGCAACGCTCAACCGTATTGAACAACAGTAAACCACCTTCGGGTGGTTTTATTGTGTTTTCCCGGTATGATGCCCGGCGGCTTAGTGTTCTCTTTTGTGCGTTAACTTCCGGAATTCCCCTCGTTTCCTGTTAACCTGAACAGGCGGCAGCTATATGCCGCATATGCCCATTTTTATCTGTTATCCCTCCAGCCATGTAGGATGATTACAGGCAAGATTTTTTGACTAAGGAAAAGCGTTATGAAAACGGGACCATTAAACGAGAGCGAACTGGAATGGCTGGATGATGTACTGACTAAGTACAATACAGACAAGGCTATTCTGGATGTGTCAGAACTGGATGGTTTGCTGACGGCGGTGCTGAGTTCACCGTATGAAATTGAACCAGAGCAGTGGCTGGTCGCAATTTGGGGCGGCGCGCAGTATGTCCCTCGCTGGTCCTCCGAAAAAGAAATGACGCGTTTCATGAACCTGGCGTTTCAACATATGGCGGATACGGCCGATCGTCTGGATGAATATCCTGAGCAGTTTGAGCCGTTATTTGGTTTGCGTGAAATTGACGAGCATGAACTGACCATCGTTGAAGAGTGGTGCTTTGGTTATATGCGCGGCGTCGCACTGTCAGACTGGTCCGCGTTACCGGACACGTTAAAACCAGCACTTGAAGCTATTGCGCTGCACGGTACGGAAGAGAACTTTGCGGTGGTTGAGAAACTAACGCCGGAAGCGTTTGAAGAGAGCGTCGATGCTATCCGCCTGGCTGCGCTGGACCTGCACGCTTACTGGATGGCGCATCCTCAGGAAACGCCGGTCAAAGTACCGGTGAAAGTGGATGCCAAAGTAGGGCGCAATGATCCTTGCCCATGTGGCAGCGGCAAGAAATATAAGCAGTGCTGTTTGCATTAACAGAAAGGGGCGAAAGCCCCTTTGTTTTAACCCACTTCTGGTAGTAATCCTGCTGCAATAGAAAACTGTACTGCTATCACCACAATGCCGCACAAAAATACCAGCGCCAGCGCCGGAGCACCGCCTGCTACGCGGTAGTTGGCCTGCGGATTATGTTTTCTGCTCTGCCAGGCCAGCATCGAGGGAATGAGCAGCGCCAGCACCGCCAGGGCAACGCCCGCATATCCTAATGCCATGACAAAACCACGCGGATAGAACAGCGCGAATGCCAGCGGCGGCAGGAATGTCACCGCGCCGGTTTGCATTCTTCCCGCTACGGTATTGCGGCGCTGGAAGAGGTCGGCCAGGTAGTCAAATAATCCCAATGCAACGCCGAGGAAAGAGGTTGCCAGCGCGAGGTCGGCGAACAGATGCACCGCCAGTTCGACGTGCGGCGAAGCCACGACTTCACGCAATGCCTGCAATAAGCCGTTTAAGCCTGCGTGGTTGGCTAATAGCCCCATGAACGTTGTCGAGTTAATGCTACCAAGCGTCGCCAGTTGCCAGAAGATATAGGCGACCAGAGGAATAGCGCTACCCGTAATAAACACCCAACGCAGTTTACGGATGTTACCGTTCATATAGCTGACGATACTGGGAACACTGCCGTGAAAACCGAACGAGGTGAAGATGACCGGGATTGCGGAGAGCGCCAGCCCCTGTTGCAGCGGCAGCGTAAGCAGGTTCACTTTATGAATATGCGGCATTAACAGAGCCAGCATCGCCACCAGGAAGATTATCTTGGCACTGAATAGCAGACGGTTGAACAGATCGACCAGCGAGGTCCCAACACAAACCACGCCACCGGCAACAAAGGTGAACAGCAGTACGCCTGTTGTCGGGGAAATATTTGTTCCGGTCCAGTCGCTGATGCTGGAGGCCAGCAGTTCACCTGCACCACTGATGTACGCCGCCGTCAGAGCATACATTAAAAACATCATGCTAAAGCCCGTTACCCATTGTCCGTAACGACCAAGATAACGTTTTGCCAGCGTACCCAGCCCGGTGTCTGCCGGGACATGTTGATACACTTCAAGCAGCAACAGCGCGGTGTAGCACATCAACGCCCAAAGACTGACTAACAATACCAGCGTGACGCTAAACCCCACGCCTGCCGCAGCCAGCGGCATTGCCAACATACCGGCACCAATCGTGGTTCCCGCCACGATAAAAATACTACCCAGGGTTCTGTTTTTCACGCTTTCCTCTGTCCCAGAGATAATCAATGGTTATATCTGCGGCGCAGATTAAGGCAAAACGCTATTTTCGTCAAATCACCGTTACAATGACTGTACATTAATGTTTACGACGTTTTGGCCATTAAGATGTATAACAAATGACATTTATCTGCTGATAAACCTGCGTTAGCGCAAAGCGACGATGTGCGGTTCACATTAGGCTACGGACTTTATTAAGGAGGTAATATGGAATCTATTCACGGTCACGAAGTGCTTAACATGATGATTGAATCTGGTGAGCAGTATTCAAATGCCAGCCTTGAAGCGGCGATTACGGCACGTTTCGGCGAGCAGGCGCGTTTTCACACTTGTTCTGCGGCGGATATGACGGCAGGCGAGTTGGTGGCGTTTTTAGCGGCGAAGGGAAAGTTTATTGCAAAAGAAGACGGCTTCTCTACGCACGAAAGCAAGATCTGCCGTCACTGATTTCAAGGGGTAATGATGGCGGGTTGCCTTCATTACCCTAAAATATTAATTCTGTGTATCAAGCGTAGCCAGTTCTTTGTCGATGAAATAAAGACCTTCGCCGCTTTTTCCTGCCAGCGACAGCTTATCAATAACAGATTTAAATAATTTCTCTTCTTCATGCTGCTCGGCAACATACCATTGCAGGAAATTAAAGGTTGGATAATCCTGGTGGGTCATTGCCGCGTGTGCCAGCTCATTAATTTTCTGGGTGATCAGCTGCTCGTGTTCGTAAGTAACACGGAACAGTTCGTCCAGAGACGCATATTCAGCAAAGGGTGAAGAAACGGTATTAATACGCGGTAAGCTGCCGGTATCGGTCAGGTAGTCGAACAGACGCTGCATGTGCGTCATCTCTTCCTGGGCGTGACGGCGCAAAAACGCGGCGGCACCTTCGAAGCTGTGATAGCTGCACCACGCGCTCATCTGTTGGTAGAGCAGAGATGAATATAATTCAAGGTTCATTTGCTCATTCAGTTGGTCGATCATTTCTGTTTTCAGCATGGTTCTGCTCCACAAACGTTATTATATATTGACGTGGCGCCACTATAATTTGTTATTTAATTATTTGCAAAAGGTAAAATAATAAATTTATTTATTAAAAATGCGAATGGGAATAAAACGCATTAACGATATTAAACGGAGGATATAAATAATAAAGTGGTAAAAGACCAGCAAAAATGAGCTGGTCGGAAATATTAATAATTGAAAGAAGGCGATTGGGGCACCGCGACACCATGACACTGCCAGGCGAGTGTAATTTTGGTATTTAAGCACAGAGAGCCTGCATACACGCTACAGGTTGACACCGGCTGGCCAAACGCTTCTGCGCTGGCATAGCCCAGGCGCTGACACTCTTTGGTGGCTGTCCCCTGGGTAACGTAGTCATCGGTACGTGCTGTTTGTAACATGGCCTGATTATAAGTCAGGCGAACCACACCAGTGATGGCGCTGGCTTCGCTGACCTGTGCCTGTTTTGTAATTGTGCATCCTGTCAGCATGAGCGGCAAAAGCGCTAGGATAATGGTCTTCATGAGATCGCTCTGAAAGTTCGAAGATACACTATCATGGCATACAGAGACCCTCATCAATGGCTTGAATAGCCCGAAGATCACCTGCGATTAATCACAACGAGGTCATTTGTTTGAGGTAATTCTGAACTGTTCAGACAGGAATGTGAGCGTAACTTTGTTTTTTAAAACTAAATTTCATTAAATTTGAAAGTACGATTGCAAAATAGTAATGTGGCTGAATGTTATGACTTTCAGCGGGCTACCGCAGCGCATTCAGGAGAGTACAGAATGAAAATTGCATTGATGATGGAAAACAGCCAGGCAAGCAAAAACGCCATCATCCATAACGAGCTTAAGGCCGTTGCGGATGAGAAAGGTTTTCCGGTCTATAACGTTGGGATGAGCGACGAAAATGATCATCATCTGACCTACATCCATTTAGGCATTATGGCCAGCATCCTGCTTAATTCCAAAGCTGTAGACTTTGTTGTTACAGGTTGCGGTACGGGCCAGGGGGCAATGATGTCACTGAATATCCATCCGGGTGTGGTGTGTGGTTATTGCCTTGATCCTGCAGATGCGTTCTTGTTCTCTCAGATCAACAACGGCAACGCGCTTTCTCTGGCATTCGCCAAAGGTTTTGGCTGGGGTGCTGAGCTGAATGTGCGCTATATGTTTGAAAAAGCGTTCACCGGGCGTAACGGTGAAGGCTACCCACCGGAGCGTAAAGAGCCGCAGGTGCGTAACGCCGGTATTCTGAATCAGGTGAAAGCGGCTGTGGTAAAAGAAAATTATCTGGACACGCTGCGCGCGATCGATCCTGAACTGGTGAAAACCGCTGTATCAGGCCCGCGCTTCCAGCAGTGCTTCTTTGAAAACTGCCAGGACAAAGCAATCGAAGCGTTTGTACGCGAGGTGATTGGCTAAATCCTGTTGGCCCGGCGGTGTTCACCCTCCGGGCTACCTGTTCCTGTTCGATACTGCGCTTCCTGCATCACGGGTGAGCCGCAGCGTATCTACCATACCTACCAGACAAATAATGGCAATAGCGACAAAGGCCAGCCGGAAACTGATCCCCGGAATATTGCCCAATGCCAGCCTTTCGCTGACCACATCACCAATGCGGATGCCAATAGCGGCTAAAGAAATGCCCAATCCCACTGCTAATTGTGTCGCCGTACTGAACAGCGTATTAGCGTAGCTCATTTGTGCAGCGGGGACGTCCGCGAAGGCAAGCGTGCTGACGCCGGTAAACTGAATTGAGCGGAACACACCGCCCAGATACAACACCAGCAAAATAACCCACACGGGGGTCTGCGGCGTAATTAATGCACAGGCCAGCAACGCCAGAACGTTAAGCGCACCGTTAATCAACAGCAGTTTCTTAAAGCCCAGCCAGCGTATCAACGGTGTGGTGGCAGGTTTAATCGTCAGATTGCCGACAAATACCGCCAGTACCAGCGAACCCGCGTGAAAAGCGTTCATGCCAAAACCTACCTGAAACATTAACGGCAGCAGAAACGGCACGGCGCTGATAGAGGCACGAAACAGCGATCCGCCATACATGGTGACGCGAAAAGTAGGGACGTTCATGGCATCAAGGCGAATCATTGGCCAGGCGGTGCGACGAAAATGATGCAGGGCAAACAGAAAGGTCAATGTTCCTAGCGCCAAAAGTCCGGCGGTCAGCCAGCCCTGAGGCTGTTGGGTTCCCAGTAACTCCATGGCATACACCAGGCTCACCATCGCAACAGAGGTTGCGATAAATCCCGTTATATCAAATGGGCGGCGCTCGTCGTCATGAATATCCGGGATAAAACGTAGCGCCAGCGCAATCGCCAGTATTCCGAGCGGTACATTAATGAAGAAGATCCAGCGCCAGTTGGCATAGCTGGTAATGAATCCGCCAAGGGGAGGGCCAATGATGGGCGCGACTAACGCGGGCCAGGTCAGGGTCGCAATAGCGGTGATCAACTGATGTTTCGGCGTGGTTCGTAATACCGCGAGTCGGCCAACCGGAACCATTAGCGCACCACCTACACCCTGTAAGATTCGCATGGCGACAAAGCTCTCAAGGCTTTCGGACAAACCGCATAAAACCGAGGCGAAAGTAAATATCGCCAGTGCAAGGGTAAACACCTTTCGGGCGCCGAAGCGATCCGCAATCCAGCCGCTTGCGGGGATCAGTACCGCGAGGGTGATCAGATAGGCGCTGATACCTATGTTCAGGTCAACTGCCTGCACGCCAAAACTTTTCGCCATGTCGGGCAGTGCGGTGGCAATCACCGTGCCGTCAATAAACTCCATAAAGAAAGCCCCGGCAACAAGTAATGCAGCCGGGGATAGACCGCGTTTGTTCTCAACCGCTAAATGTTCACTCATGTTGTGCTTGCCATCTCAAAAGAAACTGACTGGAACTATTTTTATTTTCAGCGCATTCGGAAGGCATGCGCGGCTATCGTTTCGTTCGTTGAATGGGTACTATGACGACCTTTCTATAAGGAGCTCACTATGTCCCAAACACTGAATGCCGATCAGGAACTGCTCTCGGACGTTGTTGCCTGTCAGCTGGTTATCAAGCAGATTCTGGATGTTCTTGATGTTATTGCCCCAGTAGAAGTTCGGGAGAAAATGTCCAGCCAGCTGAAAAGCATCGACTTTTCCAGCCATCCTGCAGGTGCCGATCCGGTCACTATGCGCGCAATACAAAAAGCGGTTGCCTTGATCGAGTTGAAATTCACGCCGCAGAATGAATCTCACTAAAATAAACCGTTGTTTCAGGTTTTAGAAAGGTTTTTTTGCGCCTCGCAGAATGAGAGGCGTGGGCGTAGAGAAAATTAAGCACCAGCCGGATAAGGTGCGTCGCATCGTTATCCGGCATTAACACGATGAAAATTGAAGATTAGTGATGTTGATAGTTCACGACGTTCAGCAGGTGCTTATCGGTTTGCGCCATGCACAGTCCCGCACGTTTAGCGCTGCGGACTTCATCAAGAATCGTCTGTAACAGCACGCCATCCTGCTGCTGCTCTTTTTCCAGATCGTGAAGAAAATCAATGGTTGTTGCATCATTCAAGGCTTCTGCTTCATTGGTTAAGCGTGATAGCTTGCTGTAACGCTGTTGGTATTCATCCAGCGTTTTCTGAAACAGTTCTTCAAGGGAAGTTAGTTCATCACCTGGAACATCGATAGCCTTGACGATAGGGTTAGCCCCGGCACTTTTCATAAAATTAAACATACGCATCATTTGAGTCACGTTACCTTGCGCCTGGGTGCGTAGAAAGGTTGCGGTGCCAGTCAGGCTGTGTTCGTAGCACCATTCACTGAGATGCAGGTAAAGATTCGATGCGTAGAACTCGAGGTTCATTTGCGTGTTGAGTTTATGAACAATTCCAACTGCAGCCATATCAATATCCTT
The DNA here is from genome assembly GCF_030332645.1 of Citrobacter sp. Cpo091. NCBI lineage: Bacteria > Pseudomonadati > Pseudomonadota > Gammaproteobacteria > Enterobacterales > Enterobacteriaceae > Citrobacter > Citrobacter sp. Cpo091. The sequence goes on from NZ_JAOWHL010000028.1 coordinate 100,847, forward strand.
ATTTCCAGAAAGGGGGATGTACGTTACTAACGTCAGTGCAACGGGCTGCCGCTACACGTCACCTCTACGTACAATTAAAACTGTTAGCAGAATAAATCCGTTCCGCCGGTCCTTTAGTGATCACGAATTATATTCGCTCCCGATCGAGATTCAGCATAACTCCAGTCCCGACATAAGAAAATCCTTAAATCTGCGTATTTATGATTTTTTACATATTGTCATAGCAATATTAGTGATTTTTCCGCTTGTGCATATAAATGCTGTGAATATAACGGATTGATATTTATAGAATTAAATTGAAATATTGATAATGAAATGATGTTTCATATCACGAAATGGAATTTCACAATCAGGTATTGTCTGTCGCCAGATGATTATCTGGTCTTCGGATGAAGAAATTTCACCATTGACCCGCGTCTGTGAACGCTATCTGCTGGCTAATTTTTTTGCGCCAGATCAGTTTTGTGGAAATTAATAAAGTTAAGCGCCTGAATGATTCGACATTTATTGTTTGGTGTATTTGGAAAAATCGAGGAGTGTGTATGAAAAAGGTTGCCGTGCTACTGGCACCTGGTTTTGAAGAGGCGGAAGCCATTGTTACCATTGATATTCTGCGCCGCCTGCAGATCGAAGTTGAAACACTGGCCTGCGCCGAGTCCCGTGCGGTGGTGAGCTACCATGACGTGCCGATGGTGATGGACAGCACGCTGGCTGCGCGTCAGACGGATCTTTATGATGCCGTTGTGTTACCCGGCGGGCCGCAGGGCAGCGTTAACCTTGCCGCCAGTGAGGCTGTCATCCAGTTTATCGCTCGCCATGACGAGGCGGGAAAACTCATTTGCCCGGTGTGTTCTGCGGCGGCGCGCGTGCTGGGCGGCAACGGCCTGCTGAAGGGGCGTCGCTACGTGTGTTCGGGAGATCTGTGGCAAAACGTCGCGGATGGAGAATATATTGATGCGCCGGTTGTTGAAGATGGCAACCTTATTAGCGGCAAAGGGTTAGGGCATATTTTCGATTTTGCTTTCACGCTTTCAGCGCGTCTGCTGGAAGATGACATTCCGGTTCGCGATCACGCTGACCACATTTATTACAGATGGTAATCATTGTGCTCCCGAATGCTTCGGTATTCGGGAACAAGGATTCGTTGGCTGATGTTATGGACTAATCTGCTACCCCTCTTTTTTCCCGTCGACAAAACCGCGTTTTTTTATGTCATTTCCCGCTGAATTTATGTACGCAATTACTGTAATTCTGTGGTGTGATGCCGCTCTCTTATGGAGAATCAATTTCCCGCTAAAAATACTCTCAGCACTGGCATTGATCTTATCAATAAAAGGTAATGCCTTGTTTTACGTCCGAATTACAAAAAATCGTCTGATTTTACCCTACATAAAAGAACGTTAAAGCTGGAGTTAACCATGCACAAATTCACTAAAGCGCTGGCTGCCATCGGTCTGGCGGCCATTATGTCACAATCCGCTATCGCTGAATCCATGAAGCTCGGTTTCTTGGTCAAACAGCCGGAAGAACCGTGGTTCCAGACTGAATGGAAATTTGCCGATAAAGCCGGTAAAGACCTTGGTTTTGAGGTGATTAAAATTGCCGTTCCGGATGGTGAGAAAACCCTTAACGCCATCGACAGCCTGGCTGCAAGTGGAGCAAAAGGGTTTGTGATTTGCACGCCAGATCCAAAACTGGGGCCAGCCATTATGGCTAAGGCACGTGGCTACGATATGAAAGTCATTGCCGTCGACGACCAGTTTGCCAACGCTAAAGGTAAGCCGATGGATACCGTGCCGCTGGTGATGATGGCGGCAACCAAAATTGGTGAGCGCCAGGGCCAGGAGCTGTACAAAGAGATGCAAAAACGCGGTTGGGATGTGAAATCCACCGCCGTAATGGCCATTACCGCCAACGAACTGGATACCGCACGTCGTCGTACTTCTGGTTCAATGGAAGCGCTTAAAGCCGCAGGCTTCCCGGAAAAACAGATTTACCAGGTCCCAACAAAATCGAATGACATCCCCGGCGCATTTGACGCCGCCAACTCCATGCTGGTTCAGCATCCTGAAGTCAAAAACTGGCTGATTGTCGGCATGAACGACAACACCGTGCTGGGTGGCGTACGTGCGACCGAGGGGCAGGGCTTCAAAGCACCAAACGTGATTGGTATCGGAATCAACGGCGTTGACGCGGTGAGCGAACTGTCAAAAGGCGAAGCGACCGGGTTCTACGGTTCACTGCTGCCAAGCCCGGACGTGCACGGCTACAAATCCAGTGAAATGCTCTACAACTGGGTAACGAAAGGTGCAGAGCCACCGGCATTCACTGAAGTGACAGATGTGGTGCTGATTACCCGCGATAACTTCAAAGAAGAGCTGGCGAAGAAAGGCTTAGGCGGTAAGTAACAGAAGTGCTGCGATGTTGTAGGCCGGATTAGGCGAAGCCGCCTTCCGGCGCAATGCCCGGTGGCGCTGTGCTTACCGGGCCTACGTCCGGCGGTTTTCCTGGCCGGTAAAATCCTGACTCACGGAGACGTTATGCAACAGTCTACCCCGTATCTCTCATTTCGCGGCATTGGCAAAACGTTCCCGGGCGTTAAGGCGCTGACGGATATCAGTTTCGACTGCTATGCCGGACAGGTGCATGCGCTGATGGGCGAAAATGGCGCCGGGAAATCAACACTCTTAAAAATTCTCAGCGGTAACTATGCGCCAACAACGGGATCTCTGACGATCCGCGGACAGGAAGTTTCGTTCGCGGATACCACTGCCGCACTCAACGCCGGTGTCGCCATTATTTATCAGGAACTGCATCTCGTCCCGGAAATGACCGTTGCCGAGAATATTTACTTAGGGCAGTTACCGCACAAAGGCGGGATTGTGAACCGCTCGCTGCTGAACTATGAAGCAGGAATCCAGTTGAAGCATCTGGGGATGGATATCGATCCCGATACCCCACTGAAATACCTCTCCATTGGCCAGTGGCAGATGGTGGAGATTGCAAAAGCGCTGGCGCGAAACGCCAAAATTATCGCCTTTGATGAACCAACCAGCTCCCTGTCGGCTCGCGAGATTGAGAATCTGTTTCGCGTCATCCGTGAGCTGCGCAACGAAGGACGCATCATTCTGTACGTTTCGCACCGTATGGAGGAGATTTTTGCTCTCAGCGATGCCATCACCGTGTTTAAAGATGGTCATTACGTCAAAACGTTCACGGACATGCAGCAGGTCGATCACGATGCGCTGGTGCAGGCGATGGTCGGGCGCGACCTCGGGGATATCTATGGCTGGAAATCCAGACCGTATGGCACAGAGCGTCTGCGGCTGCATGAAGTCAAAGCTCCAGGCGTGCGTACGCCAATCAGCTTATCCGTGCGAAGCGGTGAAATTGTCGGGCTGTTTGGCCTGGTGGGGGCCGGACGTAGCGAATTAATGAAAGGGCTGTTCGGCGGTACGCGTATCACGGCGGGCCAGGTTTTTATTGATGAACAGCCTATCGATATCCGTAAACCAAGCCATGCCATTGAAGCGGGGATGATGCTGTGCCCGGAGGATCGCAAAGCTGAAGGGATCATTCCGGTCCATTCAGTGCGCAACAACATCAACATTAGTGCACGGCGTAAGCATGTTCTGGGGGGATGCGTGATCAACAACGGCTGGGAAGAGACCAATGCCGATCACCATATTCGTTCACTCAACATCAAAACGCCGGGTGCAGAGCAACTGATCATGAACCTCTCCGGCGGTAATCAACAGAAGGCTATTCTCGGTCGTTGGTTATCGGAAGAGATGAAAGTGATTTTGTTGGATGAGCCTACACGCGGCATTGATGTGGGCGCCAAACATGAAATTTACAACGTGATTTATGCCCTCGCAGCGCGCGGTGTGGCCGTGTTGTTTGCTTCCAGTGACCTGCCAGAAGTGCTCGGTGTCGCCGACCGTATAGTGGTGATGAGAGAAGGCGAAATTGCCGGTGAGTTACTTCATGAACAGGCGGATGAGCGCCAGGCGTTGAGCCTTGCTATGCCTAAAGTCAGCCAGGCTGTAGCCTGAATAAGGAGAGTATGATGTCTTCCGTTTCTACATCGGGTTCTGGCGCAACGAAGTCGGCGCTAAATCTGGGCCGCATTTGGGACCAATACGGCATGCTGGTGGTGTTCGCCGTGCTGTTCCTGGTTTGTTCCCTCTTTGTGCCAAACTTTGCGACTTTCATCAACATGAAGGGGTTAGGGCTGGCGGTATCAATGTCGGGTATGGTTGCCTGCGGGATGCTGTTTTGCCTGGCATCCGGTGATTTCGACCTGTCTGTCGCGTCTGTAATTGCCTGTGCTGGTGTTACCACTGCCGTAGTCATTAACATGACCGAAAGTCTGTGGATTGGTGTGGCTGCCGGGCTGTTGCTCGGTATTCTGTGTGGTCTGGTGAATGGGTTCGTGATTGCGCGGTTAAAAATTAACGCCCTGATCACTACTCTTGCGACAATGCAGATTGTACGTGGTCTGGCCTATATTATCTCCGACGGTAAGGCAGTCGGGATTGAAGACGAGCGTTTCTTCACACTCGGCTATGCTAACTGGTTTGGTCTGCCGGCGCCTATTTGGATCACGGTCGTTTGTTTCATTGTCTTTGGCTTACTGCTGAACAAAACCACGTTTGGGCGTAATACGCTGGCCATTGGGGGCAATGAAGAGGCGGCGCGCCTGGCTGGGGTTCCGGTTGTTCGTACCAAGATTATTATCTTTATTCTTTCCGGTCTGGTATCCGCTATTGCCGGGATTATCCTAGCATCGCGTATGACCAGCGGCCAGCCAATGACCTCAATCGGTTATGAGTTGATCGTGATTTCAGCCTGCGTGTTAGGGGGCGTTTCGCTTAAAGGCGGCATCGGAAAAATCTCATATGTGGTGGCCGGGGTCTTGATCCTGGGGACGGTTGAGAATGCGATGAACCTGCTGAATATCTCTCCGTTCGCGCAGTATGTGGTTCGTGGCCTCATCCTGCTGGCGGCGGTGATCTTCGACCGTTATAAGCAAAAAGCGAAGCGTACCGTTTGATGATTTAAACCCCAACTTTTTAGTCTAGCTTCTGCCCGTCGCCAGCCGCTACCCGGCTGGCGATTGTTTTTTCAAATGGCGAGCATGGTCACACTGTCTATACTTATATCCGTCATACATCATCTATACGCCGCGATCCGCGTGGCGTTCTGACCATGATGAGGAGGATAACCGGGTGACAGCATCACTGACTTTACCCCCTGAACAATCTGCAAACTGTGCTTACTTTTTTGATCTCGATGGGACACTTGCTGAGATTAAACCTTTTCCCGACCAGGTCGTTGTCCCTAAGACAATCCTGCAATGTCTACATCAGTTAGCGACGCAGAATGCGGATGCGCTGGCATTGATTTCAGGGCGCTCAATGGTTGAGCTTGACGCACTCACTACTCCGTTTCGTTTTCCGCTTGCCGGAGTACATGGGGCAGAACGCCGTGACATCAATGGTCAAACGCACATAGTAAACCTGCCTGAAGGTATCGAACGTGAAGCCGGGGCGTTATTACACGCAGCGTTGGTGATGTTACCGGGGGCAACACTTGAAACCAAAGGCATGGCCTTCGCGTTGCATTATCGCCAGGCACCCGAACACGAAGCGGCGCTGGTTACCCTGGCTGAACGCATCACGCGCAAATGGCCGCAGCTTGCTCTGCAGCACGGAAAATGTGTCGTGGAAATAAAGCCTAAGGGCAGTAATAAAGGCGACGCGATAGCTGCATTTATGCAGGAAGCGCCTTTTGCTGGCCGGATCCCTGTGTTTTTCGGTGATGATCTGACAGATGAAACAGGGTTTGCTGTAGTTAACCGCGCTGGCGGTATTTCTGTAAAGGTAGGGAGCGGGCCGACGCAGGCAACATGGCGTCTGGATGGTGTCAGGGATGTCTGGCACTGGCTGGAGAAAAATAACTCTTCGCAGCAAGAACCGAAAGCAACGAATAACAGAAGAGGTGGCTATGAGTCGTTTAGTCGTAGTATCTAATCGTATCGCCTCACCAGATGACAAAGGGAGCGCGGGTGGGCTCGCGGTCGGTGTACTGGGCGCGTTAAAAGCTGCTGGTGGTTTATGGTTTGGCTGGAGTGGTGATACAGGTAATGAGGATAAACCGTTAAAAAAGGTCACCCGTGGCAATATCACCTGGGCCTCGTTTAATTTGAGTGAGCAAGATTACGAAGAGTATTACTGCCAGTTTTCAAATGCGGTTTTATGGCCCGCGTTTCACTATCGACTGGATTTAGTTCAGTTTCAGCGCTCTGCCTGGGAAGGCTACCAACGGGTTAATGCCTTACTGGTAGATAAACTTCTGCCGTTGCTTGGCGATGACGACATTATTTGGGTTCATGATTACCATCTGTTGCCGTTTGCCTGCGAGTTACGTAAGCGTGGCGTGCGTAATCGCATCGGTTTTTTCCTGCATATTCCTTTTCCGACGCCGGAAATTTTTAATGCGCTCCCGCCGCATCTGGCGCTACTTGAGCAAATGTGTGATTTTGATTTGCTTGGTTTCCAGACCGAAAACGATCGCCAGGCTTTTCTGGACTGTCTCGCAGCCCAGACTCGGGTGACCACGCATAAAGATAAGCAGCACCTGGCATGGGGAAAAGCGTTTCGTACTCAGGTTTATCCCATCGGTATTGAACCGGATGAGATTGCACGACAGGCGTCCGGTCCGCTGCCGCCAAAACTGGCACAGCTAAAAGCGGAGCTTAAAAATGTGCAGAATATTTTCTCCGTGGAGCGTCTGGATTACTCCAAAGGCTTGCCGGAGCGCTTTCAGGCCTATGAGGCCTTACTGGAACATTATCCGCAGCACCACGGTAAAATTCGCTATACGCAGATAGCACCGACCTCGCGCGAAGAGGTGCAGGCCTATCAGGATATTCGCCACCAACTGGAAACAGAGGCAGGGCGAATCAACGGCAAATATGGGCAACTGGGCTGGACGCCCCTTTACTATCTGAACCAGTATTTTGATCGTAAATTGCTGATGAAGATCTTCCGCTACTCTGATGTAGGGTTGGTGACCCCGTTGCGCGATGGTATGAACCTGGTGGCGAAAGAGTTTGTGGCCGCACAGGATCCTGCTAACCCTGGCGTGCTGGTTTTATCGCAATTTGCCGGGGCGGCGAACGAGCTAACCTCCGCGCTTATTGTTAATCCTTATGACCGGGATGAAGTGGCTGGCGCATTAAACCAGGCGCTGACGATGCCACTTACCGAACGTATCTCGCGCCACGCGGAAATGCTTGAGACTATCGTTAAAAACGATATCGACAACTGGCAGGCGACGTTCATTTGCGATCTTAAAACAGTCACGCCGCGTCGGAGTCAATGCCAACTGCCAGACAATATCTCTTCCTGTTCTAAACTCGCATGAAGTCGTGGCACTGTGGATTAATCTCCAGCTAGCGGAACCAGAAGAACGTCCACCTGGCTGGTATGAATCACGCTTTTCGCTGAACAGGAAGCGCGCGAAAAAAAACTGTGGTTATGGTTGCCGTAAATGACCAGATCAATGGCGTGTTTGCGGCACACATCCAGGATATGTTCATTCAGAGCCCCATAGGTAATAAAGGTATGCTCAATGGGGTATTCTGCTTCTTTGCTAAGTTTGTCGATAAAATCCTGAGTCTCTTCCTGCATCACTTCACGCAGGTCTTCCAGCATGGGGGCAGCAAACTGGTTATACAGTTCGGGGTCTGAGACCAGCGTAATCAGGCTAATTCGGGCGTTGACAGGGCGAGCGATAGAAACCGCCTTGTCTAACAACTGCTGACTTTCAGGGGTGGCGGCAACAGCAACAAGAATGTGCGAATAGCTCATAACTCGCTCCTTTTTTTCAAGAATTATGAGAGGGCTTTTCAGCTTTACTCAGCTTACCCCATACTGCAACGTTTCCCGCCTCGATAGTGTGAATGTCATCATGATTATTCATTAATTATTCTTATAAATAGAATAATCGATTCATATTAGTTGCAGATATGTTCAGGTTACTTAAGTGAAACCCACCGCTAATGAAAACAATGTGTTAATAAAAATTAAACATATATTAACATTTGCAAGGTCGTCACATCGCGGTATTAATTAATCACTCTAAATATTTAACTTATTGTTTCTAAAGAATTTAATTAAAAAAGTTTTTTGAGTTAAATATGTGATCCAGCTCGCTATTTCACGGCGTGATATTAACGGATGTGAACAAAATACTATTCGGTTTTATTGCAAGAATATTCGTACATCAGGAATTGAAATAGATGATTGCGGATTAAAAAATAAGCAAAGTAAAAGCTGCGCTGATGGATTTATGTTAAGTGTTTGGCTGGTTTATGTGATCTTGATCACATATTCTTTAAATTCGCAGCATACCTCCGTTGTATGTGTAACTGACGGCGGGTAGAGTTGCGTCGAATTAGGAAAAATCTTAGACATTTGTAAGAATTGATGTGAGCTTGTAAGGGACGCTGCCTTCTTAAAAGGGAATGTTTAGACAACGCGTAAGTGTCGTCACGCTGCTATGTATTTGACCTTTTGCTTTTTTTTACCGGGCCTTCCCGGCGACATCACGGGGTGCGGTTTTACCGCATGAAAACAATGTTGGTTATTATGGATGCAAATAATGCATACATCCGAGTTGCTGAAACACATCTATGACATCAATTTGTCATATTTATTGCTTGCACAGCGTTTGATCGTTCAGGACAAAGCATCTGCGATGTTTCGCCTTGGTATCAGCGAGGAAATGGCGGACACGTTGGCAACATTAACACTTCCTCAAATGGTCAAACTGGCCGAAACAAACCAACTGGTATGTCATTTCCGTTTCGACGATCACCAGACTGTTACTCGCCTGACGCAAGACTCCCGCGTTGACGATCTTCAGCAAATTCATACTGGTATCATGCTTTCAACACGCCTGTTAAGCGACATCGATGATGCAGCACGTAAGAAAAGGGCTTGATGATGAGCGAAAAAAGCATTGTTCAGGAAGCGCGTGATATCCAGTTAGCAATGGAATTAATCACATTGGGCGCCCGTTTGCAAATGCTGGAAAGCGAAACGCAATTAAGCCGTGGTCGATTAATCAAGCTGTACAAAGAATTACGCGGTAGTCCTCCGCCAAAAGGGATGCTCCCGTTTTCCACCGACTGGTTTATGACGTGGGAACAAAATATTCATGCGTCGATGTTTTGCAATGCATGGCAATTCCTGCTCAAAACGGGTCTCTGTAGCGGCGTGGATGCCGTGATCAAGGCGTATCGGTTATATCTTGAGCAGTGTCCGCAGCCTGAAGAAGGGCCATTGTTGGCGTTAACCCGCGCGTGGACGCTGGTGCGATTTGTCGACAGCGGATTGCTGGAGTTGTCCCAATGCAATTGCTGCGGTGGGAATTTTGTCACCCACGCACACCAACCCGCAGGCAGCTTTGCCTGTAGTTTATGCCAACCGCCATCACGGGCCGTAAAAAGACGTAAACTTTCCCAGAATGCTGCCGATATTATTCCACAACTGCTGGATGAACAGATCGAACAGGCTGTTTAACTGATATGGTGTGGATGAACACTCCAGCAGCGGTAAGCGATTACCGCTGCTTTTTTTTGTCCTGACCTTACGTTAATTGCCCGACTGCGCATCCTGTCATAGTCAATTGCGAAAGGATGATGTCGTGCTTATCTTATTAGGTTACCTGGTTGTTATTGGTACAGTTTTCGGCGGTTACATGATGACCGGCGGACACCTTGGGGCACTCTATCAGCCGGCTGAGCTGGTGATTATCGGTGGTGCGGGTATTGGGGCATTCATCGTCGGCAATAACGGGAAAGCCATCAAAGGGACGATGAAAGCGATCCCGTTGCTTTTCCGTCGTTCGAAATACACCAAAGCGATGTATATGGATCTGCTGGCGCTCTTGTATCGCCTGATGGCTAAGTCACGTCAACAGGGCATGTTCTCGCTTGAGCGCGACATCGAAAACCCAAAAGAAAGTGAAATCTTCGCCAGCTATCCGCGCATTCTTGCGGATGCTGTAATGCTTGATTTTATTGTCGATTATCTGCGCCTGATCATCAGCGGCAACATGAATACGTTTGAAATTGAAGCGCTGATGGACGAAGAAATTGAGACTCATGAGAGTGAGGCTGAAGTCCCGGCGAATAGTCTGGCGATGGTCGGCGACTCACTACCGGCATTCGGGATCGTCGCGGCCGTTATGGGTGTTGTGCATGCGCTGGCTTCTGCCGATCGCCCGGCAGCAGAGCTGGGTGCGTTGATTGCGCATGCGATGGTGGGAACATTCCTTGGTATTTTGCTGGCCTATGGATTTATTTCTCCGCTTGCCAGCGTTCTGCGCCAGAAAAGCGCTGAAACAACCAAAATGATGCAGTGCGTGAAGATAACGCTGCTCTCCAATCTGAATGGTTACGCGCCGCCGATTGCCGTTGAATTTGGTCGTAAGACATTGTACTCCAGCGAACGTCCTTCGTTTATCGAACTGGAAGAACATGTTCGTGCGGTGAGAAATCCAACTGCGCAACAGACGACCGAGGACGCATGAAAAATCAGGCCCATCCCATTATCGTTGTAAAGCGACGCAAACATAAGAATCACGGTGGTGGGGCGCATGGCTCGTGGAAAATCGCCTACGCCGATTTTATGACCGCGATGATGGCCTTCTTTCTGGTGATGTGGCTCATTTCTATTTCCAGCCCTAAAGAATTGATCCAGATTGCCGAATATTTCCGTACACCGCTGGCCACCGCAGTGACCGGGGGAAATCGTATTTCGAATAGCCAAAGCCCGATTCCAGGCGGCGGGGATGATTACACCCAGCAGCAGGGCGAGGTGAACAAGCAGCCGAATATTGATGACCTGAGAAAACGTATGGAACAGAGCCGCTTGAGCAAACTTCGCGGCGATCTCGATCAACTGATTGAATCCGATCCCAAACTGCGAGCGCTGCGTCCGCATTTAAAGATTGATTTGGTTCAGGAAGGGCTGCGGATACAGATTATCGACAGTCAGAATCGCCCGATGTTTAAGACCGGTAGCGCTGACGTTGAGCCGTATATGCGCGATATCCTGCGCGCGATTGCACCAGTGCTCAACGGGATCCCTAACCGGATCAGCCTTTCCGGTCACACGGATGATTACCCTTACGCGAATGGTGAGAAAGGGTACAGCAACTGGGAATTGTCTGCCGATCGCGCAAATGCATCGCGTCGCGAGCTGGTTAGCGGCGGTCTGGATGATGGAAAAGTATTACGTGTGGTAGGTATGGCCGCCACGATGCGTCTGAGCGATCGCGGTCCTGAAGACGCTATCAACCGCCGTATTAGCCTGCTGGTTCTCAATAAGCAGGCAGAAGAGGCCATTTTGCATGAAAACGCTGAAAGCCAGAATGAGCCGGTAAGTGTCTTACAACGGCCAGCGGAACTCTCGCCGGTAAGCGTTCCCACATCGCCACCAGCCAATCCGAGGTGATAGCGTGAGCATGGATATTAGCGATTTTTATCAGACATTTTTTGATGAAGCTGACGAACTGTTGGCTGATATGGAGCAACACCTGCTTGATTTGGTTCCTGAAGCCCCGGATTCCGAACAGCTGAATGCCATTTTTCGTGCAGCGCACTCGATTAAAGGCGGGGCGGGCACCTTCGGCTTTACCATTTTGCAGGAAACGACCCATCTGATGGAAAACCTGCTGGATGAAGCGCGGCGTGGCGAGATGCAGCTCAATGCCGACATTATCAACCTGTTTTTGGAAACGAAAGATATTATGCAGGAACAGCTCGACGCCTATAAAAGCTCAGTGGAGCCTGATGCCGACAGTTTTGAGTACATCTGCCAGGCGTTACGGCAGTTAGCGCTCGAAGCGAAAGGTGAAACCGCACCGGCAGTTGTTAACTCAGCAAAACTTAGCGTTGTTGACAGCGCCGCGATGCAGGAAGAGGCGGTTGCAAAGCCTGAACCCGTCAGTGAAGAGAGCAAAAAACGCATTACTCTCTCGCGTCTGAAAGCCAGCGAAGTGGATTTACTGGAAGAAGAACTGGGGAATCTGGCGACCTTAACCGATGTGGTAAAAGGAAGCGACACGTTATCAGCAACGCTTGATGGCAACCTGGCAGAAGATGACATCATCGCGGTGCTTTGCTTTGTCATTGAAGCTGACCAAATTGAATTTGAAACCGTCAGCGCAGCGCCTGTGGCAGCTGAAGCTGAAGAGGTGGCTGTTGTCACTGAGCCGCAGCCGGTTGCTGTGGCACCTGCGGTGAAGGCTACCGCCAGTGAAGCACCACATAGCCGCGCGGAACGTGAAAAACCCGCCCGCGCCAGCGAGTCGACCAGTATCCGCGTAGCGGTAGAAAAGGTTGATCAGCTTATTAACCTGGTCGGTGAGTTGGTGATCACCCAGTCGATGCTGGCCCAGCGCTCTAACGAACTGGATCCTGTCAATCATGGCGATCTCATCACCAGTATGGGTCAGTTACAACGTAACGCCCGCGATTTGCAAGAGTCGGTGATGTCGATTCGTATGATGCCAATGGAGTACGTGTTCAGCCGTTTCCCTCGTCTGGTGCGCGATCTGGCTGGTAAGCTGGGTAAACAGGTCGAGCTGACGCAGGTAGGTAGTTCAACCGAACTCGATAAGAGCCTGATTGAACGCATCATCGATCCGTTGACGCACCTGGTGCGTAACAGCCTCGACCATGGTATCGAACTGCCGGAAAAACGCCTTGAATCCGGCAAAAGCCCAATCGGCAATCTGACGCTTTCCGCGGAGCATCAGGGCGGGAATATTTGTATTGAAGTGACCGATGATGGCGCTGGCCTGAACCGCGAACGTATCCTGGCTAAAGCTATCTCTCAGGGCATGCCGATCCACGAAAACATGAGCGATGACGAAGTGGGTATGTTGATCTTCGCGCCAGGCTTTTCGACCGCCGAACAGGTGACGGATGTTTCCGGACGCGGCGTGGGTATGGATGTGGTGAAGCGAAATATCCAGGAGATGGGCGGTCATGTTGAGATCCAGTCTAAACAGGGACAGGGGACCACTATTCGCATTCTGCTGCCGCTGACGCTGGCGATCCTCGACGGGATGTCCGTGCGTGTGGCCGATGAGGTCTTCATTCTGCCACTGAATGCCGTTATGGAATCGCTGCAACCGCGCGAAGAAGATCTCCATCCGCTGGCCGGAGGAGAGCGCGTTCTGGAAGTGCGTGGCGAATATTTACCACTGGTTGAGTTGTGGAAAGTCTTTGAGGTTGAAGGCGCTAAAACTGAAGCGACTCAGGGCATAGTGGTCATTTTACAAAGTGCAGGGCGTCGCTATGCGCTGCTGGTGGATCAGTTAATTGGTCAACACCAGGTGGTGGTCAAAAACCTGGAAAGCAACTACCGCAAAGTACCAGGTATTTCTGCTGCAACGATCCTCGGCGACGGCAGCGTCGCGCTGATTGTCGATGTCTCTGCATTGCAGGGGTTAAACCGCGAACAACGTGTGGCGATCACAGCCGCCTGATTGAGTGAGAAGGGAATAATATGACCGGTATGAGTAATGTAACTAAACTGGCCGGCGAACCGTCAGGTCAGGAATTCCTCGTGTTTACGCTGGGGGATGAAGAGTACGGTATCGATATCCTGAAAGTGCAGGAAATCCGTGGTTATGATCAGGTGACGCGCATCGCTAACACGCCTGCGTTTATCAAAGGCGTCACAAACCTACGTGGTGTGATTGTGCCTATCGTCGACCTGCGCGTGAAATTTAGCCAGAGCGATGTGGATTACAATGAAAACACCGTGGTGATTGTGCTTAATCTGGGTCAGCGGGTGGTTGGAATTGTGGTAGATGGCGTCTCGGATGTGCTGTCGCTGACAACGGATCAAATCCGTCCGGCACCGGAGTTTGCGGTCACGCTGTCGACGGAATATTTGACGGGATTGGGTGCGCTGGGTGACCGGATGCTGATTCTGGTCAACATTGAGAAACTGCTGAACAGCGAAGAAATGGCGCTGCTGGATATTGCCGCTTCCCACGTCGCATAATCGCCATAACTCATCCGGCCTACAATGATTGCTGTTGCAGGCCGGATTAGCGTAACGCATCCGGCAGATTTCCCTCTTACGCTTCCCGCTCAACCAGCTCCGGTTCTTCTTCCAGTAAACCTTCATCCTGCGCCAGCATCGCCGTTGCAATCCCGTTACCTAATACGTTGATTGCTGAACGTCCCATATCCAGGAAGTGGTCAATTCCCATCAGCAACAGGATCCCGGCGACCGGAATGTTAAAGCTCGGGATGGTTGCAGCCAGCACTACCAGTGCTGAACGCGGCACACCGGCAATCCCTTTGGACGCCAGCATCAGCGTCAGCATCAGGACGGTGATTTCTGCGAAGGAGAGGTGAATATTATAGGCCTGCGCGATAAACATGGAGGCAAATGAACAATAGACCATGGAACCGACCAGGTTAAACGAATAACCGATAGGCAGCACGAATGACACGATGTTGGGTGAGCAGCCAAATTTAGTTAATTGCTCCAGCGTTTTCGGATAAGCGGCTTCGGAACTGCTGGTGGTGAAGGCGACCAGAACCGGGTCTTTCAGCATGCTTACCAGGCGAAATACCTCTTTTTTCAGCATGACATAACCCACAGCCAGCAGAACCAGGCAGGTCAGCAAAATCGCTACATAGTAGCCGCCGATAAACGACGCATAGTTAAGCAGGATCCCCAGCCCCTGGGTGGAGATGACGGAAGATATGGCGGCAAAAATAGCCAGCGGTGCAACGTACATCACGTAGCCGGTCACTTTGAGCATAATATGGGAAACCACATCCAGCGCCGCAACCAGTGGGGCGTTGAATTTCTCACCAAGCGATGCGCCACCAATACCGAAGAACATTGAGAACACCACAATTTGCAGGATCTCATTGTTAGCCATCGCTTCGGCGATGCTGGTTGGAATGGTATGCGTCAGAAAACCTTTCAGGCTCATGCCGCCTACGGCCAGGCCGGTGTCGGTGGCTTCCAGCGGGATCGCCAGGTTCAGCCCGCTGCCGGGTTGCTCAAGGGAAACCACAAACAGACCGACCAGGATAGACAATATAGAAGAGCTGATAAACCAGATCATCGCTTTGCCGCCCACGCGACCGATGGTGGACGTTTCTCCCAGGCGCATAATACCAACGGTCAGGGTGCTGAATACTAAAGGTGCGATCACCATTTTAATCAGGCGTAAAAAGATGTCGGTAAGAAGCGTAATGTTATCGGCCCAGGCGGTCACAACGCCGGGGGAGGCATAAGAGTGGATCACCGCACCCGACAGGATCCCTGCCAGCATGAAGATCACGATAAACAACGTGAGTTTGTTTGCATTTGCCACTAAAAAGCCCTCAGTAAGGATTTAACATTTATTGATTGGTTACTCATTTTTTATACTTATTAAGTGGTAACGAGGTATTCATCATATAAATTGGATTAAAGCGTAAACGGATACAACTTTTTTTAATTTTTTATCCATTTTGTTGTGGTATTTACGATGCGTATGTGTGATCTCAATCACATAAAAATGCGTATTTCGGCCATTCTGACTGTGCTCACCGATGAAAATAAATGTTATTTACATGATAATTATGGTGTTTTTATGTGAATGATTTGTGGTTGCTGCACACCCGTTTTATCTTCCCCTCGCCAGGCTTCACATCCCTTCAGGATTTCCTTTTTGCAAACGTAAAGTTATCTCAGCGAATGCCGATAACGTTGATAACTCGTTTTCAGGAAGGTGCCTTATGTTTAACCGTATCCGCGTTGTCACAATGCTGATGATGGTGCTGGGGGTTTTCGCACTGCTACAGCTTGTTTCCGGTGGTCTGTTGTTTTCTTCATTGCAGCAGAATCAGCAAAGTTTTGTTATTTCTAACGATCTTCGACAGCAGCAAAGTGAACTCACCTCAACATGGGATCTGATGCTGCAGACACGAATCAATTTAAGCCGTTCTTCTGCGCGCATGATGATGGATGCGTCTAACCAGCAAAGCAGCGCCAAAAACGATCTGCTGAAGAATGCGAAAGCATCGCTGGCGCAGGCTGAAACGCATTACGCAAAATTTAAAAACATCACACCGTTGCCGGAAATGGCAGAAGCCAGCGGCAACGTTGAGGAAAAATATCAGCAGTACCATGCGGCCCTGGCAGAACTGGTTCAGTTTCTGGAAAGCGGCAATATGGACGCCTACTTCGCGCAGCCTACGCAGGGAATGCAAAACGCGCTCGGCGAGGCGCTGGGCAAGTACGCCAGCGTTAGCGAAAAGCTTTACGTCCAGGCATTTGATCAAAGCGCGCGGGATTACCATTTCGCCCAATGGCAGCTCGGCGTGCTGGCCGTTGTGCTGGTGCTGATTCTGGTGGTGGTCTGGTATGGCATCCGTCATACCCTGCTTAATCCTCTGTCCCGTGTCATTGCCCATATCCGGGAAATCGCCAGCGGTAACCTGACCGCAACTCTCGCCGTTAGTGGCCGTAACGAAATCGGCGAGTTGGCCAGTACGGTTGATCATATGCAGCGCTCGCTGACGGAAACCGTCACTCTGGTGCGTGAAGGCTCTGATGCGATTTATTCCGGTACCAGCGAAATTGCCAGCGGAAACACTGACCTTTCATCTCGTACGGAACAGCAGGCGTCTGCACTGGAAGAGACCGCAGCCAGCATGGAACAGCTGACCGCAACCGTGAAGCAAAACGCGGACAACGCGCGTCAGGCCTCGCAACTGGCGAAAAGCGCGTCCGATACCGCGCAGCATGGTGGCAAAGTGGTTGATAGCGTGGTGAACACCATGCACGAAATCGCCGATAGCTCGAAGAAAATCGCCGACATCATCAGCGTCATCGATGGCATTGCCTTTCAGACCAACATTCTCGCACTGAACGCGGCGGTTGAAGCAGCGCGTGCCGGTGAGCAAGGCCGCGGCTTTGCCGTGGTAGCGGGTGAAGTGCGTAATCTGGCAAGCCGCAGTGCGCAGGCGGCGAAAGAGATTAAGGCATTGATTGAAGATTCCGTTTCCCGGGTTGATACCGGCTCCGTACTGGTAGAAAGCGCCGGCGAAACAATGAACGACATCGTCAATGCCGTAACGCGGGTGACCGACATTATGGGCGAGATTGCCTCGGCATCTGACGAGCAAAGCCGGGGGATTGATCAGGTTGCGCTCGCGGTCTCTGAAATGGATCGCGTTACGCAGCAGAACGCCTCTTTGGTACAGGAGTCAGCTGCCGCAGCGGCCGCTCTTGAAGAACAGGCCAGTCGCTTAACGCAGTCGGTGTCGACTTTCCGTCTTGCGTCACGTCCGGCCTCGACAAAACCACGCGATACACGATTACCTGCAGCCCCGAGCGCATCCTATCCGCGCCAGAACATTGAACAAGATACGAATTGGGAAACATTTTGACTGATAGTTAAACCGCGGCCAGTGCCGCCCGATGGGAGCGTTGATGTTTAATCGTATTCGAATTTCGACCACGCTGTTTTTGATTTTAATCCTCTGCGGTGTTTTGCAGATTGGCAGTAATGGCTTGTCCTTCTGGGCATTTCGGGACGGTTTTCAGAACCTGAATCAGGTCGAACGGAGTAATCAGCAACGCGCTGCGCTGGCCCAAACCCGCGCTGTGTTATTACAGGCCAGTACGGCCCTTAATAAGGCAGGGACGCTGACCGCTCTGAGCTATCCGCCAGAGGACATCAAAACGCTGATGACCCTCGCGCGCGATAGCCTGGCGCAGTCTGAGTTGATGTTTAAACGCTTTATGGCGACGTCGGATTCGACGGAGCAAGGGAAGGCGCTGTTTGGCGCAACGGAGAATAGTTTCAGCCAGTGGCACAGCGCTCTCGCGCATCAGGCCACCTGGCTTGAAAATAATCAGTTGTCAGATTTTCTGACCGCGCCGGTGCAGGCGGCTCAAGATGCTTTTGATGCGAATGTGAATGCGTGGCAGAGCAACATCGACAGCGTGTTGCAAACGGCGGGAGAGCAGAGTCAGCGCAATTACCATATGTCGGGGGTGATTTTCGCCACCATGGTGGTACTGGCGGCACTGCTCACCAGCGGTGCGCTGTTCTGGTCGCGCAAGATGATCGTTCAGCCGCTGGCGATTATTGGCAGCCATTTCGACAGTATTGCCGCGGGGAACCTGGCACGACCGGTAGCGGTTTATGGGCGCAATGAGATCTCGGCCATTTTTGCCAGCCTGCAGAAGATGCAAAAGGCGTTACGCGAAACGGTAAGTGACGTTCGTCAGGGCAGCTCAGCCATGCATAGCGGTATTTCAGAAATTGCGATGGGCAATAACGATTTATCTTCGCGAACCGAACAGCAAGCGGCCGCGCTGGCACAAACGGCGGCCAGCATGGAGCAACTGACCGCCACCGTCGGCCAGAACGCTGATAACGCACGCCAGGCGTCAGGAATCGCCAAAAGTGCGGCAGACACAGCGCATAAAGGTGGCGAGCAGACGTCCCGGGTCGCCAGCACTATGCATGAGATTTCTGCCAGCTCGCAGAAAATCGGCGACATCATCGGCGTGATTGACAGCATTGCCTTCCAGACCAATATCCTGGCGTTGAATGCCGCGGTAGAGGCCGCCAGGGCGGGGGAGCAAGGGCGTGGTTTTGCCGTCGTCGCTGGTGAGGTGCGCAATCTGGCAAGCCGTAGCGCACAGGCGGCGAAAGAAATTAAGGGACTGATTGAGGAATCTGTCACCCGGGTGCATCAGGGCTCGCAGCTGGTGGATATGGCGTCGCGCACTATGACGGAAATAGTCAGTTCGGTGACCCGGGTTAACGACATCATGGGCGAGATTGCCTCGGCATCCGATGAACAGCGCAGAGGCATTGAGCAGGTGGCGCAGGCCGTCAGCCAGATGGACTCCGTGACGCAGCAAAACGCCGGTCTGGTGGAAGAAGCCGCATCCGCCGCCGGACAACTTGCCACGCAGGCCGATCATCTTTCTGCTTGTGTCGCATTTTTTAAACTTGAAGAGCAAACCGTAGCAAAACAAGAGTTGGCGCAGCCTCAGGTTGCGCCCGTTGTATCCTGAATGTGATTGAGAAGGCGCTATGACATCATCTCTGCCCTCCGGGCAAACGTCATTATTGTTACAGATGACACAGCGCCTCGCGCTGTCTGACGCGCATTTTCGTCGGATATGTCAATTAATCTACCAGCGTGCGGGGATCGTACTGGCCGACCATAAGCGGGACATGGTTTATAACCGCCTGGTTCGTCGTCTGCGTACCCTGGGGCTGGATGACTTTGGTCGCTATCTCAGCATGCTGGAAGCTAACCAGAACAGTGCTGAGTGGCAGGCTTTTATTAACTCCCTGACTACCAACCTGACCGCGTTTTTTCGCGAAGGGCATCATTTTCCGGTGCTGTCAGATCACGCTCGTCGGCGCAGCGGTGAATACCGCGTCTGGAGCGCGGCGGCGTCAACCGGAGAAGAACCCTACAGCATTGCGATTACGCTTGCCGATACCTTAGGTATGGCACCGGGCCGCTGGCGCGTTTTTGCCAGCGACATTGATACCGAAGTACTGGAAAAGGCCAGAAACGGCATTTACCGCCTCGATGAGCTAAAGACGCTGTCACCCCAGCAGTTGCAGCGTTATTTCATGCGCGGCACCGGGCCGCATGAAGGACTGGTACGCGTTAGGCAGGAACTGGCAGGTCATGTTGAATTTTCCAGCGTGAACTTACTGGATAAGCAGTACAACGTGCCCGGACCGTTCGACGCCATATTTTGTCGTAACGTGATGATCTATTTCGATAAAACGACACAACAGGACATTTTGCACCGTTTTGTTCCACTTCTTAAACCTGACGGGCTGCTGTTTGCAGGTCATTCAGAAAACTTTAGCAACCTTGTGCGCGAGTTTAGCCTGCGTGGACAGACCGTGTATGCGCATGCGCCAGGTAAGGATAAAGCATGAGTAAAATCAGGGTGTTGTCGGTAGATGATTCTGCATTGATGCGTCAAATCATGACCGAAATTATTAACAGTCACAGTGATATGGAAATGGTGGCGACGGCGCCGGATCCGTTGGTCGCCCGGGATTTAATCAAAAAATACAATCCCGACGTCCTGACGCTGGACGTGGAAATGCCGCGCATGGACGGCCTCGACTTCCTGGAGAAGTTGATGCGCCTGCGTCCAATGCCTGTGGTGATGGTTTCTTCACTGACCGGTAAAGGTTCAGAGGTCACGCTGCGGGCCTTGGAACTGGGGGCGATTGATTTTGTCACCAAACCGCAACTGGGGATCCGCGAAGGGATGCTGGCGTATAGCGAGATGATTGCCGAAAAGATCCGCACCGCATCGCGCGCAAAACTGGCGGCCCATAAGCCCATGGCGGCACCGACGACCTTGAAAGCAGGGCCGTTACTCAGTTCGGAAAAGCTGCTGGTGATTGGGGCGTCAACCGGAGGAACAGAGGCAATTCGCCATGTACTCCAGCCATTGCCGCTTTCAAGCCCCGGTATTCTTATTACCCAGCATATGCCACCAGGGTTTACCCGTTCGTTCGCCGAACGTCTGAACAAACTGTGCCAGATAACCGTGAAAGAGGCAGAAGACGGAGAGCGCGTACTCCCGGGGCATGCGTATATCGCGCCGGGCGACAAGCATATGGAACTGGCGCGCAGTGGCGCGAACTATCAAATCAAAATTCATGACGGTCCGCCGGTTAATCGGCATCGGCCCTCAGTGGATGTGCTGTTCCATTCGGTGGCGAAACATGCGGGGCGCAATGCCGTCGGGGTGATCCTGACCGGTATGGGCAACGATGGCGCAGCCGGAATGTTAGCGATGAATCAGGCGGGAGCCTGGACCATTGCGCAAAACGAAGCAAGTTGTGTGGTGTTCGGCATGCCGCGCGAGGCCATCAATATGGGTGGCGTAAGCGAAGTGGTCGATCTTAGCCAGGTGAGCCAGCAAATGCTGGTGAAAATTAGTGCCGGACAGGCAATACGTATTTGAATCAGGAGTTTATTTTTATGGCGGATAAAGAGCTTAAGTTTTTGGTTGTGGATGACTTTTCCACCATGCGTCGCATCGTGCGTAACCTGCTTAAAGAGCTGGGATTCAACAATGTTGAAGAGGCTGAAGACGGCGTGGATGCGCTGAACAAGCTGCAGGCTGGGGGATTCGGTTTTGTTATTTCTGACTGGAACATGCCGAACATGGATGGACTGGAACTGCTGAAAACCATCCGTGCCGATGGCGGGATGGCTTCTCTGCCGGTGCTGATGGTCACGGCAGAAGCGAAAAAAGAGAACATCATTGCGGCAGCACAGGCAGGTGCCAGTGGCTATGTCGTGAAACCGTTCACGGCGGCGACGCTGGAAGAAAAACTGAATAAAATCTTTGAGAAACTGGGCATGTGAGGGTGTGATGATGATGCAACCACAAATTAAACCTGCTGACGAACACTCTGCAGGGGACATCATCGCGCGCATCGGCAGTTTGACCCGAATGCTGCGCGACAGCCTGCGTGAACTGGGGCTGGATCAGGCCATTGCCGAAGCGGCAGAAGCGATTCCTGATGCCCGCGATCGTCTCGATTATGTTGTACAGATGACCGCGCAGGCGGCAGAGCGCGCGCTAAACAGCGTAGAAGCTTCGCAGCCGCATCAGGACGCGATGGAAAAAGGGGCCAAAGACCTGACTAAACGCTGGGATGAATGGTTCGAAAATCCGATCGAACTGTCCGATGCTCGTGAACTGGTCACCGATACCCGTCAGTTCCTTGGTGATGTGCCTGGACATACCAGCTTTACCAATGCCCAGTTGCTGGACATCATGATGGCGCAGGATTTCCAGGATCTCACCGGTCAGGTCATCAAGCGCATGATGGATGTTATCCAGGAAATTGAACGTCAGCTGCTGATGGTTCTGTTGGAAAACATTCCGGAACAGGGCGCTCGTCCAAAACGTGAAAACGAAAGCTTGCTTAACGGCCCGCAGGTTGACGCCTCGAAAGCCGGTGTAGTGGCAAGTCAGGATCAGGTTGACGACCTGCTGGATAGCCTCGGGTTCTGATGCGTATTTGCCGGATGTGAGGCGTGGGCCTCTCATCCGGCTTACGCGCAATTCTGCTTAAAGCCATAAATCCCGTCTTTTTTACCGCTTACTCTTCCCATTGCTGGATAGCTGTTCTGGCATCATTCTCGCCTATATCTCTATCCAGGGTCTGATGCGTGGCAGAAGAAAGCGACGACGACAAAACAGAAGCCCCCACACCCCACCGACTTGAAAAAGCGCGGGAAGAAGGGCAGATCCCCCGATCCAAAGAGCTAACCTCACTGCTTATTTTGCTGGTGGGTGTGTGCATTATCTGGATTGGTGGGGAGTCGCTTGCCCGTAGGCTGGCTGGCATGCTGTCGGCCGGATTACGTTTTGACCACAGTATGGTCAACGACCCGAATCTGATCCTCAGCCAAATCATCCTGCTGATTAAAGACGCGATGATTGCGCTGTTGCCGTTGATTACCGGCGTCGTTCTGGTGGCTTTAATTTCCCCGGTGATGCTTGGTGGCTTGATTTTCAGCGGTAAATCCCTGCAACCCAAATTCTCCAAGCTGAATCCGCTGCCGGGCATTAAGCGCATGTTTTCCGCGCAAACCGGCGCAGAACTGCTCAAAGCAATACTGAAGTCCACGTTGGTGGGAAGCGTGGCCGGATTTTATCTCTGGCATAACTGGCCGGCGATGATGCGTCTGATGGCGGAGTCACCGATTACGGCGATGGGAAACGCCCTGGATTTAGTCGGTATGTGTGCACTACTGGTGGTGCTTGGCGTTATTCCGATGGTGGGGTTCGACGTCTTTTTCCAGATCTATAGCCATGTGAAAAAACTGCGTATGTCGCGTCAGGATATCCGCGATGAATTTAAGCAAAGCGAAGGTGACCCGCACGTTAAGGGCAAAATTCGTCAAATGCAGCGCGCGGCCGCTCAGCGTCGCATGATGGCGGATGTGCCGAAAGCAGACGTTATTGTCACTAACCCTACGCACTACTCAGTGGCGTTGAAGTATGACGAGAACAAAATGAGTGCGCCGAAAGTTGTTGCGAAAGGGGCCGGGCTGGTTGCGTTGCGCATTCGTGAAATTGGCGCAGAGCACCGTGTCCCGACATTAGAAGCACCACCACTGGCGCGTGCGCTCTATCGCCATGCTGAGATTGGTCAGCAAATACCGGGGCAATTATACGCCGCCGTTGCCGAAGTACTGGCATGGGTATGGCAGCTAAAACGCTGGCGTCTGGCTGGCGGCAAACGCCCACCACAACCTGAAAACCTTCCGGTGCCTGAAGCACTGGATTTCATGAACGAGAAGAATACTGATGGCTAATCTGGTCGCGATGCTGCGTCTGCCCAGCAACCTGAAATCCACGCAATGGCAAATACTTGCCGGACCGATCCTCATCCTGCTGATTCTGTCGATGATGGTGCTGCCGCTGCCGGCTTTCGTCCTCGATTTGCTGTTTACATTTAACATTGCGCTGTCGATCATGGTGCTGCTGGTGGCGATGTTCACCCAGCGTACGCTGGAGTTTGCCGCATTCCCGACGATTTTGCTGTTTACCACATTATTACGTCTGGCCCTGAACGTCGCGTCGACCCGTATCATTTTGATGGAAGGACACACCGGCGCGGCGGCGGCGGGGAAGGTGGTTGAAGCCTTCGGCCACTTCCTGGTGGGCGGTAACTTCGCGATCGGCATCGTGGTCTTCGTGATTCTCGTCATCATTAACTTTATGGTAATCACCAAAGGTGCAGGGCGTATCGCCGAGGTTGGCGCGCGCTTCGTGCTGGATGGCATGCCCGGCAAGCAGATGGCGATTGATGCGGATTTGAATGCCGGTCTGATTGGCGAAGATGAAGCTAAAAAACGACGCTCGGAAGTGACCCAGGAAGCGGATTTTTACGGCTCAATGGACGGTGCGAGTAAATTCGTCCGTGGAGATGCCATCGCTGGTATTTTGATCATGGTAATCAACGTGGTCGGCGGTCTGTTAGTTGGGGTGTTGCAGCATGGTATGAGCATGGGCAGCGCTGCGGAAAGTTATACCCTGCTGACCATCGGTGACGGGCTGGTGGCACAAATTCCTGCGCTGGTTATCTCTACCGCGGCGGGTGTTATCGTGACCCGCGTGAGTACCGACCAGGACGTAGGCGAACAGATGGTGACCCAACTGTTTAGCAACCCCAGCGTCATGTTGCTCAGTGCGGCGGTACTTGGGCTTTTGGGTCTGGTTCCGGGCATGCCTAACCTGGTGTTTCTGATGTTTACTGCCGCATTGTTGGCTCTGGCATGGTGGATGCGCGGTCGTGAGCAAAAAGCGCCAGATGAACCGCAGCCGGTGAAAATGCCGGAAAACAACTCCGTGGTGGAAGCCACATGGAACGACGTGCAGCTGGAAGATTCGCTGGGCATGGAGGTTGGTTACCGCCTGATCCCAATGGTGGATTTTCAGCAGGATGGCGAGTTACTGGGGCGAATTCGCAGTATTCGTAAGAAATTTGCCCAGGATATGGGCTTCCTGCCGCCGGTGGTACACATTCGAGACAATATGGATCTGCAGCCGGCCCGCTATAGAATTTTGATGAAAGGGGTAGAAATTGGCAGCGGTGACGCCTATCCGGGACGCTGGCTGGCCATTAACCCGGGTACTGCCGCCGGGTCGCTGCCGGGTGAGAAAACGGTCGATCCGGCGTTCGGACTGGACGCTATCTGGATTGAAAGCGCATTGAAGGAACAGGCGCAGATTCAGGGCTTTACGGTGGTTGAAGCCAGTACTGTTGTTGCTACACATCTAAACCATCTGATTGGACAGTTCGCCGCTGAGCTGTTTGGCCGTCAGGAAGCGCAGCAGTTACTGGATCGAGTGTCGCAGGAGATGCCAAAGCTGACGGAAGATCTGGTGCCGGGCGTTGTGACGCTCACTACGCTGCATAAAGTGCTGCAGAACTTACTGGACGAGAAAGTACCGATTCGCGATATGCGCACCATCCTTGAAACGCTGGCGGAACATGCGCCGCTGCAAAACGATCCGCATGAGCTTACCGCGGTAGTCCGTGTTGCGTTAGGACGCGCCATCACTCAGCAGTGGTTCCCGGGTAACGAAGAGGTTCAGGTTATCGGTCTTGATACTCCGCTCGAGCGTTTGCTGCTGCAAGCGCTGCAGGGAGGCGGCGGCCTGGAGCCTGGGCTTGCAGACCGACTGCTGGCCCAGACTCAGGAAGCGCTGTCCCGGCAGGAAATGTTGGGCGCGCCGCCGGTCTTGCTGGTTAATCACGCGTTACGTCCGTTACTGGCGCGGTTTTTACGCCGCAGCATCCCGCAGTTGGTGGTGTTATCGAATATGGAGCTTTCCGATAACCGCCATATCCGCATGACGGCGACCATTGGAGGTAAATAATGCGTAAGTTACTGTGGTTGTTGTTTTTTCCTCTGGTGGCGCAGGCCACCGGAGAAGGGGCCTGGCAGGCAAGTGGCATGGGGATCACCTTAAATCACCGTGGCCAGTCAGCCTCGTCTGATCCTTTGGTTCCCAGCCAGCCGGTCTCAGGCTTGATGACGCTGGTGGCCTGGCGCTATGAGCTGAATGGCCCCACGCCCGCAGGTTTGCGGGTGCGTTTATGTTCTCAGTCCCGTTGTGTCGAGCTGGACGGGCAAAGTGGGACCACCAACGGGTTCAATAACGTTCCGGCCATTGAACCGATGCATTTTGTCTGGGAGGTCCCCGGCGGTGGTCGCCTGATCCCCGCGTTACGCATTCAGAGCAATCAGGTGATTGTGAACTACCGTTAACCCCCTCCGTCATTCAGACCAGCAGTTGAAACTGCTGGTTGTTTCAACATTACAGCCTCTCATTCAATTAAATAGAAACGTCGTTTTATAAAATAAGTGACGTACGTTGCCGGACTCTTTGTATTGTTGCCATTTCACGAATCCTTCTGGCAGAAATAGAAAGGTTTCACTTCCTGTTAGCTTTTACTGTGACCCTATAAGGATGCCCATTGTCAAAGCGAGGATTGCGGGGCCTCCCAAATAAAGCTGCTGCGCCGTAACAGGGGCAGGTCACAGCATTGAATCCGACATTGACAGAGGTTTAGTAAATGATTGTTTACCCGGTTAAACATAGCCCGTTATTGCGCCAGCCAGAACATTTTATTGCCAGGGATGAATTAAAAACGCTGATCAAAAAGGTGACGCATAACCTGGTCAATATTCATGACGAAACCGGTGAGTTCTTACTGCGTCTGGACGATGGACGCGTAATTGATACTAAAGGCTGGGCGGGATGGGAGTGGACACACGGCGTCGGCCTGTACGGGATGTATCAGTACTATCTGCAAACCGGCGATGAAACGATGCGCGATATCATCGATAGCTGGTTTGCCGATCGCTTTGCTGAAGGTGCAACCACTAAAAACGTGAACACCATGGCGCCATTTTTAACGTTGGCGTATCGCTATGAAGAGACGCGTAATCCAGCGTATCTGCCGTGGCTCGACAGCTGGGCTGAGTGGGCAATGCATGAGATGCCGCGTACCGAATTTGGTGGTATGCAACACATCACGCTGGCGGAAGAAAACCATCAACAGATGTGGGATGACACGCTGATGATGACGGTTTTACCGCTGGCGAAGATTGGCAAGCTACTCAATCGCCCGGACTACATCGAAGAGGCAACGTATCAGTTCCTGCTGCACGTGCAAAACCTGATGGATAAAGAAACGGGGCTGTGGTTCCACGGCTGGAGCTATGAAGGAAATCATAACTTTGCTAATGCCCGCTGGGCGCGTGGCAACAGTTGGTTAACTATCGTGATCCCGGACTTCCTCGAATTACTTGATTTACCGGAAAACAATGCTGTTCACCGCTATCTGGTACAGGTCCTGAACGCGCAAATCGCGGCGCTGGCGAAATGCCAGGATGAAAGTGGGTTGTGGCATACCTTGCTGGACGACCCGCAGTCGTATCTGGAAGCATCGGCAACTGCCGGATTTGCCTATGGGATCCTCAAAGCAGTACGTAAACGCTATGTTGGGCAAGAGTATGCGCCGGTAGCCGAAAAAGCCATTCGCGGCATTGTGCAGCATATTTCACCGGAAGGTGAACTGCTGCACACCTCGTTTGGTACCGGGATGGGACACAATCTTGATTTCTACCGCAACATCCCTCGGACCTCCATGCCTTACGGACAGGCGATGGCGATGCTGTGCCTTACCGAATACTTGCGAAAGTATTTTTGATATCGGTATTCGATGGCGATACCGCTATCGGACCTGATTGTTCAGTCGTCACTGTTTGTACCGTGTTGTCCTGCGGGGCAAACAGATGATCCATGATCTGACGCATAACCGGCGCGGCGGTGACACCATCGCTGCCGCCGTTTTCCAGAATTAACGCCACCGCGACCTTCGGGTTCTTATAGGGTGCAAATGCGGTATAGAACACGTGGTCGCGCAAGCGGACAGGGATCATCTTCGCATTGTAGGTCTGATTTTCTTTCAGGCTAAAGACCTGCGAGGTGCCGCTTTTTGCCGCAATGCCGTATGGCGCGGTGTGAAAGAACTTATAACCTGTACCATTTGGTTCATTCGCCATGCCGAACATCGCCTGACGCACCAGTCCCCAGTAGGGCGATGAGGCTGAGGCGATTTGTGACGGTGCTTCTGGAGCCTGATACGGCGTGATGGTTTTGCCGCTCTCTTCATCGAGCAGCAGGTGAGGGACGATAACCTTGCCGTTGTTAATCAGTGCGACCATGGCTTTTACCATCTGGATAGGTGTGGCAATCCAGTAGCCCTGACCGATGCCAACTGAAATAGTGTCCCCCTGATACCAGGCTTTTTTGTGCACTTTTTGCTTCCATTCGCGGCTCGGGAGCAGGCCGTTATACTCCTCATCAAGATCGATGCCGGTCGGTTTACCATAACCAAACTGGCTGAGCATGCTGTTAATCCGGTCGATCCCCATCATATACGCCACCTGATAGAAGAACGTATCGGCAGACTCTTCTATCGCTTTGGTGACATCCAGCATACCGTGGCCCGTTTTTTTCCAGTCACGGTAATGTCGCTCGGTGCCGGGTAGCGTCCAGGTAGGGGCGCCGAAGAAACTGGTCTGCGGCGTGATCACACCGTTCAGTAATGCCGACATCGCCATATACGGTTTGACCGTTGAAGCGGGAGGGTACAATCCTTGCGTGACGCGATTGATTAATGGCAGGTCTTTATCCTGGAGTAACTTGTTATAGTCCTGATAGCTGATGCCTTTGACAAACGGATTAGGGTCATAGCTGGGGTTTGAGACCATCGCCAGTACGGAACCGTCGTGTGGATCTTCAACCAAAACGGCGGCACGCTGGCCAGTCAACAAGCTCTCAATGTATTGCTGTAAATGTAAATCCAGCGTCAGATGGATATCTTTTCCGGCAACGGGCGGCACATCTTTGATCAGGCGTACGATGCGTCCGTGGTTATCTACTTCCACCTCCTGATAACCGGTTTTTCCATGCAGTTCGTTTTCGTAATAGCGCTCAATACCTTGCTTACCGATGTTGTGATCGGCGGCGTAGTTCTCCGCCAGACCCTTTTGATCCAGTGCTTTCAGGTCGTTGTCATTGATTTTTGAAACATAACCCAGGACATGCGCCAGCGCCGCGCCATAGGGATACTGGCGGTCTTCGTAACTATTGATGTTGACGCCGCTAAAATGAAACTGGTTTACCGAAAAACGGGCGATTTCGACATCGGTTAGCGCATTTTTTAGCACCACAGGACGATAGCGGCTGCTGGCTTTCAGCTCATGGCGAAACTGGTCTATGTCATCAGGTGTGAGGTCAACGATCGGCGTGAGCTGCTGGAGTAACGCATTCATATCGCTGATTTTATACGGCGTAACGGAAATATCGTACCAGGTAACGTTGCGCACCAGCGGGATGCCGTTGCGATCGTAAATCATGCCACGCGTTGGGGCGACGGGCAGCATTTTGATGTCGTTTGCATTCGACCGGGTGGTGTAATACTGGTGCTGGCAGATTTGTAAGTTATACAGATTGTAAATCAGGATGCCAAAACAGATGACTACCAGGCCAAAGGCCACCAATACACGCCGCTGGAAGAGCTTTTCTTCCGCCTCAAAATCTCTGAATGTCATTGACCCGTACCCGATTAATTCGCCGCCTAATGATACGGAGGCTTAGACGGGATGACAGGCAAAAGATGTTCCATATCTCTAGGGAAATGTGTCATTCCTTGTGGGTTGTTACAAATTACAGTGAACGTAGCGCCTGATGGTGCTTTGCTGATCAGGCCTACGAGGGCGGTCATTCGGGGAAATAAAAAAGCCCGCGACATAGCGCGGGCTTTCACATTATTTGAAGTGATTACATACGTTCTACGGTTTCGATACCCAGCGTATCCAGACCCAGCTTCAGGGTTTTCGCCGTCAGCTGCGCCAGCTTCAGGCGGCTGTTACGAATCTCTTCGTTTTCAGCGCTGAGAATAGGGCAGTGCTCGTAGAAGCCGGAGAACAGACCAGCAACGTCGTACAGGTAAGCACACATCACGTGTGGCGTACCTTCACGCGCAACGACGGTCAGCGTTTCTTCAAACTGCAGCAGACGCGCCGCCAGTTGAGCCTCGCGATCTTCGCTGATAACGACCTGCGCATTTGCCAGCGCGCTTTCGTCGATATCTGCTTTACGGAACACGGACAGTACGCGGGTATAAGCGTACTGCATATATGGCGCGGTGTTACCTTCGAACGCCAGCATGTTGTCCCAGTCGAAGATGTAGTCGGTGGTACGGTTTTTGGACAGATCCGCGTATTTCACTGCGCCGATACCGACCGCATTTGCCAGTTTTTCCAGTTCGTCGGCAGGCATGTCCGGGTTCTTCTCCGCGACCAGACGACGTGCGCGCTCCAGCGCTTCATCCAGCAGATCGGCCAGTTTAACCGTGCCGCCCGCACGGGTTTTGAACGGTTTACCGTCTTTGCCCAGCATCATACCGAACATGTGGTGTTCCAGCGGCACTGAATCCGGCACATAACCAGCTTTACGTACGATGGTCCAGGCCTGCATTAAGTGCTGATGCTGGCGAGAGTCGATGTAATAAAGTACGCGATCGGCATGCAGGGTTTCGTAACGATACTTGGCGCAGGCGATGTCGGTTGTGGTGTAGAGATAGCCGCCATCTTTCTTCTGAATGATAACGCCCATCGGTTCGCCTTCCTTGTTCTTATACTCATCAAGGAATACGACGGTAGCGCCTTCGCTTTCAACAGCCAGGCCTTTCGCCTTCAGATCGGCGACGATGCCAGGCAGCATCGGGTTGTACAGGCTCTCGCCCATGACGTCGTCACGGGTCAGGGTAACGTTGAGGCGATCGTAGGTTAACTGGTTCTGCGACATGGTAATGTCGACCAGTTTGCGCCACATCTCGCGGAAGTATTCGTCACCGCCTTGCAGTTTCACGACATAACTACGGGCGCGTTCAGCGAAGGCTTCATCTTCGTCGTAATGTTTTTTCGCATCACGGTAGAAACCTTCCAGGTCAGCCAGCGCCATCTCTCCGGCATTTTCCTGCTGCTGTTTTTCCAGCCATGCGATGAGCATACCGAACTGAGTACCCCAGTCGCCGACGTGGTTAGCGCGAATAACGTTGTGACCGAGGAACTCCAGCGTACGCACCGCCGCGTCACCGATGATGGTGGAACGCAGGTGACCAACGTGCATCTCTTTCGCTACGTTAGGCGCGGAGTAGTCAACCACGACGGTTTGTTTAGCCGGTTGAGTGACGCCCAGACGATCGGAAGCCAGCGCCTGCTGAACGTGCTGCGCCAGAAATACCGGATCGAGAAAAATATTGATAAAGCCCGGGCCTGCAATTTCAACTTTGCTGGCAATCCCGTTGAGATCCAGATGAGTCAGCACCTGCTCAGCCAGTTGTCGCGGCGCCATACCCAGTTTTTTAGCGACAGCCATCATGCCGTTAGCTTGATAGTCGCCGAACTGTACTTTTGCTGACTGACGAACCTGCGGTTCGCAATCTGCAGGCGCGCCTGCAGCAATCATGGCCTGACTGACTTTTTCTGAGAGAAGAGCCTGAATATTCACCGGAATACCTTACATTTATGAAGCGGCCTAAAATTCACCGCACCAGTTTAAGAATTTAGGGCGGGAGTATACTGCAAATGCCCGTTGCCGTCAGCATTGTGTGTACCGCCAGTAGCCTGAAATATAAACAATGCAATGGCGTAAATTTATTCATGATGTGTTCGGAGAAAACAGCGGTTGGATGGCGCAGCGCAACAGAGTAAATTAGCGACTTTGAACATGGATATGAGCTTTTAATATGGCGAACTGGCAAACCGTTGCAGAACTACAGGATATTTCTGCAGATTTACCGCATTTCACGCAGGCATTAACGGAACTTTCTACCCGCCTTGGGCTGGATATCACAGGCCTGGAAGCCGATCACATTTCCTTGCGTTGCCATCAAAATACCACCGCAGAGCGCTGGCGTCGTGGGTTTGAACAGTGCGGTGAATTGTTGTCAGAAAACATTATCAACGGCAGACCTATTTGTCTTTTTAAACTGCATGAGCCGGTTTGTGTGCAACATTGGCAATTTTCCATCGTCGAACTGCCGTGGCCGGGCGAAAAACGCTACCCACATGAAGGCTGGGAACATATTGAAATTGTTCTGCCGGGAGAGGCGGAAACGCTGAATGCGCGAGCGCTGGCGCTGCTTTCCGATCACGGTCTGAGTCAACCGGGCATTTTTGTGAAAACCAGCTCGCCAAAAGGAGAGCGTGAGCGTTTACCGAATCCGACGCTGGCGGTTAGCGATGGTAGCGTGACGATAAAATTCCATCCGTGGTCGATTGAAACCATTGTGGCAAGCGAACGTCAGGAGTGAACATGGCTATTCTGGAAATCTGCTGTTACAGCATGGAGTGCGCGCGCACGGCGCAGCAAAACGGCGCGGATCGTATTGAACTATGCTCGGCACCCAAAGAAGGGGGCTTAACGCCGTCACTGGGCGTCTTGCGTTCCGTTCGCCAGCACATTTCGATTCCCGTCAATCCCCTTATTCGCCCACGTGGAGGCGACTTTTGCTACACCGAAGGTGAATTTGCTGCAATGCTGGATGATATTGCGATGGTCAGGGAACTGGGATTCTCAGGGCTGGTGACCGGCATTTTAGATGTGGATGGCAATGTCGATATGCCGCGCATGGAGAAAATAATGATTGCCGCCGGTTCGCTGCAAGTCACTTTTCATCGGGCCTTTGATATGTGTGCTAACCCACTCAATGCGCTTAAAAAATTAGCTGATTTGGGCATTACCAGAGTACTCACTTCAGGGCAAAAATCAGATGCGGCGCAAGGTTTAACAAAAATAATGGAACTTATTGCGCAGCCCGGTGCTCCAATCATTATGGCCGGAGCGGGGGTTCGCGCCTCGAATTTGTCCCTGTTCCTTGATGCTGGAGTGCAGGAAGTCCACAGTTCTGCCGGAGTATGGCTGGCTTCACCAATGCGTTATCGCAATTCGGGGTTGTCGATGTCTTCGGATGCGCAGGCGGATGAGTATTCGCGCTATGCGGTAGACGGGACGGCGGTTGCTGAAATGAAAGCAATCATTGCACACCATCAGGCCAACTGATTTTACCGTTGCATCATGTCGCCCAATATGATGCTTGCTCGTACCAGGCCCCTGCAATTTCAACAGGGGCCTTTTTTTCTCCTTCATATTTCAAGCCGCAGCAGCGTTGGCCGCCTCGCGCACCCCGGTCACGTAGTTATCTACGCTCCCGGGGATTTGCTGCGTTGCCACCTTGCTGCAACTTGAACTATTTTGGAGAAACGGTGCTATACGTAACGGTCATTCGGCAATCTATTACGGCTTACGCGCAATCAATACTGCACGTAATGGGGCGGGGTAGCCTTCCACCGTTTTGCTGTGGTCGTTCGGATCGAGGAAGTCGGCCAGCGACTCGGTTACCATCCACTCGGTGCGGCGTTGCTCTTCGGTGGTGGTGACGCAGACATCGGCGATGCGCACATCAACAAAACCGCATTTTTCCAGCCAGTTTTTTAAAGCCAACGCAGATGGAATAAAGTAGACGTTACGCATTTGCGCGTAGCGATCGCCCGGCACCAGAACGGTATTTTCATCACCTTCGACGACCAGCGTTTCCAGCACCAGCTCGCCATCTTTAACCAACTGATCCTTCAACTGCCACAGATGTTCCAGCGGCGATCGGCGGTGATAAAGCACGCCCATGGAGAACACGGTGTCAAAGGCGTTTAGCGCTGGAAGTTGCTCAATACCCAGCGGCAGCAGGTGAGCACGCTGGTCATTGCCCAGCAGTTTACGTACCGCCTCAAACTGGCACAGAAACAGTTGCGTAGGATCGATCCCAACCGCCAGATGCGCTCCAGCGCCAATCATGCGCCACATGTGATAACCACTGCCACAGCCAACATCAAGAATGGTACGGCCGGTGAGATCAGACAAGTGCGGCAGAACGCGATCCCACTTCCAGTCGGAACGCCATTCGGTATCGATGTTGACGCCGTACAGCGAGTACGGTCCTTTACGCCATGGCATCAGGTTACGCATCAGGGTGTCGATACGTTTAAGCTGGCCTTCGCTGAGCGGTTCTTTACTTTCTGCGGTAACGCTGTGTAGTAAATCCAGACGATGCGGCGTCAGCTCGGGCAGAAACTCGACGGCGTTTGACCATTGTTTAAATAAACCATGCTGATCGCGCTGCCAGGCAGCGATTTGCGCCGGAAGCGTTTCCAGCCAATGGGACAGATGATTTTTGGCAATCAACTGATAAAAGTTACCAAAATCGATCATGCGCCAACCTCAGCTTTCAACGCCACCAGAGAGCCAAAATTGAAGCACTGGAACCACAATTCGCTGTGCTCAAAGCCAGCCTGATGCAGTCGCGCTTTGTGCGTTTCTACCGAGTCGGTCAGCATCACGTTTTCCAGCATGCTGCGTTTCTGACTAATTTCCAGTTCGCTGTAGCCATTGGCCCGTTTGAAGTCGTGGTGCATGTTGAACAGCAGCTCGCCAACGTTAGCGTCTTCGAAACTGAATTTTTCAGACAGCACCAGCGCGCCGCCGGGATTCAACCCTTGATAAATCTTATCCAACAATGCCTGGCGCTCAGGTGGCTCAAGGAATTGCAGGGTAAAATTCAGCACCACCATCGAGGCGTTTTCGATAGTAATGTTGCGAATATCGCCTTCGACAACCTCAACCGGGGTCGGTGCCTTATAGGCATCAATATGACGACGGCAGCGCTCAACCATCGCCGGGGAGTTATCGACGGCAATAATTTTGCAATTCTCGTGATGAATATTGCGACGCACCGAGAGCGTCGCCGCGCCCAGAGAACAGCCCAGATCGTAGACCTGCGTGTTGGGTTGTACGAAACGTTCGGCCAACATGCCAATCATAGATATGATATTGGAATAGCCAGGAACGGAACGCTGGATCATATCCGGGAAGACTTCAGCTACCCGTTCATCAAAGGTCCAGTCACCCAGACTGGCGATAGGCGCAGAAAAAAGCGTGTCGCGGTGAGACATAACGTAAAAATCCGGGAAAAATAAAGTGGCGTATTGTGCGCTAATGCAGGGAGAAAACCAACTCCCAGGGCATATACCAAAGATTCGCCAGCACCATTAGCAACAGCGAACACCAGGTTGCGCTCATGCCTGAACGGCGCCAGCGGAAAAGCCGGTGGTGGAATCCGTAATAATGCATCAGTCGTCCGGCAATCAACATCAGCCCGCAAATATGCACCATCCACGTCTCTGCGCCGTTCATTTCCATAAATAACAGCAGCACTAACGCGACGGGAATATATTCCACCGCATTACCGTGAATACGGATAGCGCTTTGCAGTTCACTAAAACCTCCATCGCCATAGGCAACGCGATATTGCATGCGCAGGCGAACGACGTCAAAGGAGAACTTTATTAACAATAACGCACCCAATACGGCATAAAGCGCGCTTACCATACAAACTCCCTTTTAAAATGGCTGCTGGCACTGACTATGATAGGTGGCATTTTCAGAAAAGAGAAGATTGCTGTGGAATAGAGGGTGCTGATCCGATCTCTGGCAGGGCGCTGCGTAAATCTGCCCATAGCGTATCAACAAGCTCCGGGGCCTGCGCGATGTCCGGCGTATGCAAAAACAGATACGGCGTCGTGGTGCGTTGCCATAGCGACAGCTTGGTCAGCCAGACGGCAAAAAGATCGCTGTTTTGTGCCATATTATCGCTACCGATAAAGCGTACCATCGGATGGTTTGCCGTCACTACCGCATGCACCGGAACCTTCGGTTTCTTGCGCTGCGCGTCACGTATTGCTTCAGTATGCGGGATTGCGGCATGCACCGGGCGGCTGTCCAGAATCACCCGGTTTACTCCACGCTCGTGTAAACCGCGATTAAATAGCTGCTCGGCTTCGCCTTTGGCAAAAAAGTCTGGATGGCGAACTTCCACACCATAGGTAAAGGATTTCGGGAGCGTATCGAGAAACTGCCACAGGGCAGGCAGATCGCGTGGGCCAAAAGTCGCAGGTAATTGCAGCCAGTATTGTCCAATGCGCGATTCCAGCGGCGACATGCGCGTAAAAAATTCCTGTACCAGGTCATCACAATTACGCAGCGCAGCCTGATGCGAAATGGTCGCCGGAAATTTAAAACAAAATCGAAACGCATCGGTGGTCTGTGCCTGCCAGCGGGCAACAATATCGGATTTAGGCAGCGCATACAGCGTGGTATTGCCCTCCACGCAGTTAAAGTGGCGGGCATACTCTTCAAGGCTGGTGATCCCCAGACGCACCCATTTTGGATGCGACCACTGGGGTAAACCGATATAAATCATAGCGCTTGCAGAATCTCCTCCACGCTGCGAACGCGCGCAATGCGCGGGAAAATGTGGGTCATGCTGGCCTGGTGTTGCTCAGCACTGGCGGCGCTACAGGCATCCTCTGCAATGATAAGACTGAAACCCAGCTCCCACGCATTTCGCGCCGTTGACTCCACGCCAATGTTTGTGGAAATGCCGCACAGGACGATGGTATCGATGCCCCGACGACGCAGCTGTAGCTCCAGATCGGTGCCGTAGAACGCGCCCCACTGGCGCTTGGTGACTTCGAGATCGCTGGCGCATTTCCCCAGAGCTGCCGGGTAATCCCACCAGTTTTCAGGCAACGCTTTAGCCGGAGTTTGCGCATCAACCGGTTGTTTCAGCGCTTCGGCGTAATCGTCAGACCAGCCGACGCGCACCATTACCACCGGGGAACCGTGGGCACGGAATTTTTCCGCCAACTGCGCGGCGCGGGTAACCACATCATGTGCCGTATGAGGGCCGCCAGCGAAAGGCAGGATCCCTTCCTGTAAATCAATTACGACAAGGGCGGTTGTTTTAGCGTTCAATTCCAGCATGGTCACTCCAGTAATAAAAGAAATCCGTTACACCTTAATCGCGAATCAGTGTGAAAGGGGCGACAATTTTTGTTATTTTTTGTGAGATTACGCAATGCCCGTCGAGGAAACAGGCGTACAGTCAGTACCGGACTTATCGTGCGGCAGAATTTCCAGTATAATAGCCGCCTTTTTTCATTCAGTTGTGACATTCAGCTAAAGCTGCGACTTCGTCATCTGCGAGACAGGTGACAATCCGCCTGCGGCAAAGTTAAGGGATATCTCATGCGTACAGAATATTGCGGACAGCTACGTCTGTCCCACGAGGGGCAGCAGGTGACTCTGTGTGGTTGGGTCAACCGTCGTCGTGATCTTGGTAGCCTGATCTTTATCGATATGCGCGACCGCGAAGGTATCGTGCAGGTATTTTTCGATCCGGACCGTGCGGACGCGTTAAAGCTGGCCTCCGAACTGCGTAATGAGTTCTGCATCCAGGTTACGGGCACCGTGCGTGCGCGTGACGCGAAAAACGTCAACGCCGATATGGCGACGGGCGAAATTGAAGTGCTGGCCTCCGATCTGACCATCATCAACCGTTCAGACTCGCTGCCGTTGGACTCTAACCACGTCAACACCGAAGAAGCGCGACTGAAGTATCGCTATTTAGATCTGCGTCGCCCTGAAATGGCGCAGCGCCTGAAAACGCGTGCCAAAATCACCAGCCTGGTGCGTCGTTTTATGGACGACCACGGCTTCCTCGACATCGAAACACCGATGCTGACCAAAGCGACGCCGGAAGGCGCGCGCGATTACCTGGTACCTTCTCGCGTACATAAAGGTAAATTCTACGCGCTGCCGCAATCACCTCAGTTGTTTAAACAGCTGCTGATGATGTCTGGCTTTGACCGCTACTATCAGATTGTTAAATGCTTCCGTGATGAAGACTTACGTGCTGACCGTCAGCCTGAATTTACCCAGATCGACGTTGAGACTTCCTTCATGACCGCACCGCAGGTGCGTGAAGTGATGGAAGCGCTGGTGCGTAACCTGTGGCTGGAAGTGAAAGGTGTCGATCTGGGTGATTTCCCGATCATGACCTTTGCCGAAGCTGAGCGTCGTTACGGTTCCGATAAACCAGACCTGCGTAACCCGATGGAGCTGGTTGACGTTGCCGATCTGGTGAAAGACGTTGAGTTCGCAGTGTTCTCTGGTCCGGCAAACGATGCGAAAGGCCGCGTAGCTGCTCTGCGTGTACCGGGCGGTGCTGCGCTGAGCCGTAAGCAGATCGACGATTACGGTAACTTTATCAAGATTTACGGCGCGAAAGGCCTGGCTTACATCAAAGTCACCGAACGTGCGAAAGGTCTGGAAGGTATTACCAGCCCAGTTGCTAAGTTCCTGAACGCAGAAATTGTGGAAGCGATTCTGGCACGTACCGGTGCACAAGACGGCGACATGATTTTCTTCGGTGCCGACAACAAGAAAGTGGTTGCCGACGCGATGGGCGCGCTGCGTCTGAAACTGGGTAAAGACCTGAACATCACCGACGAAGCCAAATGGGCGCCGCTGTGGGTTATCGACTTCCCAATGTTTGAAGACGATGGTGAAGGCGGCCTGACCGCAATGCACCACCCGTTTACCGCGCCGAAAGATATGACGGCCGCTGAGCTGAAAGCAGCGCCGGAAGACGCGGTTGCTAACGCGTACGATATGGTCATCAACGGCTACGAAGTAGGCGGCGGTTCCGTGCGTATTCACAACGGCGACATGCAGCAAACTGTATTCGGTATTCTGGGCATTAATGAGCAAGAACAGCGTGAGAAATTCGGCTTCCTGCTGGATGCGCTAAAATATGGTACACCGCCGCATGCGGGCCTGGCGTTTGGTCTGGACCGTCTGACTATGTTGTTGACCGGTACTGACAACATTCGTGACGTTATTGCTTTCCCGAAAACCACGGCTGCAGCGTGTCTGATGACTGAAGCGCCAAGCTTTGCCAACGCAGCTGCGCTGGCGGAACTGAGCATTCAGGTTGTTAAGAAGGCCGAGAATAACTGATATGACATATAAACAGCCTGTCTCGGTGTTAGTCGTGATTTATGCAAAGGACACCGGGAGAGTGCTGATGTTACAGCGACGCGACGATCCTGATTTCTGGCAGTCGGTCACCGGCAGCCTTGAAGAAGGTGAAACCGCGTCGCAAGCCGCTATGCGCGAAGTAAAGGAAGAGGTCGCCATTGATGTTGCATCTGAGCAACTGACCTTAATTGACTGTCAGCGCACGGTGGAGTTTGAGATTTTTAGCCATTTACGTCATCGCTATGCACCGGGAATTGAACGTAATACTGAATCCTGGTTTTGCTTGGCACTTCCCTCAGAACGAGAGATCGTGTTCACCGAACATCTGACCTATCGTTGGGTTAATGCGGTTGAAGCCGCCCAATTAACCAAGTCGTGGAGTAACCGGCAGGCGATTGAAGAGTTTGTAATTAACGTCGCCTGAAAAGGCGCGCTTTTTGGAGATATTATTTATGGCAGGTCATAGTAAATGGGCCAACACCAGACACCGTAAAGCAGCGCAGGATGCTAAACGCGGTAAAATTTTCACCAAAATAATTCGTGAGCTGGTGACGGCGGCTAAACTGGGCGGCGGCGATCCGGATGCTAACCCGCGTCTGCGTGCAGCGGTTGATAAAGCGCTGGCTAACAACATGACCCGTGACACCCTGAACCGTGCAATCGCGCGCGGTGTGGGTGGTGATGAAGATTCCAACATGGAAACCATCATCTATGAAGGTTACGGTCCTGGCGGTACAGCCGTTATGATTGAATGTCTGTCTGACAACCGTAACCGTACCGTTGCGGAAGTGCGTCACGCGTTCACGAAAACGGGTGGTAACCTCGGTACCGACGGTTCCGTGGCTTATCTGTTCAGCAAAAAAGGCGTGATCTCCTTTGAACAGGGCGACGAAGACGCCATCATGGAAGCGGCGCTGGAAGCAGGTGCTGAAGACGTTGTGACCTTCGACGACGGCGCAATTGACGTTTACACCGCGTGGGAAGAGATGGGCAAAGTGCGTGACGCGCTGGAAGCGGCTGGTCTGAAAGCGGATGCAGCTGAAGTGTCTATGATCCCATCCACCAAAGCGGATATGGATGCAGAAACAGCGCCGAAGCTGATGCGTCTGATCGATATGCTGGAAGACTGCGACGACGTGCAGGAAGTTTACCACAACGGTGAAATCTCCGATGAGGTTGCTGCCACCTTAGAATGATGTGGTTAAGCCATAAAATAACAGGAGATGCGTGATGTCTATTATTCTCGGCATTGACCCGGGGTCTCGCATCACCGGTTATGGCGTTATTCGTCAGGTCGGCAGGCAACTGACCTACCTCGGCAGCGGCTGCATTCGCACCAAAGTCGACGATCTTCCGTCACGTCTGAAGTTGATTTACGCGGGCGTGACGGAAATCATCACCCAGTTTCAGCCGGACTATTTTGCCATTGAGCAGGTTTTTATGGCGAAGAACGCCGACTCGGCGCTAAAGCTGGGACAGGCTCGCGGCGTGGCAATCGTTGCGGCGACCAATCAGGATCTACCGGTCTTTGAATACGCGGCCCGCCAGGTAAAACAGACCGTGGTGGGGATCGGTAGCGCGGAAAAAAGCCAGGTCCAGCATATGGTACGCACGCTGCTAAAACTCCCGGCGAATCCGCAAGCAGATGCCGCGGATGCACTGGCGATTGCCATTACCCACTGCCATGTCAGTCAGAACGCCATGCAAATGAGCGAGTCGAGGCTGAATTTGGCGCGAGGTCGGTTACGTTAGTGACAAATGAGGCTGGATATCTATCCAGCCTTTTTTTATGATAGCGCATTACCTTTTAGCCCTTAACGCAGGAGCGTCACGTGATAGGCAGACTCAGAGGCATCATTATTGAAAAACAACCCCCGTTGGTCCTTCTGGAAACGGGCGGGGTAGGCTATGAAGTGCATATGCCGATGACCTGTTTCTACGAGTTGCCGGAAGCCGGGCAAGAAGCGATTATTTTCACCCATTTTGTGGTGCGAGAAGATGCTCAGCTATTGTATGGCTTTAACAACAAGCAAGAGCGCACGCTGTTTAAAGAGTTAATCAAAACCAATGGCGTGGGGCCGAAGCTGGCGCTGGCGATCCTCTCCGGTATGTCTGCTCAGCAGTTCGTTAATGCCGTAGAGCGCGAAGAGCTGGGCGCGCTGGTGAAATTACCGGGTATTGGTAAGAAAACCGCAGAACGCCTGATTGTAGAAATGAAAGACCGCTTTAAAGGTTTGCATGGTGATCTCTTTACACCTGCAGCGGATCTGGTCCTGACGTCTCCGGCAAGCCCGACAACTGACGACGCCGAGCAGGAAGCGGTTGCTGCGCTGGTGGCGTTGGGCTATAAACCACAGGAAGCCAGCCGCATGGTGAGCAAAATTGCCCGCCTTGATGCCAGCAGTGAAACCCTGATTCGTGAAGCGCTTCGCGCGGCATTGTGAGGTAACGGATGATTGAAGCAGATCGCCTGATTTCGGCTGTCAGCACTACCCCTGAAGATCTGGTGGATCGTGCGATTCGCCCAAAATTGCTGGAAGAGTATATTGGCCAGCCTCAGGTTCGTTCGCAAATGGAGATTTTTATCCAGGCGGCGAAGCTGCGCGGTGATGCTCTCGATCACCTGCTGATTTTCGGTCCTCCTGGTCTTGGTAAAACTACGCTTGCCAATATTGTCGCCAATGAAATGGGCGTTAATCTGCGCACCACGTCCGGTCCGGTACTGGAAAAAGCGGGTGATCTGGCGGCAATGCTTACCAACCTTGAACCCCACGATGTGCTGTTTATCGATGAAATTCATCGTCTGTCACCGGTGGTGGAAGAGGTGCTGTATCCGGCGATGGAAGATTATCAGCTGGATATCATGATTGGTGAAGGACCGGCTGCCCGTTCGATTAAGATCGATCTGCCGCCGTTTACGCTAATCGGGGCGACGACGCGCGCCGGGTCGTTAACCTCTCCGCTGCGTGACCGTTTTGGTATTGTGCAGCGCCTGGAATTCTATCAGGTGGCTGACCTGCAGCACATTGTAGGACGCAGTGCGCGTTTTATGGGCCTGGAAATGAGCGATGAAGGCGCGCTGGAAGTGGCACGCCGCGCCCGCGGTACGCCGCGTATCGCCAACCGTTTATTACGCCGGGTACGCGATTTCGCTGAAGTGAAGCATGACGGCACGATTTCGGCTGATATTGCCGCCCAGGCGCTGGATATGCTCAATGTGGATGCGGAAGGATTCGATTATATGGACCGTAAGCTGCTGCTGGCGGTTATCGATAAATTCTTTGGCGGGCCGGTAGGACTGGATAACCTGGCAGCGGCGATTGGGGAAGAGCGTGAAACCATTGAGGACGTGCTGGAGCCGTATCTGATTCAGCAAGGTTTTCTACAACGTACGCCGCGTGGACGTATGGCAACCGTGCGCGCCTGGAACCATTTTGGCATTACACCGCCACAGATGCCTTAATGCCTGATGTCGCGACGCTCATCAGGCCTGGGCGATTTTGTAGGCCCGGTAAGCGCAGCGCCACCGGGCAACGCATGCTTAGCTCGCTTGCTTTTTCATCATGCTGAAAATAAACAGCAGCGCGGCGCACAGCACCACGGAAGGACCTGCCGGGGTGTCATAGAAGGCCGAGAAGGTCAGCCCGCCTGTAACCGCTATCATTCCCACTCCAACGGCAACCCCAGCCATCTGCTCCGGCGTACGGGCAAAGCGACGGGCGGTCGCCGCAGGGATGATAAGCAGTGAGGTGATAATCAGCGCCCCGACAAACTTCATCGCCACGCCAATCGTTAACGCCGTAACCAGCATCAGCAGCAGCTTCACGCGTTGCAGCTTCACGCCATCGACAAATGCCAGATCCGGACTGATGGTCATCGACAGCAGGTTACGCCACTGCCAGAACAGAATCGCCAGAACAATAACCACGCCGATGGCGATGGAGATAAGATCTTCTGGCGTCACGGCGAGCAAATCACCAAACAGGTAAGCCATCAGATCCACACGGATGTTGGACATCAGGCTGACAACAACCAGCCCCAATGACAATGCGCTGTGCGCCATAATACCCAGCAAGGTATCGATCGCAAGGTGAGGGCGCTTCTCCAGCCATACCAGACCGCCAGCCAGCAACAGGGTGACGGCGATAACCGCATAGAAAGGGTTTACGTCCAGCAGCAGGCCAAAGGCGACCCCCAGCAGCGAAGCGTGGGCCAGCGTATCACCGAAATAAGACATTCGACGCCAGACTACAAACGAGCCGAGTGGGCCAGCGGCACAGGCCAGCATGATCCCAGCTAACCAGCCGGGTAATAACAATTCAATCATGAGTGACCATTTCCCCGGCGTAAGACGATACGACCCTGTAAATCGTGGCGGTGATTGTGATTATGACGGTAAATTCCGAGTTGTTCGGCGCCGCGTTGCCCGAACATTGAGATGAATTCCGGGTGCATAGAAACCACTTCCGGCGCACCGGAACAGCAAATATGATGGTTCAGGCACAGTACCTCATCGGTTTTGGCCATCACCAGATGCAGGTCATGGGAAACCATCAGCACGGCGCAATCCAGTTCACGTCGCAACTGGTCGATAAGGTCGTACAGTGCGACCTGCCCATTGACATCCACGCCCTGGGTTGGTTCATCGAGCACCAGTAGCTGAGGTTTATTCAATAAAGCACGGGCCAACAGGACGCGTTGTGTTTCCCCGCCAGAGAGCTTTTGCATCGGTGCATCCATCAGATGCCCGGCTTGAACGCGCTTCAGTGCCGGAAGGATATCCTCTTTTTTGGTACCGGGACGTAAGCGCATAAACCGACTTACCGTCAGTGGCAGCGTAGTATCGAGGTACAGTTTTTGCGGTACATAGCCAATCCGCAATTGACCATTACGCTTGATTACTCCCTCATCAGCCGCTACCAGCCCTAATACAACGCGCACCAGCGTAGACTTCCCGGCGCCATTTGGGCCGAGAAGCGTTAAAATTTTACCGGGTCGAAGTTCAAGCGATACGTCAGACAGGACGCGGCGTTGACCATAAGAGACCGAGACATTTTCCAGTGAAACCAAAGTCGTCATATCAATTTTAGTCTTGCAGAAGTTATAGAATGTTATAATATCACATTTCTTACATTCATTACGATGATTGGTCGCATTATGTTACATAAAAATACGCTTCTTTTCGCAGCATTATCCGCTGCTCTTTGGGGTAGTGCAACACAGGCAGCAAATGCCGCTGTGGTGGCCTCACTCAAGCCGCTGGGGTTTATTGCTTCAGCCATTGCAGACGGGGTAACAGACACTGAGGTTCTCCTGCCTGACGGGGCTTCCGAACATGACTATTCACTGCGTCCATCAGACGTAAAACGCTTACAGGGCGCGGACTTAGTTGTTTGGATTGGACCTGAGATGGAAGCGTTTATGGAAAAGTCAGTCAAGAATATTCCTAACGCGAAACAGGTAACGATTGCGCAGCTCAATGACGTGAAACCGTTACTCATGAAAGGTGCCGATGACGACGATGACGATCATGGACACAATGATGCTGGCGGTGAAAAAAGTGACGAGCATCACCATCATGGCGATTACAACATGCATCTTTGGCTTTCCCCAGAGATAGCGCGGGCCTCAGCGGTTGCAATCCATGAAAAATTAGTGGAACTTATGCCGCAAAGTCGAGCCAAACTTGACGCCAACCTGAAGGATTTTGAGGCACAATTAGCCGCAACCGATAAGCAGGTAGGTAACGAGCTCGCACCGCTCAAGGGAAAAGGTTATTTCGTTTTTCATGACGCCTATGGCTACTACGAAAAACACTACGGACTAACACCGCTTGGTCACTTTACCGTGAACCCTGAGATTCAACCTGGTGCGCAGCGTTTACATGAAATAAGAACACAGTTGGTTGAGCAAAAAGCAACCTGCGTTTTTGCTGAGCCAC
This sequence comes from Citrobacter sp. Cpo091, assembly GCF_030332645.1. Lineage (NCBI taxonomy): Bacteria > Pseudomonadati > Pseudomonadota > Gammaproteobacteria > Enterobacterales > Enterobacteriaceae > Citrobacter > Citrobacter sp. Cpo091. Next base: position 145,445 of record NZ_JAOWHL010000028.1, read on the forward strand.
AGTTCAGGCCAGCGGTCGTTGAAGCCGTCGCGAGAGGGACATCCGTTCGAATGGGAACGTTGGATCCGCTCGGAACGAATATCAAACTGGGTAAAACAAGCTATTCAGCGTTTTTGAACCAATTAGCCAACCAGTATGCGAGCTGCCTGAAAGGAGATTAATGAGGAAGTGAATACGTGCAACAGATAGCCCGCTCTGTCGCTCTGGCATTTAATAATCTGCCGCGACCCCATCGCGTTATGCTGGGGTCGCTTACCGTACTGACATTGGCCGTCGCCGTCTGGCGGCCTTATGTTTACCATCCCGATTCTGCACCCATCGTTAAAACTATCGAGCTGGAAAAAAGCGAGATTCGTTCACTGTTGCCTGAGGCCAGTGAACCTATCGATCAGGCCGCGCAGGAAGACGAAGCCATTCCGCAGGATGAACTGGATGACAAAACGTCTGGTGAAGCCGGCGTGCATGAGTATGTCGTCTCCACAGGCGATACGCTGAGCAGTATTCTGAATCAGTACGGCATCGATATGGGCGACATCAGTCAGCTCGCTGCTTCCGATAAAGAACTACGCAATCTGAAAATTGGTCAGCAGTTATCCTGGACCTTAAGCGCGGAAGGTGACCTGCAGCGTCTGACCTGGGAAGTGTCCCGCCGTGAAACCCGCACTTACGATCGCACTGCGACAGGTTTCAAAATGAGCAGCGAAATGCAGCAGGGCGATTGGGTTAACAGCCGTATCAAAGGCACGGTGGGCGGAAGCTTCGTCGCCAGCGCCAAAGAGGCCGGACTGACCAGCTCTGAAATCAGCGCAGTGATTAAGGCCATGCAGTGGCAGATGGATTTCCGCAAACTGAAAAAAGGCGATGAGTTCTCAGTGCTGATGTCTCGCGAAATGCTGGACGGTAAGCGCGAGCAAAGCCAGCTGCTGGGCGTGCGTTTACGTTCTGAAGGCAAAGACTATTACGCCATCCGTGCTGAAGACGGTAAGTTCTATGACCGTAACGGTACCGGGCTGGCGAAAGGCTTCATGCGTTTCCCGACGGCGAAACAGTTCCGCATCTCCTCGAACTTTAACCCGCGTCGCCTGAATCCGGTGACTGGACGCGTAGCGCCGCACAAAGGTGTCGACTTTGCGATGCCGCAGGGGACGCCGGTACTGTCGGTAGGCGATGGTGAAGTGGTTGTAGCGAAGCGTAGCGGCGCTGCCGGATACTATGTTGCGGTTCGTCATGGTCGTACCTACACCACCCGTTATATGCACCTGCGTAAGCTATTGGTGAAACCAGGTCAAAAAGTGAAACGTGGCGATCGTATCGCGCTGTCAGGTAACACCGGGCGTTCAACAGGTCCGCATCTGCACTACGAAGTGTGGATCAACCAGCAGGCCGTGAACCCTCTGACTGCGAAACTGCCGCGTACAGAAGGTCTGACCGGCTCGGATCGCACCGATTATCTGGCGCAGGTGAAAGAAGTTATGCCTCAGCTACGTTTTGATTAATTAGCACACTGATAAAGCCGGTACGCGATGCGTGCCGGCTTTTTTATTTTGTACGGCGCACGGTGCGCCGCTACACTATCAGCAGATTTACTTTTCGCGGCACCAGACACTGGAAGAGCATGGAAACGAAAAAAAAGAATATTGAGTATATCCCTGAGTTTGATAAATCATTTCGCCATCCGCGCTACTGGGGCGCCTGGCTGGGTGTAGCGGCGATAGCTGGGATTGCGTTAACGCCAGCGTCATTTCGCGATCCTATTCTGGCAAAGCTCGGACGGATGGTTGGACGCTTGGGAAAAAGCTCACGTCGCAGAGCGCTGATCAATTTATCCCTTTGTTTTCCTGAACGCAGCGAAGCTGAGCGCGAAGCCATTGTTGATGAGATGTTCGCGACCGCCCCTCAGGCGATGGTCATGATGGCGGAACTCGCCCTGCGCGGGCCGGAGAAAATTCAGAATCGGGTTGACTGGCAGGGTCTTGAAATCATCGAAGAGATGCGTCGCAACGATGAAAAAGTGATTTTTCTTGTTCCTCATGGCTGGGGCGTAGATATCCCGGCGATGCTGATGGCTTCCCAGGGACAGAAAATGGCAGCAATGTTCCACAATCAGGGAAACCCGGTATTTGATTACGTCTGGAACACGGTACGCCGTCGTTTCGGAGGTCGATTACATGCGCGTAATGATGGCATCAAACCGTTTATTCAGTCTGTACGTCAGGGATATTGGGGATACTACCTCCCGGATCAGGACCACGGGCCTGAGCACAGCGAGTTTGTCGATTTTTTTGCTACCTATAAAGCAACGTTACCGGCAATTGGTCGCTTGATGAAGGTCTGCCACGCGCGTGTAGTGCCGCTGTTTCCGGTGTATGACGGTAAAACTCACCGCCTTACGATTAAGGTCCGTCCTCCGATGGATGACATCCTGACAGCGGATGACCACACCATTGCCAGACGAATGAACGAAGAGGTGGAGATTTTTGTCACGCCTCATGTCGAACAATACACCTGGATACTGAAACTGCTTAAGACGCGTAAACCCGGCGAGATTGAGCCCTATAAGCGCAAAGATCTCTATCCGAAGAAATAAAAAAAAGCCTCTCAAACGAGAGGCTTTTTTACATCAAACTCTGGTGTTACTCGACGGTCAGGATACGCGTGGTGTTAGTTGAGCCAATGGTGCTCATCACATCGCCCTGTGTCACGATCACCAGATCGCCGGAAACCAGATAGCCTTTATCGCGCAGCAGGTTCACTGCTTCATTGGCGGCAACGACGCCATCTGTTTCGCTGTCAAAGTGAACCGGGGTGACACCGCGATACAGAGAGGTCAGATTCAGCGTACGTTCATGACGAGACATCGCGAAAATTGGCAGACCGGAACTGATACGAGAAGTCATCAGCGCAGTACGACCAGACTCCGTCATAGCGATGATAGCGGTGACCCCTTTCAGGTGGTTAGCAGCGTACATCGCTGACATCGCAATCGCTTCTTCAACGTTATCAAACTGCACGTCAAGGCGGTGTTTAGAGACGTTGATGCTTGGGATCTTCTCTGCACCCAGGCAAACGCGCGCCATTGCCGCGACGGTTTCCGCCGGGTACTGACCTGCTGCTGTTTCGGCAGAGAGCATTACGGCATCGGTGCCGTCGAGGACGGCGTTAGCCACGTCCATCACTTCCGCACGAGTCGGCATTGGGTTGGTGATCATCGACTCCATCATCTGTGTGGCGGTGATGACCGCACGGTTCAGCTGACGCGCACGGCGAATCAACGCTTTCTGAATACCTACCAGCTCAGGGTCACCGATTTCAACACCCAGGTCGCCACGGGCTACCATCACTACGTCAGAAGCCAGGATGATGTCATCCATCGCATTCTGGTCGCAGACGGCTTCTGCACGTTCTACCTTGGCGACAATTTTCGCATCGCAACCGGCGTCGCGCGCCAGACGGCGGGCATAGTTTAGATCTTCGCCGCAGCGCGGGAAGGAGACAGCCAAATAGTCAACGCTGATTTGCGCAGCGGTAATGATGTCGGCTTTGTCTTTTTCGGTCAGGGCTTCAGCAGAGAGACCGCCGCCCAGTTTGTTGATGCCCTTGTTATTGGACAGCGGGCCACCGACAGTGACTTCGGTGAAAACTTTCATGCCCTGAACTTCCAGCACTTTAAGCTGTACGCGACCGTCGTCGAGCAGCAGGATATCGCCAGGCACGACGTCTGCAGGCAGTCCCTTATAATCAATACCGACTTTTTCTTTGTCGCCTTCGCCTTTACCGAGGTTGGCGTCTAACAGGAACTTGTCGCCAACATTAAGAAAAACTTTACCTTCTTTAAAGGTAGATACGCGGATTTTAGGTCCCTGCAGGTCACCCAAAATAGCTACATGACGTCCCAGTTTTGCGGCAATTTCACGGACCTTATCCGCCCGCAGTTTGTGATCTTCTGGAGAGCCGTGGGAAAAGTTCATACGTACGACGTTCGCACCCGCGGCGATAATCTTCTCAAGGTTGTTATCGCGGTCAGTTGCCGGGCCTAACGTGGTAACGATTTTGGTTCTGCGAAGCCTTCTGGACATGTAATACTCCGTTGACTGAAACAACTAGGTGTTGCGTGAACATTAATCCGGCCGTTCTCAAACATTAACGGTAAAATGAACGACCCGGATGATAAAAGGGTAGAACATTGTTATTGCTTTTAGCGGTCATCACTCTTGATGAGTAATTCTTTATCAAAACGCGATTCCTTGAGCGCTTCCTTGACACGCTTCAAGTTATCTCTAAATTTTGCCCCTCGGCGCAAAGTAAATCCTGTAGCCAGCACATCTATCACGGTCAGTTGAGCAAGTCGAGAGACCATGGGCATATAAATGTCAGTATCTTCCGGTACATCGAGGGTAATAGCCAGCGTGGCTTCACGCGCCAGTGGCGTGCCGGGAGAGGTGAGGGCGATAACCATAGCGTCGTTTTCCCTTGCTAACTGCGCCAGTTCAACCAGACTTTTGGTTCTTCCAGTATGAGAAATAAGCACAATGACGTCGTCGTCGCTACAATTCATACAACTCATCCGTTGCAGGACAATGTCGTCGGAATAGATTACCGGTACGTTAAAGCGGAAAAATTTGTTCATCGCGTCGTGTGCGACCGCGGCGGAAGAACCTAAACCAAAGAAGGCGATTTTCTTCGCCTGGGTTAACAAATCTACCGCCCGGTTTACCGCCGCGTTATCCAGCGACTGACGAACGTGGTCAAGGCTTGCCATCGCCGATTCGAAGATTTTCCCCGTATAAGATTCTACGCTGTCATCCTCATCCACATTGCGATTAACATAAGGGGTACCATTTGCCAGACTTTGTGCCAGATGCAGTTTAAAATCAGGGAAGCCGCGCGTATCCATGCTACGACAGAAACGGTTCACCGTCGGTTCGCTGACGTTGGCTTCTACAGCAAGCGCAGCGATGCTTGAGTGAATTGCCCGCTCGGGAGAGGCAAGAATAATGTCGGCGACTTTACGCTCTGACTTGCTCAAATGTTCCAGTTTTAACTGGATTTTTTCCAGCATATTCATGATGTAGGTAGACTCATGGGTCATGGGCAAAAACGATTTCAACGATAAGGGGAAATCGAGTGGTAACTCTGGTAGATAGTACCCCTGCTAGTGCAGCAACGGGGCAAAATGGACAAAATAGTTGTTGTTTTTTTTCATTACATGATCGGAGTCGGATTTTCATACTTCTTCATGGGTACGAAAAAGACGACTTTTTTATCCATTTTGATGGGTTATACGCCAATAAAGCGGCTGTTCGCGGTAACAGCACGGCTGGATAAGCGTTTACGGTTTCCGGATTCACGTAAAAGCAGTACAGTGCACTGTAATAAAATTACAACCAGTGTCTGGCAAAAGCACCAGGCACTTAATTGAGGAGAATGACATGGCGGTAACGCAAACAGCCCAGGCATGTGATCTGGTCATTTTCGGCGCGAAGGGCGACCTGGCGCGACGGAAATTGCTGCCTTCCCTGTATCAACTGGAAAAGGCCGGCCAGATTAACCCGGATACCCGCATCATTGGGGTTGGGCGTGCCGACTGGGACAAAGCAGCCTATACCAAGGTTGTGCGCGAAGCGCTCGAAACCTTCATGAAAGAAAAAATTGATGAAAGTTTGTGGGAAACCCTCAGCGGTCGTCTTGAGTTTTGTAACCTGGACGTCAACGACACCGCCGCGTTTAAGCGTCTGGGCAAAATGCTGGATCAAAAATCGCGTACCACCATCAACTATTTCGCAATGCCGCCGAGCACCTTTGGCGCGATCTGCAAAGGTCTGGGTGAAGCAAAGCTGAATGCTAAGCCTGCCCGCGTGGTGATGGAAAAACCGCTGGGCACGTCACTGGCTACATCCCGTGAAATCAACGATCAGGTTGGCGAGTATTTCGAAGAGTGCCAGGTTTACCGCATCGACCACTATCTCGGCAAAGAGACGGTACTGAACCTGTTGGCACTGCGTTTTGCCAACTCCCTGTTTGTGAATAACTGGGATAACCGCACTATCGACCACGTAGAAATTACCGTGGCGGAAGAAGTGGGCATTGAAGGGCGCTGGGGCTACTTTGACCAGGCCGGTCAAATGCGCGACATGATCCAGAACCACCTGCTGCAGATCCTGTGCATGATCGCGATGTCTCCGCCGTCCGATCTGAGCGCAGACAGCATCCGTGATGAAAAAGTGAAAGTACTGAAATCACTGCGTCGTATCGATCGTTCGAACGTACGTGAAAAGACAGTTCGTGGTCAGTACACCGCCGGTTTTGCCCAGGGCAAAAAAGTTCCGGGATACCTGGAAGAAGAAGGCGCGAACAAGAGCAGCAACACGGAAACGTTTGTGGCGATCCGTGTGGATATCGATAACTGGCGCTGGGCGGGCGTACCGTTCTACCTGCGTACCGGTAAGCGTTTACCGACCAAGTGCTCTGAAGTGGTGGTTTACTTCAAAACGCCTGAGCTGAATCTGTTCAGAGAGTCCTGGCAGGATCTACCGCAGAACAAGCTGACCATCCGTTTGCAGCCTGATGAAGGTGTCGATATCCAGGTACTGAACAAAGTGCCGGGTCTGGATCACAAGCATAATCTGCAAATTACCAAGCTTGATCTGAGCTATTCAGAAACCTTCAACCAGACGCACCTTGCCGACGCCTACGAGCGCCTGCTGCTTGAAACGATGCGCGGCATTCAGGCGCTGTTTGTGCGCCGTGATGAAGTTGAAGAAGCATGGAAGTGGGTCGACTCCATTACCGAAGCCTGGGCGATGGACAACGACGCGCCGAAGCCGTATCAGGCAGGCACCTGGGGACCGGTTGCTTCTGTGGCCATGATTACCCGTGATGGTCGTTCCTGGAACGAATTCGAGTAAAATATCATCTAGCCCATAGGTGTTATTTTACCGGTAACATGATCTAACACAGATTGTAGAATAATTTTTGCACTTTTAAGCTCCGCGTGGATTCACCCGCGGGGCTTTTTTTATTACACTGCCTGAAACGATTTTGCCCCTGAGCTACGGCTAACAAGCGATTCAGCTGCTTTTAACCCAACTGAAACACATTGTTGATCCAACGCTCTGACAGATAAATTTTAGGAGCCTCTATGAATCCGAATTTGTTACGCGTAACAAAACGTATTGTCGAACGTTCTCGCGACACGCGTTCCGCCTACCTTGCCCGTATTGAACAAGCGAAATCGACTACCGTTCATCGTTCACAGCTGGCGTGCGGTAACCTGGCGCATGGTTTTGCTGCCTGCCAGCCGGATGACAAGGCCTCGCTGAAAAGCATGCTGCGTAACAATATCGCGATCATTACCTCCTATAACGACATGCTTTCCGCGCATCAGCCGTACGAACATTATCCGGACATCATTCGTAAAGCGCTGCATGAAGCCAATGCGGTAGGCCAGGTCGCTGGCGGTGTTCCTGCGATGTGCGACGGTGTGACCCAGGGACAGGATGGGATGGAGCTTTCGTTGCTGAGTCGCGAAGTGATTGCGATGTCGGCTGCTGTCGGCCTCTCACACAATATGTTCGACGGCGCGTTATTCCTTGGCGTGTGCGACAAAATTGTCCCGGGTCTGGTGATGGCGGCACTGTCATTTGGTCATCTGCCTTCGATCTTTATTCCCTCCGGCCCGATGGCGAGCGGTCTGGCGAACAAAGAAAAAGTGCGTATCCGTCAGCTGTATGCTGAAGGCAAAGTCGATCGCATGGCGCTGCTTGAATCCGAAGCGGCGTCTTATCACGCACCGGGGACCTGTACGTTCTATGGCACCGCAAACACCAACCAGATGGTGGTGGAGTTTATGGGGATGCAACTGCCAGGGTCCTCATTCGTACACCCGGATGCCCCGCTGCGCGAAGCGTTGACCGCCGCGGCTGCTCGTCAGGTAACGCGTCTGACCGGCAACGGCAATGAATGGATGCCGATCGGTAAAATGATCGATGAAAAAGTAGTGGTGAACGGTATTGTCGCGCTGCTGGCGACCGGGGGGTCAACCAACCATACAATGCACCTGGTTGCGGTGGCGCGTGCAGCCGGGATTCTGATTAACTGGGACGACTTCTCCGATCTGTCCGATATCGTGCCGTTGATGGCGCGTCTGTATCCGAATGGTCCGGCAGATATTAACCACTTCCAGGCAGCGGGTGGCGTGCCGGTGTTAATGCGCGAACTGCTGAACGCGGGTCTGCTGCATGAAGATGTGAACACCGTTGCCGGGTTTGGTTTGTCTCGTTACACCATGGAACCCTGGCTCAACGATGGTGAGCTGGACTGGCGTGAAGGGGCGGCGAAGTCGCTGGACAGCAATGTGATTGCTACCATCGATCAGCCATTCTCCCACCACGGCGGTACCAAAGTGCTGAGCGGTAACCTCGGACGTGCTGTGATGAAAACGTCGGCGGTTCCGGTAGAAAATCAGGTAATTGAAGCGCCCGCGGTTGTTTTTGAAAGTCAGCATGATGTATTGCCGGCCTTCGATGCGGGACTGCTCGACCGTGATTGCGTAGTCGTTGTGCGCCATCAGGGACCAAAAGCAAACGGAATGCCAGAATTACATAAACTCATGCCGCCACTTGGTGTATTATTGGACCGTTGTTTCAAAATTGCGTTAGTTACCGATGGACGACTTTCAGGTGCTTCAGGTAAAGTGCCTTCAGCAATCCATGTAACCCCAGAAGCCTATGATGGCGGGCTACTGGCAAAAGTACGCGATGGCGACATCATTCGTGTGAATGGACAGACAGGTGAATTGACGCTGCTGGTTGATGAAGAGGAACTTGCTTCTCGTCAGCCTCACATTCCTGACCTCAGCGCATCGCGCGTGGGCACAGGCCGTGAAATGTTCAGCGCGTTGCGTGAAAAGCTGTCCGGTGCGGAACAGGGCGCAACCTGTATCACTTTTTAAGACTTATTTTGTAATCAGGCGAGAGAAAACTCTGATGAAAAACTGGAAGACAAGTGCAGAAGCAATCCTGACCACTGGCCCGGTTGTACCGGTTATCGTGGTTAATAAACTGGAACACGCAGTGCCGATGGCAAAAGCGCTGGTTGCAGGCGGCGTGCGCGTTCTGGAAGTGACCTTACGTACCGCATGTGCGATGGATGCCATTCGCGCGATCGCCAAAGAAGTTCCAGACGCTATCGTTGGCGCAGGTACTGTACTGAATCCACAACAGCTGGCTGAAGTGACCGAAGCCGGTGCACAGTTTGCTATCAGCCCGGGCCTGACCGAGCCGCTGCTGAAAGCCGCAACGGAAGGCACTATTCCGCTGATCCCTGGTATCAGCACCGTGTCTGAACTGATGCTGGGTATGGACTACGGTTTGAAAGAGTTCAAATTCTTCCCTGCTGAAGCAAATGGTGGTACCAAAGCGCTGCAGGCAATTGCGGGTCCGTTCTCTCAGGTGCGTTTCTGCCCAACCGGCGGTATCTCTCCGGCGAACTACCGTGACTACCTGGCACTGAAAAGCGTGCTGTGCATCGGTGGTTCCTGGCTGGTTCCGGCGGATGCGCTGGAAGCGGGTGATTACGATCGTATTACCAAGCTGGCTCGTGAAGCAGTAGAAGGCGCGAAGCAGTAAGCCGTTAATGCGTAAACCGTAGGTCGGATACGGCGTCAATGCTTTATCCGGCCTACGGGTCTGGTTTTTATCCTGCGACTTTCACCTGTGCGGCTGCGTCTTTTGCGCGTATCACCGCATCTTCAATGCTCTGCGCTGTGGCCAGCACAACGCCCAGACGACGGCTCCCGTCGATTTCCGGCTTGCCAAAGAAACGCACTTGCATACCCGCACCTACAGCGGCTTGCACGTTATCAAACGTGATATTCTGGCTGGTAAGTTGCGGCAGAATAACGGCGGAAGCAGAAGGTCCATACTGGCGGATTTCGCCAACGGGCAGACCGAGAAATGCACGTACGTGCAGGGCAAACTCAGACAGATCCTGCGAAATTAAGGTCACCATACCCGTGTCGTGAGGGCGAGGGGAGACTTCGCTGAAAATCACCTCATCACCGCAGACAAACAGCTCCACGCCAAACAGTCCGTGACCGCCCAGCGCCAGTACCACCTTGCGGGCAATCTCCTGCGCGCGCGCCAGCGCCAGGTCACTCATCTGCTGCGGCTGCCAGGACTCGCGATAATCGCCATCTTCCTGGCGATGACCTACCGGCGCGCAGAAATGCACACCATCAACGGCGCTGACGGTTAGCAGGGTGATTTCAAAATCAAAATTCACTACGCCTTCGACGATAACGCGTCCGGCGCCTGCCCGGCCTCCCTGTTGAGCATAGTTCCACGCCTCGGTGAGCTGATCGGCTGAACGGATAAAGCTCTGCCCCTTCCCGGAGGAACTCATTACCGGCTTCACAATGCAGGGATAGCCGATTTCGGCAACGGCCTCACGAAATCGTGTTTCGGTGTCTGCAAAACGGAAAGATGATGTGGGTAAAGACAATTCTTCGGCTGCGAGGCGACGGATTCCTTCCCGGTTCATGGTCAGTTGGGTCGCTCGTGCGCAAGGCACAACGTGTTGACCTTCCTGTTCCAGTTTGATCAGCATATCCGTGGCAATCGCCTCTATTTCCGGCACGATGTAATGTGGTTTTTCACGTTCGACAAGCTGGCGTAATGCCTCGCCATCCAGCATGTTAATTACGTAGGAGCGATGGGCAACGTGCATGGCTGGCGCGTCGGGGTAACGATCCACGGCAATGACTTCCACACCCAGGCGTTGGCATTCAATCGCCACTTCTTTACCCAGTTCACCTGAACCTAATAACATCACTCGCGTTGCTGCGGGACGCAGCGCTGTGCCTAATAACGTCATAAATTAATCCCCTGTTTTATCTGGGCGCAGTATATACGAAAACGTTTGCGTCTGTCTTTATTACCAGGTTGATTTCAGGGCTTAAAAAGAATATACTGTACATAAATACAGGTAATTTAAGAGGCTGCAAAAATGGCGGTTGAAGTTAAATACGTAGTCATTCGGGAAGGTGAGGAAAAAATGTCGTTTACCAGCAAAAAGGAAGCCGATGCGTATGACAAAATGCTGGATACAGCAGATCTGCTCGACACATGGCTGGAGCAATCGCCGGTAGCGCTCGAAGACGAGCAGCGTGAAGCTCTTTCCCTGTGGCTGGCTGAGCAAAAAGATGTGCTGAGCGCCATTCTGAAAAACGGCAAGCTGCCTTCGCCACAGGCTGTCGAAAACGATGCACACACTGAGGATGATACTCAGGCTGCCTGAAACGACTTGCGCTCCTGACGTTTTGTACCATGCTTTTCCCTGAATCATTGTGCAATCTCTGACGTTATTTCACGTTGCCGCAGGCAACCTGAAGGACGAAGGGGAGATTAAGGAGAAAAGAATGTATAAAAAAAGAGCGTTATTGAGCCTGCTGTTATTGTCTGCCAGCGTATCGGTATTTGCGGCAAATATGGAAAGCAAGAATGTTCAGTTCCCCAAGTGCGAAGGACTGGATGCTGACGGTATTGCGGCAAGCGTGAAACGTGACTATCAGCAAAATCGCATCGCGCGCTGGGCTGACGATCAAAAACTCGTCGGGCAAGCCGACCCTGTCGCCTGGGTCAACACGCCCGATATTACGGGCAAAGACGGGAAATGGTCAGTTCCCCTGACGGTTCGCGGTAAAAGCGCGGATATTCACTATCAGGTAAAAGTCGACTGCAAGGCCGGAACGGCGGAGTATAAGCCGCAATAACGAAGGTATTTGCACATCTTTTGATGACCTGAACACTTCCTGACATCCCCTCGGGTACGCTTTGATGATTATTCGTCTGTACTTGAGGGGCAAAATGGCTAACTGGCTAAATCAACTACAATCTCTTCTTGGGCAAAAAGGATCCTCCGCGTCATCTTCTGGCGAACAAGGGCTGAGTAAACTTCTGGTTCCGGGCGCGTTAGGCGGTCTGGCAGGATTACTGGTTGCCAACAAATCTTCACGTAAATTACTGAGTAAATACGGCACCAGCGCGCTTCTGGTGGGCGGCGGTGCGGTTGCCGGTACCGTGTTATGGAACAAATACAAAGATAAAGTTCGCGCTGCGCATCAGGATGAGCCGCAGTTCGGTGTACAAAGCTCACCGCTGGATGAGCGAACTGAACGTCTGATCCTGGCGCTGGTTTTTGCGGCGAAAAGCGACGGTCATATTGATGCTAAAGAACGAGCGGCCATTGAGCAGCAGCTTCGTGAAGCGGGCGTGGAAGAGCAGGGGCGCGTTCTGATTGAACGAGCCATTGAACAACCGTTAGATCCCCAGCGCCTGGCGCAAGGGATCCGCAACGAAGAAGAAGCGCTAGAAATTTACTTCCTGAGCTGTGCGGCGATTGATATCGACCACTTTATGGAGCGTAGCTATCTCAATGCGCTGGGCGATGCGTTGAAGATCCCGCAGGATGTTCGTGAAGGTATTGAACAGGATCTCAAAGAACAAAAACAGGCTTTACCGGGTTAATTACTTACCGCTAAGGTGCATGTTTCGCTTGCATCATTGCTGTCTTTTGCCACCCTTATAGGATGTTTAAGCAAAAGAACAATGACATGCTACCAAAAGCTTCTCGTATTCCCCACGCCATGACGCAGCATGGCGATACTCGTGTTGATAATTATTACTGGCTGCGAGATGACACCCGCTCGCAGCCAGAAGTGCTGGATTATCTGCAACAAGAAAATGCGTATGGCCGCCAGGTTATGGCCTCGCAGCAGGCTTTGCAGGAGCGCGTCCTGAAAGAGATTATCGACCGTATCCCGCCTCAGGATGCTTCCGCCCCCTATGTGAAGAATGGTTATCGCTACCGGCATATTTATGAACCGGGGTGCGAATATGCTATTTATCAGCGTCAGTCTGCCCTCAGTGAAGAGTGGGATGATTGGGATACTCTGTTGGATGGGAACCAGCGCGCGGCACACAGCGAGTTTTATACGCTGGGAGGACTAGCGATATCTCCGGATAACACCATCATGGCGCTGGCGGAAGATTATCTCTCTCGCCGGCAATATGGCGTGCGTTTTCGCAACCTGCAAAGCGGCAACTGGTATCCGGAAGTGCTGGAAAACGTCGAAGCGGATCTGGTCTGGGCGAATGATTCTCAGACTTTCTATTACGTGCGCAAGCACGAAACAACGTTATTGCCGTATCAGGTGTGGCGACATACGGTCGGCTCGCCATCGTCACTGGATGAGCTGGTGTATGAAGAAGCCGATGATATGTTTTATGTCAGCCTGCATAAAACCACCTCGCTACATTATGTGGTTATTCATATCGCCAGCGCGACCACCAGTGAGGTTTTACTGCTTGACGCAGAACTGGCGGATGCCGAACCGTTGGTCTTTTTAGCGAGACGCAAAGACCATGAATACAGTCTCGATCACTATCAACACAATTTTTATCTGCGCTCCAACCGTCAGGGGAAAAATTTTGGCCTGTACCGTACCCGCGTTCGTGATGAGCAAGCCTGGGAGACGCTGATCCCTGCGCGCGACAACGTGATGCTCGAGGGCTTTACGCTATTCACTGACTGGCTGGTGGTAGAAGAGCGTCAGCGGGGCTTAACCAGCCTACGACAGATTAATCGTAAAACGCGCGAAGTGGTCGGGATCGCCTTTGACGATCCGGCTTATGTGACCTGGCTTGCCTATAATCCAGAGCCGGAGACATCGCGTCTGCGCTATGGCTATTCCTCCATGACCACCCCGGACACGTTGTTTGAACTGGATATGGACACCGGGGAACGTCGTGTGCTTAAGCAGACGGAGGTCCCCGGATTTGATGCGGCGAATTACCGTAGCGAACACCTATGGATAACTGCGCGTGATGGCACCGAGGTTCCGGTTTCGCTGGTTTATCATCAAAAGTATTTTCTGAAAGGAAAAAATCCGTTACTGGTTTATGGCTATGGATCATATGGCGCCAGCATGGATGCCGATTTCAGCAGCAGCCGTTTGAGCTTACTGGATCGTGGCTTTGTTTATGCTATTGCCCATGTGCGTGGTGGTGGTGAATTAGGACAACAGTGGTACGAGGACGGTAAGTTTCTGCACAAGAAAAATACTTTTAATGATTACCTCGACGTCTGTGATGCGTTGCTAAAAATGGGCTATGGCGCGCCTGAGTTATGTTATGGCATGGGCGGAAGCGCCGGAGGCATGTTAATGGGCGTCGCCATTAATGAACGCCCGGAACGCTTCCATGGTGTTATTGCTCAGGTGCCGTTTGTCGATGTGGTAACCACAATGCTCGATGAATCAATTCCCCTGACGACCGGTGAGTTTGAAGAGTGGGGTAATCCGCAGGACGAAGAGTATTACACCTATATGAAAAGCTACAGCCCGTATGACAATGTTACAGCACAGGATTATCCGCATCTGCTGGTTACGACGGGATTACACGACTCCCAGGTGCAATACTGGGAACCGGCAAAATGGGTGGCAAAACTGCGTGAGCTGAAAACAGACGATCGTTTGCTGCTACTTTGCACGGATATGGATTCCGGACACGGCGGTAAATCCGGGCGTTTTAAATCTTACGAAGGCGTGGCCCTTGAGTACGCTTTTTTGATTGGACTGGCGCAGGGAACGCTGCCTGCTCAGGCGTGATCCAAATAGTGTTTTAGCGTTAATCGCAGTTCCGGGCTCATATTGTCAAGGTTATTAAATAACCAGCGCAGATAGCCCGGATCCCGTTCAGCTACTTCTGATACCGGTTTTCCGCGGTACTTACCAAAAGTGAAAGTAGTGAGTAACGCGGGACGGCCGGTAATATCGACCATTTGATCGGCTGTCCAGCCTGACGTCTGCATGATGTCGATCAGCAGTGCCGCAGTGATGTAGCAATCGTACAGGGCGCGGTGATGGTGGAGACCCGCTGGCGTCTGGACGCTCAGCTTGCGCGATTTATATAGCGCCATGTTGCTGTATTTGATCCCCGGCCACAACCGACGGGAAAGCTTCATGGTGCAAATCCATTCCCCGGGCATATCGGGCAATACGCGGCGGTCAAAGCTGGCATTGTGCGCAACGTACCATTCGCTGCCGTAATACTGCGGGATGACGTCTTCAATCCATGGCTTATCGGCCACCATTGCTTCAGTAATGCGATGGATAGCCATCGCCTGTGGGCTGATGGGGCGGTCGGGGCGTACCAGGTGGCTCATGGGGTTGACTATTTTTCCATCAACCACGTCGACAGAAGCAATTTCAACAATGCCTCCCTGTAGACCACAGGTTTCTGTATCTATTATGCGCAACATGCCATGCTCCTGATCCAAAACGACTAGCGTAATGGAATGATATCACCTTGCCAACCCCGTGGCGTGCGTTGGCCGGTTAACAGTAACGAACCGCTGTCTGCGCGAACAATCAATCGACCTCGTTCATCCCATAACGCACTGCTACCCCGCGCATTGGCCATTAATACCGCGATGGCGAATTTATGTGAGAAACTTTGTAGACGAGATGTAGAGGAGAGCAGTTCCGGTTCACTGACTGACTGGCAGCTGGTGAACAGCGAATAAGCCGGGTCGATATCAATGCCTTCCGGTTGGCTATCTACAACGCTGATGGCATTTCGCTGTCTGGCAATACAAGCCCCGTGGCTCTGATGGAAGGTTAATGGCGAAGTCATCCAGGGAGAGAAAAGCGCAATGCCTTTCACGAACTGGTTGTTATGTTCTACCGGTAGTCCCGCAATTATCGTCATGCGATAAGTCGCGGCGGCATGTGCGAGAGGTTCTAACAGCGCTTCATCGGGTGGGGCAGGAAGCGCGTCATTCTCATCAACACAACCCAGCAATGAGAGGGAAGGGAAGACCAGCAATTCACATTGGCATTGAGCTGCCGCATGAATGAATTGCAGGTGATGCGCGACATGTTCGGTAACTGAGGTGTGAAGAGGTTCGTATTGTGCTGCTGCGATTTTCCAGTATGACATAATGATTTCCTTTTCATAGTGTCTACAACCATCCTTAATATGTGGATTAAGAATATGCTTATACTGTAGCAGGCGTCATGTAAGGAATCGTAACGTAATATAAGTTTTATTTAACTTTAGGCTCGTATGGTAAACGTGAAAGCGAAACGGATGCCAGGCGGTGCGCGATGAGTCTTTCGCGGAACCAGTCGCGTAAATGCTCTGGCTGTTCGCGTTCAACAACTTCTGCAACAACGGGCATATTGTATCGCTCCTTAAATGCCACTCCAGCCGCAGCCAGATCGACATTGACCTTATCCATTTCCGCTTGCTCAAGTTTGGCCAGATTGATGTTCATGGGCTTCTCCTTTTCTCTGTCTTTCGGCGCGCAAAGTTACTAAGAGTGTGCGTTAATGGCAAGACAGAAATGATGATTCTCGACTCGACCATTGTAGAAGGTTATTCTCTACAGGTTAGACATAACAAAAAGGAATAGTTGAAATGGCTTCATCTGCATCTATGCTTCGCAACGCGCTCATCGTACTCGCCAGCGTTCTGGCAACACCTGCGGCATTGGCGCATGCCCACCTCACAAAACAAAGTCCGGCGGCTAACGCTGAAGTGGCGGCATCTCCTCAGGCGTTGACGCTGAATTTTTCTGAAGGCGTAGAGCCGGGATTCAGCGGTGCAACGCTGACCGGTCCTAACAAAGAACAGATCAAAACGGGCAAGGCATCGCGCAGTGAGCAGGACAAAACGCAGCTGATTGTTCCGCTTGATCAAACGCTTGAAGCAGGAAAATATACGGTCGACTGGCACGTTGTCTCCGTGGATGGTCACAAGACGAAGGGGCAATATACCTTTAGCGTGAAATAACCAATGCTGGCATTTACCTGGGTTGCACTACGGTTTATCCATTTTACCGCTTTGATGCTGGTGTTTGGCTGTGCGCTTTACGGCGCATGGCTGGCCCCCGTTTCGGTTCGTCGTTTAATGATGCGTCGTTTTTTACGTCTGCAACGGCATGCTGCAACGTGGAGCTTTATCAGCGCGACGCTGATGCTGGCGATTCAGGGTGGGTTAATGGGCTCAGGCTGGAGGGATGTTGTCTCTCCAGATGTTTGGCTCGCCGTGTTGCAAACGCAATTTGGCGGCGTCTGGTTATGGCAGATTATCCTCGCGTTGGTCACGCTGGTGGTGACCATCATGGTTCCGCGCAGTATGCCGCGACTGCTGTTAATGCTGACAATTGCGCAGTTTATTTTGCTGGCTGGCGTCGGACATGCGACGCTGCACAGCGGTATCCCTGGCGCAATCCAGCAGGTTAACCACGCCTTACATTTGGTATGCGCTGCCGCCTGGTTCGGCGGTTTGCTGCCCGTACTTTACTGTATGCGAATGGCGCAAGGTCGCTGGCGGGAACAGGCCATCAGTACCATGATGCGCTTCTCACGCTATGGGCATCTTTTCGTTATCGGTGTTTTACTAACCGGTATTATGAATGCGCTGTTTATTGTCGGTTTTTTTGTTCCCTGGCACATGGCTTACGGGCGACTGCTTTTGTTAAAAGGTGCCCTGGTCATGTTAATGGTGGCGATTGCGCTGGTGAATCGGTATGTTCTGGTACCACGCATGCGGCAGGATAACCGCGGCATGACTCTCTATTTTATTTGGATGACCAAGCTGGAATGGGGTATAGGAGCCGTTGTGCTGGCGATTGTCAGCTTGTTTGCAACCCTTGAACCTTTCTGATTGATGGACTGGCGAAACGCATGAAAAAAATCATTATCTCTTTATTACTCCTGGCAAGTACCGGAACCGCGCTGGCTGCGCCGCAGGTCATTACCGTCAGCCGTTTTGAGGTTGGCAAAGATAAGTGGGCGTTTAATCGGGAAGAGGTGATGCTGACCTGCCGTCCAGGTAACGCGCTGTATGTCATCAATCCCAGTACGCTGGTGCAATACCCGTTGAATGATGTCGCCAGACAGCAGGTGGAGAGCGGAAAAGTCACGGCAAAGCCGATCGAGATTATCCAGATCGATGATCCTGCGAAACCGGGCGAAAAAATGAGCCTGGCACCGTTTGTAGAGCGTGCAGAAAAGCTCTGCTAATTGCCAGATGTAGCGCTCTGATTTCCAATAAAAAACCGCAAGCATCTCGCAGGAGAACTTGCGGTTTTTGCGTTTGGATGCGTAACAAACGTCCTTTTTTTCCGGCCACTTTAGTCGCGGACTGGAAAACCTGGCGCTGTCATCTATTCTTAAATGGCAGGGTAACTTAGCCTGCATTAATGCCAACTTTTAGCGCACGGCTCTCTCCCAAGAGCCATTTCCCTGGACCGAATACAGGAATCGTATTCGGTCTCTTTTTATGTGGCGAATGCGATGCCATCCAGGGCAAAACACGGCGTATTGCATGCTGCATTCTCCATAAACCATACCATACTCCTGCCCACGATCGTCCAGGCTTTTTTACCAACATTGCTAAAATTATAATCAGGTACCCTTGTACTCTGGAGGCGACATGGGACGACCTGGCAATATCTATCAACGAATCGACGGTACGCAGTGGCGTCACGTCTGGGTGGTTGGGGATATCCACGGATGCTTCTCGATGCTGATGGCTAAGCTGCGCCAGTACCGTTTTGATCCCTGGCAGGATTTGCTGGTTTCAGTGGGGGATGTTATTGACCGTGGACCAGACAGTTTGCGTTGTCTGAAACTACTGCGTAAACACTGGATTGTCGCGGTCAGGGGGAATCATGAACAGATGGCGCTGGACGCGCTGGCGACGGGGGATCAATTCATGTGGTTTATGAATGGTGGCTCGTGGTTCGAGCAGGCGGAGCAACCGGCAGCGAAATTTGCTCTTGAAGCGTGTTGGCAGTTACCCTGGATACTGGAGCTGCATTGTCAGAACGGTATACACGTTATTGCTCATGCCGATTACCCGGATGATGATTATCAGTGGCTAAAAGAGATCGATTTACAGCGCGTGCTGTGGGACCGTTCGAGGCTGATGCGCAACGGTTGTGGGATTCACGGCGCGGATCACTTCTGGTTTGGCCACACGCCGTTGCGCCATCGGCTGGATCGCGAGAATCTACACTATATTGATACCGGTGCTGTATTCGGCGGCGAGTTAACGCTGGTACAACTGCAATAATCAAAAATCGCTGTATTCCTGGGCCGGATGCCAGAAACTGTCGATGTAGTCGTCCGCAGGTAAACATCCGCCGTTACGAATACGTTGATCGTCCATCGATATCAGGCACTGCTGCTCAGTTTTGTAGACATCAACCACGATATCTTCACAACCGCCATCCAGATAGCACACAAAAAGAACCAGCGTGAACATTCCATCCTCAAATGGTAAAGCCATACCTGTAGTGTAGAAGATGTTGATAGATGAGGGAAATTAACCAAGAAATAACCCGTCTGGCGACGGGTTCTTTTTGAATCAGGCAAGGCGCATGATCCAGGCATCTGACTTACGATCGTAGTGTTCGCGAAATAGTACTGAATGTTCTCCGTTCAACAGGGCCGGGACGCTGGTGTCGGCATCCCAGGCATCCAGTTGCATACATAAATCCGGATCGGATTTACACGGAATGGTTAACGTTCGGTCCCCCGGCGATTCGCCATGTAACTCGGCGTCGTCGATTTCAAAAGCGCCAATGCGCACACTGGTTTTCATCATCGTGCTCTCCGTTAATTTGCTGGTTGTGGTACGACCAGTTAGGGCGTCCATTTTTCAGCGTAGTCAACGTTAGCAAAAGCGCCAGTAAAAACGTGCGTTATCCCGTAAAGAGTTTGCCATCCCGGACAAGATCGCGCGGGTAGCTATTCTTCAGTCGCGATCCAATGCGTTTTGCCAGACCGATCGGCTGATGCTGGAACGTAACCAGTACGTCATCAGTCGTCGGTGCGGTTTGCGGGTAAACATCTCTACCGCGATACCACTCTTCCGCTTCGGCAAGGGTCAGTTCGAATGCATGGCTGTGGTTCGGGTCGGCGAGGGCGATAACGGCCTCATGCTGCCAGCGATACCCTTTATTGTGGGTTTCGGCCAGTTTGATCCCAAGTCGAGAAAAGCGAACCTTGCCAATCAGAGGTTCAATTTCAGTTGGGAACAGCCAGATCTCTTTATCGCGCTGCCACAGGCGCAAATTATCTTCCCACTGCAGTCCACAAGCGCTCGCGGCTTGCGTGACAAGCGCAGACTCGCGCCCTTTAAGCGGGCTAAACGGGAAGTTACCGACTTTGTACTTCGGCGCAGGTAGTGCAGGGATTGCAGCTATTTTGCGCAAACGCGCAACGAAGAAACCTTCGCAATCGTAAATCTGCGGGAATACATGCAGGAATCCTTCCGGCGTCAGGGCGCGTTCGGCCTGCGGAAATAAATCGCCCAGAGGTAAAAACTCGACGGCATCAGGGTAGGTCTCAATCAACCACTGCATGATATTTTCATTTTCGTCACGATTAAGCGTACAGGTCGAGTAAACCAATGTGCCACCGGGACGCAGGGCGTGGAAGGCGCTGTCGAGTAATTCGCGCTGGGTCGCGGCAATTTCCAGATTACTTTCTACAGACCAGTTTTTTAGCGCATCGGGGTCTTTACGCACCACACCTTCACCGGAACACGGTGCGTCGAGCAATATGGCATCAAATGACTCCGGCAACGCAGCGCCAAATACGCGTCCGTCAAAATGGGTCAGGGCGACGTTGGCTATCCCGCAACGGCTGATATTGGCATGCAGGACTTTGACGCGACTGGCAGAAAACTCATTCGCCAGAATGGCGCCTCGATTATTCATTTTTGCGGCAATTTGCGTGGTTTTGGAGCCGGGGGCTGCCGCAACATCCATTACGCGTTCCGGGGTATTGCCTTCGGCGAACAGTGCTGCGACTGGCAGCATTGAACTGGCTTCCTGAATATAAAACAGGCCACTTAAATGTTCTGCGGTGCTGCCGAGCGGCACTGACTCTTCATCATCGCGCTCGATCCAAAAGCCTTCAGCACACCAGGGAACCGGAGTGAGAGACCAGTTGTAAGGTGCTGTCAGCGCGAGGAAATCGGCAACGGAGATTTTCAGCGTATTGACGCGAATGCTGCGGCGCAACGGGCGCTGACAGGCAGCGAGAAATTCATCGAATGAGAGCGTGGAAGGCATTGCTTCACGCATTTGAGTCAGAAAGGCGTCGGGAAAATAAGCCACTTGGTACCACCGGCAAAAAAACAGGTGCGCAGTGTAGCATAAGTGCTCCGGCGCGAGTACGCCGGAGCAAGTGGAGAGGTTAACGTGGCAGGGCGGTTCCCCATTCACGCCACTCTTTAGGTTCACTTTCCAGCAACAGGAAGTGTTTACCTGCCTGCGCTTTCGGAGCCAACGGTGTACCCGGTGGAGTCGCGAAGGCGATGCCGCCGCGGATGAACTGATTGAAGGTACCGGTCTTCACGACACCGCCGGTCAGGCCGAAGTCGAGATTGTAGCCGGATGCCAGCCAGAACACGGAGTTGTTGCGTACCAGATGCTGATAGCGTTGGCTAATGCGCATGGCAACCATCACACGATCGGAAAGCGAGCCCAGCGTCAGCCCGGTGACGGTCCCCACTTCAATACCTCTGAACAAAACCGGGGTTCCGATATTCAGCGAACCTGCTTCTGGTGCTTCAACCACAATACTCAGACCATCGAGGTAACGAGAGTCGGTAATGGTGGCTTCCTGCAGCTCAAAATCACGGCGCGGATTACCGCGTCCTGGTTCAACGTTGATATACGGCTGCAGGATTGTATCCAGATGCTCCACGCCCGCGGCTGAGATTTGCGGGGTGATCACGGAGAAACGGGTACCGCTTCGCGCGAAGGTCTGCACGTATTCCGGGTACAGAACCGCTTTTGCCTGAACTTCGTTACGGGCGGTGATCAGCTCAAGCGTCTGGATCTGTCCGATATCGATGCCCAGGTAGCGAATCGGCATGCCTGCAGCGAGTTTACCGGCATCGAACGCATGCAGCGTTATCTGGCCGCCGACCGCACGCGCGGCGGTTTCCGAAGCATACAGAATACGCTTGTCACCTTTACGTTGGCTGGCGCTGGCACCGCTTAAATTATCGAAGCTAATCGCCCCTTTAAGCGCGCGTGAAAGGGGAGATGCCTGTACGGTTAATCCGCTGCCGTTAAGCTGAACTTTTGCTCCGCCTTCGGCCCAGAACACGCTGTTGCTGGTCAACAGGTTGCGATATTCCGGTTTGATATGCAGATCGATATCAAACGCATCGGCGCGAGGACGAACGCTAATCACTTCACCGACCTCGAATTTGCGGTAAAGCACCACCGAACCGGCCTGCACATCAGGTAGCGTTTCGGCGCTCAGGCTGACCGTAGTGGTTGGCAGATCGCTCAGGCTGTTTTCAATCGCTTTCTCCAGGTTAGCGTAAAGCGGGTAGCTTTTTTTCATTTCACCCTTAGTACCGGGCAAAATACGAATGCCGCCGCTGAGCCACTCACTGGCGCTGGCGCCAAGGAACTCCACGCCATCAAGTCCGACTTTGACATCCACGCGGCTGTTCACCACGAACTTACTGTCACCCTGCACCAGGTCACGATGCTGTGGTTCAACAGCAACGGTAAATGAGACGCCTTTGCTGGAAAGCGTACGCTCAATCACCTGACCGACCTGTACGCCGTGAAGAATTAGCGGCTGGCCAGCATCAATACCGTAACTCTCCGGCGCGGTCAGCGTAAACGTCATGACGCCTGGGTCGTGTAACAACGACTTCTCAGCGGGAATAACGACAAACTGGTTACGCGGCTCGCCTTCGCCAGGTACTAGCTCGAAAGTTTTACCTGTTAGCAGCGAACTAAGATTCACATCGCTTAACGATAATTTAGGGCTGTGTAACTCAATTCGTGTGTTGTCACGCAGCAGCGTTACGACGCTGGGATCGACCGTCATTTCGCCGGTGACTTTACCGCCTGGGTTTAAATCCAGTTTTGTGAGCTGACCGACTTCTAATCCTTGATACATCAGCGATGTTGAGCCTGCTTTGAGTCCATCTCCGCTGGGTAAATCAAGCTTGACGATTACTCCACGCTGGCTGTGCGCGAGATCCTGATATAGACCAAACGTGTCGTCTGCCGCAGCAGGTTTTGAGTCTTCGGGTGAATCAAAAGCAATGGCACCGTTGACCAGCGCCGCCAGACTCTCCAGTTTTACCTTCGCACCGCTAAGGCTGACATCCGCATTTACACCGGAGACGTTCCAGAAGCGGCTGCCTTTTTTCACCAGATTGGTGAAGCGACGTTCAATCAATACATCGATGGTTACGCCCTGATGGTTCGGGTTGATGGTGTAGTCATAGACCCTGCCCACCGGAATCTTACGGAAATAAACCAGTGAACCGCTATTAAGCGATCCGAGATCAGGGGCGCGCAGATGCAGCATTAAATCGCCATTATCCAGACGATACTTGGGCTGGGTGTCGAGGGCGACGAAATGATCCTCGGCCTCGCCAGTACCGGGCATCATGCCGATATAGTTGCCGCCAACCAACGCATCCAGACCAGAAACCCCAGCCAGCGACGCCTTCGGCGTGACCAGCCAGAACTGGGTATCTTTGCGCAGAGCATCTTTCATGCTCGATTTGATGCTGACGCGGACTTCAATTTTGCGCAGATCTTTGCTGAGGTTGATATCCTGTACCGTGCCCACTTCAACGCCCTGATAGCGAACGGGAGTACGGCCTGGCACAATGCCGTCCGCAGACATAAAGTCAATGGTCACGGTATTGCCGCGATCTTCATAGCTTCCCCAGATAAGCCATCCTGCAATCATCAGCGCGATGAACGGCAGCAGCCAGAACGGGGAGATACGGCGTTTTGTTTTAATCTGCGCTTCAGTCTGCGAAGCGGGCGTTTCCTGACTCATGTGCATCCCAAAGTAAGCGGCTGTCCAGCCATTCCACAGCAAGAATAGTCAATATTACCGCTGCGCCGAAATAAAACGCAGCCGGTCCCATAGTAAAAGCAAGTATCTGATCGCGATTTATCAGCGACATGGTTAACGCGATAACAAAGAGATCGAGCATTGACCAGCGGCCAATCCAGGTCACCATACGCAGTAGTTTTATACGGGTGCGCAACCCTTGTTCACAATTAAAGTGGATGCTGAATAGCAACGTAAACATCACAATCACTTTGGTGAATGGCACTAATATACTGGCGATAAACACGATCGCCGCTACGCCGACATTACTGTTTGCCAAAGACATTATGCCTGACAGGATTGTGTCTTCCTGTCGGCCGCCGTTGACATAAATTATCGAGATGGGCAGCAGGTTAGCGGGCAAAAGCAGGACAATCGAGGCCAGCAGTGCCGCCCAACACTTTTGGATACTTTGATTTCTGCGCCAGCGCAACGGGATATGGCAGCGAGGGCAGCGACCGCGGGCATCCGGATAACCTGTAAAATGGCAGCCGAGGCAGACGCGGAGCTTTTCATCGGGCCGACGAGCCGGTCTTTGCGGGTAGAAACGGTCCCAAAGCTGCTCAACGTTAAGATGTGACAGCGTCAAAATACTGAGGATCACCAGCGCAATAAAAGCAAACAGCCCCACGCCAGGCTGCAAAAAAGCATAGTCCTGAACCTTGATTGATGCGACGCCGATACCCACCAGGTAAATATCGAGCATCACCCACTCTTTGAGCCTTTCCAGCATCAGCAGCACCGGGCGCAGGTTCATCCCGAGAATATTACCAAACCACAGATAAGCGATTGAGGTCACGAGAATTAGTGGCGCACCAGCGACGCAAAAAAGCACGAAGGAGGCGGTGAGGGGATCACCTTGTCGGGTCATTTGCCAGATGCCTTGCATCACATTGGCATCAATGCGCACACCTAATAAATAGATGTGCAGGAGTGGCTCTCCCCAGGCAAAGGGCATCAGCAGCAACATGGTGAAAGCCATTGCCGCCAGTCGCGTTAACGACCAGTCGCGTCCGTCACGAATTTTTGCCTGGCAGCGTGGGCAAAAGGCACTTTGGTGCGAACGCATTTTAGGCAAGCTAAATATCAGGTCACATTCAGGGCAGCGATGATAATGTGCACGAGGTAGTGCCTCACCGATGGACCTGATGGCTATTTTTTTAGTTGGCGTGATGCGTGGTGTCGTTAAGGCCATGTATCGCGAATCAAATTGTTGAAGTAATGTTATCTTAACTCATGACGGGAATGATCTTGAGCATTAACGCATTTAATGTTTATTTTAGTAGGCTGCAGTTTTAAGTAAGACAACTAAGTGATTATATAATGAACAAAATAGAGCTATACACGGATCTGAACCGTGATTTTCAGGCATTGATGGCAGGTGAAACCAGTTTTCTGGCAACGCTGGCGAATACCAGCGCATTGTTGTACGAGCGTCTTGCAGAAGTGAATTGGGCCGGTTTTTACCTGCTTGAGGACGATACGCTGGTGCTTGGTCCCTTCCAGGGCAAAATTGCCTGCGTGCGGATCCCGGTAGGGCGCGGTGTGTGCGGTACCGCAGTGGCGCAGAACCAGGTTCAGCGTATTGAGGACGTACATGCTTTTGATGGGCACATCGCCTGTGATGCCGCCAGCAACGCTGAAATCGTCCTGCCGATCGCTGTCGACAATCAGATAATCGGCGTGCTGGATATTGATAGCACGGCATTTGGCCGCTTTACTGAAGAAGATGAACAAGGTCTGCGTACGCTTGTGGCACAGCTTGAAACCGTGCTTGCAACGACGGATTACAAAAAATTCTTTGCGCGCGTCGCAGGATAATCAACGGATAACGTAGCAATTACTGATGACGTCATTATAATGTCGCCTGTTCATGCCTGCGCTTGTTGGCTACGTCCGTTGTAATCAGGAAATTTCATGGAAAATCAACCTAAGTTGAATAGCAGTAAAGAAGTCATCGCGTTTCTGGCCGAACGCTTCCCGCAGTGTTTTAGTGCGGAAGGCGAAGCGCGCCCACTGAAAATTGGCATTTTTCAGGATCTGGTAGAGCGTGTTGAGGGTGAAATGAACCTCAGCAAGACGCAGCTCCGTTCTGCCTTACGTCTCTATACTTCAAGCTGGCGCTATCTGTATGGCGTTAAATTGGGTGCAACGCGTGTTGATCTCGACGGCAACCCTTGTGGTGAGCTGGATGAACAACATGTTGAACATGCTCGCAAACAGCTGGAAGAAGCTAAAGCCCGTGTTCAGGCGCAACGCGCAGAGCAACAGGCGAAAAAACGCGAAGCGGCCGCTGCCGCCGGTGAAAAAGAAGACGCCCCGCGTCGCGAGCGTAAGCCGCGTCCTGCACCGCGTCGTAAAGAAGGTGCTGAGCGTAAACCTCGCGCTGAAAAACCAGCAGCAAAAGCACCGCGTGCTCCTCGCGAAGAACAGCATACCCCGGTATCTGATATTTCAGTACTGACGGTAGGGCAGTCTCTGAAGGTGAAAGCAGGAAATAATGCGATGGATGCCACCGTATTAGAAATCACCAAAGATGGCGTCCGTGTACAGCTGAATTCGGGTATGTCTTTGATTGTACGCGCAGAACACCTGGTGTTCTGAAACGGAGGCCAGGCCTGGCATGAACACTTTTTTTAGGCTTACTGCGTTAGCTGGTCTGCTTGCATTAGCAGGCCAGGCACTTGCTGTGGAAGACATCACGCGTGCCGATCAAATCCCCGTTTTAAAGGAAGAAACCCAGCATGCGACGGTAAGCGAACGTGTGACGTCGCGTTTTACGCGATCACACTATCGCCAGTTCGATCTGGATCAGGCGTTTTCGGCAAAAATTTTTGACCGCTATTTGAATTTGCTCGACTACAGCCACAACGTGCTGCTGGCGAGCGATATCGAACAGTATGCAAAAAAGAAAACGGTCCTCGGCGATGAACTGCGCACCGGCAAGCTGGATGTCTTTTACGATCTCTATAATCTGGCGCAAAAACGCCGATTTGAACGTTATCAGTACGCATTAAGCGTACTGGCACGTCCAATGGATTTCACCGGTAACGACACCTTTAACCTCGACCGAAGTAAAGCGCCGTGGCCGAAGAGCGAAGCAGAGCTTAATGCGCTGTGGGACGGCAAGGTTAAATTTGACGAACTCAGCCTGAAGCTGACCGGTAAAACCGATGCGGAAATCCGCGAAACGCTGACGCGCCGCTACAAATTTGCGATTCGCCGTCTGGCGCAGACCAACAGCGAAGATGTGTTCTCACTGGCGATGACAGCGTTCGCCCGTGAAATCGACCCGCATACTAACTATCTCTCTCCGCGCAATACCGAGCAGTTCAATACTGAAATGAGCTTGTCTTTGGAAGGTATTGGCGCGGTTCTGCAGATGGATGATGACTACACCGTCATTAACTCCATGGTGGCAGGTGGTCCGGCAGCCAAGAGCAAAGCGATCAGTGTTGGCGATCGTATTGTCGGCGTCGGGCAGACGGGCAAGGGCATGGTCGATGTGATTGGCTGGCGTCTGGATGATGTCGTAGCACTGATCAAAGGACCTAAAGGCAGCAAGGTGCGCCTTGAAATTCTGCCTGCCGGTAAAGGTACCAAGACGCGCACCGTGACGCTAACGCGTGAACGTATCCGTCTCGAAGACCGTGCCGTTAAAATGTCCGTGAAAACCGTTGGCAAAGAAAAAGTCGGCGTACTGGATATTCCTGGTTTCTATGTTGGCCTGACTGATGATGTCAAAGTCCAGCTGCAGAAACTGGAAAAACAGAACGTCAGCAGCATCATCATCGATCTGCGTACCAACGGCGGTGGAGCACTGACTGAAGCGGTTTCGCTTTCCGGTCTGTTCATTCCATCCGGCCCGGTGGTTCAGGTTCGTGACAATAACGGTAAAGTGCGTGAAGACAGCGATACCGACGGCGTTGTGTACTACAAAGGCCCGCTGGTGGTATTGGTCGATCGCTTCAGCGCCTCAGCATCAGAGATTTTCGCTGCGGCAATGCAGGATTATGGCCGAGCGCTGATCGTTGGTGAACCAACCTTCGGTAAAGGCACTGTTCAGCAGTATCGCTCCCTGAACCGTATTTACGATCAGATGCTGCGTCCGGAATGGCCAGCGCTGGGTTCTGTTCAGTACACGATCCAGAAATTCTACCGCGTAAACGGTGGCAGCACGCAGCGTAAGGGTGTTACGCCAGATATCATCATGCCGACAGGTAATGAAGAAACTGAAACCGGCGAGAAGTTTGAAGATAACGCGCTGCCGTGGGACAGCATTGATGCGGCGACCTACACCAAGTCAGATAATCTGACGCCGTTCGGACCTGAATTGCTGAAAGAGCACAATACACGTATTGCGAACGATCCTGAGTTCCAGTACATCATGAAGGACATTGCGCGTTTCAATGCGATGAAGGATAAGCGCAACATCGCTTCTCTGAATTACGCTCAGCGTGAAAAAGAGAATAACGAAGATGACGCAATGCGCCTGGCGCGTATTAACGATCGGTTCAAGCGTGAAGGCAAACCGCTGCTGAAGAAACTGGACGATCTACCGAAGGATTACCAGGAACCGGATCCATACCTGGATGAAACGGTAAAAATCGCGCTCGACCTGGCGCATCTTGAAAAAGAAAAGCCAGCGGAACAGCCCGCAACCAGTCAATAACCTCGAACAGGCACAAGAAATTGTGCCTGTTTTTTTAACAAGTGCATGAAGACGTCAGTCTGATACGATAAAATGTAAAGTTGTGTCTTTCTGGTGACTTAGCACCTATGGATGCTTGAAAATAGTCATAAGACCCATACGATATGGGTAATCGCATAGTGCGTTTTGTTAAATTGAGGTTAAAAGAAAATTATGATGCGAATCGCGCTCTTCCTGCTGACGAACCTGGCTGTGATGGTCGTTTTCGGGCTGGTATTGAGCCTGACAGGGATTCAGTCAAGCAGCGTTCAAGGCTTGTTGATCATGGCACTGCTGTTTGGTTTTGGTGGTTCCTTCATTTCGCTGCTGATGTCCAAATGGATGGCGTTAAAGTCCGTTGGCGGGGAAGTGATCGAACAGCCTCGCAATGAAAGAGAACGCTGGCTGATGAATACAGTCGCGAATCAGGCCCGCCAGGCCGGGATCGCTATGCCGCAGGTTGCAATCTACCATGCGCCAGATATTAACGCGTTTGCTACCGGTGCGCGCCGGGATGCCTCGCTGGTGGCTGTAAGTACTGGCCTGTTGCAAAACATGAGTCCGGATGAAGCCGAAGCGGTTATCGCGCATGAGATCAGCCACATTGCTAATGGCGATATGGTTACCATGACGTTAATTCAGGGTGTGGTGAACACTTTCGTTATCTTTATCTCACGTATTCTGGCGCAGATTGCCGCTGGGTTTATGGGCGGCAACCGCGATGAGGGAGAGGGTAGCAACGGTAACCCATTAATCTACTTTGCGGTAGCGACGGTACTGGAGCTGGTATTTGGTATTCTGGCGAGCATTATTACGATGTGGTTCTCACGTCATCGTGAATTCCATGCGGATGCAGGCTCAGCGAAACTGGTGGGTCGTGAAAAAATGATCGCCGCGCTACAGCGCCTGAAAACCAGCTATGAGCCGCAGGAAGCGACCAGCATGATGGCGTTCTGCATCAACGGTAAATCCAAATCGTTGAGTGAGCTGTTTATGACTCACCCGCCGTTGGACAAACGTATTGAAGCGCTGCGCAGCGGTGAATACCTGAAATAATTGGCAGCAGACTTAAAATAAAAAGCGCGTCGACAGACGCGCTTTTTTTATGCCTGAACTCGCGGTTGTGTGATACGTAAGCCACTCACGATTGCGGCTAGCGAAGCCAGAATACCCGCTGTTATCAGCGAAACGTGTGTTCCGCTGTCGCCAAACTGATTTAGCATCAGCGCAACCAGTGCGGCCCCGGTACTCTGGCCCAGTAAACGCGCCGTTCCAAGCATACCGCTCGCGCCTCCGCTACGATCACGCGGCGCGGAGGTGATGATGGTGTGATTATTCGGTGACTGGAACAAGCCAAAACCCGCACCGCACAAAATCATTGGCCAGATGATATTAAAATCAGAAGGTGATGCGGGCAGCAACACCAGCGAAAACAGCCCACACGCCATTACTGCCATGCCCAGCGCGCCCAGCAGACCCGCATGAACACGTTCAATCAAATATCCCGCCAGTGGGGCCATCACCATGGTTGCCAGCGGCCACGGCGTCAGCAGCAGGCCCGTTTCAACCTCGCTGCGCCCGAGAACCGTTTGCATGAAAAAGGGCAGGGAAACCATCGCCAGCATCTGTGCGCTGAATGAACAGATTGAAGTACAAATAGAGAGTGAAAACAGCGGAATGCGTAGCAGATCAACCGGTAATAACGGTACTGGCAATGCGAGTTGGCGGCGGATAAAGAAAAACCCTACAACAAGAAGACCCACAAGTTCAGCACCAATCAGTTTTAGCGACTGTCCCTGTGCAAATCCGCTGAGTGCCGTGATTAACAAACCGAATGTTAAGGCGTTCATCACTGCGCTGGGCAGATCGAAGCGCGGTTTATTGCCACGTGATGAATTGGGTGGCAAAAAACGCATAGCCAGTAGCAGGGCGATGATCCCCAGTGGAACGTTAATCAGGAATAGCCATTTCCACGAGGCAATAGAAAGAATAGCCGCCGCAATAGTCGGACCCGCTGCCGAGGATACAGCCACGATAAAGGAGTTAATACCCATTCCGCGGCCAAGCTGGCGCTGAGGATAAATGAGTCGGATCAATGCCGTATTAACGCTCATCAGCGCCGCGCCGCCAAACCCCTGAGCCACGCGCGCTAACGTCAGCATATGCAGCGAGTCTGACAAGGCACAAAATAGCGACGCCAACAGAAACACGACCAGACCACACTTATAAATGCGTCGGTAGCCAAACATATCACCTAAAAAAGAGAGCGATAACAGCGAAACAACGATCGCAATTTGGTAGGCGTTCACAATCCAGATTGAGCTGGCGGGTGAGGCCTGAAGATCGGTGGCGATAGTGGGGAGGGCAACGTTCGCTATTGCGCCGTCGAGTACTGCCATAGAGATGCCAATAACAATGGTTAAAATTGCGCCGTATCGCTGAGGCAATGGCAGACCATCGGTCTGAGTTTTTTCCATAGGAAGTTAATATTGTCGGAATTTATGATGAGAATAATAATTTTAGCATTGATATTCAGGCGTTAGGTCGCAGATTTGTAACTAAGTAAGCAAAGAGCGATTGCGAGGGCTGATACGTGAAATTATAATAAAAACCGGTTCTGATTTTTATAAAACACTCGAAAGGGGTGATAAATGGCAATCGCAGATCTGGATAAACAACCTGATTCTGTATCTTCCGTGCTGAAGGTTTTTGGCATCCTGCAGGCGCTGGGTGAAGAGCGCGAAATTGGTATTACCGAGTTGTCGCAACGCGTCATGATGTCGAAAAGCACCGTTTATCGCTTTTTGCAGACCATGAAAACGCTAGGCTATGTGGCACAAGAAGGGGAGTCTGAGAAATACTCACTGACCCTGAAACTATTCGAGCTGGGTGCTCGCGCGTTACAAAACGTCGATCTTATCCGTAGCGCTGATATTCAGATGCGCGAACTTTCGCGCCTGACCAAAGAGACAGTACACCTTGGCGCACTGGATGAAGACAGCATCGTCTACATTCATAAAATCGACTCCATGTACAATCTGCGCATGTATTCTCGCGTAGGTCGCCGTAATCCACTGTACAGCACGGCTATCGGTAAAGTTCTGCTGGCATGGCGTGACCGCGATGAAGTGAAGCAAATTCTGGATGGTATTGAGTACAAACGCAGTACCGACCGTACTATTACCAATACTGATGAATTGCTGGTACTGCTGGATAAAGTCCGTGAGCAGGGCTACGGTGAAGACAACGAAGAACAGGAAGAAGGTCTGCGCTGCATCGGTGTGCCGGTGTTTGACCGTTTCGGTGTGGTGATTGCAGGCTTGAGTATTTCATTCCCGACGCTGCGTTTCTCAGAGGAACGTTTGCACGAGTATGTGGCGATGCTGCATACGGCTGCGCGTAAAATTTCAGAACAAATGGGTTATAACGACTATCCGTTCTAATCTGGCGTAATAGCGTCAACTTAAAAACCCCAGGTATTTTTGTATCTGGGGTTTTTTATGAACAGTCATAACGTTAGTTGATGCAAATAACGTAGCGTATGTATTGTTGCTATATTAACCGTTATCAATAATGACCGTACTTTTTCTTAACAAGGGACAATCCGACAGGCCAATGATACCGCTGTTTGTGTGGACGTATTGTGCGGTGCTGGTTCCGCGGGCGGTCAGATATTGGCATTGCAAGCCCAGACCCGCTGCATTCTCCTTACTTCCAATCAAAATTCCGTAGCCGCTCAGTAATAAACCGATCCAAACCAGAGCTAACAACACAATAGCGCGGATTATCAGACGCATTACAACCTCTTATCTTTTCTCGTTATTATTAGATTAGCCTGTACATGGGATGAAACAAGTGAATCATTCCTAAAAAGATTGAATGCCGATACAGTTAACGCTGGGTTTAGGTAACGCATGATAATTTATAGGCATAAGATGTAGATTCGAAGAGTGGAGCTGGAGTGAAAAAAATTCGCTGGGTAGTGCTGATAGTTGTCGTGCTGGTATGCATACTGATGTGGGCGCAAGTGTTCAACATCATGTGCGATCAGGATGTACAATTTTTCAGCGGTATTTGTGCCATCAATAAATTTATTCCCTGGTAAGCGCATTTTTGCCACAGTTGATTACCTTCTTGTGCGGCAGTGGTAAACTACGCTGTCTACATTGAGGTGGTGAAATGAACGAAGTTTTGAATTCTGGCGCGTTGGGTTTGGCGTCTTTGGCTGTATCGGTGGTGATTCTGGTTGTCGGGCTTGTACTGTGGTTTTTCGTTAATCGGGCAAGTTCGCGTACTAATGAGCAGATTGAGCTGCTTGAAGCATTGTTAGATCAGCAAAAAAGACAGAACGCATTGCTCCGTCGCCTTTGCGAAGCTAACGAACCTGAAAAAGCAGCAGAGCCTGCTGCGGTCACAGCGAAGGATGAAGATGATGACATCATCCGCCTGGTAGCTGAGCGGTAAAAACGGTATGACAGGGTGAGGATCTGTTGCTTTTGTTCTCAGATGTTTCATCCTGTCACCAACGTGCCAGATTATTTTCTTCTGTACATGTCGTGTAATTAGCACTCTGATACGCGTGTAAACTCAGTATTTTCAGATGCTCCAACCAATTAATATCTTATCCCCGGTCTGATATAAATATAATATCCCATACGATAAAAATATGATTATGTCATTTTTGTGATAGCGATCGTTTTATTAACAGCGAAACGTTTCTCTTACTTTTTTTGTGCATTGTCATCATTCTTTCATTATTTAGGTGCAAAAGCAGAAGGCGGATCTCATTTTTACGCTTGTGACATTTTATGCATTACTAAGCATAAAAAATGATATCCGGCACACCCTGTAACAGCTAATCTGGAACAACCGAAGCTATTGAGCTATGGTAGAAATGTCCCGGCTATGGTGCAAGCCAGACGGGGGATGGGGCGAGCGGCGGGAATATAACACTACTCGGTGTGGCGCATAACTGTGCAGTTGCTGTTTGATGAACGACGGGATTTGTGCGACCGATCGAGACACGTTTAAAAATGGCTTGCCATTATTAACGTTGTATGTGATAACACGTTTTGGGTTAAACGAGGTACAGTTCTGTTTATGTGTGGCATTTTCAGTAAAGAAGTCCTGAGTAAACACGTTGACGTTGAATACCGCTTCTCTGCCGAACCTTATATTAGTGCCTCAAGCAGTAATGTCTCAGTTTTATCTATGTTATGCCTGCGGGCGAAGAAAATACTCTAAGGAATTTTGCAAATGGCAAAGATTAAAGGTCAAGTTAAGTGGTTCAACGAGTCTAAAGGTTTTGGTTTCATTACTCCGGCTGATGGCAGCAAAGACGTGTTCGTACACTTCTCCGCTATCCAGGGTAACGGCTTCAAAACTCTGGCTGAAGGCCAGAACGTTGAGTTCGAAATTCAGGACGGCCAGAAAGGTCCGGCTGCTGTTAACGTAACAGCTATCTGATCGACACCACTGATTTGAAGCGCATATGCGCAACCATCTCAGATATAAAGCCTCGCCTATGCGGGGCTTTTTAATTCAAAATACGTCTAAATATTTCTAAATGCCCTTCCATTAGCGCTTTGTTGCAAAGACGTGATGTTCGTAGCATAGTTTTCCCCGCTTTCTTACGACATTTCTCGTTAAATCAGACACCTGAAAAACTATCTTGCTGGAGACCAGGTGAAAAAGAAAAACGACGGCGACGCGCGCAATTTTACTCCCGTACGTTTTGCCCTGCTTTGTGTGGCAATATTATTGAGTCTGGGATTGCTGCTGGGTCGGGTTGCGTGGCTGCAAATTGTCACGCCGACGAGTCTGGTGAAACAGGAAGACATGCGTTCGTTACGTGAGGTAACTATTGCCTCGCCGCGCGGGATGATTACCGACAGAGAAGGGCGACCGCTGGCGGTAAGTGTTCCGGTTAACGCCGTATGGGCCGATCCTAAGACCATCATCAGCAAGGGAGGCGTGGGTTACAACGAACGCTGGCAGGCTCTGGCAAGGACTCTGCATTTATCACTGAGTACGCTGGCGGAACGCGTTAACAGTAATCCTGGCGGACGTTTTATTTATCTGGCACGACAAATTTCCCCTCAGCAGGCTGAGTGGGTCGATGATCTTAATCTCCCGGGCATCAACCTGCGCGAGGAATCCCGCCGGTTCTATCCCGCAGGCCACGTAGCGGCGAATCTCATTGGTTTTACCAACATTGATGGACAAGGCATTGAAGGGCTGGAAAAGAGCTTTAATAACCAGCTGATGGGTAAACCTGGCTCCCGTCTGGTACGTAAAGACAAATTTGGCCATGTCATCGAAAATATCACCGAAGTTACGCCTGTACCTGCACACGAATTACAGCTCAGCATCGACGAGCGTCTGCAGACGGTCACCGAAGATGCGTTGGACAATGCCGTTACGTGGAATAAAGCAGAATCAGGAGCCGCAGTGCTGGTCAACATTGCTACCGGTGAAATACTGTCCATGGCGAGCTTTCCTGACTTCAACCCCAATAATCGTGATGGCGCGGTACTGGATGATTTTCGTAACCGTGCAATTAGCGATACGTTTGAACCCGGTTCAACCGTTAAACCGCTGGTGATCATGACTGCACTCCAGCAGGGGATAGTACAACCCGACAGCGTGATTGATACCCATCCTTTTTACCTTGATGGACATCGCATTCGCGATGTCGGGTTTTACCCGGAACTGTCGCTTACCGGGATTTTACAGAAATCGAGCGATACCGGCGTGTCGCACCTTTCATTGGCTATGCCTGTCCAAAAATTGCTGGATACCTATAAAAGCTTTGGTTTTGGCGATCCAACCGGACTGGGATTAACCGGTGAAAGCAGCGGTTTGATGCCTCAGCGCCGCTACTGGAGCGATTTGGATCGCGCGACCTTTGCATTTGGTTATGGGTTAATGGTAACGCCGCTGCAGTTGGCGCACGTATATGCAACCATTGGTAGTTTTGGTATCTATCGGCCCCTTTCGATTACCCGTATTGACCCGCCGGTAATCGGTACCAGAGTGATGCCGGAGGCGCTGGTTCACCAGGTTGAACATATGATGGAAAGCGTTGCGTTACCCGGTGGTGGGGGAACTAAAGCCGCGGTCAGGGATTATCGCGTGGCGGTTAAAACAGGAACGGCAAAGAAAATTGGTGATGACGGTAAGTATGTCGATAAATACGTGGCCTACACGGCAGGCGTTGCGCCAGCGAGCGACCCGAAATTTGCACTGGTGGTCGTCATCAATAATCCGCAAAACGGTGCTTATTATGGTGGGGCTGTCTCTGCGCCTGTCTTCAGCCAGATAATGGGTGATGTCCTGCGTCTGGAGAACGTTAAACCGGATGGTATGCCTGCTGACTCCGATCATCTGCTGGTGATGCACGGCAGCAACGTATCCTCGCCGTCGTTGTAAGTTATTTTCCCAGGGCGCAATTCGCGTTACACTTGCGCCCTTAAGTCACCTGCCGGAGTTGTCATGTCGTTTTCCTGTCCTCTTTGCCACCAGCCTCTTACTCAAGCGAATAACAGTTTTGTCTGCCCCGGGCGGCACCAGTTTGACGTGGCGAAAGAAGGGTATGTCAACTTACTGCCGGTTCAGCATAAACGATCGCGCGATCCGGGTGACAGCGCTGAGATGATGCAGGCGCGACGGGCATTTCTTGATGCCGGGCACTATCAACCGTTGCGTGATGCGATTGTGAATGTGCTGAAAGAGAAGTCGACTTCAGAAGATGCAGCGATCCTGGATATTGGCTGTGGGGAAGGGTATTACACCCATGCGTTTGCCGACGCCCTGACGGGTTGTACAACCTTTGGTCTTGACGTCTCCAAAGTGGCAATTAAAGCTGCAGCCAGACGCTATCCGCAGGTGACCTTTTGCGTTGCCTCCAGTCATCGTCTGCCGTTCGCAGATGAGTCAATGGATGCCATCATCAGGATCTACGCGCCCTGTAAAGCGCAAGAGCTGGCACGCGTGGTTAAACCGGGGGGATGGGTTATCACCGCCACGCCGGGACCGCGTCATTTAATGGAACTGAAAGGGCTTATTTATGATGAGGTGCGTTTGCATGCGCCGCACACAGAGCAACTGGACGGTTTTGTTCTGCAACAGAGTATTGCGCTGGGGTATCAGATGCAGCTTCAGGGCAGCGAGGCCGTTGCGTTACTGCAAATGACGCCGTTCGCCTGGCGGGCAAAGCCGGAGGTGTGGGAAACGTTAGCGGAGAAAAAGACGTTTGACTGCCAGACCGACTTTAGTATTCATGTCTGGCAGCGTCTGAATTAACCGTGGAAGTGTGCCCAGAGGATCTGGGCACCGATACCAATCAGCACCACCCCACCCAAAATTTCTGCTCGTTTGCCCAGCATCGGGCCAATGAAACGACCAATCATCATGCCGAGCGTGGACATAATCAATGTGGCGCAGCCGATGGCCAGCGCAGTGGCAATAATATTGACCTGCAGGAAAGCCAGACCCACCCCGACGGCCATTGCGTCGAGACTGGTGGCAATGGCGGTGGTAACCAGCAGCCAGAAACCATGACGGCGCTGCGGTTCTTCATCCTCATCACCGTTATCGCGAAAACCTTCGATTATCATTCGCCCGCCTAAAAAGATCAGCAGAATGAAGGCGATCCAATGATTCCACTCCAGCACGAATTTGCTGGCCAACATACCCATGCCCCAGCCAATCAGCGGCGTAAGCGTTTCAACTGCGCCGAATATCAGACCTGTGCGCAATGCTTCAGAAAATTTGGGTTTATGCAGGGTGGCACCTTTGCCAATTGATGCAGCGAAAGCATCCATCGACATGCCGAAAGCGAGAAGAACGGTAGCGGTGAGATTCATAACAGCGTCCTGACCGGGGTATCCATAAAACACATCACTGCCCCCAGTAACCATGCATACAGGCCGGAATCACTGTAAATACAGCGCCATTCAGATATGCATTGCAGTTGATGTGCCTATGGTCTCGCCTGACTGAACCTGTAAATTCAGTCCGTACGCGCCACGTTTTTCAACGAGTATGTTGACGCGTACATTTCCGGAGTCTGGAAATCGGCTACTCCCCAACGACGGGCGCAACCTTAACATATTTTGAGAATATAAAACAAGAAACGCAGAAATAATATTTGACTTCTAATTGAAAACGATTTTCATTTAGATTTATTTATAAAGAAAACGTTAAAATAAATAACATTGTGGACAGTTAAATATAGCCTTGGCTATGTTTGTTTTTATACTGATATATAAAAAACATAGTTCAGGCTATATTTGTAACCTATTGATTTGAAATTAAAAGTTTATATATCTTCTCAAGATCGTCTATATTTCGTACGCGGATCAACAATCTTCGATGTTCTAATTGCATCACTAATACACCGTCTTCAGATAAATTCATCTCTTTAATGCGGTTATATTCAATCCAGACGTTGGCGAAGAAAAAACCTTTCTGCTTGAAGATGATTTTTGGCGTACGGATCCAGAACAGATACAACCCCATCAATACCAGTGCACATAATAACCATGTGGTAAATTGCGCGCCGTGGCTGGTGATGTTGTTGTAGATAAGAATAGCTACCAAGCCAAGGAAGATAACGCTGTCAACTCTGCTGCGGGGAAGCAGGGAGACAGTAAGCAGAGTAGGGCCATTACGGCGGGGCATGATGAACTGATCGTAAATGGCATACGCCAGCAGCGAAAAGATAAATAGAACCAGCACCAGGTCCGTGATAGTCATGAATCCTCAACCCTCTAAATAGAAAAACCGGGGGCAAGCCCCCGGTGATGTACAACAGTCTTACAGGCCGAGCAGTCCGACAGCGTAGCCCGCGATACCGATGACGAAGAAGCCAACGATGATCCACAGCGGGTTCACTTTCTTACGCAGCAGCCACATACAGGCGAATGTCAGCAGCAGAGGAACCAGACCCGGCATCAGCTGGTCAAGGATAGTCTGCACGGTGGTAACACGAGTCTGACCATCCTGACCGGTGATAGTGGAAACCACCAGCGGGATGTTTACGTGCGTCCACTTGTTAACCAATGCCCCCATGACAAACAGGCCGAGGATTGACGCCCCCTCGGTCAGTTTCTGCAGGAAGCCGCCGCCCATATCTTTAACGATATCGACACCTTTACGGTAGCCATATGCCACACCGTAGTAGCGGGTTGCCAGACGAACCAGGTTAAACAGGATGAAGAACAGCAGTGGCCCCAGCAGGCTGCCGCTCATCGCGATACCTGCGCCGAGTGCGGCGAAGACCGGACGTACGGTGCCCCAGAAGATCGGGTCACCGACGCCTGCCAGCGGACCCATCAGACCAACTTTGATACCGTTGATGGCACCATCGTCAATCTCTGCGCCGTTTGCACGCTGTTCTTCCATTGCCAGCGTAACGCCCAGTACTGGAGCCGCTACGTACGGATGGGTGTTAAAGAATTCCAGGTGACGCTTAATCGCTTGCTTACGTGCATCGTTGTTTTCCGGGTACAAGCGGCGGATAGCCGGTACCATGGAGAAACAGAAACCCAGCGCCTGCATACGTTCGAAGTTCCATGAACCCTGAAACAGGTTAGAACGAATGAACACGCCACGAATGTCACTCGGAGTGAGTTTTTTCTCGGTGGTAGTTTTAGTCATATCAACCATTTCGCTCACCTGCTAGTCCAGTTCGTTATCGAGATCGTTATTGCCAGCCGCCGCAGCAGGTGCACCGGCTACGCGGTTATATTTCGGGCTCAGCTGAATGTAGAGGATGGCCATGACTGCGCCAATCACACCCAGAGCAACCAGGTTGAAGTTAGTAAATGCCGCGGTGACGAAGCCGAGGTAGAAGAATGGCATCAGATAGCCTGCGCGCATCATGTTGATGACCATCGCATAACCAACCACTACGATCATACCGCCTGCGATGTTCAGACCACCGGTTACGACTTCCGGAATGGCGTTAAGCATGCTCTGAACTTCACTGGTACCAACAGAAATCGCTACGATTACCGCCGGGATAGCGATACGCATAGCCTGCAGGAACAGCGAGGATACGTGCAGCCAGGAGAGCGCAGTCAGGTTACCGTTTTCGGCTGCCTTATCCGCTGCGTGCTGGAATGCTACGGTGATTGTACGAACGATAATGGTCAGTACCTGGCCTGCTGCTGCCAGTGGGATAGCCAGCGCGATACCGGCACCAATGCTTTGATGACCCGCGATAACCAGAACGGTAGAGATAATTGAGGCCAGTGCGGCATCTGGTGCAACCGCAGCACCGATGTTCATCCAGCCCAGGGCGATCATTTCCAGGGTACCACCGATGATAATACCGGTTTTCATATCCCCAAGAACGGCACCAATCAGCGTACAGGCCACCAACGGACGGTGGAACTGAAATTCATCGAGTACCGACTCCATACCCGCGATACATGCGACGATGAACACCAGCACAATCTGAAGAGTGGTAATCTCCATTGTACTTCTCCTATTGCTATACAGACTTAAGTGTGAAAACTAAGTAAATGCCAGGGAATTATTTCACCTTGGCAATCAAATCCATCATTTTCAGTTTCTGATCGGTAGAAACCTTACGGGCCTCAAGCTCAATACCGCGTTCGTTGAGTTTCTTGAAGGCTTCGATGTCTTTGTCATCGACAGAAATTGCGTTGTTTACCTGCGTTTTACCCTGACGGAAAGCCATACCGCCAATGTTCACGGAGGTAATTTTCACACCACCTTCAACGATACGTTCTACGTCGGTTGGGTTGGTGAACAACAGCATCACACGCTCACCTGCATATTTCGGGTTGTTGTAGACGCGGATCATTTTCGCGACATCAACCACATGCGCCGTCACACCCGGAGGTGCTACCTGAGTCAGCAGCGTTTTACGCACGGTATCGGCGGCAACTTCATCACTGACGACGATAATGCGCGTTACGTTGGTTTCTTTGGTCCAGCGAGTTGCCACCTGACCATGGATTAAGCGGTCATCAATACGCGCCAGGCCGATCTGCATATAATCGTTCGGACCCATCGGTTTCGCGGGGGTTGCTGCTTTCGGTGCCGCGACGGGGGCAGGAGCGGCTTTTTCCACCGGTTTTGCTTTCAGCGCTTTCACGCCTTCGCTACCGGTTTCAACGGCCAGTGCCACTAACTCATCAAAGCTTGGGTTGTCATCACGCGCCATGAAGGTCTCAACCAGCATGGGAATGTTCACACCGGCGATTACTTCGTAATGCTCTTTATCGACGACAATGCGGCTCGCAGCGTTAAACGGGCTGCCTCCCCATGTGTCAACGAGAAACAGCACGCCTTTACTGGTATCGAGTTTTGCCAACTGAGCGTTGTACTTTTCGATCAGCGTTTCAGCATTTTCGCCTGGAACGAAATCGATCCAGCCGACGTTTTCCTGCTCGCCTAACAGCATCTCTGCCGTCTTAAGTAACTGCTCTGCAGCCCAACCATGTGTGCCTATTACAATAGCAATGGTCACTTGCTACCTCCTTTATTATCGTTAACACATCAACGTGAAGATGTATTTGAATCGTCGTCCGCAATCGAATCGATTCAGATAAGGGTTACAAAGAAAAACCTATGATTTTCGTGAATTATTTTAGATATCGAAAAAAATATTTTATGTGATGAAGATCCGTAATTTAACTTCCGATAAAAAGAAATTTCGAAGGGTAAAATATCTCCGAAACAACTTATTGCAAAGGAAGGTAAATCTTTGCTAAAAACAGCTTCTCTCTGTTATGTTTAGCATCTGTTTAATTACTCAGGAGTATAGGGCAGTAGCCCACCATATGGATCGTCACCGACGTCATTTCACCTTCAGGCCGTATCAAGCCTGTCAGATTGGCACTTTTTGCCACAAA
The DNA here is from genome assembly GCF_030332645.1 of Citrobacter sp. Cpo091. Lineage (NCBI taxonomy): Bacteria > Pseudomonadati > Pseudomonadota > Gammaproteobacteria > Enterobacterales > Enterobacteriaceae > Citrobacter > Citrobacter sp. Cpo091. The sequence goes on from NZ_JAOWHL010000028.1 coordinate 186,990, forward strand.
TTTTCTCTGCATATCGCTTTAACGCCTGAGATCCTCAGCGCGCAGTTTGGTCATTCCTTAAGCAGGAGCTTGTCATGGAATTATTAATGGACCCGCAGATTTGGGTGGGTTTGCTCACGCTTGTCGTTCTCGAAATTGTTCTGGGTATTGATAACCTGGTCTTCATTGCGATCCTGGCTGATAAGCTGCCGCCGAAACAGCGTGATAAAGCGCGTTTAATCGGTTTGTCACTGGCACTGATTATGCGTCTGGGCTTGTTGTCCGTGATTTCGTGGATGGTGACGCTGACAAAGCCGCTGTTCACGGTAATGGACTATGCGTTCTCGGGGCGCGATTTGATTATGCTGCTGGGGGGTATCTTCCTCTTGTTCAAGGCTACGACAGAGCTGCATGAGCGACTGGAAAACCGTGAACATGATACCGGGCAGACGAAAGGGTATGCGAGCTTTTGGGTTGTCGTAACGCAGATTGTCATCCTCGATGCGGTGTTCTCGCTGGATGCCGTGATTACGGCGGTCGGCATGGTCAACCATCTGCCAGTGATGATGGCGGCAGTAGTGATTGCCATGGCCGTGATGCTGCTGGCCTCTAAGCCGCTGACACGATTTGTGAACCAACACCCGACGGTGGTGGTGCTGTGTCTGAGCTTCCTGTTGATGATTGGTCTGAGCCTGGTTGCCGAAGGGTTTGGCTTCCATATTCCGAAAGGTTATCTGTATGCGGCGATTGGTTTCTCGATCATCATCGAGTTGTTTAACCAGATTGCCCGTCGTAACTTTATTCGCCACCAGTCGACGCTGCCGCTGCGTGCACGTACTGCCGATGCAATCCTGCGTCTGATGGGCGGTAAACGCCAGGCCAGCGTGCAGATGGAATCCGATAACCCGGTGCCGGTTCCTGTCCCGGAAGGCGCGTTTGTGGAAGAAGAACGCTATATGATCAACGGCGTCCTCTCCCTGGCGTCGCGTTCGTTACGCGGCATTATGACGCCTCGTGGTGAAATCAGCTGGGTTGATGCCGACCTGAGCGTGGCAGAAATTCGCGAGCAGTTGCTCTCTTCACCTCACAGCCTGTTCCCGGTGTGTCGTGGCGAACTGGATGAAATCATCGGTATCGTGCGTGCTAAAGAGCTGCTGGTGGCGCTGGAAGACGGTGTGGATGTGGCGGCGATTGCCTCTGCTTCTCCGGCTATTGTTGTTCCGGAGACGCTGGACCCGATCAATCTGTTAGGCGTACTGCGTCGTGCCCGCGGTAGCTTCGTTATCGTCACTAACGAGTTTGGCGTAGTACAGGGTCTGGTCACGCCGCTGGACGTATTAGAAGCCATTGCCGGTGAATTCCCGGATGCCGATGAAACACCTGAAATTATTGCTGATGCAGGTGGTTGGTTGGTCAAAGGCGGTACCGATCTGCATGCGTTGCAACAGGCGCTGGACGTGGATACGTTAGTGAATGAAGACGAAGACATCGCCACGGTGGCAGGTTTAGTCATTGCGGCTAACGGCCATATTCCACGTGTCGGTGATGTTATCGAGGTTGCACCGCTGAGCATTACGATTGTCGAAGCGAATGACTATCGTGTGGATTTAGTTCGCATTGTTAAAGAACAACCCGCTCACGACGAAGACGAGTAATCGGGTTTAGCGAAACGGCATGACGGGCATACTGTGTCGCCCGTTATGTCGGGTGGGCGGCGGCGTGCTGCCCGCCAGCCATTTTGGGAAATCACGCAGCGGCATTGGCTTTGCGTACAAAAAACCTTGCAACAAATGTACGCCGTGTCGGCGCAAATGCTGAGCCTGCGCCTGGGTTTCAACGCCTTCCGCCACCAGTTCTATATTCAATTTTTTCCCCAAAGCGATAATGATGTCTGTGACGGTTGAGTTCACGGCGTCTGTTCCTATGGCCGAAGTAAATGATTTATCGATCTTCAGCACATCCGGGCGGAGTTTTTCCAGCCAGGAGAGCGAGCTATTGCCGGTGCCGAAATCATCAATTGCCAGTTTTACGCCGAGACGATTTAATTCGCGTACGACCCGATAATCCACATCCAGTAACGCATCGCGTTCGGTCAGTTCGATAACCAACTGCTGGATTGGGTGCTGGCTGAACCAGTACTGATTAAGATCTTTTAGCAGCGTGCCGTTACGAAAATGGCTGGCGGCGACATTAATCCCAATATGAAACTGACTGCTCATCGGGAAAACGTGTCTTTGCTGAATGGTTTCTGCGATGACATGACGGGTTAGCGGCACAATCAGGTTGTGCTCCTCAGCGATGGGAATAAACACTTCCGGAGAGATCCAACCCTGGCGTGGGTTATTCCAGCGTAGAAGAATCTCCACGCCCATGCATTGCTGGGTTTGCGCATTAAGCAGCGGCTGGCAAAACAGCTCGAATTCCCGAGCAGCAAGGGCCAGATTAATCTCCCAGGAAAAACTCATTCTGCTGGCAGTCGCCAGCCATGCCAGGTAACCCACTAATAAACTTAGGATCACCGCCAGCGGCAGCTGTGTTGGCAGATGTTTAATCGCCAGTTCACTGGGACCGGGGCCGGTGACGCTAATGGTAAACGGGAAATGTTGAGATGACAGCTGGTAGCGTTTTTCATCATTTAGCTTAGGCAGAGTATCGACCACACCTTGATCATACAGTAGATGCCGATTACCAACGGTTAAGCTGGCATCGGTGATCTGCGGCGGCTGGGGTTCAAGCAACATAGACGACAATAAATCAATATTGACGATTTCCAGCACGCCATCTTCACCATCGGCAGAGGATGGATACCATTGCGTCAGAATCGGGCTGCCTTTAATCAGCGAATGGTCAGTAGACAGCAGCAGTTGCGGTTCCCGGCTGGGTAATTCGGGCTGTAGTTGACGAATGGGGACATTGCGATACCCAAAAATGCTGGAGCAATAGAGGATCCCGCTTTGAATCAGATTAATAGAACGCACCGTTTGCAGTCTTGCGGCATGTTTGCTTAACGGTAAACGTGCCACTGAGCAGGGGAGGCCAATTAACGGCAGCAATACATCACGTCCGGTCTGCAAGGGTAAAAGTACGTCATCCAGTTCTTCTACAGCATGGTTGGCAAAGGTGACGATATTTCGGTGATTTAAATTACGCTCCGAAATAAATCGAACAGTTAATGTGAGGATGAGCGTCAGTAGTGCACATACTGTGCAAACGATTAAGCGATTCCGGCGATAATTTTTAATGATCCGTTGTGCTGTTTGCATGCGGGCCGCCCGATAAGCCGTTGGTCACAGAAGCCAACAGCAACAGAGCAAGTGTAGTGGGGAAAATTACAGTAGACGAGGGAGAGGGGGCAAATTCGCCCATCCGTCGCAGATGGGCGAAAATTAAGTATTAGTCACATTGAACTTTGATTGCCAGGCCACCGCGTGACGTTTCGCGGTATTTGGCGTTCATGTCTTTACCTGTTTCGTACATGGTCTCAATGACTTTATCCAGCGAGACGCGCGGCGCGCTGGTACGGCGCATTGCCATACGCGCAGCGTTGATCGCCTTCACTGAAGCAATGGCGTTACGCTCAATGCACGGAACCTGTACCTGACCGGCAACCGGATCGCAGGTTAAGCCGAGGTTATGTTCCATGCCGATTTCGGCAGCAACACACACCTGCTCAGGGCTCGCGCCCAACAGTTCAGCCAGACCAGCGGCAGCCATGGAGCAGGCTACGCCCACTTCACCCTGACAACCTACTTCTGCACCAGAGATTGAGGCGTTCATTTTGTACAACGCGCCAATTGCACCGGCCGCCAGGAAATAGCGGGTATAGATATCGGGGCTGACGGACTCGATGAAATGATCGTAATAGGCCAATACCGCAGGCACGATACCGCAGGCACCGTTGGTTGGCGCTGTCACCACGCGACCGCCCGCGGCGTTTTCTTCGTTAACGGCCAGCGCGAACATGTTCACCCAGTCGATCACGTTCATCGGATCGTTGGACAGCTTATCGCTGGAAACCAGCATACGACGCAGAGCTGAAGCACGACGAGGAACGCGCAGCGGACCCGGCAACACGCCTTCGGTGTTCATACCACGATCGATACAGGCCTGCATGGTTTGCCAGACGTGGCCAAAGTACTCTTCAATCTCTTTTTTGCTGTGCAGAGCAAGTTCGTTCTGCATCGCCATGCCAGAGAGAGACAGGCCGGTGCTGTTGCAGTACTCCAGCATTTCAGTCGCGGATTTGAACGGATAAGGCACGCTGACCTCGCCCGCGGCATCCTGACCAAAATGTTCTTCATCAACGATGAATCCACCGCCGATTGAGTAGTAGGTTTTGCTATAAATGACGGTTTCGCCATTGTACGCATGGATCTGCATTCCGTTTTCATGCAGCGGCAGGTTGCCGTTGTGAAAACGCATCCCGTCATTCTGCGGGAAATCCACTTCGTGCTGACCTTGCGCAAGCAGCAGGCGTCCACGCGTTTCTACGTCGCGGATAAATCCGGGGATGCTATCAATATCCACGGTAGCAGGCTCATTGCCCGCCAGACCCATAATAATGGCGATATCGGTGTGGTGACCTTTACCCGTGAGCGACAGTGAACCATACACGTCGACGGCGACACGAGTAACGCTGTCCAGTAATCCTTTTTCGACCAGGTCATCGACGAACTGTTTACCCGCCTTCATAGGCCCTACGGTATGGGAAGATGAGGGACCAATCCCCACCTTAAACATGTCGAATAGACTAATCACGATAATACTCCTACAGGGCGACTGGGCTTTCCAGTAACGATGTTATAACTGCGCATAGTGTAAGAGGGAACGCGGCGATCGGCTTAACTATTCACATGAATTAAACTAATAGATAACCGCGGTTTTACTAATGTTGTGACCTGAGTTTCAAGTTGTCTATGGCGCGCGTAAAGATAAGTATAGTCAGGGCTTGACGCCAATTTGCAGCGCCAGCTCACGAATTATTCCGGCAGTCATTCCCCAGACGAAATATTGCTCATACCAGGAAAGCCATACGCGATGTGAATCGCCACGACGGTAAATATCCAACGGGTGGTAACGACCTAAATGCAGGGCCTGGGCCAGCGGCATTTCGAACACTGCTGAAACTTCATCTTCACTGGCGCGATACGGCAGATTAGGCGGGATAATGCCTACCACTGGGGTGACCTGGAAACCGGTCACGCTGTCGACCGGCGGCAGAACGCCGATCACTTCTACGCATGAAGGTGGGATCGCCACCTCCTCCTGTGCCTCGCGAAGGGCGGCGGCAATTAACGAGGCATCACTGCTATCCACCGCCCCACCGGGGAAGGCGACCTGTCCGGCGTGCTTGCGCAGGTGAACGGAACGTTGGGTTAACAACAATCCCGGCTGTGGACGACGCACGACGGGGATCAGTACGGCGGCCTGGCGCTGGTTTAACGCGGCATGATTGACCTGCGGGCGCAGGAGTTGAAAGCGCGATAAAAAATCATCAAGCGTCAGGCTGCTGTATTCCACGTCTCAGTTCTCCAGTTGGTGCAAAATACGATTCACTTTATCAAATGTTTCCTGATACTCAGCGTCTTCCTGACTGTCCGCCACTATGCCGCCGCCAGCGGAACAATAAATTTGTCCGTTTGTGGCTGTCAGCGTGCGAATGGTGATGCTGGTATCCATATTGCCGCAGAAACTCAGATAACCGATGCTGCCACACCAGGCATTACGTCTTTGTGGCTCCAGTTCGTCAATAATTTCCATCGCCCGCACTTTCGGCGCACCGGTAATAGAGCCGCCGGGGAAGGCTGCGCGTAGCAGATCGGTGGCGTGTAATGACTCTGGCAGACGTGCGGTAATGGTGCTGACCAAATGATGAACGGCAGGGAACGGTTCGACGACAAACAGCTCCGGAACCTGTACTGACCCCGGTACGGCAACGCGGCCAATATCATTACGCATCAAATCGACGATCATCAGGTTCTCCGCACGATCCTTCGGCGAATTCGCCAGCCGCCGGGCCTGCTCACGATCGGCATCGGCATCTTCAAGCCTGGGCAACGTACCTTTAATAGGACGCGTCTGGATATGCTGGTTCTCCAGCAGAATAAAACGTTCCGGCGAAAGACTGAGGATAACGCCTTCCTCAAGACGAATAAACGCGCTGAACGGGGCGCGGTTAGCGTGATTGAGTTTGACAAATGCCTGCCACTCATCCCCCTCGTAATGCGCTTGAAAACGCTGCGCGAGGTTGACCTGGTAACAATCGCCGCTGTGCAGATAGCCCTGTACCTGGCGGAATTTTTCGCCATACCGGGCGCGGCTCATATTGGACTGCCACGCCGAGGTCAATGTAAACGGCTCACGCGTTGGCGGTTGTTGCGCGTCGAGCCATTTCAGGCGAGCCTCGACATCGGTATGGCTGAGCAGCGATACGGTCTGCAACTTGTGGTCAACAATCAGCGCCCAGTCGTAAATGCCAACGGCCATATCCGGTAGCGTAATATCGCGCTCAGCAATAGTGGGCAGAGATTCAAAGCGTCGGCCAAGGTCGTAGCCAAACAGACCTAACGCGCCGCCCTGAAACGGCAGATCCGGGTGATACTCGGGGTGAATCTTGTGTGCAGCTAGCGCGGAATGTAATACCGTCATTGGATCATCAAGCGAGCGCGTGATTGCGTGCCCGTCCTGCACTACGGTCTCTTCAGCACGTGTAACCAACGTGGTGACGGGATCCGCCACCAGAATATCAAAGCGGTTATGCGGATGGTCGGCTTGACCCGAATGCAGCAGCATCGCCCAGGGCAGATGGCTTAATGTCGAAAAATAGCGTTCAGCGGCGTCCTGACGCCAGGGTAATGTGATTACTGCGGGAGATAACGTCTTCATCAGTCCTGACTCGTTGCTACTCTACTGGCTAACTGCCCGGTAGCATGAAATAATTAGCGCAGACAATTTAGCAGGAGTTAACAATGTTTGCAGGTTTACCTTCACTCAGTCATGAGCAGCAGCAAAAAGCGGTAGAGCGTATTCAGGAGCTGATGTCGCAGGGGATGAGCAGCGGACAAGCCATTGCTCTGGTTGCTGAAGAGTTACGCGCCAGTCATACCGGCGAGCGGATCGTGGCGCGTTTTGAAGATGAAGACGAATAACGCCGCTTAAACTGCAGCGATTATCTTAATCTCAACTTTGTATTTCGTGTTCATCAATCCGGCCTGAACGGTACAACGTACCGGCGCGTGGCCAGCAACGACCCACGCGTCCCAGGCTTTGTTCATGGCGGCAAAATCGTTTTTGTCTGCCAAAAATAGGGTGGCATCAAGAATACGTGACTTGTTGCTGCCTTGTTTTTCCAGCACCGCATCAATTTGCGCCAGCGTATTTGCCGTCTGCTCAAAGGCGTCTGCATCCAGATTTTCCGGCACGCCGGTGTAATACAGCGTGTTGTTGTGGATTACCACGTCGGACCAACGCGCTTCGGCATCAATGCGCACAATCGTCATAAATCATTCCTCGTTTACGTTTTTTCATAATAGCTTTGGGTTGCGCCAAGACTGCCATAATGTTGTGCCCACGTCACCTCTTCAACTGGCGAAAGACCCGCTGGCCTGACATAATCCCTGTTCAAATGAACAGGGGGCAGTGTGACGGACGATTTTGCAGCAGACGGTCAGTTGGCTAAAGCGATACCGGGTTTTAAACCGCGAGAACCACAGCGGCAGATGGCCATCGCCGTCAGTCATGCCATCGAAAAATCACAACCGCTGGTGGTAGAAGCCGGAACCGGAACGGGTAAAACCTACGCTTATCTTGCCCCAGCGCTGCGTGCCGGAAAGAAGGTCATTGTCTCCACTGGCTCGAAGGCGTTACAGGATCAGCTATACAGCCGCGACCTCCCGACCGTCGCTAAGGCACTGAAGTTCACCGGTAAACTGGCGCTGCTGAAAGGGCGTTCAAACTATCTGTGCCTTGAGCGTCTTGAACAGCAGGCGCTGGCGGGTGGCGACTTGCCGGTACAAACGTTAAGCGACGTCATTCTGCTGCGCTCCTGGTCAAATCAAACCCTTGATGGGGACATCAGCACCTGCGTCAGCGTGGCGGAAGACTCTCAGGCCTGGCCGCTGGTGACCAGCACTAATGACAACTGTCTGGGCAGCGACTGCCCGCTGTATAAAGAGTGTTTTGTCGTTAAAGCGCGTAAAAAAGCGATGGATGCGGATGTCGTCGTGGTTAACCATCATCTGTTTCTCGCCGATATGGTGGTAAAAGAGAGCGGGTTTGGCGAACTGATCCCGGAAGCTGATGTGATGATCTTCGATGAAGCGCATCAGTTACCGGATATCGCCAGCCAGTACTTTGGTCAATCGCTCTCCAGTCGCCAGCTGTTAGACCTGGCGAAAGACATCACCATTGCCTATCGCACCGAGCTGAAAGACACTCAGCAGCTGCAAAAGTGCGCCGATCGCCTTGCACAAAGCGCTCAGGACTTCCGCTTGCAGCTTGGTGAGCCGGGCTATCGCGGAAACCTGCGGGAACTGCTGGTCGACCAGCGCGTACAGCGCGCGTTTTTGCTGCTCGATGACACGCTGGAGCTGTGTTATGACGTGGCGAAGCTGTCCCTCGGGCGTTCGGCGTTGCTGGATGCCGCGTTTGAGCGCGCCACGCTTTATCGTGCGCGTCTGAAGCGCCTGAAAGAGATCAACCAGCCAGGCTTCAGCTACTGGTATGAATGCACCTCCCGCCATTTCACCCTCGCGCTGACACCGCTTACGGTGGCGGATAAATTCAAAGAGGTGATGGAACAAAAGCCGGGCTGCTGGATTTTTACTTCCGCGACGCTGTCGGTAAACGACGATCTTCATCATTTCACCGCACGACTGGGTATTGAAGATGCCCAGTCGATGCTGCTGCCAAGCCCATTTGATTACACGCGCCAGGCGCTGCTGTGCGTGCCGCGTAATCTCCCGCAAACCAACCAGCCGGGGGCTGCGCGCCAGTTAGCATCCATGCTGCGACCTATTATCGAAGCGAACAACGGTCGCTGTTTTATGCTGTGCACTTCGCACGCGATGATGCGCGATCTGGCGGAGCAATTCCGCGCTACCATGACGCTTCCCGTACTGCTGCAGGGCGAAACCAGCAAAGGACAACTGCTACAGCAGTTTGTCAGCGCAGGTAATGCGCTACTGGTTGCCACCAGCAGCTTCTGGGAGGGCGTGGACGTGCGCGGCGATACGCTGTCGCTGGTGATAATCGATAAACTGCCATTTACCTCGCCGGACGACCCGCTGTTAAAAGCCCGAATGGAGGATTGTCGACTGCGCGGCGGCGAACCGTTTGAAGACGTCCAGTTGCCGGATGCGGTAATCACCCTGAAGCAGGGGGTAGGGCGTCTGATACGTGATGCTGACGATCGCGGCGTGCTGGTGATTTGCGACAATCGTCTGGTTATGCGGCCATACGGCGCCACCTTCCTGGCGAGTCTTCCTCCTGCGCCGCGGACGCGTGACATCGCTCGCGCGGTTCGCTTTCTTGCCATACCAACGACTGAGTAATTTGTTACGGAGTGTGGTAAGATGCGCGCCAAATTTATTGATCTGATCACAAACACCCATGCGAATTCTGGCTATCGATACCGCCACAGAGGCGTGCTCTGTTGCCCTGTGGAATGACGGTACTATCAAGGCTCACTTTGAGCTTTGCCCACGAGAACACACCCAACGAATTTTACCGATGGTTCAGGAAATCCTGGCCGCTGGCGATCTCACGTTAACCGATATCGAGGCCCTGGCGTTTGGTCGCGGTCCCGGCAGTTTCACCGGCGTGCGTATCGGTATTGGCATTGCTCAGGGGCTGGCGTTAGGCGCAAACTTACCGATGATCGGCGTCTCCACCCTGGCTACCATGGCGCAGGGCGCCTGGCGTAAGTCGGGCGCGACTCGCGTACTGGCGGCGATTGACGCGCGAATGGGCGAAGTCTACTGGGCCGAATACCAGCGTGATGACAACGGTAACTGGCACGGTGAAGAAACCGAAGCGGTGTTAACCCCCGAGCAGGTACATGAGCGTTTATTGCAGCTGTCTGGCGACTGGGTGACGGTCGGGACGGGCTGGCCGGCATGGCCTGAGCTTGGTAAAGACAGCGGGCTGACGCTCAGCGATGGTGACGTGCTGCTTCCAGCGGCTGAAGACATGCTGCCCGTCGCCACGCAAATGCTGGCTGCGGGTGAGACCGTAGCGGTCGAACACGCTGAACCGGTTTATTTACGTAACACCGTGGCGTGGAAGAAACTTCCCGGTAAAGAATGAATCTTAGTAGTAGAACCCCGGCTAAGACGTACAGTCGTCAGTGCACAGCATTGTGAACAGGCCGGGGCAGAAGCTAAGAAAAGGGAGTCACAATATGGCGGTGCAAAAGCAGTTATTGAAAGGTGTGTTGGCGGGGGCCTTAGCGTTAATGCTTAGCGGCTGCGTCACCATCCCGGATGCGATTAAAGGTTCGAGCCCGATGCCGCAGCAGGATCTGGTGCGGGTGATGAATGCGCCGCAGCTGTATGTCGGACAGGAAGCGCGTTTCGGCGGCAAAGTGGTGGATATTCAGAACCAGCAGGGAAAATCCCGTCTGGAAATTGCCACCGTTCCGCTCGATAGCGGTGCACGCCCCGTGCTGGGTGAAGCCTCTCGTGGGCGGATATATGCTGATGTAAATGGCTTCCTTGACCCGGTGGACTTTCGCGGGCAACTGGTCACCGTCGTCGGCCCGATAAGCGGTACAGTGGACGGAAAAATCGGTAATACGCCGTATAAATTCATGCTGATGCAGGTAACTGGTTATAAACGCTGGCATATTACTCAGCAGATTGTCATGCCACCTCAGCCTATCGACCCCTGGTTCTACGGTGCGCGTGGCTGGCCTTACGGTGGCTACGGCGGATGGGGCTGGTACAATCCCGGCCCGGCACAGGTTCAGACCATAGTAACAGAGTAACTCTTTGTTTTATTGGTAAAAGAAACAGCGGCTCGTCCGCTGTTTCTGCATTAACGTGGATATAAGAAAAATAAATAGTGACGTGCTTCGCAACCTTGTCGTTGTGTAATAAACAAACTGGTACGCTGAGTTAATATTATGTTAACAGTTTGTTTATTGCCTGGGGTTGTGATGACGACGAATACGCATTTTAGAGGTGATGTATTGAAAAAGGTTTGGCTTAACCGTTATCCCGCTGGTGTTCCTGCGGAGATCAATCCTGACCGTTATCAATCCCTGGTGGAACTCTTTGAACACTCAGTAAGACGCTATGCCGATCAGCCCGCGTTTGTAAACATGGGGGAGGTGATGACCTTCCGCAAGCTTGAAGAGCGTAGCCGTGCGTTTGCCGCTTATTTACAACAGGGGCTCGGGCTGAAAAAGGGCGATCGCGTCGCGCTGATGATGCCGAATCTGCTGCAATATCCGGTCGCACTGTTTGGGATTTTACGTGCCGGCATGATCGTCGTGAATGTGAACCCGTTGTATACGCCTCGCGAGCTGGAACATCAGCTCAACGATAGCGGCGCGTCGGCGATTGTCATCGTGTCCAACTTTGCCCACACGCTGGAAAAAGTGGTCGACAAAACGTCGGTGCAACACGTGATCCTGACGCGTATGGGCGATCAGCTGTCGACCGCCAAAGGAACGCTGGTTAACTTTGTCGTGAAGTACATCAAGCGCCTGGTGCCGAAGTATCACCTGCCGGATGCCATCTCGTTTCGCAGTGCGCTGCAAAACGGCTATCGCATGCAGTATGTGAAACCCGAAGTGGTGTCGGAAGATCTGGCGTTCCTGCAATATACCGGCGGGACAACCGGCGTGGCGAAAGGCGCGATGCTCACGCACCGCAACATGCTGGCTAACCTGGAGCAGGTTAACGCCACCTACGGCCCGTTGCTGCATCCGGGCAAAGAACTGGTGGTAACGGCTCTACCGCTGTATCACATTTTTGCGCTGACGATGAACTGCCTGCTGTTTATTGAGCTGGGTGGTCAAAACCTGCTGATTACTAACCCGCGTGATATCCCAGGACTGGTCAAAGAACTGGCGAAGTATCCGTTTACCGCGATGACCGGCGTCAATACGCTGTTTAACGCGCTGCTGAATAACAAAGAGTTTCAGCAACTGGACTTCTCGTCACTGCACCTTTCAGCAGGTGGCGGAATGCCGGTTCAACAGGCAGTGGCTGAGCGCTGGGTGAAGCTGACAGGGCAGTATCTTCTGGAAGGTTATGGCCTGACGGAGTGCGCGCCGCTGGTGAGTGTTAACCCTCACGATATTGACTACCACAGCGGAAGTATCGGTTTACCGGTTCCCTCCACTGAGGTCAAGCTGGTGGACGACGACGACAACGAAGTGCCGCCGGGAGAACCGGGTGAGCTGTGTGTGAAAGGTCCACAGGTGATGCTGGGCTACTGGCAGCGACCGGACGCCACTGACGAAATCATCAAAGACGGCTGGCTGCACACCGGCGATATTGCGGTGATGGATGATGAAGGCTTCCTGCGTATTGTCGATCGTAAGAAGGACATGATCCTGGTATCCGGCTTTAACGTCTATCCGAACGAAATTGAAGACGTGGTTATGCAACACCCTGGCGTGCAGGAAGTGGCTGCGGTTGGGGTTCCGTCCGGCAGCAGCGGTGAAGCGGTGAAAATTTTCGTAGTGAAGAAAGATGCCTCGTTAACCGATGAAGCGCTGGTCACTTTCTGTCGTCGTCACCTGACGGGCTATAAAGTACCAAAGCTGGTGGAGTTTCGCGATGAGTTGCCGAAATCTAACGTTGGTAAAATTTTGCGACGAGAATTACGTGACGAAGCGCGTGCCAAAGTGGACAATAAAGGCTGAGCGTTAAGTCAGCCAGTAGAAAACGCCGGGAAATCCGGCGTTTTTTTTGGCGCAAACCTAAGAGAGCACGATTTGAATTATCAAATGATCACCACGGACGACGCGTTGGCCACGCTGTGCGAAGCCGTCCGTGAATTTCCGGCGATAGCCCTGGATACAGAATTTGTTCGCACGCGTACCTATTATCCGCAGTTGGGGCTGATCCAGCTGTTTGATGGCAAACACGTTGCTCTGATTGATCCGCAGGGGATCACCGACTGGTCGCCGCTGCGCGATATTCTGCGTGATACTGCCATCACCAAATTCCTGCATGCAGGTAGCGAAGATCTGGAAGTGTTTCTCAACGCTTTTGGCGAACTGCCGCAGCCGTTGATTGATACACAAATTCTGGCTGCTTTTTGCGGTCGTCCGCTGTCGTGGGGGTTTGCCGCGATGGTGGAAGAGTTTACGGGGGTGGCGCTGGACAAAAGCGAATCCCGCACCGACTGGCTGGCCAGACCGCTGACCGAGCGTCAGTGTGAGTACGCGGCGGCTGATGTCTGGTATCTATTACCGATCACCACAAAACTGATGGTTGAAACTGAAACCAGCGGCTGGCTGCCAGCCGCACTGGACGAATGTCGCTTAATGCAGCAGCGTCGCAAGGAAGTTCTGGCGCCTGAAGACGCATGGCGCGACATCACCAACGCCTGGCAACTGCGTACCCGTCAGTTGGCCTGCCTGCAACTGCTTGCCGACTGGCGACTGCGTAAAGCGCGTGAGCGCGATCTGGCAGTGAACTTTGTGGTGCGTGAAGAACACCTGTGGTCGGTCGCTCGTTATATGCCAGGGAGTCTGGGTGAACTGGACAGCCTCGGCCTTTCCGGTAGTGAAATTCGCTTCCACGGCAAAACGCTGATTTCTCTGGTAGAAAAAGCGCAGGCTTTACCGGAAGAATCACTGCCACAGCCGCTGCTGAATTTGATGGATATGCCTGGATACCGCAAAGCGTTTAAAGCCATTAAGGCGCTGGTTGCCGAGGTGAGTACTGAGCATAATCTTAGCGTCGAACTGCTGGCTTCACGCCGTCAAATCAACCAGCTACTCAACTGGCACTGGAAATTAAAGCCGCAGCAGACCCTGCCGGAGTTGGTTTCCGGTTGGCGTGGCGAACTGATGTCCGATCGTCTCAACGCGCTGCTGCAGGAATATCCGCAGTAAGTCACCAGGCTCGCCGGGTTGCGCCATTGCTAACCCGGCCTGCGCAACGCTACAAATCAAGCACCAGGCGCTTACCTTTGGCGCGTGAGCAGCAAATAAGCATGCTTTGCTGGCTGGCTTTTTCGTCGTCGCTGAAATACTGATCGCGGTGATCCGCTTCCCCTTCAAGAATCGTCGTTTCACAGGTGCCGCAAACACCTTCCCGGCACAGGCACTCAACGCGCGCGGCTTTGTTATTTTCGATAACCTGCAAAATGGTCATCTCTTCCGGGACCACAAACTCGCGTCCGGAACGCGCCAGAACCAGGGTAAAGGCATCACCGCTTTTATCTTCCAGCGCAAATTGTTCGAAATGTAGCGTATTGCTGTCCAGTCTATGGAGGGAAGCCGCTTCTCTGACGGCATCGTTGAGCACTGCTGGCCCGCAGGTGTAAATATGTGTGCCGGGTTCGACATCGGCCAGCAGGCGAGATAAATCAAGGCGGGTTCCTGCGCTTGACAGATGCAGATGAATACGATCAACGCTGGGGTGCTGCAGGAGTTCGTCATAAAACGCGCAGTTGTCCTGACTGGGAGAGCAATAATGCAGTTGCCATTGCGCCTTAGAATGTTCCAGCTCCGGGATATGCGATAAAAACGGTGTGATGCCGATACCTCCAGCAATCAACAGATGTTGTTGTGCCTGAGGGGCGAGGGCGAACAGATTGTTTGGTGTGGAGATCGTGAGCGTGTCGCCGGGTTTCACGTTTTGATGCAGATATCGTGAGCCGCCTTTGGATGCTTCCTCCAGTCGTACGGCGATTTGCCAGGCGCTCGTATCAAAGGGGGAACTCATCAGCGAGTAAGCATTGCTGTACAGATTCTCGCCATCGCGCATCTGCACGATAATATGGCTGCCACCCTGAAACGCGGGCAACGGCTCGCCTGATGTCGCCGTTAAAGTAAAGCGTTTTACCTGCGCGGTAATCGTCTCAATCCGGCTGACCCGGACTTCTTGCATTTGATAATCAGACATTGCGGCACTCCCTAAAAAATCTGTCCGGCGCGGCTTAACGATGCGCCGGAACCTGTCGTTACAGCCTCTGGTTATTCCTGAAACACCTGCGCGACCAGATTATGGAAATGGGCAATGCCATGTTCGGAGATACCGCTGCCGCTGGTGTCGGCCATAATGCGGCCCTGACCGCGATACCCGCGCGATTTCAACCCTTTTTGGACGCTTTCAACCAGACGTAAATCTTCAGGGCGGAAGACGTTGCGATACCATTCGATCAGTTGTTTCTGCTCTTCGGTCAGTTCTTCGTTGGTGAAGTAGATGTCATAGTTTTGCAGCGTAGTTTCTGCATCCACTGGAAATTCGTAGATAACGGTCATCATGCCTTTGATTGGCGTAACGTTGAGCATGGTGCACGGCCACAGCCAGAAACCGTGGAAGGCGGCATCAACACCCTCTTCGAACTTAAATGACTGCTCTGACGGTTTGGCGAAACCGTATTGTAGCGTCCAGTTGCCGTGCATAGTATGCCAGTAACGATCAACCTGAACCGAGTCGGAAAAACCAGGGTGAGCCGGGCCGCAGTGGTAGCACTCCAGATAGTTATCGACAATATTCTTCCAGTTGGCTGGAGTTCGGGTCGTAAAGCGCGCCGCCAGCTTCAGGTCATGCACATCAGGGCAGGCTTCGATAACTTTGTCTGCAAGACCTGGGAGTTGTTCTTCTACGCTGCCCGCGTTCGGATCCATGTTGATAAACACGAATCCGGCATATTCTTCCAGCCGTACCGGGGTGAGATGTGCTTTCTCACTGTCGAAGTTGGCAACGTTTTCGCAGTTACGTGCATGCGCCAGGTTACCGTCAAGCTTGAATGCCCAGGCGTGGTAAGGGCAGGTAATCACATTTTTCGCTTTCCCTTCGCCGCTCAACAGCTGATGACCACGATGCGGGCAAACGTTGTAGAACGCGCGCAGCACGTTATCGCGACCACGTACCAGCACGATGTTCTCGCCAATCACTTCCCGGGTTACATAGTCATTGGGTTTCGCCAGTTCGCTACTGTGGGCGACGCAAATCCAGCTCTTAGCGAACACTTTCTCCTGCTCGTGCTCGAAGGCCTGATGGTCGGTATAGAACCGGGCAGGGATAGTCCAGGCGTCCTGCGGGTTGGCACAGAAATTTTGCGGCAGAATAAACTCAGGGCTCAGATTGCTCATTGGAATACCTTTAATTTGTGAGTAAGAGGATTTTTTACTGGCGCTTAATTGTCGCCTTTGAGTAATGTCCCGGCCGGTGGTGCGACGGGGACGTCCACTGGCGTTTCGGGGAGATGACCTTCAATTTGATGTGCAGGAACGTGGGCATAGTCCTGCCGTACCCAGCGAAGAAAACCGCCAACCTTCACCAACAGAATGGCGAGGAAGGGAAGTGCGGTCAGAACCACCGTGGTCTTCATGGTTTCCAGGGACGCGCCGGTGAACAAAATTGATAATGGGATCAGGGTGATGACCACGCACCAGAACAGACGTAAGCTACGCTGCGGATCTTCCCCTTCCTGCAGGTTACGCGTGCTGGTGGCCGCCATGGTGTAGGCGACGGCATCCATATGCGAGGCGAGAAAAATAATCATGATCGCCAGATACGCCACCAGGAACAGTTTCCCGGCAGGCAACGACATCAACACTTGCTGTACGGCTGTTTCGCCGCCTAACGTGGCCATAACCTGCGGTACGTCGATCACACCGTTCACAAATTGGTGAATGGAGTAGCTTTCCATCACGCCAAAGAAGAACCAGCAGCCAACGGTACTACCCAGGATTAACGCCCAGATAACCTCTTTGATTTTGCGACCACGGGATACGCGAGTGACAAACATTGCCACGCCAGGGGTGTAGGAGATCCACCACAGCCAATAGAACACCGTCCAGTTGCGGGTGAACTCACCGTTGCCGAGCGGGTCGGTGAACAGACTCATCTGCAAAAAGTTTTGTGTCGTCAGACCGATGGCGTTAATGATGTTGTTGGTGATGAACTCGGTCGGGCCGACAATCAGCACCAACAGCGGCAGTAAAAACGCCCCCCAGCCGACCATTTTGCTCAGACGTTGCAAGCCGTTGTTGATGCCAATCCAGGAGCTCAGACAGAAAATGCCGCCAGAGAACAGGATAACAAACGCCTGTACGGTGAAGTTATCCGGTAAACCTGTGAGAGCAGATAAACCACGGGTAAAGGTGGCGGCGGTGACAACCAGAGAGATGGTTAACGCGCCAACTGTGGCGATCAGGAACATCAAATCAACCAGCCGGCCCCAGACGCCCTGCGGATGCACGCCGGTGATAGCGGCGATTATTCCGGACAGGCTCAGCCCTTTGTTTTTCCGCACATGAAAGTGGTAGGCCATGGTTAATGAAGCCAGCGTATAGGTCGCCCAGGCGCTGATTCCCCAATGGAAAAAAGAGTAGGGTAAGCTGTATTCCAGCGCTTTTTGCGAGTGCGGAGCGATATTCAGACCCGGGGTCTGGTAATAATAGGCCCACTCAGCAACGCCCCAGTAGAGCGTGGAGGAACCTAGTCCGGCACAAATAAACATAAACAGCCAGGACAGCGTGCTGTATTCCGCTTTTCCTTCTCCCAGACGAATGTTGCCGTATTTGCTGGTGGCCAGCCAGACGACCAGACCCATCGCCATCAGAACGAGGATCTGCACGGCGGAACCCAGCATCCGGGTAACGCCGTTAAAAAGGGTATTTGCGACTTGTGCAGACTGCTGAGGGAAGAGACTAAGTGTGGCGGCGATGAAAAGAATAGCCACCAGACTGATGGCTATCAGCGGCATGTCTTTTTTCTTAACGTTGCTCAACATGGGATCTCCTGGGCACAGTTGCCCGCGTATGGCATTAGCCTGTCGTTGTTATCATGCTGTAGGGAATCAGTGATTTTGTATTTAACAATTTTATTATTTGTTCTTTACATGAATTAAACAATTACTCGATGCGTGAAGCAATAAAACACAGAACGGAAATAATAAAAGGTGAATTGGCGCAGGTTATTGGTGCCATAAAAAGCATAAAAAAGCCGCGTCAGTGACGCGGCTCATATTCCGTGGTTTGACCTCTAACGCAATGCCCGAGAGATGGCCTCACCAACCTGTTGCGTGGTGGCAGTGCCTTTCATATCCGGTGTTTTCGGGCCGCTGGCAATAACCTGCTCAATTGCCGCCAGAATACCGTCGTGGGCGGCTTTATAGTTAGCATCACCGTTGCCAAGGAAGTCGAGCATCATGGCGCCAGCCCAGATAGTCGCTATAGGGTTGGCGAGGTTCTTGCCGTAGATATCGGGGGCCGAACCGTGTACTGGCTCGAACAGAGACGGGAAGGTACGTTCCGGGTTTAAGTTGGCTGAAGGCGCAATGCCAATCGTTCCGGTACAGGCTGGACCGAGATCGGAGAGGATGTCGCCAAACAGGTTGGAGGCAACCACCACGTCAAAACGCTCCGGCTGCATCACAAAGCGGGCGCAGAGTATATCAATATGCTGTTTATCCCAACGGATCTCGGGATAGTTAGCCGCCATTGCTTCCACGCGCTCGTCCCAGTACGGCATGCTGATGGCCAGTCCGTTGGATTTGGTCGCCGAGGTCAGGGTTTTGCGCGGGCGATTTTGTGCCAGCTCGAAAGCGTAACGCAATATACGATCGACGCCGCGACGGGTGAAGACCGACTCCTGGATAACCACTTCGTGTTCTGTACCTTCGCTTACGCGTCCGCCGAGTGAAGAGTATTCTCCCTCGGTGTTCTCGCGCACCACATAGAAATCAATGTCTCCTGGCTGCTTGCCTGCCAGCGGGCAAGGTACGCCTGGAAACAGGCGTACCGGACGCAGGTTGACATACTGGTCAAATTCGCGGCGAAACTTAAGCAGCGAGCCCCATAATGAGATGTGGTCCGGCACGGTGTCCGGCCAGCCAACGGCACCAAAATAGATAGCATCGAAGGATTGTAACTGCTCATGCCAGTCATCCGGCATCATCTTTCCGTGATGGGCGTAGTACTCGCAGCTGGCCCATTCCATTTGCTCAAAGCTGAGTGACAACCCCCAACGCTCGGCGGCTGCCTGCAACACCTGAATGCCTTCAGGCAGGACTTCTTTACCAATGCCATCTCCGGGGATAGCGGCAATACGACAGGTTTTCTTCATAGCAGCTCTCACTTGTACGCCATCAAAATTGACTTTCCCCGTATCCTATAATTGACTGATTAATAGTTAATCCCCCTAACTGGTGAAACATAAAACACAGATCATGAATAATCTGCCGCTGCTAAATGATTTACGCGTCTTTATGCTGGTTGCCCGTCGTGCGGGATTTGCCGCCGTTGCCGAAGAGCTGGGCGTATCTCCGGCTTTTATCAGTAAGCGCGTTGCCCTGTTGGAGCAAACGCTGAACGTGGTGCTGTTGCACCGAACAACGCGGCGCGTAACCATCACGGAAGAGGGGGAGCGGATCTACGAATGGGCACAGCGGATCCTGCAGGATGTCGATCAGATGATGGACGAGCTGTCCGATGCCAGGCAGATCCCGCAGGGGATGCTACGAATTATCAGTAGCTTTGGTTTTGGCCGCCGGGTGGTCGCTCCGGCGCTGTCTGCGCTGGCAAAAGAGTACCCGCAGTTAGAACTGAGGTTCGATGTTGAAGACCGTCTGGTCGATATGGTCAATGAGGGCGTCGATCTCGATATTCGTATCGGGGATGATATCGCGCCGAACCTGATTGCCCGCAAGCTGGCGACTAACTATCGTATTCTGTGCGCCTCGCCGGAATTTGTGGCGCGGCATGGAGTGCCGAAACAACTGAACGATCTTTCTACTTTCCCCTGCCTGGTTATTAAAGAACGTGACCATCCGTTTGGTATCTGGCAAATGCGTAATAAAGAGGGCGCACACTCAATAAAGGTTACGGGGCCGCTGTCGTCTAACCATGGCGAAGTGGTACATCAATGGTGTCTGGATGGGCAGGGAATTGCTTTGCGTTCGTGGTGGGACGTTTGCGACAACATTGCCAGCGGACATCTGGTGCATATATTGCCTGAGTATTATCAACCCGCCAATATATGGGCGGTTTATGTCTCCCGGCTGGCGACGTCGGCAAAAATCCGTATTACGGTTGAGTATTTACGCCGCTATTTTGCCGAAAACTACCCAAAGTTTACTTTGGAATAAATGCTCGATAGGTTAGTCAGAGACAGAAAATAAAAAAGGCAGAATAATCTGCCTTTTTCGTAACCATGATTTAGCGACAAAAGAGCTTATTTAGACTCTTCTGCTTCAGGTAATGTCACGTTAAGTTCGAGGATCGAAATATCGCCGTCTTTTTGTTCAAGTTGTACCGTGACCATTTCGGGATCAATTTGTACATACTTACAGATAACGTCGAGAATATCCTTACGCAGCTGCGGTAAATAATGTGGCTCGGCGTCACTACGACGACGTTCCGCAACAATAATCTGCAGTCGCTCTTTAGCGATGTTCGCTGTGCTCTTTTTCCGCGAGAGAAAAAAATCCAGTAATGCCATAACTTATCCTCCGAACAGGCGTTTGAGGAAACCTTTCTTCTCTTCTTCAATGAAGCGGAAAGGACGTTCTTCTCCCAACAGACGGTCTACGGTATCAGCATAGGCTTTACCGGCATCAGCATTGATGTCGAGAATAACCGGCTCACCCTGGTTAGACGCGCGCAGGACTGACTGATCTTCAGGAATCACGCCAACCAGCTTGATTCGCAGAATTTCCAGTACGTCTTCCATGCTCAGCATGTCACCTTTATTAACGCGGCCAGGGTTGTAGCGCGTCAGCAACAAATGCTCTTTAATCGGATCTTCACCGTTTTCCGCGCGACGAGATTTCGACGCCAGAATACCCAGTATACGGTCAGAGTCACGTACAGAGGAGACTTCCGGGTTGGTGGTAATAATCGCTTCATCGGCAAAATACAGGGCCATCAGCGCACCGGTTTCAATACCCGCCGGAGAGTCGCAGACGATGAAGTCGAATTCCATCGTTTTCAGATCGTCCAGAACTTTCGCGACGCCTTCACGCGTCAGCGCGTCTTTATCGCGAGTTTGTGAGGCCGGAAGAATAAAGAGATTTTCGGTACGCTTATCTTTGATTAGCGCCTGATTTAACGACGCATCGCCCTGAATAACGTTGACGAAGTCGTAAACGACGCGGCGTTCACAACCCATAATCAGATCAAGATTACGCAGGCCGATATCAAAATCAATAACGACAGTTTTCTTTCCCTTCTGGGCCAAACCTGTAGCGATGGCCGCGCTGGAGGTGGTTTTGCCAACGCCCCCTTTACCCGAAGTAACAACAATAATGCGTGCCATAGAAATTCCTTGTTAAAAAGGGATCAATTCAACGGTTGAACTGTCAAAGCGTTCTCTGCTAATTGCAGACGTGCCGCTTTGCCATAAAATTCTGCTGGGATTTTATCACTCAGCCAATAAACACCTGCGATAGACACCAGTTCTGCCGTCAGATGGGTACAAAAAATTTGCGCTTCCCGGTCACCGCTTGCGCCTGCCAACGCACGGCCTCTCATCATTCCATAAACATGAATATTGCCATCAGCGATAAGCTCTGCGCCTGCACTGACGTGGCTTGTAACAATCAGATCACATTGTGGTGCATAAATGCGCTGACCGGAACGAACCGGCACATTTATTAATCGTGTTTTTGTGATGGGAGTAACGTTTTGTGGCGGAGCGACGGGAGCCGGGGCCTCAACGGGCGCAGGACGAATAGCTTTTTCTTTACCTTCAGTCAGTAAAGGAAGACCCATTTCGTCGATTTCAGCCTTGAGTCTGGCGTCTTTGCATCCGCTAACGCCGATAATGCGCAATCCGGTAGACGCGACAACCTTCTGCAGCGCTGACCAGTTTACCGGGCTTTCAAGACCACTCACGTTAACCACTACGGGAGCATGTTTTAAAAAAGCAGGTGCCTGCGCGATTTTGTCTTCCAACGCCTGACGAATAACCTCGGGTTCTGCTTCATGTAAATGAACCACTGATAAGGTGAAGCTACTGCCTTTAAGCTCGATTGGCGTGTTTGACATCCTGGCCTTACTCAATTTGCTATTTATCATCCCCAGCGCGGGGTGATATTCCGAAGACTATAAGGCATGTTATAGTCAGTATTATATTGAGGCAAGCCACCATTCCGTGAATTCAGAGTAAAAGATATGTTTTGTGTGATCTACCGAAGCAGTAAACGTGACCAGACCTATTTATATGTCGAAAAAAAAGACGATTTCTCGCGAGTTCCTGAAGAACTGATGAAAGGATTTGGTCAGCCGACGCTGGCAATGATGTTGCCGCTTGATGGCCGTAAAAAGCTGGTTAATGCCGATCTGGAAAAAGTAAAACAGGCACTCACCGAGCAGGGCTATTATTTACAAATACCACCGCCGCCAGAAGATTTACTTAAACAGCATCTGGCTGCGACGAAACAAAATACACCAGACGATAAACGTTAAACTGCATCCGGCAGCAGCACGCCCCATCGATGCAGTACCTGAAATTGATAACTACGTTAGGGGAAAGTAATGTATCAACATCATAACTGGCATGGTGCTCTGCTGGATTATCCGGTGAGTAAGGTGGTTTGCGTAGGGAGTAACTATGCTAATCATATTAAAGAGATGGGCGGAAGTACCCCGGAAGAACCGGTGCTGTTTATTAAACCGGAAACCGCGCTGTGCGATTTACGCCAGCCGCTGGTGATCCCATCTGATATGGGTTCGGTTCACCATGAAGTTGAGCTGGCTGTTTTGATTGGCGCGACCCTACGTCAGGCGACGGAAGAACATGTGCGCAAAGCCATCGCGGGCTATGGCGTCGCGTTGGATCTGACCCTGCGTGATATTCAGGGCAAAATGAAGAAGGCGGGGCAGCCGTGGGAAAAAGCGAAGGGCTTTGATAACTCTTGCCCGCTGTCAGGGTTTATTCCGGTGGCGGAATTTAATGGTGATCCTCAGGATACGATGCTCGGGTTAACGGTTAACGGTGAGCAGCGCCAGCACGGCACCACGGCGGATATGATCCATCACATCGTTCCTTTGATTGCCTACATGAGTCGTTTCTTTACCCTCAAAGCGGGCGATGTTGTGTTGACGGGGACGCCAGCAGGAGTTGGGCCGTTAAACAGCGGTGATGAGCTGGCTATCAGTTTTCATGGTCAAACGCTGACGACACGCGTGCTGTAATCTCTTCTTGCCGCCTTTTCGGGCGGCAAAACTTGCATCAGCGTGCCAGACTGGTTATAAGGTGCAGCTTTATTGCAATAGCGGATACCCTGATGAGCGACATACCTTTCTGGCAAAGTAAAACCCTGGATGAAATGACCGATGCCGAGTGGGAGTCATTATGTGACGGGTGTGGTCAATGCTGCCTGCATAAGCTGATGGATGAAGATACCGACGAAATCTATTTTACTAACGTCGCGTGTAAGCAGCTCAATATCAAAACCTGTCAGTGCCGTAATTACGAACGCCGATTCGAGTACGAGCCTGACTGTATCAAACTGACGCGCGATAATCTGCCCACCTTTGAATGGCTGCCGATGACCTGTGCGTATCGTCTGCTAGCGGAAGGTAAAGGGCTGCCGGAGTGGCATCCACTGCTGACGGGATCAAAAGCGGCGATGCACGGTGAACGTATTTCAGTACGTCATATTGCGGTGAAAGAATCGGAAGTGCGTGACTGGCAGGATCATATTCTGAACAAACCTTCATGGGCGGACTAAACCGCCCATCGATTAGCAGGCGTTTAGGCTTAAGACTTTTTCGCCTGATACATCTCATCGCCATGGTTGTCATCTTCAACCCAGAAATTGATGTTGAATTGGGCGTCGTCGCTTAATTCAACGCGATGCCAGTACTGCGGCGGACTGGTCGCAAACTGACCGGCATTAATCACCACTTTTACTTCAGGCTCTTTTGCGTCTTCATTGGCAAAGCCGTAATACGTTACCGTACCTTCCATCACGCAAAGCTGGCCAAAAACGCCTGCAGCAGTGTTATGGTGAGAAAGAAGTGCTGCCGGGACGTTGTCTTTCGTGAAGAAGGGAGTAGAGCGTTTAACTTTCCAGTTTGCCGGGATGCGTAAATGGGACATAAGACATCTCCTTGGTGTGGCATCTATAAGATGCATTTAATATACATCTTATAGATGCCAGCAGGCAATGAATTTAAGGCAAAAAAAACGCTCCCGAAGGAGCGTCTCTGTTAGCGACCGAAGAGGTCACGTTTTTTCGGTTTGAACGGCTGTGCTATCACTACCAGCACGGCGACCACCAGGTAGGCGGCGAAGATCCCCAACAGCCACTGCGGCATTTCCAGGGTTAAAAAAGACCACTGGCGCTCAGCACAGTCACCGGACGCTAAAAACACCTGCGGCAGCCATTTGTCCAGCGGCAGCCAGCTTGGGAAGCGTGCGGCAAAATCACAGGTCATAAACGGGGATGGGTGCAGCTGAATCATGGTGTGCTCATACGCTAACTGAAGTCCGCGCCAGGCACTGTAAATCCAGATTATCATCGCCACATAGCGCAGCGGTGTTTTTGGTGCGATAGCACCCACCAGCCCTGCACCCATCACGCCAAATAATGCGCTACGTTCGTAAATACACAACACGCAAGGTTTTAGCAGCATGACGTGCTGGAACCACAGCGCGACGAGCTCCAGCGCAAAGGCGGTTAACGCCAACAATAACCATGCTCCACGACCTCGGGAGCACTGGTTTAAAAATCGCAACATAATCATTTCCCTGCAACATGCGTAGAGACCGCAGTTTAAACCAATTCACTTTATGCGCCACTAGCGGGAATTGAAAATTTGCGTAATCGGATATTTATCATGCAAAAAGTCAAACCGGGCAGTGATTTGCCCGGTTAATTGTTATGAAAGTGTAGCTAACCAGCCCGTTTGGGTCATCCACTCGGTCACCGGAACTAGCGTGAACTCGACGCAAAGCAGGCCGACGAGCGTCAGGACGAGAGTATAAGGCAGGGCCATCCACACCATGCGACCATAAGAGAGGCGAATCAACGGCGCCAGTGCAGAGGTCAGCAGGAACAGGAATGCAGCCTGGCCGTTTGGCGTGGCCACCGAAGGCAGGTTGGTCCCGGTATTGATCGCCACCGCCAACAGCTCAAATTGGTTAAGGCTGATGGTCCCATGTTCCATCGCGGCTTTGGCTTCATTGATATAAATCGTACCAACAAAAACGTTATCAGAGATCGAAGACAGCAGGCCGTTGAAGAGATAAAACAGCGTCAGTTGTGCATGTTCAGACGACTGCAACACAAACTGAATAATCGGTGAAAAGAGTTGTTGATCGATAATCACCGCGACAATAGAGAAGAACACGGTCAGCAGCGCGGTGAAGGGTAGCGACTCGGTAAAGGCCTTACCTATCGCATGTTCGTCGGTTACGCCGGTCAACGAGGTTGCCAGAATGATGACCGACAAACCGATCAATCCGACTTCTGCCAGATGCAGGGCCAAAGCAACGACCAGCCAGACGCCAATAATCGCCTGGACAATCAGTTTGATTTTGTCCTGGCGGGTACGTTGTTGGCGGCTCTGATCGTCAAACTGTTGCAGGACATCACGGACGGTCTCCGGCAGCGTTTCGCCATAGCCAAACCAGCGCAATTTCTCGACCAGTACACAGGTTAACAGGCCGCAAATCAGTACCGGGACGGTAACTGGCGACATGCGCAGGAAGAAGTCGCCAAAATGCCAGCCAGCCGCTTTGGCGATAATAAGGTTTTGTGGTTCGCCCACCATGGTCATCACGCCGCCTAACGCCGTACCGACCCCCGCGTGCATCATCAGGCTACGCAGAAAACCGCGGAACTGCTCAAGAACGACTTTATTGTGCTGATCGATATGGCTGTCATCAAGCATGTTGTTGTCTTCCGCGCGAGAAGAAGCAACGCGATGGTAGATACCATAAAACCCGACCGCAACGCTGATTACCACGGCAACGACGGTCAACGCATCGAGGAACGCAGAGAGGAAAGCGGCTGCAACACAAAAAGACAGTGACAGCAGCGTCTTGGAGCGAATAGTGAGCAGCAGACGAGTGAAAATAAACAGTAATAGCTGCTTCATAAAGTAGATGCCTGCCACCATAAACATCAGCAGCAATAACACCTCAAGGTTTGCGGCAACCTCTTCACGCACATGCGTGGCGCTGGTCATACCAATAATGACAGCTTCAATAGCCAACAGCCCGCCTGGCAGCAGTGGGTAACATTTTAACGCCATCGCCAGCGTGAAAATGAACTCGGCCACCAGCAACCAGCCGGCGATAAAAGGGTTGATGAAAAAAATAATCGGGTTAACGACTAAGAAGACAAGCAGTGCAAGTTTGTACCAGTCTGGTGATTGACCTAAAAAATTGCGCCACATAGCGCGGCCCCATGATAGCTCCATGGTGATTTCCCTACCTTTAAAAATGAAATCATGTTTTTATGTTTGACCGCAAAGCTTAGCGGGAGGAGGGGGCACAGGCAAGCTATTCACGAGACTGGTAAGGTTGGCTGTGCTGTAGCGTTATTAGGAAAATGAAGCCTTGATCCACTTTTTCTTCATTGCGTCAGCTATCAGCTAAGATACCCATCTGGTATGATGTGTGTAACTATGTTTTGCTGTGTAATGGAATTTTTACTATGGTCATTAAGGCGCAAAGCCCGGCTGGGTTCGCGGAAGAGTACATCATTGAAAGTATCTGGAATAACCGCTTCCCACCTGGCACTATTTTGCCCGCTGAACGTGAACTCTCCGAACTTATTGGGGTGACACGTACCACGCTACGCGAAGTATTGCAGCGGTTGGCGCGAGATGGCTGGTTGACCATTCAACACGGCAAACCGACGAAGGTGAATAACTTCTGGGAAACCTCCGGGCTGAATATTCTTGAAACGCTGGCGCGTCTCGATCACGAGAGTGTCCCGCAGTTGATTGATAATCTGCTGTCCGTGCGTACCAATATTTCGACGATCTTTGTTCGCACTGCGTTTCGCCAGCATCCTGATAAAGCACAGGAGGTTCTGGCGACGGCAAATCAGGTGGCCGACCACGCTGACGCATTTGCCGATCTGGACTATAACATTTTCCGCGGCCTGGCATTTGCCTCCGGCAATCCGATTTACGGTTTGATCCTCAACGGTATGAAAGGATTATATACCCGCATTGGTCGTCATTATTTTGCCAATCCGGAAGCGCGCGCGCTGGCGCTGAGCTTCTACCGTAAACTGTCAGAACTCTGCGAGCAGGGCGCTCATGAGCAGGTGTATGAAACGGTGCGTCGCTATGGTCACGACAGTGGCGAAATTTGGCATCGCATGCAAAAGAGCCTGCCGGGCGATTTGGCGATTCAGGGCCGTTAATTGCTCAAAGCCGGATGGCGACGCCAAAGCGTCTTATCCGGCCTACAATGTGTGCACTTCGTAGGCCGGTTTAGGTGTTTACACCGCCTCCGGTAATAAGATTTACAGACCGTTCATCCTTGGCGGGCAACGCTCCAACAGCTCCACGCTGCCATCTTCATTCTGTTGCTCCAGCATCACGTCAAAACCCCAAAGCCGGTGTACGTGCTTGAGCACTTCTTTGCGTCCTTTATCCAGCGGTGCGCGGTTATGCGGAATATAGCGTAAGGTGAGCGAACGATCGCCACGCAGATCGACATTCCAGATTTGAATATTCGGCTCCAGGTTGCTGAGGTTGTATTGCGACGACAACCTGTTGCGGATCTCACGATATCCTTCCTCGTTATGAATCGCAGAAATCTCCAGATAGTTGTGACGATCGTCATCCAGCACGGTGAACAGACGGAAATCACGCATCACCTTTGGCGACAGGAACTGGCTGATAAAGCTCTCATCTTTGAAATCGCGCATCGCAAAATGCAGGGTTTCCAGCCAGTCAGAACCCGCTATGTCCGGGAACCAGTATTTGTCCTCCTCGGTCGGCGACTGACAAATACGTTTGATATCCTGGAACATGGCAAATCCCAGAGCGTACGGGTTTATCCCGCTATACCACGGGCTGTTGTAGGGCGGCTGAAATACCACATTGGTATGGCTATGCAGAAACTCCAGCATAAACCGTTCGGTGACTTTACCTTCATCATAAAGGTGGTTCAGGATGGTGTAATGCCAGAAAGTGGCCCAGCCCTCGTTCATCACCTGCGTCTGTTTCTGCGGATAAAAATACTGGCTGACCTTGCGTACAATGCGTAGGACTTCGCGTTGCCAGGACTCCAGCAGCGGGGCGTTCTTCTCCATGAAGTACAGCAGGTTCTCCTGTGGCTCAGAGGGATAACGCCGGGCTTCCGCCACGGTTTTCTCTTCCTCTTTCTTCGGCAGCGTGCGCCACAACATATTCACCTGGCTTTGCAGATACTCTTCACGGCTTTTCTGACGGGCTTTCTCTTCCTGTAGGGAGATTTTTTGCGGGCGTTTGTAACGGTCAACGCCGTAGTTCATCAGCGCATGGCAGGAGTCGAGCAGCTTTTCGACTTCATCCACGCCGTAACGCTCTTCACACTGGGTAATATAGTTTCGCGCGAAGATCAGGTAATCGACAATGGAACTGGCATCCGTCCAGCTTCGGAACAGGTAGTTGTTTTTGAAAAAGGAGTTGTGTCCGTAGCAGGCATGCGCCATCACCAGCGCCTGCATGGTGATGGTGTTCTCCTCCATCAGATACGCGATACACGGATTGGAGTTGATAACAATCTCATAGGCCAGCCCCTGCTGACCATGTTTATACAAGCGCTCGGTTTCAATAAACTTTTTACCAAACGACCAGTGAGGATAGTTGATCGGCATCCCGACGCTGGAATAAGCATCCATCATCTGTTCGGAGGTGATCACCTCGATTTGGTGCGGGTAGGTATCCAGTCTGTAGAGTTTCGCCACGCGGTCTATCTCTGCCAGATAGACATCCAGCAGATCAAACGTCCAGTCGGGTCCATCGCTTAACCGTGTGCTGTCCTTGTTCATGGAATCAATCGTAGCCATTCGCGCACCCTCATTGTTGGCGGCACTCTCTGTCTGGAGTACCTCATGTCAAGCATAGATCATGGTGTTAAAAAACGTGCTGCGGCAGAAATTTTTTCTTTGCGATTTCACGTTAGCGAGGCGTCGAAAAATGGCATGGCCGCAAAATTTTATGCTGGATAAAAATAACGCACAGCAGGAGATGCCAAAGCGGAGAGTCCCCAGCTATCACCGCTATATGTGAGGTAAGTCACCATAAAAAAGCCATATGTTGAATAATATTTTCAACTGAGTTATCAAGATGTAATTAGATGATTGTTCTTTTACTGTTAACGGAGTGGCTATGCGAGTTGTCATACTGGGAAGTGGTGTCGTTGGCGTGACCAGCGCCTGGTACTTAAGTCAGGCTGGACACGATGTCACCGTCATTGATCGTGAGCCCGGTCCGGCACTGGAAACCAGTGCGGCGAACGCGGGGCAAATCTCTCCAGGTTATGCAGCACCATGGGCGGCACCAGGCGTACCGCTAAAAGCAATTAAGTGGATGTTTCAGCGGCACGCTCCGCTGGCCGTCCGTCTTGACGGAACCCAGTTCCAGTTGAAATGGATGTGGCAGATGCTGCGCAACTGCGACACCAGCCACTACATGGAAAACAAAGGACGCATGGTGCGACTGGCGGAATACAGCCGTGATTGCCTGAAAGCGCTGCGCGCCTCTACCGGTATCGAGTACGAAGGGCGCCAGGGCGGAACCCTGCAACTTTTCCGTACCGCTCAACAGTATGAGAACGCTACCCGCGACATCGCCGTGCTAGAAGATGCGGGCGTACCATATCAACTGCTGGAAGCAAACCGTTTGGCGGAAGTCGAACCCGCACTGGCGGAAGTGGCCCATAAACTGACCGGTGGTTTGCGTTTACCGAATGATGAAACCGGCGACTGCCAGCTGTTTACCCAGCGTCTGGCGCAGATGGCGGAGCAGGCAGGCGTTAAGTTTCGCTTTAATACCCCGGTCGATAAGCTGCTGAGCGATGGTGAGCAGATTTATGGCGTCCAGTGCGGCGAAGAGATAGTTAAAGCCGATGCCTATGTGATGGCGTTTGGTTCGTACTCCACGGCAATGCTGAAAGGGATCGTTGATATCCCGGTCTATCCGCTCAAAGGCTATTCGTTGACCATTCCGGTGGCGCAAGACGACGGTGCGCCGGTTTCTACTATCCTTGATGAAACCTACAAAATCGCTATTACCCGCTTTGACAATCGTATTCGCGTTGGCGGCATGGCGGAGATTGTCGGCTTTAATACAGAACTGCTACAACCTCGTCGTGAAACGCTGGAAATGGTCGTACGCGATCTCTTCCCGCGCGGCGGTCATGTGGAGCAGGCAACCTTCTGGACTGGACTGCGTCCGATGACGCCGGACGGAACGCCGGTGGTGGGGCGCACCCGCTTTAAGAATCTGCTGCTCAATACCGGCCACGGCACGCTGGGTTGGACCATGGCCTGCGGCTCCGGTCAGCTACTGAGCGATATCCTTTCTGGCCGCACGCCAGCCATACCTTATGACGATCTGAGCGTGGCGCGTTACAGTCCGGGGTTTACCCCCTCTCGTCCACGGCACTTACATGGCGCACATAACTGATAAGGACGTGAGATGACCCGCCCGATACTGGCCAGCATTGACCTGCAGGCGTTGAAACAAAATCTGACCATTACCCGCCAGGCCGCGCCGGACGCCCGCGTCTGGTCGGTGGTGAAAGCCAATGCGTATGGACACGGTATTGAACGCGTCTGGAATGCGCTGGGCACAACCGATGGTTTTGCCATGCTCAATCTTGAAGAGGCGATAACCCTACGCGAGCGCGGATGGAAAGGTCCGATACTCATGCTGGAGGGTTTTTTCCACGCCGAAGACCTGACGGTATATGACAATTATCGACTCACCACCTGTGTACACAGTAACTGGCAGCTAAAAGCATTGCAGAATGCGCGCCTGAAGGCGCCGCTCGATGTTTACCTGAAGGTGAACAGTGGTATGAACCGCCTTGGTTTTTTACCGGAAAGAGTTCCCACGGTCTGGCAACAGCTGCGGGCGATGCCCAACGTCGGTGAAATGACGCTGATGTCCCATTTTGCCGATGCAGAGCACCCGGAAGGTATCCAGGAGGCTATGACACGTATTGCGCAGGCAACTGAAGGGCTGGAGTGCAGACGATCGCTGTCGAATTCGGCAGCCACGCTGTGGCACCCCGAAGCGCATTATGACTGGGTTCGTCCGGGCATTATTTTGTATGGTGCGTCGCCTTCAGGACAATGGCGGGACATCGCTAACACCGGCCTGAAGCCAGTGATGACGCTGAGCAGTGAGATCATCGGCATACAAACGCTGAAAGCTGGCGATCGGGTGGGCTACGGTGGACGCTACACTGCCAGCGGCGAGCAGCGCATTGGCATTGTAGCGACCGGCTATGCAGACGGTTATCCACGCCATGCGCCAAGTGGTACTCCGGTGCTGGTGGACGGTGTACGTACCGGGACGGTGGGGACAGTCTCAATGGATATGTTGGCGGTAGATCTGACACCATGCCCGCAGGCAGGGATCGGGACGCCGGTAGAGCTGTGGGGCAAAGAGATTAAAATTGACGATGTGGCCACCGCCGCAGGTACGGTAGGCTACGAGTTAATGTGTTCTCTGGCGCTGCGCGTGCCAGTTGTGACGGTGTAACTTTATATAGCATTGCCTGATGCTGCTGCGTTTATCAGGCCTCCAGAGTCAGTGCATTTTGTAGGCCGGGTAAGGCGCAGCCGCCACCCGGCAAAACATCCGCTTTACTCATCCTCATCTTCAGCAACGCGAACACCGACCTTCAGCACCGCATTATCTTCCTTCTCGGCTACGGTCCAGATCATGCCAGCGAATTCCACCTGGTCACCGACGACCGGCGCGGCACCAAGCAGATGCTGGACAATTTCACCCAACGTTTGCTGCTTATCACGATACTCGGTGCCATCTTCCAGGCCATAAATCAGCGCCACATCGGCATATTTTGCGCTGGCTTCAAGAATAAAATCACCGAAGAAGCGCTGGTCTAACGACACAGGTGGCGACTGGCTGAACAGCTTGCCAAGAGCCGGGAGATCGCGCTCGCGGCCAATAACACACAATACGTCGCCTTCGCGCAGACGTGTGCTGCCGGAGGGGTGAAACAGCACGTTGTCACGAAACAGGGCGGCTATTCGCGTTTCTTCCGGCATATGCAGGTCGCGCAATGCGGCTCCTACGCACCACTTATCGGCGCTGAGCTGATAAACAAACTGCTCCCACGGGTTATCCGGATGAATATCCAGGCCAATGCGCGACACGGGCCAGCCGACGGGAGGGACCACCACTTTGGCTTTCTTAGCGGCCCAAGAAAGTGAGGTTCCCTGAAACAGCAACGAGATCAGTACCACGAAGAACGCGACGTTAAAGAACAGGCGCGCGTTCTCCAGACCCGCCATCATTGGGAAGACGGCGAGGATGATGGGTACCGCACCGCGCAGACCCACCCAACTGATGAAAATGCGTTCGCGCAGATTGAAGCCGCGAAACGGCAGCAGTCCGGCGAAAACCGAAAGTGGGCGGGCAATGAAAATCATCCACGCAGACAAAATCAGCGCAGGAACCACGATAGGCAGCAGGTCGGACGGCGTAACCAGCAGTCCGAGCACCAGGAACATGGCGATTTGCGCCAGCCAGGCCAGACCGTCGAAGTTTTGCAGAATGCCAAACCGGTTGCGAATAGGGCGATTACCCAGCAAGAAACCACACAGATAAACTGCCAGAATACCGCTGCCTTCCAGCGCAGTGGTCAGGGCAAAAATCAGGATCCCACCGCTTAACGCCAATAGCGGATACAGTCCGGCAGGCAGAGAAATGCGGTTAATCATCTGCTGGAGCATATATCCACCGCCCAGACCGATAACGATGCCTAAGCCAAACTGCTGGATAATGTGCACCGCGAACATCCAGCTTAAACCGGTTTCGTGGTTTTGGATCATGGCGATGAGCGTGATGGTCAAAAACACGGCCATCGGGTCATTACTGCCGGATTCAATTTCCAGCGTAGAGCCAACGCGTTCGTTAAGCCCCTTACCGCCAAGCAGGGAAAAGACCGCCGCGGCGTCGGTTGA
Source organism: Citrobacter sp. Cpo091 (assembly GCF_030332645.1). NCBI lineage: Bacteria > Pseudomonadati > Pseudomonadota > Gammaproteobacteria > Enterobacterales > Enterobacteriaceae > Citrobacter > Citrobacter sp. Cpo091. Next base: position 220,284 of record NZ_JAOWHL010000028.1, read on the forward strand.
ACCAACAATCGCGCCAATCAGGAGTCCTTCAATAAGATCCAGATGAAACAGCCACGCGGCCATCATGCCGGTGAGTCCGGAAGTAATCAGCACACCGACCGTCGCCAACGATAGCGCCGGGCCTAACGCAACGCGAAAAGAGCTGGCCTGGGTGCGCATCCCGCCGTCGAGCAGGATAACTGCCAGTGCCAGGTTACTCACCATGTAGGCGAATGGATAGTTATCGAAAGGTATGCCGCCTATACCATCTACGCCCGCTAACATACCGATAGCGAGAAATATCACCAGGATAGGGATACCGAGGCGTGATGAGAATGAACTGAGTAAGATACTGCAGGTGACGAGAACGGAACCCAAAATAAAAAGGCTAATAATTGCTGCGGCATCCAACGTTCGGTTACTCCTGAATTACGCTGTTTCGTATTAATAAACCCTACCATAATAACGACAGAAACAGCGTTTTGCTTAGCCCCATTAGCCGCTTTTTTTACGATTTTAGTACCGGATGCCCACTTAAGGTGAGCTGAGTGCCGTTTTTATCATTTTTCAGCACCGCATTGGCTCCCAAAGGCAGGGTGACAGTGCGTTGTTCATGGCCAAAATCGAGGCCGCAGATCAACGGTACTGACAATCTGGCGCGCAGAAAATCACAAACTGAATCAAGATTGTAACCGGCATCGTAATCATTGGGTGCGCTACCGCTAAAACTGCCGAGAATAATGGCGTTTTGCTGGGCCAGTATTCCGGCGTGGTACAGCTGCAGCAGCATGCGCTCGACACGGAATGGATGCTCGTTAATGTCTTCCAGCACCAAAATGCCGTTTTTGATGGCCGGCATCCACGGTGTACCCATCAGCGAAATGATCATCGCCAGATTTCCGCCCCACAGTGTACCTTCAGTTGCGCACTGCGGACCGTCACCCTGCCATTCGAGGGTAAATTGGGCATTACGCAAAGCCTGCCAGAAATGGTGCTCGGTGAATGCGTTCATTTCTTCGGCGCCGAAGTTCGCCGCCAGCATCGGGCCGCTGAAGCTAATCACATTCCCCTGTGTCAGCAGACCACACTGGATCGCCGTAAAATCGCTGTGTCCGCACAGCAGTAGCGGATCTTGTTGCTGGCGGGCTGCCAGCCCCTGCCAGTCAATATCTTCCAGTAAACGGCTCGCGCCATAGCCGCCGCGTACCGCCATCACAACGGTATCGGGGGTTTTCAGATTAACGAGCGAGTTCACATCAGCAAGCCTTTCTGCCTCTGTCCCCGCAAAACGCTGGCAGCGGCGCGCAATGACCGCTGAATTGTCGACCTGATGACCGGCCTCAATAAGACGCGCAAGCCCACGTAAGGCAGCCTGCTGATTGATACAGTAGCCCGATGGGGCAATTAAGTGAAACCGGGACATGGCATTTCCTTGCTACAACTAAAACCAAATGTATATCATGCCGCGTAGGTATGTCGTTGTCACCTCAGCGACAGGTTCCGGCTATAAGGATAGATGACGTGAAATTGAGATGGTTTGCTTTTTTGGTTGTATTACTTGCGGGCTGTAGTTCAAAACAGGATTACAAAAACCCGCCGTGGAATGCTGAAGTTCCGGTTAAACGCGCAATGCAATGGATGCCGATCAGTGAAAAAGCCGGTGCGGCCTGGGGTGTCAGTCCACAATTGATTACCGCTATTATCGCCATTGAATCAGGCGGAAATCCGAATGCGGTCAGTAAGTCCAATGCGATTGGTCTGATGCAGTTGAAAGCCTCAACTTCAGGACGCGATGTTTATCGCCGCATGGGCTGGAGTGGAGAGCCGTCGACCAGTGAGTTGAAAAACCCCGAGCGCAATATCTCGATGGGGGCCGCATACCTGAGTATTCTCGAAACCGGGCCGCTGGCCGGGATTGAAGATCCGCAGGTGATGCAGTACGCGCTGGTAGTCTCGTACGCCAACGGTGCGGGCGCACTGTTACGCACGTTCTCATCCGACAGGAAAAAAGCGATCAATAAAATCAACGACCTCAGCCCGGATGAATTTATTGAACATGTTGCGGACAATCATCCGGCGCCGCAGGCCCCGCGCTATATCTGGAAGCTTCAACAAGCGCTGGATGTGATGTAATTCAGGTGATGCTAATCGCGCACCTTGTTCGACTTTTCCCGGGCCTCGCGTTCAAGGGAAAAAATAATCCGCTGTAAGTTCCGCTCCACCGCCGGGCCGACGTTGAGAAAACGAAAGCTCAGGCGGGGAGTGGTAATGGTTTCGTTTTTCCCATCGATAACCTTGCGTTCGCTAATGGAAATAAGTTGGGCGTCAACGTGATACACCCCCCATTGCTCCATATTTAGTTCAACCTGCGAGAAGCGCATACCTTCTGCCAACCCCTCTGGTTTTGCCACTTCTAACAGCCCGCCCATGCCGCCGAGAGACAGATCGAATAAGCGAAAATGCAGAATGCTGTTGTCCGGCATTTTTGCCGTGCAGCGATAGGGAGGATGCAGCGGAGCGCCGATGCGGAAATATTCCCGACGCTGCACAAACCACAGAGAAGGCGGCAAGGATGAAATAAAGGCCGGCAGTTGCTGATACTCACCTTTTTTCAGCTGTGGCAGGGTGAATTCTACTTTGGCTCCCTGCGTTTCGGCGATAATTGAGATCTGGCTGGCCCGCTGTACGGCCCGGTTTTCATATTCCTGGCTGCCAAAATCCATGATCAGTTCATCGGGACTGACGGTCAGAATTTTGCTGATGAACTGGCCGCCTGACCAGGAGATACGCAGTGGAACCTGCTGCGACTTCAAGTCCCGAAGTACACCTAACACCGCTAACGGATTTTGCTTCAGGAACTGCTCATTGTAGTTACTCACACCTAATGACTCCTGGATGCCTGGTTTGTCGTTGGGTTATCGGCATTAATCTACGGAACTTAATACAAATGGATGAAATTTTTTACCAAACCCAATGAATTAAGTCTGAGTGATAAAAGCATGTCGCGATGGCTTGCCTATACTTTAAGTGCTGGCGCAGGAATGTCTTGCGCGTGCGTTCACTGGAAAGAGGGCCTGAAAATGGGAATTATTGCCTGGATTATTTTTGGTCTGATTGCGGGGGTTATCGCCAAACTGATTATGCCGGGGCGTGATGGCGGTGGGTTTATCCTGACCTGTATTCTCGGTATTGTCGGTGCTGTGGTCGGTGGATGGTTGGCAACGATGTTTGGTATTGGCGGCGATGTCAGCGGATTTAATCTCCATAGCTTCCTGGTGGCCGTGGTCGGCGCGATTGTTGTGCTGGGTGTCTTCCGGCTTGTACGGCGAGATTAATCGAACGGCCCCTGTGGGGGCCGTTTCTCTATGTCGCTAAGTCAGAACTGATACTCAATCCCCGCCCAGTAATTACGGCCTTCTTCGATAAATCCTTCGCTGTACACGTATTGTGTATCGAACAGGTTATTGACCGAAGCGTTGACGCTGAACCCGTGACCAATGGCGTAGTCGGCGCGTAAATGGGTAATGGCGAAACCTGCGGCTTTCTGCGAGCCGTCGCTATTGCTATAGCTCGATGAGCGGGCCTCTTCAGACAGCGTAATGCTCAGCGGATCCCACGGTTTCAGCGTCATCCATGCGGTGAGGGTTTGCGTCGGCAAATCGGTTATTTTGCCGATGTCGCTGCGTTTGACGTCCGCATGAATCAGGCCATAGCTCAGCCCAACATCCAGCATATCAAAGACTTTACCTTTAACGCCTGCATCCAGACCGGTGTAATCCACCCGGCCGCTGTTCTGATTCTGGATGGTATCGGCATCAATATTGTGTGAAAGAATCGCATCGCTGATGCGGTTGTAATAGACGCTGGCTTCGAATCCCCAGTCTTTACCAAGTGAACCATTCCAGGTCAGATCCACGCTGCGGGCGCGTTCCGGTTTAAGCTGCGGATTGACCAGCGCCACCTGGTTATAGGCCGGTTTCGAGGTGGTGTAGCGCTCTTTCAGTGTTGGGAAACGTGTTCTGTCAGAGTAGGACAGCGCTAATGTGTCTGAATTTTCAAAGTGATATTTGGTCATCATCTGCCAGTTGAAGGCCGACTGATTGTTGTCATCATAGTGGGTGACGCTACCATTTTTTTCGTGCTTCATGCCTTCCAGACTGTCGCGCCAGTCATAGCTTATTCCCGCCACGACATCGACGTTATCCGCTGCTGCCCACTGGTATTCGCTGGCAACGGACCAGGTGCGGTCTTCGTAACGGTCGTAAGACGCATTAGGTGCGCCTTTCTCGCGGTGAACATCATCCTTCCAGTTCACCGCGAAAGAGAGCTGGTCGTTTTCACGCATATCCGCAGCGAGCTGCAGACCAGCCCCATCGCTATAGTCTGAATAATGACTGTAGCTGCCTTTTTTGTTTTTCAGATCGGCAAGCGAGTTGTACATCATCAGCGTATTTTCAAAGGTATCGCGATACAGACGGCTTTTCAGGGTGAAACGATCGCCCAGATGGGTGGTGCCCTGATAGTAATAGCTCTCTTTATCGTACTGTGGCCATTGCCAGTAGCGTGATTTCTGACTGCTGGTTCCAGCGTACGGCGGGTTATCTTTTTCACCGTCCTGATTAATATAGGTCAGCACATATTCGTCATTACCACGTGGGGTAAAGCCCAGCTTCACGATGCCGCGTTTGTCATCGGCGGAGGAGTTAATCATCTTGCCGTTGCTGCCCGCAATAGGATTGTCCACGCCGTGCGGTAAGCCAAGGAAATCCTGCTTCAACTGACTGCCGCTGAGCTGGATGTAGCCGAGATCGTTGCTGGCGCCAAATGAAGCGTGCATATCGTGGGCATTGTCTTTGCTACGACTCCAGCCCTGGCGATAGCCAATGCTGCCTTCAATCGGTTTGGTGGGCTTTTGGGTGGTGATATTGATGGCGCCGCCCATCTGGTTCGGCCCTTGTAACAGCGACGAGTAGCCTTTGGAGACTTCAACCGAAGCGATATCGGAGGTCAGAAAACGGCCTAAATCGAGGTTGCCATCATAGGGGATGTATACCGGCACGCCGTCAAAATAGACGGGAACCTGACGGCTGTCAAAACCGCGGACTTTCACCTGCTGTTCATTGCGATTGCCTGACTTTTGCAGCACGACGCCGGGGACAACGCTCAGTGCCTGCGCCACGTTTTGCTTATCCAGTTGCTGCATCGTTTCCTGGCCGAGAACCGTAGTGGTTGCGGCGGAGGCCGGACTTGACCAGACGGTCATGGTTTCGCTTTCCTGCCCAGCAAAAGCGCTGTGCGCGAAAGCAAACGACAGGGCTGTGTAAAGACAACTTTTGTTGAAATTCATTATTTTTAGTCCATTTATTAATGTTATATGCCACGTGCGTCCGGGCTCAGGCTAACTTTGATATCCGCGGGCGGAGCGTAGTAAGGCGCGGAAGTGATGAAAAGTCTGATGCCACAGTCGAGATAACTCGCCAGCGAGGCGAGGGTAATGCCGCCAGTCAGCGCCAGCGTGCAATGGGGGGCCAGAGAAGGGGCCTGGCGGACAATTTCTGTTGCTTGCTCAGGGGTAAATTTGTCGAGTTGCAGGACATCGGGCGCGGCGCGTAGCGCGGCTAATGCCTCATCTGGCGTATCTGCTTCAACCACGATCTTTTTTTCTGGCGCATGGCTGCGTAAGCGCGCAATCGCACCTGACCAGTCGTTTGGGTTGGTAAGAAAATGGCGGTGATTAGCAAACAGCAGTACCGTTTCGGCGCATCCTCCGCGATGGATAATGCCTCCCGCGGCGAGTATTGCCTGAGTCGCCAACAAACGCGTGCCGGGAATGGCTTTGCGGGTGCAGGCAATCTGCCCATCAGGATAGCGTTGGCGCAGTTGGCTCAACATGCTCTCAAGATAGCCTGAAACCCCGCAGCTCCACTCCAGGACATTTTGTACCGCTTTCCAACCCTGGTGTAGCGCCGCCGCATTCCCATGTGCGCGAATCAATCGCTGTCCTGCACTTACCTGTTCACCATCGGCCACCATGTCGCTGACGGTCAGCCCTAATGAGGTGAGCATTTGTCTGGCAACGGCGGTGCCGCTAACGCATCCGCCCTGGCGATGGTAAAACGCCATAACGCCCGGCTGTGCGCCGATCCCCAACGCGCGGGTAGTCAGATCGCCGCCCTGAATATCTTCCAGCAGCAGCGCGTCGGTTTGCGCCTGCGAAAAGTAGATCATCGCAGCGCCTCCCGCGGCACGCTGTCCCACCAGATAAGCGCCCAGTCACGGCTGGCGGGGGCAATCGTGCGTGGATCCTGCTGTTGATACCAGGTTTCCAGACGTTCGACCTCGTCGGCGCTCAGTTCACCCATACTCCAGCGCACGTTTTCCAGAAAACGCGTCCAGGTGCTGTTGTCCTGCTGGCAGTTGGGTCCGCGGATAAAATCAACATGCGCGTGGATCCCCATCTGATACAGGACATTAAGCGCATAGATATAGTTGGGAAGCTCAATCACTTCGCGGCCCAGTGCACGCTGAATGGTGGGGGAAACGAAAGATGAACTGACGAGATGAGTGGTGTAAACCCGCAGTCGGGCCTGATTATTCAGTTTGGTCATCGCCTGGCGCATATCGGCAACCAGCGTAGAGCGCGAAGCGACGGCGATATCGCACTGGGGTAAATCATCCCAGTGTTCCTCCCAGGCCCGCTGCACCCACTGCACGTGACGGGCGTTCATTTGCGCAGCGCGGCGGGCAGCTACGCTAAGCATGCCCTGGCTGTAATCTACGCCGTAAATTATTGGCATCTTTTTAGCCAACGCCAGCGAAACCGTACCGGGACCGCAGCCCATATCAAACAGCGACTCCGCCCCTTTCAGGTCGATTTTTCCCAACAGCTGTAGCAGATAGCTGTCGGTTAATGAGGCGCAATTCTCTGCCATTTTTTCCGCACGCTTATCCCAGTGCTCCGGTTTTTTCTCGGTTCTGTTCGCCAGCTGTAACTGTTTACGGTAAAGATCGGCAAAATCAATGTCGTCAATGAGCATTCTTATTCCTTAGTTGTGTGAGCCAAAGAGGTGATGGGCGATTTGTGACGGTGTAACGCGATACAGCGCTGCCAGACGATCGGTGGCGAGCTGCTGTTCAGGAAGCCCCTGCGACACTGCACCGTTCGGTTCAACGCGTACCACGCTGTCGGCGATTGCCCGGGCGTGCAACGGATGATGGGTCGACATCAGCAGGGCCATACCCGAGTTTTTCAGCGTCACTAGCGTGTCGAGCAGACGGATCTGATGCCCAAAATCCAGGCTGGAAGCGGGTTCATCCAGCAACAAAAGACGCGGACGCTGCGCCAGCGCGCGGGCAATTAACACCAGTTGCCGCTCTCCGCCGCTCAGCGTGTTCCAGCGTCGGGGCGCCAGGTGAGAGATTCCCAGCATCGTCATCTGCTGGTGCGCATTTTCACGCTCTTTAGCGCCGGGAACCGCAAATGCCGCCAATTGCGGGGCCAGCCCCATCATCACCATGTCCAGCGCAGTGAAGGCAAACGCGCCGTCATGTGCCTGAGGAACCCAGGCAATAGCGGCGGCGCGTTGCCGATCGCTGAGATGATTTATGGCGACGCCATCAAGCAGAATGTCACCGTGAAGCGGCGAAAGAACGCCGAGAATGGTGCGCATCAGGGTGGTTTTTCCACTGCCGTTGGCCCCAATCAGACAACAGACGGAGCCGGGCGAAACCTGAAATGAGACATCGCGTAACACGGGCTGGTGACTGTGGTATCCCAACGACGCATGGCGGACGGTCAGAAGCGTCATGGGCGATTTCCCCGTAGCAAAAGCAGCAAAAAGAACGGTGCGCCAATAAATGCCGTCAGGATCCCCAGCGGGATTTCTGTGCTGCTCAGCGTGCGGGCAAAAGTATCGGTGAGCAGTAGCAAAATGGCGCCGATCCCCATGGAAACTGGCAGCAACTGCTGGTGGTTATTGCCACTGAGGAGTCTGCCGATGTGCGGTACAACCAGCCCAATCCAGCCGATAATGCCCGCGATGGCAACGGTACAGGCGGTGATTAACGTAGCGCAGACGATCAGTCCCAGCCGCAATCGCGAGACGTTGATCCCAAGCGATCGTGCTTCATCATCCGACAGGGTGAGCAGGTTCATGCGCCAGCGCAGCAGCAATAGCGGGACGAGTCCTGCGAAGATCAGCGGTGCCGAGAACCACAGGTCGTGCAGCGTGATCGTCGATAAACCGCCAAGCAGCCAGAAGGTGATAGACGGGAGTTGGGTATACGGGTCGGCCAGCGTTTTGATGAGCGAAATTCCCGCACCGCATACCGTACCCAGCGCAATCCCGACCAGCACCAGTGTTAACACCGGGTCGTGACGCTTGACTCGCCGGGTAATCAACCAGACACCGGCGACCACGAATAAACCGCCCATGAACGCATACAGCTGAATGAACAGGATCGGTAAACCTAACAGGATTGCTAAACAGGCACCTAAACCCGCACCCGCCGCCACGCCGAGAATATCCGGCGAGACCAGCGGGTTGCGGAACATGCCCTGATAGGTGGTTCCTGCGCCCGCCAGCGCCGCGCCGAGCAGCAATGCAGCCAGTATGCGTGGCAGGCGGATTTGCCAGAAGACGATTTTGTCCTGCATTGGAACGCCATCTGCACCGGCCACGAGATTCAAAACCTGTTGTGCATCCAGGCGATACGCGCCTGATACCGCGGCGACGCTCGCGCAAAGCACCACCGCAGCAATCATCAGAAAACCGAGGGTTGATGTTTTCATCAGACTGCCACCAACCTTTGATACTGTGCGTCGCTTAGTGTGGTGTGCCAGAACAATTCACTGTAGCGCTGCATATCGGTTTTAAAGCTCGCTTCAACCTGTGGATCAAGCCAGGCGTGCAGGCGGCGTAACCCCAGTAAACGGTTGATGCCAGGAGGTGCATCCAGCCAGCCAAACGGCAGACCGCTGAGAAACAGAATGCGCCGGTCAGCAACCGCTTTGACTCCTTGCCAGACCGGATCTTCTCGTAGGAACTGCGCTGTCACCGCATCCTGCACCAGGATAATATCCGGCTGCCAGCTGAGCAGGTTTTCCATTGAGACCTGTGTGAGCCCCTGTCGTCCGGGGATGTGCGCCACATTGTGCAACCCCAGTAGTTCTGCTGCTTCGGTATGCAGAGAACCTTGTAAACCAGTCTCCAGTCCTCTGGCACCGCGCGCGGCATAAAAACGCAGATTCGCCGCGGGTGAATGCGAGAAAGCTATTGCATCATCGATAAATCGACGGGCCAGCGCGGCCTGCATTGCGGTTCGCGAGACGACGCCCAATACTTCACCGACTGCGCGAAACTGTTCTGGGGTATGGCGCAATTCGCCGTTAATCAGCAGCCAGGGAATCTGTGTTTGTGCGCTCACTTGTCTGGCCTGAGAAAGCCAGGTTTCATCGGCATTACCGCAGTCAATAACCAGGTCAGGTTTAAGCGCCAGGAGTGCTTCAAGCGAGAGCGTGCTGGCGCGCCCCGCCAGCCTGCCGAGTTTCGGCAAAGTCCGAATGTTATCGTTAAACGGGATGGCGGTCTGGCGAGAGAAATCAAAGGAGGAAAGCCCCACCAGTTTTTCCGGTGCGACGGCCAGCAGCAGCATGTCAGCAGGCGCGCCCGCGCTGACCACGCGTTGGGTCGTTTCTGGCTTCGGAGAGTCTCCAATGGCCACAGTCAGCGAGGTTTGAGCAAACGCGGGAAGATGGCGTAGCAGCAGTGCAGATGCCACGAGTTGGGCAAACATCCGTCTTGTCAGTGGCATTATTGTTATCCTGAAGGTTACAAAATCGCTATATATTTACATATACAGCGAATAAAAACATGTTCAGAATCAATTTCTCACGGATGAAAACCCCGGATACCCCATAAGGGCTAGAGGCCATAGAGACAGCTGGAAGGGGGAAATATAAGAAAGAAAAATCCGCGACGAAGCGCGGATTCAGGAAGTGAAACGGCTCAGGCTATGATGTTATGGCGTCGGTTGAGTCTGTTTTTTAGACTCGACTGGCGCAGTACTTGCCGGGGTAGGTCGCGACGCGGGTACGTTGTCACAGGGCTTTTCTTTGGCGCAAATCAAGTCGAGCATTTTCAGCGTTACGCCGTTGGTCCAGCCGAAACCATCCTGCAACGGATACTCACCACCGCCACCGCCGGTTCCAGTGGTGCTCACGTCATACTTCTCAACCAGCTTTTTCTCGCGATCGTAGGTGTGTTGAACATTGGTGAGGAATCGCCAGGTCACGTCCATGGCAACAGTATCCTGACCGTAATTCTGTAACCCGGATGCTGCGACCCACTGGAGCGGGGCCCAGCCATTGGGGGCATCCCACTGCTGGCCGCTATTCACCGACGTGGTAGCAAGGCCGCCCGGTTGCAGCAGATGTGCCTGGGTGGCCGTGGCGACTTTACTGGCGCGATCTTTTGCCGCTGCATTGACATATAGCGGGAACAGGGCGGCAGCCGTGAGCTGGTTGCGTACTTTGTGGCTTTTCAGATCGTAGTCGGCATACCAGCCTTCTTTGTCGTTCCACAGGTACTTCTCGATCCCTTTTTGTCGGGCATTAGCGAAGCCATCGTACTGCGCCGCTTTGGCATCATCACCAGCAGCCTTGCTGGCGAGGGCGATCATTTTTTCCATTTTGTACATCAGCGCATTGAGATCGACCGGAACGATGCTGGTGGTGCGCAGAGTGCCCAGCTGATTAGGATTGTCCATCCAGCGGGAACTAAAATCCCAGCCGGACGCGGCAGCTGAACGCAGGTCGCGGTAGATTTCTGTGGCCGGGCGGTTTGGGTTGCTTTTAGCGGTGGCAATATCCTCTACCCAGGACTCTGGCCGAGGCGAATCGCGCTCATCCCAGTAGCGGTTCAAAATGGTGCCGTCATCCAGTTTAACTACGCGCTTATTTTGCTGACCGGGCTGGAGTGTTTCGACGCCCTCCATCCAGTAGCTGTATTCTTTGAGCATCTGCGGGAGGTATTTTTTCAGCGCGTCATTTCCGTCGTGCTGCGCCAGCAGTTCAACCATAAAGGCAAAGAACGGCGGTTGCGAACGACTCAGGTAGTAGGTGCGGTTGCCGTTAGGAATGTGTCCCCAGGAATCAATCTCGTAAGCGAAGTTTGCCACCATGTCCGAGACCTTATCCCAGTGATTGCTCTCGGCAAGCCCCAGCATGGTGAAATAGCTGTCCCAATAATATATTTCGCGAAAACGCCCGCCAGGTACCACATACGGTTCCGGGAGCGGCAGCAGCGAATCCCATTTTTCAGCGTCGGTTGTCGAACGGGTGAGTACCGGCCACAGGCCATCGATATGTTCGCGTAATGATTGCCCGGCCGGGGGCACGTATTTCTCGCCGTCTTTCGGCAAGGTGAAATTCACTTGCACAAAATGGCGTAAGTCGAATCCGGACTGGTTTTTCTGCATCCGGTAATCGGCAAGGATCATTAATGGATCGCTGTTTGGCACCGCGTCCGCAAAGGTTTTCTGGTCAGGAAAAAGTTTGGCTGTTTGTACATCGTTAAACAGGGGGCCAAGCAGAATATCAGGCGGAGCAGGCGTAGCGGCTGGTGCGTCCTCGGCGTTGACGGTAAAAGAGGAAAGGGCAAAAAAGGTGCTTGCGAGCGTCAGTTTTATTGCAACAGAGAGCAGGCCAGGATGGCGAGTTGCTGGCGTTATCATCGGTTAATCTCCTTAGCGGCGTGCCGAAGTAGCGGCATTTACCATGAGAAAACCTTAGTTCAGGAATGACCGTTGCGCGTGATCGGCTCCCCATTTTGCGAATAAACAGACATTTCCCGACGTGAATAGAGAAGAAGCACACCCTTTGTTGGAAAGGGTGTGCTTCGGAATCAGTTTGCGCGGGTTATCCGCTGTGTGACACAGTCAATGGTCAGAGTATCGCCCATCTTGATGCTATCGAGAGCCGCGCCTTGCTGACACATCCAGCACAGACCCATTTCACGAGCGATAATCGCCGGATGCGAGGCTTCGCTGCCGTCCCGCAGGCAGATACCTTTGATGGTCTTCGGATCGAGTTGCAGTACCGTAGACGGATAAATGACATCAGCGACCAGGATAGTGGGGCGCAAGAACGCGGGAATTTGTGCGCTCTCTCCCGTCAAATGCTGCAGTGAACGGGACAGCAAATCTTCAATATCAATGTATCGCGCCTGCAGATAAGGATCATCGAGCTGTAAATACTGCTGGCTGAGATCGCTCAGCACCTGATGCCAGGCCCAGGCGGCGCTGCACTGCTTTTCGCGCATTACATCGCAGGCCATTTCAAACAGTTCAGGATCGTCCAACAGAGTATGGTGACCGGAGAAGATGGCGGCGATATCTGCGGAATATCGTTCTTCAGCAAGTGCAGTGAGTTCGCTCAGATCGTTCAGCGTACTTTGGATGGCGGTCTGTAATCGCTGTTGCTCAGCGTGGAGTGATGCGGCTGGCTGCGGGTTTACCTCGGGCGAGAACGGCGTGTGACAGAATGCCGTCCCCGTGACTTTTGAGGGAGCCTGAGTTGCCTTGTTATCAGCATTAGCGGACTCGAGCGATTCACCAAAATTCTCCGCTGCCAGCTGTTTAAATGCGGCCAGCGCATCCTCTGCCTGTTCGCCTTTGGCAATCAGGCGCAGCGTGTCATTACAGCGTACCTGCAGCAGAGCTATCTGATTCAGGCTATCAGGAACCACACACTTGCCGTTTTTCTCCAGCCACATGTCGGCGTTAAAACCAGACAACGCGGAAACCAGCCGCGAAGCCGGGCGAACGTGGATGCCGTTAGGGTTTTTCACCACAATGGCAACAGAACGGGCATCTGCATCGGGAGACAGTGCAGCAGATGCGGGTTTCGCTGCGGATGGCGAAGGTAAACCCAGTTGCTCACATTTGGCGTCGAGGGCGTTCATGGCATCACGGATGACCCGATCGATATCAGCACCCGCGGCGGCGCTAACCGTCGCGGCCAGTGTGCCTTCAACCAGTGGTGCTGCGCACAAACGCACTTTGGTGGCAATGCCAGGGTCGAGCAGTTCCAGCGCGGTTTCCGCACTCAGTAATGCACTACCGATATCCATCATCACCAGCACGTGGTCCGTATCGGCCACGGACTCGATGGCTTCCATCACCTTGATCGGATCGGTGCCAATCGGATTCTCAGGATCATCAATGCCTGCGGCAATGGCGATTTTGCAATCACCGCCCATTAACATCTGCCGGGCCAGCGCACCGACGCCTTCGCCCAGTTGGGCGCTGTGAGAAACAATAACCAGGTTTACCATCGCTTTATCCTTACTCTCTGGACGCCTGAGCTAGCATTTGCATCATAAACATGACCGACGTTGCGCCGGGATCCTGATGCCCAATACTGCGCTCACCAAGATAGCTGGCACGGCCTTTGCGAGCCTGCATGGTGATGGTGCTTTGCGCTGCGGCTTCCGCTTGCTGGCTTGCCGCTTCCAGCGCTGCCTGTACGCTTAACTTTTGCTCGCAGGACTGACGTAAGGATTCGACAACCGGTAGCCAGACGTCGCACATGGTTTTGTCGCCAGGTTCAGCCTTACCGCGGCTAATCACACCTTCTGCGCCATCACGCATCATTTGATACAGCTCTTCAAGCGTCAGGCTTTGATGAGCCTGAGTCACCTGGGCGGCGCGAATAAAAAAGGTGCCAAACAGCGGTCCACTGGCCCCGCCGACGCTTGAGAGCAGCACCATACCGGTGTTTTTCAAAATAAAGCCGATGTCTTTGTCTGCGATGGACGGCAGCTTTTCAACGACTTTGCTGAAACCACGATGCATGTTCAGACCGTGGTCGGCATCGCCGATCTCCCGGTCAAGCCCGGTGAGAAAATCACTTTCTGTGGTGAAGATCTCGCCGCAACGATAGAGCCAGTTAACAATTTGCGTTCTGTTGAGGGACATCATGAATCTCCTTATTTACCCCAGTTGAGGGCAGGGGTGTGAACCGGTGCATCCCATAAGCTCAGCGTTTCGTCATCTACCTGTAACAAGGTGATCGAGAAACCGGTCATATCCAGAGAGGTACAGTAAGAACCGATCAGGTTGCGCTCAATGACGATGCCTGCATCCTGACAACGGCTTTCCAGGCGGTTATACACGCCGAAGAGTTCAGACAACGGCGTCGCGCCGAGATTATTGACCAGCGCAATAACGCGATCGCCACTTTGTAACGCACGCTTGCTTTCTTTACCTTCCTGCCACGCGCCCTGGACGTTGTCCCAGTGGCGGAGTGTACGGCTGTAGTTACCGTTTTCCAGCAGGGTATCGAACATTTCATCAACGGTCTGATCGAGAGAGGTGAAGGGGCGACGGTCAATGCCGGGTTCCCCGTGGATACCTACGCCAAACTCCATTTCGTTATCCTGCAGCGTGAACGACGGTTGTCCAGCGGCTGGAACGGTACAGGCGCCAATGGCTATGCCAATGGAGTGGCCCTGGTTATTCAGCTTACGGCCCAACGCCGCACAGGCTTCCAGCGAATCACCGCGTTCGGCGGCCGCGCCGACCAGTTTTTCGATCAATACGGTATTCGCCACGCCACGTCGACCGGCGGTATACAAACTGTCTTTCACCGCCACGTCGTCATCCACCACCATGGTGGTGACTTTGACACCGCTTTCATGCAGCAGCTCGGTGGCGGTTTCGAAATTAAGAATGTCGCCGGTGTAATTTTTGATTATCAGCAGCACGCCTTCGCCACCGTCAATTTGCATGGCGCATTCGAACATTTTATCCGGCGTGGGTGAGGTAAAAATCTCACCTGGACAGGCGCCAGAGAGCATGCCCTGACCAATGTAGCCGCAGTGCATAGGTTCGTGTCCACTGCCGCCACCGGAAAGCAGTGCCACTTTGCCCATCACCGGCGCATCTGCGCGGGTGACATATACCGGATCCTGATGCAGTGCCAGGGACGGATACGCTTTCGCCAGTCCGGCGAGTTGTTCATTCAGTACGTCTTCAACACGGTTGATCAATTTTTTCATTATTTATGCTCCGCAGACAGTCCTGGATGGCTGCCAAATTCGGGCAGGCATCTGATGTAGGGTATCGGTTGGTTCAACGTCACGGCGACCGCTCGCTGCCGATAAGGTAATTTTGCACACGGGTACGCAAAAGAAAATTGCTGTGAAGGGCGTTTCAATACGGAACGCCATCATTTTATAACGTTCCATATTGAAACGTATTGGTGCATAAAACAGCGAAAATGAGAGATCGGGCAGTATTTAATGGGGAAAGACTACGTGCAGGATTTTGCTAAAAAAAACCACCTGCCTGGCAGGTGGTTTATGCGAGGGAAAATTATCGGTATTAGCCCGGATAAATTCCGCGATCTTTACGTGCCAGCAGAATGCGTTCGCAGGCAACAATGTAGGCTGCGGTACGCAGGGAGCAGGATTTCTCAGCTGCTTTTTCCCATACGTGCACCATTGCATCAGTCATGATTTTGTCCATGCGATTATTGATCTCTTCTTCACTCCAGAAGAAGCTTGCCATGTCCTGGACCCATTCGAAGTAGCTGACGGTTACGCCGCCTGCGTTACATACGACGTCAGGTACCACGATGATACCGCGGCTTGCCAGCATATCATCGGCATCCGGGTAAGTCGGGCCGTTAGCGCCCTCAAGTACCAGTTTGCAGGTCAGTATTTCTGCACGCTGACGGGTAATCTGTCCTTCCAGCGCGGCAGGGATCAGGATATCCATCTCCACGCTCCAGAAGGCTTCGCTGGCGATGGTTTCAGCGCCTGGGAAACCGGCAATCTGTTTGTGCTCTAACTGCCAGGCAGACAGCGCGGTCATGTCGATACCCGTGGAGTTAAACAGCGTTGCGGTGTGATCCTGAATAGCGACGACACGCGCACCCGCTGCGGCGAACAGGCGGGCGGCTTCGCTGCCGACGTTACCGAAACCTTGTACCGCCACGCGAGCGCCTTCAACTTCAATGTTCGCACGACGCGCGACTTCCAGACCGCTGACGAAAACGCCGCGACCGGTGGCTTTATCACGGCCTAACGAGCCGCCGAGGTGAATAGGTTTACCGGTGACCACACTGGTCACGGTGGTGCCGTGGTTCATGGAGTAGGTATCCATCATCCAGGCCATGACTTTTCCGTTAGTACCTACATCCGGCGCAGGAATGTCTTTCTGCGGCCCAATGATAATGCCGATTTCGCTGGTATAACGGCGGGTTAAACGCTCCAGTTCACCTTCAGAAAGTGAGAACGGATCGACGCGCACACCGCCTTTGGCTCCGCCGTACGGCAGGTTCAACGCTGCGCATTTGATGGTCATCCATGCGGACAGGGCCATCACTTCATTAAGATCAACATCAGGATGATAACGCACACCGCCTTTGCCCGGACCGCGGGAGAGGTTATGTTGCACGCGATACCCTTCAAAATGACGGATAGTGCCGTCATCCATCTGCACCGGGATATCGACAATCAGCGCGCGTTTTGGGTGGCGCAGGGTGTCCACCCAATGGGAAAGTTCGCCCAGGTAAGGGGCCACACGCTCGATTTGTTGCAGGTAGGTATTCCAGGCAGATGTGCTGCTATCTGAAGCGTAAGATAACTTATCCATGATAAACCTTAGTTATAAAAGTAATATGTTCTTAATTTGGCCGTGGTATACAGTGAATCTCACCATATAAACCTAAATTTAACATTTTTTTCATAGAACAGCCTGCCTGGCTAACACGGATTATCGGTATGAGCAGTGTGGATTTTGGCTTGGTGGTGAATGGTTATTCTTTATTTTGGCTTTCATCGCGGTTTTTTTTGCGATTTATGTAGTTTAATATGCATAACTTGTAAAAATCGCAATTTGTCAGATTTATGACGCACCTCTAAAAGTAAATAATATGATAATAAAATGTGTTTGCCTTATTGCTGTTAAGCTGGGCGTCAGTAGGTCACGGCGATGGTGACAGTATCGGCATAGTTGTCTGGCGTGTAGTTCGCGCTGGGGACGGTGGCGTAAACCGGGTAGGTAGTCGTTGTCCCGGTGCCGTTGCCCGCAACGGTATTAAGCGCAGTATTGCCCCAGATCGTACCGGAAGGACCTGGCGTCGAACTAAGCTGGTAGGGGACTTTATCCGTATTTGACCCCGTGCCTGCCATCACGCCGCTGCCTGCCGTATTGCCGTTGGAGGGTTGAAGTCCGATGGTGTAAGGGGTGTTATTAGAGCAGGCTACGCCTACGTTATTTGACGCCGTGAGATTACGACCCGTTCCGCTGGTGGGAGCAAATCTGATGTTAGTCGCGGAGGTGATATTACACTGTTTGCTGACAGCAGCTGTGACGGTGAAAGGAAACCTGGCGGCAACGGTATCACCACAGGTGGTCGGTGGGAAAAGCAATCCAGGATTAAGGGTGACAAGGGCTGTTGCCGTCGTATAGCTATCCTGATAATTTCCGGGGACGGCTGCCGTTTGTGGCGTGACGATCTGCGCCGATACCGTGAGTGAACCCGTCACTGGCGTCAGATTCAGCAGGTTAAGCTGTACCATCGGAAAAGTGGTTCCGGTCAGGTATTGGCTCCCCCAAATTTTGCTGTGTCCGGGATCCTGGTAAAGCTGGTATGCCAGCGTTCTGGCGGGGTTTCCGCTTAACGACATATTTCGCGGTGTCACCTGGCCACTGACGGCCGAGGCGCCAATATTAAAACAGAGATTGATCCCTGCCAGCACGTCACCAAGCTCTTTGGTGCAAGTGTAACTGAACGTCATTGATGACGTTGCGCCTGTCGCAGACAGTGGATTGACCGAACCTAAATTTATGGCTTGCACATTGCTCACCGAACAGGTTACCGCATGGCTAATTGCCGGACAAAAAAGTACGGCAGCGATGAGTAGCAGATGTCTTAACCTCATGAGCGCACTCCTGTTAATGTGGGCGACAAACCAGTGGACCTATTTGCACAATCCCCTTTGCTGACGCGGGATAGTCAAATTGCACGCGACAACTACCGATGTCCGTATCAACGCGCAGCGTGTTGTGCTGCTCCAGGGTGTCGAACCATGTCATTCCATCAAAGCCAACGACAGACGATAGTCCTTTTCCGTTGATGGCGTAAGCCATGCTGCCTTCAGGAATTGGCTTACCCTGATTGTCGACGAGGATAATCTGCGCAGCGCGGACGGGTGTGATGCCAAAGCTAACCAAAGTACCGGAACGATCGGCTGGCGTGGCATTCGTCTCAACGCGTGCGATCCGCATATTGGCAGGGAGATCCATCGGGTCAATACTGATCAGGTTTTTTTGATAACTGTTCAACGGGGTGACCAACAGTAGTCCCTGGTCATCGCTGCGGCCAATCAGGTTATTTTGCAATTTGACTGGAACATCAGGCACGCCGTCAGTTGAGACGACGGCAAAACCATTATTGATTTCTCTTGCTGCAAACAGGCCGCCTCCCATAGTCACCAGCGATCCGGTTGCGCCTGCATAACCGTAATGGTTATCCGGTAAACGGCTGAATCCCGCGTACGCTTTACCATAACGTCCCAGATATCCCACTTCTCCCTGGCCACTTTGCCGGGAAGCCTGCTGACTGGCAGCCAAATTCCAGCCCCAGCCGCCGTCGGCAGGGGGCGTCAGGCTGGCGTTGAGCTGGTAACCGGTTTCGTCGTTGGTACGTTGTAGGGTGCTGCTGGCGCTCAGATTGTTGTCGGTCGTGATGGTCACCATCAAATAGAGACTGCGATCGCGGTTGTCGTCAATGTTCTGGTTGAATCCGGCATTCAGTGAGATGTTGTCGGTGAGAGATTTAAACCAGCTGGCATTGGCGTAGCGCACCGCATTTTCGTGTGGATATCGAAACTGCAAATAGCTCAGGCTGACATTTCCAGCTGCTTCCAGCGAATAACCAATAACCGTGTTGCTGTTAAACGTGGGGGGCGGCTCACCGTAATGGGTGGCGACATCGCGATAATCGCCGGAAGTTGCCGTGGTACTGGTACTGAAATTAAACCGTTCGCCGGACCAACGGTAACCAAAACTGTACAAAAACCCGTTCTTTCCTGAGTCGGTACTTGCGGCAAGTGAGGTCGAAAACGTGCCGCTGCGGGTTCCTGGGATCCAGTCGTTACTGAAGCCCGCGTTAATCAGTCCATCGCTGGTTTCCGCGTGAGTCCCGGCGGTGAACGTATTGCTAAACCCGCGACGCCACGTAGCGCTCAATACTGGTGCGCTGGCATAATCAAAAGAGGAGTAACCATAATTTTCGCGTACCGTGCCTAATTCTGCCGACCAGGCGGTTAATCCTTCCCGCAGGAGTTGCTGATCGTTGTAGAACGAGAAATTTTGTACGCTCGTTCTGCCCAACGCATCTGTCATCATCACCTGACCCGTTCCCGCGCCGCTGATGTTAGGCATTGTGTTGATCTGAAAGCTACCTGCGGGGACTTCTCCGTTGTAGTACCTGACGCCGTCGACGTACAGCTCAACGTTTGACGGTAACGTCGCGGATCCCAGATATGCTGGAAGCGGGGTGGTTGGCATATAGGGCTGTAACCCAAAATCAGTGCCTATCTGAATGCCGCCGATTCGCGTCGGTCGGGACCAGATGAGTGAACTAGTCAGGGTATCGCCCACGGTTAACGCCAACATCGAATCAGGAAATGACGTACGCCAGCTGGTGTCGAGGCGCTCAACGCTGTTATCGGCATATTCCTCGGTAGAGTACTGCGTCAACTGAGTGGTGCTGAGCACGCCGGTCGCATTGAAGGCGCGAATTTCGCTGAAGGTATTGATTGCGCTTTCATCCCCCTGTTGCGTATAGATATCATAATTGAGCAGCGCCCCGCGTGATGTTGTTGCCGTTGGCGCGGTTTCGGTGGGCGAGTTAAGCTGCGTGGTCGCAAGATCGAGTGAACTGAGCGGCGCAGTAAGCGAGAGCGTTTGCAACTGAACGTTGTAGTCAATGGTTAGCTGGGGGATATCGTTCAGGCAGACGGCGTTAGTGGCGTCTGGAGCAAAGCGAAAGCCCATTTTACGCAGAGTATCTGCTCCTGCATAAAGCTTTCCATTATCGTAGCCAAAATGAACCAGCCCAACGGGATTCCCATTTAACGTGACGTCGAGATACAAATCGACTCCCGTAATCTGCGAGGCGCTATTAATAACACCATTTTCGTTCTGGTTATTATTCAGCGTTTGTGCGCAAACCATTCCCGATATTAATACTCCATTGAGAAAGCAATATTTCACCAGAAGCCAGGATCTGTTACAGATCTTGTACTGTTTTTTGGCCATTGATTGTGACTTCAACTTTCCCGCCGTAATGATTATTCCTGGCTGACGGGGAAACTATCCAGCGCATTGTTGATCCGGGTAAAACGTAGCCTAATAGTCCGGGTGTAATGACTTTTTTAGTACCGTCAGGGCTTATAAATGTTGCAGCAGATAACTGTGCATGCCCATTTCCCTGATTACTGACTTCAATAAATTTTTTGCCATCCAGCTGCTGTAATTTCCATTGCAGTTTTGCCTGCGTTTGTGCCGCTGATGTTGGTTGAATGAAAACGGGAACAGAATAATGCAGCACAAACTGAAGCTTGTTTTTTTCTACTTTTGCAGGCGGTAACTCATCTATCGATAAACGATAAGCGTCTTCGGCATGTGCCGAGGGAGGGTTTGTGCGAATAACACGAATCAACTGACGTTCTCCAGGGGCTAATGCTAACATCGGCGGGCTAATCACCAGCCCCTGAGAGGGAGAAAGTTTGTCGTCATAAGCGCTTTGACTCCAGCGAAAAACCCGAACCTGGGCATTGAGCACATTTTCACCCGCGTTACTCAGCCAGATACCATCGGCATTTTGCGTCGCTTGCAACGTTAACGTGACCGGGGCTATTTGCAGTCCGCTGGCGGTGGCAAGATTGATGCTCGCACCCATCCCTAGCAGGCATGCGCAGGCACACTGCTTTACAGGCAGTTTTACTCTCATATGGCTTCCTGAAGTTAGTAGTTAACGTTAACCGTTACCGTGTCGGCATAGTCGTCAGGAGTGAAGTTTGCGCTCGGTGCGGTGGCATAAACAGTATACGTTTGCGCCAGACCTGTACCCGTCGCCGCTACCCCATTTCCAGGTGCGGTGTCGGTGGCGGTATTCCCCCACACCGGACCTGTTGCTGACGTACGATTTAGCTGATAGGGCACTTTATCGGTATTGGTGGCAGCGTTAGCTACGGAGGACATGGCGCCAGAACCCGTTGTCGTCCCTCCATTGGCAGCCGACGGTGCCAGGCCGATAAAATAGGGCGTGGTTTTTGAGCAATTAATTGAAATAGTGTTGCTTGCACTGGTATTTGTCGCCGTGGTATTCACCGGACCAAGTGTAATATTTGAAGCCGAACCGGCAGTCACGGTACAGGCCTTTTGAATCGTCATCAGCACCTGAAATGTTCCGTTAACGGTTGCTGCATTTGCCACAGAAATAATGGAAAAGGCGCAGCAACAAAGAATTAAGCGTTTGTCTAAGACTAGAGCCATATCCTTTACCTTTTTCAAATAACCACATTTATTACTTTAGAAAAACAATAATGTGGCACAAGAAGACATAATTTAACCCTAGAATAAGTATTAGACGTACGCCAGTTGATCTAATGAATTTTACTTAGGAAAAAGGTGATGTCGTCTGCAAAAAAATAATACCAATGGGTTAGTATATTGTTTTATTTTTATGCTATGGCCGGGGTTAAGTCAGGAGGATAGAGGGCAACATATTCCTGGGTGGTACTCAAAATAACCAGCCAAAAAATGAGAGTTGTATGATTTATCTTACACGTATTACGTGTAGGTTACGGGCTGTGGAAAATGACCTTATAACCTTGTTCATTCCAGTGTTGGAGCAGTTCATTTTGTCTGCGGGTTGGCGTAATACCGGTCCAGACAAAAAGGGTTTGCCCAGGGAAAAGTTCAGGTCTTGGCGATTCAATGGGTTCAGCCAGAACGGCAATATGCCAACCAGATTGCGATAAGCGCCAGGCTTCGAGCCACAGACGGGTTCTGTCTTCAACATCCCAGGCCATCAGGAGGGCATCCTTTCCTGACTTGCGCCGCGTTTCAGACAGCAGTGTGGCAACATATTCAATCAATGCGCCATCAAGCATGCTGTTCATTATGCGGGATGTATTATGGTCAAGTATCAGCCGTTGACGTACGGGAAGATAAACGTGATCGATCAGCGCATCTACGGGGTGAACGCGACCGAGTGCAGTAATTTTGGCTCGCAGCTTCGGTGGATGCGCCATGCGAAGAATGCTCATCATCTCTTCTTGTAATTGATTCCAGTCGTCGTCAGCTTGACGGGTACTGGTTTCCAGCAATGCCTTAACTTTCCCAACAGGTATGCCATTGCTAATCCAACGTTTTATTTCTTCAATACGCTGAATATCTTCTTCATCAAAGAGTCGGTGGCCACCTTCACTGCGTTGAGGTTTGAGTAAACCGTAACGTCGTTGCCATGCCCGAAGGGTGACAGGATTTATCCCGCAACGTTCTGCGACATCCCCAATGCTGTAATAAGCCATAGTTCCCCCGGACACTCCTGATTCTCCGTCACCGATATGCGGTTCCTGTTACTTTGTACAACATGCATCAAATTGTACAAAACATACAGAGGATTCTAGCAAAATTAAGATTTACTTTACTATCACGCAGGGAGTAAATGCTGAATTTTTATGTTCAGCATGAGGGCGGTTGTTGTGATTGTTTATTTATAACAATGCGTTAGTTATTTTGACGCTGAGAAATCATTTTTCTCTGGCCATGCAACAGACGGAATACCATTCAGGCAGGCTTGTGCAAAAAGGTTACCCTGGAAGATTTCAATACCTGCGGACTCAAGCCACATCCACTCTTCAGGTTTTTCAACGCCGACTGCGGAAATCATGATTTCCAGTGAAGTGCAGCATTTTATAATTGCCTGAATGATGGCCTGTCTTGGTCCACTTTTATGCACATCCGTGATCAGCTCGCGGCTTATCTTAATTCGGTCGGGTTGAAAACGAGACAGAAGCTGAAGCCCGGCAAAACCTGCCCCAAAATGATCTATCGCCACACAGATCCCCGCAGCCTTGAGTGACTTTACGGCCTGCGCGAACGTATCAAAGCGCGATATAACTTCGCTTTCGGTAAACTCTACAATGATTTGTTCAGGCACCAGTCCGTGCGCCGCGATTTCGTTTATCAGAAAGCTGACTGCATTGGGTTTGTTTACCAGGGTCATAGGGAGCAGATTGACTGACAGCATTTTGTCGTTAAGTCCCAGCGCGCTTGCCATTGCAAAAGCAGTCTTTTTGCTCTGCAGATCCGCGGTATACAGTTCTTCAGGAGTTAAGTTGCCAAAATAAGTTGCGGGCGTTTCACCGTCTCTACCACGAATAAGTGCTTCCAGAGCAATGACGCGCTGCGACATAGGATCGATAATGGGTTGAAAAGCAAAGCTGAAATCGATATTGGACTGGAGTGTGCTTTCATCCAGGAGAGTACAAGAGTTGTCGGCAATAAAACTCCAGTAATCAGGCGCAGGTATTTCAAAATAACTCGATTTTTCCGTCGCAAGGACAAATGTGCGGAAAAACTGTAATGCCCGGTCATCATAGGTGAGCTGAAATTTTGATGTTCCCTTGTTAAGTACCGCTTGCAGGACGTCATTGCGTTCATGTTTTTGTAAATCAAATAACTCCATTCCCACCTTTCCGAATCTTCTCGCAGGCGCGTAATCACACATCAGCTCAACGATATTGTGGTGCCGTGGGTCGTTACATATACAACGATAAATCTCTTTTACCTGCTCCTCAGGTCCTTCAAGCAGTTGGAAAAAGTGGCGGCCATTAAAGAGTAAAATTCCCGTAACATCGGATCGCCGGTTTTTTAGATTTGCGGCTGTCACCATATCCTCAAGCGCTCTGAGGGGGGCGTCATCACGTAGATGGCTACGGTAAATAATGGTCGTGAGCATGGACAGTCCGGGATCAAGGGAAGGGAAGAGATATGGACAGTATCAAACAAACCATCTTATGTCCTGATTTTAATACATTATTCTAACTTTATTTTTACGAACAAAGGCCCTTAAAAAGATCGAATTCATTCGTTAAACGAAGTGGATTGTACAACTGAATTTGATTTTATGTAGTTTGATATTGATATAACTTACTGATTATATTGATTTAGCACTTTTTGATAAAAATTGATGATTCGATTTGTACACATTTTTGGTACAACTTTGCTACTGTTATAAAACTTAATATTCACCAGCATTTTGTTACAGGAGCATGACATGCAGCAGCATACCGTTCGCACTGATACTGCAAGCGCGATTTCTCGTTACTTTGCGAAGGCGCATCTGCCAACTCAACAGGAAACATTGGGAGAAATCGTCACTGAGATACTCAAGGATGGACGAAATCTGAACCGCAAATCACTTTGCACCAAGCTTCTGTGTCGTCTTGAAAAAGCATCCGGGGAGAAAGAACAGAAACATTACAATGCGTTAATTGGCCTGCTTTTTGAATAAAATAAACCCCTTACTTATAGGGGTAAGTAGTGAAGGAGTTATGAAGAAAACTGATAGTGAACGCCTGAAACATGAAATTACAGGTTTGGCTGTGCTAGAAATTTTGCGAATGCATACAGACGTTTCGTTAGCTGCAGTGATTAAGCAATTGCGACTTATGCAGGCCAGTGAAATAGATGGCACACGCAAGCAATTAATTGACAGTGTTATCAATGATTTTACAAACATCAATCCGGGGAAGATAAGTAGAAAACCGGATAAAACCAGAGATGAGAGTGCTTTCAGTGCCAGCAAAAACCCTAAATTACATTAAAGATAATCTTCCAGACTATACAAGCGAGGTTACCATGCTTCATGAAATTAATGTCCACAGTGTAATGACGGATAAAGCTTTATCAAGTTACTTCCATAATGCAGGTGAGCTATTAGCAGATGAGTCTGTGGTATTGGGACAGGCGGTAACAAATGTAATTCTGGCAGGTGATAATGTTAATAATAAAAACATCATTTTAAGCCTGATTAGTTCTCTGGAATCAACAGTTGATGTTGTCCAGGCAGATGTTATCAGAAAAACCCTGGAAATAGTGCTGCGCTACACAGCTGACGACGTCTAAAAAGTCTTCATATTAATATAATATGTACAGTACCTTTGTTATATGCTGAAAGCACTCATGCTGAGCATTTTTTTGATTAAGACTATACATAGCACCCTCTCTAGAACAATTGTGATTTTTCATTGAGGCCATAATGATGAACATCGTTCAGGAACATACTGGAAACGCAGATTTATGGATTGATGATATTTTTATCAGGCAAGGGCTAAAGAATATTCTTGCAGATATTGTTTTCGAAGATGATAAGACGCATCTGGTTTTTTTCACTGCCAATCACTTTGAGGCGGTAAAAAGGCAAAATTACGATCTGAAAACGCATCGTCTGGTACTGCTGATTGATGGTCATCTGTACAGATATCTCAATGATTTATCACTTTACAGACTGCCAATAGATGTTAGCGTTGCCACATTCAAACAATTTATTGTTGATATTACTCGTTCTGGCGGTATACACGACAATCAGTCGGAACTAAATATTTCGCTGACTGCGCGAGATAAATATATTCTAACGCAGTTAGGAGAAGGTCGAACTATTTTTGAGATATCCGCCTTGTTAAATCTACATTTGAAAACGATTTACCAGGCCAGGCAGAATCTGATCAAGAAGCTTGGTTGTTCTGGGCTGATTGATTTTCAGGGAATACTGCGAGCGAAAATATTCCGCAAATGGCTGGAACATGCCTGAGTAAATCGACAGTTCGTACTTACTTTTGGGGGATACGACAGGGCCAATGGCCCTGTCCGATATATTTTAAACTTCGCTACTCTGTCACCAGTTCATTTCCCATCTTCTGCTGATGATGTTTTTTGCTCAACGAGAAGTAGCCAAATATTAGCGTTATTACCACAATGCTGGCCATAATCAGGAAG
Organism: Citrobacter sp. Cpo091; assembly: GCF_030332645.1. Classification (NCBI taxonomy): domain Bacteria; kingdom Pseudomonadati; phylum Pseudomonadota; class Gammaproteobacteria; order Enterobacterales; family Enterobacteriaceae; genus Citrobacter; species Citrobacter sp. Cpo091. Next base: position 246,348 of record NZ_JAOWHL010000028.1, read on the forward strand.
ATTTCCTGATAGCCCACTTTATCAAACAACTTACCGACAGGCAGTGACAGCACGATAATGCCAATGGAACTGGCGATATTGAAGCCAATAAGATATATCGTTGATGACAGGCGTTTATCAAAATTTGCTACGCTGAATTTAAACACTGAAATAACGAACAGTGGGACTTCCAGCGCATGAAGCATTTTAATCAAGGAGATAATATAGATATCGGTGAACAGTGCTGAACCCAGGATTCGACAGGTCATGATTGTGCCACCCAGCAGCAATGCGGATTTAGGCCCGATGCGGTTAATCAGGAATGGAACCAGCGCCATACCGACGGCTTCCATAAAGACCTGTACCGAGTTGAGGTAGCCGTATACGCGTGGTGCCAGTTCGGGATCGTCAAATAAGCTGGCGTAAAACACCGGGAACATCTGCTGATCGTAGATGCTATAGAACGACCAGGTACCGACGACAAAGATAACGAAAAACCAGAACTGCGTATCTTTAAAGATAGTGAGAAAATCCTTTCGGGTCAGCGCGTCGGGTTCAGGAGAACGCGTTTTTACAGAAGATGGGGCGGGTGAGTTGGTTTTGAACAACACGTTAATCAACAGGAATAACACCCCCATTACCGATACGCACCAGAAGTTAATGTGTGGGTTGATGCTGAAGAAGATACCGCCAACAAATGTCCCTGCGGCGTAGCCAAGCGATCCCCACAAGCGGGCGGTGCCGAATTCAAAGTTGAATTTGCGGCTCACTTTTTCGACGAAGCTTTCTACCAGACCACAACCCGCGAGGTAGCCAAGGCCAAAGAAAATGGCTCCCAGCGCCATACCAAGTTTGAAGTTGGAGGTCAGCAGCGGTTCGTAAACATAAATCAGGAACGGGCCGCTGAGCGTGATGACTATCCCCATCAGCCAGATAAGGTGTTTACGGGTGCCGAGCTTATCCTGCAGAAAACCGTAGACCAGCATAAACAGCATGCTAAAGAACTGGTTTACGGCATACAGCATTCCCAGCTCCGTTCCGGACAGGCCAAGTTTATTTTTTAGCCATATCGCATAAAAAGACCACCACAACGACCAGGCGGCAAAGAAAAAAAGCAGATACCCGGACGAGTACCGATATTTGTCATTACTGAACGGCATATTTATCTTCATGATTTTTCCAATCCAGATCAGGTCATTGTAAGGTCTTTCTGATACGACGTAACGAGTGCGCTTTATTACGGGGTAATCGTCCTCCGTAGCGACGGTTGTGACTGAATAAAGCTGCTCAGGTGTTGGTTGTCGGGAAACGCGCTTAGCGCGCCACGCCGGGTGGTCGCCAGAGCACCACAAGCGCTGGCCTGTTCGATAAGTGGAAGTAGCGTTGACGTCGATTTGGGCCAGCCTTCCTCGGCGAGTGCCGCCAGCAACCCGGCCATAAAGGCATCACCGGCGCCAGTGGTATCGATACTTTCGACGTTATAGCCGCTTAAAGTTAGCCTGCTGTTTTGCCAGAAAGCGATAGCGCCGTCGGCACCGCGGGTGACGATTTTCAGGCGTGCAGGAAAATCAACCAGACGTTCGCAGGCGCTACTGAGACAGTTGGTCTGCGTTAGCCACAGCACTTCTTCTTCCGACATCTTCAGAATGTCGCTCTGCCGGGCAAACTCGTTGACAAGGTCAAACATCTGCATCTCGTTGCTCCACATCTGCGGACGCAGATTGATGTCAAAGCTCAGAGTGCCGCCGGTCTGTCGCAATGCGGCCATAGCCTGGGCGAGGGTGGCGCGGCAGTCAGGGGCAACCAGCGCCAGCGAGCAGAAGTGCAGAATATCGGCGCCAAAGTCGGGCAGGCTCGCCGGGCTGAGAAATTGATCGGCAGACGGATAGACCAAAAACTCAAACTGCCGCTCGCCGTTGGGAGCCAGTGAAACCAGTACGGTACTGGTGTGCTGATGTGCATCAAACTCCAGACTTCCTGTATCCACCTGCGCTGTTTCCAGCGTCTGATGCAGAAAGCGACCAAAAGTGTCATTGCCCACACGGCCAATAAAACCGCTGGCGCGGCCAAGGCGAGCCACGCCGATTGCCACATTGAAGGGAGCGCCTCCCGCGCAGGCTTCAAACTGCATATTGTCGCGCGGCAATAAATCCACCACAGCGTCTCCGAGCGTCCAGATAGTCATTATTTTTCCCCAAAGCAGTAGGACGGGTGTTTATTTGGCGCTGAGCGGCCAGGCATGCCCTTGATTAAAAATGGCGTGTCCGTTCAGGCTGAATAAGGTCAGTTGGCGATCGTCCGGTTCAGGATAAATACGACTGCTAAGGGTATATTCACCGTGATTGACAAATACCTCTACCGAGGAGCTGTCGATAAATAAGCGCAGATCCAGCCGGTCACCAACTGGCAGCGGCACGCTGCGATAACCAGAGAGACCATGCTGCGGGTAGCGACGATCCAGCACCAGACGCTGTGCCTGAGCATCGACGTAGACCCGTAGTCCGCCACCCAGCGCGATACCATATTCTTCAGCACTGCTGCGGGCGATATCGATGCTCAGTTCGACTTCAATAGCGTGCGCCTGCTCCTCTACCATCAGGGTGCGATTGTGTAGTTCGCTGACCGGCCAGACATGAAGCTCACCGCGTAATAATTCCAGCTCTTTCACCGGGTTCATACGCAGCCGCTGATCGGTATCGAGCGTCACCTCGCGGGGGAGGGTAAGCATGCCCGCCCAGCCGTCGGCTTGTTCTGGTATTGGCGATTCCCACATCGACAGCCAGCCAATCACGATGCGGCGCCCATCCGGGGTGGTAAATGACTGGGGGGCGTAAAAATCATGCCCGTGATCCATCTCCTGGAAGGCGTGGGTGACGTGAAAATGGAGATTATCCTGCCATTCGCCGACCATATAGCCGCTCTGGAACAGGTTACGGTAATCGTATCCGTCTGCGGCGATGCCCTGCGGCGAGAACATGAAGACGAGCTTATCGTTGAGTGGGAAGAGGTCTGGGCACTCCCACATGTAGCCCATGCCGTCATCGGCCCTGCCGAGCGTGCTGGCAAACTGCCAGTGCTGTAGATCTTGCGAGCGATAGAGCTGCACTTCGCCCACGTCATCGACCCGGGCGCCCACCACCATGTACCAGTTGTCTCCCTCTTGCCAGACTTTCGGATCGCGAAAATGGTGTACGCCTCGCGGGGTATCCAGAATCATGCCCTGGCGTTCAAAGTGAATCCCGTCGGTGCTGGTGGCCAGGCACTGTACCTGATACAGGTTTTCCTCTTTCGCCTCGCCGTCAAACTTGTGTCCGGTGTAGATCAGGGCCAGCTTATTACCTTCAACCACCGCTGAACCGGAAAAACAGCCGTCTTTATCTTCCGGCCCTTCTGGTGCCAGTGCGATGGGTAAGTGCTCCCAGTTCACCATATCGCGGCTGCGCGCATGGCCCCAGTGCATTGGTCCCCAGACCGGCTGCCACGGATAGTGCTGATAGAACGCATGGTAGTAACCATCGAACCAGGACAGACCGTTGGGATCGTTCATCCAACCCGCTGGTGGCGCCAGGTGATAGCGTGGATACCAGCGCGGGTTTACAAGGTCTTTCTGCTGGCTTAAGGCTTCGTTGGCTTTGGAAAGTAGTGACGTCATTTGCTTGTCCCTGTAAGTGAATTGATCAAAAGATAACGTTAACATTCTCAGTTTTCTCGCAGATTTGATGGTAATATCGATGTTAATCACAAAAGTTAACGTTAACATTTTGCAGGTGTTATCGAGATCGCATTTTCAGACCCCGGCAAAGTGAACACCGGCGAAGGAGAGGGTATGGCATCTTTAAAGGATGTGGCGCAGCGGGCTAACGTCTCGTTAATGACCGTATCGCGGGCGATTAACGAGCCCGAACGGCTACGGCCTGAAACCTATAAAAAGGTGATGGAAGCGGTAGATGCTCTGGGGTATGTCTCCGATCTCTCCGCTAAAAAAATTCGTGGTGCGAAAACCACGGCTAACACGATTGGGGTGCTGGCGCTGGACACCATGACTACGCCATTTTCCGTGGAGATAACGCTCTCTATCGAAGAGACCGCGCGGGCACACGGTTGGAATAGCTTTGTGGTGAATATGTTCAGCAATGACAAGCCAGAGAAAATGGTTGATCTGCTGCTGGCGCATCGTCCGGACGGTATTATCTACACCGCGATGGGACTGCGCCAGGTACCTGTACCGGAAAAGCTGCATAAGTATCGCTGCGTGCTGGCGAACTGTGAAAGCACAAGCGGCCCTTTTCCCACCTATATTCCCGATGATGAACAAGGGCAATATCTTGGTGTGAAAGCGCTGTTGGCCGCAGGCTATCGTCGACTGCTGTGCATCCACCTACCGAAAGGAATTGTGGCGACCGATCGCCGTCGGGCGGGAATGGAGAGGGCTTGTCGTGAAGCAGGTGTCGACCCTGATGCAATGTTCCACCACTATCTTCCGCCGGGCGAGCGCCACCATATTGATGCGGCGGAGATTGCCGGGCATTACCTGAGCGGCGCGCGCCCGATGTTCGATGCGGTGGTGTGCGGTAACGACCGCGTGGCTTTTGTTATCTACCAGCTCTTGCTGGGGCGAGGGCTGCGCATTCCGCAGGACGTCGCTGTGCTGGGTTATGACAATATGGTGGGCACCGGCGAGCTATTTTTGCCGCCGCTCTCAACGGTACAGCTGCCGCACTATGAAATCGGTCGTCTTAGCGCGCTGCATCTTATCCAGGGGCTCGATCACCGGGATACCGTGCGGGTAGACAGCCCCTGGCTTCCGCGCGCCTCAATATGATTAACCTAACTGCTTCGTTTCATCAACCGGAGGGATGTGTGAATTATGTGGGGGTATCGCTAATTTGCTGGTGGATGTTACAAAACTGAAACGTGGGGGTACTGCTAAGTCACGGTTTAGCGCGCAAGGCTCAAAGTTGGGGCGCGTATTAAACTCTCGTCGTAATTTAGGGTTTCAATAAAATAACCGTTATTTATTAATGTTAACGTATCAATACATCGTAACTTACGAAACGTTTAGATTTTAGTTCGTACTTACCCATCTATCGCTCTTCTCTGCTCATTCTGCTTCTGTAACTTCAGCGGGACGCACAAGCGTCCACCACATTAACCACATGCAATAGTTCAGCTCAGTGACATCGGATTCTACGGCGGTTATAGGCTTTTACGTCCCTTTTTTAGCCTACAGATAAACCGTGAAAATTGTGATCCCGTACTCAGATAGTGCATTCCGTGGTTGCCTTTTAACCACAGACTTTTATTGTATTCTCATTGTATACAATTAAAATACAGGATGGTGAGTATGAAAGTGATTGATACCCATAACCATGTTTGGCATTGCCAGGGAGAGCATTTTGCCTGGATCACAGACGATCTGGCGGCAATTCGCCGTGATTTTCTTATTGACGATTTGCAGGCCGTATTGGCTGAAAACCACATCGAAGGCGCCATTTTAGTACAAGCCATCCCTTCAATTGAGGAGACCGAATGGCTGCTGGAAATAGCTGAGCATCACGATGAAGTAAAAGGTGTTGTGGGATGGGTGGATATAAACCGCGGGGCTGGGATCGCAGAGGATTTGCAGAGACTGCAGAGAAAATCCCGCTATCTGAAAGGGATCCGCTATATGTCTCAGGGCTTGCCTGAGAGCCATTTAGTGACCCCGCAATTTATCCAGGGGGTACGTTGCGTTGGAGAGCAGGGGCTGGTGTATGAACTGCTGGTTACGCACCAACAGCTGGAGGCGGCAAGCCAGCTTATCTCTGCTTGTCCGGAAGTGACCTTTGTTATCGAACATGCGGCAAAACCCGCAGTTCGCGACGGAGAAATTACCCGCTGGCGTGAACAGTTAATGTTGATTGGTGAGGCTTACAGCAATGTTTTTTGCAAACTATCAGGCCTGGTCACGGAAGCAGATTATGCCCGCTGGACGGGACCTGGGCAGGCGAGCCAGGAGCTTGAACCTTATTTTAGCTCGGTTTTTGCCGCATTTGGTGATGAGCGAGTGATGTATGGATCCGACTGGCCTGTTTCTCTACTGGCATTACCGTATGCCGACACTTTAGGGCTTTACCAGAACTACCTGCAATCTCACCAGGCTCTTTCCAGCGATAACTTTTTTTATCGCGTGGCAGAGAAGGTTTACTCATTAAAGTAACAGGGGGGCATTTATGGAAGTCGTTCAATATATCCTCGGATTTGGCCCGGCAGTGGTCATTCCAATGATTATGTTTTTATTTGCCGTGCTATTTGGCGCGAAACTTGCCGATGCGGCAAAAAATGCAATGACGGTAGGTATTGGGTTTCTCGGTCTTTCGTTGCTGATCGGTTTTATGGTGACATCACTTAGCAGCTCGACAGAAGCGATGGTAAAAAACCTCAATCTTCATTATGAAGTATTGGATCTGGGCTGGCCGTTAATTAGCGCCTTCAGTCTGGCTGCGCTTTCTCTGCCGATTGTTTATGCGTTATGTTTTGCCACTAATTTGTTGATGATTTCAACCAATACCACCAAAACCCTTAACGTTGATTTTTGGAATTACTGGCACTTTGTATTTGCCGGAATCATCGTTGAACAGGTGACGGGTTCATTTTGGATGGGGATTTTTGCAAGTTGGATCACATTTATTATTACGCTAAAAATCGCCGATTACATTGCCCCACATGTGCAGAAATTCTGTGACACGCCAAACGTGACCATTACTCAGGCGGAGATCGTCGCATGGGCCCCGCTGGCATTTTTAATGGACCGTGTAATTGATCGCATTCCGTTGATTAACAAAATTGACCTTAATCTCAGCAAAATTGAAGCCAAACTAGGGTTTTTTGGTAGTCCGTTAGCGATGGGGGCCATTCTGGGGGTGATCATCGGTATGCTTGGCGCGCTACCGTTCAGTGATATTATTAAGAGTGGAATGAATTTTGCTGCGGTCATGGTGTTATTACCGACGATGGCGGGAGTGCTGGTCAGTGGTCTGGTACCGATTACTGAAATTGCTTCTGAATGGGTAAAGAAACGTTTTCCTACAAAGTCACTTTATTTTGGTATCAGCGGTGAAATTGCTTTTAAAAATCCTGCGGTATTGTCTGTAGGTATTTTGATGGTGCCACTCACGATCCTGATTAGTACTATTTTGCCTTTTAATACCATGATGCCATTCGCCGATATTCCTTATCTGCCGATATTTGTTGTCTTTGGCACGGTTGCATGCAACGGAAACATGTTCCGTGGATTAATTAATGGCATTGTCATCGTGTGTGGGATCCTGTGGTTTGGTTCGGATCTCGCTGTAGTGTCGCAGGCTTTGGCCGAAAAGGCACAACTGAATGTGCCAAAAGAGATGATGGCCTCATCAATCGATGGTGGCTCACACGCTATATCTTATATCTTCTACAAAATGTTCGAGCTGTTAAAAGGAATGAATCCTGCGCTCTTGTGTCTTTTTTCTATCGTAGTGACCGGGATTATTATTTATGTGCTGAAGTTGATTTTTAATATTAATAATAAATCAACAGCAGCGACCTCATTAACTGCAAACAAAGTTGACTAAGAATACTGATAAACATCAGGGGAATATTATGATCACTCAGAATAAAATTAAAAGTGTAGGGCTTAGTGTACCTTCTTTAACCTTCGGCGCAGCCAGCCTGGCTAATTTATTCAGAACGCTGAGCAATAACGAAGCCATGGACATTGTTGATAAGGCAATTCAGGTTGGCTGGCGCTACTTTGATACTGCACCACATTATGGCAGCGGACTTTCTGAACTGCGTTTAGGTCTGGGATTACGTGGACTGGAGCGTAGCGAATATGTTTTGTCCACCAAGGTTGGTCGCCTGCTGCAATCCCGGAAACAAGAGCCAGGCCTTGAAGCAGGGGAATTTTTTTATGATGAGAACCCTTTTAACCGACAGGCTGATTACTCCTATGAGGGCATCATGCGCTCATACGAAAACTCTATCCAGCGGCTGGGAACCCGTTATATCGACATTCTCTATGTACACGATCTCGGCACTTATACCTACGGCAATACGGAACTGGAACGCCAACATTTTAAAACCTTCTGCGAGTCAGGGCAGAAGGCTTTAGAAGAGCTAAAGCGCAATGGTGATATCAAAGCCTGGGGCGCAGGCGCGAATGAAGAGGCAATCCTGATGGAGGTGATGGATAACGCTGCCCCGGATATCTTAATGCTCGCCAACCGCTACAACCTGCTGGAAACAGACCGCCAGGCGTTCTTTGCCAAATGTGAAAGCAACAATGTTTCGGTGGCTGTTGCTGCACCTTTCGCTACCGGAGTTTTAGTCGCGAAAGATAAATCGAAGGCGTTGTATGAATACGGTTCCGCGCCAGCGCAGGTTATTGAAAAAGTAAATGCGATAGAAGCGCTATGTGCAAAACATGCCGTGCCGATTGGTGCTGCGGCGCTGCAATTCCCATTAAGAAACCAAAATGTGGTCACCGTAACCTGCGGCGTTCAATCCGTAGAACAAGCGTTGACTAATTTTGCCTGGGCTAACTGGGATATTCCGCAGGAATTGTGGGATGAACTGGCCAGCATTGGTATTCAGTAAGCATCATTTGTAACTTTGCGAAAAAATTAACAGATATTGAGGATGTAATGAAAATAGTTAAAGCCGAAATCTTTATGGTTGATTTGAAACCTAAAGTAAAACGTGTCGATGCGATTCAGTCTTTTGTCTCACAAGAGACGCCGATTATTCGTTTAACAACATCGAGTGGAGAAATTGGTGAAGGCTATACCTACACAATTGGCACCGGCGGCTCATCTGTGGTTGCGCTGTTACGAGATCACCTGTTACCGAAATTGATTGGTCAGGATGCGACGATGATTGAGGGCATCTGGGAATCATTGCTGTTCTCAACTCATGCGACCTCGGTTGGCGCCATTACGTCTCTGGCATTGGCAGCCATTGATACCGCATTATGGGATTTGAAGTGTAAGCGCATGAATTTGCCGCTGTATAAAGTCGCAGGTGGTGCGAAGTCGCGCATGAAGTTATACACCACCGAAGGGGGCTGGCTGCATTTAAGCACTCAGGAATTAGTTGATGATGCGCTGGCTGTTAAGGCGCAGGGATTCTGCGGTTCTAAAATCAAAATTGGTTCTGAAAGTCCGGTGCGTGATATCGAGCGTTTGACTGCTGTACGTGAAGCGGTGGGTGATGAGTACGTGATCATGACTGATTGCAACCAGGCGTTTAAATTCTCGGAAGCCAAACAGCGAGCAGCGTTGTTGGAGCATATTAATCTTTCATGGATTGAAGAGCCGTTTCTGGCACATGATGTTGATTCTCATCAAAAATTGTGTGAGTCAACCACCATTCCTGTCGCGGTGGGTGAGTCCATTTATTCTATCCAGCACTTCAAAGAGTATTTACAGAATAATGCCGCAGATATTATTCAGGTTGATGTGGCTCGTATTGGTGGTATTACACCATGGCTTAAAGTTGCACATATGGCGGAATGCTTTAATAAAATTGTCTGTCCGCATTTCTTGATGGAATTACATATATCATTATGTTGCGCCATTACTAATAGCCGTTGGTTGGAATATATTCCACAGCTCGATAGTGTTACTCTGAATAAGGTGAATATTCGCGAGGGATATGCTTTCCCACCAGAAGAACCTGGTTTGGGTATTCAGTGGGACTGGCAGAAAATACAGGCTGATACTGTTGTTTACCATGTCATTGAATAAAACAATTTTTATTTTCTCAGGAATATATTATGTCTGAAAATCATGCTCAATTTCACGGTGCATGGTGCCCATCAATTACGCCTTTTGATCAACAAGGAAATATTGATTTATCGGCACTGCAGCAGCATTTGCGACGTTTGGAAGAGGCTGGGACTCATGTCGTATTGCTAATGGGAAGTATTGGGGAGTTCACCGCATTAACGCTGGATGAACGACTGATGCTTATCCGTGAGGCACGGAAAATGTCATCGCTGCCGCTGGTGGCAAATATCTCAGCTACCTGTATGGCGGATATGATACGTCTGGCAGAAGAGGCCTGGCATTGCGGGTATCAAGCAGTGATGATTCTACCTCACTACTATTTTCAACAAACGCCGGCCCAACTATTGGCATACTACCGCGATCTGGGGCAGCGCCTGAATGGAAAATGGTTCGCATACAACTTTCCTGCCCGAACTGGATGCGATCTGGACGCGGTACTGGTAGCGCAATTAGCGGCAGAATTTCCCAATTTTGTGGGTGTTAAAGATACTGTTGATTGTCTCTCTCATACTCGCGCAATTATTCAGTCAGTCGCGTCCGTTAGAGACGATTTTGTTGTTCTGTCCGGTTATGATGAATATCTTATCCCAAATCTTCTGGCGGGTGGCGCGGGAGTTATTTCAGGATTAAATAATATTTGTCCCGAACTTTTTGTGCAGGCAATTAAAGCCTGGGATGAAAATGATCTTACCCAGCTTACTGGCATACAGCGTGAGATAAGCCGACTTTCTGCTATTTATAATATTGGTAATGATTTTGTTACTACAATTAAAACCGCGGTGGCTCATAAGTTTCAGTATTCTGGAGAGAAATCAAGAAGCTTTGCGGGGGAACTAACTCGTCAGGAATCGCAACAGATTGACATAATGTTCAGTATCCAATAATCAAAAATCAATAACAGCACACATTATGCCACGGCAATGCTGTATTGCTGTTATATCTCTCTGTTATAAGGTATAGAATATGTCTTATAGAATGATATTAAATGAAACCTCATATTTTGGCGTGGGTTCAATTAACGCTATCGTTGATGAAGTTAAAAAGCGAGGTTTTAAAAAAGCGCTGGTAGTTACTGACCACGATCTTATCCAGTTTAATGTAGCGACCAAGGTACTTGATATTCTTGATAGCGCAGGGTTGCCTTACCAAATTTTTGATAAGGTCATACCTAACCCTACGATTGACGTCGTGCAGCAAGGTGTTGAGGCATTTCGTCAGGCGGGGGCAGATTACCTGGTCGCTATTGGTGGCGGTTCACCGCAGGATACGTGCAAAGCGGTAGGGATAATCATTAACAACCCTGAGTTTGCCGATGTCCGCAGCCTCGAAGGTGGGGCTGACACTAAAAATGCCGCTGTACCGATGATTGCCATTCCAACGACCGCGGGTACGGCAGCTGAGGTGACTATTAACTATGTGATTACCGATGTAGAGAACCGACGTAAGTTCGTTTGCTATGATCCTCATGCTATTCCGGTCGTTGCCATTATTGATGCTGACATGATGGCCAGCATGCCGCCCAGTTTAAAAGCGGCAACCGGTGTTGACGCGCTGACTCATGCAATCGAAGGATATATTACGAAAGGGGCATGGGAATTAACCGATACGCTTCATTTAAAGGCGATTGAGATGATAGGGCGTTCGCTACGCGGTTCGATACAGGGAGTCGCCCATGACGCTGAAGGCATGGCGGTGGGGCAGTATATTGCCGGGATGGGCTTTTCTAATGTCGGATTGGGCCTGGTGCATGGGATGGCCCATCCTCTGGGAGCATTCTATGGTACGCCACACGGCGTCGCCAATGCAGTGCTATTGCCGCATATCATGGCATACAACGCCGAGTTTACAGGAGACAAATATCGCCAAATTGCACAGGCTTTGGGCAATACTCAGGCCATGGTGATGCCGATCGAAGAGGCGCGTCAGGCGGCCGTTGAAGCCGTGGCACAGCTTAACCGCGACGTAAATATTCCCGCCCGACTGCGCGATATCGGCATGAAATATGAAGATATCGATGCTCTGGCAGCTGCGGCAATGGCGGACGTCTGTACAGGTGGAAACCCTCGAGATACTTGTATTGAAGAGATTAAGGCGTTGTACCGACAACTCTACTAATTTTTAACTTTCCACATGACCGGTAGAAATACCGGTCATGTTATATGCATAGCCTATTTAAAGCTGGAGAACAGGCGGTTGTAGGAGTTGTTGACGTGATGGGCAATGGCTTCACGGGTTTGTTCTATATCGCGGGCAATAATACCGGCGCAAATTTTCAAATGTTCTTTGGATGAATCAATAATTGAATCATTTTTCATTTTGTCTGAACGCAGCATGCGTAACCGGTCATACATGAAGGTCAGCGTTTTAGTCACAATAGCGTTGTGGCAATCGGATAGCATTTGTTCATGTAGCTCGTTATCAGCTTCGAGTAATAAAGACACATTCGAATCATGAAAACCGACTTCAATTTTATCTTTAATTGTCTGGTAGCGTTGCGGGTCCTGGTTCTCCCATGACAAATTCAATACCATAATTTCAATGTCTTTTCGGATCTGGAAAATATCACGTATTTCACTGAGCGTAATGGGTTTAATGGTTTTCGTTTTATTTTTGGAAGGCTCAATCCAGCCTTCAGTCATCAGGCGAAACAAAGCTTCGCGCAGCGGCGTACGGCTGACATTAAGTTCCTGACATAGCTCATTTTCTGAGATAGCCCCCACCAACTCATTGGCGATGATTTTGGCCTTCAATTGATGATATGTTTTTTCGCTGATGTTCATAGTCTGGCTTTAATGAGGGTCATAATCATGTTTAATGAGATACAAATTAGCCCCTTGTCACTATGAAATCAATGGGTAAGCCCGGTTGTACAACGAATTAGCTCGTGTTTCAACGACTCAGTCAGCAGCACTAACAGCTGCCAGCGCGTCCACATCCTTCTGCAGATGATGTTTTTTTACTCAGCGTGAAGAAACCAAATACCGGCGTTCATACCACGATACTGGCCATCATTAAGAAACTCTCCTGACAATCCACCTTTGCAAACTCAACGTTGAATTTGGCTTAGTGGAAGAGATAGCCGTTAGCCAGTTTGATGAGGATGTATGCAGGTGGTCTTTTGGCCGCCATGTCTCTGGCATTTACTCCTGATGAGGAGCGCTTTTTGTCCCTAAAAATTGTCCAATGCGACTAATGCTCAAATAAATTGTCGATTTCTCTAAAAAAAATGATCAGCGTGCCGATACACTGACAGGATATGTCAGCATTTTATATATAATTCATGTCAGGAAAACAGAAAAGTAGGTGCTTATGGCTGATTCAGCAAGGAGTTGCTCAGCAGAACGTTTAGTCGATATCCTAATAGAGCTGCAAACTTGTGGCGTTGTGAATCGCTATCAGTTGATGAAGAAATTTAATATCACTGAACGAACGGTCTATCGTGATCTTAATATGCTTTCCTCCTTTATTGAGGGGTGTGGTGGAGGAGAGTATCGATTAATACCGATTCGCGCGCAGAATAATAGCGCCTATGCCCTTCATGACCCACTGGCAAAGCTGCTGGACGCCGACGCGGTTTTTCCTGATAGAGATGAGGATTTTTGGCTTAGCTTAGAAAAACGAGCGGTAGAACAGCATGTTAGAGTTCAGCTTGGTCGCCCTGAACATTCAGTCAGAAATGATTTGCGAAAGTATTTTAACTTATTAGAAAAAGCGATTCAGAAAAACAGTGTCTGTCATATTTTATATAAAGACAAAACGCGCACCGTTCACCCTTATAAATTAGTTAACCAGAAAAATATTTGGTATCTGCTGGCGACCGAGGACGGAAAGCTAAAGTCTTTTTCGTTAAGTAAAATTCGATGGTTGGATATCCGGAAAGAGCATTTTACGGTCGATACCCCCACACTGTCATTAATTGATGAGCATCGCGATCCATGGGTAAGTGAAGAGACGTTTGAGGTGCGGGTGCGTATTAAACACAGCATTGCTGGCTACTTCGCAAGACGAGATTTACTGCCTCAGCAAGAATTAGTGCGTGAAGAGAATGATGGCGTGACTTTGCTTTGCAAGGCAGCACATCAGAATCAAATTATTCCATTAATTCTATTCTGGTTACCGAATATAGAAATTCTGGAACCGGAATGGTTGAAAAAAACGGTCATCAGCATACTGCATAACTACATCACTGGCGATCGCGACTCAATTCCTGTTCTGGAATGTGATGCGTAGCGGGTAACAACGACTTATTGCACAGGAGATTTTTATTTATGGCATTACCTTTCATTATTCTGGGCGTCGCGGCAGCGGCAACGGCGTTTGGTGGCAAAAAAGCTTATGATGGCTACCAGAAAAAATCAGAAGCCGACGATGTTTTAGATCGCGCGCAGCGTCGCTTTGATAAGCATAAAGAGAGCTTTGACCAGGCGAATGAAACAACGTCGAAAAAACTGGCCGAGTTGGGTGAAAAAGAACTGAAGATCGGTAAAGATTTCAATGAATTTAAAACGATTGCCGACGATCTGTTGGCGCGTATGGCTAAGGATGGGCATAAAGATCTTCGTCTGAAGGTACCGCAGCACAACATCAATAAAATTCAGAGTCTGGCGATTTCCGCCACGGAATACCTGACGACGGTCGTCGGTGCCGGGGTGTCCGGTGCTGCCGCTGGTTTTGCCGTGTACAGCGGTGTGATGGCATTTGCCGCAGCGTCTACCGGTACGCCGATTGCCGCCCTGTCTGGTGCGGCGGCGTATAACGCCACAATGGCGGCTATTGGCGGCGGTTCTCTGGCCGCAGGCGGCTGGGGAATGGCGGGCGGTGCGATGGTACTTGGCGGCGCGGTAGTGGCTCCGTTGATTGCTATCGCAGGCTGGGCTTACGACAGCCATGCCGAAAAGGCGCTTAACAATGCTTATCAAAGCTCCCGTGAAGTGACTGCTGCGGTGGAAAAAATGAATGCGGCTGAAGCGCAGCTGACGAAGGTGCAGCAGTATGTAAATAGCATTTATGAATCAATAACCCGTATGCATAGCGTCTTTGTTCAACACTACTTTGAACCGCTGAAAGCGATGCATGCCATCATTGTTGAGCGTCATGAGAAGAATATAACCACTGAGATTAGTGAGTCGGAAGAGATCATGGCTATTATCGACCATGGTTATGAATTAGCCGCCATCATGACCGACGTGATCACCACGCCGCTGTTCAAGCCGGTGACGCAGGAAAACGGTGAAGCTGTTATCGAAGACGGCGTGATCCAACTGCAGACCGACAGCAACGGTATGAACCTGCTGAACAAAGAGATTCTGGACGAAAAACTGGCGGTTTCTGCTTCTGAGTTTGACGCATTTTCTTCTCGTATTTAATCGACGCGCCGGGCGAATCTGCCCGGCATTGCTATGGGCGAGCACAATGAACACAGCCAGGTTTGACTGGGGTGAAGAGTTACATCAGACGGTGGTTAAGAGTCTGACCACCTCTTTTGGGTTGGATTTTCTCTTTCTGGAGGATAAACACGGCGGCGATGTGAATACCATTCATAACGCTCGCGAGGGAGTGTATGCCACCGACGCCGAGCGTCAACGGTACGAGCAACGTGAAGGGTATGATTCTCATCATTACCATAGCCACGAAAACTACATTGCCACCAACCGGGCGGGAAAAAAGGCGCACGAGGCCGGTACGTTGACCGATACCTACACCGGTGAGAAATTTGCGGCTAATGATAAAAAGAACCTCGACCATATTATTGCCGCCCATGAAATTCACAACGATCCAGGGCGTATCCTTGCCGAATGCGATGGTGCCGATCTGGCTAATGATTCATCAAATCTGACCTTCACGAATGAGTCGCTGAATAAGGCGAAGAAGGCGAAAACGATGGATGCCTTCGTGCAAACGCTACAAGAACAGCATGCTGTGACCACGCAGGAAATTGCCCGTTTACGCAGCCAGCCAATGCTTTCCGAGCAAGAGCAAAAACAGCTGAATAAGCTGGAAAATAAAGCCGCCGCCGATTTTGAACGGATGAAAGAGGCCGACAAAAAGGCGCGGGCAAAATACAACAGTACGATCAATCAGGAATATTACACCAGCAGTAAGTTTGCGAAGAATGTTGCCACCGCCACAATGAACAATGCGTTTCGCATGGGAACGCGGCAGATGTTGGGGCTGATTCTGGCAGAGACCTGGTTTGAGTTCCGCGCGCGTATTCCCGTGATGTTTGAGAAGCATCGTCATTCATTCGATGCCGGAGACTTCCTGCAAGATGCGGGGGAGGCATTACGCGCAGTCTGGCAGCGAGTGCAGGGTAAATTCAGCACTTTCCTGACGTCCTTTAAAGACGGTGCCATCGGTGGCGTGCTCTCCAGCATTACAACGACGCTGTTCAATATCTTCTTTACGACTAAGAAGATGATGGTGCGCCTGATTCGTGAGATGTGGAACAATTTGGTACAGGCCTTTAAAGTTATGGTCTTTAACCCTGAAGGGTTAGCGCCGGGGCAGCTCGCTAAAGCGGTAAGCAAGCTGGTGGCTGCGGGTGTGGCCGTGGCTGCTGGTGTGGTGGTTAACGAAGCTTTAGCCAAGATGCTCGTCTTTCCTTTTGGTCCGGAACTGGCCGCTTTCTGTGGTGCGCTGGCGACAGGTATTCTGACGCTGGTAATGAACTACTTCCTGGAACACAGCGCATTGATGAAAAAGGTCTGGGCGTTTCTGGATACGTTTAAAGATAAGTATCAGAAAGCACTAGAGTATTATCAGCAGGTGAATGCTGAACTCGATCGTTATCTACTGGAGCTTTCGGCGTTAGAGTTTGCTATTGACTCGTCAGCGTTATCGCGTTTCTCGCTGCATCTTAACGCGGTGAACAGTGAAATTGAGCGTGGTTTGTTGCTGCGTGCAGAGGTTGAGCGCCGAAATATTGCGCTACCGTTTGAAGCAGGGAATACCCGCTCTGTGCGTAGCTGGTTAAGTAAGCTATGACGCTAACGCCCGCGTTTCCCTGTAACCAGTGTGGCGCTTGTTGTCGCCACGTCGATCGCGCCAGTGAAACGCAATTTCTTGATCGCGGTGACGGCATTTGTCGTCACTATCAGATGGAGACAAAGCTGTGCGCGATTTATGAAACACGTCCGCTTATTTGCCAGGTAGAAAAGCAGTATCAGCTTAACTACCAACAGCAATATAGCTGGCAGGAGTTTATTACGCTTAATCGTGAAGCGTGTTTAATTCTGGAGAAACTGTAGGGCGGTGTGCTTAACGAAGGGGTCAGCGTCAATATGTACTCATTTTGGAGTTGGCTCGCTTTCGTAATGCGAAGGTCGTAGGTTCTACTCTTATTATCCCATTAGAATAAAAAAGTTACATTTTTAACCTGCGTGTAATTCTACTGTTTTCTCTCCTGCGTACTTACTGGTGTGCTTATTTAGCATGTCATAGCTGAGTGTCATGTTCCCGTTCTCAAATAAATTCAGACCCTACAAACTATTCCCTTCATAGGCTACTAAGAAGCCAATCCAACAGAAGTATCTAACTGAAAACTCATTGCGTTTACATGAAAGTGGTCAAATGCTTGATATACCTCATTGGACGTCCCATGATCTGTGCCGCCCTGTACGGACAGGGCTATCTCGTTTGCAATGTCCAAACGAGGTAGCTGAGGCTATATTGGGGCATATGCGTGGCGGCGTTGAAGGTATTAGGATTTACTGACACATAAAAGTGATGGTGAAAAAATGTTGCCTATCAGATATGCATTTTGAAGTTTTGATACATGCATTCGTTTCTCTGGTTCAGAGCTATCGTAGATGGCTTTAGTAAAAAAATCATCAGGCATTGTGTCAGCTGATTTCTTTCTCAGTCGTGCTTCAGAAAGCCTTACGGTGCCAGAATCTAGCATCACGTATTCAAACGCAATGGTACGCTGGACGCTACTTTTCCCAACGCCATGCTCTCCTGTTTCCGTAACGACACCAGAAAAATCAACCTCACCGGATCCGTCTTTATAAATCTGAACGTATACACTGCCATTGAATTTCACCCCATGAGGTAATTCTGGCATCGAGATCGTCGATACACAGTTGATGCTTATCCCATTATTGGGTGCCCAGTCAGCGATTCCTGTCGCGCGAACAGCAATTGCTGAAACAAACGCAATTGCTGAGACGCTTATCAGTGTTTTTTTCTTATTAATTTTCATGGATATAGATATCCTTGCAACCTGCAAATTTAGTTTGTTCTTTGTTATTCCAGGTGCAGCGGGACAAAAATACGCGTCCTTTTTCACCGTAGGTGTATAGATCGTCAGGCTGGAAGAAGTAGGTCGCACCCTGAATGCACGGAAGGTAAGTGTTTGTTAACAATCTGGCTTTTTCGAGTTTGACGGACATCATTTCTGGGGAGTTGTTATAAAAAGTATACACAGGGCACTGATCAATCTTACCGAGTTTCCAAGTCTTTATAGCTGAAATCATATCAGAAGCACCATTTTGTAATGGGTAAAAGGCTATAACCAGTGAACTCAGCAACAAAGTCATTACCAAAATCCAGATTTTTGCCGATACTTGCGTTTTTTTTATTTGCACCGATGCCTTAACATTTAATGAATTGATTTCACGGTAGTTATCAGTCTCTCTGATAGATATAGAGTCATCAGGAACCAAGAAGCCCACCCGGGGTATAGTCTGAATGACTTCCTGATTACAGCCGAGATCGTGGAGTCCTCTTCGTATAAATGAAATGTACTGGCTCAGAGAGTTATTCGAGGCCTGAAACCCATTCTTATCCCAAACATTAACTAAAAGATCCTCACGGGAAACGACCTTGCCTCGTTGCTCAAGCAGGAACGAAAAAATACGATTCGCCGTGATGGAAAGTACAACCGAATTTTCGGGTGATGAAAGACTGGCAAGGACACCATCATCAGTTCTGAATGTTACTTCGTTGTAAATTTGGTAAAGCATATGTGTATTCATCTGCATATGATTGTTCCTCTCTATTTTAGCTGATATTTCACGTTTTGACATTGTGCTCTATCACGCATACGCATTTTGCAGTTAGATATTTTATAAAACTATTTCTTCTATTGCTTTATCAGAATATCTACCTATATGACATGACATTACTTCTATAGATTCCTGGGTAAGGTGTTGTTGTATTATTATTTTCGTCTCAAACCCTCCCAGTAACGAGGCTCTTCGTGAAGGTTCTGTCAATTAATTTTGAGAACATCATGAAGGGCATTATCAGGATTTACTCATGATGGATAGGCAAACATTCATGGTCATCACGCATGATACTTTTCTTCGTCAGTCTATTTTCGCTTTAATGAAACAAATTTGTTGTGAAAATAGAATATGTTTCATTGATGTCGATTCATTTAACTCGCTTGGAGAACTGAATGACACCCTATATCACTTTTCCAAAGAGGATGAAATTCGAACGATTTTGATCTCTCGCGGGTTATGGATCTCTAAGGTTATCTCATCCCAAATTGATTTATCTGTGTATGATGATTTAAACAAATGGCGACACCTTATAACGATAGCTAAACTAAAATCGGTGAGTAATGTAATTGAAAAAATTGAATTCTTCAAGGACTTCAAAGGAATGAGCCAATGTGAAGTTAAAACAATTCAATCACTAAAACTTTCAGAGAGTATTTTCTTGGCTGCAAAAAAATCAGGCGTAAGTTATAAAAACTTTTTGAGAAGTACACTCGCTATAGCAAAGAGGTATAATCTTAAAAACACCGCCAACCTGCACTTCTTTGTTTACAGGTTTAATAAATAGGATTACTCTCAAAAAAGTTTTTCCAGGGTGGTAATCCCCCCTGGAGCTTTTTAATCATGAAGCTATTAGTTAACGACATGCTGAAAATATATATCGATAATATGTACTCACCAGAATGTATACTTCCGCTAACCAATAAAATGTCGTGTAACACCATTTAAAATTCAGCACGATAATCTTTAAAGATTTATTTTTATAGATGATGTATCTATAAATAACGCATTATTCATTATATATACCCTGGAAGAGGGGCGGCAAGTAAAATCACTCACGAAACGCCTGAGCTAAAAATCAGGCACTGATAATTTTGGCCCAAATTCACCTGTGAAGTAATCGCGAAAGAAAATGGGCTGTTAAAAGCGAGTGAGATGATGAACAAAGTATTTAAGGTTATCTGGAGCGTAGCCCGCTCGTGTGCCGTTGTTGTTTCCGAACTGGCACGTGGAAACGTACAATCAAGCAGTTCTTCGCTTATTACGGAAGAACAATACAGCGCAGAATTCCAGAATGCATATGTTTTTCGAATGGCACCTGTCGCTTTATTAATGCTTGCACTTTTTCCAGCGAAATCACAGGCAACAGATTATGTAGTAGACTCCATGACCCCACAAGATGCCATAGAGATAACAGTGAGTGGACGGGATAATACATTGTCAGGTAGCTTTTCGAATGTTTCGTATGGTAATAGTGGTTACACCAATATGACTCTGGGTGAGGCTTATGATAAAGGTCTTCTAGGTACTAATAGTGAGTATGTTAAGAATAACAACATATTTAACATCGGCTCGCAAAGCAAAGTAATTGACTTTATAGATCCAGTTACCGGGAATACGACATCAATAGCGGTCTACGATAATGATGCGATGGTCATTAACTCTCTCGCCGACTTTAATGTTACGATTTCAAATGCCGTGGGTGCTAACGGCCAGTATATAGATCGTAATCTATACAACGTTAATAGTGGAGCCACTCTTGATGTCAATGTTGGAAGTCAGGATGTCAACTGGATTAATGATAGGGAAAACTTATTTAGCGCTGTTTTCAAAAGTTCAAATACGAGTAGCATAAATAAAGCATCAGTTTTTAATGTTTCCAGTGAGTCTGGTGACAAAGCAGAGCTTAATTACCATTCTAAAACAATAGCCCAGTTAGGTAATGATTACAACAATCACAGTGGTGGCACGGCTATTGCGTACCCAGTGATTGACGAATTTACAGGTGAGTTCACCAGCAAACTTGGGCCACAAAATGTGACAAATGTGGAGGAGTTTAAAGCTTACAACGCTGCGTTAATCGCAGCGATTGAAAAAGGTGAGCTCTCAATGACCAGTGCAGAGTACAACGCTGAACTGAATTTGGCGCGAACTACCGGGTCTATCCCTATTTATGCGAATGAGGATGGGATTGCGTCTGATGATGCAGTTAGAGGAACGGTTAATCGTGATACCGTCTCCTACATCCACGGAACCGGCAAAGATGCCGTTATTAACATTGATAAAGACGCTAATCTGCAACTTTTTTGGTCTGATGCATCGCTGGTTAACCTGGAAAATGGTGCAACCTTAATCAATGAGGGCACACTAGGGTCGAATAACAATACGCTTCGTGGGGCCTATGTCGTCGCCGTTCACAGTGGTTCTGTATTTGAGAACAACGGGGTTGTTGATGCAGGGACTAACCCTGACATGGCTGAAAAATTGGGTTCGAGCGCAGCATTAGTCGCAGCAGGCCAGCACACGGCTATCCTGGCAAACGGCACATCCACTGTTAATAACAATGCCGCTGGCGTGATTAACCTGGCAACGAGCTCTTCTCAATACAGTAATAAAGGTGTCCTACTCTCTTCGTCTGCGGTGCTGACAAATGATGGCACGATCAATGTCGCATCAACAGCGCAGACGAGTACCACTGGCACACCGGTCACAACAGGTGTTGAGGCCGGCCAGCAATCAACATTCAACCATAACGGCATGTTGTACATTGGCCGGGAGGCTCAACGTGAGGGTTCGGATGCGACTAACGACCTTCGTATTTCGGGAGACTCCATCGGTGTTCTGTTATCAGGCAGTGCGACGTATAACGGAGATGCGGCCTCAAAAATCGTAATAGGTTCTCAGACAACGAACGCAACAGCCATCGTTGTTAAAAATACCGCGACGTTGAATCAAAATGGCACGATAGAGATCAATGGCGAACTGCCTGGCGAATCCTCGATTGCCAACGTGGGGCTCAACGTAAAATCAGGTACCAGTGAAAACCGGGTCGTGAACAAAGGCATTATCAATCAGAACGGGCAAAACAGTATCGGTATTGATGTGGAAGCCGGTGGGAAAATCACGCACGCTGGTGTCATTAACGTCAACTCCGGTGTTGATGAGGGTACGCATTACGCTAACTACGGTATCCGGGCAAGCGGTGAGGATGCCCTCGCGGTAGTATCAGGCGAAGTCAATCTCAATGGCGATTATGCCATCGGTGTGCAGGCGCGTGATAAAGGCACTATCACCCTGGTGGATAACGGAACGGTCACTTTCAATGACGGGAGTCACCAGACAGGGTATTACATCTACGGTTCTGGAGCGTCAATTATCGATAATTCCACGAGTAATCAGACGGTTTCGACGACAGATTCGACGCTTTATCGCGTCGATGGCGGCGCTGCGTTTGATGGCTCCAACACCAATATGTCACAAATGAATGCAACGGGTGATAACTCCACCATTATCCTTACGACGGACGCAGGCAGCAGTTTTAACTCCGGCAAGCTGGCGTTAAGCATTATAGGCGAAGGCTCAACTGGTGTTCGCATTGAAGGCGGCGCGACGGGGACAATCACGGCGGATGCCGATATTGTTAAAGTCGCCGGTAAGGGCACAACGGCGGGCGTTGTTGACGGAAACTACTATGCCCTGGACGGCGAAGTCGTAGAAGCCAAAAAAGGTGAGTCGGTATTAACCAGCTATGCCACCCTTGAAACGGCCAACACCGCTGACGGTGCTTTCGGCTATATCGCCCGCAATGGCGGTACGCTAAATCACAAAGGTACCATTGACTTTGATCAGCCTGACAGTACCGGGGTGCTGATTTCCGGCGGTACGCTGAACAATGACGGCGATATTCAGGTGAATGGCGTGGCGGTCAATATTCAGGGCGCAGATTCCGTGGTGAACAATATCGCGACAGTTTCTGCCACCGATGGCACCGCGGCGTATCTGGTCGGGAGCGACGCAACGCTTAACCTGACCGGTGAAGGGCAAACTACCGCTGACGGCACGGCGCACGCCATTCTGTTGGCAAGCGGGGCGAAAGGGCTGGTCGTTGATGGCGCAACCATCACGATGGCCGCGGGCGGCAGCGGTAACGCCATTGAAAACCAGGCCAACCTTGCCGGTATTCAACTCAAAGAGACCCACATTACCGTCGGAAACGGCGTTGGTGTGCATACCGGGGCTTCCATGGATCGGATCAACTCTGGCACCATCAACGTCACTGGCAGCGGCACAGGTATCCTGTTTGAAAACATTGATGGTTCGCAAACCAATCAGACTCTGGATATGTCCGATTCGCGCGACCTGGTCATCAACGTCCAGCAGGCGAGCGGCAAAGGGATCGTCACCAATTCGTCCGCAGACCTGAAAACCGGTGCCAGCGTGAACGTGCTGGACCGCGATGGTGCAGAAGCGCTGGTCGTCGGCGGGACCACGAAAAATATTGAACAGTCGGGCGAGCTGACGTCGGTTTCCACCTCGCATGCGGTGGTCGATGCAGATAACGGCTCACTGGAAAGTTTCCTTAATAAAGGGGTGATCCGCGCGCTGGATGCTTCGCAAAAAGCGTTGGAAATCGTCAAAGGTAAGGGTATTGCCTTTACCAATGCCGCGGAAGCCAGCATCACTGGGATGGTGAATTTACTGAGTGGTGACAACACCATCACGCTGGAGTCCGGCAGTACGGCAACGGATATCACCACCGGTAACGGCAGCGATCTCTTCTTGCTGAAAGACATCAAGGCGACGGAAACCTCGCTCTTCACCAGCCTGAATGGTGGAGAAGGTGAAGACACGCTCCGGTTGCAGAACGCACAGTACACTCTGAACAGTGCCGACGCCATTACCGGCATGGAGCATATCGATCTGACCAGCAACTCCGTGTTTACCGTCAATAACGTCGACTTCGTCCTGGGTGACGCAAAAGATGATGCAGCGAATACGGGTTACAGCATTGATACGAACAGTACGCTGCAACTGAACGCGACCGGCGATATGGCGTTCAACAGCCACCTCTCGGGAACCGGGACCGTGTCTGTGGATGCGTCCGGCAAGGCGTTTGATTTTACCGCCAACAATGCCGCAGACGGTTTCCAGGGCACGCTTGCGCTGCAAAACAGCACCTTTGAACTGGCCGGGTTAAATACTCAGGCCCTGGCTAAAGCGACGCTGAGCGCGGGTGAAGGCAGCCTCACGCATGTCGGCAAGGGCGAACAGAATATCGGTGGGCTGGCGTTTAACGGCGGCACGGTGAGCTTCGACGGTGTTACACCGGGCAAAACGCAAGCGGATGGTACGATCCATGCGGGTGAAATGGATCTGAGTGGTCGCGGGACCGTTCAGGTGGATACCGGCAGCGTCAGCAATGATCGTCCACAGGCGGATACGACGCTCTCCCTGCTTGAGCAGGACGACGCACAGGAGTTGATCAAACTGGCCACCTCTGACTCCGCTGTGCAGGGTGGCGCGGGCAACCTGACGTTAACCGACAAAGACGGCAACGTCATCAGCGATGGCGTGGTGGCCGACATCGAGCAGAATGATGAAGTGGTGGCCAAAGGCACTTATGACTACCGCCTGACCGGTGGAGAAAACGACGACGGGTTGTATATCAGCTACGGGCTGACGCAGGTTGAACTGCTAGCGTCCGGCAGTAACGCGCTGGTGCTGGATGCCAACGATAAAACAGGTAATGCCGCTGACCTCAGCGCCCGCGTCACTGGCACCGGCGACCTGGCATTCGACAGCGCCAAAGGCCAGACCGTGTCACTTTCCAATATGGATAACGACTACACCGGCATCACCGATGTGCGTAGCGGCAACCTGCTGATGAATAACAACGACGTGCTGGGGCAGACCAGCGAACTGCGTCTGGCATCTGACACTGGTTTTGATATGAACGGCTACAGCCAGACGGTCGGTAAACTGACGGCCGCTGTCGATTCTTTGCTGAATATCCATGGTGGCAGCCTGACGATTGCGGATGGCGGTGAGGCGAACGGCACCTTAACAGGTAGCGGCGCGCTCAACCTGAACGGAGGAACGCTGACTGTCACGGGTGAAAACAGCACTATGACCGCGAAAACCACGATTGCCGAAGGGGCCACGGCGTTGCTGAACTCTACACTGGGCCTCGGTACTGGTGACATCGTGGCGGCCGGTACGCTGGCGTTAAGTAATGCCGCAGGCGTGCTGTACAACGCCATCAGCGATAACGGCAGTGTCGAACTGACCGACAGCGATGTGGTGCTGGCCGGTAACAACAGCGAGTTTACCGGAACCTTTGACATTGATGGTGGATCGCAGCTTACCGCGTCCGTGGCTGAACATCTGGGCGATGCGGCGGTGAAAAACGCCGGTTCCCTGGTGCTCAACAGCGCCAGTAGCTGGGAGCTGAACAACAGCATTACCGGCGCAGGCAGTGTCACCAAACTCGGCAGCGGCACCATCACCGTGGGCGACAATGCCGCGTGGACCGGTAGCACACACATTGAGCAGGGCGGACTGCAACTGGGCAGCGAGAGCGCTTCAGTGGTGCTGAGCAGCACGCAGGTCACTATCGCAGATCAGGGGAAATTATCCGGGTTCGGCGGCGTGACGGGTGATATCGACAACGCCGGTCTGCTTCAGGTTGGCACCGCTGAAAGCACAGGCACTCACACCTTTACGGTGGGTGGAAACGTCACTAACAGCGGCACGATGGCTACCGGGGTTTCCGGGAAGCAGGCCGGAAACCAGCTGGTGATTAAGGGTAACTATGCGGGTAACGACGGGCTGCTTTCGCTTAACACCGCGCTCGGCGACGATAAATCCGTCACCGATAAGCTGGTGGTGGAAGGCGATACCTCCGGCAACACGTATGTCACGGTGACAAACGCCGGGGGCAAAGGGGCGGCGACCATCAACGGTATTGAAGTTATTACCGTTGAGGGGGCGTCCGACGGTGATTTCACCCAGAAAGGCCGTATTGTTGCCGGGGCGTATGACTACACCCTGAACCGCGGTACCGGTGAAAACAGCAGTAACTGGTATCTGAACAGCAGCAAAACGGACCCGGGCACGGATCCGGGTGATAAAGAAACGCCGGATCTGCGTCCGGA
Source organism: Citrobacter sp. Cpo091 (assembly GCF_030332645.1). Taxonomy (NCBI): domain Bacteria; kingdom Pseudomonadati; phylum Pseudomonadota; class Gammaproteobacteria; order Enterobacterales; family Enterobacteriaceae; genus Citrobacter; species Citrobacter sp. Cpo091. The sequence continues at coordinate 272,292 of NZ_JAOWHL010000028.1, forward strand.
AGGCGGCAGCTACACCGCAAACCTGGCGGCGGCTAACACCCTGTTTGTGACCCGTCTGCACGATCGCCTGGGTGAAACACAGTTCATCGACGCGTTAACCGGCGAGCAAAAAGTCACCAGCATGTGGATGCGTCACGTGGGCGGCCACAACAACTGGCGTGATGGCAGCGGGCAGCTCAAAACGCAGAGCAACCGTTACGCCGTTCAACTGGGCGGTGATGTGGCGCAGTGGAGCCAGAGTGGTCTTGACCGCTGGCATCTTGGTCTGATGGCCGGTTACGGCAACGACCACAGCAATACCCACACGTCACGTACGCAGTATGGTTCGAAAGGGTCTGTGAACGGCTATTCCGCCGGGGTTTACTCAACCTGGTATGCCAACGACGAGACGCACAGCGGGCTGTATGTCGATACCTGGGCACAGTACAACTGGTTTAACAACAGCGTGAAGGGTGAAGGTCTGCAGGGCGAATCCTATAAATCGAAAGGGGTGAACGCCTCGGTGGAAACCGGCTACACCTGGAAAATGGGGGAATACCAGACGCGTGAAGGTTCGACCAACGAATGGTATATCCAGCCGCAGGCACAGGCCGTGTGGATGGGCGTGAAAGCCGACGATCACCGTGAAAGCAACGGCACCCGCATCACCAGCAGCGGTGACGGTAATGTGCAAACGCGTCTTGGTGTGAAAACCTGGATCAAAGGCCACAGCCAGCTCGATAACGGTAAAGCGCGTGAGTTCCAGCCGTTTGCCGAAGTTAATTGGCTGCACAATACCCGTGATTTCAGCACCCGGATGGACGGCGTTAACGTCAGCCAGGCCGGAACGAAAAACCTAGGTGAGGTGAAAGTGGGTGTCGAAGGGCAGGTCAGCCCACGTTTCAACCTGTGGGGCAATGTCGGCGTGCAGGTGGGTGATAAAGGCTATAATGACAGTGCGGCAATGATCGGCGCGAAATGGAACTTCTGATAATCGTCTCCTGACCTTTTTGCCAGGCAACCAGTGGTTTGCCTGGCAATCCTGCTGGTTGGACTGACCCCACGCTCGTAGACAAATTCTTTCCTCACGACGGGGCCTGTTCAATAAGTTGAGACATTATGAAATGAAAAATCCACGCAATTGCGTGGATTTTATAGGTTTTGTGATTTTCATGAGATTCGTTGCAACCTCATGAGATAACAAATTTTATTTAGACGTTGAACAGGAAGTTCATGATATCGCCATCTTTGACGATATAGTCCTTACCTTCGGCACGCATTTTCCCAGCTTCTTTCGCACCTTGCTCACCTTTATAGGTGATGAAATCTTCAAACGCGATGGTTTGTGCGCGGATAAAGCCTTTCTCGAAGTCGGTATGGATTTTACCGGCTGCCTGCGGAGCCGTGGCACCGACAGGAATGGTCCATGCACGGACTTCTTTCACGCCAGCAGTGAAGTAGGTCTGCAGGTTCAGCAATTCGTAGCCAGCACGGATAACGCGGTTCAGGCCCGGCTCTTCCAGACCCATTTCAGCCATGAATTCTTCACGGTCAGCATCATCGAGTTCTGCGATGTCAGCTTCAACGGCTGCGCAAACGGCAACCACAACAGAACCTTCGGCAGCCGCGATTTCGCGCACTTTATCGAGGTACGGGTTATTTTCAAAACCGTCTTCGTTGACGTTGGCGATGTACATTGTTGGCTTCAGCGTCAGGAAGCTCAGGTATTTGATGGCCGCTTTGTCTTCGTCAGTCAGCGTTTTCAGCGCGCGCAGCATGCCAGCGTTTTCCAGCTGTGGCAGGCATTTTTCCAGCGCAGCCAGTTCTGCTTTAGCGTCTTTGTCGCCGCCTTTGGCCTTCTTCTGCACGCGATGGATAGCGCGCTCACAGGTGTCGAGGTCGGACAACGCCAGCTCGGTATTGATAACTTCAATGTCATCAGCCGGATCCACTTTGTTATTAACGTGGATGATGTTGTCGTTTTCAAAGCAACGCACCACGTGGCCGATAGCTTCGGTTTCACGGATGTTGGTCAGGAATTGGTTACCCAGACCTTCACCTTTGGACGCGCCTTTTACCAGACCGGCGATGTCGACGAATTCCATCGTTGTTGGCAGGATACGCTGCGGTTTGACGATTTCGGCCAGCTGATCCAGACGCGGATCGGGCATCGGGACAACACCGGTGTTCGGCTCGATAGTACAGAACGGGAAGTTTGCCGCTTCAATACCCGCTTTTGTGAGCGCGTTGAACAGGGTGGATTTGCCTACGTTTGGCAAACCGACGATACCGCATTTGAATCCCATGTTTAAATCACCTTAATCTTTTGATATTCAACCTGTTATGGAAAACAGATTGTAGAAATGTAAATAACTTTGCCTATTATACACAGCACGCGAGAAAAATGCCGCACATCGCTGCTTATTGCGCTTTAAAGGTGTGTAACCGGCTCGTCGCTTTGGTCAGGCCGTCTTTGAACAATATCTCGGTACAACGTGCCGCTTCGTCAATTGCTTCATCAATTAACTTCTGTTCTGAAACAGGCGGTTTGCCTAAAACAAATCCGACAACTTTGTTTTTATCGCCCGGATGGCCAATTCCAACGCGTAAACGATGAAAGTTGGGGTTATTACCTAACTTGCTAATGATGTCTTTCAGGCCATTATGTCCGCCATGACCGCCGCCAAGCTTAAATTTGGCCACGCCAGGGGGCAGGTCTAACTCATCGTGTGCGACCAAAATTTCATCGGGGTTAATACGATAAAAACTGGCCATCGCACCGACAGCCTTGCCGCTCAGATTCATAAATGTGGTTGGCACCAGCAGACGGACGTCTTCACCTTCAAGCGTAACTCTGGAGGTGTAGCCGAAGAATTTCGGCTCATCGCGCAGGGGAGCGCGTAATCTTTCTGCCAGCAGATCGACATACCATGCGCCTGCATTGTGTCGCGTTGCCGCATACTCTGCGCCGGGGTTCGCCAGGCCGACAATCAATTTAATCGCCACGTGTTTTGTCCTGAGTGTTTCGATAAACGACGTGTAGTTTACTGTCTGACGCTGCTGTTGACAAAAAACTGCGTGCTTATCGCCAAAAGCTGAATAATTGCACAAATGGACTATTAGAAAATGAGTGTGTTCAGTGGCTTATTTGTAAAGTTTTGTTGCATGAGTGTTTGTAATTGTGATCGCTCCCGCACTTGCGAACGGCAGTGTTGTCTATACTTTACACATAAGGATTAGGGGTATTCCCTGTAACAACCCAAAGTTCCGGAGGTGACACATGAAACGCAAAAACGCTTCGTTACTCGGTAACGTGCTCATGGCTTTAGGGTTGGTGGTGATGGTGGGTGGTGTTGGTTACTCTATTTTAAACCAACTGCCGCAATTTAATCTGCCACAGTTTTTCGCACATGGTGCCGTGCTCAGTATTTTTGTTGGTGGAGTCCTCTGGTTGGCCGGTGCCAGAGTGGGGGGGCACGAACAAATCAGCGATCGTTACTGGTGGGTGCGCCACTATGACAAACGCTGCCGTCGCGGTGATACCAATCATCGGCATAACTAAATAGCTCTCCCAACTCGGAGTGCAGTTGTTTGAACACAAAGTCCTGGTTTAAAAACCAGGGCTCTGCTTGTTCGTCAGTACTGGATTAAACGACTTCTACCTTTGGTGGCATACTACAAAGAAGCGTTATTCGAATAACCGATAATGTAACGCTTTGATCGCGCTGTCTGCATTGTCAGCCGGCAACAGGATACTCAGGTTGTCGTTTGACGCCCCATGGCAAATCATTCGTACCGTATGCTCTTCAAGCCAGGCAAAAACGTCTTTGCAAACTCCCGCAGCCTGTGTGAGTTGATTCCCCACCAAAGTGACCAGCGCCAGCCCGGTTTCCACTTCCACACGACAGTGGGAGGACAAGGCGGTAAACAATGCGGTGGTCAGCACATGGTCTTCACCTGAGGTTGCATGAGTGGCGTCCAGCGCCAGCGCAATACTATTCTCTGAGGTTGTAACCAAATCCACCGTGACCGCATGGCGAGCTAAAATGGCGAAGGACTGCGCCAGGAAAGAACAGGAAGGTTGCGCCTCCAGGCTGTGTAACCGCAACAGCGTCTGTTTACGACGCACGGCGAGCGCACGATAGCGAGGTGGATTATCGGTGGTGTTGTGCACCAGCGTACCTCCGGCGGCAGTATCCTTACTTGAGCCAACAAAGACCGGAATGCTTTTACGCATTGCCGGGAGCAGTGTCGCCGGGTGGAGGACCTTCGCACCGTAGGCGGCCATATCGCTGGCCTCGGAAAATGATATATGGTCGATTCGTTTGGCCCGCGGCGCAATGCGTGGGTCGGTGGTGTAGATCCCTGCGACGTCGGTCCAGATGTCAACGCGTGTGGCGTGAAGCGCCTCACCGAGAAGCGTAGCCGTGTAATCACTACCGCCGCGTCCAAGCGTTGTGGTGTGCCCTGCGGCATCACGCCCGATAAATCCCTGAGTCACCATAATCGCTTGCTCAAGACGAGGGCGCAGGTGAATCTCCACCTGGTGGTGCAGTGTGCCAAGCTCAGGTTCGGCACAGCCGAAGTTCGAGTTAGTACGCATCACGCTGCGGGCGTCAAACCACCCGGCCTCGGCATGCCGTTCACGTAAGACTTCAGTAAACAGTAGCGAGGACATCAGCTCGCCATGGCTGACTAACTCATCGCTTAACGCATCAGACGGCGAAACCATCGCCGTTTGTGCAAGTCGACGTATATTGTTTAGAAGATTATCGATTTCCGTGCTGATAACGGACGGCTGCTTCAGGCGGGAAATAATGTTGTATTGGATGGCGCGTAAAGTCTCAATCTTATCTAATTGTTGATGTGTTTCCAGACCTTCAGAAAGCTCAACCAGTAAGTTTGTCACGCCTGCTGAAGCAGACAAAACGACTAAACGGACATCTTGATCAGCAAGGACAATGCTGGCGCTGCGGTTCATCGCATCAAAATCAGCGACGCTGGTGCCGCCAAATTTGGCAACGACGGATGGTGGATAAATGCGAGTCATAACAATCTCATATCAGGGCGCCATAAAAGTATGGCTAGAAAATTTTCATTCTCGGCATAAGGGAACGAAGTTCGCCTTACGAAATGTCCGCCCGCGAACATTTCTGCTGACAACCCAGGGAATACCTGTTGTCGATAACGCGTGTCGCCTGTACGCGTTATCGGGTGCTGCGCATTAATTTTATCTACATAGCCTGCAAATAAGCGCGCCATACTAAGTGATTTATATTTAGGGATCGACTTTTTTATTCGATTTATCGACAAATAAGTGAAAAATCATGGCATCACAAGATATCGCGAGCATCATTAATGGTAAAAACGTGTAAAAAAATAATAAAAACACGAAAATTCCATGGTTTTTATTAGATTGTCTGCGTTGCAATTAGCTGCAACATTGTTAATTAAATAGATATATTTCTTTAGGATTTAGTAATGGTAAGTAGTTGTTACGCTTTGAATTTAAAGGGGAAAGTTGTTATTTTCAATGCCGAAAAATAAATGATTGAGTCCTAAGCTAAAACAACATATATTAGCCGCGCTTTTTTACAGGTAATCCTTATAACCATTTATTCAATCAGGCGTTAATCTACACCTGGTTGTAGGAGTGATATGATGACGGATAAAGTCCGTATTGATACTTTAAGTGCTAATTCATTACCACAGAGCAATGATACCTTTTTAGCAAGACAGGCTGAGTTTGAATCTAATGTCCGCAGCTATCCACGTAAACTGCCATTAGCGATCGCTAAAGCGCAGGGCGTCTGGATTACTGATGTAGAAAATAATCAATATCTTGATTGCCTGGCAGGTGCCGGAACCCTGGCGCTTGGTCATAACCATCCTGAAGTGCTGCAGAGCATTCAAAGTGTCATCACAAGCGGCTTACCGTTACATACGCTTGACCTTACCACGCCGTTAAAAGATGAATTCTCATCATATTTACTTTCTTTATTACCGGGTCAGGGCAAAGAATATTGTCTGCAGTTCACCGGTCCGTCCGGCGCAGATGCTGTTGAAGCGGCACTGAAGCTGGCGAAGAAAGTCACCGGCCGTTCCAGCATCATCAGTTTCTCCGGTGGCTACCACGGGATGACCCACGGTGCGCTGTCCGTGACCGGCAACCTGTCGCCGAAAGAAGCGGTCAGCAACATGATGGCGGAAGTGCAGTTTATGCCGTATCCGCATCAATACCGTTGTCCGCTGGGTATCGGCGGCGACGCTGGCGTTAAAGCATTAACCTACTACTTCGAAAACCTGATCAACGACGTTGAAAGCGGCGTGCGTAAACCGGCAGCCGTGATCCTCGAAGCGGTGCAGGGTGAAGGTGGCGTGAATCCGGCTCCGGTCGAGTGGCTGCAGCGCATTCGTAAAGTGACGCAGGAGCACGGCATTCTGCTGATCATCGATGAAGTTCAGGCGGGCTTTGCACGTACCGGTAAACTGTTCGCCTTCGAACACGCCGGTATTGAGCCAGATATCATCGTGATGTCCAAAGCGGTTGGTGGCGGTCTGCCACTGGCGGTGCTGGGCATTAAAAAGCAGTTCGATGCGTGGGCTCCGGGCCACCACACTGGTACTTTCCGCGGCAACCAGTTGGCGATGGCGACCGGTCTGACAACGCTGAAGATCCTCAAAGACGACAAGATTGCCGATAAAGTTGCTGCCCAGGGCGAGTGGCTGAAAGGCAAACTGGCTGACCTGCAGAAACGCTACCCGGTTATCGGCCAGGTGCGCGGTTTGGGGCTGATGATCGGCCTGGAAATCGTGAAGCCGAACGAAGCGCAGGATCACATGGGCTGCTACCCGGCCGATGGCGAGCTGTCCGCGTTGCTGCAGAAAAAATGCTTCGAAAATGGGCTGATTCTGGAGCGTGGTGGCCGCAACGGATGCGTGCTGCGCCTGCTGCCGTCACTGCTGATCACCAACGCTGAGCTGGAAATCTTCCTCGATAAATTCGAAAACGCCCTGCTGGGCGCTGGCGTGAAGCCGGTTTAAACGGAGTTGGATCGAATGTCAGACGTAAACCCGATTCTGTCCGGCTCGGCGCAAAGCATTGCAGCTTATCAGGACGCTATCGAGCAGAGTACGCAAGCGGTCGTTGAATGGTTGAAGCAGCCTGAGATGTATCAGGGTAAAACCGTTGAGCAACTGCGTGAACGTATCAACCTGAATTTTACGTCTCAGGGCCTGGGCAACCAGGCCGCTATTGAGCGTGCGGTTGAATACTTTCTCAAAGACAGCTTGTTGGTTCACCATGCGCAGTGCGTGGCGCATCTGCACTGCCCGAGCCTGGTGATTAGCCAGGCGGCGGAAGTGCTGATCAACGCCACCAACCAGAGTATGGACTCCTGGGACCAGAGCCCGTCGGCCACCATCATTGAGATCAAGCTGATCGAGTGGTTGCGTGAGCAGGTTGGATACCCGGCAGGCGATGCGGGCGTATTCACCAGCGGCGGTACGCAGAGTAACCTGATGGGCCTGATGCTGGCGCGTGATGCTTTCTTCGCTCGCCAGGGGCACTCCATTCAGCAGGATGGTCTGACCGGTGATCTGAGTAAAATCAAAGTGTTCTGCTCTGAAAGCGCGCACTTCTCCGTGCAGAAGAACATGGCGCTGATGGGGCTGGGCTACCGTTCCGTCACCCAGGTGAAGACCGATGCGTTTTCACGCATGGATCTGGCTGACCTGAAAGACAAGCTGGCCCAGGCGAAAGCCAACGGTGAGCAGGTGATGGCAATCGTCGCCACTGCCGGTACTACCGATGCGGGCGCAATCGATCCGTTAGCGGATATTGCAGCGCTGGCTGCAGAACATCAGATCTGGATGCACGTGGATGCGGCATGGGGAGGGGCGTTACTGCTTTCTGATAAGTACCGTGACTTCCTGAACGGCCTTGAACTGGCAGATTCCGTGACGCTGGATTTCCACAAGCAGTTCTTCCAGACCATCAGTTGCGGTGCGTTCCTGTTAAAAGATGCGCGCCACTACGAGCTGATGCGTTACCAGGCGGCGTACCTGAACTCTGATTTCGATGAAGAGGCTGGCGTACCAAACCTGGTATCGAAGTCGCTGCAGACCACGCGTCGTTTCGATGCGCTGAAGCTGTGGATGGGCCTCGAAGCGCTGGGCAAAAAGCAGTATGCCGAGATCATTGATAACGGTGTGACGCTGGCGCGTGATGTTGCTGAGTTTGTCAAAACCCAGCCGCATCTTGAACTGGTGATGGAGCCGCAGCTGGCAAGCGTGCTGTTCCGCTTCCGCCCGCAAAGTGACGATATGGCGTTTGTCGCGCTGCTGAACCAGCGTATTGGCGACGTTCTTCTGGCTTCAGGTCGCGCCAACGTCGGCGTGACCGAAGCAGATGGTGTCACCTGCCTGAAGCTAACGCTGCTCAATCCGACGGTATGTCTGGAGGATGTTAAAGTCCTGCTGGCAAGCGTGAAGGCAACGGCTGAGCAACTGCTGAACGCGTAAGCAATAAGCTTGTTATAAAAATGGCTCCCACATACGGGAGCCATTTTTTTGTCTGTCATTTGTAATCCGGCGGCGTTTCGCCTGGCCGGGCTACACGTCAGCGGATATCTGCTAGCGCAGCATCTTTATTCGGGAAGAACGTCAGGCGCCCGGCAATCGGCTGAATGCCCGCGCGCGCCATGGTACGTAGCGGCTGGAATTCCAGATTACTGATGCGTAATTCACAACCTTCCGGCAGACGTTTTACAAAGCGCTGGAAAGCGTCCAGACCACCGGCATCCAGTACCGGGACCGCATCCCACTTCAAGACTACGATGCGTTTACCTTCAATACGCGACTCGAGATCGGTAAATAATCCTTCCGCCGCGGCAAAGAACAGCGGACCAATAACGCGCAGCACCAGTACATCGTCCGGTACGTCTACGTTGACCGGCGCCAGGCGAGTCATGCGCGCAATACGACGCATAAACAGCAGAGAGGCGAGAACGATACCGACGCTGATGGCAATAACCATGTCGAACAGTACCGTCAGCGACATACACATCAGCATGACAATGATGTCGTCTTTCGGTGCATGGCGCAGCAAATCCACCACTTTATGCGCTTCACTCATGTTCCATGCCACCATCAGCAGCAGGGCGGCCATGGCGGAAAGCGGTAACCAGGAAAGCAGCGGTGCAAGTACCAGCAGGGCGAGGATCACCAGAATCGCGTGGATAACCGCAGAGATTGGCGAGGTCGCCCCGGCGCGGACGTTTGCCGCAGAGCGGGCAATTGCCGCTGTGGCGGTGATACCGCCAAAGAACGGTGCCACGATGTTACCCAGCCCCTGGCCAATCAACTCGCTGTTAGCTTTATGTTTGGTGCCGGTCATTCCATCGAGTACGACGGCGCACAGCAGAGATTCAATTGCCCCCAGCATCGCCATCGAGAAGGCTGCCGGTAACAGCGCCTGTAACGAGCTCCAGCTCAGGGTAAAGTTTGACTCCGGCATATTCCACGGCAGGACCAGCTGCGGCAGCAACTGCGGGATACCATTACCCTGTGAGCCGTCAGCCAGAATGTAGTGGAACTGAGAACCAATGGTGGCGACATGGCCGCCGGTCAGGTTCACGATACCCATTACCGCGCAGCCTGCCAGCAGTGCGGGAAGGTGACCCGGCAGTCGGATCCCCAGGCGCGGCCAGAAAATCAGGATCCCCAGCGTCACTACGCCAATGGCGGCATCGCCAACGTTGATGGTCGGCAAGGCCATAAATAGCGCGCCGACCTTCTGCAGATAGTGCTCCGGGACATGGGCCATCTGCAGGCCAAGAAAATCTTTAATCTGCATGGTACCGATGGTGATACCAATACCCGATGTAAAACCTAACGTTACCGACACGGGGATATATTCAATCAGGCGGCCAAAACGAGCGAGGCCGAAAAGGATCAGGAATATCCCGGACATGAGCGTGGCAACCAGCAGGCCTGCCAGCCCAAACTGTTGCGACACCGGATACAGAATCACCACGAAGGCGGCGGTTGGGCCAGATACGCTAAAGCGCGATCCCCCGGTAAGGGCGATAACAATCCCAGCGACGGCTGAGGTATACAGGCCGTACTGCGGCGCAACGCCACTGCCTATTGCCAGGGCCATTGCCAGCGGAATGGCGATGATCCCAACGGTTATCCCGGCGATCAGGTCACGGGTAAAGCGAGAGGCAGTATATTTTTCTTTCCAACAAGCGTCGATGAGGGCGCGGAAAGGCATCACATGTGAGGAAAATAATCTGTTCACAATAATGTTTCATCCATGAGCGCATCATCTGTCAACTAAATGGCAGGTGAAGGAGGCATAAGTCATACAAATAAGTATTGCAGATAAAAAAACCCGCCGCAGCGGGTTTTTGAGCCGGGCTCGATTAATGCTCGAACATAGCAGAGATGGATTCTTCGTTGCTGATACGGCGAATCGCTTCGGCCAGCATACCCGACAGGGTCAATGTACGCACGTTTGGCAGCGCTTTGATTTCGTCAGTCAGTGGAATAGTGTCACAGACAACGACTTCATCAATCACTGAGTTGCGCAGGTTGTTTGCCGCATTACCTGAGAAGATCGGGTGAGTGGCGTAAGCAAATACGCGTTTAGCACCACGTTCTTTCAGTGCTTCTGCTGCTTTGCACAGCGTACCGCCGGTATCGATCATGTCATCAACCAGAACACAGTCACGACCTGCAACGTCACCAATAATGTGCATCACCTGAGAAACGTTCGCACGCGGGCGACGTTTGTCGATGATAGCCATGTCGGTATCGTTCAGCAGTTTAGCGATAGCGCGGGCACGCACGACGCCACCGATATCCGGAGAAACCACAATCGGGTTGTCCAGGTTCAGCTGCAGCATGTCTTCTAACAGGATCGGGCTACCGAATACGTTATCAACCGGTACGTCAAAGAAGCCCTGGATCTGTTCAGCATGCAGGTCAACGGTGAGGACGCGGTCAACGCCAACGCTGGACAGGAAATCAGCGACGACTTTAGCGGTAATCGGTACACGAGCGGAACGTACGCGACGATCCTGACGTGCATAGCCGAAGTAAGGAATAACGGCGGTGATACGGCCTGCGGAAGCACGGCGCAGCGCATCAACCATAACGACCAATTCCATCAGGTTGTCGTTAGTAGGGGCACAAGTGGACTGGATGATGAAAATATCACCACCGCGTACATTTTCATTAATTTGTACGCTGACTTCGCCGTCGCTAAAGCGACCTACAGCGGCGTCGCCGAGTGAAGTGTACAGGCGGTTGGCAATACGTTGTGCTAGTTCCGGGGTGGCGTTACCAGCAAAAAGCTTCATATCAGGCACGAGAAGAACCTCAGGCATGCGTCCATTGGTGGAAAGAATCTGCCGAAAACTGTGCGGGCCAGGCAGTATCCTCTCCATGCGGTGTATTAAAGAGCGCGATGCAACGTCTGGAACAGGGTGACGTTGTCACCGCAACTCAGCTTGCCCGGCTTACTCGTTGTCCTTCGCGTTTCATTTGCGCTGGCATCAATTCCTCACACCAGTTACATACTGAAGTTGTATGCACCTGGCGATTCGTCATTTCGCCATCTTCCTGAAATCCGAAGGATTTAGAGTAACGCTCTGTGCAATGGGGAGAGGTTGACGCCTTTCGCCACAAAGCCTTTGAGCCATTCCGGGGCTTGCTCAAGCACCTGGCGAGCACGAGACTCAGTGTCAAATTCAGCAAAGACACAAGCCCCTGTACCAGTCAGGCGCGACGGCGCGTATTCTAACAGCCAGGAAAGCGCCGCATCAACCTCGCGAAAACGTTTTCTTGCGATAACCTCGCAATCATTGCCGAATTCACATTTTAGTAACGTTTTTATTGACCTTTTTGGCGTGTTGCGCGGGAGGTCGGGATCGTTAAAAATCACCGGTGTCGGAATACTGACTCCCGGATGAGCAACCAGATACCACTTTTCCTCAGGCTCGACCGGTGTCAGAATTTCTCCTACGCCTTCGGCAAAAGCCGCATGGCCGCGCACGAATACGGGAACATCCGCCCCCAGCGTTAAGCCGAGTGCCGCCAGTTCATCAACCGAAAGTCCGCACTGCCAGAGATGATTCAGCGCTACCAGAACGGTTGCCGCATTAGACGAACCTCCGCCAAGACCGCCGCCCATCGGCAGGCGTTTGTCGATACTGATGTCCGCACCGCTCCCTTTGGGAAGGCGATTGCTTTCAGATGCCGCTTTCATCAGCAAACGTGCCGCACGGACGATCAGATTGTCTTCATGCGCAACGCCTTCCACTGGGGTTAACAGGTGAATTTCGCCGTCGCTACGCGGCGTAATATCTATCGTGTCGCCATAATCAAGAAACTGAAATAAGGTCTGCAGCGTGTGGTAACCGTCCGCACGCTGTCCGGTGATGTATAAAAACAAATTCAGTTTTGCCGGAGAGGGCCAATGGGTCATCATTTCACAATCCAGTTATCCATTTTCAGCTTAATACGCTGGGAGCCGTCGGACAGCTCCATGTTTGCTGGCATCGCTGGCTGGGTTTTGCTGTCGTAGGCGCTATAGACCACTTTCCAGTTTTTACCGTCTTTGCTGTAGTTCACTTCACTCAGACGATATTGGTCGTCAAGCTTATAATCGGTGGCGTCACCTGGCAGTCCAAGGATCCACTGGCGCAGGCTGTTTAATGGGATAGGCATGCCGGTCAGTTTGCCGATCATCTCTTCAGCGTCGTCGGCGGTGTAATGCTTGCCTTTGTTATCGACCAGTTCGACGTTGCCAGGCTGCGCATTAAGTTCCAGTTCCGTGCTGCCCAGTGGGTTGGTCAGCAGGAGACGATAGCGATCCTGACCGGTTTGCTGCCAGAAAAAGCGGGCATACACTTTCTGTTGATCGGAAATATAGGCAAACGCACCACGCGTCTGATACTGGTTCAGGGTGCGAACTTCCTGTTGGTGCTGGCGCCACTGCGGAGAATCGGGGCTTTTACCGGGACCTTTAGGCGCGTTGAGCGTACAGGCAGTAAGAACCAGGGCCGCCAGCGGCAGCAGGCGAATCAGGCGAAAATCAGGCAGGGTCATAATGATGACAAATCCTTGAGATACGTTGCAGTTATAACTCTTAATGCTAGCGCCGCCATCAGACATCGTCTACGTTCAAGTTATCTTAAATCGCTTAAATTTGTGCACTAAGCTATTACTCCAAAAGGGGTCAGTCTCTTTTATTGACCGCACGCATCCTGTATGATGCACCCAGTCTAACCTTATCAACGCTGGTACTATTCCCGCACACATGACCCTTTTAGCGCTTGGTATTAACCATAAAACGGCACCTGTATCGCTGCGAGAACGCGTAACGTTTTCGCCGGATACGCTCGATCAGGCGCTGGACAGCCTGCTCGCGCAGCCGATGGTGCAGGGCGGGGTAGTGCTGTCGACGTGTAACCGCACGGAGCTGTATCTCAGCGTTGAAGAGCAGGATAACCTGCAAGAAGCGCTGGTTCGCTGGCTGTGTGAATACCATAACCTCAATGAAGAAGATCTGCGCAACAGCTTGTACTGGCACCAGGACAACGACGCGGTCAGTCATTTGATGCGTGTTGCCAGCGGTCTGGATTCACTGGTGCTCGGTGAACCGCAAATTCTGGGGCAGGTGAAAAAAGCGTTTGCGGATTCGCAAAAAGGTCACCTGAACGCCAGTGCGCTGGAACGCATGTTCCAGAAATCATTTTCTGTCGCAAAACGTGTACGTACAGAAACTGACATCGGCGCCAGCGCCGTGTCGGTGGCGTTTGCCGCCTGTACCCTGGCGCGGCAGATATTTGAATCGCTCTCCACGGTAACCGTGCTGTTAGTCGGTGCGGGCGAAACCATTGAGCTGGTTGCGCGACATCTGCGCGAGCACAAAGTGAAGAAGATGATCATCGCCAACCGCACTCGCGAGCGTGCGCAGGTGCTGGCGGATGAAGTCGGCGCCGAGGTGATTTCACTGAGTGATATAGACGCGCGTTTACAGGATGCCGATATCATTATCAGTTCTACCGCCAGTCCGCTGCCGATTATCGGCAAAGGAATGGTGGAACGTGCGCTTAAAAACCGCCGCAATCAGCCTATGTTGCTGGTGGATATCGCCGTACCGCGCGATGTCGAGCCGGAAGTGGGTAAATTGTCTAACGCCTATCTGTACAGCGTTGATGACCTGCAAAGCATCATTTCGCATAACCTGGCCCAGCGCAAAGCGGCGGCGGTGGAAGCCGAAACGATAGTGGAGCAGGAAGCCAGCGAGTTTATGGCCTGGCTACGCGCCCAGGGCGCAAGCGACACTATCCGCGAGTATCGCAGTCAGTCAGAACAGATCCGTGATGAACTGACCGCCAAAGCGTTGGCCGCTCTTCAACAGGGCGGTGATGCGCAAGCCATTATGCAGGATCTGGCCTGGAAACTGACCAATCGCCTGATTCATGCACCAACCAAATCACTTCAACAGGCCGCCCGTGACGGGGATAGTGAACGCCTGAATATTCTGCGCGACAGCCTCGGGCTGGAGTAGCAGCACACCAATCTTATTTTTTACAGGGTGCATTTACGCCTATGAAGCCTTCTATCGTTGCCAAACTGGAAGCCCTGCATGAACGCCATGAAGAAGTTCAGGCGCTGCTCGGTGATGCGGGTACTATCGCAGACCAGGATCGCTTTCGTGCGCTGTCGCGCGAATATGCGCAATTAAGCGATGTATCTCGCTGTTTTACGGACTGGCAACAGGTTCAGGAAGATATCGAGACGGCTCAGATGATGCTCGACGATCCTGAAATGCGTGAAATGGCGCAGGATGAACTGCGCGAAGCAAAAGAGAAATGTGAGCAGCTGGAACAGCATCTGCAGGTCCTGCTATTACCTAAAGATCCCGATGACGAACGTAACGCCTTCCTCGAAGTGCGCGCGGGAACCGGTGGTGATGAAGCGGCGCTGTTTGCCGGCGATCTGTTCCGCATGTACAGCCGTTACGCAGAATCGCGTCGCTGGCGGGTTGAGATCATGAGCGCCAGCGAAGGCGAGCATGGCGGGTTTAAAGAAGTCATTGCCAAGATTAGCGGCGAAGGCGTTTACGGGCGACTGAAGTTTGAGTCTGGCGGCCATCGCGTGCAGCGCGTACCTGCGACGGAATCGCAGGGGCGTATTCATACCTCTGCCTGTACGGTCGCGGTTATGCCGGAACTGCCGGATGCCGAACTGCCGGACATCAACCCGGCCGATCTGCGTATTGACACCTTCCGTTCATCAGGCGCGGGCGGTCAGCACGTTAACACCACCGACTCCGCAATCCGTATTACCCACTTACCGACCGGTATCGTAGTGGAATGCCAGGACGAACGTTCACAGCATAAAAACAAAGCCAAAGCGATGTCGGTGCTGGGGGCGCGAATTCGTGCGGCCGAAGTGGCAAGACGTCAACAGGCGGAAGCCTCTGAGCGTCGCAACCTGTTGGGCAGTGGCGATCGCAGCGATCGTAACCGTACCTATAACTTCCCGCAGGGGCGTGTGACCGATCACCGCATTAACCTGACGCTCTACCGTCTGGATGAAGCGATGGAAGGCAAACTGGATATGCTCATTGAGCCGATTGTCCAGGAATACCAGGCCGACCAACTGGCGGCGTTGTCCGAGCAGGATTAATGGATTATCAGCACTGGCTGCGTGAAGCGATTAGCCAATTACAGGCAAGCGAAAGCCCGCGGCGTGACGCCGAGATTTTACTCGAGTTCGTTACTGGCAAAGGGCGCACCTTTATTCTGGCTTTCGGCGAAACGGAGTTAACCGAGGCGCAGCGTCAACAGCTTGATACGCTACTGGAGCGGCGTCAGCGGGGAGAGCCGGTGGCACACTTAACCGGCGTGCGTGAGTTCTGGTCGCTGCCGCTATTTGTGTCTCCAGCTACGCTTATTCCGCGTCCGGATACCGAGTGTCTGGTGGAGCAGGCGCTGGCTCGCCTGCCGGCCTCAGCGTGTCGTATTCTTGATTTGGGAACCGGCACGGGTGCCATTGCGTTGGCGCTGGCAACCGAGCGTCCGGATTGTGCAGTGACTGCCGTAGACCGCATGCCCGATGCCGTGGCACTGGCCATTCGCAACAAGCAGCAACTGGGCATCGACAATGTTTGCGTGCTGCAAAGTAACTGGTTCAGTGCATTGCAGGGACAGCAGTTTGACATGATTGTCAGCAATCCGCCGTATATCGACGAACAGGATCCGCACCTGGCGCAAGGCGACGTTCGCTTTGAACCGCTGTCGGCGCTGGTGGCGGGCGATCAGGGGCTGGCGGATATCGTGCATATCATCGACCAGTCTCAGCGCATGTTAACGCCCGGCGGCTATCTGTTGCTGGAACATGGTTGGCAGCAGGGCGAGGCCGTCCGTGATGCCTTTACTCGTGCGGGTTACCTGGCGGTTGAAACCTGTCGTGACTATGGCGGCAACGAGCGAATTACGCTTGGACGCATCCCATCATGAGTACCTTCGGTGTGTTACTCAACGTCCATCTCATCAGCATTGCGCTTTCGGTTGGTTTGCTGACGCTGCGATTTTGGTGGCGTTACACCGACTCGTGCCTTGCCTGCGCGCGCTGGACGCGCATCGTGCCGCCGGTTGTCGATACCGTTTTATTACTCAGCGGCGTAGCGTTAATGGTTAAAGCGCACATCCTGCCATTCACTGAGCACGGGACATGGCTGACTGAAAAGCTGTTTGGGGTTATCATTTACATCGTTTTGGGTTTTATTGCGCTCGATTATCGTCGGGCGCGCAGTCAGCAGGCGCGATTAATCGCTTTTCCGCTGGCGCTGGTGGTGCTGTACATCATCATTAAACTCGCCACCACAAAAATACCGTTACTGGGGTAAGCATGAGGTCGTTAGCTGATTTCGAATTTAATAAAGCGCCATTGTGTGATGGGATGATCCTGGCGTCGGAGTCTATCCGTCTGGATTTTCCAACACAAACTGTCTATGACGAACTGGAACGTCTGGTCAGTCTGGCGCAAGAAGAAATTAGCCAGCTCCTGTCTCAGGATGAGCAACTGGAAAAACTGCTGGCACTTTTTTACGGCGAATGGGGTTTTACGGATACCCACGGCGTCTATCGTCTTTCTGATGCACTATGGCTTGATCAGGTACTGAAAAATCGTCAGGGCAGCGCCGTATCCCTGGGTGCGATCTTATTGTGGATTGCCAACCGACTGGAGCTGCCACTGGTGCCGGTGATTTTCCCGACACAACTCATCCTGCGTATTGAATCGCTCGATGGCGAAATGTGGCTAATCAATCCGTTCAATGGCGAAACGTTAAATGAGCACACGCTGGAAGTGTGGCTGAAGGGGAATATCAGCCCGGTCGCGGAGCTGTTTAACGAAGACCTGGATGAGGCGGATAATGCAGAAGTAATTCGTAAACTGCTCGACACGCTGAAATCATCGCTGATGGAAGAGCGGCAAATGGAGCTGGCGCTGCGTGCCAGCGAAGCATTATTACAGTTTAATCCTGAAGATCCGTATGAAATACGCGATCGTGGATTAATTTACGCGCAGCTGGAGTGTGAACATGTTGCGCTGACCGATTTAAGTTATTTCGTTGAACAGTGTCCGGAAGACCCGATCAGCGAAATGATTCGTGCGCAGATTAATACTATTTCGCACAAGCAAATTGTATTGCATTGATTAATGACACTTTACCTACCGTTTAAGGCGATCCTATGAAACAAAAAGTGGTTAGCATTGGCGACATCAACGTGGCAAATGACCTGCCGTTCGTGCTGTTTGGCGGAATGAACGTGCTGGAATCCCGCGATCTGGCGATGCGCATTTGTGAGCACTACGTAACCGTTACTCAAAAGCTGGGTATCCCTTACGTGTTCAAAGCCTCCTTTGATAAAGCCAACCGTTCTTCCATCCACTCTTACCGTGGACCGGGCCTTGAAGAAGGGATGAAAATCTTCCAGGAACTGAAGCAGACTTTTGGCGTAAAAGTGATCACCGACGTTCACGAAGCCAGCCAGGCTCAGCCTGTTGCTGACGTGGTGGATGTGATTCAGCTGCCGGCCTTCCTCGCTCGTCAGACCGATCTGGTGGAAGCGATGGCGAAAACCGGTGCCGTTATCAACGTGAAAAAACCGCAGTTCGTAAGCCCGGGCCAGATGGGCAATATCGTGGATAAATTCCATGAAGGCGGCAACGACAAAGTAATTCTTTGCGACCGTGGCGCGAACTTTGGTTATGACAACCTGGTTGTGGATATGCTGGGCTTCAGCGTGATGAAGAAAGTTTCTGGCAACTCGCCGGTGATTTTTGACGTTACCCATGCGCTGCAATGCCGTGACCCGTTTGGCGCAGCCAGCGGCGGTCGTCGTGCGCAGGTTACCGAACTGGCGCGCGCAGGTATGGCGGTAGGTCTGGCCGGTCTGTTTATTGAAGCGCATCCTGATCCAGTCAATGCGAAATGCGACGGTCCATCCGCGCTGCCGCTGGCGAAACTGGAACAGTTCCTGACTCAGATTAAAGCGATTGATGACCTGGTTAAAAGCTTCGACGAGCTGGATACTGAGAACTAAGAAAGTGTTGCAGTCCGGAGAGATATCTCTTCGGACTGCTGTTTGAGAAAAGTGTTAAGGGTGGGCGTCAGGCGCCAAACGCACCATCAATTGTATGCATTGCCCCCGTCACAAATCCAGCCTCAGGGCCTGCAAGCCAGGCAACCATTCCCGCAACTTCCTCTGGACGGCCATGTCGTTTTAGCGCCATAAAACTGTGCATCACCTCTTTCAGTGGGCCATCTTCCGGGTTGGCATCGGTATCAATAGGACCCGGTTGAACCACGTTTACCGTAATGCCCCGCGATCCAAAATCACGTGCCAGCCCCCGGGCCAGCCCTTGCAGTGCTGATTTGCTCACCGCATAAGAGGCCAGGCCAGCAAGAGGCATACGGTCGCCATTCACAGAACCAATAATGATAATGCGTCCGCCGTCAGGCATCTGTCGTGCCGCTTCCACGGCCGCATAGTATGGGGAGTGAATGTTAATCCGGAACAGGCGCTCCACGTCATCCGGATCCTGCTCCAGCGCATCACCAAACAGAATAATGCCTGCATTAACTACCAGCACGTCCAGCGGGCCGCTTTCGCGTACCCGGTTGATGACGGCGTTACGATCGGCGCTATCGGTTTGCGCTGTCTGGGTACCCGTCTCATCAGCAAGCGCTTTGGCAGCGTCAGGGGAGCCTGAATAGGTAAAGGTAACCGATGCGCCATCCGCGGCAAAACGGCGCACGATAGCCGCGCCAATCCCACGACTGCCGCCAAGAACCAGAACTGACTTGCCGTTAAAAGAAGACATGAGGTACTCCTTGAACAATTATGTAGTGATCGATATATAATAGGTGCACAGTTTTCTGTCAATGGATTTGTAATGAGCACTACAAAATGCACTCGTGCACCTGGACGCCCACGTAATTTTGATCCAGAAATGGCCGTTGCCAAAGTACAACCCTTGTTTCACGCACATGGTTATGACGCCGTTAGCGTGGCGGATGTCACCGCGGCGTTGTCGATCAAGCCCCCCAGTTTCTATGCTGCTTTTGGGAACAAAATCGGTCTTTATAAACGTGTTCTTGACCGCTACGTACAAACTGAGGCGATCCCTTTTGATGACATTCTTCGCCCCGACAAACCCGTTTCTGCATGTCTTACCGATCTGCTTGAAGAGGCGGCGCGACGTTATGCCGCAGATCCGCATGCGCCGGGATGTTTGGTCCTGGAGGGCACGCACAGTAACGATCCGCAGGCGCGGAAGGTCGCGCGGAATTTCTACTCGGCTGCCGAACAAAAAATTCACGACTTTATCGCACAGCGGCATCCTAAAGAGGCTGACAGCCTGACTGATTACGTCAGTACCACAATGCTTGGCCTGTCGGGAAAAGCGCGTTGCGGGCATTCGTTCGAACGTCTGCTAGCCAGCGCGCGAATCGCCAGCGTAGCGGTGCGGCATCAGCTTTCCAGATGATCATCACAAGATAAGGTAGATAAATATGATGGGGAAAATGGGAACTTAATCAGGCGGTGCCTCATATCAACCCGCATCAAAGCAGGGGGTTATCGTTGTAGGTGGTACGGATGCGACGCGGATTGGCGTTGCAGGAGTATGGCATGCCATTGAATATCATGTAACAGGTAAAGCGCTCGACGGTTCGGTACGTCATGATACGCGCCAGTTAAGCCGAGAAGATGCTTTAAAAATGTATACCCTCAATGCCGCCTGGATAGCTTTTGCAGAACAGCAGAGGGGAAGTTTGCAGGCAGGTAAGCTCGCCGATTTTGCGGTGCTTAATCAGGATATTATGGCTATTCCGGCAGACAAATTGCACCAAACGGAGTCGTTATTAACGTTTGTCGATGGTCAACAGGTTTATCCGGAGCTGTGAGCGGTAAAAGAAAACGGCCCTGAGAAGGGCCGTGGGTTCTATCAGAAAGACTAATCAGGCAAATATCGTCATCAGATAGGCGATAAACAGCGCCAGATGCGCCGCACCGTTAAGCACGTTGGTGCGTCCGGTGGAGAAAGAGATGTGACACAGTACCAGTGATGAAACCATCACAATCATCTCTGGTGCGCCCAGCGCAAAGACCAAATCATTCCCGGTTGCCCATGCGATCAGGGTCACTACCGGAACGGTCAGTGAAATGGTGGCTAATACTGAACCGAAGAACAAATTCATCGCCCGCTGTACCTGATTACTCAGAACCGCTTTCAGCGCACCTAGCCCTTCAGGGGAGAGGATCAGCAATGCGACCAGGAAACCGGTAAAGGCGACCGGCGCATTCAGTTCAGTCAGCAATGTTTCCAGCGGGCTGGCGTTCATTTTGGTCACGGCAATAACAGCGATCAGATGAATGATAAGCCAGGCGGCATGCCACATATTGCTGTGGGCTGACGGTTTACCGTGATGCGGATCGTCGTCGTCACCCTCGTCTTCATGCTCATAAATGAACAGGCTCTGATGCGTTTTAGTTTGTATCAGCAAAAATACGCCGTACATCGCCGCAGAAATTAATGCCACTAATAGCGCCTGGGCGGTAGTGAAATTTGCACCCGGTAAAGCCATCGGGAACACCAGTACAATAATGGCCAGCGGAAACAGGGCGATTAAATACTGCTTAATACCAAACAGATTCATATACTGAGTGGCAAATTTACGGCCACCTAACAGTAATGAAAAACCGACCAGGCCGCCGGTTACGATCATAATGATTGAATATAGCGTATCGCGCATGAGCGTAGGCGCTGCATCGCCGGTCGCCATTAATGCGGAGATTAAGCTGACTTCAAGAATAACAACGGACAGGCTGAGGATCAGCGACCCGTAGGGTTCGCCAAGTCGATGTGCTAATACATCAGCATGACGGACAACGCTGAATGCGCTGCTTAATATACCAATAAGGGCCAGCGCATTAATACCGATGACCACTGGTAGTGACTGACTGCTCCCCCAGAAGAACAGTACTACCAGCGCCAAAATCGGGAAGACGAGAGAGGTCTCCTTGTGGCGGGTTTTTACCGCCTCATGTACGTGTGTCATTGAACTAATTCTCCATCTCTGCAGGTATTTATAATTATAAAAGTATTAAAGAATGTAAAAAATAACAGAACTTTCGGTATTTCCGATCTGATTTTACGTAATTTTACGGCATGGACCATTTTTTGCATCCGAGCGAATGAAATTGCATATCTTGTTTAGAGAATATTTAAATAACAGCACATTAGATTTTAGCGTCCACAAAAATTGATGAGCGTACTGATACAAATGATAGTGCAGGACGTACCACCCCGAGAGGATATAAAGTGCCGTTGACACTTTGTTCCCTTGCAAGCGAGCGGTGAATTGCCTATCGTCCAGTTATTGGTTTCAAAATGAGCAGCGAAAAAGCCCGGAAGGCGTCAAAAAAGTTGTCGCAGGGAAGCAGCAGTGGCGGAGGTGTAAGGTGTTAACGCGTGATTTTTTATTGAATGCCGACTGTAAGACGGCATTTGGTGCTATTGAAGAATCACTACTCTGGTCAGCGGAACAACGGGCAGCCTCACTGGCCGCCACGCTTGCATGCCGACCAGATGATGGACCGGTGTGGATCTTCGGTTATGGATCGTTGATGTGGAACCCGGCCTTAGAGTTTGAAGAGTCCTGTACCGGGACGTTAGTCGGCTGGCACCGTGCATTTTGTCTGCGCCTGACGGCGGGGCGAGGAACGGCGTGTCAACCAGGACGTATGCTGGCCCTGAAAGAGGGCGGACGCACCACCGGTGTGGCCTACCGTTTGCCGGACGCGTCGCTGGAACAAGAGCTTTCTCTGCTGTGGAAGCGTGAAATGATCACCGGATGCTATCTACCAACCTGGTGCCAGTTGACGTTGGATGACGGTCGGGCGGTAAACGCGCTGGTCTTTATTATGGATCCGCGTCATCCGCTGTTTGAGTCAGATACGCGCGCGCAGGTGATTGCGCCGCTTATCGCCGCGGCGAGCGGACCTTTAGGCACCAATGCCCAGTATCTGTTCTCACTGGAACAAGAGCTGGTCAAGTTGGGGATGCAGGATGATTGTCTTAACGATCTGGTGATCACGGTCAAACGATTGTTGGGAGAGAACCTGCCGGAAGGTGTTATGCGTCCAGGATTTGCCTAATATCGCCCGATGTTGTATGCCCGATAAGCCAGGTGCTTATCGGGCGTTTAACGCTTAGGCTGCAATAAAACTTATCGAATGCTCGAGCGACTGGCTATGGCTGTCGATCAGCACATTCCAGACGCCGGTATACGGTACGGTTAACCATGCGTTATCACGATCCTGCACGCTTAAGATGTCGGACTGCGTGTCTTTGACGTGATTTTTCTCGCTCATCAGGTGGATGTGGCAGCGCTCAGAACAGCGCACTACCACCGTATCACCACCAAATAACTTTAAACTCGCCTTCACTAATGCCATTTTTCACCCCGTTCTTGAAAACAACGTACTTTCTGTCGAAAGTGCTGCGTGATGTTGTTCACATTTCACTCATTGCATAACACCAAAGGGGGAGCAACAGGATGCTGATTTTGATCAAAAAATGGCATAACGATTAAACAAAAGTGACAAAATACCTCAAAAGGGTTGAAAGGGCGTGCTAACGTTCAACGAAACCGCGCCCATCTACGATTAAATTCGGAAATTATCGACACTTTCAGTGAGCTTGCCTGAAGCGGTGTATCAGAAGGTTAATACTTTATCTGCAGCCAGCGTCCATTGAGCCAGTTCTACCAGCGTGCCGACGGCTACTCCGTCAATTAACGGCAGCGTCGTGATCCCGCGGCCATCGGTGCAGGTTTTACACAGTTTGACCGGCACATTTTGCGCCGTCAGGATCTCCAGCATTTGCTGAATATTGTATCCTTCTGCAGGTTTCTGACCTCGTAATCCCGCGGTTACCGCGTCCGACATTAAAAACAGACGCAGGTCCAGATCCGCTTCCTGTTCGCGCAGGGCGATGGCCAGACGCAGGCTGTTAAATAACGATTCGCTTCCATAGGCTGCACCGTTCGCGACGATCACTATCTTTTGCATTATTACTCCTGTTGTCAGATGGAAGGGATAATTCCTGGCGTGTATGTTACTCCCTGTTCCTGATGTGGGAAAGAAAGCATGGTTGCAGGAGTGGGTACCTCTAATTATCCATGTCAGAAAATCCCGAAAACGGGGATAAAGGCTGCAATTAACAGCCGAAGACGTTATGGTTTAGGTTAAGTGTGTCTAATTAATTGATGTAAGAAACAACTGACGATTTGAGCCGTAATATTTATTTTTCTCTCGCTGTATTCTCACTCTTGCCATTGGCAGGCGGTATTGCCAACGCACGGACATCTTTTATTCACCAGGCTGAAAACCCTTTCGATAACAATAGTGATGGCTTGCCCGATCTCGGTATGGCGCCGGAGTCGCGGGCAGGCGAAAAGCACTTTGCCGAAATGGTCAAAGCGTTTGGTGAAGCCAGCATGACCGATAACGGGCTTGATACGGGTGAACAGGCGAGGCAGTTCGCGTTTGGTCAGGTGCGTGACACGGTCAGCGAACAGGTTAATCAGCAACTGGAATCCTGGCTCTCTCCCTGGGGAAACGCCAGCGTTGGATTGCAGGTGGATAACGAAGGCAGCTTTACCGGAAGTCGGGGAAGTTGGTTTATCCCATGGCAGGACAATCAACGATATTTAACCTGGAGCCAGTTGGGGCTGACGCAACAAGACGAAGGTTTAGTCAGCAATGCGGGGATTGGGCAGCGCTGGGTACGCGACGGCTGGTTTCTGGGTTACAACACCTTTTATGACAACCTGTTGGATGAAAATCTGCCCCGGGGAGGCCTTGGCGCCGAGGCGTGGGGCGAATACTTGCGCTTATCCGCTAACTATTACCAACCGTTGTCCTCCTGGCAGGAGCGTTCCACAACCCAGGAACAACGGATGGCCCGCGGCTACGACCTGACTGCGCAAATGCGCATGCCGTTCTATCAACACCTCAATACCAGCGTCAGCGTGGAACAGTATTTTGGCGACCGGGTGGATTTGTTTCATTCCGGAACCGGGTACCACAATCCTGTGGCGGTGAATCTGGGATTGAGCTATACGCCGGTGCCGTTGATTACCGTGACGGCACAACATAAGCAGGGCGAAAGCGGAGTCAGCCAGAATAACCTCGGCTTAACGCTGAATTACCGCTTTGGCGTACCGCTAAAAAAACAGCTGATGGTCAGCGAGGTGGCAAACAGCCGATCGCTGCGCGGCAGTCGTTATGACGATCCGCAGCGTAACAATCTGCCGACGCTGGAATATCGCCAGCGTAAAACATTGTCGGTATTTTTGGCCACGCCGCCCTGGGATCTCAAGTCTGGTGAGACGGTGGCGCTGAAGCTGCAGGTGCGTAGTTTGCATGGGATCCGCCATTTGACCTGGCAGGGTGGTACCCAGGCGTTGAGTTTAACGGCGGGTAGCGATAACCGAAGCGCGCAAGGCTGGACGATTATTATGCCGAAGTGGGACAGCAGCGAAGGCGCGACAAACCGCTGGCGGTTGTCTGTGGTGGTAGAAGATGAGCAGGGTCAGCGTGTCTCTTCCAATGAGATCACGCTATCACTGACCGAACCGTTTATTACCGTTTCGGAAAATGATCCTCGTTAGCAATGAAGCATCAACGCGTTATCAGAAAATGCGTTCCTGATGTACCCATACCGCGGCTTCGACGCGTGATTTGAGCTTCATTTTCTTCAACATATGCTTCACATGGACTTTTACCGTACTTTCAGTGATGTCCAGACGACGGGCGATCATCTTGTTCGGCAGCCCCTGGGCAATGAGCTTGAGAATGTCGCGCTCACGCGGTGTCAGTTGGGTGACATCACGGTCCGACGTTGCACGATTAGCACGCAGGCTGGCGGCCAGAACCGGCGTTAAGGCTTCACTCAGCACCATTTCACCGGCCGCTGACTGCTGTAAGGCTTTGAGTAAATCTTCAGGCTCCATATCTTTCAGCAGATAACCATCAGCGCCGCGTTTCAGTGCGGTAACTACGTCTTCTTCATGATTGGATACGCTAAACACAACGATACGGCCCGACAGTGACTTTTCACGCAGCTTATCGAGAGTTTCCAGACCGTTCATGCCGGGCATGTTGAGATCAAGCAGGATCAGATCGGGATCAAGGGATTCAGCCAGCTCGATACCCTGCTCACCATTGCTGGCTTCGCCGACAACGGTAATATCGGGCGCCATGCTGACAAGCTGTTTTACACCGGTTCGCAGCATCGGATGATCGTCGATCAACAGGATGGTTGCCGGTTCCAGATTACTCATGGGTATCTCCTTGGACTTCTGTGAAGTTTGTTTCGGGAATAAAAGTGACAGCAACTTCAGTACCGCCCGTCTCGCGACGGCGTACGCGGCAATCGCCGCGCAAGCTCTGCGCACGATCGCGCATTATAATCATGCCGTAGTGGTTACTGCGTTCGGCGTTTTCCGGTACGCCGCAGCCGTTATCTTGCACTGTTAGTTTGACCTGCTTGCCATTTTGCACCACCGTCACGACCACTTCATTGGCCTGAGAGTGTTTAAGTGCATTACTCAGGGCTTCGCGCGCAATTTGTAGCAGGTGAATCGCCTGATGCGAAGGGACCAGGCGTGGCGGTAGCTGATAATCCAGCTTAACCGTAAATCCAAAACGGGCGCTGTACTCCTGACAGCTGGCTTCCAGCGCCGGCCGTAATCCAGGTTCCGTGAGCTGTAAACGGAAGGTGGTTAACAGCTCACGCAGTTGTGCCCATGAAGCATTCAGCTCGTTACGAATCTGGCTGAGCAACTCGCGACAGTTATCTGAAAGCGCATCGCCCTGCATCTGCAAACAGCTAACCTGCATCTTCATACAAGAGAGCGATTGTGCAATAGAATCATGAAGTTCGCGTGCAATGGTGGCACGCTCTTCCATCACGATCAACTGCTGCTGACGCTCCTGATGTCTGTCGAGCGCGAGCGTTGCGGTCAGTTGCTCAACCAGGGTATCAACCAGCTGTTGCTGATCGTGGCTGAGATGGCGTCCGTTCGGCAAGGTAGCGAGCAGAATACCATACTGGGTATGCGCATCGGTCAGCCGCCATTTCAATGTGATCCCGCCGTCAATCGCGGGCAGCGTTCCGCGAGGACACAGATGGCAACCTTTTTCATCACAGCTGGCATTGGACTGACAGGTAAATTCCTGATGATTGTCTTCATCTTCCAGGTCGTAAACCCGGAGTTCAATATCATGCAGCAAGGTCAAATTTTGCAGACCGTTCAGTACCGGAGAGAGGCGTTCGCACAACGGCACCTGAGAGTGCAGGCGGCGGTTGGCTTGCCACAGAAAAGAAAGGATCTGATTTTTGTGCTCCAGTCCCGCCGTTTTTTCCTGCACCCGCTGTTCCAGCACGGCATAACTTTCGGCCAGTTCTTCCGACATATTATTCAGTGCCGAGCCCAGAGCGGCCATCTCATTACGCCCGCTGATACGCGCGCGTTGGGTAAAATCACGTTGGCTGACGGCTCGCGCCATCGCCAGCAGCTGCTTCCACGGCTCTAACAGGCGCACGCGCAGCCAGATAATGGTGAAAACCAGCAGCAATGCCATAAATATGGCCATCAGGCGATGCAGCAGGACGACGCGTTCAATGCGTAATTCGGTGGTATGGTCAAAGGCGGTAACCAGCTTATCCAGACCGCCTACAAAGCGCGTTACATCCTGCGCTACCGCATCAGGCGTTTGCGCATGCGCAAGCCCCGGCGCCAGTTCAGTGTGCCAGTAATCCTGTAGTGCTTTTAACTGCGCCTGTTGTCCGTCTCGCTTTGCGGCACGCGTCAACTCCGGGCTAAATGCCGTTTTCTCCATTTCATCCAGAAGCGGTTGATCGCTAGCGTCCAGCGGTACGGCTGCCAGCAGGCGATAACTCTGCATGCGCAGCGATCCCGCTTTGTTGATTGCATGGGCGCTACCCTGAACGCCCTGAACCAGCCAGCCGGAGACAGCCATACCCGCCACGCCGATGGCTGTGGACAATAAAACAATCAGCGCCACCTGGTTGACCAGCGTAAGCGGGGAGAGACAACGTTTAAACATGGTGACTTGTTCCTTCGGGTTTTCGTCGAACAGAAAACCTTATTGAATGACGATTCTGCTGCAGGCAGTGGCGTTATTCTCGGCGATACACTGGAGTATACCCATACCTCAAACGGGCTACCTCTTAATTGCCAGTGGAGGGAGAGATCCCGGGCGAGGGGGAGTAGGGGACGACAGAAGCGTGAAAAACCACATCTTTTTTACCGAAGTTATGTACTCATTTAGGGTAATGATAAATTTTAGGCATGAATAATGACACCTTTTCCTTTGATTTATATCAACTTACCTCCAGCTGTAAACCCTAATGTTGCAGGCATCGAAACAAGTATCAGAGGTGTCTATGAGTCACTCATCTGCCCCGGAAAGGGCATCTGGAGCTGTAATTACCGAATGGCGGCCGGAAGATCCCGCCTTCTGGCAGCAGCGTGGTCAACGAATCGCCAGCCGTAACCTGTGGATTTCCGTCCCTTGCTTGCTGCTGGCGTTTTGCGTGTGGATGTTATTTAGCGCCGTGGCGGTGAACTTACCGAAAGTCGGATTTGATTTCACCACTGAACAGCTGTTCATGCTGACGGCATTACCTTCGGTGTCCGGCGCGCTGCTGCGTGTTCCGTACTCCTTTATGGTTCCCCTGTTTGGTGGACGTCGCTGGACGGCGTTTAGCACCGGTATCCTGATCATTCCTTGCGTATGGTTAGGTTTTGCGGTGCAGGATACCTCCACGCCGTTTAGTACCTTTATTATTATCTCTCTGTTGTGCGGTTTCGCCGGTGCGAACTTTGCGTCCAGCATGGCAAACATCAGTTTCTTCTTTCCAAAACAGAAACAGGGTGGTGCGCTGGGTCTGAACGGTGGCCTGGGCAACATGGGCGTCAGCGTGATGCAGTTGGTTGCGCCGCTGGTGGTTTCACTGTCAATCTTTGCCGCATTTGGTAGCCACGGGGTTGAACAACCGGATGGTACGCAGCTGTATCTGGCAAACGCCGCATGGATTTGGGTACCGTTCCTTGCGGTGTTAACGCTGGCTGCATGGTTTGGTATGAATGAACTGGCAACCTCAAAAGCGTCGCTGAAAGAGCAATTGCCGGTGCTGAAACGTGGGCATCTGTGGATTATGAGCCTGCTGTATCTGGCAACCTTCGGTTCATTCATCGGTTTCTCTGCCGGTTTTGCCATGTTGTCAAAAACGCAGTTTCCTGAGGTACAGATCCTGCATTACGCCTTCTTTGGACCGTTGATTGGCGCGTTGGCTCGTTCAGCGGGTGGCGCAATCTCTGACCGTCTGGGTGGAACCCGTGTAACGCTGGTGAACTTTGTGCTGATGGCTATTTTCAGTGCCTTACTGTTCCTGACGCTGCCATCAAACGGCGTTGGCGGCAACTTTATCGCCTTCTTCGCGGTGTTCCTGGCATTGTTCCTGACGGCTGGTCTGGGGAGTGGTTCAACCTTCCAGATGATCTCCGTTATCTTCCGCAAGCTGACGATGGACAGAGTGAAAGCTGAAGGCGGTTCAGAAGAGAAAGCAATGCGCGAAGCAGCAACCGACACCGCGGCAGCGTTGGGTTTTATCTCAGCCATTGGTGCGATTGGCGGCTTCTTTATCCCGAAAGCATTTGGTACGTCTCTGGCGTTAACCGGTTCGCCGGTCGATGCGATGAAAGTCTTTCTGATCTTCTATGTCGCTTGTGTGGTCATCACTTGGGCGGTATACGGACGTCATTCTAAAAAGTAAAAAAGTAGTAGCAGTTGATTATCCATTGCGCGGTGTTAGACCGCGCTTTTTTTTGCTCTAAATTAGTTACAACATACTTATATGTGAGCTCATGACGAAAGTCTGCGAAAACGGTGCTGGTAATATGCCTGGCAGGGGGGATACCCCTTAATACCCACTTATAAAGAATTTAACATTTGTATGATAAGTGAATTATTTAAAATCCTTTAAATTCAGAATATTACGTTAAAAAACAATATCCCACTTTGGGGGTATGTAAAAACCAACCTTCATTTTTCATCCCTGCATGCCTTGATCGTTATCAATTCTCACGCCCTTTCAGAGCGTTACCTTCGCTCTCAATCAAGCAATGTCGATTTATCAGAGAGCCGTCAGGCTCCTACAGGAGAAAACCGATGAGTAAATTCCTGGACCGGTTTCGCTACTTCAAGCAGAAGGGCGAAACCTTTGCCGATGGGCATGGCCAGCTTCTCAATACCAACAGGGACTGGGAGGACGGATACCGCCAGCGTTGGCAGCATGACAAAATCGTGCGTTCAACCCACGGGGTAAACTGCACGGGCTCATGCAGCTGGAAAATCTATGTGAAAAATGGTCTGGTGACCTGGGAGACCCAGCAAACTGACTACCCACGCACGCGTCCAGATATGCCTAACCACGAGCCTCGCGGCTGCCCACGTGGTGCAAGCTATTCCTGGTATCTCTACAGCGCTAACCGTCTGAAATACCCGCTGATGCGCAAACGTCTGATGAAGATGTGGCGTGAAGCAAAAAGACTGCACAGCGATCCGGTAGACGCATGGGCATCCATCATCGAAGACGCCGACAAAGCAAAAAGCTTCAAACAAGCGCGTGGTCGTGGTGGGTTTGTTCGTTCTTCCTGGCAGGAAGTGAATGAACTGATTGCTGCATCTAACGTTTACACCATCAAAACCTATGGCCCTGACCGCGTTGCAGGCTTCTCTCCGATCCCGGCGATGTCGATGGTTTCTTATGCTTCCGGCGCACGCTATATGTCGCTGATTGGCGGTACCTGCCTGAGCTTCTACGACTGGTACTGTGACCTGCCGCCGGCTTCCCCGCAAACCTGGGGCGAGCAAACCGACGTACCGGAATCTGCCGACTGGTATAACTCCAGCTACATTCTTGCATGGGGCTCTAACGTACCGCAGACCCGTACTCCGGATGCACACTTCTTTACTGAAGTTCGCTATAAAGGCACCAAAACGGTAGCGATTACTCCGGACTACGCAGAAATCGCCAAACTTTGCGACCTGTGGCTGGCACCGAAGCAGGGAACCGATGCTGCGATGGCAATGGCGATGGGCCATGTCATGCTGCGCGAGTTCCACCTCGATAACCCGAGCC
Organism: Citrobacter sp. Cpo091; assembly: GCF_030332645.1. Classification (NCBI taxonomy): domain Bacteria; kingdom Pseudomonadati; phylum Pseudomonadota; class Gammaproteobacteria; order Enterobacterales; family Enterobacteriaceae; genus Citrobacter; species Citrobacter sp. Cpo091. The sequence continues at coordinate 303,102 of NZ_JAOWHL010000028.1, forward strand.
AGTACTTCACCGACTACGTTCGTCGTTATACCGACATGCCAATGCTGGTGATGCTCGAAGAGCGTGACGGCTACTATGCTGCTGGTCGTATGCTGCGTGCAGCGGATCTGGTCGACTCTCTGGGCCAGGAAAATAACCCAGAATGGAAAACCGTCGCTATCAACAGCAACGGCGAAATGGTTGCGCCAAACGGTTCAATTGGTTTCCGTTGGGGCGAAAAGGGCAAATGGAACCTTGAGCAACGCGACGGTACGTCCGGTGATGAAACCGAACTGCAGCTCAGCCTGCTGGGTAGCCAGGACGATATCGCTGAAGTGGGCTTCCCGTACTTTGGCGGCGAAGGTACCGAGCACTTCAGTAAAGTAGAGCTGGAAAATATTCTGCTGCACAAACTGCCGGTTAAACGCCTGCAGTTGGCTGATGGCTCTACCGCGCTGGTGACCACCGTTTACGACCTGACCATGGCTAACTATGGCCTGGAACGTGGTCTGAACGACGAAAACTGCGCGACCAGCTACGATGACGTGAAAGCGTACACGCCGGCATGGGCAGAAAAAATCACTGGCGTATCACGTTCTCAGATCGTGCGCATTGCCCGTGAATTTGCGGATAACGCCGATAAAACACACGGTCGTTCGATGATCATCGTCGGTGCGGGCCTGAACCACTGGTACCACCTCGATATGAACTATCGTGGCCTGATCAATATGCTGGTGTTCTGCGGTTGTATCGGTCAGAGCGGCGGCGGTTGGGCCCACTACGTCGGCCAGGAAAAACTGCGTCCGCAAACCGGCTGGCAGCCGCTGGCGTTTGCTCTTGACTGGCAGCGTCCGCCTCGTCATATGAACAGCACTTCCTACTTCTATAACCACTCCAGCCAATGGCGCTATGAGACGGTTACTGCGCAGGAACTGCTTTCCCCGATGGCAGACAAATCCCGTTACAGCGGTCATTTGATTGATTTTAACGTTCGCGCTGAACGTATGGGCTGGTTGCCATCTGCGCCGCAGTTAGGGACTAACCCACTGCGTATCGCCGAAGAAGCGCAGAAAGCAGGTATGACGCCGGTGGATTACACCGTTAAATCCCTGAAAGAAGGTTCTATTCGTTTTGCGGCAGAGCAGCCGGAAAACGGTAAAAACCATCCGCGCAACCTGTTTATCTGGCGTTCTAACCTGCTCGGTTCTTCCGGTAAAGGCCACGAGTACATGCTGAAGTATCTGCTGGGTACTGAACATGGTATTCAGGGCAAAGATCTCGGCCAGCAGAGCGGCGTGAAGCCTGAAGAAGTGGAATGGCAGGATAACGGCCTGGACGGCAAACTGGATCTGGTTGTCACGCTGGACTTCCGTCTGTCGAGCACCTGTCTGTATTCCGACATCGTGCTGCCGACCGCAACATGGTATGAAAAAGACGATATGAATACCTCGGACATGCATCCGTTTATTCATCCTCTGTCTGCGGCGGTTGACCCGGCCTGGGAATCGAAGAGCGACTGGGAAATCTACAAAGCCATCGCCAAGAAATTCTCTGAAGTTTGCGTGGGTCATCTCGGTAAAGAAACCGACGTCGTTACGCTGCCAATTCAGCACGACTCTGCCGCAGAACTGGCACAACCGCTGGACGTGAAGGACTGGAAAAAAGGTGAATGTGACCTGATTCCTGGTGTTACCGCACCGCACATCATGACCGTTGAGCGTGATTATCCGGCAACCTACGAGCGTTTCACCTCCATCGGCCCGCTGATGGAAAAAATCGGTAACGGCGGTAAAGGGATTGCCTGGAATACCCAGAGCGAAATGGATCTGCTGCGTAAGCTCAATTACACCAAGGCTGAAGGTCCGGCAAAAGGCCAGCCTTGGCTTAATACCGCAATTGATGCAGCCGAGATGATCCTGACGCTGGCGCCGGAAACTAACGGTCAGGTAGCCGTTAAAGCCTGGGCTGCGCTGAGTGAATTTACCGGTCGTGACCATACGCATCTGGCGCTGAATAAAGAAGACGAAAAAATTCGCTTCCGCGATATTCAGGCGCAGCCGCGCAAAATTATCTCCAGCCCGACCTGGTCAGGACTGGAAGATGAACACGTGTCTTATAACGCCGGCTATACCAACGTTCACGAGCTGATCCCATGGCGTACACTGTCTGGTCGCCAGCAGTTGTATCAGGATCATCAGTGGATGCGTGACTTTGGTGAAAGCCTGCTGGTTTACCGTCCGCCAATCGACACCCGTTCGGTGAAAGCGGTGATCGGCGAGAAATCTAACGGTAACCCGGAAAAAGCGCTCAACTTCCTGACGCCGCACCAGAAATGGGGTATCCACTCCACTTACAGCGACAACTTGCTGATGCTGACGCTGTCACGCGGTGGCCCGATTGTGTGGATGAGCGAAGTCGATGCGAAGGATCTGGGAATCGAAGATAACGACTGGATCGAAGTCTTCAACAGCAACGGTGCGCTGACGGCACGTGCAGTTGTCAGCCAGCGTGTACCGGCCGGGATGACCATGATGTACCACGCGCAGGAACGTATCGTAAACCTGCCGGGTTCAGAAATCACCCAGCAGCGCGGTGGGATCCACAACTCGGTGACCCGTATTACGCCGAAACCGACCCATATGATCGGCGGCTATGCGCAGCTGGCCTACGGCTTTAACTACTACGGCACCGTCGGTTCAAACCGTGATGAGTTCGTAGTTGTACGTAAGATGAAGAACATTAACTGGTTGGATGGCGAAGGCAATGACCAGGTACAGGAGAGCGTAAAATGAAAATTCGTTCACAAGTCGGCATGGTGCTGAATCTCGATAAGTGCATCGGCTGCCACACCTGTTCAGTGACCTGTAAAAACGTCTGGACCAGCCGTGAAGGTATGGAGTACGCCTGGTTCAACAACGTCGAAAGTAAGCCTGGCGTTGGCTTCCCGAACGACTGGGAAAACCAGGAAAAATGGAAGGGCGGTTGGATCCGTAAAATCAACGGCAAACTGCAGCCGCGCATGGGTAACAAAGCGCTGCTGTTGGGTAAAATCTTTGCTAACCCGCATCTGCCGGGCATGGATGATTACTACGAGCCGTTTGATTTTGACTACCAGACGCTGCATAACGCCCCGGCAGACAGCAAAGCGCAGCCGATTGCTCGTCCACGCTCGCTCATCACCGGTCAGCGAATGGACAAAATCACCAGCGGTCCGAACTGGGAAGAAATTCTCGGCGGCGAGTTTGAAAAACGCGCCAAAGACCAGAACTTCGAAAACATGCAGAAGGCGATGTACGGTCAGTTCGAAAACACCTTCATGATGTACCTGCCGCGTCTGTGTGAGCACTGCCTTAATCCGGCGTGTGTGGCGACCTGTCCGAGCGGCGCTATCTACAAGCGTGAAGAAGATGGCATCGTGCTGATCGACCAGGACAAGTGCCGCGGCTGGCGTATGTGTATCACCGGCTGCCCGTACAAGAAGATCTACTTCAACTGGAAGAGCGGGAAATCTGAGAAGTGCATTTTCTGCTACCCGCGTATCGAAGCTGGTCAGCCGACCGTTTGCTCCGAAACCTGTGTAGGTCGTATCCGTTACCTCGGCGTACTGCTGTATGACGCAGATGCGATCGAAAGCGCGGCCAGCACCGAGCACGAGAAAGATCTGTACCAACGTCAGCTGGACGTGTTCCTCGATCCGAACGATCCGGCTGTTATTGAACAGGCGCTGAAAGATGGTATTCCGCTGAGCGTCATTGATGCCGCACAGCAGTCTCCGGTTTACAAAATGGCGATGGACTGGAAGCTGGCGCTGCCGCTGCATCCGGAATACCGCACACTGCCGATGGTCTGGTACGTGCCGCCATTGTCACCGATTCAGTCTGCCGCCGACGCGGGCGAGCTGGGCAGCAACGGTATTCTGCCGGATGTTGACAGCCTGCGTATTCCGGTTCAGTACCTGGCGAACCTGCTGACCGCTGGCGACACCCAGCCGGTACTGTTGGCCCTGAAACGTATGCTGGCGATGCGTCACTACAAACGTGCGGAAACAGTTGACGGTAAAGTTGATACCCGTGCGCTGGAAGAGGTGGGCTTAAGCGAAGCACAGGCACAGGAAATGTATCGTTACCTGGCAATCGCGAACTACGAAGATCGTTTCGTGGTACCGAGCAGCCATCGTGAACTGGCGCGTGACGCGTTCCCGGAGAAAAGCGGTTGTGGCTTTACCTTCGGCGACGGTTGCCACGGTTCTGATACTAAATTCAATCTGTTCAACAGCCGCCGCATCGACGCTGTCGATGTGACCAGCAAAACGGAGCCGCACCAATGATTGAACTCGTCATTGTTTCGCGTCTGCTCGAGTACCCGGATGCTGCCTTGTGGCAGCATCAGCAGGAACTTTTCGATGCACTCGCGTCATCTGAGAACCTGGATAAAGAGGATGCCCAGACTCTGGGCGTTTTCCTGCGCGATCTAACCGCGCAGGACATGCTGGATGTGCAGGCCGCCTACAGCGAACTGTTTGACCGTGGCCGCGCGACATCGCTGCTGCTGTTTGAACATGTTCACGGTGAATCCCGCGATCGCGGTCAGGCTATGGTTGACCTGATGGCACAGTATGAGCAGCACGGTTTGCAGCTCGACAGCCGCGAACTTCCCGATCATCTGCCGCTGTATCTGGAATATCTTGCGCAACTGCCGAAAAGCGAAGCGCTAGGTGGCTTACAGGATATTGCGCCGATTCTGGCGCTGCTCAGCGCTCGTTTGCAACAGCGCGAAAGCCGTTATGCGGTGCTGTTCGATCTGCTGTTAAAACTGGCGAATACCGTTATCGACAGCGATAAAGTGGCTGAAAAAATTGCGGATGAAGCCCGTGACGATACTCCACAAGCGCTGGATGCGGTCTGGGAAGAAGAGCAGGTAAAATTCTTCGCCGATCAGGGGTGTGGCGAGTCGGAAATCTCCGCTCACCAGCGTCGTTTTGCCGGGGCCGTTGCGCCGCAGTATCTGAATATCACCACCGGAGGACAGCAATAATGCACTTCCTGAATACGTTCTTCTTTGACATCTATCCGTACATCGCGGGTTCTGTCTTTCTGATCGGCAGCTGGCTGCGTTATGACTATGGGCAATATACATGGCGTGCGGCTTCCAGTCAGATGCTGGATCGCAAAGGGATGAACCTGGCGTCAAACCTGTTTCACATCGGGATCCTGGGTATCTTTGCTGGGCACTTCCTTGGCATGTTGACACCGCACTGGATGTATGAAGCCTGGCTACCGCTTGAAGTGAAACAAAAGATGGCAATGTTTGCGGGCGGTGCCAGTGGCCTGATGTGTCTGATTGGTGGTGTACTGCTGCTGAAACGTCGTCTGTTCAGCCCACGCGTGCGGGCCACCACCACCGGAGCGGATATTCTGATCCTCTCACTGCTGGTGATCCAGTGTGCGCTGGGCCTGCTGACCATTCCGTTTTCCGCCCAGCATATGGACGGTAGCGAGATGATGAAGCTGGTGAACTGGGCGCAGACAGTGGTGACCTTCCAGGGCGGAGCGTCTCAATATCTGGATGGTGTTGCGTTCATTTTCCGTATGCACCTGGTGCTGGGTATGACGCTGTTCCTGTTGTTCCCATTCTCTCGTCTGGTACACATCTGGAGCGTCCCGGTCGAATATCTGACCCGCAAATACCAGATTGTTCGCGCGCGTCACTAATCGTATATTTGAGAATGACAAAACCCTGCTTCGGCGGGGTTTTTTTATGCCTGTTTGCCGGATGGCGGCGCAAGCGCCTTATCCGGCCTACGAAGGTATCAGCGAGCGCTGTAGGCCTGATAAGTGCAGCGCATCAGACAAATAGCGGGCACGTATCGAGTTAGTAGGCCAGATAAGTGCAGCGCATCAGACGAATAGCGGGCACATGTCGAGTTAGTAGGCCTGATAAGCATAGCGCATCAGGCAAATAAAAGGCATTGCTGAGGAATTGAGTGTGTTGCTTTATGAAGTGATGGTGGTGGGGGAAGGATTACTCAGCGCTACGCGCTTCGCCCTTCGGGTCGTTGCCTGCGGCAACGCTTTCTCGCTACGCTCGAATCGAACCTTAGTCGAAGCTTCTCATCCTTCCCACATGGGCAGAATATGGGGCATTAGAGATTGATTTGCTGTTGGTGCTTTATGAAGTGATGGTGGTGGGGGAAGGATTACTCAGCGCTACGCGCTTCGCCCTTCGGGTCGTTGCCTGTGGCAACGCTTTCTCGCTACGCTCGAATCGAACCTTAGTCGAAGCTTCTCATCCTTCCCGCATGGGCAGAATATGGGGCATTAGAGATTGATTTGCTGTTGGTGCTTTATGAAGTGATGGTGGTGGGGGAAGGATTCGAACCTTCGAAGTCGATGACGGCAGATTTACAGTCTGCTCCCTTTGGCCGCTCGGGAACCCCACCAGGGGTAATTCAAATTGTAGGCAGTGCTAGAAGATGGTGGTGGGGGAAGGATTCGAACCTTCGAAGTCGATGACGGCAGATTTACAGTCTGCTCCCTTTGGCCGCTCGGGAACCCCACCACAGGGTAAATTCATTATGCTGCTTGCATTCTATAGCGGGAAGGATTATTCGGAGCTAAAGCTCCTCACCCTTCGGGCCGTTGCCTGCGGCAACGTTCTCTCACTATCGCTCGAGTCGAACCTTGAAGTCGATGACGGCAGATTTGCAGTCAGCTCCCTTATGATCGCTCGGGAACCCCACCACGGGGTAATGCTAATTACTGGCCTGCTTCCGTTGGAAGCGGGGCGCATCATATCAAATGATGCGCCCCTGTAAAGCATTCCGTTGATAAAAAAGAACTGGTTGCCTGATTTTTACACGTAAAGATGTAAAGGTAACCAATTAACTTATCAATCGATTACAGAATAATCGTTCGGTTACCGTAAACAAAGACGCGTTGAGCCAGAACCTGATACAGCGCACGGCTTAATACATTTTTTTCAACGTCGCGACCCGCGCGCATCATATCTTCGGCGGTGTAGGTGTGATCAACATGGATCACGTCCTGCATAATGATTGGGCCTTCATCGAGGTTATCATTCACGTAGTGGGCCGTCGCGCCGATGATCTTCACGCCGCGCTCATAAGCCTGATGGTATGGACGAGCACCAATGAATGCTGGCAGGAATGAATGGTGAATATTGATAATCTTATTCGGGAAGCGTGAAACAAATGTCGGGGTCAGAACGCGCATGTATTTAGCCAGCACGACATAGTCCGGCTGGTGGGCGTCGATAGCATCAGCCATTTTCTCATCATGTTCGTCACGTGTTAAACCTTCATGGCTCACCAGCTCAAACGGAATATCAAACCGTTCAACCAGAGGACGCAAGGTCTCGTGATTGCCGATCACCGCGGCGATTTCAACATCCAGCCCGCCATAATTGGCCTTCATTAATAAATCGCCCAAGCAATGCGCTTCCTTGGTGACCAAAATGACGATGCGGCGGCGGCCTGCTGGGGTTAATTCACGAATCGAGCCTTCAGGTAAGGCGCTGTCCAGATCGGCAAGCAGCGTGACGTCGTTAAAAATGCCCTCCAGTTCGGTGCGCATAAAAAAGCGTCCGGTACGGTGGTCCACAAACTCATTGTTCTGCACGATGTTCAGTTCATGCTTGTAACAGATATTTGTAATGCGCGCGATCAGACCTTTTTGGTCCGGGCAAATAGTACGCAGCACTTTTCGTTGTAATGAATGCATTTGCAGCGGTGATCCTGTTGAGAATGTTTGCAAAATTGATACTGTCGGGCGTTGATTAGCCGCAGCACTTTTTAAATTTTTTACCTGAGCCACAAGGGCAGGTATCGTTTCGTCCAATTTGAGGGCGTGTACCGTCAATATAGTACCACTGACCGTTTTCTTTTAAAAAACGAGAGCGCTCGATAATTGCACCTGTTTTACCTTGTTCAGAAAACCGTGCGACAAAACTGACGTAGCCGATATTTTCTGTGTCTGCCGTCTCTTGTTCAAAAACGGTCAGTCCAAGCCATTCGGTATGAGTAAATCCTGCGATAATGTCGTCGCGAAACTCGGCCGCATGACAATCCGGATGCCAGGTCCTGATAAGGTAATCTGCGTCTTTCATCACAAAAGCACAGTAACGAGAACGCATGAGGTGTGACGGCGTAGGTGCTACTTGCGCGCCGGACACATAACGGTAGCAACATAGGCTATACTCGACAGCGCTACCACAGGGACAAAGCTGAGACACAAAGTACTCCCTGGAATATAAAAACGGCGTAAAAACGCCAGAGTGGCACTATGTTAACTGAGCGGTAGCGATGTTGCTACGTCTGCAAGCCAGGGGAAGTTTGTACGTATAATGAGAAAAATAAAAATTGGGCTGGCGCTAGGTTCCGGCGCGGCGCGAGGTTGGTCGCATATTGGCGTTATCAAAGCCCTTAAGCATATGGGTATTGATGTTGATATCGTGGCAGGGTGCTCCATCGGTTCGTTGGTTGGCGCTGCCTACGCCTGCAATAAGCTGCCTGCTCTCGAAAAGTGGGTCTGTTCTTTCAGCTATTGGGATGTTTTACGGTTGATGGATCTCTCGTGGCGCAGGGGAGGTTTACTTCGCGGTGAACGGGTATTCAATCAGTACCGTAATGTGATGCCGGTAGAAGCAATTGAGCAATGTACTCGCCGTTTCGCAACAGTGGCTACCAATCTGAGTACGGGTCGGGAACTTTGGTTCACCGAAGGTGATTTACATCTGGCTGTCCGGGCCTCCTGCAGTATTCCTGGCTTGATGTCACCTGTGGCGCACAATGGTTACTGGCTGGTCGATGGTGCGGTGGTGAATCCTGTCCCTGTCTCCCTGACTCGCGCGTTGGGGGCCGATATTGTTATAGCGGTCGACCTGCAACACGATGCACATCTCATGCAACAAGATTTACTCTCCTTCAACGTCAATAGCGATGCCGAATCGGGTGATGATGCTGACGAACTCTCATGGCATGCCCGTCTGAAAGAACGCTTGAGCAACATTACGGCCAGGCGTGCAGTAACTGCGCCCACGGCGATGGAGATTATGACGACGTCTATTCAGGTTCTGGAAAACCGACTGAAACGTAACCGCATGGCCGGTGACCCTCCAGATATTCTGATTCAGCCGTTTTGTCCACAAATATCCACGCTGGATTTTCACCGCGCCAGTGCGGCAATTGCTGCCGGGCAGTTAGCGGTCGAGAAGAAAATGGATGAGCTTCTACCCCTGGTGAAAACCAACGTCTAACGCATTTTTTATCAACACTTAAGCTAATTCTGACAGGCGTGAGTGGCAATAGCATGCCACTATTTATTAAAGCCAGTCAGGGGGGAGAATATGACGCAGCCATTGGTCGGAAAACAGATTCTTATCGTTGAGGATGAGCCGGTATTTCGCTCACTCATGGACTCATGGTTTTCCTCTTTGGGAGCGACAACGGCGGTAGCTGGTGACGGACTTGAAGCACTGGACTTGCTTGGGCATTTTAAACCTGACCTGATGATCTGCGACCTGGCTATGCCAAGAATGAACGGTCTCAAACTGGTTGAGTATTTACGTAATCGTGGCGATCAGACCCCGATACTGGTGATTTCTGCGACGGAAAACATGTCCGACATAGCCAAAGCGTTACGACTCGGTGTGGATGACGTCCTGTTGAAGCCGGTGAAAGACCTTAATCGCTTGCGAGAAACCGTCTTTGCCTGTCTTTATCCCAATATGTTTAATTCACGCGTGGAAGAAGAAGAGCGGCTATTTCGCGACTGGGATGCGATGGTGGACGATCCTGCCGCCGCCGCGAAGCTGCTAAAAGAATTACAGCCTCCAGTGGCGCAAGTGATTTCGCACTGTCGCATTAACTATCGGCAATTGGTGGCAGCCGACCAACCGGGGCTGGTGCTGGATATTGCGCCGCTGTCGGATCATGACCTTGCATTCTATTGCCTTGATGTGACGCGGGCAGGGGATAATGGCGTGCTGGCTGCATTATTACTGCGAGCGCTATTTAATGGTTTACTGCAGGAGCAACTGACACAACAAAATCAACGGTTGCCGGAGTTGGGTACGTTATTGAAACAGGTAAATCATTTGTTGCGGCAAGCCAATTTACCAGGGCAGTTTCCCTTGCTGGTGGGGTATTACCACAGCGGATTAAAAAATCTGATTCTGGTATCGGCAGGGCTGAATGCGACATTAAATACAGGTTCCCACCAAGTGCAAATCAGCAATGGCGTTCCGCTGGGTACCTTAGGTAATACGTATCTTAATCAGCTGAGCCAACATTGTGAGTCATGGCAATGCCAAATTTGGGGGGCGGGAGGTCGCCTGCGCTTGATGTTGTCTGCGGAATGAACAATTGAGAGGCGTGCAAATGAAATTGGTTCACCCTCCCCATGCTGTGAGTGCTACTATCGGCGCCAGTTTTATTCGTATTTATCTTAATTATACCGACGCGCGTCCTTTTCAGACCAGAAGCTTGTCGCTGTACTGATATACTCGGATGCGATACAGAATGATGAACACGTTCAATACATGAACAGTCCAGGAGAGTTTTAAATGGCTGCCCTTAATTCAAAAGTCAAAAAAGCCGTTATCCCGGTTGCGGGATTAGGAACCAGGATGTTACCGGCTACGAAAGCAATCCCGAAAGAGATGCTACCGTTGGTTGATAAGCCATTAATTCAGTACGTCGTAAACGAATGTATTGCTGCGGGCATCACTGAAATTGTACTTGTAACTCACTCGTCTAAAAATTCCATTGAAAACCACTTTGATACCAGCTTTGAACTTGAAGCGATGCTGGAAAAACGTGTAAAACGCCAGCTTCTGGAAGAAGTGCAATCTATTTGCCCGCCACATGTGACTATTATGCAGGTGCGTCAGGGGCTGGCTAAAGGTCTGGGCCACGCGGTATTGTGCGCACACCCTGTGGTTGGCGATGAACCGGTAGCTGTAATCCTGCCGGACGTAATTCTTGACGAATACGAATCTGATTTATCCCGCGACAACCTTGCCGAAATGATTCATCGTTTTGATGAAACAGGTAGCAGCCAGATTATGGTTGAACCGGTAGAAGATGTTACGGCTTATGGCGTTGTTGATTGTAAAGGCGTTGAATTATCCCCGGGCGAAAGCGTTCCGATGGTTGGCGTGGTTGAAAAACCAAAAGCTGATGTTGCGCCTTCTAATCTGGCCGTTGTGGGTCGTTACGTTCTTAGTGCCGATATCTGGCCTCTGCTGGCTAAAACCCCTCCGGGAGCGGGTGATGAAATTCAGCTGACAGATGCTATCGATATGCTGATTGAAAAAGAGACGGTTGAAGCTTATCACATGAAGGGCAAAAGCCATGACTGTGGTAATAAACTGGGCTATATGCAGGCGTTCGTTGAATATGGTATTCGCCATAATACTCTCGGCGCCGAATTTAAAGCCTGGCTGGAAGACGAGATGGGTATTAAGAAGTAACCTTCTGGTATTATCTGGTCAGAACGGCGCTGTATTAACAGTGCCGTTTTTTTATACCTAATCCGGGTAGGGTTGAGCGAAGTACCGGTAAAAAAAATCCCGCCAGTGGCGGGATTTTAAGCAAACTATTTCTGAATTATTCCTTGATCAGGAAATCGTCCAGTTGTTTACCTTGTTCTTCCATCGCTTTTTTGATCACTGCCGGTGTACGACCCTGGCCAGTCCAGGTTTTAGTTTCACCGTTTTCGTCAACATAGCTATATTTAGCCGGACGTGCAGCGCGTTTAGCTTTGGTGCCAGATTTAACAGCAGCCATGCTATTCAGCAATTCGTTCGGATCAATGCCGTCAGCGATCAGCATTTCACGATATTGTTGCAGTTTACGAGTACGTTCTTCAACTTCAGCAGCAGCAGCGCTTTCTTCTTCGCGACGCTCGCTAACTACAACTTCTAATTTTTCCAGCATTTCTTCAAGCGTTTCCAGAGTGCATTCTCTTGCCTGCGCACGAAGAGTACGGATGTTGTTCAGAATTTTAAGTGCTTCGCTCATTGTAGTAATCTCAAACTTATATTGGGGTGGTTTGTTGAGCTAATAATAGAGCGATAAATTCAGTTGTGCAATAGCCAGGAATGTAAGGAATTCAAAATTGCGCTTTATTTAGTATCAGAATTAATTCTCCTGTCTTAAATTCCCCATGATGTTGGGCATAAAAAAGGCTTATTGGCGAGGGGGCTTCTCAGCGGCTGAGAGTAAAAATTCAAGATTCAGGTCACATTTTATGGTGTACAAATAGTATCTCTTTGCAGTGATTTCAACCTTTTGTATTAGTTTTGCTTACGTGAATTCGCTAATACATGGCGACAGTGGGTAGATTCAATAACAATATGGGAAGGGTTTCTTTATTGCCGTATGATGATAAGTGACATTGATAAATTTCATGAGCACTATTTGTGAAAGAGTGTGTATATACGCGTCCGAGCACAGGCTGTTTGGTCGATGGTTGTATGCTCTTTCACTATCCGTTACTTAAATTCAGGCGGCACTGTGCGAGCTTGCCCGCTCATTTATACGCCTTTGCGACCAACGCTACACCGACATGTTCGTGAAATATGATACAATCCAGCCCATATTTATTTCCCCGGGTGAGGGCCTTCGGTCAATGGCACAACTATATTTTTACTATTCTGCAATGAACGCAGGTAAGTCGACTGCATTGTTGCAATCTTCGTACAATTATCAGGAACGTGGGATGCGTGCCGTTGTATATACAGCGGAAATTGATGACCGTTTTGGTGCTGGAAAAGTAAGTTCACGTATAGGTCTGTCGTCACCTGCAAAATTGTTTAACCAAAATTCATCATTGTTCGAAGAGATTCGCGCCGAGAATGCGCAGCAAAGAATTCACTGTGTACTGGTCGATGAGTCTCAGTTTCTGACCCGACAACAGGTTTATGAATTATCTGAAGTTGTCGATCAACTGGATATTCCTGTTTTGTGTTACGGCTTACGCACTGATTTTCGTGGTGAGTTATTTGGTGGCAGCGAATACCTGCTTGCGTGGTCAGATAAACTGGTTGAATTAAAGACCATTTGTTTCTGTGGCCGTAAGGCCAGCATGGTATTACGCCTTGATCAGGCTGGAAGACCTTATAACGAGGGCGAGCAGGTGGTTATCGGCGGGAATGAACGCTATGTGTCGGTATGTCGTAAACACTACAAACAAGCGCAGTCTGAGGGCTCTCTGACGGCGATACAAGAACGACACAGCCACGATTAACCCTGTACGCTTCTGAGCGCTTATAAACACAGGGTAGGCCGGAACCTTCGTCAATGTTCTCTACCCTGTCAGACTCTCTTCTGCGGCTAGTCTCACATCTTCCTGAATACATCTCCTACACTGCCATTCTATTCACATGGTTAAATTGTGTACTCCCCGATTTTCATAACACAAGACGAAAAAAACGGCCCCAATTGGGACCGTTTATGATGAAACTAAAACTTATCTGAGCAAATTAAGCGGATTTCTTCGCTTTCTTTTCTGCTTTCGGTGCAGCTACTGCTTCAGTCTTAGCGGCGGTCTGACCTTCGCTATACTCACGACCGTAGTAGGTATCCAGCAGGATCTGTTTCAGTTCAGAAATCAGCGGGTAACGTGGGTTAGCACCAGTACACTGGTCGTCAAACGCATCTTCAGACAGTTTGTCCACGTGTGCCAGGAAGTCAGCTTCCTGAACGCCAGCTTCACGGATAGACTTAGGAATACCCAGTTCAGCTTTGATTTCTTCCAGCCAGCCCAGCAGTTTCTGGATTTTCGCGGCAGTACGGTCACCCGGTGCGCTCAGACCCAGATGGTCTGCGATTTCAGCGTAGCGACGGCGTGCCTGCGGACGGTCGTACTGGCTGAATGCAGTCTGTTTAGTCGGGTTGTCGTTCGCGTTATAACGAATAACGTTGCTGATCAGCAGGGCGTTCGCCAGACCGTGAGGAATGTGGAACTGAGAACCCAGTTTGTGCGCCATTGAGTGACATACACCCAGGAAGGCGTTAGCAAACGCGATACCGGCGATAGTTGCTGCACTGTGTACACGCTCACGCGCTACCGGGTTCTTAGAACCTTCATGGTAAGACGCTGGCAGGTTTTCTTTCAGCAATTTCAACGCTTGCAGAGCCTGACCGTCAGAGAACTCAGACGCCAGTACTGAAACGTAAGCTTCCAGAGCGTGAGTGACCGCATCCAGACCACCGAACGCACACAGTGACTTCGGCATATCCATAACCAGGTTGGCGTCAACAATCGCCATATCCGGAGTCAGCGCATAGTCTGCCAGCGGGTATTTCTGCCCAGTTGCATCGTCGGTAACGACCGCAAACGGAGTCACTTCAGAACCGGTACCGGAAGTGGTGGTAACTGCAACCATCTTCGCTTTTACGCCCATTTTCGGGAACTTGTAGATACGTTTACGGATGTCCATAAAGCGCAGTGCCAGTTCTTCGAAGTGAGTTTCCGGGTGCTCGTACATAACCCACATGATTTTCGCGGCGTCCATCGGGGAACCACCACCCAGTGCGATGATTACGTCTGGTTTGAAGGAGTTAGCCAGCTCAGCACCTTTGCGAACAACGGTCAAAGTCGGGTCAGCTTCAACTTCAAAGAACACTTCGGTTTCAACGCCAGCAGCTTTCAGAACGGAGGTGATCTGGTCTGCATAACCGTTGTTGAACAGGAAGCGGTCGGTCACGATCAGCGCACGTTTGTGACCATCGGTAATCACTTCATCCAGTGCGATTGGCAGAGAGCCACGACGGAAGTAGATAGATTTCGGAAGTTTGTGCCACAACATGTTTTCAGCTCGCTTAGCAACGGTTTTCTTGTTGATCAGGTGCTTAGGACCAACGTTTTCAGAGATGGAGTTACCACCCCAGGAACCACAACCCAGAGTCAGGGAAGGTGCGAGTTTGAAGTTGTACAGGTCACCGATACCACCCTGAGAAGCCGGGGTGTTGATCAGGATACGTGCGGTTTTCATCATCTGGCCGAAGTAAGCAACACGTTCTGGCTGGTTGTCCTGGTCAGTGTACAGGCAAGAAGTATGACCGATACCGCCCATCGCAACCAGTTTTTCAGCTTTAATGACTGCGTCTTCGAAGTCCTTCGCACGGTACATTGCCAGCGTCGGAGACAGTTTTTCGTGAGCAAACGGTTCGCTTTCGTCGACAACCTTCACTTCACCGATCAGAATCTTAGTGGTTTCTGGTACGGAGAAGCCTGCCAGTTCAGCAATCTTGTATGCCGGCTGACCAACGATAGCTGCGTTCAGCGCGCCATTTTTCAGGATAACGTCCTGAACAGCTTTCAACTCTTTGCCCTGCAGCATGTAGCCGCCGTGAGTTGCAAAACGCTCACGTACAGCATCATATACAGAGTCAACCACGACGACAGACTGCTCAGAAGCACAGATTACGCCGTTATCGAAGGTTTTAGACATCAGAACAGATGCAACAGCACGTTTGATATCAGCGGTTTCGTCGATAACAACAGGGGTGTTACCTGCGCCTACGCCGATAGCCGGTTTACCGGAGCTGTATGCCGCTTTAACCATGCCTGGACCACCGGTCGCAAGGATCAGGTTGATGTCCGGGTGGTGCATCAACGCGTTAGACAGTTCAACGGAAGGTTGATCGATCCAGCCGATCAGATCTTTCGGTGCGCCAGCAGCGATTGCTGCTTGCAGAACGATGTCAGCTGCTTTGTTAGTTGCATCTTTTGCGCGCGGATGCGGAGAGAAGATGATGGCGTTACGGGTCTTCAGGCTGATCAGTGATTTGAAGATTGCAGTAGAAGTCGGGTTAGTGGTTGGAACGATACCGCAGATGATACCAATCGGTTCAGCAATGGTAATGGTACCAAAAGTGTCGTCTTCAGACAGCACACCACAGGTTTTTTCATCTTTGTAAGCGTTGTAAATGTATTCAGAAGCGAAGTGGTTTTTAATCACTTTATCTTCGACAATACCCATGCCGGATTCGGCAACGGCCATTTTCGCGAGAGGAATTCGAGCGTCTGCGGCAGCCAGAGCGGCGGCACGGAAGATTTTGTCAACCTGTTCTTGAGTGAAACTGGCATATTCACGCTGGGCTTTTTTTACGCGCTCTACAAGTGCGTTAAGTTCAGCGACATTAGTAACAGCCATGATGCTCTCCTGATAATGTTAAACTTTTTTAGTAAATCATCTGCTCGATACGAGAGTATAGACAGACCGACGAAAATTTGTGTAATGGTTTGAAAATCAAACGGTTAATTAACGTCCACTTTACTTTGATTTACTAAAAGAGCTTATACGCTAGCGCCAGTTAACTCTAACGCGTTACCTCCAGGTGGCGTAAGAAAGATTACTCACTTCTGAGTAGTAATTGCGTGATCTGGATCAAAAATTCGCAAAGCTGACACCTTTCAGCAGGCCCTTTTAGCGTTTCTCGTTAAGTGTTAATAAATTGACGTAATGAATGCTAATAACATTAGCATATTTAATACATATTAATAACACTGAGTATTGGTAGCGTATTTACATTGATATACGAAGATAGAAGGTGAAGTATGCTGACAAAAGGCGTATCTTCAGCGCGGATTTTATCAATTTTTATGACTCATTTTATCCGGCTAACGCTTCGGAGCTAACCGTGATCCAAACGCTATTTGATTTTCCTGTCTATTTTAAATTTTTCATTGGGTTATTTGCGTTGGTCAACCCGGTAGGGATCATCCCCGTCTTTATCAGTATGACCAGCTATCAAACTGCCGCAGCACGAAACAAAACCAACCTCACGGCAAACCTATCAGTCGCAATCATCCTGTGGACTTCGCTGTTTCTTGGTGATGGTATTCTGCAACTCTTCGGCATCTCAATTGACTCGTTCAGGATCGCTGGCGGCATTCTGGTTGTGACTATCGCGATGTCAATGATTAGCGGAAAACTAGGGGAAGATAAACAAAACAAACAGGAAAAATCAGAAACCGCAATCCGTGAAAGTATCGGCGTTGTGCCGTTGGCATTGCCGTTGATGGCGGGGCCGGGGGCGATAAGCTCAACTATTGTTTGGGGTACGCGATATCATAGTGCGATTAACCTGTTTGGCTTTTTTGTAGCGATTGCGTTGTTTGCCCTGTGCTGCTGGGGGCTGTTCCGCATGGCACCATGGTTAGTGCGCCTGTTGGGCCAAACCGGTATCAACGTCATTACGCGTATTATGGGGCTGCTGTTAATGGCTTTGGGTATCGAATTTATCGTTACAGGCATCAAATCCATTTTCCCTGGTTTGCTGGCCTGAAACCTCTCTTCTGTGCAAACGGAGTCGTGTCCGGCTCCGTTTCCTTTCATTATCAGTAAAACTTCTCACTAAAGTTGAAAATCAGCAGAGCAATAATAAAAAATGCTGATGATTAACTCTCCTGTTAGCCATTGATTCTAAAGATATAACACGTCCCAGTACGCCCGGCGAAGACCGATACTGCTGTTATTTTATTAACATCATACTCTGGGGCTTGCTGAAGGATTATCGAAATGTTATTAGTTATTTCAGCCTTTATTTCAGATGAATGTGCTAATTAATAACCAATTGTTAAATTTATGTGCATTTTGACATGACGTTGACTTAGGACAGGATGGTTAACACTATGGTCGACATAATGCATTGATTTTTGTGAACTTCCCATAATAAATCTTCATTCGTAAGACTTTTTAAGTGAGATTTATTTCCAATAAAAGAGAATTGGTTAACAAATTTGTAAAATGTATTGGCGGTTAAGAAACGCATTTGATACTTTCCGGCCAAGTATTATGCAGAAGAATTCACGTTGATGAGAATCATTTGCAGTTAGTTTCTCTCAACAGGGTAATAGCGTGTTTCCGGCAGGGGAGGCACGTAGAGAATCGACGCAAGGCGGTCATACGAATCGCCAAAATAAATAAAGTCGGTGATAGCAAGCAGTAAAACAATAAACCACCTGACGGCAGAAAATCTCCGGTGCCGTACAGGGATCCTAACAGGATTAACAGTCTGGTTAAAAAACCAGCCATAATAATGAGGGAGTACAACACAATGACTAACATCACTAAAAAAAGTTTAGTAGCTGCGGGGATCTTAACTGCGCTAGTCGCAGGAAATGTTGCCACGGCGGCAGTAGTGCCAGCGGGTGTGCAGCTTGCTGAAAAGCAGACTCTGGTGCGTAATAACGGTTCGGAAGTGCAATCACTCGATCCCCATAAAATCGAAGGTGTACCTGAATCCAACATTAACCGTGACCTGTTTGAAGGTTTATTAATCAGTGATGTCGATGGCAAACCATCGCCTGGCGTGGCTGAAAAATGGGAAAATAAAGATTTTAAAGTCTGGACATTCCATCTGCGTAAAGATGCTAAATGGTCTGACGGCACGCCTGTTACTGCGCAAGATTTCGTGTATAGCTGGCAACGTTTGGCTAATCCAAATACTGCATCACCGTATGCCAGTTATTTGCAGTACGGTCATATTGTCAACATTGATGATATTATCGCCGGTAAAAAACCGGTCACCGATTTGGGCGTAAAAGCTCTCGACGATCATACTTTTGAAGTTACCCTCAGCGAACCCGTTCCTTATTTCTACAAACTGCTTGTGCACTCTTCCGTTTCACCGGTTCCCAGAGCGGCTGTTGAAAAATTTGGCGAGAAGTGGACCCAGCCCGCTAACATCGTTACTAACGGTGCGTATAAACTGAAAGACTGGGTTGTGAACGAGCGCATTGTGCTTGAGCGTAATACCAACTATTGGGACAACGCCAAAACGGTTATTAACCAGGTAACCTACCTGCCTATTTCTTCTGAAGTGACTGACGTAAACCGCTATCGCAGCGGTGAAATCGACATGACCTATAACAACATGCCGATTGAGTTATTCCAGAAACTGAAAAAAGAGATCCCGAACGAAGTCCACGTTGACCCGTATCTGTGCACCTATTATTACGAAATCAACAACCAGAAAGCACCGTTCAACGATGTTCGTGTTCGTACCGCCCTGAAGCTGGCGTTGGATCGTGACATTATCGTCAATAAAGTGAAAAACCAGGGTGACCTGCCAGCATATAGCTTTACTCCTCCATACACCGATGGTGCGAAACTGGTTGAGCCAGAGTGGTTCAAGTGGTCTCAGGAAAAACGTAATGAAGAAGCGAAGAAACTGCTGGCTGAGGCCGGATATACCGCTGAGAAACCGCTGACCTTTGATCTGCTGTATAACACCTCAGACCTGCATAAGAAGCTGGCTATTGCCGCGGCATCTATCTGGAAGAAAAATCTGGGTGCTAATGTGAAGCTGGAAAACCAGGAATGGAAAACGTTCCTCGATACGCGCCATCAGGGCAACTATGATGTTTCACGTGCGGGCTGGTGTGCGGACTATAACGAACCGACGTCCTTCCTGAATATGGTGCTGTCCGACAGCTCCAATAATACCGTCCACTATAAGAGCCCGGCATTTGATAAGCTGATTGCGGATACGCTGAAAGTGACGGACGAAGCGCAGCGCAGCGAACTGTATTCGAAAGCGGAACAGCAGCTGGATAAAGATTCTGCGATTGTACCGGTTTATTACTATGTTAACGCCCGCCTGGTGAAACCATGGGTTGGCGGATACTCCGGTAAAGACCCGATGGATAATATCCACGTTAAAGACTTGTATATTATCAAGCATTAATGGCAAGACGTGGGGCAATCATGTTGCCCCACAGTGTCTTTTTCTTCGAACTATAAATACCTCTTTAGACAAAGAGAGGTATACCCTAAATAATTCACGTTGCAGGAAGGCGGCAACGCAGCGAATCACCAGGAGCTTACTTAAGTAAGCGACTGGCGTGAGCGAGTAAAGCTAACACACTTGCAGCTTGAAGTATGACGGGTATAAAGGCACACGCCAGAAGGTACGGGCAATGTTAAAATTTATATTACGTCGCTGTCTGGAAGCGATTCCGACGCTGTTTATTCTTATTACGATTTCATTCTTTATGATGCGCCTTGCGCCCGGAAGCCCATTCACCGGGGAACGCGCGTTACCGCCAGAGGTGCTGGCGAATATTGAAGCGAAATATCACCTTAACGATCCCATCTCGACACAGTACTTCAGCTATCTGAAACAGCTGGCGCACGGCGATTTTGGACCATCCTTTAAATATAAAGACTACACGGTTAACGACCTCGTTGCCTCGAGCTTCCCGGTTTCTGCGAAGCTGGGTGCGGCAGCCTTTATTCTGGCGGTGCTCGTCGGTGTTAGCGCCGGAGTGATAGCCGCGCTGAAGCAAAATACACGTTGGGACTATACGGTGATGGGGGTGGCAATGACCGGGGTGGTTATCCCCAGTTTCGTGGTCGCTCCCTTATTGGTCATGATATTTGCCATAACCTTGAAATGGCTACCCGGCGGGGGCTGGAACGGCGGGGCGCTGAAATTTATGATCCTGCCGATGGTGGCCTTGTCACTGGCCTACATCGCCAGTATCGCCCGTATTACTCGCGGTTCGATGATTGAAGTACTGCACTCTAACTTTATTCGTACCGCGCGCGCTAAAGGGCTGCCGATGCGGCGGATTATTTTCCGCCATGCGTTGAAACCTGCGCTGTTGCCAGTGTTGTCCTATATGGGACCGGCATTTGTCGGCATTATCACCGGTTCGATGGTTATTGAAACCATTTATGGTTTGCCGGGTATTGGCCAGTTGTTCGTCAATGGGGCGTTAAACCGCGACTATTCGCTGGTTCTTAGCCTGACCATACTGGTGGGTACGCTGACCATCGTGTTTAACGCGATTGTCGATGTGCTGTATGCCGTTATCGACCCGAAAATTCGTTACTGATACTGGAGCTCGCTATGATGTTAAGTAAGAAAAACAGCGAGGCGCTGGAGAATTTCAGTGAAAAGCTGGAGGTCGAAGGCCGCAGCCTGTGGCAGGACGCGCGTCGACGCTTTATGCATAACCGCGCGGCGGTAGCAAGCCTGGTGGTGCTGGTGATTATTGCGCTATTTGTGACGCTGGCGCCAATGCTGTCGCAGTTTACCTACTTTGATACCGACTGGGGAATGATGTCCAGCGCGCCGGATATGGAGTCCGGGCACTATTTCGGTACTGACTCGTCGGGACGCGACCTGCTGGTGCGTGTGGCGATTGGCGGGCGCATTTCGCTGATGGTCGGCATTGCCGCGGCGCTGGTCGCGGTGGTTGTTGGTACGCTGTACGGCTCTCTGTCGGGCTATCTCGGCGGTAAAATCGACTCGGTGATGATGCGTCTGCTGGAAATCCTCAACTCCTTCCCGTTCATGTTCTTCGTGATTCTGCTAGTGACCTTCTTTGGACAAAATATCCTGCTGATTTTTGTCGCTATCGGAATGGTCTCCTGGCTGGATATGGCGCGTATCGTGCGTGGACAAACGCTGAGCCTGAAGCGCAAAGAGTTTATTGAAGCGGCGCAAGTCGGCGGGGTGTCTACCGTGCGTATCGTTATCCGCCATATTGTGCCGAACGTGCTGGGTGTGGTGGTGGTTTACGCTTCATTGCTGGTGCCTAGCATGATCCTATTTGAATCCTTCCTGAGCTTTTTGGGACTAGGTACGCAGGAACCGTTAAGTAGCTGGGGCGCGTTGCTCAGTGATGGTGCCAACTCTATGGAAGTCTCACCATGGCTGCTGCTGTTCCCGGCAGGTTTCCTGGTGGTCACTTTGTTCTGTTTTAACTTTATTGGCGATGGCCTGCGTGATGCCCTCGACCCGAAAGACCGTTAAGGAGTGCAGCCATGAGCGTAATTGAAACCTCAACCGCGCCGCTCGCGCAACAACAGGCTAACGCACTGCTGAACGTAAAAGATTTGCGTGTGACGTTTGCGACCCCCGACGGCGATGTAACTGCAGTCAACGATTTAAACTTTTCTCTGCGAGCCGGAGAAACGTTGGGTATTGTCGGTGAATCCGGTTCGGGTAAATCGCAGACGGCCTTTGCCCTGATGGGGCTGCTGGCGGCGAATGGTCGTATCGGGGGCTCCGCAACGTTCAACGGGCGTGAAATTCTGAATTTACCGGAACGTGAGCTGAACAAACTGCGCGCCGAGCAAATCTCGATGATTTTCCAGGACCCGATGACGTCTCTCAACCCGTACATGCGGGTCGGGGAGCAGTTGATGGAAGTTCTGATGCTGCATAAAGGCATGAGAAAAGCGGAAGCTTTTGAAGAGTCGGTCAGAATGCTGGATGCGGTGAAAATGCCGGAAGCGCGTAAGCGTATGAAAATGTATCCTCATGAATTCTCTGGTGGTATGCGTCAGCGCGTAATGATCGCCATGGCGCTGCTGTGCAGGCCCAAATTACTGATTGCCGATGAACCAACCACTGCGCTTGATGTGACGGTACAGGCGCAAATTATGACGCTGCTGAATGAATTGAAAAGTGAATTCAACACCGCGATTATCATGATCACCCACGATCTGGGGGTTGTTGCCGGTATTTGCGATAAAGTCCTGGTGATGTATGCCGGACGTACTATGGAATACGGCAGTGCGCGGGATGTCTTTTATAAACCCGTTCATCCGTATTCGATTGGTTTGCTAAATGCCGTACCTCGTCTGGATGCCGAAGGGGAAGAGATGCTCACTATCCCTGGCAACCCACCGAACTTACTGCGTCTACCAAAAGGTTGTCCATTCCAGCCGCGTTGCCCGCATGCGATGGAAATCTGTAGCAGTGCTCCGCCACTGGAGGAATTTAGCCCAGGCCGTCTACGTGCCTGCTTTAAGCCGGTGGAGGAACTGGTATGAATACGGTGACCGAACAACGTAAAGTGCTCCTTGAGATTGCCGACCTTAAAGTCCATTTCGATATTAAAGATGGCAAACAGTGGTTCTGGCAACCGTCTAAAACCCTGAAGGCGGTTGATGGCGTAACCCTGCGACTGTATGAGGGCGAAACCCTGGGCGTGGTTGGTGAATCAGGCTGCGGGAAATCGACCTTTGCCCGTGCGATTATTGGCCTGGTGAAGGCCACCGATGGAAAGGTTGCCTGGCTGGGTAAAGATTTACTGGGCATGAAACCCGATGAGTGGCGGGAAGTGCGCAGCGATATCCAGATGATTTTCCAGGATCCGCTGGCATCGTTAAACCCGCGCATGACCATTGGTGAAATCATTGCCGAACCGCTGCGAACTTATCATCCGAATCTTCCTGGTCAGGAAGTCCGCGACCGTGTGAAGGCGATGATGATGAAGGTTGGATTACTGCCCAACCTGATTAACCGCTACCCACATGAGTTTTCCGGTGGCCAGTGTCAGCGTATCGGTATTGCCCGCGCGCTGATCCTCGAACCGAAGTTAATTATCTGCGATGAACCAGTTTCGGCGCTGGACGTGTCAATCCAGGCCCAGGTGGTTAACCTGCTGCAACAGCTTCAGCGCGAAATGGGATTATCGCTAATCTTCATTGCCCACGACCTCGCGGTGGTTAAACATATCTCCGACCGTGTGCTGGTTATGTATCTCGGACATGCGGTGGAATTAGGGACTTATGACGAGGTGTACCATAACCCGCTGCATCCTTATACCAAAGCGCTGATGTCTGCGGTGCCGATCCCCGATCCGGATCAGGAAAGGAACAAGGTTATCCAGTTGTTGGAAGGCGAATTACCGTCCCCGATTAATCCTCCTTCCGGTTGCGTGTTCCGTACGCGATGTCCGATTGCTGGACCGGAATGCGCAAAAACGCGCCCGGTTCTGGAAGGAAGTTTCCGACATGCAGTTTCCTGCCTGAAAGTAGACCCGCTATAATCCTGAGGGCTGACAAAGGTCAGCCCTTTTTTTGGTGAGGTATCTGTGCCAGGTTTAGTCTCTTCTGTCCGCCGTGCGCTCTATCGCAAATTATTTGATTTAAACACCCGTTCAGGGCGTCGCTTTGAAGGTATGTGTGCGCTATTTGCCTTGCTCAGCGTTATCGTCATCTTCATTGAGTCCGGAGTAGGGACGCAATACCATTTAACCTTTGAGGAATGGCGCGTTTTTGTCTGGCTGGAGATCTTTATTACTCTGGTCTTCACCCTCGAATATCTTCTGCGCTTATGTTGCTGGGCTAACCCTGCTAAATATGTGTTCAGCTTCTGGGGGATAATTGACCTTGCCACCATTCTGCCTCTGTATGTGATGTGGCTATGGCCGGAAATCAGTCTGAGCTATGTTTTCGCCTGGCGAGCGATGCGTGTCCTGCGCGTCCTGCGTATTCTCAAGCTGCTGCGCTTTATGCCTTCTCTACGGGTGTTCTGGAATGCGTTAAAAAGCGCCCGACATCAGCTGATGCTGTTCTATTCCTTTATCGCCATCCTGATGGTGGTTTTTGGCGCGATGATGTATCTGATTGAAGGGCCAAAATATGGGTTTACTACGCTGAATGCGTCGGTGTATTGGGCGATTGTTACTGTAACCACCGTCGGCTATGGTGATATCACGCCGCACACACCGTTGGGGCGCATGGTGGCGTCTGTGCTTATCCTGATTGGTTACTCGGTGATTGCAATACCGACGGGATTGATTACCACGCACATGAGCAGTGCGTTCCAGCAGCGCGGGCACCAACGAAAATGTCCGCAGTGCCAGCAGGCGCAGCACGAACATAGTGCGCAATTTTGTAACCGCTGTGGAAGTAAACTGCCGGGTTAAAAATGTAAAAAGCTGCGAGAGCAGCTTTTTTGTTTGATTATTCGCGCCAGAGAATATGGCAGAGCTTATGATCTTTTTCGCGACATAATAAAACGCGCGCGAAAATATCGTTAATCTCGCCGTCTTCTGTATCTGCCAGACCAATCACCACCTCGGCAAAGAAGTCAGGGTTCAGGTCAAAATCAACATGCTCCTGCCAGTCTTCTGCCGGATCGAACAACTCGGCACCGCCACGCTCTTCAAACTGCAAATTGAACAGAATAATGTCGGCTGGATCCAGATTGTCCGCAGCCAGTTCGAGAAAAATGTCATAAGCCTGCTCAAGCGTTTCGTCTTCGGTCAGGCGATTGTTCAAATCCATATCCATAATGACTACCTGTTTACTGTCTGATGGGCACGTTTTACAGCAACGGACTAAAGAAGTAAAACAGTCGCTCTGCTATCCGCTGCCAGAGTGGTCGTTTTACCCACAAACGGGCATCAAGCAGGCGGGAACGCGAAATATAATCATCCTGTACTGCCGCGAGATCGCCACCGAATCCGGCATCATCAATGACCAGCGTGATTTCAAAATTGAGCCACAGACTGCGCATATCCAGGTTAACCGTACCGACCAGGCTCAGCTCGCCATCGACCAGTACGCTCTTGGTGTGCAGCAAGCCACCTTCGAACTGATAAATTTTAACGCCAGCCGCCAGCAGCTCGGTGAAAAAGGCCCGGCTTGCCCAGCCAACCAGCAGGGAGTCATTTTTACGTGGAAGAATGATACTGACGTCAACCCCACGCTGCGCTGCCGTGCAGATCGCGTGCAACAGATCGTCGCTGGGGACGAAGTAGGGGGTGGTCATAATTAAATATTCACGCGCTGAATAAGCAGCGGTTAGCAGCGCCTGATGAATCAAATCTTCAGGGAAACCAGGACCCGAGGC
Organism: Citrobacter sp. Cpo091; assembly: GCF_030332645.1. NCBI lineage: Bacteria > Pseudomonadati > Pseudomonadota > Gammaproteobacteria > Enterobacterales > Enterobacteriaceae > Citrobacter > Citrobacter sp. Cpo091. The sequence continues at coordinate 328,714 of NZ_JAOWHL010000028.1, forward strand.
GATAGTGTGAATGGTGTGACCGCTGGCCTGCTCAAACGGCATGATATTGACGTCCGGTGGCGGAGGTAAAATGCGCTTTCCGGTCTCAATTTCCCAGTCGCAGGAATAGACAATGCCCATAGCAGTAGCGACAGGGCCTTCCATTCTGGCCATTAAATCAACCCATTGCCCGACGCCCGCATCTTGTTTAAAGAAACGCGGGTCGACCATGTTCATGCTGCCGGTATAAGCAATGTAGTTATCGATCATGATCATTTTGCGGTGCTGACGCAGGTCCATACGGCGTAAAAATACACGCATCAGGTTCACCTTCAGCGCTTCTACAACCTCGATACCTGCGTTACGCATCATCGCCGCCCAAGGGCTGCGGAAAAACGCCACGCTGCCGGCGGAGTCCAACATCAGGCGACAGTGAATGCCACGCCTCGCGGCAGCCATTAACGACTCGGCTACCTGATCGGCCATACCGCCTGGCTGCCATATGTAGAACACCATTTCGATGTTGTGGCGCGCCAGCTGAATATCACGGATCAGCGCCTGCATCACGTCATCTGAACTGGTGAGCAACTGCAGCTGGTTTCCCTTTACGCCAGCTATACCCTGACGACGCTCGCACAGTTTAAATAACGAAGAGGCGACGCTGCTGTTTTCCTGGGCAAAAATATGCTTGCAGGCCTTGAGGTCGTTCAGCCATTTGGCGGTTGAAGGCCACATCGCCCGGGCGCGTTCGGCACGTCGCTTACCCAGGTGAAGTTCACCAAAGGACAGATAAGCAATAATTCCTACCAATGGCAGAATGTAGATGATCAACAGCCAGGCCATTGCGGAGGGCACTGCGCGTCGCTTCATCAGAATGCGTAACGTTACGCCAGCAATGAGTACCCAGTAACCCAGAATGACCAGCCAACTCACCACGGTGTAGAAGGTTGTCATAAATTTAAAAATCCTTTTGAAAGCGTATTGTTAAGAGTTTACGCATCAGGATTAATCTGGCAAATAAAAACACGGGAAAACCACTGGTCTGCATTCGGTCTGGCGTTATAATGGCCGCTCAGTGACTGGAAGAGTAGTTAACATGAAGCGTAGTAGAACGGAAGTGGGACGCTGGCGGATGCTGCGTCAGGCTAGCCGCCGTAAAGCACGTTGGCTTGAAGGACAATCGCGTCGTAATATGCGTATCCATACCATCAGGAAGTGCGTTCTCAACCACCAGCGTAACTCGTTGTTGTTTGCGATCCACAGCATCTGATCCCAAAAGGGCACCGCTGGCGGTGCCCAATGTCTGTTTTCCCGTATTGATTCTTAAATACTTTCCTGCCGTCATTATTGTTTTTGGTCCAGGTAAGAGATAACCATTTCATTATTTATATTATTGTCATCTTTCAGGTGCCGTATCTACTCGAAAAGAAGAATGCTGGTGACAAGAAAATATGTTTTTATTTCAGTGAGAACTGATACATTTTAACGATTAAACTACGAGACAGTATGATGGCATTCGACAAAATTAAAGCCGATACCCACCGTGAATTTGGTTATTTCTCATGGAGTAAACTAATAATTGGTACAGTAATTAGCAGAACATTCCGTATCATTGTGATGATGCGTTTATGCCAATACTGTGCGGTTTCGCGCACACCGCTGCGTATCATGCTCTATCCATTTAAGATCTTGCATCGGTGTGCTGCTCACATGTGCTCGATGGATTTTCCATCGAGCACACAGGTTGGTGCCGGGTTGGCTATCACTCATGGCTGGGGGATAGTGATATCGCCGAGTGCAAGAATTGGAAAGAACGTTACCTTATTTCATGGTGTAACTATCGGTCAGCGAGATACTATTCAGGGAGCAGGAACCCGCATCACGGGTTACCCCATTATTGAAGATGAAGTTTGGATTGGTCCAAATGCTGTCATCGTCGGCGGGGTTATCATTGGGCAAGGGAGTAAAATTGCTGCCGGGGCGTTTGTGACCGAAAGTATCCCGCCTTTTTCTATCGTTGTTGGTAATCCTGGTGTGATTGTTAAAACCGGGTGCATCCCAGACGTAATGAATAAAGCACCGTTGTTTCAAGAAAGAACTGTTGAAAAAACGGCAGCGTAAATTTCTCGCTGATTATACTTTTCTTTTTATTATCAATACGATGATTCTACATTCTGGGGCTAGTGGTTCATAATAGTGTGGTCAGGTATTACCCGTTATCCTATTCTGTTAGTTTATTGTCTTTTGAGGGAGGTCATTATGTGTACAAATCTTTTTGACAACGCTCGTCGCTACACTGACGAGAAAAAGTAACAACTAAAGCCGCTATCTGCGGCTTTTTTACTTGAGTGAATATTAGTATCCGAATGGATATGATCCCCATGTTTCTGGTCAAGCGTCAAAGTTGCAGGGCGTTAGTTGCCTCGGTATGTTCTGCTTGTTTAAATGCGCGTTGAAACATGGGGAGTAAAAGCGTACTGCCAAATGCACTTAGGTGGTTACTGTCTGAGTAAAGTGGACGTCCACCAGCATCTCCCCAACACCGCCCATCCTTGCAAAGATAGGGTAACGGATTGAGAATATTGACCCCGCAGCGCAGGGCCGCCTCATCTTGTGCTGCCCAAATGGCTGTTTGTCGCTGGTAATATTCATCGAGAGAAATAGATACTGTACTGTCTGACTGACCAAACATCAGTGCCCTGGCCATTGTATTAGGCACATCGACTGCCATTTCAGGAATAGGGCGGACCAGAAATACCCTCTGACTATTCTCTATGGAACACAGAGTTTTTACGAGTTGCTGGCTAAACTGCTGTGTTAAATTCTGATTGGGGTGTTCATTCGGTGTATCAAAAAATCCCATAGGAATATAAAAAAAATCGTCCTTTTCATTTTGTCCCAGGATAGCGAGGCTGCTTCTGTTGGCGATAAAGACGAGTTTATTTTTATATTCATTATTTAGTAAATTAATAGCTCGATCATTAAAAAGTTTACAGTCATCATTAATATCCTCTCTTCGTTTCATGCCTAACACTGTCGGACAGCTCGCATAGGTCATCTCAACAACCGCACCGGGTGCAGCCTCTGCGACAGCTGAAACCAGCATGCTTGCATGACTGTCTCCCAGGACAATGGCCGTTAACTCTCCTTTGCCATATCTGCACATAGGAGACTCGCTTCCTTTACCCGGCGCGAGCAGACATTTTTCAAATCGGACTGCGTAATCAAGTTTCGGGATCATCGCTAATTCAATTGCCGGGTTAATTCTGCCATCGACTTGCTGATAACGAGCCCCTGCGGCCATTCCACCAGTGCTCAAAATTAACAGTAATAGTACCCAGCTCTGTTTGCGTGCAGGGGTTAGCGCAAGCTGTTTGCGTGTCGGAATCTCTACGAGCAATAAAGAGATCTTTCCCAATAGCACACTCATTACAATGCCAGTAGCAATCCACCAGGGATTGTGATGTTTGTCGGCATAACTAAGCAGCACCGCAAGCGGCCAGTGCCACAGATAAATTGAATAAGAACTGGCACCTATCTGGCGAAAAATTGCCGTAGATGTAAATAATGATCGCTGGCGATTAGCCGCAAGAACCAGCACGGTCCCCAGCACAGGGACCACGGCATAACTTCCCGGCCATGGTCGTGTCGCATCCAGGAGTGTGACTGACAGGGCAATTAAAATAAAACCCACCAACTCTAGTATCCGGGCTGGGCGTTGCGACATAGAATGCCGACGAGTTAGCAACCATACACCTCCTCCAGCTAATAATTCCCAAATGCGGGTGGGGAGTAGATAAAACGCACTACCTGGGAGTCGAGGGCTCACGTAAATTGATAGAGCTAATGACAGTACGCCTGCGGCGATAAGTGCAAACTTAACACCCTGCCGGCCAAACCAGCGCCAGAGTAAAATGCAGCCAACAGGCAACAAAATGTAAAATTGCCACTCCACCGAAAGAGACCATGTGTGCAGCAACCTGTTTTCTCTGGAAGTGATATCGAAATAACCCGCTTCACGCCAAAACTTGAGATTGGAAACAAAAGTAAGCGCTGTGATCGCATTGATTGCCAGCACATAATAATCAGCGGTGGGCAACCAAAACCAACCCAAGAAAAGTAACGTGCTACATAATGCAATTAAGGCAGGAATAATTCGTCTGGCACGTGCCAGATAGAAACTCCATAATGAAAAATTGCCACGTTCAAGGCCGTTCACGATGATGGCGGTCATCAGGAAACCTGATATAACAAAAAAAACATCAACGCCGATAAAGCCACCGCTAAATCCGGGTACGCCAAAGTGATAAAATACGACCGCTAACACAGCCCATGCTCGCAGGCCATTGATATCATGGCGGAATGCTTTAGGAGAGGGAGAGGCGGGACGGAACGAATCAAAAGCCATAATTGACTAAAATCCCGTATATCGTGACAACGCAGCCTGTCTGCATTGTGACAAATTAATCTCGACAGATAATAAAATACACTGAGGTTGAGTAAGAAACAATCAATGACACGCTAATAAACGGTCGTAGCTACCTTTTATAAGGGTTCTTATCATTGCTTTGATATGCTGAATTAATGCATAGATACGAGAAGTGAGGGCGTTTAGACTAATGTGCACCTAAATGCGCCCTCAATGGCTATGTATTTTGCTTACTGTTCAGTATTTTTATAAATGAAAATGGCTTTTTTTTTGTCAAAATACTTTCTTGTAAGGTTTTACTGAAACCTGCGCATAAACGCCCGCCGCAACATACGGATCGGCTTCTGCCCACGCCTGTGCCGCCTCCAAAGATTCAAATTCGGCAATCACCGTCGAGCCGGTAAAACCCGCCGCACCGGGATCGTTACTATCGACCGCTGGCATGGGGCCTGCCGTGAGCAAACGACCTTCGTCATGAAGGAGTTGCAGGCGAGCCAGATGAGCAGGGCGCACGGAAAGACGTTTTTCGAGAGAGTCTGCGATATCTTGAGCGTAAATAACATACAGCACGGGTAGAGCTCCTTGAACGGTAAAAGTCGTTAATAACGTTATTGGAAAGGCCTAACAACTGCAACGGAAAGATAACTGATATGTTAAGGCCATACTCTGAAAGTGGTTTTTATCATAAAATCGCGTTTTAAATGTCAGTTAGCCCCACGGGCTTATTGAATATGATTGCTATTTGCATTTAAAATCAGGGTCTGGTTTTTTTACTGAAACGATTATGACTTCAATGACCCTTGATTTACCTCGTCGCTTTCCCTGGCCAACGTTACTGTCTGTCGGCATTCATGGTGCCATAGTGGCTGGTTTGCTGTATACCTCGGTACATCAGGTTATTGAACTACCTGCGCCAGCGCAGCCGATCTCTGTCACGATGGTCGCGCCTGCCGATCTCGAACCGCCTCAGGCCGTTCAGCCGCCGCCGGAACCCGTTGTTGAGCCTGAACCGGAACCTGAACCGATTCCAGAGCCACCAAAAGAGGCGCCGGTGGTGATTGAAAAACCGAAGCCCAAGCCTAAACCGAAGCCAAAACCGGTGAAAAAGGTGGAAGAGCAACCGAAACGCGATGTTAAACCAGCAGAACCGCGCCCGGCCTCCCCACTGGAAAATACGGCACCTACTCGCACAATGACCAATACCGCGCCGGCAACTACCAGCAAACCGGTGGTCAGTGCGCCATCGGGTCCACGTGCTTTAAGCCGTAATCAGCCTCAGTATCCGGCGCGAGCTCAGGCGCTGCGCATTGAAGGCCGGGTAAAGGTCAAATTTAACGTAACGCCGGATGGCCGGGTTGAAAATGTGGAGATCCTGTCTGCACAGCCTGCCAATATGTTTGAGCGTGAAGTGAAAAATGCGATGCGTAGATGGCGTTATGAAGCAGGCAAACCCGGTTCCGGGCTTGTGGTGAATATTGTTTTCAAATTAAACGGCACAACGCAGATCGAGTAAGCATCAGGCCGTCCGGCAATGATCAAGAGTGATGATTGCCGGATAGCAGTACTGACGTGTGCTATCAGACCAACGTGGGAATTGGACGCGGTTTCCCGTCTTTATCAACGGCAACGTAGATAAACAGAGCTTCGGTGGCCTTATAGCGCTGCCCAATAGGTTCAGAAGCGACCTTCTTCACCCAAACTTCAATATTGATGCTGATCGAGGTTGTCCCGCGTTTCACACAGCGCGCATAGCAACACACCACATCACCTACGGCGACCGGGCGCAAAAAGCTCATCCCTTCCACTCGCACCGTTACCACACGACCATGTGCGATCTCTTTGGCCTGAATCGCGCCACCTATATCCATTTGTGACATCAGCCAGCCGCCAAAAATATCACCGTTCGCGTTGGTATCGGCAGGCATGGCCAGAGTACGTAAAACCAGTTCACCCTGGGGAGTGTTATTCGTTGTTGTCATTGTAGAACCGACTATAGAGAAAGATTACAGGCGCGATGCTACTAGAATTTGTGCGTTGAGAACAGAGGTGATGCGGCGTGCAGAGCAGATGTAAGTCAGGTTGTCAGCACAATGGAACGCGAGGGGATAAAAATTCGCCAGATCCGCAGATCTGGCGAGCATGAATTATGATTTATCTTCTTGCGGCAGATGACGGTAAATATAGACCCCACTCAGCAGCGTAAAGAATAAAGTCAGGGCGGTCAGACCGAACACCTTGAAGTTGACCCAAATGTTCTGCGGTAGCCAAAATGCAATATAGATATTCGCCAGACCACACAGGATGAAAAATACGGCCCATGCTAAATTAAGTTTCGACCACACTGACTGCGGTAGGGTCAGCTCTTTACCTAACATGCGTTGAATCAGCGGCTTTTTCATCACCCACTGGCTAACCAGCAGAGCACCAGCAAACAGCCCGTAAATCACCGTTACTTTCCACTTAATGAATTCATCGTTGTGGAAAAAAATAGTCAGGCCACCAAATACGGCCACCAGGACAAAGGTGATTAACGCCATCTTCTCGACCTTGCGATAGCGAACCCAGCTGTAAATCAACACTACAGCCGTCGCGACAATCAGCGCCGAGGTCGCCGCATAGATGTCGTAAAGCTTATAAAAAGCAAAAAAGACAACCAGCGGTAAAAAATCAAGAAACTGCTTCATTCTTCGATTCCGTCATCAAAAGCACCGGGAACAAGCCCGGAATGCGTTCAGGGTTTATTGGCGAATCAGCATGTACAGGCGGAACAAATAGATCAGCAACACGGCGGAGATCATATTGCTCAGCGTATTCGCCAATACCGCGCCTACATTCGGCGTAAGTACTGCAAAACTTGGCGCAAAAAGCAACAGCAGCGTTTTTGCCAGCAACCAACCGATCACTGCCGGCGCAACCAGTCGCATATTGGACCACGCCAGACGCATACTGTTGCGCATCGCGGCAAAGACACCCATTTTGTCCTGTACCAACATCACCGGTGCGAGTGCCAGCAGGATCGCCAGCAGAATACCGGGAACAACAACCAGCATAATACCGATTTGCACCAGCAGAGTAGTCAGAAAAATCAGAATAAACAGCTTCGGTAACACTGGCGCACTGGCGCCGATGGCACGTAACGCACTGACGCGATGACCTGCTGAAATCAGCTGAATCATCAGGATGACCCCCCCGGCGAGGATGGCATTACCAATCAGACCGGAAAACGTCGACGCTGCGGATGCGCGTAGCAAAATTTGCTGTTGCTCCGGGGTCATGTTTTGCACCAGATCGAACAGCCCCACGCTGCTGGTTAACTGATCGCCTTCACTGAGTTGCGCAATTTGTGCGTCAGTGGGGGAAAAGGCATGCCCTAACACCACTGTGATAAACGCGCACAACAACGATACCAGCAAGATGGTAATGAATTGATTACGGAAAAAGTTTCCCGTGTCACGGTAAACGGATTTCGCCGTGATAGACATGCACTCTCCTTGAGTTTTGCAGGTGTTCATTTGCGGGCAATTGTACCCTGGATAACTCTACAGTGGCAGCATCGCGCGATGTATGGAAAAGCATATCTTTGTAAAGCTGCAGTAATTTTTGGCTATGACTTCAGCGTCGTGCATGAACGCTGTTTGTTATCTGCGCATCACGCGCAGATATCCATCAACCATCAGCAATGAGCTGGAGGTACTTGCACATTGAAAATATATCAAAATTGATCTGAATTAATTTAACCAGGATTTTGAATGCAAGTTCTAACTTAATCTGGATCAATAAATGTTAAATTATCAAAGTCAATGTGATCCATGTTAGATCACTTATTACTCCAATGTGGGTATATTCGTTCCGCTTTTATAACCATAACGATGGAGCGGACATGAAAAAATTAACAGTTGCAGCATTGGCTTTAACAACTCTTCTCTCTGGTAACGCATTTGCGCATGAAGCTGGAGAGTTCTTTATTCGTGCAGGTTCAGCCACCGTCAGGCCGACGGAAGGTGCAGGTGGTACGCTGGGCAGCTTAGGTGGCTTTGATGTCAGCAATAACACGCAGCTGGGTCTGACATTTACCTACATGGCAACCGACAATATCGGTGTTGAATTACTGGCAGCTACGCCGTTCCGCCATAAAATCGGCACTGCTGCAACGGGTGATATTGCCACCGTACATCATTTACCGCCGACGTTAATGGCGCAGTGGTACTTCGGTGACTCCAGCAGTAAACTGCGTCCGTACGTAGGTGTTGGGGTGAACTACACGACCTTCTTCGATGAAGGCTTTAACGATAACGGCAAAAAAACGGGGTTATCGGACCTGAGCCTGAAAGATTCCTGGGGTGCAGCAGGGCAAGTCGGTATGGACTATCTGATTAACCGCGACTGGCTGATTAACATGTCGGTCTGGTACATGGATATCGATACCACCGCAAGCTATAAAATGGGTGGCGTCCAGCAGCGAGACAGTGTACGCCTCGATCCGTGGGTGTTTATGTTCTCTGCGGGTTATCGTTTCTGATATTTACTGTAAAACACTTCTGCAAAACTGGTCGTCAAATGGCCAGTTTTTTTCCATTCTTTTCCTCGTGTATCGTTGTCTTGATCGGCCATTATTTTGCTCATCTGGCCTGACAAAATTTGTGTGTCGAAACCTCGCTATAAGCAGTGCAGCAGCAACTTTAATAGTAGAAGTGTTTGTCTGGAATATCACTTTTGTTTCTCTTCACTTATGCATTATTGCTGCGGACCATTTATTAAGAACAAAAAAGAACCAGAGGATAATTTATCAATAATGTTAAATATTGATAAAATTAAAGTAACATATAGTAAAATTCTAATATTTTTATTTTTAATAGACGAGGATTTATACGTCATGATATAATGTAATGCTAGGTTATTTACCTGTCGGCTATGTAAATGAATTTTTGAGGAGATCATTCCAGTGGGACGTAAGTGGGCAAATATTGTTGCTAAAAAAACAGCTAAAGACGGTGCAACGTCTAATGTATATGCAAAATTCGGTGTCGAAATTTATGCTGCTGCTAAACAAGGCGAACCAGACCCAGAATTAAATACATCTTTAAAATTCGTTATTGAACGTGCTAAACAAGCGCAGGTTCCAAAACACGTTATTGATAAAGCCATTGATAAAGCCAAAGGCGGCAGTGATGAAACGTTCGTGCAAGGGCGTTATGAAGGCTTTGGTCCCAGTGGCTCACTGATTATCGCTGAAACATTGACTTCAAATGTTAACCGTACGATTGCTAATGTCCGCTCAATTTTTAATAAAAAAGGCGGGAATATCGGAGCGGCTGGTTCTGTCAGCTATATGTTTGACAATACCGGAGTGATTGTTTTTGAAGGGACAGACCCTGACCACATTTTTGAAATTTTGCTTAATGCTGAAGTAGATGTTCGTGATGTAACCGAAGAAGAAGGAAACATCGTTATTTATACAGAATCTACAGATCTTCACAAAGGCATTGCAGCTTTAAAAGCCGCAGGGATTACTGAATTCTCTACCACAGAATTAGAGATGATTGCTCAATCAGAAATTGAACTTTCACCAGAAGATTTAGAAGTCTTCGCAGGGCTTGTTGATGCCCTTGAAGATGACGATGATGTTCAAAAAGTATATCATAACGTTGCAAATCTCTAATGATAGATTAAAAGAATCTGTCAATATGGCAGATTTTTTTAACTCATAAAGTTGTTATGGATAAGAATGTCTGGCCAGGTATGGCAATTCTAAAAAACAGATAAAAACCACTATCTTAAAAAATGTAATAATTAAAACCTCTGGTCTTAACTTCTTAGGTACGCAATAAACGTTATACGTCCAATATGCCCCGCGATATCCTGCATCCACTCAGCGCCGCTATGAACAATTGAGATGTTAACTCCATCATTCCAGATAATCCTGGTGTAAGCACAACGTGAGTTTCTCACTCATCACTGTCCCGACATTATCAGTGAAGCTTTACATCAGAAATTATGGTCCGCTTCACGCTCAGAGTAGTCTAACGATTGACAGTCTCAGACAGTATGGAAACAATGAGTGCATTATTATTACAAACTCGGATATTCTCCATCGTCATCAACTAAAAATATCTGATCTTCGCCAGAGATTTGCACGGAGCTGTCTGTTACCGTTTTCAGACAATATCCTTACTTAGACCCATCGTTTAAACAATCCCATCCTACCTTTCTCCCCTTTGATGTCGTGCTACTCTTTAAGCAAAACAATTTTGAGGATATTGCTGATGATGTTGACCCGCCATCTGCTACAGCAAAAAATCGCACTTCTGGAACCGTTCTCCGAAGATCAAACGGCAGCGTTTGCCGTAAGTGCTGCACGTGAGTTATTGCTTTACATGGATAAAATTGAGGCGCTGGAGAAACTTATTGCGACTCCAGTTACACTACCTTATTGCAGCGCCAGTCCGGTTTGTGAGATTGAGGCGGGCTATGCCGCAGGCGTAAACGACTGCCGCGAGGCCATTCGACGGGCAGGGTATCCTATTGAAGGTGATGATTAGTTTGCGTTTATGTTAACAATTATGTGCTTTTATTGTATAAAACTGTAACCTAAGCGCGCGGCTGCGGGCTACATCAACTTACCTGTATCGGGGTGGCGAACATTCTCTATCAACGTACAACGCTGTTATGCAACAACATAAACGGGTAACCGATTTGGCAATACTGTTAACTATCAGGGTGGACTCGTGAAGATTGTGCAGGATAAGCTCAGAAACAGGCAGGCACTGCTGGTATCAGGGCTCATTACGTTGATATTTACGTCGTTGTTTCTGTTTATTATTTATGAACAGCGAATGGCCGCTGCCAGCGAAGGTGTTAACCGCCTGCAAGCGCGCATGATGGACATTTTTAACGACAACGAGCTGATCGCCGATGCGATTGGCGAGCGCTACCACCATATCAAAACGGGTGATCAATGCGGAGATATTTCACAATTCGCCCCCCGGGATGAGAATGAATGGGGAATTAACGCCGACCCAAAGCGGCTGCATTCGGCAACGGGGACAATGGTTGCTCAGCAAACCAGCCACAACGCGCTGTGTATGTATACGGCGGCGGAGTTTATTCGCGGTATGGTCAATGAGCTAAACCCGGGCAGTTTTGATGCACATCGTTATATTATCGCCAAAAACTCAGATTATTTTTACTGGTTTATGGCTTCCGATTCGCGCAATTTCAGTTTCTCTAATTCTGAAATGGCGCGGGATATCACGCAATTTTTCTATCCCCCCGTCGATTTCTATACCCGACTGCTGCAGAAAAACGTCAAAAATAAAGCCCTCAGCTCAACGAATTTCTATACCGATAAAATTACCGGTGAGAAAGCTTACAGCGTGGTGAGTTATATCTACGATCTGTCTGGCAAAGAGATATCAGACCAAATCGTGGCTTATCTGGTCTATGACCATTCAAAGTCCGAATTGCAGGAAGCGTTAGCCCAGGCATTTGACTACCAAATTCCACCAGAATTGAACGTAGAATTGGTGAATTTGACCAACAATGAGAGTCTCTGTTTATCCGGTAAATGTACCGGTCAATCCCGCTTTATGGTGCGCAATTTTTCAGAGAAATATGCGCTGCACTATTCGCTTTCATTAGGCCGTTTTATGACGCGCGACACGCATGCAGGTATCGTGATTCTGCTGGCGCCGTTTTTCTTCATCATGATCAGCTTCTCGTTAAAATCATGGCTGAACGAAAGTGACCTCAAGGTTTATATTGATACCCTGACCGGTTGTTTTAACCGCCGAATTCTCGACATCATCAAGCGTCGGGATTTATCACACTGCTCGGTGGTGCTACTTGACTGTAATAAGTTCAAGGCCGTCAATGACACCTGGGGCCACGCGGCAGGCGATCGTGCGCTGCAAATTATCGCCAACAGGATGCTGTCAAACACCCGCACCAGTCACGATATTGTGATTCGTACCGGCGGGGATGAGTTTATGATCCTGCTGTTTCGATCGCAGGCAACTGACGCTATAGCAATCGCGCAACGTATTAGTGGGCAGGTGACCAGCCATGTGTTTGTGGTGGATGGCCATACCGTGCCATTGTCAGTATCGTGGGGGATTGCAGAGGTGAATGGTGAACTTGATGTGGCCATTCAGAATGCGGATAGCGCTATGTATAGAATGAAGCACACGAAAGAAGGATAAAACCGCCAGAAATTTCTGGCGGTTGATTTAGCTTATTGGTGGGTGGCGGCTTTCATCGTGCTGACAAACGCTTTCAGCTCAGCCAGCATCTGTTCCGGTGCCGCAACATTTTTCTCAATGATTTTCACAATTGCCGAGCCGGAAATTGCACCGGCAGCACCGGCTTCAATAGCACCAGCGACCTGTTCAGGCGCAGAAATACCAAAGCCCTGTAAAGAAGGTGGCGCACCATATTCTTTCAGCTTTTCAACCAGATGATGCAGCGGTAATGCTGCACGATTTTCGGCACCGGTTACACCTGCACGTGAAAGTAGATAAGTGTAGCCACGACCATAAGAGGCAATCTGGCGTAGCAGTTCTTCATCAGCGTTCGGCGGGCAGATGAAAATCGGCGCGATGTTGTGGCGGAGCGCTGCGGTTCTGAATGGTGCAGACTCTTCAACGGGAACATCGGCCACTAATACAGAATCCACACCCACTTTCTCACAATGGGCGTAAAATTCATCAATGCCCTTACTGAAGACCAGGTTGGCATACATCAGCAACCCAATGGGAATCGTCGGATGCTTCTGGCGAATCAGCGCCAGCATTTCAAAGCATTGCGACGGTGTAACGCCGGCGGCAAACGCACGCAGGGTGGCTTCCTGAATAGTTGGGCCATCTGCCAGCGGATCGGAGAACGGAATGCCGAGCTCAAGCGCGTCGGCACCGGCTTCAATCAGCGTATAAATGATTTTCAGTGACTGCTCAACAGACGGATCGCCCAGGGTTACGAAGGGGACAAAAGCGCCTTCTTTGCGGTCCTTCAGCTGTGCAAACAGGTTTTCGTAACGTTCCATCAGATTTCCCCTCGCGCTTTCAAAATATCGTGTACGGTGAAAATGTCTTTGTCGCCGCGACCGGAGAGATTAACCACCAGCAACTGCTCTTTTTCTGGATTCTCACGCATCATTTTCAACGCGTGCGCCAGGGCATGGGAGGACTCCAGTGCCGGGATAATTCCCTCGTGCAGACACAGCGTTTTGAAGGCTTCCAGTGCTTCATCATCGGTGATTGAAACATAATCGGCGCGACCAATGCTGTTCAGGTATGCATGCTGTGGCCCGACCGATGGGAAGTCCAGCCCTGCAGAAATAGAGTAAGACTCTTCAATCTGTCCTTCTTCAGTCTGCATCATTGGGGACTTCATGCCGAAGTATATCCCGACACGACCATGCTTCAACGGCGCGCCGTGTTCTCCAGACTCAATCCCGTGACCGCCTGGCTCTACGCCAATCAGACCGACGCTGGTTTCATTAATAAAATCGGCGAACATCCCGATGGCGTTAGAACCGCCGCCCACGCAGGCGATAACGGCGTCCGGCAGACGGCCTTCTTTTTCCAGAATCTGCGCCTTGGTTTCTTCACCGATCATGCGCTGGAACTCACGCACAATGGTCGGGAAGGGGTGAGGACCAGCCGCCGTACCGAGCATGTAGTGCGCGGTATCGTAGCTGCCAGACCAGTCGCGAAGCGCTTCGTTACAGGCATCTTTCAGCGTCGCGGAACCGCTGTGAACGGGGATAACTTCAGCGCCCATCAAACGCATACGGAAAACGTTAGGCGACTGACGTTCAACATCTTTCGCGCCCATATAAATACGGCATTTCAACCCCAGCAGTGCGCTGGCGAGAGCAGATGCAACACCGTGCTGACCCGCACCTGTTTCGGCGATGATTTCCGTTTTACCCATGCGCTTCGCCAGCAACGCCTGACCCAGCACCTGGTTGGTTTTGTGCGCGCCGCCGTGCAGTAAATCTTCACGCTTGAGATACAGCGTCGTATTGGTGCCTTGAGTAATGTTCTGGCACTTGGTCAGTGCGGTTGGGCGACCCGCATAGTTTTTCAGCAGATCTGTAAACTGCGCCTGAAATTCAGGATCCTTTTGCGCGCTGACAAAAGCTTCTTCCAGCTGGCGCAGGGCAGGCATCAGAATCTGTGGCACATACATACCGCCAAATTCACCAAAGTACGGATTGAGTAATGTTGTCATGTCCTTTTCCTTAATATGCGCGCAGCGTCTGAAAGACCGAAGCCAGAAGATGTGCATCTTTGATGCCCGGCTGTGACTCTACGCCAGAATTGAAATCGAGACCGGCACAGCCGGTTTTTGCCGCGTCAACGCAGTTATCTGCGCCGAGTCCGCCAGCCAGTAAAACGTTATCCAGCGATTGTCCGCCTAAAAGTGACCAGTCGAAGCGTTGACCGCTGCCGCCCTGGCCGTTGTCGAAGACGTATTTATCGACATGCTGATAATCACGGGCTGGCAACGTCTCGCTGACGCTGAGTGCCTTCCAGATTTGCACCTGTGCGGGCAGTAAGTCGCGCAGGGCGTCAACATAGGACTGGTCTTCGTTACCGTGCAGTTGCACGGCAGTTAGTCCCAGCTCCGCCGCTGTTGCGCTCACGTCGGCAATATCTGAGTTGCGAAACACCCCGACGTATTGCAGCGGCGCGCCGGTCATGGCCTCTCGCGCCTGTGCTACGTTGACCGCGCGCGGTGATGTGGGGACAAAAATCAAGCCGCCGTAAATGGCGCCCGCTTCGTATGCCGCATTTGCATCCTGAGCCCGGGTTAAACCGCAGACTTTATTCTCGCCGAGCAGTACGCGACGCACGGCGGTATGCAGATCGTCATGCGACATCAGCGCAGAGCCAATCAGAAAACCGTTGGCGAAGTGGCTGAGCTCGCGCACCTGACCGTAAGTATTGATGCCGGACTCGCTGATGACGGTCACACCGTGACCCAGACGCGGTGCCAGTTGACGAGTGCGATTCAGATCAATCGACAGGTCGCGTAAATCACGGTTGTTGATACCAACGACTTTGGCGCCCAGTGCGATAGCACGCTCCAGCTCTTCTTCGTTACTGACTTCGGTCAGTACGCCCATTTTTAGGCTGTGGGCGACGGCGGCGAGTTGACGATATTGCTCATCATCGAGCACCGACAGCATCAGCAAACAGGCGTCCGCCTGGTAGAAACGCGCCAGGTAAATCTGGTAAGGATCGATAATAAAGTCCTTGCACAGAATCGGCTGCGGTGCGATGCGGCTGACGATAGGCAGGAAATCAAAGCTCCCCTGGAAATACTTCTCATCGGTCAGTACGGAGATCGCGGAAGCATAATGTTTATAGATGCTCGCAATCTGTGCCGGATCGAAGTCATCACGGATCACGCCTTTTGATGGAGATGCTTTTTTGCATTCCAGAATAAAGGCGGTGCGTGCACCTTGCAGCGCATCGTAGAAATCACGTGAGCCAGGCTGAACATCATTTTGAAAGCTGGCCAGCGGTTGTTGCTGTTTGCGGGCCTCTACCCAAATCGCCTTGTCTGCGACAATTTTCGCTAAAACGGTTTGCATCATTTACCCTCTTGCTGCCAGTGCAGTGACGCGGTCATAGGCCGCACCGCTACGCAGTACATTAATCACGGTTTGCGCATTGGCTTTTAAATCTTCTTCACCGTGCAGGCGCATTAACATGGCGACATTCGCGGCAACAGCAGCTTCATGAGCGGCTTCACCTTTACCTTGTAACAAGCGACTAAGAATGTCACGGTTTTCTTCCGGCGTGCCGCCAGCCAGCTGTTCCTGGTGGTAAGGCGTCAAACCAAAGTCTTCTGCCGTCAGTTGATAACTCTTGATTTCCCCATCGTGCAGCTCTGCCACAATGGTCGGCGCATGCAGCGAAACTTCGTCCATGCCACCACTGTGCACCACGGCTGCTCGTTGATATCCCAGCACGCGCAGCGTTTCAGCAATCGGTAGCACCAGTTCCGGGCTGTAAACGCCGATCAGCGCCAGCGGCGGATGCGCCGGGTTAATCAACGGGCCGAGCACGTTAAACAGCGTGCGGGTTTTCAACTGCTGGCGTACCGGCATGGCATGGCGAAAACCGGTGTGATATTTCGGCGCAAACAGGAAGCACACCCCGAGGTCGTCTAGCGCCTGACGGGATTTATCAGCGTTCATATCCAGATTGATGCCAAATGCCGCTAACAGATCCGAAGAGCCAGACTTGCTGGAGACACTGCGGTTGCCGTGTTTGGCAACTTTCAGTCCGCAAGCCGCCGCAACAAAGGCGCTGGCGGTAGAAATATTGATGCTGTTGCTGCCGTCGCCGCCGGTACCGACAATATCGGCAAACAGATAATCAGGGCGCGGGAACGGGGCGGCGTTTTCCAGCAGCGCGGTTGCCGCACCGGCAATTTCATTCGGGTGTTCGCCACGAATTTTCATGCTCACCAGCGCCGCAGCCAGTTGTTCCGGCTTCAGTTCACCGCGAACGACTGCGGAAAACAGCTGGTGACTTTCCTGCTGGGACAGCGTCTGGGCCTGATACAGTTTCTCCAGAATGGGTTGCAGCGTATTGGTTTGTTCAAGCTTCTGTTGCGCCCAGGCCAGCGCTTGTTCCAGCAAACGCGCGCCCTGGGTGGTCAGAATTGATTCCGGATGGAACTGGAAGCCGCAGACGCGATCGGTATCGTGACGTACCGCCATCACCATGCCGTTAAAGTGGGCGTTAATGGTCAATCCAGCAGGTACGTTGCTGCCAACCAGCGAATGATAGCGTGCCACCGGCAGCGGATTCGCCAGACCAGAAAACATCGCCTGACCGTCGTGTTCAATGCTGGACGCTTTGCCGTGAAGGATCTCTCCGGCCTGACCCACATATCCACCATAGGCTTCAACAATGGCCTGGTGTCCCAGACAAATGCCGATGATTGGCAGCTTGCCGCGCAAACGGGTTAACAGCTCCGGCATGCAACCTGCCTCGCTTGGCGCGCCTGGTCCTGGAGAAAGCATCAGCACCGGATTTTTCATGGTTGCTAAGCGGTCAATCAACGTCTGGGCCGGAATATGGTTGCGGTAAATCACCACATTGTGACCATTAGTACGCAGCTGATCCGCCAGGTTATAGGTAAAAGAATCGATGTTATCAAGCAGCAGAATGTCAGCCATTAGAAGGTCTCCTGTGCGTGGTGCGCGGTAGCGATAGCACGCAGAACCGCGCGTGCTTTATTACGGGTTTCATCGGCTTCAGACTGCGGTACAGAATCCAGAACAATCCCGGCACCGGCTTGTACGGTGGCAATACCGTCTTCCACGAGGGCGGAGCGAATGACAATACAGGTATCCAGATCGCCATGCGCCGTGAAGTAACCTACCGCACCGCCGTAGCTGCCACGGCGACGACCCTCGGCCTCGGCGATAAGCTGCATGGCGCGAACTTTTGGCGCTCCGCTTAACGTGCCCATATTCATACAGGCGCGGTAAGCGTGCAGCACATCCAGATCGCTACGCAATTCGCCGACCACGCGCGAAACCAGGTGCATAACGAAGGAGTAACGATCGACTTTGGTGAGGTCAGCCACATAGCGGCTGCCAGGCGTACAGATGCGCGCCAGGTCGTTACGCGCAAGGTCAACCAGCATCAGGTGCTCAGAAAGCTCTTTATGGTCGGTACGCATCTCCAGCTCGATACGGCTGTCGAGATCGCGATCAAGCGAACCGTCCGCACGACGACCGCGCGGGCGAGTACCAGCAATCGGGTAGATCTCAATCTGGCGGCTGGTGGCATCGTATTTCAGCGAGCTTTCCGGGGAGGCGCCAAACAGCGTGAACTCGTTGTCTTGCATGAAAAACATGTATGGGCTGGGGTTACTTTTCTTCAGCACATAGTAGGCCGCCAGCGGAGATGGGCAGGGCAGCGAGAAACGGCGGGATGGCACCACCTGGAAAATTTCGCCCGCGCGAATCGCTTTTTGCATGCCACGAACTACGGCGCCAAACTCTTCATCGCTCTGATTGCACTCGCAGCGCATCTGCGGGACTTCAGTGACCGGCAACGGCGGCGCAGGCTCGGTAAGCTGCTGGCTCAATTGCGCCAGACGAGCATTAAGACGCTGTTTTTCCGCATCATTGGGGGTAAAAATACTGGCCTGAATACGGGTGCTTTTTTTCTGGTGGTCGATAACCATCAGCGTTTCTGCCAGATAGAAGCAGTAGTCAGGGCAACGGTTGCCCGCTTCAAGCTGAGGTAAATCTTCAAAACCGGCAACCAGATCGTAAGAAAACAGACCGCCGAAGAACATCGCTTCACGTTCTTGCGCTGGAACATTAACCAGCTCCTGCAATAAACGGAATGCATCAAATACGGACAGGGAGCATAAGCGGGCGTCTTCATCGAGCAGTGGGCTGACGGCAGGGAATCGCAGATGACGACCATTCGGCTGTTGTTCGTTCTCAACGCCAGCGGGCAGGGCAGCATCCAGCAGCGACAGCAGCGATGCGCCGTTTGCGGACAATGCCTGAATAGTGACAGTGTCACCGAGAGCGGTAATGCGTAATGCGCTGTCGACCAGCAGCAGGCTCTTCAGATCGTCTTTGCTGTCGATATCTGCAGATTCCAGCAGCAGTGTTGCTGGACGTGCGCCACACACTTGATGAAACAGCGCCGTCGGATTCTCACGGTAGGCGGCATCGCAGGCAAGCAGTTCGAGTGTCGGTTTTTGAGTTTGCATCGTTATTCTCATTAATTTTGTTCAAAAAAAAGCCCGCTCATTTGGCGGGCCGGGTATCTGGTTGCATATTGCAGACGTAAGACACTGCCCGAAATCAGGAAGTGCGCCACCAACCGTGCAGAACAAATGTTGCTTTCATCTCAGATACCTTCTTCATGTGAACTTGCGTACTAGTTAACTAGTTCGATGGAATAAAGTCAACACCTGATTTCAGTATATTTGTCGAAACCGCTATGATGGGCGTGATACGACATTTATTGAAACGGGAGCCGCCTTGAGCGACACGAATTACGCAGTGATTTATGACCTGCACAGTCATACTACAGCCTCCGATGGGCGATTAACGCCAGAAGCCTTAGTACACCGTGCGGTAGAGATGCGAGTCGGTACACTGGCGATCACCGATCATGACACCACGGCCGGCATTGCGGCGGCAAGAGAAGAAATTTCACGTTCAGGTTTAGCCTTAAATTTGATCCCTGGCGTCGAGATATCAACGGTCTGGGAAAACCATGAGATCCATATAGTGGGTCTGAACATTGATATCGCCCATCCCATGATGTGTGAGTTTCTGGCGCAACAAACGGAACGTCGTCAGCAGCGTGCACGCCTGATTGCTGAACGACTCGACAAAGCGCATATCCCCGGCGCGTGGGAAGGGGCGTTACGCCTGGCTGATGGCGGGGCGGTTACGCGGGGCCATTTTGCACGTTTCCTGATGGAATGCGGAAAAGCCACAACCATGGCGGATGTCTTTAAAAAATATCTTGCCCGTGGGAAAACCGGTTACGTTCCGCCACAGTGGTGTACAATAGAACAAGCTATTGATGTCATTCATCATTCTGGCGGTAAGGCTGTTCTGGCTCATCCTGGGCGGTACGATCTTAGCGCTAAGTGGCTGAAAAGACTGGTTGCACATTTTGCTGAACATCGCGGCGACGCGATGGAAGTAGCACAGTGCCAGCAGTCTCCCAATGAACGCACCCATCTGGCGACGCTTGCGCGTTCGCATCAACTGTGGGCATCGCAAGGGTCTGATTTTCATCTACCCTGCCCATGGATTGAGTTGGGCCGTAAACTTTGGTTGCCCGCAGGCGTAGAAGGCGTCTGGCAACTTTGGGAGCAGCCCGAGATCACAGAGAGGAAAGTATGAGCCAGTTTTTTTATATTCATCCCGAAAACCCGCAGCAGCGACTGATCAATCAGGCCGTTGAAATCGTGCGTAAAGGTGGGGTGATCGTCTATCCAACCGATTCCGGCTATGCGTTGGGCTGCAAAATTGAAGATAAAGGTGCCATGGAGCGCATTTGCCGCATCCGTCACCTGCCGGACGGGCACAACTTTACGCTGATGTGTCGTGACCTGTCCGAACTGTCGACCTATTCGTTTGTCGACAACGTGGCATTCCGTTTAATTAAAAACAACACGCCGGGTAACTACACCTTCATCCTGAAAGGGACGAAAGAAGTTCCGCGCCGTTTGTTGCAGGAAAAACGTAAGACCATCGGCCTGCGTGTGCCATCGAATCCGATTGCGCTGGCGCTGCTGGAAGCACTGGGCGAGCCGATGCTCTCTACATCGCTGATGCTGCCGGGCAGTGAATTTACTGAGTCAGACCCGGAAGAGATCAAAGACCGACTGGAAAAACTGGTGGATTTGATTATTCACGGTGGCTATCTCGGTCAGCAGCCGACCACGGTCATCGATTTAACCGACGATTCCCCGGTGGTGTTGCGTGAAGGCGTCGGCGACGTTAAACCTTTCTTATAAGGGCGCGAACCGCTATACTACGCGGCCTTAAAATGGCGCTGACTGGCGCCGTTGATTCTCCTGTTCGACGCCTGTGAAGGCGACATCTAAAGGAAGCTCTATGAGCGAAAAGTTACAAAAAGTGCTGGCGCGCGCTGGCCACGGTTCTCGCCGTGAAATCGAATCTATTATTGCCGCGGGTCGCGTGAGCGTTGATGGCAAAATTGCCACGCTCGGCGATCGCGTTGAAGTCACTCCGGGTCTGAAAATCCGTATCGACGGTCATCTGATTTCGGTTAAAGAGTCTGCAGAGCAAATCTGCCGCGTTCTGGCCTATTACAAACCAGAGGGTGAACTGTGTACCCGCAACGACCCGGAAGGTCGTCCGACCGTGTTCGATCGTTTGCCAAAACTGCGTGATGCTCGCTGGATTGCCGTAGGGCGTCTGGACGTGAATACCTGCGGTTTACTGCTGTTTACCACCGATGGTGAACTGGCTAACCGTCTGATGCACCCAAGCCGTGAAGTTGAACGTGAATATGCGGTACGTGTGTTTGGTCAGGTTGATGATGCAAAACTGCGCGATCTGAGTCGTGGCGTACAGCTGGAAGATGGTCCGGCGGCATTTAAAACGATCAAGTTCAGCGGTGGTGAAGGGATCAACCAGTGGTATAACGTCACGCTGACCGAAGGGCGTAACCGTGAAGTCCGTCGCCTGTGGGAAGCTGTAGGTGTACAGGTAAGCCGTCTTATTCGTGTTCGTTACGGTGATATCCCGCTGCCGAAAGGCCTGCCGCGTGGTGGCTGGACCGAGCTTGACCTCGCGCAGACCAACTATCTGCGTGAACTGGTGGAACTGAAGCCGGAAACGACCTCTAAAGTTGCCGTCGAGAAAGATCGTCGTCGCATGAAGGCAAATCAGATCCGTCGTGCGGTGAAGCGCCACTCACAGGTCGGTAGCAGCCGTCGTCCGGGTGGTCGTAGCAACAACGGTTAATTATGAGTAGGCCTGATAAGCAAAGCGCCATCAGGCGTTAGCGTGGAGCCGGATGCGGCGCAAGCGCCTTATCCGGCCTACTGTCAGTAATCAATCCCTATCTGGGCCTTCACGCCCGCTTCAAACGCATGCTTGACCGGGCGCAGCTCGCTGACCGTATCCGCTAACTCCAGAATATCGCGATGACATCCACGGCCGGTGATAATCACCGTTTGATGGGCAGGGCGCGCGTTTAGGGCAGTGATGACCTCTTCAAGCGGCAGATAGTCGTATGCCACCATATAGGTCAGCTCGTCCAGCACCACCATATCCAGTTTATCGTCGGCCAGCATCCGCTTACCGTGTTCCCACACGGCCATACAGGCCGCGGTGTCGGACTCACGGTTTTGCGTTTCCCAGGTAAATCCTGTCGCCATAACCTGAAACTCTACGTCGTGGGGTTCAAGTAAGTTACGTTCTCCGTTTGGCCACGTACCTTTAATAAATTGTACGACGCCGACTTTTTTACCGTGGCCCACCGCGCGCGTGGCGGTACCGAATGCGGCGGTGGTTTTACCCTTACCATTTCCGGTGAATACGATGATGATCCCGCGCTCGTCCGTAGCGGCGGCAACGCGTGCGTCAACCCGATCTTTTACGCGCTGTTGACGTTGCTGATAGCGTTCTTCACTCATTGGGCAATTCCTGGTTTACGGCCCGGCTGGGCGTCAAAAGTCATACCGGTTTTACGGCGGCTGTCATCGCCCATCAGCCACAGGTAGAGCGGCATAATATCGGCGGGAGTTTTCAATTTTTGTGGATCTTCCGTGGGGAATGCGCTGGCTCGCATGCCAGTTCGTGTTCCACCAGGATTGATACAGTTTACGCGCAGATGACGGTTTTGATACTCATCAGCCAGAACCTGCATCATCCCTTCGGTAGCAAATTTTGATGTGGCATACGCCCCCCAATTGGCGCGTCCCTGGCGGCCGACGCTGGAAGAGGTAAAGACCAGCGATCCGGCATCGGATTTGAGTAACAACGGCAGCAATGCCTGAGTCAACATAAAAGTGGCATTCACATTTACCTGCATCACATCCTGCCAGACCTGCGGGTTTTGTTCACTCATTGGGCAAATATCGCCGAGTAATCCGGCGTTATGCAGTACGCCATCCAGACGTGAGAAATGTGTGGCAATGCGCTGTGCAAGCTGGTGACATTCTTCAGAGGTACAGGTCAGTAAATCCAGTGTAAACCACTGTGGTTGTGTTCCGTTTTCATCGGCGATAGTGCGGGCAACCTGATGCAGTTTTTCTTCGTTACGCCCAAGCAGGATAACGGTCGCGCCATAGCGTGCATAGGTCTGCGCGGCTTCGCGTCCGATACCATCGCTGGCACCGGTGACAAGAATAATGCGGCCCTGTAAAAGGTCTTGTTTAGGTTGGTAATGCACGGCTACTCCTCGGCGACGCCCTGGCCATCTCGTTCGCAATAACTTTTGGGCTTTATGCCTTAAACCCTGTTCTTTTTCAATCAGCCAAAGGCAATAACACCGCAAAATGAACGCTTTGTCATGCTTTTTACTGATTCAGCACTGGATGTATGAAGCAAGACGAGGTGACACGCCTGTTGTACACTGAGCGGAAGTCGCGTTGTTTAACCAAGGTGGGTCTCGTGGAATTGTTGTCTGAATATGGGCTGTTTTTGGCAAAAATTGTCACTGTCGTGGTGGCTATTGCAGTGGTGGTGATGCTGATCGTAAACGCGACACAACGCAAACGTCAGCGTGGGGAATTGCGGGTTATTAACCTCAGCGATCAATATAAAGAGATGAAGGAAGACCTGTCGCTGGCCTTATTGGATGGGCATCAGCAAAAATTCTGGCATAAGGCGCAGAAAAAGAAACAGAAGCTGGAGGCGAAGGCCGCCAAGGCAAAAGCGAAACTGGGTGACAGTACGTCATCAGATAAACCCCGTGTATGGGTGCTTGATTTTAAAGGCAGTATGGATGCCCACGAGGTCAGCGCATTACGCGAAGAGGTGACGGCGGTGCTGGCGGTTGTTAAACCTCAGGATCAGGTGGTGGTTCGTCTGGAAAGCCCGGGCGGTGTGGTACATGGTTATGGCCTGGCTGCGTCCCAGTTACAACGCCTGCGCGATAAGCAGATCCCACTGACCGTCACGGTAGATAAAGTCGCTGCGAGCGGCGGATATATGATGGCCTGCGTGGCAGATAAAATTGTTTCGGCGCCGTTTGCTATCGTCGGCTCAATTGGCGTGGTGGCGCAGATCCCGAACTTTAACCGCTTCCTGAAAGGGAAAGATATTGATATCGAACTGCACACCGCCGGACAGTACAAGCGTACGTTGACGCTGCTTGGCGAGAACACGGAAGAAGGGCGGCAGAAATTCCGTGAAGATCTGAACGAAACACATCATTTGTTTAAAGATTTTGTCCATCGTATGCGCCCGACTCTGGACATTGAGCAGGTTGCCACGGGTGAACACTGGTTTGGTCAACAGGCGCTGGCAAATGGGCTGGTGGATGAGATCAATACCAGCGATGAGGTGATCCTCGGGCTGATGGAGGGTCGTGAAGTGTTGAACGTTCGCTATCTGCAGCGTAAAAAGCTGATGGATCGTTTTACCGGTAGTGCGGCGGAGAGCGCCGATCGTTTGCTGATGCGCTGGTGGCAGCGGGGGCAGAAGCCACTGATGTAAAATTGTCATTGCCGGATAGCGATGCTCACATATCCTATCCGGCCTACAAATAGGCATCAATGTAGGCTGGATAAGGCGTTGCCGCCATCCGGCAAATTATTTCTCGAGTTAATCGATCAAGTGATACTTTTCAGAAAGTACGTGCGCCAGGTGTTTAAACATATTAAACACAGCCGTACTTTTGGGCGTTGGTAGCCCTTGCTCGTCTAAAAAGTAATCTCCGCTGAAAACCAGCACGCCGTTTCGCTGCGTAACGCCGGTGGCGACAATCCCCGCCAGCGTGTCCTCATGCTCACGAATGATTTTGTTGGCTTCAATCAGCAGTGTTTCGCGATCGATGGGTTGAGTGTCTTTATGCATGATTTACTCCTTAAACAAGGACATTAGTCTACGCTGAGCCCGCCTTATGGGCAAATATTCCCTGACATAAATGAAGGTTTTACGACAGTGTTACAACTGGCGAGATTTGTTTTTGCATGCTAATAAAGTTGCGTAACGCATTTTATCAGGTACAGTGTGACGCTTTCGTCAATCTGGCAACAGATTTGCTTGACATTCGACCAATACTTCGTCGTGCTAGAGCGTTTGTGAGAAAAAAAGCCTGTTAACTCAGTTACATGAGAGTTACATTACAAGCGCGAAACAGTTTAAGGGGTTGATATCCGCCGACGCAGAGACCATATCGATGTCTCGTCGCCAGTGGAAGGTGAATCAACGTGCGACGCATTCTGGAAGAATCAAATTAGGTAAAGGTGAATATGGGTAAAGCTCTTGTCATCGTTGAGTCCCCGGCAAAAGCCAAAACGATCAACAAGTATCTGGGTAATGACTACGTGGTGAAATCCAGCGTCGGTCATATCCGTGATTTGCCGACCAGTGGCTCAGCAACTAAAAAGAGCGCCGACTCAACCTCCACCAAAACGGCTAAAAAGCCCAAAAAGGATGAACGTGGCGCTCTCGTCAACCGTATGGGTGTTGACCCGTGGCACAACTGGGATGCGCGCTATGAAGTGCTGCCTGGTAAAGAGAAAGTTGTTTCTGAACTGAAGCAACTGGCTGAAAAAGCCGACCACATCTATCTCGCAACCGACCTTGACCGCGAAGGGGAAGCCATTGCATGGCACCTGCGGGAAGTCATCGGTGGCGACGACACCCGCTACAGCCGCGTGGTGTTTAACGAAATTACCAAAAATGCTATTCGCCAGGCGTTTGAAAAACCGGGCGAGTTGAACATCGATCGTGTTAATGCGCAACAGGCGCGCCGCTTTATGGACCGTGTTGTGGGCTATATGGTGTCGCCACTGCTGTGGAAAAAAATTGCGCGTGGTCTGTCTGCCGGTCGCGTACAGTCTGTGGCTGTGCGTCTGGTGGTTGAGCGTGAACGCGAAATCAAAGCATTTGTTCCAGAAGAGTTCTGGGAAATTGATGCTAACACGACCACGCCGGGCGGTGACGCGTTGCCGCTTGAGGTGACGCATCAAAATGATAAACCGTTCCGTCCTGTAAATCGGGAACAAACGCTTGCCGCGGTTAGCCTGTTGGAAAAAGCGCGCTATAGCGTCCTGGAACGTGAAGATAAACCGACCAGCAGCAAGCCGAGCGCACCGTTCATTACCTCCACGCTACAGCAGGCTGCGAGCACGCGTCTGGGCTTTGGTGTGAAGAAAACCATGATGATGGCGCAGCGCTTGTATGAAGCGGGTTACATCACTTACATGCGTACTGACTCAACCAACCTGAGCCAGGATGCTGTCACCATGGTTCGCGATTACATCAGTGATAATTTTGGCAAAAAATATTTGCCGGAGAGCGCGAACCAGTACGCCAGCAAAGAGAACTCGCAGGAAGCACACGAAGCTATCCGTCCTTCCGATGTCGCCGTACTGGCGGAGTCGCTGAAAGATATGGAAGCCGATGCGCAAAAACTGTATCAGCTGATCTGGCGCCAGTTTGTTGCTTGTCAGATGACGCCAGCGAAATATGACTCTACCACCCTGACCGTGGGTGCGGGTGATTTCCGTCTGAAAGCGCGTGGTCGTATTCTGCGCTTCGATGGTTGGACCAAAGTGATGCCAGCGCTGCGTAAGGGCGATGAAGATCGCATCTTACCGGCGGTGGACAAAGGCGATACCTTGACGCTTATCGAGCTGACACCTGCGCAGCATTTCACCAAGCCGCCTGCGCGCTTCAGTGAAGCTTCGCTGGTTAAAGAGCTTGAAAAGCGTGGCATTGGTCGTCCATCCACCTATGCGTCGATCATCTCTACGATTCAGGATCGCGGTTATGTTCGCGTTGAAAACCGTCGCTTCTACGCTGAAAAAATGGGTGAAATCGTCACCGATCGTCTGGAAGAAAACTTCCGCGAGCTGATGAACTACGATTTTACCGCGCAGATGGAAGACAGCCTCGACCAGGTGGCGAATCACGAAGCCGAATGGAAGGGCGTACTCGACAACTTCTTCACTGATTTTACTCAGCAGTTAGATAAAGCCGAGAAAGATCCTGAAGAAGGCGGTATGCGTCCGAACCAGATGGTGCTGACCAGCATTGATTGCCCGACCTGCGGACGCAAGATGGGTATTCGTACCGCCAGTACCGGCGTTTTCCTTGGTTGCTCCGGCTACGCACTTTCCCCGAAAGAGCGTTGCAAAACCACCATTAACCTGGTGCCGGAAAACGAAGTATTGAACGTGCTGGAAGGCGATGACGCTGAAACGAACGCATTGCGCGCCAAACGCCGCTGCCAGAAGTGCGGTACGGCAATGGACAGTTATCTCATCGATCCTAAGCGTAAATTGCATGTGTGTGGTAATAACCCAACCTGCGACGGCTACGAGATCGAAGAGGGTGAATTCCGTATCAAGGGTTATGACGGTCCTATCGTAGAGTGCGAAAAATGTGGTTCTGAGATGCACCTGAAAATGGGACGTTTCGGCAAGTACATGGCGTGTACTAACGACGAGTGTAAAAACACCCGTAAGATCCTGCGTAACGGTGAAGTTGCTCCGCCGAAAGAAGATCCGGTTCCGCTGCCGGAACTGCCGTGTGAAAAATCTGACGCGTATTTCGTGTTACGTGATGGTGCTGCAGGTATCTTCCTGGCGGCCAATACGTTCCCGAAATCACGTGAGACTCGTGCGCCGTTGGTGGAAGAGTTGTACCGCTTCCGCGATCGCCTGCCGGAAAAACTGCGTTATCTGGCAGATGCGCCGCAAACAGACCCGGATGGTAACAAGTCTATGGTTCGTTTCAGCCGTAAAACCAAGCAGCAATACGTTGCCGCTGAGAAAGACGGTAAGGCGACTGGCTGGTCCGCGTTCTTCGTTGACGGTAAATGGGTAGAAGGGAAGAAATAACAGCGTTACGGCTGAATTTCTCCTCAAAGGGTCGCGTAAGCGGCCCTTTTTGTTTCTGGCATATTATTTTTTGTCATACCTATACAGCGTACATATAAATGATATAGTGGTTATAGTTAACAGACTTTTTATTATTAAATCGTATTAGCAGCGCCCACGAGCCTGCACTGAAACGATGATTTGATGGCGCGAATCGGGATGGCATAACATGAAATTACAGCAGCTTCGCTACATTGTTGAGGTGGTGAACCACAACCTTAATGTCTCCTCAACGGCGGAAGGGCTTTATACCTCTCAGCCCGGTATCAGTAAGCAAGTTCGTATGCTGGAAGATGAACTTGGCATCCAGATTTTCGCCCGTAGCGGTAAGCATCTGACCCAGGTTACGCCTGCGGGGCAGGAAGTTATCCGTATTGCGCGCGAAGTACTGTCTAAGGTAGATGCTATTAAGTCCGTTGCTGGCGAACATACCTGGCCGGATAAAGGCTCGCTGTATATCGCCACCACGCACACCCAGGCACGTTACGCTTTGCCGAACGTGATTAAAGGTTTTATTGAGCGATATCCTCGTGTTTCATTGCATATGCATCAGGGATCGCCGACGCAAATTGCCGAAGCCGTCTCGAAAGGGAATGCGGATTTTGCCATCGCGACGGAAGCCCTGCATCTGTATGACGATCTGGTGATGTTACCTTGTTACCACTGGAACCGTTCGATTGTCGTCACGCCGGATCATCCGTTGGCGGGAAAATCCTCGGTTTCTATTGAGGAACTGGCACAGTATCCACTGGTGACCTACACCTTTGGATTTACCGGGCGTTCGGAGCTGGACACCGCGTTTAACCGTGCGGGTCTGGAGCCGCGTATTGTTTTTACCGCGACCGATGCCGATGTTATTAAAACCTATGTCCGTCTGGGTCTCGGCGTGGGTGTAATTGCCAGTATGGCGGTTGATCCTGTTTCCGATCCTGACCTGGTACGTGTGGATGCGCACGATATCTTCAGCCATAGCACCACCAAAATTGGTTTTCGTCGCAGCACCTTCTTACGTAGTTACATGTATGATTTCATTCAACGTTTCGCGCCGCATCTGACGCGTGATGTGGTGGACACGGCGGTGGCGCTGCGTTCCAACGATGATATTGAAGCCATGTTTAAAGATATTAAATTGCCTGAGAAATAATAACGGTTGTTACCTCGTCGGTATCTGTAAGCATAAAGTGATACCGACGGGGGAGTCTGAATTCATTATTTCTCCTCCTATATATTAACCATATATTATTTATGGAAAAAGTTCTCTAAAGTAGTTTCAAATTAGTCAGCTTGCCAAAAATCACGCTCAAATATTCATAATTGATCAAACAATTGATTTATTTATCAGATCGAGTCCGAAAATTAACTGGCTTTTTTTTGCCTTTTTTATTAGGATTCCTCCTATCTGATGATTAATTGTACCAATTGTTTGGTGCCTAAATGATAAGTGATTTCGATAGTATGAGGTTAGCGATGCCTTCAGGAAACCAGCCTGCACGCCGGGATCCCGCGATGAAACGTAAAGCCTGGTTCGCCGTGTTTCTTGGCTCTGCGATATTCTGGATTATTGTCGCACTCGTGGCCTGGAACGTGTGGGGGTAAGTATGTCCGCACCGGAGCAGCACTCTACCGTGACGCCAGCGTCTCATGACCATGAGCAAGAGAGCAAAACCGTCGCCGAGAAGGAGCCAAAGATACCCGAATCCTGGAATCTTTCTCCTGAACAACGGGCGTTTATTGATCTGTTAACCGGTGATGATGAACAGAAACAATAATTCGTACGTATTTTATAATAATAACGATTACCTCGTGGCCTTAAATATCGAATTGTTTATCCCATGTATTCACCATCAGCCACCTAATCAACGTATTATCGATTGCGCTATTGCCTGCTGAATATTCATCCTATTAATCTACACGGCTAGACCTTCTTCCCTACCATTGACCTCACTTCGCGCTTTTGTATCGCGCGCTACTTTTATCAATTTGAGTTGTTATCAAAGCGTTACATTTTGTTTGTGTTATCTTTAATACTAACCCTGAGGAAATCAGGGGATCCAACCCTGTCATTTAAGGAGGAGCTATGTCGTCGACCCTACGAGAAGCCAGTAAGGACACATTGCAGGTTAAAGATAAAACCTACCGCTACTACAGTTTACCTCTGGCCGCTAAATCACTGGGTGATATCACCCTACTACCCAAATCGCTGAAAGTGTTACTGGAAAACCTTATTCGTTGGCAGGATGGTAATTCCGTAACCGAAGATGATATTCATGCGCTCGCGCATTGGCTGAAGACTGCCCATGCCGATCGTGAAATTGCCTATCGACCCGCTCGTGTTCTGATGCAGGATTTTACCGGCGTGCCGGCGGTGGTCGATCTGGCCGCTATGCGCGAAGCGGTGAAACGTTTGGGCGGAGATACAGCAAAAGTGAATCCGCTTTCGCCAGTGGACCTTGTCATTGACCACTCGGTAACGGTGGACCGTTTTGGTGATGATGATGCTTTCGAAGAAAACGTACGCCTGGAAATGGAACGTAACCATGAGCGTTATGTGTTCCTGAAATGGGGACAGCAGGCATTTAGTCGCTTCAGCGTTGTGCCACCGGGAACGGGGATTTGCCACCAGGTTAACCTTGAATACCTCGGCAAAGCCGTCTGGAGCGAGTTACAGGACGGTGAGTGGGTGGCTTACCCTGACACGTTGGTCGGAACCGATTCCCATACGACAATGATTAATGGTCTCGGTGTGCTGGGATGGGGCGTTGGGGGCATTGAGGCCGAAGCAGCAATGCTGGGTCAACCCGTCTCTATGCTTATCCCGGATGTTGTGGGCTTTAAACTGGTGGGCAAGCTGCGGGAAGGTATCACCGCGACTGACCTGGTTCTGACCGTCACCCAGATGCTGCGTAAGCACGGCGTGGTCGGTAAATTTGTTGAATTCTACGGTGATGGCCTGGACACCTTACCGCTGGCCGACCGGGCAACAATTGCGAATATGTCACCGGAATACGGCGCAACCTGCGGTTTCTTCCCGATCGATAGCATCACTCTTGAATATATGCGTCTGAGTGGGCGCAGTGAGGAGCAGGTTGAGCTGGTCAGCGCCTATGCCAAAGCGCAGGGAATGTGGCGTAATCCTGGGGATGAACCCGTATTTACCAGTTCACTGGAGCTGGATATGGGCAGTGTAGAAGCTAGCCTTGCCGGACCGAAGCGTCCGCAGGATCGGGTGGCACTGGCTGATGTCCCGAAAGCGTTTTCGGCGAGTAATGAACTCGAAGTGAACAGCTCGCTGAAAGATCGCCAGCCAGTGGACTATACAATGAACGGTCACCAGTACCAGCTGCCGGATGGTGCTGTGGTTATTGCAGCGATCACTTCCTGTACCAACACCTCTAACCCAAGCGTATTGATGGCGGCGGGGCTGCTGGCGAAAAAAGCTGTGACGCTTGGTCTGAAACGTCAGCCGTGGGTGAAAGCCTCGCTGGCGCCAGGATCGAAGGTGGTGTCTGATTATCTGGCGCAGGCAGGGTTCACGCCATACCTTGATGAGCTGGGATTTAACCTTGTAGGTTATGGCTGTACCACCTGTATCGGTAACTCGGGTCCGTTACCCGATCCTATCGAGACAGCTATCAAAAAAGGCGACCTCACCGTTGGTGCTGTGCTTTCCGGCAACCGAAACTTTGAGGGGCGTATCCATCCGCTCGTGAAGACCAACTGGTTGGCGTCTCCGCCGCTGGTGGTGGCCTATGCGCTGGCGGGGAATATGAATATCAATCTGACGAAAGATCCGTTAGGGCATGACAGAAAGGGCGATCCCGTATATCTGAAAGATATCTGGCCGACGGCTCAGGAAATTGCCCGTGCCGTGGAGCAGGTCTCTACCGCCATGTTCCATAAAGAGTATGCTGAAGTGTTTGAAGGCACGCCGGAATGGAAAGCAATCCAGGTAGATCGGGCTGATACCTATGGCTGGCAGTCTGACTCAACCTATATCCGCTTGTCGCCGTTCTTTGATGGTATGCAGGCGACGCCGGATCCGGTCCAGGACATTCACGGCGCGCGTATCCTTGCAATGCTTGGAGATTCCGTCACCACTGACCATATTTCTCCTGCAGGTAGTATTAAGCCGGACAGCCCGGCGGGGCGTTATCTGCAAAGCCACGGCGTAGAGCGTAAAGATTTTAACTCCTACGGTTCGCGGCGCGGGAATCATGAAGTAATGATGCGCGGTACCTTTGCCAATATTCGTATTCGCAATGAGATGGTACCTGGCGTGGAAGGTGGGATGACGCGTCATTTGCCGGGAACTGAGGTAGTGGCTATCTATGATGCGGCTATGCAATATCAACAGGAGAATATTCCCCTGGCTGTTATTGCCGGGAAAGAGTATGGCTCTGGCTCCAGTCGCGACTGGGCGGCAAAAGGCCCGCGCTTGCTGGGGGTTCGCGTGGTTATCGCTGAATCCTTTGAGCGAATTCACCGTTCTAACCTGATTGGTATGGGGATTTTGCCGCTGGAATTCCCACAGGGCGTCACGCGTAAAACGCTGGGACTAACCGGTGAGGAAACGATCGATATTACGGATCTGCAAAACATCAAACCGGGTGCAACAGTGCCGGTGAGTATGGTTCGCTCAGATGGACGTAAAGAAGTTGTTTTATGCCGCTGCCGTATCGATACCGCGACGGAGCTAACGTACTACCAAAACGATGGCATTCTGCACTACGTGATTCGTAATATGTTGAGCTAGAATGTAAAAAGCCTGCGAGAGCAGGCTTTTTTATCGACGGTAACAACTATTACTTGCCCAGCAAATGTCCCATCTTGGCGGCTTTGGTGTCCAGGTAATGTTCATTGTTCGGGTTACGACCCACAATCAGCGGCACGCGTTCAACAATGTTGATTCCCGCTTCGGTCAGAATTTCCACTTTTTTCGGGTTATTGGTCAGCAAACGAACTTCGTCCACACCAAGCAGCTTGAACATATCCGCACACAGCGTGAAATCACGCTCATCTGCCGCAAAGCCCAACTGATGGTTAGCTTCAACGGTATCATAACCCTGGTCCTGCAACGCGTAGGCGCGGATTTTATTGAGCAGGCCGATATTGCGTCCTTCCTGACGATGATAAAGCAGGATACCGCGCCCTTCTTCAGCAATATGGGTGAGAGCCGCTTCGAGCTGGAAACCGCAATCGCAACGCAGGCTAAACAATGCATCGCCAGTCAGACATTCGGAGTGGACACGCGCCAGGACAGGCGTTTGGCCAGTGATATCGCCAAAAACCAGTGCGACGTGATCGTGTCCGGTTGCCAGTTCTTCAAATCCCACCATCAGGAAATCACCCCAGGGGGTTGGCAGTTTGGCTTCTGCCACACGTTTAAGCTGCATGTAATTCTCCAGATTATGCTGGCACTGTCGTGCCGTCGCCTGTTGGCTTCTGTTCTATATTGCACTATTTTGCCATAAGGCAACGATGTTCACCTAATCGCGACAACGGATTCGCTTTTGGAATGGCACAAAATTGTCAATTTCCCCGGCATGCGCTTTTTTCAGTTATGATTGTGAGACTTATCGACGAAAGGAGAGGCAATGCTGTCAATTGCAAAGCGCACTGCGGTCGGGGCCGGGCTGCTACTTATTATGCCGGTTGCCGTATGGGTATCGGGCTGGAGCTGGCAGCCGGGACATAACGTTTGGTGGCTAAAATCTCTGTACTGGATAACGGAAACGGTGACCCAGCCGTGGGGTATTATCACTCACGTTGTTCTCTGTGCATGGTTTCTGTGGTGTCTGCGTTTTCGTCTGAAAGCTGCGGTAATGCTGTTTGCGATCCTGGCTGCGGCAATTTTAGTCGGTCAGGGCGTGAAGTCCTGGGTTAAAGACAGGGTGCAGGAACCTCGGCCCTTTGTCGTTTGGCTGGAAAAAACGCACCATATTCCGGTTGATGAGTTCTACACTTTAAAACGTAAAGATCGTGGTCACTTAGTTAAAGAGCAATTGACCGAACAACAGGATATTCCGACGTTTCTACGTAAGCACTGGCAAAAAGAAACAGGGTTTGCCTTTCCGTCAGGGCATACGATGTTTGCCGCCAGTTGGGCTTTACTTGCAGTAGGACTGTTATGGCCACGCCGACGTACGCTGACGATTGTGTTTTTACTTATCTGGGCTACGGGTGTTATGGGGAGTCGCTTGCTATTAGGCATGCACTGGCCCCGTGATTTGGTCGTTGCAACGCTGATTTCATGGTTGCTGGTAACACTGGCGACATGGCTTGCGCAGCGGGTATGCGGACCATTAACGCCGCCTGTGCAGGAAGAAAAAGAAATCGCTCAGCGTGAACAAGAAAGTTAGCCATGATTGATTTTTCGAATTTTGCCCTTAAATCAGAAAGGGGAAAGCGCTTTTCCGTTTCGCACTCGTTGTGAAAATGGTAATTTAAAGGGCTCAACGCGGTAAGTTGTACACGATTTATTCGCTCAAACCACATAACGGGAAGTAATGTGAAATATTTACTCATTTTCTTACTGGTGTTGGCGATTTTTGTTATTTCGGTGACATTAGGTGCGCAAAACGATCAACAGGTTACGTTTAATTACCTGCTGGCTCAGGGCGAGTATCGTATCTCTACGCTGCTTGCTGTATTGTTTGCCGCAGGTTTCGCGATTGGTTGGTTAATTTGCGGCCTTTTCTGGCTGAAGGTTCGTGTGTCTCTTGCGCGCGCCGAACGTAAAATCAAACGACTGGAAAACCAGCTTACGCCTGCGACCGACGTTGCGGTTTCTGCCGATTCGTCGGTTGTGAAGGAATAATTATTTATGTTGGAGTTGTTGTTTCTGCTTTTGCCTGTAGCCGCTGCCTATGGGTGGTATATGGGTCGCAGAAGTGCGCAACAAACCAAGCAGGATGAAGCTAACCGTCTTTCCCGTGACTATGTCGCCGGGGTTAACTTCCTCCTGAGCAACCAACAAGACAAAGCGGTGGATCTGTTCCTCGATATGCTAAAAGAGGATACGGGCACCGTTGAGGCTCATCTCACCCTCGGAAACCTGTTTCGCTCGCGCGGTGAAGTCGACCGTGCAATCCGCATCCATCAAACGTTAATGGAAAGTGCTTCGCTGACCTACGAGCAGCGTTTGTTGGCCGTACAACAGCTGGGGCGCGACTACATGGCCGCAGGTCTGTACGACCGCGCGGAAGACATGTTTAATCAGCTTACCGATGAAACAGATTTTCGCGTCGGTGCATTACAGCAACTGCTGCAAATTTATCAGGCGACCAGCGAATGGCAGAAAGCGATTGATGTTGCAGAACGCCTGGTGAAGCTCGGTAAAGATAAACAACGTATCGAGATAGCTCACTTCTACTGCGAACTGGCCTTACAGCAGATGGGCAGCGACGATATGGATCGCGCCATGACGCTGTTGAAAAAAGGGGCTGCGGCAGACAAAAACAGTGCACGGGTTTCCATCATGATGGGCCGTGTGTACATGGTGAAAGGCGATTACGCGAAGGCCGTTGAAAGTCTGCAACGCGTGATTTCTCAGGATAAAGAACTGGTCAGCGAAACGCTGGAAATGCTGCAAAGCTGCTACCAGCATCTGGGGAAAAACGATGAGTGGGCCGAGTTTTTACGTCGGGCCGTTGAGGAGAATACTGGCGCCGCCGCAGAGCTGATGCTGGCCGATATTCTTGAAGCGCGTGAGGGGACTGATACCGCTCAGGTTTATATTACCCGCCAGCTACAACGCCATCCTACGATGCGCGTATTCCACAAGTTGATGGATTACCATCTTAACGAAGCAGAAGAAGGGCGCGCGAAAGAGAGCCTGATGGTTCTGCGTGATATGGTCGGGGAGCAGGTGCGCAGCAAGCCTCGGTATCGTTGCCAGAAGTGCGGATTTACCGCATATACACTGTATTGGCACTGTCCATCCTGTCGCTCATGGTCAACCATTAAGCCTATTCGCGGACTTGATGGGCTGTAATTTTTAAAAAAACTTCACTTTAGTTACAACATACTAATGATGTGTAACCAATCCATCCTCAACCTCCGTTGCCAAATTCGCCTGGCAGAAATGTAATCGCGCCTGTTAATTTTCTATTGCCGCAGGTAGAATGCACGCCGTTTACCCATTTTGCGCCGCCGATGGCGCCCATCCTCAGGAAGGTCTGGTCATGACGTTTACTGCTTCATCTTTTTCTCGTGCTGTTACTGATTCTCCTGTCGTTGTCGCTCTCGATTATTCCAATCGTGATAAAGCATTAGCTTTTGTCGACAGAATTGATCCTCGTGATTGCCGTTTGAAAGTGGGCAAAGAGATGTTCACGCTTTTTGGACCTCAGTTGGTTCGCGATTTACAACAGCGTGGCTTTGACGTTTTTCTTGATTTGAAATTTCATGATATTCCCAATACTACCGCGCATGCCGTTGCGGCGGCGGCTGAGCTTGGCGTGTGGATGGTTAACGTTCATGCTTCAGGTGGGGCGCGTATGATGACCGCCGCACGTGAAGCCCTGGTGCCTTTTGGCAAGGATGCGCCGCTGCTGATTGCAGTAACAGTTCTGACCAGTATGGAAGCCAGCGATCTTGCCGACCTTGGCGTGACGTTGTCACCTGCGGAGCATGCGGAAAGGCTGGCGCGTTTAACCCAACATTGTGGTTTGGATGGCGTCGTATGCTCCGCGCAGGAAGCAGTGCGATTCAAGCAGGCATTTGGCCAGGCATTTAAACTGGTTACGCCGGGTATTCGCCCTGAAGGTAGCGAGGCAGGCGACCAGCGTCGCATTATGACGCCGAAACAGGCACAGTCAGCTGGCGTGGATTATATGGTTATTGGTCGTCCGGTCACACAGTCGGCAGATCCGGCTCAGACGCTGAAGATGATCAATGCCTCCCTGAAACGAGGTGCGTAAATGAACGACTCAAATTCTCGTCTGGTCTACTCAACTGACACCGGGCGTATTGATGAACCGAAAGCCGTCCCAGAGCGTCCCAAAGGCGACGGCATTGTCCGTATCCAGCGACAGACCAGTGGCCGCAAAGGTAAGGGCGTGTGCCTGATTACTGGAATAGATCAGGACGATGCTGAACTGACCAAATTAGCTGCGGAACTGAAGAAAAAATGTGGTTGCGGCGGGGCAGTGAAGGATGGCGTGATTGAGATACAGGGTGATAAACGCGACCTGATTAAATCGCTGCTGGAAGCCAAAGGAATGAAAGTTAAATTGGCTGGCGGTTAATAAAAAAAGCCACGGAATTTTTCCGTGGCTTTTTAATAATACAGACCTGAAAAAGTAAACGTATTATTATATCGAGCCGTTTAACCGTAAATTATTTACCCACCTGGTGGCCAATAATACCACCTACTGCAGCACCACCCAGCGTGCCCAGCGTGCTGCCGTCAGTCAGGACTGCACCACCGATTGCACCAGCACCAGCACCAATTGCGGTGTTACGGTCACGTTTGGACCAGTTAGAGCAGGCACTCAGCGACATTGCCAGAGTAATTGCCAAAATGGCAGCGGTCATTTTTTTGCTCGTTACTAACATAATACTTTCTCCTGAATTATTGATTCACGGAATCCAGTGTTCTTTAAGAATAGCGCTAAATTTAGGCTAACGAAGATATTTCCGTGAAACCGTTTAGCGAAGGCATGACAAACACTATCCTGAGATTGGAGGTTCGTTCCTGTTATATCGCTAACATTAATTTTACGACTTAATCCTGTTAACGACAGGTAAAAAGTCTTAATTGGACTGTCAGATAACTCTCAGAGAGGAGATGATTTGCCGACTGACAAATCATCTGCTGAAGATTTTATGCGTTCGCATCAATGATATTGACGGTTAATCCTGAATGCTCGAGTTGCATTTGTACGCTGGCGCTGAGTCTGGAATCCGTGACTACGCGGCTGAATCGCTCTAATGGACCCAGCGTGTAAGGGTGAATGGCTTCGAATTTTGAGCTGTCAGTAAGCACAATAACTTCTGCACCTTTTTCCAGCACCGCGTTAACCACATCAGAACGCATCATGTCGCGTCCGGTGAAGCCGGTGTCAGCCTGCCAGCCATCAATGCCGATAAAGGCCTTGCTG
The DNA here is from genome assembly GCF_030332645.1 of Citrobacter sp. Cpo091. Taxonomy (NCBI): domain Bacteria; kingdom Pseudomonadati; phylum Pseudomonadota; class Gammaproteobacteria; order Enterobacterales; family Enterobacteriaceae; genus Citrobacter; species Citrobacter sp. Cpo091. The sequence goes on from NZ_JAOWHL010000028.1 coordinate 366,826, forward strand.
AAGTGTACCTGCTGGATAAACTGGCGAGTTAAGGGCCCCACCATGCTTTCGCTTTTTTTCTGATAGATCCCGCCAAGGAGAATCACTTCGCAGGGGGTTTCTTTCAGCAGATGGGCTATATAACTGCTGACGGTAATGATGGTGACATCTTTTTGCTCCGCCAGAGTTCTGGCCAAGAGCGCATTGCTGCTGCCGTTTTCAATGAATACGGACTCGCCAGGGCTTACCAAAGATGCGGCAAATTCGGCCAGTTCACGCTTCAGCGTAAAATTAGTCATCATGCGCGTTTCCACATCATCACTGTTCAATGAAACGGCAAAACCGTGCGCACGGCGTAAATAACTCTGTTTTTCCAGTGTGTTCAGATCCTGTCGAATCGTCACTTCTGAGACACCGGTGATTTTTGCCAGTTCGGCAACGCTCATCTGACCTTTATCAGTCACCATCTGCAAAATAGATTGTTGTCGGGAATTCATAATATTAATTTTATTGCGATATCGTATCGGAAATTAAACGGAAACTGCTTCATACGCAGTTTGCTTATAGCAGCGACATTAAAGGGTTAATGTCATCAGATCTCCCAGGGAGCCTTGTGCTTTTTGGGCAAAGACTCGGCATCTTCTTTGGCCGTGTCTAGCAGCTCAGCCTTCAGAATTTCGAGATTGTGGATGGCTGAGTGGTAATCACCTGCAACGAGGATATCCAGCACGGTATCAATGCGTTCGGCCAGACGCTGAGCGTCGATATCAGACATGGTTATCATCCTAATAGCAATAGAGTTTGAATTTCATGATGCAGAATTTCATGGCAAAAGAGAAGGGAAAAATAGTATTAACTATCAATGATAGAAGAATATTATATATTCTGTGATTACATGCAGATAGGATCGTTACGTAATGTCCATTTATGGCTATTAATGACGTTTGATCCCACAGCATTAGCGCGTTTTTTTATTCAGATGTCGTCGATACCAACGTTCAAATGCAGCCGCTGGCATTGGTTTGGCAAACAAAAAACCCTGACGCTCGTTGACACCATTTTTGGTTAAAAACGCATCCTCTTTCGCGCTTTCAACACCTTCGGCGATGACCTGCAGATTGAGTGCCTGTGCGACCGCAACAATGGCACGTACCAGCGACTGCGAAATAGGTTGTTTGTGTACATCCCTGACAAAGGTCTGATCCAGTTTAATTGCATCAAGCGGGAAGCGGGCCAGTTGAGACAGTGACGAATATCCAGTACCAAAATCATCCAAATGGATTTGCGCCCCCAACTGGCTAAACTGCTGAATGACGGACAGTGCCAACTGCTCATTTTCAATCAAACTGCTTTCCGTTAACTCGACATCAATGGGGCAATATTCAAAGTCGAGTTCATGAAGCACCTGTTTGAGATCGGTAAATAGCGTCTGATCGGCGAGCTGGCGGGCAGAAACGTTTACCGCCACGCGCAGATTGATTCCCTTGGCGCGCCATTTTGCGACCTGACGCACAACGTCCAGAATAACCCAGCGACCCAGCGGAACAATAAGCCCTGATTCTTCGGCGTAGGAGATAAATTCCAGTGGTGGAATGAGGCCGCGTTCCGGAGACTGCCAGCGTACCAGCGCCTCCAGGCTGCGCACTTCGCCTCGCCAGGTTATCTTTGGCTGATAATGGATAACCAGTTGATCGTTTTCCAGCGCCTTGCGCAGGTTAGTATCCAGCCACAGGTATTCAAATACCCGCTGATTCATTTCCGGAGAGAAAACACAAAACTGTCCGCGGCCGCCTTCTTTCGCGGTGTACATGGCCGTATCGGCGTTACGAATGACGCTCTCGCAGTCCTGACCATGCTGTGGAGCGAGGGAAATACCAATAGAGCAGCCTGTATAGACTTCAATCAGGCCAATGCGAAAGGGTTGACGCAGGCGTGTCAGAATGCGTGATGCGGTAGCTTCCAGAGTGCTCTGGGACGTTTCGGTGGCAAGGACGATAAATTCATCACCGCCAAACCGAGCCAATAGCTGGTTATCGTCAAGACAACTGAGAATTGCCAGCGACACGCTCTGCAACAGCTGATCGCCAAACATATGCCCGTAGGCATCGTTCACCTTTTTGAAGTTATCCAGATCGAGATATACAATCCCAACCTGAGTATCACCTGCGTTCTCAATCGCATCGCTTATCAGCTCATGAATGGCGTTGCGGTTCGGTAATCCGGTGATGGAGTCGGTATTAGCCAACATCCGCAGGCGTTCCTGCGCGCGGCGTTCTTCAGTGATATCGGTGCCGGAACAGATCAGAAATATTTCGTTCTTGCCGCTACCGTTATGTACAAACTTATTGCGAAAAAGAAACAGGCGCTGACCTTTGCAGGTCTTCACCCAACGTTCGACCTCATACGAGTTGCCTTCGCGAAAAAAGACCTCGATGTTGCGTCTGGAGGCTGCGGCTTCACGTCGACTCATAAACAGTGTGAATACGCTTTGGCCAATAACTTCACGTTCTCTGAGTCCGGTGTACTCTTCGCACAGACGGTTAAAACGCTGAATGTTGCCCATGCGGTCAAGAATGACAATAACGGAATTGGCTTCTGAAACCACCTGTTCGGCAAAAGAGAGGCCTTGAGCCAGGTCGCGTGCGACGGAAGGGGTGTCATCCCAGGCTGATGCGCTGCCGGCCCATTCGCGCTTATTGATTTTCCGCCCGACCAAATGTACCGGAATATCGTCATCTTCAATGGGTAACGTCATCAACAGGCTTGACGTAATTACCGTCATCTCGCGAATGCGGTCGGCCTGCTCGGGTGATAATTCGATGGTCTGCTCAGCGTCTGCTGTTTCGTCAATAGAGAAATGCAGGATGTTGCAATCCTCTGACAAACGCCAGTAGGGGTTATGAGTGCCCACATAGCTATACAACGTAACCAGCTCCCGGACGTCTTTCATGATGTGTACTATCCCGTTTAAAGCGCATAAAGCCTCAAAAGTAAGGGTAGCCATGATTCATTCAGGGTGATTATGGCTGAACGTATTGTTTTATTTATATATTTATATGTAATCCAGAATCCATAAAAAGCAAAGCCAGCGGAACTGAAAAATAGTAAAAAAAATTTTTGACTGGATAAGAGAAGTGTAGTGTGTGGTTGAAATATGGTCGGTAAAAAAGAAAACGACCTTTCAAAAAAGAGAAAGGTCGTTGGATTTGTCAGTTTACGCTGCTGGACGCGCGATAACGCTACGGGTTTCCATGCGAACTTCGGCGATAGTTACGTCAATCACATCAGTGACTTTGTAAACCACTTCACCTTTGATTTGTACGGTACCACTTTCCTGGCTGCAGACCAGTTCGTCACGCACGGCGTGCAGGAAGGGGGCAGGAATAAAGGCAACAGCGCCATTATCAACCAAACGTACGCGCATGCCGCCGCGGCTGACGTCGATGATCTCGGCCGCAAAGCGGGTGTCGGTTCCGGCTTTATCACTCAGGAAACGGGCGTATAGCCAGTCACCCACGTCACGCTCAGCCATCCGGTTCAGGCGACGACGTTCTGCCATCTGCACGGTGGTATCATCCTGAGGTCGGGCGACGGTTTCGCCTTTGATGACGGCCTTAAGCAGACGATGGTTGATCATATCGCCGTACTTACGGATTGGGGAAGTCCAGGTGGCATATGCCTCCAGACCCAACCCAAAGTGTGGACCTGGCTCAATACTAATTTCAGCGTAAGACTGGAAGCGGCGAATTCGGCTGTCGAGGAAACCGGAAGGCTGTGCATCCAGTTCGCGGCGCAGTTTGCAGAAACCTTCCAGTGTCAGTACTTCTTCGGCATCGACGTGCATACCGTGGGTTTTCAGCAGCGCGGCCAGAGCGTCGGCGTTGGCCGGGTCGAATCCCATATGGACGTTATAAATACCGAAGCCCAGTTTGTCGCGAAGCACACGGGCGGCGCAAATATTTGCCGCAATCATGGATTCTTCCACGATACGGTTTGCGATGCGGCGTGGCTCAGCGACGATGTCCAGTACTTCACCTTTTTCACCGAGAACGAAACGGTAATCCGGGCGATCTTTAAAGACCAGCGCGTGGTTATGACGCCACTCTCCTCGGCTCAGGCAAATACGATGCAGCAGACGGATTTGTTCCGCAATCGCGTCGTTTTCTGGTTGCCACTCGCCAGTACCTTCCAGCCAGTCGGAAACATTGTCATAGGCCAGCTTCGCTTTAGACTCGATGGTTGCGGCGAAGAAGGTGATGTTGTCTTCAAGCGTGCCATCGGCGGTAATGCTCATCCGACAAGCTAAAACCGGGCGCACTTCGTTCGCGCGCAGAGAGCAGAGATCGTCAGACAATTCACGTGGTAACATCGGGATATTGAACCCCGGTAAATAATTGGTGAACGCGCGAATTTTAGCCGTTTTATCCAGCTTGCTGCCTTCTGCAATCCAGGCTGTTGGGTCGGCAATGGCGACGGTTAATTGTAGCGTGCCGTCAGCTTGTTCTTCAGCATACAGCGCATCGTCCATATCTTCGGTGCTGGCGCTGTCGATGGTGACGAAATTGAGGGCGGTTAAATCTTCACGAACCAGGCCTTCGTCCAGCATTTCGGTTGCTACACCGTCTGGTGCTTCTTTTTCCAGATTATGGCGTGCCAGTGTGACCCACCACGGGACAAAGTGGTCATCAGCAAAAGTGATAAATTGGGTTAACTCGGCGTAGAAGGTGCGATCGCCTTTCAGCGGATGACGGCGCATTTCTGCAACAGCCCAGTCGCCTTCTTTAAATTCATGTTCAACGCCGCGGGCTGCACGACAAGGAATAGCATCTTTCAGTAACGGATGATCCGGCACAATGGACAGACGGTCATTTTTGCCCTGAACTTTACCCACGAAGCGCGTCAGGAAGGGTTCGATCAGTTCTTCCGGCTCAGCAGACTCACGGTCTTTTTCTGTATGGATAACCGCAACAATACGGTCGCCATGCATCACTTTTTTCATCTGCGGCGGTGGAATGAAATAGCTTTTTTGTGCATCGACTTCCAGGAAGCCAAAGCCTTTTTCCGTGGCTTTTACCACCCCTTCAGCACGTGGCGTCTGGGAATGTAGTTGCTGTTTAAGCTGCGCTAGCAGCGGGTTGTCCTGAAGCATAATTGTCTATTTTCGTGGCTAAAAGAGCGGCTGACAGTTTTACGCGATTCTGCCAGTTGCAGCAAGCGCTCTTTCAGTAAGTGGATCGGTTAATCAGTGTCGCCCAGCGCGATTTTCAAGCGATTCAACCATCCGCACAATCCACTCCAGGCTAGCAGGTTAATGGCCTGCTCTGAAGAGATTCCCTGATCGAACAAAGGCGTTAACAGTGCGGTGCTAAAGCGGTCGGGCGCCCGGGTCAGCCATTGTACCGCCTGTAGGGTGACGCGCTCAACCGGATGTCGTTGTTCCCACCGTTGTAATTCACGTTCATCCTGACGAAGAACGGTAATGGCCTCGGTTAATTCATGAGCTGAATACGCATGTTCATTAAAACAGGCCACGCTACCATTAATCCGCGAAGTCATCAGCGCCGCCAATGAAAATGCCTGTACCGGTATCCCGCTACGTTGCGTGCTGGAAATGAGCGCCCCGAGTAAATCCAAAATGACGGGGGAATGTATCAGTAATGGCAGTAACGCTTGCAGTTCCTCGGGGTAACGTCTGTCTATCGACTCATCATGATTAAGATGTTTTTCTATTGGGAATGGCGCAGCACGCCAGGTAGCGTTTGCTGCACTAAATGGCGAGGCGTGAGCGAATTGTTGTATATCGAGACCCGGAATTCGGCGCACCGGATGTCCACACCAGGCCTGAAACAGGGCCACGATACGGGCCTGAAAACCGACGAATCCGATAATTTGATTCATCAGAATGCTATCGCTGGTGGTTAGCCCGACAGCATCCAGATGCTGGCGATCGCGCGCGCCTATCACGGCAGGAGAGCTGGCAAGTTGACGAGCATATTGGGTGATTTGCGCCAGTCGATGGTTACTTTCCCGCGAGGAGTCCGGCCCAGGAAGCGGTGTTAGACGCGCGGCATAGTGATTACATAATCGCTGGACGCCATATACCTGAGCGACGGTTAACGCCGTACTCATCCGTTCATAGGCGCTGAATGTGTGCATCTGACTCAGGTTTACGTGGATCGGGAAGAGGATCTGTGCAAGTTTACGGGCAGGGATTAACCAGGATTGAAAAGGTAAAAGGGCGTCATCAGATATCGCCAGATCCAGTAAAAAGCAGTCGTCGACATGAGCGGCTTCCGGCACCAGCGGCAGAACATCTTGTGGATACATGCTGGATTGCGTCTCATGATACCAGTGGCTTTTGCCTTCAATTCGGCGTTGTTCCATGGGCGGTCCTTGGTCTAAAAAGTGGCGACCCGGACACGTCGTCATACCACTACGCCGGATCGTTTGCGCTGCAATATCCTGACGTAAGCAGAAGAGGGGATGAAAGATTGTTACGTGATAATAAATATCAGAAAAGCATATATGGGACAGGGTAGAGGGGAATTAAAAACGAGCATCATGGGCGACAGTGGGCCGCCCAGAAAGATTGGAAGATTATTTCAGTTCTAGTTCATTCATTGCAGCGATGCTGAAACCACCGTCAACGTGTACGACTTCACCAGAGATACCGGCAGAAAGATCGGAACACAGGAATGCCGCAGAGTTGCCCACATCTTCAATGGTAACAGTGCGGCGAATCGGCGTAACAGCTTCGCAATGGGCCAGCATTTTACGGAAATCTTTGATACCGGAAGCGGCGAGGGTGCGGATTGGACCTGCGGAAATTGCGTTTACGCGTACGCCTTCAGGCCCCATTGCGTTAGCCATATAACGGACGTTTGCTTCCAATGAGGCTTTCGCCAGGCCCATCACGTTATAGTTAGGGATTGCACGCTCTGCGCCCAGATAGGACAACGTCAATAGCGCAGAGCCAGGGTTTAGCATAGAACGACATGCTTTTGCCATCGCCACAAAGCTATAAGCGCTAATGTCATGCGCAATTTTAAATCCTTCGCGGGTAACTGCATTCACATAATCACCATCCAGTTGGTCAGCAGGTGCGAAGCCGATGGAGTGTACGAAACCGTCGAATTTCGGCCAGGCTTTGCTCAGTTCAGCAAACATGGCGTCAATGCTGGCATCTTCAGCTACATCACACTGCAAAACAATGTTGGAGCCTAATTGCGCTGCAAATTCTTCCACACGACCTTTCAGCTTGTCGTTCTGGTAGGTGAACGCCAGTTCGGCACCTTCACGATGCATCGCCTGAGCGATTCCCCATGCGATAGACAATTTACTGGCAAGGCCTGTCACCAGAATGCGCTTACCTGATAAAAAACCCATGGCTTTAATCCTTTTGGTTAACACTTATCTTTTATCAATCAATGAGTTATGATTGACGCATCAAACACACTCGAAATTGGCCTGAAATTATATCCCACGCTTTTTCCCTGGAGAATGGTTATCCGCCTCACGTGACCTGTCACGTTATTACATGTGAGGAGTATATCATCCCCCTCCGCTTATGCTTCGTTCAGGCATCTAACGTCGGTGAATCAGAGAAAATACGAGGTTTCAAAGGCATTGAAATGGTATTATTTCATTGCTAGCTGATGTTAATAAACATAGCAAGGTAGGAACTTTCTTAAAACATAAAACATGACAATATTCAGCTTGTTATGATATATTGTTTTTATCGATCAATATCGATTCATTGATCGATATTATTGATTGATTGTGATTAGAAGTGCATTATCAGGATGTTATGATCAATTGGAGTGGTCTTATGCACTATCATTTCATCGCGGAACCGATGAGAGACACAACAGATAAATTACTGGGTGTAGAGATTAACGCCCGGTTTACTTCAGATACGGTTCACCCGTTGCATCCAGATTTCATCATTTCAGCGTGGGATAGCGAACAAAAGCGTAATTTCCTGCTCGAGCAAATTCGACTAATTGCCGAAAAGCGTGACTGGTTTGAGCGCAACAGCCTTATTTGCACCCTGAACCTCATTGACGAAATGGCACTGCTGGCGATTGGTGATCCAGCCATCAAGTCGGCCTTACATGCTCTACCATTTATTGCACTGGAACTTTCAGAACGTTTTCTGTCGAATACCGTGTGCCTGAATAATCTGCTGATTAATTCACTTCGCGACGGCCCAAACGCATTGTGGTTGGGCGATCTTGGCTCCGGCAGCGTAGGGGCCAGTCCGCTGGTTTGCGGTCATTTTGACGTTGTGAAACTGGATCGCGGTTTCTTCCTGGAACAGGTAGAAAAACCGATGTTCCCGGTGCTGATCAAAAATATCAGGGAATATTGCGACCGTGTTGTGGTGAAGGGAGTAGAAACAGTACGACTTATTGACGAGGCCAGTACCGCAGGTGTCTGGGCAATGCAAGGTGGTGCCCTTTACCCGTCAGTCGCGTTTACCGAAGTTGATACGCTGCTCTTACCCACGTTGTGTCACTGATGACAGATTGCCCCCCGGTTGAGGAGGGCAGCCGTTTGCTAACGATCTTTTCGCCAGGCATCAGCGGTGAGCGCTTCGCCGAAATGACCTGCAATCAGGCGGCGGGTAAGCTCATGAAGCGGGGACGCCAGAACATCCGCTGTACTGCCGCGTTCTACCACTTCGCCCTGATGCATGACTAATACCTGATCGCTGATGTGCTTCATCATGCCAATATGTTGGGTCACATAGATATACGAAATCCCCTGTTTTTCCTGCAATTCCAGCATCAGATTGATGAGCTGTGAACGCATCGACATGTCCAGAGAGGCCAGGGCTTCGTCGGCGATAATGACTTTGGGGCGTAAAATGAGCGCACGGGCAAGGCCCAGACGCTGTTTTTGCCCTGGGGCCAACATATGTGGGTAATAGCTTACGTGATCGGGCAGCAGCCCGACCATGCGCATGGTCTCCACGATCTGTTTACGACGCTGCTCAGGCTCGAGGTCGGTATTCAGACGTAGCGGAAAATCGAGGATCTGCGAGATACGTTGCCGCGGATTAAGCGATGTTGACGGATCCTGGAAAATCATACGGATCCGCTGACTACGAAATGAATAATCGCCATATTTTAACGGATGATCGTCAATCAGCAGCTCACCGCTGGTGGGTTCAATCATACCCGCCAACATTTTTGCCAGCGTAGATTTCCCCGAACCGTTTTCACCAATGACGGCGAGCGTCTGACGTTCACGCAGGGTGAAACTCAGGGGCTTAACGGCCTCAACGGTCTGGCGGCGAAATAAACCTGTCCGGTAGCGAAAGGTTTTGCTCAGATTACGAACTTCGAGCAGGGTTTCTACCATCTCACTCTCTCTCCATGTTCAGCGGGAAATGACAGGCGTAGAGATGATTCTTTGCTCCGGTCAGTCTTGGGGTTTCAATACATTCGCGTTGTGCATAAGGGCAGCGTGGCCCCAGACGACAGCCGATGGGTAATTGTTCCAGCAATGGAATAGCTCCTGGCATGGTATTCAGGCGGCTTTTGTGCGGCATTGCGCTACCAAAATCAGGAATAGCGCGAATCAACGCTTGAGTGTAAGGATGATGAGGAATGGTCACCAAATCTTTACTTGGCGCGGTTTCGACCGTTTGCCCGCAGTACATCACGTTGATTTTGTCAGCCCACTGGCTGAGCATTTGCAGGTCATGGCTTATCAACAAAATGGTGGTATTGCTGTTTTGATTCAGACGGGTTAGCAGACGGAAAATTTGCGCCTGGGTGGTTGGCTCCATCGCGTTCGTTGGTTCATCGGCAATCAGCAAACGCGGCTGATTCGCTAATGCGATAGCGATCATGACCTTCTGGCATTCGCCATCGGTCAGCTCATATGGAAAGCTGCGCATGGCGTCTTTATGGTCTTTTATCCCGACGCGGTGCAAGAGTTCAATCGCACGGCGTTTGCGCCAACCGATGCGCTGCCACCAGCGACCTTTGTAGGTCCATGCCGGAATATTTTGCATCAGTTGACGTCCGATACGCTCGGACGGATCGAGACATGACTGCGGCTCCTGAAAGATCATGGAGACGTTATGACCGACCAGTTTGCGTCGTTCACGCGCCGAAAGGCGTAGCAGATCGATATCATCAAAACGCATACGGTCTGCGGTTACGCGCCAGTTATCTTTAGCAACCCCGCAAATGGCCTTAGCGATCAGACTTTTGCCTGATCCAGATTCACCGACCAGCCCGCGGATTTCACCCTCATTCAAGGTCATGCTGACACGATCAACAGCCTTAACCCAGTCGTCACCGGTTCTGAATTCAATGGTCAGGTTGCGGATATCCAGTAATGGCATTACTCCACCCCCGCAATAATTGCGCGGCGCACGCCGTCACCCAGTAGGTTAACCAGCAACACGCTTATCATAATTGCCGCGCCTGGCAGCATCACCGTCCACGGTGCGACATAAATCAGCTCCAGCGCGTCGCCGAGCATGGCTCCCCATTCCGGGGACGGCAGCTGTGCGCCAAGGTCGAGAAAACCCAGCGCGGCGATATCCAGAATCGCCATCGACAGTGCGCGGGTGATTTCAGTAATAAGGCCAGCGGTAATATTGGGCAGAACGGCGAACCACAGAATATTCAGTGTGGTTGCACCGTCCAGGCGAGCGGCAATGACGTACTCTTTCTCCAGCTCGTCATGCACCATGCTGTAAACGGAGCGCACCATGCGCGGCAGCAGCGCCAGCCAGACGGCAAACATGGCGTGTGTCAGATGCGGCCCGGCAAAGGCCACCACAATAATCGCCAGCAGCAGAGAAGGGATCGACAGCAGGGTGTCCAGAATGTGGTTCAGCACCGCAGAGCGCAAGCCGTGCGTCGCACCGGCAACTACACCCAATACCAGACCACACAGCGTGGCGGCAAGAGTAACGACAAACGCGCCGCCAACGGTCGGGGCCGCACCGCTGAGCAGACGACTTAAAACGTCACGTCCCAGATCGTCAGTCCCGAGGAAGAATGAGACTTCGCCATAGCGCGACCATGACGGCGGTAAAAGCTGATAGCCGAGAAATTGCTGATCGATGCCGTAAGGGGCAAACCAACCACCAAAAATACACAGAATAGCCAGTCCCGCACAGCCGTACAGGCCGATCATCGCAGTCGCATCGCCATAGAAATTGCGCCATGCGGTGCGCAACGTACCTGGCGGGCGTTTTTCGCTGTAGACGCTATCGTAAGGCATACCATTCCTTATGTTTCAGAGGGTTAGCCATAGCACCCAAAATATCAGAGATGACGTTAACGATAATAACCAGTGAGCCAATCACCATCACGCCCGCTGAAATCGCCGCGTAATCCTGCTGGCGAATCGCGTTAATCAGCCAACGACCAAGACCTGGCCAGCTAAAGACCATCTCGGTGATCATCGCCAATGTCAGCATGGTGGAAAACTGTAAGCCCAGACGCGGGATCACCGGCGGAAGGGCATTGTGCAGGACGTGACGACGCAGAATCGTTAATCGTGACAGACCGCGCGTGGCCGCCGCTTTGACGTAGTTCTGGTCAAAGACCTCAATGGTGCTGATACGCATCAGGCGGATAACTTCTGTGGTGGGCGCAACGGAGAGCGTCAGCACCGGGAGCACCATATGACGGATAGCGCTGACCAGCATTTCATCGCGCCAGGGCGAGTCGGAGATCCACGCATCAATAATGGCAAAACCGGTAACAGGTTTCACCTCGTAGAGAAGATCAAAACGCCCGGAAACGGGTAACCAGCCGAGGGTCAGTGAGAAGAGCAATGTCAGCAGCAGCGCCAGCCAAAAAACGGGGATAGAAAACCCCATCAGAGCCAATGCGCTGATGCAGCGGTCCTGCCATTTGTTCCGCGTGATACCGGCCAGCATACCAACGGGGATCCCAACCATTAGTGAAAAACCAAAGGCAAGAATGCACAGCTCCATTGTGGCCGGGAACACCTCTTTCAGCTGCTCTGAGATCAACTGACCGTTGATACTGGATACGCCGAAATCCCAGTGAATGAGACCATTGAACCAGAATACCCATGCGTTCCACAGCGATGCACCCTGTAACGGCGCATGAGGCGTGAAGTAGCTCAGGCTGAAGCCAATAAAGGTCAGGAAGAACAGGGTTACCAGTAGCAATAAAAATCGACGCAAGGTGAAGATAATCATGGTTTTTTCACCTCATCTTTCTTTTCCCTGGACACGCCGGCAAAAGAGGCATTACCGAATGGACTGAGCACCAACCCTTTGATGTCGTAGCGGTAAGCCTGTAGACGCAGTGAAGAGGCCAGTGGCAGGATCGGTAACTCTTGGGCAAGAATATTTTGCGCTTCGTCATAGGCATCAATTCGCGATGAAAGCTGCTGCGAAGAGAGAGCCTTGCGCAGAATGCTGTCAAACTGCGGATTACACCAGTGGGCAAAGTTGGTCTGTGAATTGATGGCGGCACAGCTGAGCAACGGCCGGAAAAAACTGTCAGGATCGTTACTGTCCGTCGCCCAGCCGGATAACGTCAGATCATGGTTCATATCCATTAATCTCGCCTCCTGAAAACGACCTTCTACCGGGATGATCTTCACTTTCACACCCACCTGAGCCATATCTGCCTGAATCAGCTCGGCGGTTTTCAGCGGACTGGGGTTCCAGGCCTGAGAGCTGGTAGGGACCCAAAGTTGTAACGTCAGATTCTCCAGCCCCAGCGCTTTTAGCTGCTCGCGCGATTTTGCCGGGTTGTATTCTGTAATTTTAGCTTCGTTATCATAAGCCCACGAGGCGCGAGGCAAAATAGATGCCGCGGTTTCTGCCGTCCCGTAGTAGATAGACTGCATTAAGCGCTGGTTGTTGATCGCTAGCGCCAGCGCATGCCGCACGGCAGGGTTATTCAACGGCGGTTTATTGGTGTTGAACGCCAGATAGGCAATGTTCATCCCCGGGCGCAGCGTCAGACGCAGGCGAGGGTCATCACGCAATATGCTGAGCTGGCTGGCGGCAGGCCAGGCAAGGACGTCGCACTCGCCAGTGAGTAATTTAGATAATCGTCCGGTTCCACCAGAGCCGAGATCCACTACGACCTGCGGCATCAGGGGGGTACCACGCCAGAATTTTTCATGTCGCTGCAACCGAATATATTGGCCGGCACGATTCTCCGAAAGCTGGTACGGGCCTGTGCCGACGGGTTGTCTGTCGAGCAACTCCTGGCGATCCTGTTTTGCCAGATTAGCGGCATATTCCGCCGACATTACGGAGGCATAGTGTGTGGCAAGGTGCCACATAAAGGAGGCATCCGGTTGCGTTAAGCGGAATTCAACGGTGTTGTTGTCCAGTTTGCGCACGCTTTGGACGTTATCGGCAAACTGCAGGCTGTCGAAGTAGGGGAAACTGCTGCCGTTCACATTGTGCCACGGATGGTGGCGATCAAAGATGCGCTGGAAGGTAAACACCACATCGTCTGCATTTAGTTTGCGGGTGGGGGTGAACCAGGCAGTCTTCTGAAACTGAACGTCACGACGCAGATGGAAGCGGTAGGTTGCGCCGTTATCCAGCACCTCCCAGCTTTCAGCCAGCTCAGGCACCAGCCGATAGGTGTAAGGATCTACATCAAGCAGTCGGTCATACAATTGGGCCGCTAACGTGTCGACGATGAGACCGCTGCTCGTTTTTTGTGGGTTGAACGTATTGACTTGCCCGCTGACGCAATAGACAAACCCACTGTCACGGATATCAGCGTGCGGAGCTTGCTCAGGCGCAGCAGCAGCCTGACCACTCAGAAATCCAGCCATCACGATCAGAGATGATAAAACCAGGCGCATAATTTTAATGGATTATATAAAGAGGCTATCTTACTAATACTTAATGACATTTGCCATTACCGTTTGTTTTTGGGAGTAACAGGCTCGATAAGCTCGAGTTCAACACCGCGACATGGTCAAAATTCATACCTGCTATCCACTTTGAATCTACTCTGTTAACTATCTTAGCATTTTCATGGCCCATCTGACTTGCTATAAACGTGGGGGCGTACCTGTCGTTGTTTACTGATTGATATCAGTGTGTGCTCGGAAGATGGAGTATGGCATCGATAACGAAGTGTGGAGCGAGCATTTAGAGTGTCACTATCAATGCTGAACTATAATCATTCAGGAAGTAGTACACGTTATGTGAGTTGTAATAGCTAAAGTATCTATAATTATTTCAATATGTTAATTCCATTTTTTCTTCATGGCATCTTAATCTTCTCACCCATTTATGGTGATGATTTCCATTGGTTATTAAATGCATTTTGGCTTTGATCCTGGTTATGAACGGTTTTCTGTTGCCATATAACTTCTAATGGAATGAATTGTATGAATAAATTACTGAGCCTTGTTGTTTCACTTGCCCTATTGCCTGGAGCCGTTTTTGCAGCGTCGACTCCAGACTGTGTGAAGGTGAATAAAGCGCAAATCGAAGCGCTATTTGATAAGTGGAACGAGTCATTGAAAACAGGTAACGCGCAGACGGTATCTGAAAATTATCTTAGCGATGCGGTATTGCTGCCTACTGTATCCAATAAAGCGCGTTTAACAGACGCTGAACGTGTTGATTATTTCGAGCATTTTCTTGCGAAAAAGCCGACAGGGAAAATTGACATGCGTACCATTCGCCTGGGGTGTAATAAGGCGATAGACACCGGTACCTACACATTTACCTTCGCGGACAAATCAACGGTTTCAGCCCGCTACACATTCACTTATGCATGGGACGGTAAAGAGTGGAAAATTTCCACACACCACTCTTCAGCGATGCCTGAGGGGTAAAAAACAGTGCAGGGGGCGGAATATTCACCGCTCCCTGAAGACTAGCCAATAATCGCGATGCCAAGACGTTCCATGAGCAACGATGCCTGGTAGTTGTCCAACTTAACGCCTTGTAAATCAACCCCCCGAATATCTAAGTCACCCAACTCCGAATTGGTCAGATCGCAATGTGTGAAGTTTGCTGCTCGCCAGTCGAAAGTCGAAAACTCACCGCCGGAGAGATCTGAACCACTGAACGTCGCGCCCAGTACCTGGGTACCCATCCAACGGTTTTCCCACAGCTCACACTTTTCCAGCACGACTTTCGAAAAATTGGCGTAGCTTAGATTTGTGTTAGTGATATATGCACTACAAAACCAGGTGCGAGTAGTGATCATATTCATAAAGCTTGCGCCGCGGAAATCTGCGCCTTGCGCACGACAGTGGCGAATTTCAATGCCAAGCGCACTGGCATTGCGAAAATCCGCCATGGATAAATCACAGCTTTTAAAAATGGCATCTTTCAGCATCGCACGACTAAAATTGCACCCTTTCTGGCTTTCACGATCATAGAACTGACAGCCGATAAATTCAGTGCCGCTCAGGTCGGCACCTGAAAAATCACAGTTAAAAAATGTACTATTTTCAATTTTCTCACCGGTGAAACGGTTTCTGTCAATTTTTTCGCCAACGAGTGCCAGAGCCATATTTGTACCTGTTTTTTTATACAGTAATGGCGTCATGGTAAACCCTGATGAGGTTATGCGTCAAATCCGCCAATATGACATCTGCAAATGTGCGTTAAATCTGGTGTTTTTTCAGCAAAGCGCGAAGCTGATGGTAAGTCAGACCCAGTAATTCAGCGGCTTTTTTCTGGTTAAATTTTGCCTGCTGTAAGCTGGTTTGTAGAAAGTCTTTCTCTTGCTGCTGCTGGAATTCACGCAGATCCAGCGGTAAACCTACAGACATCGGTTTAGTTTCCGGCGCCTGCGGCTGAGTAGTGTGGCGGCGGAAGGGGTCAATGATTATCTCATCCAGCGGGTAATCACTGGTTCCATGCCGGTAAACGGATCGCTCCACGACGTTTTTCAGTTCACGAATATTGCCCGGCCAACGGTAGTGGAGGAGAGTTTCTCTGGCCTCGGCACTAAAACCCGGAAACAGAGGTAATCCGATCTCGCGGCACATCTGAATGGCAAAATGTTCGGCCATTAACATAATGTCACTTTGACGCTCGCGTAACGGTGGGAGTTGCACCACGTCAAAGGCCAGGCGATCCAGCAGGTCCGCGCGGAAAGTGCCTTCGCTGACCATGCGAGGTAAGTCGGCATTGGTCGCACAAACAAGTCGTACGTTAACTTGCAACGGCTGGCTGCCACCAACGCGCTCCAGCTCGCCATATTCAATAACCCGCAGTAATTTTTCCTGTACCAACATCGGGGCGGTTGCCAGTTCATCGAGAAACAGCGTACCGCCGTCGGCGCGTTCGAAACGTCCTGGATGGCGTTTTTGCGCGCCGGTAAAGGCACCCGCTTCGTGACCAAACAGTTCGGAATCAAGCAAATTTTCGTTTAGAGCCGCGCAGTTAAGCGAAATAAACGGGCCTTGCCAGCGGGTGGAGAGGTAGTGCAGGCGGTTGGCAATAAGTTCTTTCCCGGTCCCGCGCTCACCTATAACCAGTACAGGTTTATCCAGCGGTGCCAGATGAGAAACCTGCTCCAGCACTTCAATAAAGCTGTTCGCTTCACCCAGAAGATTATCTTTGTATCCAGCCATGATGAAATTCACCATTTGTTAGTGTTATTCACCAATTTACGCTAATTAGCCTGGCAGGTAAAATTATATTATTACAATAAAATCAATTATATAAAAAGTTGGCACGCCAAGTGCATTACGAAAACAGCAGGGCATAGCCCGATATCAGAACAGTAAGTGAGGATTACATTATGGGTATTTTTTCTCGTTTTGCCGACATCGTGAACGCCAACATTAATGCGTTGCTGGAAAAGGCTGAAGATCCGCAGAAACTGGTGCGGTTGATGATCCAGGAAATGGAAGACACGCTGGTTGAGGTACGTTCTAACTCAGCGCGTGCGCTGGCAGAAAAGAAACAATTATCTCGCCGTATCGAACAGGCCAGTGCCCAACAGGCAGAGTGGCAGGAAAAAGCAGAACTTGCGCTGCGTAAAGAGAAAGAAGATTTGGCGCGTTCTGCGTTAATTGAAAAGCAGAAACTGACCGATTTAATTGCCTCTCTGGAGCATGAGGTGACGCTGGTTGACGATACGCTGGCGCGTATGAAAAAAGAGATCGGTGAGCTGGAAAATAAACTCAGTGAAACCCGTGCTCGTCAGCAGGCGTTGATGCTGCGTCATCAGGCAGCGAGTTCTTCGCGTGATGTTCGTCGTCAACTGGACAGCGGTAAACTCGATGAAGCGATGGCGCGCTTTGAATCTTTCGAGCGTCGTATCGATCAGATGGAAGCCGAGGCTGAAAGCCATAACTTCGGTAAACAGAAGTCTCTGGATCAGCAATTTGCTGACCTGAAAGCAGATGATGAAATCAGCGAGCAGCTGGCGCAACTTAAAGCCAAAATGCAGCAAGACAAGCAATAATAACATCTGGCGGCGCCCGAACGCGCCGCCGCTCATCACCTGTAAGGAGTACTCATGAGCGCGCTATTTCTGGCTATCCCGTTAACCATCTTTGTGTTGTTCGTTTTACCGATTTGGCTCTGGCTGCATTACAGCAACCGTTCCAGCCGTGGCGAACTGTCGCAAAGTGAACAGCAACGCCTGGTTGAACTCAACGATGACGCACAGCGGATGCGCGAGCGCATTCAGGCGCTGGAAGACATTCTTGATGCTGAACATCCAAACTGGAGGGACCGCTAATGGGAGGCGTTAACCTGAACAAAAAACTGTGGCGTATTCCGCAGCAGGGCATGGTGAAGGGGGTTTGCGCTGGGATTGCGCATTATCTCGATGTGCCTGTGAAGCTGGTACGGATCCTGGTGGTGTTGTCAGTCTTTTTTGGCCTGGCCTTTTTCACCTTCGTTGCCTACATCGTGCTGACCTTTGTGTTGGACCCGATGCCGGACAATGTGGTTTCCGGCGAGCAGCAGCCATCAAGCGGTGAGCTGTTGGATGCCGTCGATCGCGAGCTGGCTGCTAGTGAAAAGCGTTTACGTGAAATGGAACGTTATGTGACGTCCGATACTTTTTCCTTACGTAGTCGCTTCCGTCAATTGTGAGGACAGAAATGAACAATCGCTGGCAACGTGCCGGGCAAAGGGTTAAGCCGGGCTTTAAAATAGCAGGTAAGCTGGTGCTTCTGACCGCGCTGCGCTACGGCCCGGCGGGTGTAGCAGGGTGGGCGGTGAAGTCCGTCGCCCGACGCCCGCTAAAAATGCTGCTGGCGTTGGTTCTGGAACCGGTGTTGAGTCGGGCTGCGGCAAAATTGTCGAAACGCTATTCAGGTAATCAACCCTGATATTTGAATCAGCAAAAGCAAGCAACAATTAATCAACATTCCCTCAGTTAATTTGCGGCAGCTTACAAATATAATTTGGGGGCTGTCAGAATTCTTTTGGGTCGTTACCACGGGTATTGAGGGTGAACTAAAAAATCTATTTCGCAGGGCATTAATACCCAGGTTTTATATCAGGAAGTCGGTCAGCAATATTTTCTTAAGAACTGGCGTATAGTGTAGAGGTAAATCCAACTATCGTCAGGAAGATATTATGTTGAAAAAAGGTGTATTAGCGTTGGCTCTGGTCATCGGCATGCCGGTTTACGCAGCCGAACACTGGATCGATGTTCGCGTTCCTGAACAGTACCAACAGCAGCATATTCAGGGGGCCGTCAATATTCCGTTAAAAGAGATGAAGGCACGTATTGCAGCTGAAGTTCCTGATAAGAACGACACTGTGAAGCTGTACTGCAACTCCGGGCGTCAATCGGGACAAGCGAAGGATATGTTGACTGAAATGGGCTATACGCAGGTGACGAATGAAGGTGGCATCAACCAGATCTCGCTTCCTAAAGTAGAGAATAAATAAGCCGTACGCAGTTCTTCTGCTCCTGGCGGTAAGAATAATGCCGCCAGGTACCGCCCAGGTAGTTGATAAGTAAGAATTGACCCCTATCATTACTTCCTGTTTGTTATAATTTCTTCGGTTCCTCAGCAAAACGGGATGGCGATGAAGCGACTTAAAAATGAACTCAATTCGCTGGTTAATCGCGGCGTAGACCGGCATTTACGCCTGGCTGTCACCGGACTTAGCCGCAGCGGTAAGACGGCGTTTATCACTGCGATGGTAAACCAGTTACTCAATATTCATGCCGGTGCGCGTCTGCCGTTGCTCAGCTGCGTGCGCGAAGAGCGTTTGCTCGGCGTAAAACGGGTTCCTCAACGCGATTTTGGCATTCCGCGCTTTACCTATGATGAGGGACTGGCGCAACTGTACGGCTCTCCGCCAACCTGGCCGACCCCTACGCGCGGCGTGAGTGAAATACGTCTGGCGCTGCGCTATAAATCCAATGACTCTTTACTGCGCCACTTTAAAGACACCTCCACGCTGTACCTGGAGATCGTCGATTATCCGGGGGAGTGGCTGCTCGATTTACCGATGCTTGCCCAGGATTATCTGAGCTGGTCGCGGCAAATGACCGGATTATTGCAGGGGCAGCGGGGCGAATGGTCGGCAAAATGGCGGCAGTTATGCCAGGGGCTGGATCCGTTGGCGCCTGCTGATGAAAACCGTCTGGCGGAAATTGCTGCCGCCTGGACGGAGTATCTGCATCAGTGTAAACAGCAGGGCCTGCATTTTATTCAACCGGGCCGTTTTGTCCTGCCCGGGGATATGGCGGGCGCGCCTGCGCTGCAATTCTTCCCGTGGCCGGATGTCGATGCCTGGGGGGAATCAAAGCTGGCGCAGGCTGACAAACACACCAACGCGGGCATGTTGCGCGAAAGATTCAATTATTACTGCGAAAAGGTCGTCAAAGGGTTTTATAAGAATCACTTCCTGCGCTTTGACCGCCAGATTGTGCTGGTCGATTGCCTGCAGCCGCTCAACAGCGGGCCACAGGCGTTCAACGACATGCGCCTGGCGCTTACCCAGTTGATGCAAAGCTTCCATTACGGGCAGCGTACGCTGTTTCGTCGGCTATTTTCTCCGGTGATCGACAAGCTGCTGTTTGCCGCCACCAAAGCCGACCACGTCACGGTCGATCAGCACGCCAATATGGTGTCGTTATTGCAGCAACTGATCCAGGACGCATGGCAAAACGCGGCGTTCGAAGGTATCAGCATGGATTGTCTGGGGCTGGCATCGGTGCAGGCAACCACCAGCGGCTTGATCGACGTGAAAGGTGAAAAGATCCCGGCGCTGCGTGGTAATCGTCTGAGCGATGGCGAACCGCTAACCGTTTATCCGGGGGAAGTGCCCGCGCGACTGCCAGGACAGGCGTTCTGGGACAGCCAGGGCTTTCAGTTTGAGGCGTTTCGCCCGCAGGTTATGGATG
Source organism: Citrobacter sp. Cpo091 (assembly GCF_030332645.1). NCBI lineage: Bacteria > Pseudomonadati > Pseudomonadota > Gammaproteobacteria > Enterobacterales > Enterobacteriaceae > Citrobacter > Citrobacter sp. Cpo091. The sequence goes on from NZ_JAOWHL010000028.1 coordinate 387,141, forward strand.
TCGATAAACCCTTACCGCATATCCGCCTTGATGCCGCGCTGGAGTTTTTAATAGGAGATAAATTGCGATGAGCGAGCCGTTAAAACCGCGTATCGATTTCTCAGGTCCGCTGGACGTGGAACAAAACACGGCGTTTAAAGCGCAGCAAATGTTCAATGAGACGGAGGCGCAGACTTTTTCTCCAGCGAAAGTGGATGAACCCCTGGAAGACGAAGGTCAGGCGGAGGCCGTCATTGATGCGGCCTTACGCCCCAAACGCAGTCTGTGGCGCAAGATGGTGATGGGCGGGCTGGCGCTGTTTGGCGTAAGCGTTGTTGCTCAGGGTGTGCAGTGGACCATGAACGCCTGGCAGACTCAGGACTGGGTCGCGCTGGGAGGATGTGCCGCAGGCGCATTGATTATCGGCGCAGGTGTCGGATCGGTGGCGACCGAGTGGCGCAGATTGTGGCGATTGCGTCAGCGCGCGCACGAACGTGATGAAGCGCGAGACTTGCTCCACAGCCATGGAACCGGAAAAGGTCGTGCATTTTGTGAAAAACTGGCGCAGCAGGCTGGTATCGATCAGTCGCATCCGGCTCTACAGCGTTGGTATGCCTCAATTCATGAAACGCAGAACGATCGCGAAGTGGTCAGCCTGTATGCCCATCTTGTGCAGCCGGTACTGGATGCGCAAGCCCGGCGTGAGATCAGTCGTTCAGCGGCAGAGTCCACGCTGATGATTGCAGTCAGTCCGTTGGCGCTGGTGGATATGGCGTTTATCGCCTGGCGAAATCTGCGGCTGATTAATCGCATTGCATCGCTGTATGGCATTGAACTTGGTTATTACAGCCGTCTGCGCTTGTTCCGCCTGGTGCTGCTGAATATCGCTTTTGCCGGGGCCAGTGAGCTGGTGCGGGAAGTAGGGATGGACTGGATGTCGCAGGATTTAGCCGCCCGCTTATCAACGCGTGCCGCACAGGGCATTGGCGCGGGGTTATTAACGGCGCGTCTGGGCATTAAAGCTATGGAACTTTGCCGACCGCTGCCGTGGATCGATGATGATAAGCCACGACTGGGCGATTTTCGCCGTCAACTGATTGGTCAGGTGAAAGAGACGTTACAAAAGAACAAATCTCCGCGCGAAAGTTAGCTATAAAACAGGCGCCGATCGTATAACTTTACGCCCCGGCGCCTAATTTTCCAGCGCGCTGTCAATATTTGTTGACAGAGTTCTTCCTGCAAACCAAATACTGTCTTATCATTTAACACATAATCCCTTGTCCAGGTGAAGGTTCCTATGCGTTTGGAAGTCTTTTGTGAAGACCGTCTTGGTCTGACCCGCGAATTGCTCGATTTACTGGTGCTGAGAAGCATTGATTTACGCGGTATCGAGATTGACCCCATCGGGCGAATTTACCTTAATTTTGCGGAGCTGGAGTTCACCAACTTCAGCAGTCTGATGGCTGAAATCCGCCGTATTTCAGGGGTTACGGATGTGCGTACCGTACCCTGGATGCCTTCCGAACGTGAACATCTGGCGCTGAGTGCTCTGCTTGAAGCGTTGCCAGAACCGGTCCTTTCTCTTGATATGAAAAGCAAAGTTGAGATGGCGAACCCTGCGAGCTGTCAACTTTTTGCGCACACCCAGGAGCGGATGCGCAACCATACCGCAGCCCAGTTAATCAATGGGTTTAACTTCCAGCGCTGGCTGGAAAGCAATCCGCAGGATTCCCATAGCGAACATGTCGTGATTAACGGGCAGAATTTCCTGATGGAAATTACGCCTGTCCATTTGCAGGGCGAAAATCAGGAGCAGATGCTGACCGGCGCGGTGGTGATGTTGCGCTCCACCATTCGAATGGGACGTCAGTTGCAAAATATGACTACGCAGGATCTCAGCGCGTTTAGCCAGATTATTGCCGTCAGCGCCAAAATGAAACACGTGGTGGAACAGGCGCGCAAGCTGGCGACGCTGAGCGCGCCGCTGCTGATTACTGGTAATACCGGCACCGGCAAAGATCTCTTTGCTCACGCCTGCCATCTGGCAAGCCCACGTGCGTCGAAACCGTATCTGGCGCTGAACTGCGCGTCAATCCCTGAAGATGCGGTTGAAAGCGAGCTGTTTGGCCATGCGCCGGAAGGTAAAAAAGGGTTCTTTGAGCAGGCGAATGGCGGTTCGGTTCTGTTAGATGAAATTGGCGAAATGTCGCCGCGTATGCAGACCAAATTGCTGCGTTTTCTCAATGACGGTACGTTCCGTCGCGTGGGAGAAGATCACGAAGTTCATGTTGATGTCCGTGTGATTTGCGCGACGCAAAAGAACCTTGTGGAGCTGGTGCAGAAAGGACTTTTCCGTGAAGACCTCTATTATCGTCTGAATGTACTGACGTTAAACCTGCCGCCGCTGCGCGATTGCCCACAAGATATTATGCCGCTCACCGAACTGTTCGTGGCGCGTTTTGCCGATGAGCAGGGCGTGCCGCGTCCGAAGCTGTCCGCCGATCTCAGCACGGTGTTAACCCGTTACGGTTGGCCGGGCAACGTGCGTCAGCTTAAAAACGCTATCTACCGGGCGTTGACCCAGCTTGAAGGCTATGAGCTACGGCCGCAGGATATTTTACTGCCGGATTATGATGCGGCAACGGTTGCGGTCGGAGAAGAGGTGATGGAAGGGTCGCTGGATGAAATTACCAGCCGCTTTGAACGCTCCGTGCTGACGCAGCTGTATATGAATTATCCCAGCACGCGCAAGCTGGCCAAGCGCCTCGGCGTTTCGCATACCGCGATTGCCAATAAATTGCGCGAGTACGGCCTGAGCCAACAGAAAAAAAGCGAAGAGTAATGCCGTAAATGAAAATGCCTCCATCCGGAGGCATTTTTGTATGCAAACGCAGCTTACGCTTTCAGTACGTCCAGCGCCGCTGTGTAGTCTGGTTCGTTGGTGATTTCATTGACCAGTTGGCTGAAGACGACGTTGTCATTTTCATCGATAACAACTACGGCACGTGCGGCCAGACCTTTCAACGGGCCTTCAGCGATTTCAACACCGTAGTTTTTCAGGAATTCTGCGTTGCGCAGGGTGGACAGCGTGATAACGTTGCTCAGACCTTCCGCGCCGCAAAAACGAGAGTGGGCGAATGGCAGGTCGGCCGAAATACACAGTACGACGGTATTGTCGATTTCTGTCGCCAGTTGGTTAAACTTACGTACCGATGCCGCGCAAACGCCAGTATCGATGCTTGGGAAAATATTCAGCACTTTGCGCTTGCCTGCAAACTGGCCCAGCGTAACGTCAGACAGGTCTTTAGCCACAAGGGTAAAAGCCTGAGCTTTGCTTCCAGCCTGAGGAATGGAGCCGGCAACTGCAACCGGGTTGCCCTGGAAATGAACGGTTTGTGACATGGTTATCTTCCTGTTTACATATAGTTAACGTCGAGGCTAGTTTATGCCATCAACAGTTAACACGGCAAACGCTATTTGCGGATATCCGCTTCAGGGACTGCATTAAGGAAAACAAATGAGAACAGTTAAGGTATATGAGGAAGCCTGGCCGCTGCACACTCCCTTTGTCATCGCCCGTGGGAGCAGGACCGAAGCGCATGTGGTTGTCGTCGAATTGACAGAAAATGGCGTCACAGGTATTGGCGAGTGCACACCGTACCCACGCTACGGTGAAAGCGATGCCTCTGTTCTGGCGCAAATTATGAGCATTGCGCCACAGCTGGAAAACGGACTTACGCGTGAAGAGCTGCAAAAGCTGCTGCCAGCAGGGGCTGCGCGAAATGCCGTAGACTGCGCGTTGTGGGATCTGAGTGCGCGTCAACAGCAGAAGTCGCTGGCGGAATTGGTGGGAAGTGAACTGGCGGAAGTGGTGACGACGGCGCAAACAGTGGTGATTGGCTCGCCGGAACAAATGGCTGCGAGCGCGGCTGCGCTGTGGGGAAATGGCGCAAAACTGCTGAAAGTTAAACTGGATGCTCGCTTGATTAGTGAGCGGATGGTTGCCATTCGTGCGGCTGTTCCTGACGCTACGATTATTGTCGACGCCAATGAATCCTGGCGGGCAGAAGGCCTTGCGGCACGCTGTCAGCTGTTGGCTGATTTAGGGGTGGCAATGCTGGAGCAGCCGCTGCCGGCTCAGGATGATGCCGCGCTGGAGAATTTTGTGCATCCGCTGCCCATCTGCGCAGATGAAAGTTGCCACACTCGCAGTAGCCTGAAAGCGCTGCACGGACGCTATGAAATGGTCAATATCAAACTGGACAAAACAGGCGGTCTGACGGAGGCACTGGCGCTGGCAACGGAAGCCCGCGAGCAGGGATTTGCGCTGATGCTGGGCTGCATGCTGTGTACCTCCCGGGCTATCGGTGCGGCGTTACCGCTTACGCCGCAGGTTAACTTTGCCGATCTTGATGGCCCTACCTGGCTTGCCAGCGATGCGGAGCCAGCCCTGCATTTTACGACCGGGCAGCTCCATCTCTAGGGTGCCAGCGCAGCAGATTGGACATGGCCAGCAGGTATTTTTCGCTCGCTTCATCCGATGAAATGGGCGGAAATTCGGCGGTTATGCAGTGTAAATTCAGGTCTGCGCACCAGCTCCCAAAAGAGCCGGGCGTTTCATAACCTACGCTGGTGACCAGAGGCAATTCAAACGACTGTGCCAGCCACGAACCCAGCTCGCTGCTTCTGGGATCTTCAATACAGGCCAGTGGATCGTGAAAAGAGACTACCCAGGCGGGATGAATTCGGTGAATAAGCTGACACAACGCCTGGGTTTCTGGTTCTGAACCCGGACTTTCGCCGGTCAACAACACCACATCACGCTCTTCTGCGCTACTGTTCCAGCGGTACACCGTTTCGCCCGCTTTCCAGTTTGCGGCGGGAAAGTTACGGTTCAGATCGACGCCGTTCGCATTTGCGCGCAGTCCAAGCTGGCAACCGTCAGGGTTTACGGCCAGCACTACATGGTGGCGACGCAGAGAAGGGTTAAGCGTACGCAATGCGCAGGAAAGGGTAACGACCGAGGAGTTTTCGTCGCCGTGCGTTCCCGCCAGTATCAGACCGCTTTCACGATCGGCTGCCAGTGCAGGAAACCAGATTAGCGGTGCGCCTAACAATGAACGTCCGTAATGTTCGGTTCCAGGTGGGAATGCGCCGCGCTCGGCACGGGGACGGGTAACGGTCATAGTCATCTCTGAATGCTTGGATTGTTACTCGCAGTGTTGTGCAAAATGTATGGATAATCAAATCGTTTTCACACACTTATCTTTTCAGGTGTAATATCACTTTCTTGTCGGAAGTTAATTGCATTTCCTGCTGGCGATACAAATAATTACACATTCACTTAGTAGCCGGAATTGAGGGTATCTTATGCAGCATTCTGTTTCAGTAACCTGTTGTGCGTTGTTGGTTAGCAGCATTTCTTTATCCTGGGCTGCTGATGTTCCCAGCGGAACGGTACTGGCAGAGAAACAAGAACTGGTGCGTCATATAAAAGACGAACCGGCGTCGCTTGATCCGGCAAAAGCCGTCGGGCTGCCTGAAATTCAGGTAATTCGTGATCTATTTGAAGGGCTGGTCAACCAGAATGAGAAGGGTGAGATCGTGCCTGGCGTCGCTACCCAATGGAAGAGTAACGATAACCGCATCTGGACGTTTACGCTGCGTGACAATGCGCAATGGGCGGATGGTACGCCGGTAACGGCGCAGGATTTTGTCTATAGCTGGCAGCGTCTGGTTGATCCAAAAACGCTGTCGCCGTTTGCCTGGTTTGCTGCGCTGGCGGGTATTAATAATGCTCAGGCTATTATCGATGGCAAAGCCACGCCTGATAAACTTGGCGTTAGTGCTGTCGATGCACGGACATTGAAAGTTCAACTGGATAAACCGCTGCCCTGGTTTGCCAATCTGACAGCGAGTTTTGCATTCTATCCGGTACAAAAAGCTAACGTTGAGAGCGGCAAAGAGTGGACCAAACCAGGCAATCTTATTGGTAACGGCGCCTATGTGCTCAAAGATCGCGTCGTGAACGAAAAACTGGAAGTGGTACCAAACACACATTATTGGGACAACGCCAAAACAGTGTTACAAAAAGTCACCTTCCTGCCGATCAACCAGGAATCAGCTGCGACCAAGCGCTATCTTGCTGGTGATATTGATATCACGGAATCCTTCCCGAAAAATATGTACCAGAAACTGTTGAAGGATATCCCGGGTCAGGTTTACACCCCGCCGCAGCTTGGTACTTATTATTATGCTTTCAATACCCAGAAGGGACCGACCGCCGATTCACGCGTGCGGCTGGCACTCAGCATGACTATCGATCGTCGTCTGATGGCGGAGAAGGTATTGGGTACAGGTGAGAAGCCGGCATGGCATTTTACGCCGGATGTAACGGCAGGATTTGTGCCGGAACCTTCACCGTTTGAGCAAATGAGTCAGGAAGAACTGAACGCGCAGGCAAAAACGCTGCTGCGTGCGGCGGGCTATGGCCCACAGAAACCGCTTAAACTGACGCTGCTGTACAACACCTCAGAAAATCATCAGAAGATTGCTATCGCAGTGGCTTCTATGTGGAAGAAGAACCTCGGTGTTGACGTGAAACTGCAGAACCAGGAGTGGAAAACGTATATCGACAGCCGTAATACCGGTAATTTTGATGTGATCCGCGCCTCATGGGTGGGTGACTACAATGAGCCTTCTACGTTCTTGTCGCTATTAACATCGACCCATACAGGCAATATCTCCCGCTTTAATGATCCGGCGTACGACAAAGTGTTGACCCAGGCAACTCTGGAGAATACAGAGAAAGCGCGCAATGCCGATTATAACGCCGCGGAGAAAATTCTGATGGAACAGGCACCTATTGCACCGATTTATCAGTATACCAACGGGCGTTTAATTAAACCGTGGCTGAAAGGGTATCCGATTACTAACCCTGAAGATGTCGCATACAGCCGCACAATGTATATCGTTAAGCACTAACAGAGATAATGGCTGGTGTGATTTTGCACCAGCCATTTTATGTTTCCGGCGGCTGATGCTCCCGGCAAATCAGCAATGAATCTTCTTCACTCAATCTCTCTTTCGTCAGATTACAAAATCCCTGACCATCAATTTTTTGGTGGAAGCGACAGCTATGGCAAAGTCCAAAGCCAGGCACATTGTTGGTCCTCTGGATCCCGCGTAACAGTTCTAACAGCAGCTCTCTGAGCACGATCGCCCGTTCACCCATTGCCGATTCACCCTCCACTAAAAACGTTGGCGGGAGCAGGGCGTCCAGTAAGGTATTGGCCGACTCACTTAAGTGTAGATGGACGCTACGTTTATCACGGTCATCCGGCTTGCGAACAATCAACCCTTTGTTTTCCAAAAGCTTCAGCGATTGTGACACGGTACCTTTGGTGAGACCGAGGTAGTCTGTCACGCCAAGCGGCGTATTGGAATAACGGTTGCAACGGGCCAGATACATTAACGCGCTAAGTTGTACCGGCTGGAGATCCGCCAGTAATGGATGTTGGCGAAACCACATCCTTGTCAGGCTGGAAAGCCGGTCAAGTACATCGAAAAGTGACATGTCGGGCATAACAAATCCTCCTCGGCATATAGTATCGATTAAAAACTATATTGACAAAGGATAAAAGCAGCGTAGCATGAATTATAGTATCGAATCGATACTATAATTTAAAGGAGATGTATCATGACTAAAGCTCGTTTCTATCATGCAGGTTGCCCGGTTTGTGTTTCCGCAGAACAGACACTTCTGCAGCATTTGTCTGCAGATGTTGAAATCGATGTGGTTCATCTGGGAGAGCAACCTGATCGGGTTGCTGAGGCTGAAGTGGCTGGCGTGAAATCTGTTCCGGCGCTGGTGATTGACGGCAATGTGCTGCATATTAATTTCGGCGCTCCCATTGAAGCGTTGAAATAGCTGGATAGTTCGGGAAGTTGCGTTGGCGATTTCCCGAATATACAAGACTTTGGGGAAGGTAGCATGATGAAAACGACCGAAGAGTATCACCCGATAGATTGCGATCTTCATGATTATCTGGAAATCGCCTGCATGTACCACTATTGGTTGCGCATTGAACTAACGGATGGCACATGTTTTGATGCTAAAGCGCTGACGACGTGTACCACCGTGGAAAAAGAAGAATTTCTGGTCGTGGGGCAATCTGAAAACCAGCAAAAAATCCGTCTGGATTATCTGTCAGCGATCATCGCGCTGACGCCAGGAGCGACGTTTAGCACAGTAAATTTTCAGCGGGCCTACCGCGGTTAGACGGTATAAATTCGAATGTCGTGCGCCTGGAACGCTGTGGCGTACTCTTTGCTGATGTTGTCCTCTACAACAATCACATCGATATTGCTGCTTTCGGTAACGACATATCGGGCGACGGCTGGGATTTTTTCAGCCGTTAGCGCGACGATAGTTTCATTACATTGTTTAATCACCGCTTTTTTGAATTCACAATCCGCATAATCAAATCCCGTTAAGCCGGATTCAGGCGACATCGCGCAGCCGCCAATAAATCCCTGATCGAATAAAATGTCCTGCACTTGTGCGATGGCGGAAGCTCCCACGCACCCACCTGAAGATCTCTGCACCACGCCACCCAGCATAATGACTTCAAACAGCTGTTTTTTTAGCAAAACGGCGGCAATCTCCGGTGAATTTGTCACCACGGTTAACGCCAGTTCGGCGGGCAGAGCTTCTGCCATTGCCAGATTGGTGCTACCCGTGTCGATAAAAATACAGCTTCCAGATTTGACCAGTCGGGCACATCTCTGCGCGATGTTGCTCTTTTTGGCTACATTAATACTCTTGCGTACGTCGATGTCTTCGGATTCAGGGAGTGTAATGACCGCGCCACCATAGACTTTTTTACACACGCCATCTTTGCTCAATTCATGCAAATCACGACGAATTGTGTGTTCAGAAACACCTAATCGGTTAGCAAGTTCAGAACAAATGACCCTGCCGTTTTCTTGCAGGATCTGAAAGATAAGCGCCTGGCGCTGTTCCGGGAATGCGGCGTAATCGAGCATGGATACTCCAGGTGAAATAAACATCGAGCAATAGAGTGCATGATCGTGCATTATGATTAACGATGTCAACATCCCTTACAGGGGCCGTACTATTCTGGATACAACGGGAAGAGGTTCGCTATGAAGATTGCGCATATGGCGTTATGGACACAGGATCTCGAGCAGCAAGCTCGCTTCTGGGTCTCGTTTTTTGACGGCAAGATCAACGAGAAATACCGCAGTAAAACCAATCCTGGGTTTGAATCTTATTTTGTCAAAATTGGCGAGGAAATTGCGATTGAGTTAATGACCAAACCGGGTCTTATCGGGCAGCAACCTGACAATAATCGTTGCGGATGGGTACACCTCGCCATTTCTGTTGGCGGCAATGAAAATGTTGATGCCATTGCAATGCAAGCGCAGGGACAGGGGATATTAGTCTCAGGTCCGCGCACTACTGGCGATGGTTATTACGAAGCGGTGATAAAAGATCCTGACGGCAATTTAATCGAGATTGTGGCGTAAGTCTTCAATCAGTTACCTGCAAATAAAGAGTACCTGCTGCTGATTATTAATGAGTACAGCTCATAAGTTTGTCCTTCTTTTCCTCTCTAATCACCGACACGTCGAGTCTCTATAATTTTACTGTTTTCAGCCCCCGGTGGTGCAATGTTGCCACCATTTGGAGAGTCGAATATGCAATACCAACTGGATGCCAGACAACAGGCAATCATTCCCATTGCGGCATTCACTGCCACAGGACAGATGGAAAAGCTGGACGTCGCGCTCAACGCCGGACTGGATGCGGGACTCACGCTCAATGAAGTAAAAGAGATCCTGCTACAGCTCTACGCATACTGCGGTTTCCCTCGCAGCCTGAACGGTCTGTCCTGCTTTATGTCGGTGGTGAAAACTCGAAGCGAGAAAGGGCTTTCAGACGACGAAGGTAGAACGGCCACGCCGCCACCTGCAGACTGGAACAGTGTTCAGGCTGGGAGCCTAACTCAGACGCAACTGGTTGGACAGCCTGTAAGCGGTCCGCTGTTTGACTTTGCACCCGCTATTGATGTCTGGCTTAAAGCACATCTGTTTGGCGATACTTTTCAGCGAGATGTACTTGACTGGCAGGACCGTGAATGGGTGACCGTTTCGGCGCTGGCCGTTCTGGGCGGCGTTAACAGCCAGTTGAAAAGCCATTTTGCGATATGCCTTAACATCGGGATCCTCCCTGAGCAACTCAGTGAGTTTATTACGATACTCGAACAGCACTGTGGAGCCGGGATTGGGGAAAATGCCCGTACGGTTCTTGATGAATGTCTGGTATGAACACCGCGGACATTATCCATACTGGAGTCACTATGAACGAACAATTTGATGGTAACAGCGTCTTTCCACGTGGAGAGAAAAATGAAGCGTATGCGAAGTATTTCACTGGCGACAGCTATCTGACCATGCTCTCCATGGAAGGCGTGGTAATTGGCAATGTCGCATTTGAACCGGGTTGTCGTAACTTCTGGCATGTTCATCATGAGGGTGGACAAATATTGCTGGTGACCGGTGGCAGAGGCTGGTATCAGGAGTGGAATAAACCGGCACGTGAGCTGAAAACCGGCGATGTCGTGCACATTCCGGCGGGAATGAAACACTGGCACGGCGCCGCGCGTGATAGTTGGTTTGCCCATATCGCCGTGGAAATCCCGGCCCCTGGCGCGTCGAACGAATGGCTGGAACCGGTTAGCGACGCTGAGTACAACCTGCTGCCCTGAACTATGCTGGTTCTGGTAACACCTAATCCCTGAGGAGATCTCAATGGTCATGAATGTGAAGGGTTATGCTGCTCTGGCGGTGAAAGAAGATTTAGTCCCCCATAATTTTGTTCGTCGCGATCCGCGTGAAGATGATGTGGTTATCGATATTTTATACAGCGGTGTATGCCACTCGGATATTCACAACGCCTACAACGATTGGGGCGGTGCTAAATATCCGATGGTACCAGGGCATGAGATCATTGGCCGCGTGGTGCATGTTGGTAAGTCGGTAACACAATTCAAAGTGGGCGATCTCGCAGGGGTCGGCTGCATGGTTGATTCGTGTCAACACTGTAGCGCCTGCGAGCAGGGGCTAGAGCAGTATTGCGAAGAAGGTAACACGCTAACGTATAACGATATCGACCGTCATGACGGTCTGCCTACTTTCGGCGGCTATTCTGACAAAATTGTCGTTACCGAAAAGTTTGTGGTGAAGGTCCCTGAAGGGATCGATTTACGCGGTGCGGCGCCGCTGCTTTGCGCCGGGATCACAACATGGTCGCCTCTGCGCCACTGGCAGGTAGGCGAGGGCAGTAAAGTCGCGGTTGTCGGTCTGGGTGGACTCGGGCATATGGCAATCAAACTTGCTAATGCGCTGGGCGCGGAAGTTACGCTGTTTACGCGTTCACCGGGCAAAGAAGCTGATGCCAGACGTTTGGGTGCCAGTCACGTTGTGCTTTCCACTGACAGTGAACAGATGAAAGCGACAGCGAATCAGTTTGATCTGATTATCGATACTGTGCCCTACGTTCATGACCTGAACCCTTATATCCCAACCCTGGCGCTAAGCGGTACGCTGGTGCTGGTCGGTTATCTTGGTGCGTTGGATCCGTTTCTGAATACGGTTCCCCTGATCCTTGGGCGTAGGTCTGTGGCGGGTTCAGTTATCGGCGGCATTGCTGAAACGCAGGAGATGATGGATTTTTGCGGTCAGCATGGTATTACCGCCGATGTCGAAGTGATCGATATTCAGGATATTAATCGTGCCTGGCAGCGGATGTTGAAAAGCGATGTGAAATACCGCTTTGTAATTGATATTTCCTCATTGAAATAAGTACAAAAAAGACGCGGATTTCCGCGTCTTTTCTTTTGTTAGTGTGTCGATGGCGATGCTTCAGGATTGTCCATATACAGCGTCTGGCTGGGGAACGCAAAGTCGGCGCCGTTTGTCTGGACTATCGTGATAATCTTTAAATAAACGTCTTGCTGTACCGCGAGCCATTCCTTCCAGACGGTGGTTTTCGTGAAGCAATACACCATGATATTCAACGATGAATCGGCAAATTCATTAAAATAGACCAACAGAGTTTGTTTCTGGTCTATTCCAGGATGGTTTTGCAGCATTTCTCTGACCGACTCGACAACGGCACCGACTTTATCGGCATCCTCATATCGTAACCCGATCACCGTTTTAATTCGCCGGTTGGTCATGCGCCCTGGGTTTTCTACGCTGATGGAGGAGAAAATCGAGTTTGGCACATACAACGGACGATGGTCGAAGGTGTTTATTTTAGTCATTCGCCAGCCAATTTCTGCTACCGTGCCTTCAATATTGCGGTCCGGGGAGCGGATCCAATCGCCTATGCTAAACGGTCTGTCGAAATAGAGCATAATGCCTGAGAAAAAGTTGCTCAGAATATCTTTCCCCGCCATACCCACTGCGATACCGCCAATACCGCCAAAGGTTAACAGGCCGGATAAGCTCATACCGAAGTGTTCGCCATACAGTAAAATGATGGCAACCACGATGGTAATCTTGATGATACGCGACAGGATCCTCGCGCTGGTGATATCTCTGCCTTTATTAATCTGCGTCTTTTCAAACTGATTAATCACCAGAAAAAGTTTGATGGTCAGGATCAACGCAATCAACGAGGTGCAGATAAAGTCGACCACGCTGGGGGAGATAAATTTCAGGCTGTAACTTTCGATAACGTTATTAGCAATGCTGCCAAACGTCCCAATGATAATGGCATAGACAAAAAATTGTGCGGCATGAAATATGAATCCTTTGCAGCGACGCTCTCCACGATGATACCAGACGCTCATCAGGACCAGCGCGGCACAGCAGCTAAGAATTACCGTCAAATTAAACGCATTATTCATAAACAGTTCAGCGATCATGATTCTTCCTGGCAACTCCGTGTTAGCTAAATATCATCTGATATCCTAATCCCCAGATATTTTACTCAGTTAAGGCGGTCAGATCATTAATCAAAAGGAGAGATAAATAATGCAATCAGCGCTATTTTCAGCGAAATAACGCTGACGTCAACCCTGTATGCGGTTTATGTAGCAGACAGTCAGTTGATGTCATGGTATTGTTAGCGCAAAGTAACAAGGTTTTCATCTGCAAAAGGACAATACTATGATCATGGCTAAGCTGAAAACAGCGAAGGGACGGAAGTTTCTGTTGTGCCTGCTTGGAGTGTTTATTATCGCAGCGTCGGTCGTGACGCGAGCGACGATCGGTGGCGTTATTGAACAGTATGACATTCCGCTATCCGACTGGACCGCTTCAATGTACGCCATTCAATCTGCAATGATTTGTGTCTACAGCATGGTGTTTACGATTCTGTTGGCTATCCCGCTAGGTATCTATTTCCTCGGTGGTGAGGAGCAACACTAGGCGTTTAAAATGCCGGATGATATCGCCATCCGGCATTTCATTGAGTGGTTAATCGTCTTCTTCGTCGTCCAGTTCAACTGGCGTTTGATATTCATCCGGCTTGATGACCAGCAGGTCACAGCGTAGATGATCGATAACCTGTTCCGCGGTATTACCAAGAAACGCAGCAGAAATACCGGTACGTCCGACGGTCCCCAATACCACAATACCCGCCTGCAAGTGCTCGGCTAAATCAGGAATGACCTCTTCAGGTAAGCCTTTTTCAACGTGCGTCACTTTCTCATCAATACTGAATTTCTGGCGTAGCGCCTTCATGGCCAGCAGATGCTGTCCACGGATTGCGTCGTTATAAACGCTGGGATCAAATTCAGGCAGTTCAATCGCGATGTTGATTGGTGTGACAGGGTAGGCGCCAACCAGATGCACTTCGGTATGGTTAACCTGTTCTGCAAGCTGTAGCGTCTCTTTGACCAGTTTTTCATTGAGCGCGTTGTGATAAGCCTCTTCACTGGCGAGGTTTACGGCAACCAGTGCTTTACCCCCTTCAGGCCATGGCTGGTCTTTCACCATCCATACCGGACTTGGACATTTACGCAATAAATGCCAGTCGGTTGGCGTAAATATTACGGCTTCGAGGCGGTCGTGTTGGTGCGCCATCTTGAGGACCAGATCATGCCTGGCACTGATGACTTCCTGGATGATGGCTTCAAAGGGTCGGTTATGCCAGACCACTTTAATCTCCAGAGGGATCCCTGCTTCGATGTAGTATTTCGCTTGTTCACGTATCCATGCAGTTCGCTGGCTGATGACCCCCTGACGCATTGCCGTACGCTCATCAGGCGACAGCAGGGTAGTCATCTCATAGGAAAAGTCATAGATCGGCAAAAAGGCTTTAATTTTGCCACCAATCCGTTGATGCAAATAAACAGCTCGCCGTAATGCTGGTTGATCGTCCTGGTTAGGGTCGATGACGACCAGCATATTTTTATACATAGCCATACAGGGTCTCCTTACAACTGTCATCGCAGTTTGTAACTAAAAGAGTAACCCAATAATGTAGATTGAAACAGGGAATAACCTCCTGCCAGATCAATAAATCGGGAAAATTTAGCGATTTGACAGAAGGATAACAGAGAGGCTTGCGGAAAGATTACGCAACGTTACGCGTGTGGCCGGCAAGAACTGCCAGCGCGTCGCTGTTCTCAATAGTGATATATTTGCCTTTCACCGCCAGCATGCCGCTTTTCTGGAAACGACCCAGCAGGCGGCTGATGGTTTCAACCGTCAGACCGAGATAGTTACCGATGTCGCCACGGGTCATGGTCAGGCGGAATTCACGAGGCGAGAACCCACGCTGGGCGAAGCGACGAGACAGATTGTAGATAAAGGCCGCCAGGCGCTCTTCAGCGTTTTTCTTCGACAGCAACAGGATCATATCCTGGTCGCCTTTGATTTCGCCACTCATCAGACGCATCATCTGCTGACGCAGGTTCGGCATCTTACCGGACAGGTCATCAAGGGTTTCGAAAGGAATTTCGCATACCATTGAGGTTTCCAACGCCTGAGCAAAGCTCGGGTGATGGCCGCTGCCAATGGCGTCAAAACCTACCAGGTCACCCGCCAGATGGAAACCGGTAATTTGCTCATCGCCTTGTTCGGTAATGGTATAGCTTTTTATCGTTCCGGAGCGGATAGCGTAGAGTGATTTAAGCTCATCACCTGCTTTAAAGAGCGTCTGCCCTTTTTGGATAGGCTTTTTGCGCTCGATGATGTTATCGAGCTGGTCAAGCTCATGCTCGTTAAGTGTGAACGGGATGCAAAGCTGGCTGATGCTGCAATCCTGGCAATGGATAGCACAACCGCCAGACTGAATGCGCCGTATAATTCGCTTTTCCGGGATCATAGGTCTGCTCAAGCCGTAATTGATATTTGTCAATTTTAACATCTTTTTGGTGAGCACGTAAGCCTGAGCTACTCCCAATAGAGAATAATTCAGGCATAACTGGAGCGAATGTTTTTATCTGCTTGATTAACCACACTTAATTTGGTGTCGCATTATGCGGAAGTGTGATGAATAAGGCATTAATTGCCTGGAATCTAGAGTAGCAAATAACCTTCGTGGCGCAATAACCACTCTTTTCGTTGTACACCGCCGGCATATCCGGTCATGGTGCCGTTACGTCCAATGACGCGATGACAGGGAACCACAATGCTTACTGGATTGGAGCCATTAGCAGCGCCGACGGCTCTTGCAGCGCCGGGGCGCCCCAACTGTTCGGCCAACTGACCATAATGCATGACCTGCCCGCAGGGGATAGTGCGTAATGCTTGCCAGACTTCACGCTGGAAAGGCGTCCCAGCGGTTGCCGTTTCCAGCGTGTCAATGATGCTGAGGTTTCCGGCAAAATACTCAGAGAGTTTGTCGCTTAATCCACCAGGATTTTTGGCGGTAATGCGCTGATAACCTTCTGTACGGTAATGAATATCAAGCAATTGTTCCATGCGATCGCTGTGCTGATCCCATTCCACTGCGCGCAGGCGAAATTGCTCATCACAAATAACCCACAGCGGGCCCAGCGGCGTGTCGATGGTGTCTTCCAGTAAGTTAAGCATCCGTTTCTCTCATTACAGCATTCAGGCGAGCCTACACATTATCACGGCAGTGACCGTCGCAGCTATACCCCTAAAAACGGATATCAACTTGTCGTGAGTAGATCGGTTCAGCGCGGAGGATCCGGTTAATTATTGGAAATAATCGTAAACCGTTACCGGTACAGTTGTCGGTATAATAGTGCGCGGTTATGATAATGCCCGTCGCAATACGCTGGAGGATGAAACATGAACCTTGATGATGCATCGCTGTTTCTTGACGCAATGGGGGATGTTCAACCGCTGAAACACCATGCCGATGTGCACTGGCAGCCCATGCGCAATCTTCGCACTCCGGCGCGTATCGATACGCTACAACTGGATAATTTTCTCTCGACGGGATTTCTCGATATTGTCCCGTTGAATGTGCCGCTCGAGTTTCGTCGCGAAGGTTTACAGAACGGCGTGACCGACAAGCTGCGAAACGGAAAATACCCGCAGCAGGCGAGCCTTAATCTTATTCGCCAACCTGTTGAAACATGTCGCCAGATGCTCTTTAGCTTTATTCTGCAGGCGCAGCAGGAAGGGTTGCGTAACGTGCTGGTGATACACGGCAAGGGACGTGACGATAACTCCCATGCCAATATTGTTCGCAGCTACGTGGCGCGCTGGTTGACGGAATTTGACGACGTGCAAGCATACTGCGCCGCACTGCCGCATCACGGCGGCAGCGGGGCATGTTATGTGGCATTGCGTAAAACCGCACAGGCAAAACAGGACAACTGGGAGCGTCACGCTAAACGTAGTCGCTGAACGACGTAAACATCAGGCGGCCAGCACTCTGTTCCTGCCTTCGTTCTTGGCTTTGTACAACGCGTCGTCAACGCGTTTGAATAACTCATCGATGCTTTCGTTTGTTTCGTGCCGAGCTACGCCAATGCTGACGGTAAAGCGGGGAAGGCCCGGGAGAGTCACTTTGGCCACCGTCGCCCGTATCACTTCTGCGAGATTGAGGGCAATATCTAACGAGGTTCGCGGCAGCAGCAGCACAAATTCTTCACCTCCCCAGCGAAAAATCAGATCATCCTTTCTTGCACAGGATTCAAGTGTGCGTGCCAGAGCGCAAAGTACCTCATCACCTTTTAAATGACCAAAAAGATCGTTAATGCTTTTAAAGCGATCGGTGTCGATCAACAGCAGGCTGTAATCCTGTGTCAATGACATCGCGTGGGTCTGTTCCGGCTCGGTTACCTGATAAAAATGTCGGCGGTTAAGCAATCCCGTTAAGGCGTCACGCAGGGCCGCACGCTCAAGCTCCTGTTCCAGCCGTTTTTGCTCGGTAATATCATGAATAATGCACAGCATGAGCTTATTACCGTAGATTTCGATTGGCCCGGCGTAGGTTTGTACGTGACGGGATGTGCCGTCTGCCAGTTTATGCACAAAATGCAAAGGTTTATGGCCACCGGGAAGATGGGCGATTTCATGCATCACCGGGAGTATATGACGGCCCAGCGTATTGATTTCCCATGTATGTTTCTGGCACATCGTATCATGGCTATAGCCATAAAAATTTAGCGCACTGAGATTTGCATCAACGATAAGCCCATCACGGGACGGATCGATAAGCAACATTGGGGCCGAGTTAGTCTGGAAAAAACGCGCGTAAAATCCCTGTTTTTTTCGCTGATAATTCGCTGAACGGCTCGCTTTCAGACCTTGCGAAGTCGGTGTTTCAATGCCTTCGAAAAGAATAACGTCACCTGATTCCGGCAGAGAGCGGATGGAGAGGCGGCTGGCCATCGCGACGTCTTCACCTTCGCGGCAAACCGTAAGGATTTCTACAATGTCGTGATGATTTCTCAAATCGCTGAGATACATGGTTAAATCATTCTGGGCATGAGTTGAAAATATGCCCTTGCGGAGTAGAGAAAAGCAGGGGGCCTGCATCAGTTCCCGTGCAACGGTATTAGCGAACACCAGTTCTTCGGTATGCGGCGAAACAATCCACACCGGCAGGGTTAATAAATCCAGTGAATGCAGCTCGGTTGTGCTCATCGATAATCCCGTTATCTTTATCTGCTGTGTTGCCCGTTTAATGGCATCTGTTTTTTATATTACAGTCTCATAATGTTATTGATTGTTGAGGAGACAAAGACTGTACGATTCGCTGCTGCTTAATGTTACTTTCCGTTGGAATCAATTCATGGATCTGATGCGCAGGCAACGGTTTTGCAAACAAGAAACCTTGCAGCACGCCACATCCCATCTGGGTCAGGAGTATTTCCTGCTCCTGGGTCTCTATTCCTTCAGCCACTACTTGCATATTCATGGAGTGGGCTATGTCAATAATAGTAGACACAATCTTTGTATTTTTGCTGTTCTCGCTGATATCTTTAACAAATACTCTGTCAATTTTTAATTCCCGTGCCGGAAGAGACTTCAACATCAATATATTTGAATAACCGGTACCGAAATCATCAATAGAAACGGTGATCCCTAAAGCTGAAAATGCATTTAAAACTTCAGCGCTACGTTTTAAATTTTTAAGTGCTGTACTTTCAGTCAATTCCAGCGTGAGATATGCAGGTGATAGTTGATATTGTGCAAGGGCGCTGCAAACCACATCAACGATGTCATGTTGTTCAAACTGGGAAGGGGAAAGATTAACGGCGAGGGTCCATTCCGCATGGCCTTGTAACTTCCATTGATGTAACTGCTGGCATGCCTGCTGAATAACCCATTTCCCGACCGGAATGATAAGGCCTGTCTCTTCCAGCGCAGGCAGAAACTCAGCAGGTAACAGCATGCCGCGTTCCGGGTGATGCCAGCGTAATAATGCTTCAAAACCGGTCAGGGAATGATCTCCGGCGGTGTATTTGGGTTGATACCAAAGCTCAAATTGATCGTGTTCCAGTGCTTGTGACAATTCCTGTAAAAATGTCGGCGGTGTATCGGCGATAGCTTCCATTTCCGGGCTATAAATAGCCCAACCGTTTCTGCCAGCCTGTTTGACATGATACATCGCCATATCAGCCTTTACTTTTAACTCATGCAACGTGGAACCATGCTCAGGATAAATACTGCTTCCCGCACTTAACGAAACCCGAATGGTGTACCCAAACAGCGTGAAAGGATCACCAATCGCAGCCGCAATCCGGGTCAGCAGAGCGGTGATATCCTCTTTATTACAGTCAGGAACCAGAAGAATAAACTCATCTCCCCCCAGCCTCGCCAGCGTCATGGTGTCATCAAGGCAGCTGTAGATTCGCTGCGTACTGGCGATCAGCAACTGATCGCCGATGTGATGTCCCCAGGTATCGTTAACGACTTTGAAGCGATCGAGATCGATGAATACCAGAGCAAATTGATGCTGATGCAGTTTGGAATGCTGCAGACAGGCCTGTAAGCAGGCATCTATCTGTGTGCGATTGGCAAGTCCGGTAAGTGCGTCGAAGTGGACCTGATGCTCAAGCTGGCAGTTAAGTTGATGTAAGTTGTCAGCCAGTCGGGAGGTACGCAGTTGCGAATCCACCATCGACACCACCAGCATGATACCCAAAATAACCAGCGTGACGGCGCAGACCCAGACAGAGAGTTCCAGTGTGCTGAGTCCATTGTGTATCGTGTGTCCAAAATGGGTGAATGTTGCCGCTCCCATCCCGGTGTAATGCATAGAGGCAATCGCCAGCGCCATAATAAGGGCGGCGACAAGCCGATTGATCAGGGCTCGACGGGTATTTTGGCGTAAATGAAACGCCAGCCACAAACCTACACCAGATGCAACGATGGCAATCATCACTGAGAGCAGTATCAGCGAATGACTCCATAGGATGGCAACATGCTCAATGATGGCATACATGCCAACGTAGTGCATGGTGACGACACCGGCGCTTAATATTCCTGTGGCTACGACTAATCGTTTTGTTGAAAGCGTATTACCGGAAATGGCGATATTAATAGCGAGAGTTGCAGAAATGAGCGCAATAAAGAAAGAAAATGCCGTGAGCGAAAAATGGTAATTGATCGGCATACTCATTTTCATGGCCAGCATACCGATAAAATGCATTGACCATATCCCCATCCCTAGCGTAGCCCCGCCAGACAGGCGCCAGAAGGTTGATTCACGTCGATTGGAGATTGCCACCTTGCCCGCACTATCGAGAGCAATAAAAGAGGCAATAAACGCGACAACAAAGGAAATCCCAATCAATACAGGGTCCCACGACACGTTCAACATCATACTACCTATCGAAAAAAAGCCGTGGTAATAAATCTAGCAGGTTTTGTCCAGTTAACATGATAAAACCGGGAATGTTCTTATGTTTTTACACTGGTATTAGAGGAAACAGGAAGATAGTGAAAATAACGAGCCATTACTTATATAAACATTCACCAAATTTATAGTTCTGTGTGTTTTATGCTCTCCATGTGCTTGTCATCACAATAACCTGATGACTGGCGCCATCACAGCCATTTGATGGAATAAAACACTGAGCTAACAGGAATAAAGGGTGTAATTTCTTGCCTTAAGTAAAAGGATTGCAGGTTCTCATTGAAAGTTCAGCTTTCGTCGCAGAGCAATGGCATTCTGCATTGCAGGTGCTATAAAAAATAATATCTACATAATTTCTTAGTGCACAGGACTAAAATGTTAAATGATATTAGCGTCAGAACCTTTATTATTTTATTTCTGCTCATTTCGGCAGTTGCTCTCAATATTGTTGAGATGATTTTCTCGGCCGCGCCGGAAATTATAATTGGTACAAATGTGGTAATCGTTATTTCTATATTATGCTTATGGTGGTATATGACGAAATACCTGGTCATGCCGATCAATACGGTAAAAAGGAGCATTGAGGAAGTGACGTCTGGGAATCTGGCGATCAGTATCCCTGAGTTTGGTAATAATTGTGCGGGTAGACTAATACCGGGCATCAATAGTTTATCGAGTAATATTTCAACACTCGTTAATGAGATCAGAACATCTTCACAAACGGCGATGGCGCTCTCTGAACAGCTTGCGGAACGCAGCGCCGAGCTTTCAGTGAAAACGGAACAACAATCCGGAGCATTGATGCAGACGGCTGCTAATATGGATGAAATAGCCGTTAATACGCGAAATAATGCTGACAACACGCAGATCGCCAGCGTCCAGGCAACAGTTGCCACGCAATGTGCCATTCAGGGTGGCGAATTAATGGTGCAGGTTGCGACAAATATGCGTTCAATCACCGAATGTGCACAGCAGATGACGGAAATTATTACGCTAATTGATGGTATCGCATTCCAGACAAATATTCTGGCATTGAATGCTGCCGTGGAAGCGGCGAGGGCCGGTGAACATGGCAAAGGTTTTTCCGTGGTGGCCGGTGAGGTCAGAATGCTTGCACACCGTAGTGCGGATGCTGCTAAGAATATTAAGCAGCTGATTGCGCAAACCCATCAAAATGTTCAGCAAGGTGCAGCTATTGTGCGTGAAGCAGAAAAAAATATGCATGATATTGTCGGTGGTGCCGGTCAATTAAACCAACTGATGGGCGAGATATTAACCACTACACAGGAGCAGGAGAAAGGAATTATCAGAATTACTCATGCACTGGCCGAACTGGAGAATGTAACCCAAAGTAATGCCATTATGGTTGATGAGCTTTCTGATTCCTCGGGTATCCTGAAAAACCAGGTGATTGATCTCCAGTCGCGAACACATAAATTTCGCTTAAGTAACGCTCTTGAGTCAGCGAGATGGCAGCGGGCTTAACTGGGCATCTCGATGCAAGCGTCGCAATCGTCGGCGCTTTTTGTATTATCAGATATTTTTATGAATCATTTCAGCACAATGGGACAATGAGATATTGCTTAACATATTCTGACAGCTAGACTAACGAAAAAAGCTGAATGTTTGTGGAGGCGCTGTGGAAGCCATTAAGGGAACGGATGTTAATGTGCCGGATGCCGTGTTTGCCTGGCTGTTGGATGGCCGGGGTGGGGTGAAACCCTTGGAAGATAACGATGTTATCGATAGTCAGCATCCCTGCTGGCTACATCTTAATTATACCCATCCTGAAAGCGCCCAATGGTTGGCGACAACACCTCTTCTTCCCAACAATGTGCGTGATGCGCTGGCAGGCGAAAGTACACGCCCGCGCGTCAGTAGAGTCGGGGAAGGTACGCTGATTACACTGCGCTGTATTAACGGCAGCACCGACGAGCGTCCTGACCAACTTGTAGCGATGCGTTTATATATGGATGAACGTCTGATTGTCTCAACCCGCCAGCGCAAAGTGCTGGCGCTGGATGATGTGGTCAGCGATCTCCAGGAAGGGACGGGACCGGCTGATTGTGGCAGTTGGCTGGTGGATGTTTGTGATGCGCTAACCGACCATGCCAGCGAATTTATCGAACAGCTGCACGACAAGATTATTGATCTGGAAGATAACCTGCTCGATCAGCAGATCCCACCGCGTGGTTTTTTGGCTTTACTGCGTAAGCAGCTAATTGTGATGCGCCGTTATATGGCTCCTCAGAGAGATGTTTATGCGCGTCTGGCGAGTGAACGTTTACCCTGGATGACCGACGACCATCGGAGACGGATGCAGGATATCGCTGACAGGCTGGGGAGAGGGCTGGATGAAATAGACGCCTGTATTGCCCGGACCGGTATTATGGCGGATGAAATTGCGCAGGTGATGCAGGAGTCTCTGGCTCGCCGAACGTATACAATGTCATTGATGGCAATGGTTTTTCTTCCCAGCACATTTTTAACTGGGCTTTTCGGCGTTAACCTCGGCGGTATCCCCGGCGGTGGTTGGCAGTTTGGTTTCTCACTTTTTTGTATTCTGTTAGTGGTCCTGATTGGTGGTGTTACTTTATGGTTGCACCGTAGTAAATGGTTGTAACAACAACGTTTTTTAGTGGCTTTTGCGCATGAAAACGTCCTGATTTTTGAGCGAAGTCAATAAACCATCTACCTATTCGGGGCAATATCTCTCTCGCAGGTGAATGCAACGTCAAGCGATGGGCGTTGCGCTCCATATTGTCTTACTTCCTTTTTTGAATTACTGCATAGCACAATTGATTCGTACGACGCCGACTTAGATTAGTCGGCTTTTTTTTGCCTGCAGGAAATCAGCGTCTACCCTAAAAGAGTCAACCTGAATGACTGGAGGGGTATATGACCTGTCTGATTGCAACGTCGAACACTGATTCGCTACCGACCGATCCGGTTCCCATTCCCGACCCCATACCTCGTCCGCAGCCCATGCCGGATCCGCCGCCGGATGAAGAACCGATTAAATTGTCGCATCACGGGCACAGATCTGCGAGGATACGCGCCTGCTGAATGTGAGTTTTTACCGCGAGATTAAATTGTGACCGCTTTTTCAACCCTGAATGTTTTACCTGCTGCTCAACTCGAGAATCTTAACGAGCTGGGCTATCTTGAAATGACGCCTGTTCAGGCTGCTGCGTTACCGGCAATCCTGGCGGGTAAAGATGTTCGCGTGCAGGCTAAAACCGGCAGTGGCAAAACGGCTGCTTTTGGTCTTGGGCTATTACAGCATATTGATGCCGCGCTGTTTCAGACGCAGTCTCTGGTACTGTGCCCAACGCGCGAGCTTGCCGACCAGGTGGCGGGTGAACTGCGTCGTTTAGCGCGCTTCCTGCCAAACACCAAGATCTTAACGCTGTGCGGTGGGCAACCTTTTGGCGCACAGCGTGACTCCCTGCAACATGCGCCACATATTATTGTTGCCACACCGGGTCGTTTACTTGACCACCTGCAAAAAGGCACCGTTTCTCTGGATGCCCTGAATACGCTGGTTATGGATGAAGCCGACCGCATGCTGGATATGGGCTTTAGCGATGCGATTGATGATGTCATTCGCTTTGCGCCTGCGTCACGTCAGACTTTGCTGTTTTCCGCAACCTGGCCGGAAGCCATTGCTGCTATCAGTGGCCGGGTACAGCAAAATCCATTAACGATTGAAATTGATACGGTCGATGCGTTACCGGCGATTGAACAGCAGTTTTTCGAAACCTCCAGCCACGGAAAAATTCCGCTGCTGCAAAAGCTACTCAGCCAGCATCAACCCGCATCGTGCGTGGTTTTTTGTAACACCAAAAAAGATTGTCAGGCCGTTTGTGATGCACTGAATGCGGCAGGGCAAAGCGCACTGTCATTACATGGCGACCTGGAACAGCGCGATCGCGATCAGACGCTGGTTCGTTTTGCCAACGGTAGCGCGCGCGTCCTGGTCGCAACCGATGTGGCCGCACGTGGCCTGGATATCAAATTACTTGAGCTGGTAGTTAACTTCGAACTGGCGTGGGATCCGGAAGTCCACGTCCATCGTATCGGACGTACCGCGCGTGCCGGCAACAGCGGTCTGGCGATTAGCTTCTGTGCGCCGGAAGAAGCGCAGCGTGCCAACATTCTTTCTGAAATGCTGCAACTGAAGCTGAACTGGCTAACTGCGCCAGCTAACGGCTCAATCCTGCCGCTGGAAGCAGAGATGGCGACATTATGCATTGATGGTGGTAAAAAAGCGAAAATGCGCCCTGGTGATGTTCTGGGGGCTCTGACCGGTGATATTGGTCTGGATGGCGCTGATATCGGCAAAATTGCCGTTCATCCGGCACACGTCTATGTCGCCGTTCGCCAGAACATAGCGCATAAGGCGTGGAAGCAATTACAAAACGGTAAGATTAAAGGCAAGACTTGCCGGGTCCGGTTATTGAAATAACTACCCGTTGGGGCGCCTGATGGCGCTCCGCTTATCAGGCCTACAGGCGCTTATGCGCGTTGTAGGCCTGACAGACGCTTACTTCACTTCCACCACGTTCAGGCGTAACTCATCCAGTTGAGCATCATCTTCTTCTGGCTGCCAGCCCGCAGGCTGCAGCGGGATCTCTTCACGATCGAACGCTAAATCCCCGCCGTCCACAACCTCTGAACCGTGCTTAATGCCTTTAAAATCGAACAGATTGATATCGCTCAGATGTGAAGGTACAACGTTTTGCATCGCACTGAACATGGTTTCAATGCGGCCTGGATAGCGTTTGTCCCAGTCACGCAACATATCAGCAATGACCTGACGCTGTAGGTTAGGCTGTGAGCCGCACAGATTGCACGGAATAATCGGGAAACCTTTCGCTTCGGAGAAACGCTCGATATCTTTCTCACGGCAGTAAGCCAGCGGGCGGATCACGATGTGCTTACCGTCATCACTCATCAGCTTCGGCGGCATGCCTTTCATTTTCCCACCGTAGAACATGTTTAAAAACAGCGTTTGCAGGATGTCGTCGCGATGGTGGCCGAGCGCAATCTTGGTGGCTCCTAATTCGGTTGCCGTACGGTACAGAATGCCGCGACGCAGGCGAGAGCAGAGCGAGCAGGTCGTTTTGCCTTCAGGGATTTTGTCTTTGACGATCCCGTAAGTGTTTTCTTCGACAATCTTGTACTCAACGCCCAGCTGTTCCAGATACTCTGGCAGAATGTGCTCCGGGAAACCGGGTTGTTTTTGATCGAGGTTAACCGCAACTAAGGAAAAACTGATCGGGGCGCTTTGTTGCAAATTACGCAGGATCTCCAGCATGGTATAGCTGTCTTTTCCGCCGGAAAGGCACACCATAATGCGATCGCCGTCTTCGATCATATTGAAATCGGCAATGGCTTCGCCCACGTTACGACGCAGACGTTTTTGCAGTTTGTTCAGGTTGTATTGTTCTTTCTTTGTAACTTGTTGATTATCTTGCATTCTTACCGTTCTCAAAAACCAAAAGGGGCATGTAATGGGCAAACTTCAATCACAGGGCTAGTTGGTTATTCAACATTGCAACCCGATCGTCATTCATTTCTTCAATCCATGTACTGTAGACGTCGTACACTATTTGCGCGTTTTCATGCCCCATCTGATTAGCTATAAATGATGGGTTCGCTCCAGCCGATTACAGCCAGCAGGCAAAAGTATGCCGCGTATGGTACGGATTACGGCGACGAATACCAGCACGTTTTACAGCTGCGTTCTATCTGGCACCGATGCTACTCATAGAGTAGTAAGATTTTTGCTCTCCGTGACCAGACCAGAATAAACTGTGAACCGAACGATTGAATAAAGGTACATGGTCCCGGACAGGAAGCAATTAATCAGCTGAAAGCAGATATTGAAGCGCTGAAGAAAATTGTGGAGCAGTTCACCGCCAGATAATTCAGTTCTGAACTATCAACGAGCAATGTCAGGGAGCGAAAAACGCAGGGTGTGGCGAACTGCCGCAACCATGCCGTATGCAAGAGCATGGCTGCGGCCAACCGGCAAACATCCGATAGTGCGAGTATTGAATGATTGCCAGTCACAGCGGATGGTTCTTAAGCAATATGACGGTTCAAGGCGTTTAATCTGAAACCAGCCACATATCAGCCTCTTCAAACATTTCCTGCACAGTTCGGCTTATCTGTTCTTTCTCATGCTTGCTGGCGTCAGTATTGATCGCCGGCAGTGTCATCATCGGTTTAACCCGAACATCAGCATCGGGGAAGATCCGGTGAACCCTCTTAGTTAACTCGCCCAGAATGATATCTTTTGCACCGGGCAGACCATCAAAATTCCTTTTATCATAAACGAGTTCCACGAACATTGCTTATCGCTCTTTTAGCTGGATGTATATACAGTATTTATACTCTGTTTTTATCCGGGTTTCAAGAGAGGGCGTAATGATGTCACGACATAGCGATACTGAAATGGCCTTGTATGCTTCGATCAGGAATCGTGGGGAAAATGAGGGAGAAACAAAAAGCCCGCAGCGATGTGCGGGCCAGACAGCTTAGCGGACTACCAGTACCGAACACTCCGCGTGACGCACTACAGCCGCGGCGTTAGAGCCCAGCAGGTAGGTGGTGATGTCAGGTCGGTGTGAGGCAATAATGACCATATCGGCCGGTAATTTTTTGGCGATCTCCAGAATCTTATCTTTCGGCGCACCTTCTGCGACATGAACGTGCACTCTGTCCGTTGGGATATTGAACTTCTTGATAATCTCTTCCAGTTGAGATTTCGCTTCGGCTTTCAGATCGTCCATGGCCGGTAACTCTGCCGAGTAGGCCAGTCCCAGGGAAGCGTAATAGGGCAAGGACGGAATAACGGTCAAAAAATGAACCTGCGCATCGTCGATCTTTGCTTCTGCTTCAACATGGGCAATAACGCGTTGAGTTAATTCTGAGTCTGAAATATCGATGGGTACAAGAATCGTTCTGTTCATAAAACCTCCTGTTTAAGTATCCACGTAAAGCTTACCGCGTAATGGCACTTTATGTACAATGACAACGATCACATTTTGGCATCACTTTATTTTGATTTCAGGAAATTTTCCTTTTATTACCCCATCGTAAAATCGGCCTTTAGAGACCACGATCAGGAAATCACGAAAAATACGGGCAGGGACCTGCTGATATTGCAGGGTAGCCAACTGGTGAAAGCGAATTTCTAGCGTGCAAGAGGATTCGTCATAGCCGACGGATGCAATACGGGATGATTTTACAGGATGATGATTCATTGCAGGTATCCTCTACTACAGACCTTAATGCAAGATATCATCTATCAGAGATGTGTTTTAACGCAACAGATATAATGTTTTGAATGAGATAAAACAGAGTTACACAGAAAATAAGGATGGCCCGCCGTTGCCAGCGGGCTGACGAACTTAGAACTGGTAAACCAGGCCTACAGCAACTACGTCATCAGTAGAGATGTTTTTGCTGGTGTAGAAGCTATCGTCTTCATCCAGCAGGTTGATTTTGTAATCAACGTAGGTAGACATGTTTTTGTTGAAGTAGTAAGTCGCACCGATGTCTGCGTATTTAACCAGATCTTTGTCGCCGTCAGATCCGTTAGCGCCCAGATCCTGACCTTTAGACATCAGGAAGGAAACGGACGGACGCAGACCAAAGTCGAACTGGTACTGTGCAGTTACTTCGAAGTTCTGAGTTTTGTTGGCTACGCCGCTATCACCGTATGGAGTCATGTTGCGAGTTTCTGCATACATGGTTGCCAGATAGATGTTGTTCGCGTCGTATTTCATACCGACAGTCCAGGAATCAGCTTTGTCACCGCCAGCAACGTCGCCACCCGCAGTGGTCTGCTCGTTAGTACGGTCAGACGTGGTGTAAGCCGCACCGAAGCTTACGCCCATACCCAGATCGTAGGTAGAGGAGAGACCGAAGCCGTCACCGTTAGAGTTCTGAACGTTACGGCCAGTACCATTGCCGGTACCTTCCTGGTTGTATTCGTCGCTTTTCTGCTCGTTCGCACCCTGGTACTGCAGCGCGAAGTTCAGACCGTTCACCATACCGAAGAAGTCGGTGTTGCGGTAGGTTGCAACACCGTTTGCACGGCCGGTCATGAAGTTGTCGGCTTTGGTGTAAGAGTCGCCACCGAATTCTGGCAGCATATCGGTCCAACCTTCTACGTCGTACATAACGCCGTAGTTACGACCGTAGTCGAATGAACCGTAGTCGCCGAATTTCAGACCTGCAAAGGCCAGACGAGTAAAGTTGTTGCTGCGGTTGCTTTCAGTAGTGTTGGCATTTACCTGATATTCCCACTGGCCATAGCCGGTGAGCATATCGTTAATCTGAGTTTCGCCTTTGAAGCCGCCACGGAAATAAGTCTGATCGCCATCATTGCTGGCATCGTCAGAGAAGTAACGCAGACCATCAATTTTTCCGTAGAGATCTAATTTGTTGCCGTCTTTATTATAAACTTCTGCAGCGTGAGCAGCGCCTGCAGCCAGCAGGGCAGGAATTACGAGAGCCAGTACTTTTCTGTTCATTGAAATAATCCTTTAGTTTTTTTATTAACCTGTGACTACCCATGTAGGGAGTAAAAGCATGCTAAAGGAGAAGTTCCGTAAAGAGATAAATATGAATTGTTACGTCTTAAGTAAAACCTTAAACAAATAATTCTACGGAAATAGTGATAGTTGACATGAATGAGTTAATGAAAATATATATAAAATAAAAATTATACAATTGAATTTTGTTGGGCTATTCTGCGCGTGTTATATGCCTTTATTGTCACGTTTTATTTTTCGTTGGTATATTGATGACACTTATTAATTAGCCAGCGAATAAATTGACAAGCCCGAACAACTGTTCGGGCTTTTTTTTTGGTTCCGGGCTAATACTGAGAAAAACGTATTATTCGGTACCGCTCTTTTCCGCTTTGCCTGCCAGTTGGGCCAGGAAGTCGTAGCGTTTTTGCAAATCAGCCGTCGCATCCTTCCACAGCTGTTCTGCAACTTCTGGCTGTTGGGCGTTCAGGCGGCGGAAACGCTGCTCGTTAAGCAATGTTTCGGCCAGCGCATCTGACGGTGGGCGCGAGTCGAGCGCCAGCGGCAGCTTACCTTCGTCTGCTCGGCGTGGGTCAAAGCGGTACAGCGGCCAGAATCCGGTAGCCGTGAGTTGACGCATCTGATCGTGGCTTAGCGCGAGATCATAGCCATGCTCCTCACATGGGCTATACGCGATAATCAGCGACGGGCCGGGGTAGGATTCAGCTTCCTGGATAGCTTTGACCGTCTGATTCAACTGGGCGCCCAGAGAAATCTGTGCGACATAAACATGCCCGTACATCATCATGCTGACGCCAAGATCTTTGCGAGCCTTGCGCTTGCCATGCTCACCAAACTTGGTAACCGCCCCAAGCGGTGTGGCTTTCGACGCTTGTCCACCCGTGTTGGAGTAACACTGGGTATCCAGCACCAGAATATTGACGTTCTCGGTCAGACTCAGGACGTGATCCAGTCCGCCAAAACCAATATCATAAGCCCAGCCGTCGCCGCCAATCAGCCAGATGGACTTCTCGACCAGCGCGTCGGCATCGGTTAACAGTTGCTGTGCACCTTCGACATCTTTCAGATGCTGGCGCAGCGCAGCAACTTGCTCACGGCGTACTTCTGGCGTCGCTTCAGCATGCAGGGCGTCATTCAGTTCAGACGGAATATTATCCGCAAACTGCTCCAGCAAACGCATGACGCGCACACGGTGTTGATCCACCGTCAGGCGGAAGCCCAGACCAAACTCGGCGTTATCTTCGAACAGAGAGTTTGCCCACGCAGGTCCACGACCATTGACATCGGTCGTATACGGCGTTGAAGGGAGGTTACCGCCATAAATCGATGAACAGCCGGTCGCGTTAGCGATCAGCATGCGGTCGCCATACAGCTGCGTAAGCAGTTTGATATACGGTGTTTCACCACAACCAGAACAGGCGCCGGAATATTCAAACAGCGGAGTGATTAACTGCGAGGTACGGATATCAATGCGTTCAAGCTTGCTGCGGTCGATCTCCGGCAGATTGAGGAAGAAGTCATAGTTAACTTTTTCTTCTTCAACATGCTCAAGGCGCGACATCATATTGATGGCCTTGATTTCCGGGTTTTGGCGATCTTTTGCCGGGCAAACTTCGACACACAGATTACAGCCAGTGCAATCCTCTGGTGCAACCTGCAGTACATACTTCTGACCGCGCATATCGCGTGATTTCACATCCAAAGAATGCAGACTAGCAGGGGCGTTTTCCATCGCTTCAGGTGAAACCACTTTGGCGCGGATTGCCGAGTGCGGGCAAGCGGCAACGCAGTGGTTACACTGGGTACACAGTTCTTCCTTCCAGATGGGGATCTCTTCGGCGATATTGCGTTTTTCCCAACGCGTGGTGCCCATTGGCCAGGTACCGTCTGGCGGCAGCGCGGATACGGGGAGGGCATCACCCAGACCGGCGAGCATTGCCGCGGTGACGGTTTTCACGAAATCAGGTGCGGCATCAGAAACCACCGGTGGGCGGTTTGCGCTGTGCGGATCAACCGGCTGGAGTGCTACTTCGGCGACGGATTCGCGCGCCAGGGCCAGAGCCTGCCAGTTACGTTCAACCAGGTCCTGTCCTTTACTGCTGTAACTTTTCGCAATCGCCCCCTGCAATTCAGCCAACGCGCTGTCGCCGGGTAAGATTTGCGTCAAATGGAAGAAGGCCATTTGCATAACGGTGTTAATACGCGCTGCCAGACCGCATTCGCGGGCGATTTTGGCCGCATTAATCACGTAGAAATGGGCTTTCTTCTGATTCAGTACCGCCTGAACTTCCTGTGGCAGACGACCCCAGACTTCATCCACACTGTATGGCGTATTAAGCAGGAAGATACCGCCTGGTTTCAGGCGCTCGGCCATCTGATACTTATCGATAAATTGCAGCTGGTGACAGCCAACAAAATCGGCTTGTGAAACCAGATACGCTGATCGAATAGGCTGCTCGCTAACGCGCAGGTGGGAGACTGTCAGACCGCCTGCTTTTTTCGAGTCGTAGACGAAATAACCTTGCGCATACCATGGCGTCGAGTTACCAATAATTTTGATATTGTTTTTGGTGGCTGACACGCTACCGTCGCTGCCCAGCCCGTAAAACAGCGCTTCGAGCTTAGCCGTACCGGGCAGGGTGTTTTCCGGTAACGGTAGCGACAAGTTGGTGACATCATCATAGATACCGACCGTAAAGCGAGGTTTCGGCTTCGCGCTGCTCAGCTCATTAAAGACTGCCATCACGCAGTCTGGACCGAACTCTTTGGAAGAAAGGCCATAACGTCCGCCAATCACGCGCGGTAGCGTTTCTCGCTCGCCACAGTTAAAGGCTTCTGCTAACGCGGTCATTACGTCCAGATACAACGGTTCTGCCTGTGCGCCGGGTTCTTTGGTGCGATCCAGGACGGCGATGCTGCGTACGGTTTCCGGCAGCGCGCGCAGTAAATGTCTGGCAGAGAATGGACGGAACAGACGCACTTTCAGAACGCCAACTTTCTCGCCACGTGCCAGCAGATCTTCAACGACTTCTTCGCAGGTTCCAATCGCCGAGCCCATTAAGATAATGACGCGCTCAGCCTGAGGATGGCCGTAATATTCAAATGGCTGGTACTGGCGACCTGTCGCTGCGGCGAAATCGTTCATCGCCTGTTCTACATGATCGTAAACCGCGTTGTACCACGGGTTTGTTGCCTCGCGTGACTGGAAATAGGTGTCCGGGTTCGCAGACGTACCGCGAATAACCGGATGCTCAGGATTAAGCGCCCGAGCGCGATGAGCATCGATTTCCGCCTGCGGCATCAGTCCGAGGATCGTGTCGTCGGCCAGTGGCACAATTTTATTGATTTCATGGGATGTACGGAAACCATCAAAGAAATGAATAAACGGAACCCGGCTTTTCAGGGTGGCTATTTGCGAAATCAGCGCAAAGTCCTGTGCTTCCTGAACGCTGCTGGCACACAGCATCGCACATCCTGTCTGGCGCACCGCCATCACGTCGGAATGATCGCCAAAGATCGATAATGCGTGAGTTGCAATTGTACGAGCCGCAACGTGCAGTACAAACGGGGTCAACTGACCGGCCAGTTTGTACAGCGTTGGGATCATCAGCAACAGGCCCTGCGATGAGGTAAACGACGTAGAGAGCGCACCGGTCTGCAACGCGCCATGAACGGTTGCGATCGCGCCACCTTCTGACTGCATTTCTACGACGCGAGGGGTATCCCCCCACACGTTCTTAAGCCCGTTCCCGGCCCAGGCATCTGCCTGTTCAGCCATCGTCGAACTGGGCGTAATCGGGTAGATGGCGATAACCTCGCTGGTACGAAATGCGACTGAAGCAACCGCACCATTACCGTCAATTGTGATCATACTGACACCCTTACATTGCGCAAAAAGAGGGACACGCGTAACAGCGGCGAGTCCTGTAGTTATCTTTCTATTTTAGCAAAAGCGCTAAAGACAGATTTTCGCTTTTGTGTCCCTGGAATAAACAGAATGAATGGTTTGATCAAAGGAGCAGGCAAAAAATTGCCAGAAAATGTAAACAGTACGCATAAATGCGTATTTTGCCTCTCGACGGCGGTGTTTCCGCTGCCTATTATTTATGGCTGTGTCGTTTGGTTAATATTCAGAGGGGAGTAAGATGCGCGCAGCGTTTTGGGTAGGATGTGCCGCGTTATTATTATCGGCTTGTAGCAGCGAACCTGTTCAGCAGGCAACCGCCGCGCATGTCGCACCGGGCATGAAGGCAGCAATGTCCAGTTCAGGAGAAGCTAATTGCGCCATGATTGGCGGTTCGCTCTCTGTTGCTCGTCAACTGGATGGTTCTGCTATCGGGATGTGTGCGCTACCCAACGGCAAACGCTGTAGTGAGCAGTCGCTTGCCGCTGGAAGTTGTGGGAGCTATTAAGCCACCACGTTTCCTACATTAAATCCGCGAGTTTATACGTCAGCGTTTGTTCTGCTGTCGCCAGCGTTAACTGGTCAGCAGTCAGATCGACCTGTGCGCCTTGCTTAAACATTTCGCTGACGATCCCGTCGAGCGCGTTAAGCTGTGGATCGGCGCACATCATACGCGTCATCGCCATATCTTTTACCTTCAACTCACCGTCGGACAGCTTGCCCTGACCGCGGAATTGATTACACATCTTTCCTGATACCGTCATGTTTTCGCCAAAACTTAACTCAGGTGGGTTGTTGGTGGTGGTGACGGCTTTACCATTCACGCTTTGCAAAACGAAGCGGTGATGCTGCAACTGTTCGCGATTGACGGAAACTTTTCCATTGCTCACACAGCCAGCCATCAGCATGCTGAGCGCAATCAACGTGACAACTTTCTTCATTAAATTTCTCTACGTTTGTGACGGGAATACATTCAATATAATAATGATACTGACTGTTTTATCATCGGTGATTATCTGAAAATGCTCCCCTGACGCCAGGGGAGCACAGGAATTAGAAGAGGGCGTTTGGACAGGTCTCGCCTTTGGAGATTTGGGCCAGATTCTGTAGCGTAGTCTCAGAAATACTGGTCAACGCTTCAGCTGTCAGGAACGCCTGATGTCCGGTGAACAACACGTTATGACAGGCTGACAGACGACGGAACACATCATCCTGAATGACGTCATTGGATTTATCTTCAAAGAACAGATCGCGTTCGTTCTCATACACGTCCATACCCAGAGAACCAATTTTCTGGTTTTTCAGCGCATCGATAGCGGCTTGTGAGTCGATCAATGCACCACGACTGGTGTTAATGACCATCACGCCGTTTTTCATCTGTTCAAAGGCTTCGTGATTGAGCAGATGATAATTCTCCGGTGTTAACGGGCAGTGCAGAGAGATGACATCTGACTCGGCAAACAGCGTTTTAAGATCGACATATTCAACGCCTAGCTCCAGCGCAGCAGCGCTCGGGTAAGGATCGAACGCCAGCAGACGCATACCAAAACCTTTCAGGATCCGCAGTGCAGCAATACCGATTTTACCGGTACCGATCACCCCAGCGGTTTTGCCATACATAGTAAAACCGGTCAGCCCCTCAAGAGAGAAATTGGCATCACGGGTACGCTGGTAGGCGCGGTGAATTCGGCGATTCAGCGTCATCATCATGCCAATCGCATGCTCAGCGACGGCCTCTGGTGAATAAGCTGGAACACGAACCACCTGCAGACCCAGCTCTTTTGCTGCGTCGAGATCGACGTTATTGAACCCGGCACAACGCAGCGCAATGTATTTCACGCCATGCTTTTTCAGTTCTTCCAGAACGGGGCGGCTGCCATCGTCGTTGACGAAAATGCACACAGCTTCACAGCCATGGGCGGTTTTCGCTGTTTTTTCCGTCAACAGAAAGTCAAAGAATTCAAGTTCAAAACCAAAAGCCTCGTTAACCTGCTGCAGATACTTCTTGTCGTACTGTTTTGTACTATAGATGGCGAGTTTCATAAGACTTTCTCCAGTGATTTTGACGTCACATTAATCCAATTCAAATTATTTTACAAAATCTAAAAAGTTATTGATAGTCATAGGCGTAATGAATAATTTCAGCGTATCTGTTGTTAGTGTGGGCAGGTTACACAATTTCAACAACTGGATATTTTTCTATCCAACTCAACACCTGAATATCGCGGCAGGTAAAAAGCCAGCCGAATCACATCCGGACAGCTACGCTTATACAGGTAGCAATTATCGGGAGGGGTTATGCTGACTCACTCTGAAGCAAAACGATGGGCCACCCTAATGCTCAAGGCGGCATTATGCGATGGTATGAAACCTGATGAGATTTCCCGGCAGGTACATCTGGTCTGCGATCATCATGGTAGGGAGTGCCTCGAAGAACTCATTGAGGAAATTCTGATAGAAGCAGGTCGTATCGGACCTAAACATAGCGATGGACAACTTAGGCCTCATTGAGTCTGAATCTTAATATCCCAGACGGCACGTGTAACAGCGTGCCTAGAAATCGGTTATCTATCCTTAATGTGGGCATATCCAGTTAAACATGCCACAATACAGGCCTAAACCGGCTTAAATTTTTGCTAAATCAGGATATTAACTACCCATGAAGGGTAAATATAAAGCCGTTCTGGCACTCCTCTTATTATTGATTCTCGTGCCGCTGACGCTAGTGATGACGCTTGGCCTGTGGGTGCCTACGTTGGTGGGTATCTGGTTACCCGTTGGAACACGCATCGCGCTGGATGAGAGCCCGCGGCTGACACGGCATGGGTTGCATATACCTGAACTCCGCTATCTGGTTGAAGATTGCCCGCTAGCACGCATCACTCAGGCGGATCTGTCTCACCCCAGCCGCTGGGCGCTGAATGTCGGGACCATTGAGTTGGATTCAGCTTGCCTGGCCAAATTGCCGCAGGCAGAGCCGTCGCCAGCAGCGCCTAAAACGCTGGCTGAATGGCAGTCAATGCTGCCCAATACCTGGATTAACATCGACAAACTTATTCTTTCTCCATGGCAGGAATGGCAGGGAAAACTGTCACTCTCGCTCACTCCCGCTACTCAACAGCTGCGTTACCAGGGTGAAAAAGTTAAATTTCAGGGGCGTTTGCACGGGCAAAACCTCACGGTAACGGAGCTGGATGTTGTGGCATTTGAAGGCCAGCCGCCGGTAAAACTGGTTGGTGAATTTACTATGCCACTGGTGCCCGATGGACTACCGGTAAGCGGTCATGCGGTTGCGACGTTAAGTCTGCCGCAAGAGCCTACGCTTGTGGACGCCGAACTGGAGTGGCAAGAAAACAGCGGACAACTGATCGTCATGGCGCGTGATAATGCCGATCCGCTGCTTGACCTTCCGTGGGAAATAACACGTCAGCAACTGACCATCAGCGACGGACGCTGGAACTGGCCTTATCAGGGATTCCCCTTAAGCGGGCGGTTGGGCATAAAAGTTGAAAACTGGCAGGCCGGACTGGAAAACGCGGTGGTGAGCGGGCGTCTGAACGTTCTGACGCATGGCGACGCCGGTAAAGGAAATGCCGTATTAACGCTGGGGCCGGGTAAGCTTGGCATGGATAGTAGCGAGATGCCGCTACAGTTGACCGGTGAAGCGAAACAGGGCGATCTGATCTTCTACGCGAAATTACCCGCCAGACTCACTGGAAGTCTGAACGATCCGCAATTGGCTTTTGAGCCAGGAGCGCTGCTGCGCTCACGTGGGAGGGTGATTGATTCGCTGGATATTGACGAGATTCGCTGGCCGCTGGCAGGCGTAAAAGTCACGCAACGTGGTGTGGATGGGCGTCTGCAGGCTATTTTACGTGCGCATGAAAACCAGATGGGGGGCTTTGAACTGCATCTGGATGGCCTGGCAAATGATTTTCTTCCTGATGCCGGCCGTTGGCAGTGGCGATATTGGGGGGAAGGCAGCTTTACGCCGATGCATGCCCGTTGGGACGTAGCGGGTAAGGGAGAATGGCATGACAACACCCTGAAGCTATTTGATCTTTCTACCGGATTTGATCATCTGCAATACGGCACGATGAAGGTGGAAAATCCGCGTCTGGTGATGGACGAACCGATAGTTTGGGTGCGGGATGCAACCAAACCGAGATTTAGCGGCGCGCTGTCGCTGGACGCAGGAAACACCACCTTCACCGGGGGAAGCGTGTTACCACCATCGACGCTGAAGTTCAGCGTGGAAGGTAGCGATCCGACAATTTTCCAGTTCAAAGGCCAGCTTCACGCGGGGGCGATTGGGCCCGTACAGCTGAATGGTCGTTGGGACGGTATCCGTCTGCGCGGACAGGCATGGTGGCCAAAACAATCGCTTACCGTATTCCAACCTCTGGTTCCACCTGACTGGAAAATGAAGCTACGTGAAGGTGATCTGTATGCGCAGGTCGCGTTTTCGGCAGCCCCGGAGCAGGGCTTTGAAGCAGGCGGTCATGGGGTGTTAAAAGGCGGTAGCGCCTGGATGCCCGATAACCAAATCAACGGTGTCGATTTTGTATTGCCTTTCCGGTTCAGTGAAGGCGCATGGCAACTGGGTACGCGTGGACCTATTTCACTGCGTATTGCGGAAGTGGTGAATCAGGTGACGGTGAAGAATATCGCCGCCGATTTGCAGGGGGCGTACCCCTGGAGTGAAAACAACCCGTTACTGTTGAGCGATGTCAGTGCCGACCTGCTGGGTGGCAAAATCATCATGCAGCAACTGCGGATGCCGCAGCACGACCCGGCCTTATTGCGGGTGCAAAATATCTCTTCCAGCGAGCTTATCAGTGCGGTTAACCCCAAACAGTTCGCCATGTCTGGCCCGGTCAGTGGTGCGTTGCCATTATGGCTGGATAACGAAAAATGGATCATTAAAGACGGCTGGTTGACTAATCCAGGGCCGATGACGTTGCGTATTGATAAGGACACAGCGGATGCGGTCGTCAAAGATAACATGGCGGCGGGGGCGGCCATTAACTGGCTGCGTTATATGGAAATAAGCCATTCGTGGACGAAAATAAATCTGGATAACCTCGGTGTCTTAACCATGCAGTCAACCGTGACTGGCAATAGTCGGGTAGATGGCAAAGTAGGTACGGTTAATTTGAATTATACCCACGAGGAAAACGTCTTTACGCTATGGCGCAGTTTGCGTTTTGGCGACAATTTACAGGCATGGCTTGAACAAAATGCAGCGCTGCCGGAAACCCATTGCCCGGAAGGCAAGGAATGTGAGGAACAACAATGAAAACGATAGCTGCCATGCTGGGTCTGCTGACTTCATCTCTGCTGGTAGGATGTACTCCCAGAATCGAAGTGGCTGCGCCAAAAGAGCCCATCACCATTAATATGAACGTCAAAATTGAGCATGAGATCCATATCAAAGTTGATAAAGACGTCGAAAGTTTATTGAAATCGCGCAGCGATTTGTTCTGAGGTCATGATGAGAAAACAGTTTGCAGTGGCGCTGGTCGTCCTAAGTTTACTCAGCAGCAATACGTGGGCATTGACCCTGAATGAAGCCAGAACTCAGGGGCGAGTAGGGGAAACGCTCAATGGCTATCTGGTTGCATTGAAAACCGATGCCGAAACGCAGGCGCTGGTGAGTGAGATTAATAAAGCGCGCAACGCCAGCTATCAGCAACTGGCTGAGAGCAATAATATTCCGCCAGATGAAGTGGCAAAAATGGCCGGGCAAAAGCTGGTTGCTCGTGCTAAACCGGGAGAGTATGTGCAGGGTATTAATGGTAAGTGGTTGAGAAAAGAGTAAATCGCTTTTTCACACAGCCAGAGTGACACGACGCTGGATTATTCATCGACATCGCAATAGTTGCCACACGGCATAAAATGGATGCTGATATAGTCCAACACCGGTCGCGTCGTAGGGTGAAATCATGTGGCTTCTCAAGTGGTATGTCTGGAATCGTTGGGTATTCAAGCTGTTAAGCCGGGATGTCGCGGAGCCTGAACAATTTTTGCTTCATTGCTGGGAAGAGAATCTGGCGAAATGCAGGGATTATGCAACCATCTGGCGTGATATTAATCGCATTCACGGCAAACAGATACAGATGCAGGGAAAGAAGTAAGTGTGGAGAAACCCTCCCACCGGATGGTGAGAGGGGGAATTATCAGGCAGCTACCACGCTGTCGATAGCGGCTTTCGCATCGGACTGTGCTTTAGACGCCACTTCCGGGCCGTAAGCAATACCTTCAGCGAAGACGACATTCACGTCGGTGATGCCGATAAAGCCCAGGAATACGTTCAGGTACGGCGTGATCAGGTCGGTTGGTGTGTCTTTATGGATACCACCACGGCTGGTCAGCACCACCGCGCGTTTACCTGTCACCAGACCTTCCGGGCCTTTCTCGGTATAACGGAAAGTCACACCTGCACGGGCAATCAGGTCAAAGTAGTTTTTCAGCTGCGTTGGGATGTTGAAGTTGTACATCGGCGCGGCGATAACAATCACATCATGCGCTTTCAGCTCAGCAATCAGCTCATCGGACAGCGCCAACGCTTCTTGCTGACGCGGCGTCAGCGGTGTATCGCTCGGGCGCATCGCACCCACCAGTTCGCCATCCAGTACCGGTACAGGATTTGCAGCCAGGTCGCGGACAGTGATTTCATCAGCAGAGTGCTTTTCACGCCACTGTTCAACAAAATAATCAGACAACTGACCAGACTGAGAGTACCCTGCCAGAATACTGGATTTAAGAACTAATACCTTGCTCATGGGTGTTTCCTTTTATGTGTTTGAAGGGGTAGTGCCCCGTTGCTTGTTGACACTTTATTCACAATCCTGTCGCAGTGATAGCGCAATATATCGAATCCTATGTTCGAAATTATTGAACAACACATGAAAAGCGCCGATGTGGTACTCTATACCCATCATCTAAAAGAGATTTAACCCGGCAGAGCACTGCCTTTTAACGCTATGACAGAACAACAAAAATTAACCTTCAACATGTTGCAGCAACAGCTGGGCTCACTGATGCTGCGTGACAGACAGCGTTTTGCCCGCCGCCTGCACGGTGTGAAGAAGGTTAAAAATCCTGATGCACAACAGGCCATTTACCAGGAGATGGCGAAAGAGATTGAGCTGGCAGCCGGTAAAGTTGTGCTGCGTGAAGCGGCGCGTCCGGAAATTAGCTACCCGGAAAACCTGCCCGTCAGCCAGAAAAAACAGGATATTCTGGAGGCTATTCGCGACCATCAGGTGGTGATTGTCGCCGGTGAGACCGGTTCGGGGAAAACCACCCAGTTACCCAAAATATGTATGGAACTGGGGCGCGGGGTAAAAGGGCTGATAGGCCATACCCAGCCGCGTCGTCTGGCGGCGCGCACCGTGGCGAACCGTATTGCGGAAGAGCTGCAGACCGAACCGGGCGGCTGTATCGGTTATAAGGTACGTTTCAGCGATCATGTCAGTGATAACACCATGGTCAAGCTGATGACGGACGGTATCCTGCTGGCAGAAATCCAACAGGATCGGCTGCTAATGCAGTACGACACCATCATCATCGATGAAGCGCATGAACGCAGTCTGAATATCGATTTTCTGCTCGGCTATTTGAAAGAACTTCTACCGCGTCGCCCGGATCTAAAAATTATCATCACTTCGGCGACCATCGATCCTGAACGTTTTTCAAAGCATTTCAATAACGCGCCGATTATCGAAGTCTCCGGCCGAACGTATCCGGTGGAAGTGCGCTATCGTCCAATTGTTGAAGATGCAGATGACACTGAGCGTGACCAACTGCAGGCAATTTTTGATGCCGTAGATGAACTGGGGCGTGAAGGGCCTGGCGACATTCTGATCTTCATGAGCGGCGAACGTGAAATTCGCGATACCGCCGATGCGCTGAATAAGCTGGATTTGCGCCATACCGAAGTGCTACCGCTGTATGCGCGTCTTTCAA
Source organism: Citrobacter sp. Cpo091 (assembly GCF_030332645.1). Taxonomy (NCBI): domain Bacteria; kingdom Pseudomonadati; phylum Pseudomonadota; class Gammaproteobacteria; order Enterobacterales; family Enterobacteriaceae; genus Citrobacter; species Citrobacter sp. Cpo091. The sequence goes on from NZ_JAOWHL010000028.1 coordinate 427,894, forward strand.
ACAGCGAACAGAACCGCGTGTTCCAGTCGCACAGCGGTCGCCGTATCGTGCTGGCGACCAACGTGGCGGAAACGTCGCTGACCGTTCCGGGAATCAAATACGTAATTGACCCGGGCACCGCGCGTATCAGCCGTTACAGTTACCGCACCAAAGTTCAGCGCTTGCCGATTGAACCGGTGTCGCAGGCCTCTGCTAACCAGCGTAAAGGTCGCTGCGGTCGTGTTTCGGAAGGGATCTGTATTCGTCTGTATTCCGAAGACGATTTCCTGTCGCGCCCGGAGTTTACCGACCCGGAGATCCTGCGTACCAACCTGGCATCCGTTATTTTGCAGATGACCGCGTTGGGGCTGGGCGATATCGCGGCGTTCCCGTTTGTTGAAGCGCCGGATAAGCGCAATATTCAGGACGGTGTACGCCTGCTCGAAGAGCTGGGGGCGATAACCACCGACGAACAGGCAACCGCATACAAGTTAACGCCGTTGGGCCGTCAGCTGTCGCAACTTCCGGTGGACCCACGGCTGGCGCGAATGGTGCTGGAAGCACAAAAACATGGTTGTGTGCGCGAAGCGATGATCATCACCTCAGCGCTGTCCATTCAGGATCCGCGCGAGCGCCCGATGGACAAGCAGCAAGCTTCCGACGAGAAGCACCGCCGCTTCCATGACAAAGAGTCTGATTTTCTTGCATTTGTGAACCTGTGGAACTATCTCGGCGAGCAGCAAAAAGCGCTGTCGTCAAACCAGTTCCGTCGCCAGTGCAAACTTGATTTTCTGAACTACCTGCGCGTGCGTGAGTGGCAGGATATCTACACGCAACTGCGCCAGGTGGTGAAAGAGCTGGGTATTCCGGTCAACAGCGAACCTGCTGAATATCGGGAGATCCACGTCGCGTTGCTGACCGGTTTACTGTCGCACATCGGGATGAAAGATACCGATAAGCAGGAGTTTACCGGGGCGCGTAACGCTCGCTTCTCGATCTTCCCGGGGTCAGGTTTATTCAAAAAACCGCCGAAGTGGACGATGGTCGCGGAGCTGGTGGAAACCAGCCGCCTGTGGGGACGTATTGCCGCGCGTATCGATCCCGAATGGGTGGAACCGGTAGCCCAGCATCTGATCAAACGTTCATACAGTGAATCGCACTGGGAACGCGCGCAGGGTGCTGTGATGGCGACAGAAAAAGTCACCGTCTACGGCTTACCGATTGTTGCGGCCCGTAAGGTGAATTACAGCCAGATCGATCCCGCGTTGTCGCGTGAACTGTTCATTCGTCATGCGCTGGTGGAAGGCGACTGGCAAACGCGCCATGCGTTTTTCCGTGACAATCTGAAGTTACGGGCTGAAGTGGAAGAGTTAGAGCACAAATCACGCCGTCGCGACATTCTGGTCGATGATGAGACGCTGTTTGAGTTTTACGACCAACGCATCAGCCATGACGTGGTTTCTGCTCGTCACTTTGATAGCTGGTGGAAAAAGGTCAGCCGTGAAACGCCGGATCTGCTCAACTTTGAAAAGAGCATGCTTATCAAAGAGGGTGCGGAGAAAATCAGTAAGCTGGATTATCCGAACTTCTGGCATCAGGGTAACCTTAAGCTGCGCCTGAGCTACCAGTTCGAACCTGGAGCCGATGCGGACGGTGTGACCGTACATATTCCACTCCCGCTGCTTAATCAGATCGAAGAGAGCGGTTTTGAATGGCAAATCCCGGGGCTGCGCCGCGAACTGGTGATCGCCCTGATTAAGTCGTTGCCAAAACCGGTACGACGCAACTTTGTGCCCGCGCCGAACTATGCGGAAGCGTTTTTAGGCCGCGTCACACCGCTGGAACTGCCGCTGCTGGACTCGCTGGAGCGTGAACTGCGCCGAATGACCGGCGTTACCGTTGACCGTGAAGACTGGCACTGGGATCAGGTGCCCGATCACCTAAAAATCACCTTCCGGGTGGTGGATGATAAAAATAAGAAGCTACAGGAAGGACGTTCGCTGCAAGATTTGAAGGATGCGCTGAAGGGTAAAGTTCAGGAAACATTGTCTGCGGTGGCTGATGACGGCATCGAACAGAGCGGGTTGCACATCTGGAGCTTCGGTCAACTTCCGGAAAGTTACGAACAAAAACGCGGTAACTATAAGGTGAAAGCGTGGCCGGCGCTGGTCGATGAGCGTGACAGCGTTGCCATCAAACTGTTTGATAATCCGTTGGAACAACAGCAGGCGATGTGGTGCGGTTTACGCCGCCTGTTGCTGCTGAATATTCCTTCGCCAATCAAATATTTGCATGAGAAGCTGCCCAATAAAGCCAAGCTGGGGCTGTACTTTAACCCATACGGTAAAGTTCTGGATTTGATTGACGACTGTATCTCCTGCGGTGTGGATCAGTTAATTGACGCCAACGGTGGCCCGGTGTGGACTGAAGAAGGCTTTACCGCGCTGCATGAGAAAGTGCGGGCTGAACTGAACGATACGGTGGTGGAGATTGCGAAGCAGGTCGAACAGATCCTGACCGCAGTGTTTAATATCAATAAACGTCTGAAAGGGCGCGTGGATATGACCATGGCGCTGGGTCTCGCGGATATCAAATCGCAAATGGGCGGACTGGTGTATCGCGGGTTTGTTACCGGCAATGGTTTCAAACGCTTGGGCGATACGTTGCGTTATTTGCAGGCTATTGAAAAACGTCTGGAAAAACTGGCTATCGACCCGCACCGTGACCGTGCACAGATGCTGAAAGTGGACAGTGTGCAGCAGGCCTGGCAGCAGTGGTTCAATAAACTGCCTCCCGCGCGCCGTCAAGATGCCGATGTCAAAGAGATCCGCTGGATGATAGAAGAGCTGCGCGTCAGCTATTTTGCCCAGCAGTTTGGTACGCCGTATCCGATATCCGATAAACGTATTCTGCAGGCGATGGAGCAGATTTCGGGATAAATCGGTACAGGGCCGTAGGCCGGATGAAGCGTAGCCGCCATCCGGCATCTGTACCCGGTAAAGATAAACACCAGGAGTCATCAATATGAGTCAGTTTCCGACACTTTCCGCAACCACCCTTGCGGCTATCAATACCGTAGGGCGATGGCTGGCGCAGAATGATTTTACGGGGAATATCACCGTTCAGTCAGATTGCGTGATTCTGGCAGGAAACGCGGTTATTCCTACCATCGACGCCGCCTGTCGGATCGCGAAAGAGCAACAGGTTCCCTTGCTGATTAGCGGTGGTATCGGTCATTCCACGCGCTTTCTGTATGATGCGATTGCCCAGCATCCGCGTTATAGCATCATTCGTACTACCGGACGCGCGGAAGCGGCGATCCTTGCCGATATTGCTCACCAGTTCTGGCAAATTCCGGGTGAGAAAATTTGGGTGGAAGATCAGTCGACAAACTGCGGTGAGAATGCCCGGTTTAGCTGTGCATTACTGAATCAGGCGGCAGAAAGTATTCATACCGTCATTGTGGTGCAGGATCCCACGATGCAACGCCGCACAATGGCCACGTTTCAGCGCGTCACCCGCGATGAACCGCATGCGCCGCGCTGGTTGAGTTTCCCTGGTTTCATCCCTGAACTGGCCCAACAGCACAACGGCGTGGATTTTGTGCCCGCCGCAGAAGGTCTGTGGCCGGTAGAACGCTATCTTTCTCTCATTACCGGTGAACTTCCGCGTCTGCGTGATGATGCAACCGGCTACGGGCCCTGTGGACACGATTTTATCGTACATGTTGATATACCCCAGGACGTCGAGCAAGCCTGGCTGCAGCTAAAAAATGATACCGCGCTGACCGACTTACTGGAGAGCCGTTCTCTGTAATTCTTGCTGCCCGTTTGTCGGCGTTTTACGGTAAACGGGCAGAAATCCCACCTGGTTTTTCTCTTTATTCTTACTTTTCCAGACGCTTTTATGAAGCAGTTCACAGAACCGCCACTCCAGCGATAATGCGTCATGCATGATTGATATTAATTAACAATAGTTTTACTTGTTAAAAACAAATTAGTCACAGGAGAGCCGCATGTCAGTACCCGTACAACATCCTATGTATATCGATGGGCAGTTTGTGACCTGGCACGATGACGCCTGGATTGATGTCGTCAATCCGGCCACGGAAGAGATTATCTCGCGTATTCCCGATGGGCGTGCCGAAGATGCGCGTAAAGCGATCGATGCCGCGGATCGCGCTCAGCCGCAATGGGAAGCGTTGCCTGCCATTGAACGGGCAAACTGGTTACGCAAAATTTCTGCAGGTATCCGCCAGCGAGCCGATGAAATCAGCGCGTTGATTGTGGCGGAAGGTGGAAAAATTCAACAACTGGCTGACGTTGAAGTCGCGTTTACCGCCGACTATATCGATTACATGGCGGAGTGGGCGCGTCGCTATGAAGGCGAGATCCTGCAAAGCGATCGTCCGGGTGAGAATATCCTGCTGTTTAAGCGTGCACTGGGCGTGACGACGGGCATTCTGCCGTGGAACTTCCCGTTTTTCCTGATTGCCCGCAAACTGGCTCCCGCCTTGCTGACGGGAAATACCATTGTCGTTAAGCCGAGTGAATTCACACCGAATAACGCCATCGCCTTTGCCAAAATTGTTGATGACATTGGTTTACCGCGCGGGGTCTTTAACCTGGTGCTGGGACGCGGTGAAACGGTCGGGCAGGAGCTGGCCGGAAACCCGAAGGTCGCCATGGTGAGCATGACCGGTAGCGTCGGTGCGGGTGAGAAAATTATGGCCGCAGCGGCCAAAAACATCACCAAAGTTTGTCTGGAGTTGGGTGGCAAGGCCCCGGCTATCGTGATGGACGATGCTGACCTTGAGCTGGCGGTGAAGGCTATTGTTGACTCGCGGGTGATCAATACCGGACAGGTATGCAACTGTGCCGAGCGCGTATACGTTCAGAAAGGTATCTATGACCAGTTCGTTAATCGTCTGGGTGAGGCGATGAAAGCCGTGCAGTTTGGCAATCCGGCCGAACGCAATGACATTGCGATGGGGCCGTTGATTAATGCCGCTGCGCTGGCGCGTGTAGAGCAAAAAGTCGAGCGAGCGGTGCAGGAAGGCGCCCGTGTGGTGCTGGGGGGTAAAGCCGTTGCTGGTAAAGGTTATTACTATCCGCCGACGTTACTGTTAGACGTGCGCCAGGATATGGCGATTATGCACGAGGAGACGTTTGGTCCGGTGCTGCCGGTGGTGGCATTTGATACGCTGGAACAGGCGCTGACAATGGCCAATGACAGCGACTACGGACTGACCTCATCGATCTATACGCAGAATCTGAATACGGCAATGAAGGCGATTAAGGGGCTGAAGTTTGGCGAAACCTATATTAATCGCGAAAACTTCGAGGCGATGCAGGGCTTCCACGCTGGCTGGCGCAAGTCCGGGATTGGCGGGGCAGATGGTAAACACGGTCTGAATGAATACCTGCAAACACAGGTAGTGTATTTGCAGTCTTAAGTTTTTCGCCGGGTGAACCTGTACGCCACCCGGCGCAATTCTCACACTTTGGTGGCGATCCAGTTCATCATCATTTCCGGCCAGATGGCCAGCGGTAACCCTTGCGCATCGCGAATACCAAACCCGTGCTTACCGCGTTCAAACAGATGCATTTCGACCGGAACGCCCAGCCCACGTAGCGCATTAAAGAAAACCAGGCTGTTTTCTACTTTCACCGCCGGATCGTCGATGGCGTGTAGCAGGAATGTCGGCGGTGTCGTGTTATCCACTCGCTCTTCCAGAGAATAGTGGCGCAGATCTTCCTTTTCTGGCGTAGCGCCAACCAGCTCAAGACGAGAGCCCGGGTGACCGATGTCTTCGCGCAGAGTAATCACCGGGTAGACCAACGCCATGAACGCAGGACGCGTTGGTTGCTCGTCTATGCTATCAATCGGTGTATAAACCGGTTCGACAAACCGGGTTCCCAGGCTGGCGGCCACGTGACCACCGGAAGAAAAGCCCAACACACCGATACGATCAGGGTTAATTTTCCATTCATGGGCGTTGGCGCGAATGTAGCGCATGGCGCGCTGGGCATCGGCCAGCGGCGCGTTTGCACCTTCCTCATGGCCATCACCCGGCATGCGGTAGGTCATCACAAACAGGGTATAACCGCGGGCGTTAAAGAATGGTGCCAGTACGCTGCCTTCTTTATCCATCACCACGCGACGGTAAGAACCTCCCGGTGTAACAAGGATCCCTACGCCGTTAGGTTTTTCGGGGGCATAAACGGTAATTTCCGGGGCGCGTATACCGGTGACAGCACGATCATACTGAGATGTTCCTGTATGTCGGGGTTCTGGCGTAAAGACCGCATCGCTGTTTTTTGCTCCGGGGGCTTCACTCTGCGGCCAGAATGAGACGGCGGTTGCGTGGGCAACGGCTTGCTCCATCATGTTTTCTAATGTTTCACGACTCAGTGCTTCCATTACTATGCTCCCTCAGTGGCAAAGGTTAGCTATAGCACAGTCAGTGAATTGAAAACGGGGAGAGACTCACAACGTATTGAATTCGCGGGAAATGAAAGAGGGCGGAGGGGGACCTCCGCCGGAAGATCAGAGCTTGATGAACTTATCCAGCGTACGAATAAGCTGGGTGACAAAACCGTATTCGTTATCGTACCAGGCGACGGTTTTTACCAGTTGCAGATCGCCCACTTCGGTAATTTCGGTTTGCGTTGCATCAAATACCGAACCGAAATGCGAGCCAATGACATCGGACGAGACAATTTCCTCGTCGGTATAACCAAATGATTCATTATTTTGCGTGGCTTTTTTCAGCGCGTTGTTGACCTCTTCAGCAGTGACTTTTTTCCCCAATATCGATACCAGTTCCGTGACAGATCCTGTTTTCACCGGAACACGCTGGGCATGGCCTTTTAATTTTCCGCTCAACGCCGGAATAACCAGACCAATGGCCTTGGCGGCACCAGTGGTATGGGGAATGATGTTCTCTGCTGCTGCCCGTGAGGCGCGCAGATCTTTCCCACGTGGACCATCAACCAGCGACTGCGTTCCCGTGTAGGCGTGGATGGTGGTCATAGTGCCAAGCTGAATACCGAAGCTATCGTGCAGCGCTTTCGCCATCGGTGCCAGGCAGTTGGTGGTGCACGATGCGACCGAGATAATCCGATCGTTCGCATCCATTGTGTCGTCGTTGACGTTAAAGACAATGGTCTTCATGTCGCCAGCCGGGGCGGATATCAGCACTTTTTTGGCACCTGCATCCAGGTGCGCGTTGGCTTTTTCTGTCGAGGTATAAAAACCGGTGCATTCGATGATTATCTCAGCGCCAGTGGTTTTCCACGGGATATTTTTGGCCTCTTTTTCTGCGTAGACTGCAATTTTTTTACCGTCGACAATCAGCGCATCTTCGGTAAAGTCGATGCTCCAGGGAAACGGGCCGTAGTTTGAATCGTGCTTTAACAGATAGGCGAGAATTTTGGGCGAGGTGAGGTCATTAATGGCCACAACCTCCACGTTGCTTTTGACTTCCAGTAGCCGACGCAATACCAGACGACCGATACGACCAAAACCGTTAATGCCAATTTTACTCATGGTTTTCTCCTGTCAGGATGAGGCGGTACGACATATTTTCCTTACCAGGCTTAGTCCAGACAGGCATCCTCGGCAATAGCGGTTCTTGCGGTTAAGCGTAAGCGACTGAAAATGGGTGAACAAAAGTTAATGAATTTTTAACAAAAGCCCGTTATGTTGACGCATTATTGTTTTTATTCAGGAAGTGTTATGGGGAATAAGTATTCTGGCCTGCAAATCGGTATTCACTGGCTGGTCTTTTTGTTAGTTATTGTGGCCTATAGCGCCATGGAGTTTCGCGGATTTTTCCCGCGCAGCTATCGTCCCTTATTCAACATGGTGCACGTATCCTGTGGTATCACGATATTAACGCTGATGGTGGCGCGTCTGCTGGTCAGGCTGAAATATCCGGCGCCGCCGATTGTGCCAAAACCAAAGCCAATGATGACCGGCATGGCGCATCTGGGGCATCTGGTTATCTATCTGTTGTTTATTGTGCTGCCTATTATTGGGCTGGTGATGATGTACAACCGGGGTAATCCGTGGATTGCATTCGGCATCGTTATGCCGTATGCGGCAGAGGCTAACTTTGATTTAGTGGATATGCTGAAGTCCTGGCACGTGACGCTGGCAAACCTGGGTTATTTTGTTATTGGTCTGCATGCCGTTGCCGCCCTGATGCATCACTATTTCTGGAAGGATAATACGCTATTGCGCATGATGCCGCGTAAACGCTCCTGAGGTAACGCCCCGCAAATGCGGGGCATTTTTTTAGCCGATTAATTTTCGCAGGATGGTGCTTTTCGTACGCTTTGAACCTGGGAGACGCGTTTTTTCAGGCTGACGATAGCCAGCGCAACAACAATCAGCACAATACCGCAACCTTCAACAACGCCAGGCTCTTCACCCAGCAACCACCAGGAAAACAGAACGCCACAGACAGGTACCGCCAGCGTACTTAAGCTGGCAATACTGGCTGGTAAGTTACGCAACACAAACAGCCATAAACTCCATGCCAGCGCCGTCGCCAGCACGGCGCTATAAGCTAATGCCCAGAAAACGACAGGTTGCCAGTCTGGATCTCGCTGTGGAACCAGCCAGGCCACCAGGCTCATCACCAGCGCGGCATACAGCATCTGCCATGCGGTCAGCGCTAACAGATCGATATTCGGATGGCGGGTATACATTCGCTTGGCGACAATCGCGCTGGCCCCCCAACTGATCCCAGAAAGGATCGCCAGTAGCGCGCTCTGCATTGAGGCAAAGTTCAGTTGCCATGGCTGTAAAACCAGCAATAATCCCGCAGCTGCCACGGCAATGGCGAAATACTGTAAACGCCGCATGCGTTCACCGAGGAAAATGGCGGCCATAATCACCACCCAGAATGGCATGGTATAACTCAGTATGGCTACTTTACCTGCGCCGCCGCTGACTAGCGCCCATTGTGATAATCCAACCATGCCGCATGTTTGTAGTAAGGCGATCGCTAACGTATAGCCGAAAGGTGTCGGGCGCATTCCTCGGCCACGCAGTAACAGAACGATGAATAACAATAATGCGCCAAAAGAACAGCGTAGTGCGGTGAAGTCGAACGCGCCGATGTAGTGCGTGACCTGTTTCATCGCGATCCAGCTGTAGCTCCAGATGAGCGTTAAGGTGATGAGGCCGCCAATGGCCAGCGGATGACTTTTCCCTGCGGTGGTCATAATGTGTCCGTTTTAATGATTTTAGTACGCCACTATACGCGCTTTCAGGGCGCCGTAGTCGTTATCATTCCGGCTGAGTACATGTCGCGAAAATTTGTACTTTCTTCTGTGGAATAAAACCGAAAATTATTTTTCCAGATAGCATAAACGCTTACCGGCAAGATGGTTAAACAACGCTCAGTTCGCCACGTCTGTCACTTGATCACTGTCCTCATTAAAACTACTGTATATAAATACAGTTGCATGAGAGGCAGATTATTATGTTGTTTTTCCAGCCAGTAGAACACCCCGAAATCAAACAATTCCCGCTATTTAGCGATCTCGTGCCCTGCGGTTTTCCTTCTCCGGCGCAGGATTACGTTGAGAAACGTATCGATCTTAACGACCTGTTGGTGCAGCATCCCAGCGCAACCTATTTTGTTAAATCGTCTGGCGACTCCATGATGGGGGCAGGGATCGGTGCTGGCGACTTGCTGGTAGTCGACAGTGCCAGAAAAGCGGCCCACGGAGACATTGTGATTGCTGCTATTGAAGGCGAATTCACCGTTAAGCGCCTGCAATTGCATCCGGTGGTGATGCTGAAGCCAGAGAACAGCGCCTACGCGCCGATCATGATCGGCAGCGAGGACACACTGGATATATTTGGTGTGGTGACATTTATCATTAAATCCGCGGGCTGATTATGTTTGCACTGGTGGATGTTAATTCGTTTTATGCCAGTTGTGAATCGGCATTCCGACCGGACCTGAAAGGTAAACCCGTTGTTGTTCTTTCAAATAATGATGGTTGTGTCATTGCCAGCAGCGCGGAAGCGAAGGCGCTTGGCGTCAATATGGGAGCACCATACTTCAAACAGAAAGATCTGTTCAGGCGCTGCGGCGTGTTCTGCTTTAGTTCGAACTACGAGCTGTATGCGGATATGAGCAGCAGGGTAATGTCGATTCTGGAGGAGCTGTCTCCGCGCGTGGAAATGTACAGTATCGATGAAGCCTTTTGTGATTTAACCGGCGTGCGAAACTGCAGGGATCTTACAGATTTTGGTCGTGAAATCAGAGAAACCATTTTACAGAAAACACGCCTCACGGTTGGGGTCGGTATCGCCCAGACCAAAACCCTGGCCAAGCTGGCGAACCATGCTGCCAAAAAGTGGCAGGAACAGACTGACGGGGTGGTGGATCTCTCGAATATTGAGCGTCAGCGTAAGCTGATGGCTGCGCTCCCGGTTGATGAAGTCTGGGGTGTCGGACGCCGTATCAGTAAAAAACTGGACGCTATGGGCATTAAAACGGTCTGCGATCTAGCGGATACCGATATTCGCTTTATCCGCAAACATTTCAACGTTGTGCTTGAGCGCACTGTGCGGGAATTGCGCGGTGAACCGTGCCTGGCGTTGGAAGAGTTTGCGCCAGTTAAGCAGGAGATCATTTGTTCAAGATCGTTTGGTGAAAAACTCACGGATTACAATGCGATGAGAGAGGCTATTTGTACCTATGCTGCACGTGCTGCGGAAAAATTACGCAGAGAGCACCAGTTCTGCCGGTTTATCTCTACGTTTATCAAAACCAGCCCATTTTCCCTGAATGAACCGTATTACGGTAACAGCGCATCGATAAAACTGCTGACACCAACCCAGGATAGTCGGGAAATTATAAGGGCGGCCACACGTAGCTTGGACGCAATATGGCGGGAGGGGCTGCGTTATCAAAAAGCAGGGGTCATGCTGGGCGATTTTTTTAGTTCTGGCGTTGCGCAGTTGAATCTGTTTGATGACAACGCCCCACGGCATAACAGCGATAAGCTGATGGCCGTTCTGGATACACTCAATGCTGAAAAGGGTAAAGGAACACTCTATTTTGCCGGACAAGGTATACAACAACCGTGGGCAATGAAGCGAGATATGCTTTCACCGCGTTATACAACGAGATATAGCGATTTACTGCGGGTGGGATAGTCATTGTTATCGTAAATAAGCGTCCAGAGCGATTATAAAACTGTCCAGAAATAAATAAAAAAACGATTATCAGCCTTCATTAAAAATCTTATTGTAGCGCCGACTAACAGATAACTAACTGACAAACGGCAAGTCTATAATAGGAAATTTATGAAAAAGACGCTTATTACACTCATTATTGCAAATGCGCTGACCGCGACTACGGCATTTGCCGCAGCGGATGCGGGAACCTGGTATGCTGGTGGGAAATTTGGTTGGTCACATTACTTTGATACCAGCGCAAGCCAGCAAACGGGGGCCAATGGTAATAAATATGGTGATGTTGGTTTTGATAGCGATAACGTCGGTGGCGGGGTATTTACAGGCTACCAGATTACTCCATGGCTGGCAGTTGAAGGCGGCTATGATTATTTAGGTAATATGCAATTCAACGGTAAAAATGGCGCATCTGGTTCTCAAATGAAAAGCCAGGGTCTGCAATTATCGCTGAAAGCAAGTTATGGTTTGACTGATGATTGGGATCTCTACGGTCGTGCAGGGGCAATGGGATATCGCGCGGAGTCAGATATTAAAGGCAATAACCGCTTTGATACTGGTGTGCGTCCGGTTGTGGCTGTTGGTACGGAATATGCCTTTAACAAGAACTGGGCTGGTCGCGTGGAATATCAATGGGTGAGCAATGTGGGTAATGAAAACCAGATTGGCGTATCAAGTGATGTTAGTTCCGTTACCGCTGGGTTGTCATATCGTTTTGGCCAGCATGACGACGCGGAGGTTACGCCTGCACCGGCAGTTGCCGCAACTCCTGCGCCTGAACCTCAGCGTTTTAACTTAAAATCTGATGTGATGTTTGGTTATGATTCAGCAGCATTAACCCCAGAAGGGAAAGCGGCGATTGCGCAGTTATACCGAAATCCCGGTCTGCAACCGGCCAAAGACAAAGCGACCGTTGTTATTGGCTATAGCGATCGCACCGGAGCCGCAGATTATAACCAGCAACTGTCAGCCCAGCGCGCGCAGGCTGTTGCCGATGAATTAGTCGCGTTAGGCATGCCAGCTGCAAATATTACTGCACAAGGACACGGTTCGAGTGATTCTGTCACGGGATCCAGTTGTGATGGGCAGACCGGACAGCAGCTGATTAATTGCCTTGCTCCAGATCGCCATGTCGTTGTTGAGATCACTGATAAGCACTAAATCGGTGTACAAAAGCCCTCCTCATTATTGAATGGGGAGGGCTTTTTTATTCGCACAGTGAACTATCATTAACTGTGACAAATTAAAGGTGTTAGAGCGTAATTATGTTCATAGAATCCTTAGTTTCGAGAGCTAAAAGTAGATTATGGCGTTATTTTCTGCCACGGTTTACTCTGAAAAATCATGTGGATGATCAAGTATATAATTACTATGGTGTTTATTTTTCGGATGTAAAACAAGAAAAATATCAGCTTGTGAGCCTAAGAGGCAAAAATGTTGTGCTTGAAAAATGGCATGCTGAGCAGCACGCCTATATGGAGAAAATAAACCTTCCACTCAATGATATTGAAAAAATGAATGTTGAGATTATTCATTGGAGAAAGCAAGGTCCGTTAAGGTTTGATTCGATTTTTCTTTTTGCAATAAATTATTTTACACGTATTGCTTATGCAAAAAATGCTCTGACGAGAGCAAAAAGCAATCTCTTTTCTTCATTCGCCAGTAACAAGGCGTTGAGTGGACTTGATCGTATAATGTTGCTACAGATGCTGGTGAACGAATATGTACATCAATCGCCAGAGAAAACTCACACTGGAGTAACATGTGATGAGGTTATTGATCTATTGTACGGGACGCTTTGGTATAAACATATCAAGAATGAAGATTTCAGGAGGAAGGTCTTTCTACTGCTCCAGTCACTTGTAATTACAGAGGATGTCAGATTTAGTGATGAAAAATATTATATACAAGGCAAGGCTATTTCAACAATTGTTTCATGGGAATCTGAAGATAAACGGGAAAAGCAGCAGATCAGGATCCAGAAAAATATTAGTCGTTTGATGCTTGTGATTACCGCGTCCACATTGATGATCACCCTGGCAATACTGGCTCAGGCAGGTCTTATTAATCTACATAATCTTTGGGTGCATCTGACACAGTTAAAGCCAATCAGGGTGTTGTTCAAATTAATATGATAAAACACAATTTTTTTAGTCCTGGCAGGAATACAAACTTGAGATGTTGCGTTTCGCTGCTGCCGTACTCCTTGAAATGCTGAATAATATCCGTTCCCTCGCGATGGCCTGTGATGAGGTATTGATAAATCTGCTGCGGTGAACCATAAATTAGTAATCCTGGTTGCCCTGGGCGTTATCGTTCGAGTTTTTATTGGGGGGGAAATTCCGTGAATGTTGTGGTGACGTCCTGATCGGGGCAGTGATCATGATGTTTGCAGCAGTTCACCTCCCAAACGTAACGTTCACTATCCCGCAAGTTGGCGAGGTCACATTTACACACAATGAGATCGTGTTTGTGTTGGGTATGCTCGGTTATAAGGGGTTGAAGGAAGTTATCTTCGGGGTATTAAAAAACGGTTTGGTATCGATTTGCGCAAGCTTATAGCGCAACGAAAAAAAAATTAAGGGGAATGAAGCCCGTACGAATTAACGGGCTTTACATAGATTACTTTAGACTGATGTTCGGCAAGATATCCTGTCTGGCTACAGATTGAACTTTCCAGGCCCCGCCTTCCTGCACCATACAGTCGATAACGGTATGTGCTTTATTCGTTCCAAACGACACATAAACTTGCATACACACGGGATCATAATCTGACGACACAATCTTGATCTGCCGCCAGTCTTCACTATAATCTTGGGCTTTGATAAACATATCAGAGTCCGGTACGTCTTCGGTATTGGGGTCAGCCGCATTAGATTTTTTCAATGCGGCAATCGTGCTGGTAGTGACGTAAGGTTTAAGTCCAGCGTAATCCGTTAAAGGATTTTTCTCTTTTAACAATTGTGCAATATACCAGTGATTAAATTTCAATGCTGCTGCCTCTGGGCCAGTAGGGGAAACAGTCGCGAACGCGGAAGTGCAGATTAGTAGGCTGGTAAATATTAATAATTTCATATCAATTGTGCCTGAATAATTGATAAGACGGTGCCGCAGATGCCCAATTATTGCCAGGGTACATGCTGTTTTGTTTATAATCTGAATACCAGGTGCCATCACCGCCGTAAATGCAAGCATGTCCCGCCGGATGGCCAGCGATCGGTTGTATTACAGCAACATCGCCTTTCATTGGGGCGCCATAAACAGCTCGAAAGCCTGCTGCACGTAGGTTAAACGCCATATCTTTTGCATAGTTTGTATTGATGAGTCTAGCGCCGCCAGCGCGTACGGCATTAGAGACAAAATGAGCGCATCTATGTTGACTGGCACTTCCTGCGTGATTTCGTGCGTAATTAACGGCAGCATCTTTATTCCAGCTCATAACGTTTCCTTGTATTAATAAAAAATCCCACAATAAAACATTACGCTTTAAATTTAATTGTTTTTGTAAGTTATCATTAAGTGATATTAATCATCATCAAGAATAAATATGAAGTTAATTAAGTCATAAAACATGGAATTATATATTTAGGTAATGAAAAAAGGGGGGGCGGAGTCGAAGTGGTTAACGAAGGTCCGTCGTTAAATTAGCGAGCGTGAAATAAAAGGGGCGCAGCACAACCTTCGGATGAAAGAAATTTTTGTGTCTAATCGGGTGGTGAACAGATTGAGTATCGTATTGGTAATTTCGTACAGCCAGGGCGACAGCTTAACCTTATGGCAGATGTACTGAAGAGAATTTCAATATTTTGGAAATGATATTAGACACTAATCATCAACCAATTAGCTAAACAGTTATACATCAAAATCAGCCGCCCTCGGGCATTTTTTTATTGCCAGTAATCAGCACCCAGCTCCATCGCAGCGTAGTGACTATTAGAAGGTGGTTGACCGCCGCCAGCGGGAACTGGCGACAGTCATTCATACCCACATAGCGCTATGGATATAAACCGGGGGTCCGTTTGCCTGCGCAGGCGATAGTAAACGGGTGTCCGCATATATCCGATAACAGCTTAATCTAAGCTACTGATATTAAATAAGTCTTATATTTTACAATGAAATAACAAATCTGATAGTATACCCCCCTATAGTATCTGGAGGGCGTATGCCGCATTCACCTGAAGACAAGAAACGCATTCTCACCCGTGTACGCCGTATTCGCGGTCAAGTTGATGCGCTTGAGCGTGCACTGGAATCTGGCGAACCGTGTCTGGCAATCCTGCAGCAAATTGCCGCCGTGCGCGGTGCATCCAATGGCCTGATGGGCGAAATGGTTGAGATCCATCTGAAAGACGAGCTGGTCAGCGGAGAAACAACGCCAGACCAGCGTGCCGTGCGCATGGCTGAAATCGGCCATCTTCTGCGTGCTTATCTAAAATAACATCATCACCTCGCAATAATGGGAAGAGACAAATGAAATCACGTGCAGCAGTTGCATTCGGCCCCGGCCAACCGTTAAAAATTGTCGAAATCGACGTCGCACCGCCAAAGAAAGGTGAAGTGCTGGTTAAAATTACCCATACCGGCGTGTGCCACACCGACGCCTTTACGCTCTCTGGCGACGATCCGGAAGGCGTATTCCCGGCGGTACTTGGCCATGAAGGTGGCGGCATTGTGGTTGAAGTAGGCGAAGGCGTCACCAGTCTGAAGCCGGGCGATCATGTGATCCCGCTGTACACCGCAGAGTGCGGCGAGTGTAAGTTCTGTAAATCGGGTAAAACCAACTTGTGCCAGGCCGTACGTGCGACCCAGGGCAAAGGTCTGATGCCGGATGGCACAACGCGCTTCTCGTATAACGGTGAGCCGATTTATCATTATATGGGCACCAGCACCTTCAGCGAATACACCGTTTGCGCGGAGATCTCTCTGGCGAAGGTTAACCCGCAGGCCCCGCTGGACAAAGTGTGTCTGCTGGGTTGTGGCGTGACCACCGGTATCGGAGCAGTCCATAACACCGCAAAAGTGAAAGAAGGCGACACCGTCGCCGTATTTGGTCTGGGCGGTATTGGTCTGGCGGTAATTCAGGGCGCGGTGCAGGCGAAAGCCGGGCGTATTCTGGCCGTTGATACCAATCCGGAAAAATTTAAGCTGGCAGGTGAAATGGGCGCGACCGATTTCATCAACCCGAAGGATTACGACAAACCGATTCAGGATGTGATCGTTGAGCTGACCGACGGCGGCGTGGATTTTAGCTTTGAATGTATCGGCAACGTTAACGTGATGCGCGCGGCACTGGAATGTTGCCATAAAGGATGGGGCGAAAGCATCATCATTGGCGTGGCGGGAGCAGGGCAAGAGATCAAAACGCGTCCGTTCCAGTTGGTTACCGGGCGTGTCTGGCGCGGTTCCGCGTTTGGCGGTGTGAAAGGGCGTACTCAGCTTCCTGGCATGGTTGAAGAAGCAATGAGCGGGAAAATTCAGTTGGATCCCTTTATTACCCACCGTTTACCGCTGGAGCAGATTAACGAAGCGTTCGATTTAATGCACCAGGGTAAGTCCATCCGTACCGTTATCCACTTTGGCGATAACTGATTCATTGGCCAGCGGATTTAACCGCTGGCACTTTCCTGAATTTTTTAGAATTATGTTGTGAAAGTGTGACGAATCCGGCGCTTTTCACGGTAAGTAAACTTCCCGGATTGCCGATGACTATCTAACGGGCGTGTTTTCACGCATAAACCCTACAAGAGAGTCGACGGTCATGGACAACACTACATCGATGCAAGCCCAGCATAAACTGGGCTTTCTGCATCAAATCCGGCTGGTTCCGCTGTTTTCCTCCATTCTCGGTGGCATTCTCCTGCTGTTCGCCCTAAGTTCTGGGCTGGCAAGCTATTTTCTTATGCAGGCCGATCGCGATCAGCGCGACGTGACCGATGAGATTCAGGTCAGGATGGGGTTATCTAACAGCTCTAACCACTTACGCACCGCGCGTATCAACATGATCCACGCAGGCGCGGCGAGCCGTATCGCCGAAATGGATGATATGAAGGCGAATATCGCCGAGGCAGAAAAACGTATTAAGCAGTCGCAGGACGGTTTCAATGCTTATATGTCACGTGCGGTAAAAACGTCTGCTGATGAAGCGCTAGATGCTGAACTGAGCGCCAGCTTCAAAGCCTATACCGACGGTTTACAGCCCATGTTGAAGTACGCCAGAAACGGTATGTTTGAAGCCATTATCAACCATGAAAACGAACATGCCAGAGCGCTGGATACTGCTTACAACAAGGTATTGTTGAAAGCGATCGACATCCGTACCGCAAGGGCGAACCAGTTAAGCGAACAGGCGCATCAGCGTACACAACTCGGCATGGCTTTTATGCTGGGCGCATTTGTCCTGGCGCTGGCGCTGACCGTAATGACGTTCATTGTTCTGCGCCGCACGGTCATTCACCCTCTGCTACGCGCGGCCAAGCGTATTGAGCAAATTTCCGCGGGCGATCTGACGATGCAAGATGAACCGACCGGGCGTAGCGAAATTGGCCGTCTGAGCCGTCACCTACAGACAATGCAACGATCGTTGGGGAAAACGGTGGGTACGGTACGTCAGGGTGCGGAAGAAATATACCGCGGTACCAGTGAGATTTCGGCGGGTAATACCGATTTGTCTTCACGTACTGAACAACAGGCCGCAGCGATTGAACAAACGGCAGCCAGCATGGAAGAGCTGACCGCCACGGTGAAGCAAAACGCCGACAATGCGCATCACGCAAGCAAACTGGCGGAAGATGCTTCCGGTAAGGCCAGCCGGGGCGGTCAGATGGTT
Organism: Citrobacter sp. Cpo091; assembly: GCF_030332645.1. Classification (NCBI taxonomy): domain Bacteria; kingdom Pseudomonadati; phylum Pseudomonadota; class Gammaproteobacteria; order Enterobacterales; family Enterobacteriaceae; genus Citrobacter; species Citrobacter sp. Cpo091. Next base: position 445,922 of record NZ_JAOWHL010000028.1, read on the forward strand.
TCTGGCGTGGTGAAAACCATGGGTAATATCTCAACGAGTTCGAAGAAAATCTCCGAAATCACAGCCGTGATTAATAGCATTGCTTTCCAGACCAATATCCTGGCGCTGAACGCGGCGGTTGAGGCGGCGCGGGCAGGGGAGCAGGGGCGTGGATTTGCCGTGGTCGCCAGTGAAGTCCGTACGTTGGCAAGCCGCAGCGCTCAGGCGGCAAAAGAGATTGAAGGATTGATCAGCGAATCGGTCCGACTGATTGACCAGGGCTCCGGAGAAGTCGTCGCGGCGGGCAATACGATGACGGATATTGTCGACGCGGTAAAACGCGTGACCGATATCATGCTGGAAATTGCGGCGGCCTCTGATGAGCAGAGCCGGGGTATCGTACAGGTGAGCCAGGCGATATCAGAAATGGATAAGGTTACGCAGCAAAATGCCTCGCTGGTTGAAGAAGCATCGGCTGCGGCGGCCTCTCTCGAAGAGCAGGCGGCGCGCTTAACGGAAGCCGTAGGTACATTTCGCTTAACGGGAACGAGTGCAATTAAACGCCCTCCCGTAAGCACTACGCCTGACCAATCGCGTCCGCAGACGGCAACGGCCAGTGGCGATAACTGGGAAACGTTTTAACAATAAATTATGGGACCTGATGGTCCCTTAATATTTGGCATCAAAACGGTACGGTTTTGCGTATTGCGGCGATAAGGATCTGCGCGGCCTGAGAGAGTTGCACATCGACACGGGTAAGAATACCGATGGGTTCACCCGCACCGTGGGTAGGTATCGGCAACGACACCAGCGTCGCCTGGCGTAAATCCTCTCTAACCGCACCTGAAGGGACAAACCACACATAGTCGTAATCAACCGTCAGCTGGCGGGAAAGCGATGCTGACAGCGTTTCAATGCAGCCTGGCGGCATTTTACAACCCTGACTTTGCAACAATGCTTCTGCGTGCTGGCGAGGCGCGGTTCCTTTTGGCGAAACCACCACCGGCCACTCCATTACCCGACTTAACGTGATAGTTTCCTGCAACAGCGGATGGTTAGGGCGCACGACCAGTTTAAGTGATTCCAGAAACAACAATTCATAATTCAGACCGACCATCAATTCCGGATCGGCCATGCGACCAATGCCAAGATCGATTTCCCCGGATTTTAAACCTGCCAGAATCATCGGATTGCTCATGGTGGCGACCTGTAGCGTGGTCTCCATTTGCTGCTTGTGGAAAGGACCAATTACCGCAGGCAGAATGCCCAGTGCCGCGGTGGGTAAGGCCCCGATCCGTACGACATCAGTCTGCGACTCTTCGCGCTGATTTAACGCTTGTCCGGCGGTGTTGAGCGCATCCAGCACTCTTACCGCGTGGGTAAGAAACTGTTCTCCGGGCAGCGTTAACTGCGCGCCAAGGCGGCCACGCTCAAAGAGCCGGGTACCGGTCAGTTGCTCCAGTTCATTTAGCGTTTTGGAGAGAGCCGGTTGGCTCAGGTTAAGGGTCTCAGCCGCGCGCCCCAACGTTCCCTGCTGTGCAACGGCGACAAAAGTATGAAGGTGGCGCAAGCGAATGCGCTGATTGAACAGAACATTTTTTTCCATAAGCGATGTTAAAAACAGAGCCGTATCGGTGACAAGTAAAGTTGTTTGTTTTTGATAACCTGATAGCAAAATATTATTAACATTTATCATGTTTTACTTACAACTGATTTATTTTGCTTATGTTTTGTACAGCATTGCTGGGTGGTGGGATCATGGAAGGGAGTGTGGCCAGTCGTTATACTTTGGTGATTGTTTACTTTTGAACGATTTCTCTTCACAAGGCACTGATGAATGATACATGTAATAGGGCACCTTAATCCCGATAGCGATGCCATCTGCACCGCCGCAATGACGGCGCGTTGGCTTAGTTTACGTGGCCAGCAGGCGACGGCATGGCGTTTGGGCGAGCCTAACCGCGAAACGCAGTTTATCTTTGAGCATGCGGGGCTGACGATGCCTGAACGGTTGACGTTTGAACTGACCGATCGTGATGTCTGGCTGGTCGATTTCACCGAGCCGGCCCAGGGACCGGAATCGTTAACAGAAAGTAACGTGGTGGGAATTATCGATCATCACCGACTTGGTGGGTTAGTCACCCGTCTGCCACCGGAAGTGTGGGTGAAGCCCGTCGGTAGTAGCGCAACCCTGCTGTGGCAACTGATGACGGAAGATGAACGCAGCCAGTTATCTTCCGCTGAGGCTGTTTTACTGCTCGGCGCTGTATTGAGTGACACTGTCACGCTACGTTCACCAACGACCACCTCTGACGATCGCCAGGCGGTTGATGCGCTGGCCCAAAAAACCGGAGTGGATCTTGACGCTTTCAGTCGTGACCTGCTGTCAGCTAAAACCAGCGTGGAAGGGATGAACGCCCGCGAACTTTTGCAGAAAGACATTAAAACCTTCACCATCCATGGACATTCAGTCTGTGTCGCGCAGCTTGAACTGTATGCGCTGCAACAGGTGGATGCGGTGCTGGACGATCTCCGTCAGGAAATGGCGCGCTATGCAGAAGAAAAGAACGCTGCGTTAGTCGTGCTGATGCTCACTGACATCAATCTGGGTGACACCAGCCTATGGTTTGCTGGATCAGAACTTTCAGACATCCCGCAGCCTTGCAAGGTCGAAGGTATGCTTAGCCGTAAAAAACAGATGCTGCCCTGGCTGGAAAGTCATTTGAAACCACGCCAGTAGGTACTGTTCATCTTTTGTATGGGTGGGAAGTTTACGCGGGGTCACACTTTGTAAATTCTTCCCACCGGAGTCAGCGGCGTTTTCTACACTCCAGGTAATATTCACTGGAGGCATGACATTATGGCGAACACCATCACGGCAGATGAGATTCGGGAACAATTTTCGCAGGCAATGTCAGCAATGTACCAGCAGGAAGTCCCGCAGTACGGCACGTTGCTGGAACTTGTCGCTGATGTGAATCTGGCGGTACTGGAAAATAATCCGACGCTGCATGAAAAACTGGCGAATGCGGATGAACTGGCCCGGCTAAACGTTGAGCGTCATGGTGCCATTCGAGTGGGTACCGCGCAGGAGCTTTCTACGCTGCGCCGGATGTTTGCCGTTATGGGCATGTATCCGGTGAGTTATTACGATCTCTCCCAGGCGGGCGTCCCTGTACATTCCACAGCCTTTCGTCCCATCGACGATGCCTCGCTATCGCGCAACCCGTTTCGGGTATTCACCTCGTTATTACGGCTCGAACTAATCGAAAACGCCGCGCTGCGGCAAAAAGCCGCTGAGATCCTCGCGAAACGCGATATTTTCACTCGCCGTTGCCACGAACTGCTGGATGAATTTGATGCGCAGGGCAGTTTTACATCTGAACAGGCGCAAGAATTTGTGCATGAAGCGCTGGAAACATTCCGCTGGCATCAGCATGCCACGGTCGATGAAGCGACCTATCACGCATTACACAACGAACACCGGCTGATTGCTGATGTGGTGTGCTTCCCCGGTTGTCATATCAACCATCTGACACCGCGAACGCTGGATATTGACCGGGTGCAGTCGATGATGCCGGAATGCGGCATTGAACCGAAAATACTGATTGAAGGGCCGCCGCGCCGCGAGGTGCCCATTTTATTGCGTCAGACCAGTTTCAAAGCGCTGGAAGAACCGGTGTTGTTTGCCGGTGAAATGCGCGGCACTCACACGGCACGTTTTGGTGAGATCGAACAGCGCGGCGTGGCCCTGACGCCGAAAGGTAGGGCGTTGTACGACGAATTGCTGAATAAAGCGGGAACGGGGAAAGACAATCTGACGCACCAGCTACATCTTCAGGAGGTGTTTAAAGCCTTCCCGGACAGCGAATTCCTGCTGCGCCAGCAGGGGCTAGCCTGGTTCCGCTATCGTCTGACGCCATCGGGTGAAGCGCATCGGCAGGCGATTCGCCCTGATGACGATCCGCAGCCGCTTATTGAACGGGGCTGGCTGGTTGCGCAACCCATCACCTACGAAGATTTTTTACCGGTGAGCGCCGCAGGAATTTTCCAGTCCAATTTGGGCAATGAAACACAAGCTCGCAGCCACGGAAATTCCAGCCGCGACGCGTTTGAACAGGCGCTGGGTTGCGCGGTTTATGATGAGTTTGCGCTGTATCAGGAGGCTCAAGAACGAAGTAAACGTCGGTGTGGCTTACTTTAATGGAATTTACATGGGATTCGGTCTGTTCCCATCGACATAAAATATTTTCGATTTTGTACAGATAATCGGCGACCAACAATTGGATTATTAATGAATTTTGTCTAGAGTGAGCGGTCAGAAATGTGCACTCTCATGCCGCAGATTTTGACCGGCGCGGGACCATTTACACGACCAGAAGGACTCACTTTCAGGCATGAATCGCAGACGATTTATTAAAGGTTCAATGGCAATGGCCGCCGTGTGCGGAACCAGTGGTATTGCATCACTCTTTTCCCGCGCCGCCTTTGCGGCAGAGTCTGACATTGCAGACGGAAAAACCGTACGTTTTGATTTTTCCGTTCTGCAATCGATGGCCCATGACTTAGCACAGAAACCCTGGGGCGGCGCACCACGCGCGTTACCGGACACGCTGGCGAAACTGACGCCGCAGGCCTACAACAGCATTCAATATGACGCAGAGCAGTCTCTGTGGAACAATGTTGAAAATCGTCAGCTTGATGCGCAGTTCTTCCACGTGGGAATGGGCTTCCGTCGTCGTGTACGCATGTTCTCGGTTGATGGTAGTACGCATATGGCGCGTGAAATTCACTTCCGTCCGGAACTGTTTAAATACAACGACGCGGGTGTGGATACCAAACAATTGGAAGGGCAGACTGACCTCGGATTCGCTGGATTCCGCGTGTTTAAAGCGCCAGAACTGGCCCGCCGCGATGTCGTTTCTTTCCTGGGCGCCAGCTATTTCCGCGCCGTGGATGACACCTATCAGTACGGTTTATCGGCCCGTGGTCTGGCGGTAGATACCTACACCGACAGCAAAGAAGAGTTTCCTGATTTCACCTCTTTCTGGTTCGAAACGGTCAAACCGGGCGCAACCTCCTTTACCGTGTATGCGCTTCTCGACAGCCCAAGCGTAACCGGCGCATTCAAGTTCGTGATCCACTGCGAGAAAACGCAGGTGATTATGGATGTACAAAACCACATCTATGCGCGCAAAGACATCAAGCAGCTCGGCATTGCGCCGATGACCAGCATGTTCAGCTGCGGCAACAACGAGCGTCGGATGTGCGACACTATTCACCCGCAAATCCATGACTCCGATCGTCTGGCGATGTGGCGGGGCAATGGCGAGTGGATCTGCCGTCCGCTGAATAACCCGCAAAAGCTGCAGTTCAACGCCTATACCGATAACAACCCGAAAGGGTTTGGCTTGCTGCAACTCGATCGCGACTTCTCCCATTATCAGGACATCATGGGCTGGTATAACAAGCGCCCAAGCCTGTGGGTCGAACCGCGCAACCAGTGGGGCAAGGGGACCATCGGTCTGATGGAGATCCCGACGACCGGCGAAACGCTGGATAACGTTGTCTGCTTCTGGCAGCCGGACAAGAAGATCAAAGCTGGCGATGAGCTGGAATTCAAATATCGCCTGTACTGGAGCGCTCAGCCGCCGGTGCGTTCACCGCTGGCTCGCGTGATGGCGACCCGGACAGGCATGGGCGGTTTCCCGGAAGGATGGGCACCGGGCGAGCATTACCCAGAAAAATGGGCGCGTCGTTTTGCCGTTGACTTCGTTGGTGGCGATCTAAAAGCGGCTGCGCCGAAAGGCATTGAACCGGTGATTACGCTCTCCAGCGGTGAAGCGAAACAGATTGAGATCCTCTACGTGGAGCCTATCGACGGTTATCGCATTCAGTTTGACTGGTATCCGACCTCTGACTCAACCGATCCGGTAGATATGCGTATGTTCCTGCGTTGCCAGGGTGACGCCATCAGCGAAACCTGGCTGTATCAGTACTTCCCGCCAGCGCCGGATAAACGTCAGTACGTTGACGACCGCGAGATGCGTTAATCATGCCCTTTACGGCTCTCCTGATGGGGAGCCGTATCTGCAATCATCCTCATAACGACTCTGTACACTATTTACTCGATCCTGTTCGCATTTTTCTGTATGGCAAATGGGTACTCTGTGGGTGTGTATTTCTTATACACGTTCTTGTCCACTAACAGGGAGAAAGTATGTTTCCAGAATACAGAGACCTTATTTCCCGACTGAAATCCGAGAACCCTCGCTTTCTGTCCTTATTCGAAAAACACAACAGCCTTGATCATGAGATCTCCAGACTGGAAGGTTCGGATGGTCGGGGGTATAGTTTGGACATTGTTCGTCTTAAGAAACAGAAACTCCACCTGAAGGAAGATCTGCTCAAAATATTGCAAAAAGAGAGTGTCAGTGAGAGCTAAGTAGAACGGCGCTTGCTGTGTAAAAGGGCTTCCTGCGAGAAACGGAAGCCCTTCCTGTTTTTAGGTGTTAATCGACCATCACGCGTTTGTTCGTCGCCCCCCAGAGGATCGACATTTCAGTGAACAACGCGCCGCTAATTTCTTCGACTTCTTCTGCACTAACCTGCGCATTTCCCTGTTTACCGAACAGCACCACTTCATCACCGGATGCAACCTGCGGCAAATCGGTTACATCGACGATCACGGTATTCATGGATGTTTTACCCAGTACCGGAACCCGCTGGCCGCGGATCAGCACGTGCCCCGCATTACTGAACACACGCCGATAACCATCGGCATAACCTGTCGGGATATTGGCCAGAACGGAATCACGTTTAAGGGTATAGGTTCTGTCATACCCGACGGTGTTTCCTTTGGGGTAATGGTTTACCGACGCGATGGCAGATTTAAACGTCATGACGCGTTTGTATTCGGTGCTGGCGATGGTATCGCCATAGAAAATACCGCCAACACGCACCATGTCGAGCCAGGATTCTGGAACGGTCAGGGTAGCGAACGTATTCGCGACATGCAGGGTGACATCTTCGCGCTTAAGCCCGGTAATTTTCAGTACCTGGGCTGATTGCGTATTGAAACGGGCCAGATCGCGTTTTACCACTGCCGCATCTTCTTCCGGGAAATGCGACATGATGCCGACAATTTTCAGGCCGGGTAATGCGGAAATAGCGCGTGCTTCTTCCAGACCTGCAGCGGTACTGACTTCCAGACCGTTACGCGACATACCGCCAGAGTTCAGCGCCAGATGGATACGAATAGTTTTACCTTTCTCTTGAGCGATTGCACTTAGACGCTTAGCCATATCCAGATTACCAATAAGCTCTTCGGTATCGAAATCCGCCGCCTGGCGCATCTCTTTTTCCGTCGCGTTACGCACGCGCATGAGCTGCGGTGTATAGCCTGACTGGCGAACGGTACTAATCTCCTCGTTGCTGGCGATGCCAATACATTGCACGCCGTTTTGCATCATCACCGGTGTTACCAGTGAGAGATCGTGGCCATACGCGTCGCCTTTAAGAATGGCGCACATCCGGGTTTTATCTCCCAGCAGTTGCTGAACTTTATGAATGTTATATTCCAGCGCGCTACGGGAAATTTCCAGCGTGGTATTATCCACGACCTGTTGCTTATTGACGGCAAAGGGAACGGGGCCCGCTTGTGTGGTGGAAACAGGTTGGTGACAGGCGGTAATCAGTAAAAGCGGAATAAGTGCTAAACGACCCAAAGGTGCTGCCATGCTTGCTCCTTAGCAATAGAATGAAAGTGTTATTGTCATCATTACGGTCTATCCATGAGGGGATACCCGGATCACCAGAGTAACGGGTTCCACGCCAGAGATTCTTTCTAAGTGATTGCTGTTACAGCATAAAAATAAGACATCCTCGGTGCTAAACAGAGTAATATCGGCTACTGCCAGTCAGAAATGCCCCGTTTACGATCGCAAAGGAGATAAACATGCCAGAAATAATTATCGTTAGTGACGCGCTGGAACTGCGGGCGGTAGAAGAACACCACGTCACCCCTCTGCATCAGTTGGTGCTTAAAAATAAAACCTGGCTCCAACAGTCACTGAACTGGCCGCAGTTTGTCGAATCTGAGGACGACACGCGTAAGAACGTGCAGGGGAATATGATGTTGCACCAGCGCGGCTACGCCAAAATGTTCCTTATTTTCGAACAAGGGGAGGTGGCTGGCGTTATCTCGTTTAACCAGATAGAGCCGCTGAACAAAGCCGCTTATATTGGTTATTGGCTGGATGAAGAGCACCAGGGCAAAGGCATTCTGTCTCAGGCGCTACAGGCGATGATTCATCATTATGCGCAGCGCCAGGAGATTCGCCGCTTCGTGATTAAATGTCGTGTAGATAACGTCAGAAGCAACCAGGTTGCACTGCGCAATGGCTTCCGACTGGAAGGATGTATGCAACAGGCGGAGTTCCTTAATGGCGATTACCATGACGTGAATCTCTACGCCCGCATCATTGATGGCTCTTCAGAATAAACCGGCGATAGGGGTGCGCGTGATACGTTGTTCGCCGTTGATCACTTTTGGCCCGCGCAGATGGATTTCATCGCCATCAAAGGCTTCAACTTGGGCCTGATCGGTTATCTCAATATGATGCTCGATCAGCACTTCACCCAGAATACAGGCATAGCCTTCAATCAGGATGTGACCGTCAAGCTGGAGCGGTCCGCCACGTAATTGCGCATGCCCCCCAACCAGCACGTGGTGTTTCAGCACGCAGTTACCTTCAACCACCGCGTGTTCCGCCACCTGCGAACTGTAGCGCAGGGTAGGAATGGCGTCTTCATCCGTTCCGGCGATGACGCGTGCATGCCCATAGACTTTGGCGCAATCGCAGATCCAGACATTATTCTCTTCGTTGCCTTCTATCCGTGCAAAATCAAAAACTTCAGCCCGATGTTCTATAAAGGCATAATTGATCATCGCATCGCCATAGATTTGCGCCTGATGCACCACGCGTGAATTGCTGACTGCCGCCCGCTCGTAAATTTGCAGGAGCTGGTCGCTTTCACGGGTTAACCCCCTGGCTGCAATGATTTCAGAGTCACACACAATGCGTGCATCACCGCAGATGAGGCACTCACCGCGAACAACAGAATCCTGAATAGTGACGTTGTCACGTATTTGCGCGTTATGGCTGATTTCTGCTCGGTCAATCCAGACGGCATCACCAATCTGCGCACCGTCTCTAACCACGCTTGCCTGTGTAATACGGGCGTCTCCGGTTATCGTCGCGCCGGAAAAAGCGAGCGCATTCTCATCGTATATCCAGCAATTACCGCTTTGCGACAGAACGCTTTCATCATCAATCCAGCCACCGAGCGTACCGGATCTAACATCATTAAAATCAATGAGTGCGATGATTTGGCGTAGTAATACACTTTTTTTATTGCCATTATCCTGGTAACTAAAGGAGCGAGATTCATCGCTCAGACGGTATTTGGTCATAGCTCATTTCCATGTTGCGCACCTTAGTTAAACGTAGCAAAGTTTTCTGCACTGGCTAAACCGGCAGATATTCCATAAAATGTATTTCAAATATACTTTAAAAAATAAACAAAATGAGTAAGAACAAACAGAGTGAACGGGTCCTCAATCTTCCGGCCGGTTATTTTGGCATGGTACTGGGTACAATTGGGATGGGATTTGCGTGGCGTTACGCCAGCCAGGTGTGGCCGGTGAGCCACTGGATTGGTGATGGCTTAGTCATCCTTGCGATGGTCATCTGGGGATTGCTGACGCTGGCATTTGTGAATCGCTTACTACGTTTTCCGCACAGCGTACTGGCGGAGATTCGTCATCCGGTGATGAGCAGTTTTGTCAGTCTGTTTCCAGCAACAACGATGCTGGTCGCGATTGGTTTTGTACCGTGGTATCGACCGCTGGCGTTAGGATTGTTCAGCATTGGTGTGGTGATACAGCTCTCATACGCCGCCTGGCAAACGGCAGGGCTGTGGCGTGGGGAGCATCCGGAAGAGGCCACCACGCCGGGTCTGTATCTGCCGACCGTTGCCAATAACTTTATCAGCGCCATGGCCTGTGGTGCACTTGGGTTCAACGATGCCGGGTTGGTGTTTTTGGGCGCCGGGGTATTTTCCTGGCTTAGCCTGGAGCCGGTGATTCTGCAGCGTTTACGTAGCTGCGGTGAACTACCGACGGTTTTACGTACTTCACTTGGTATACAGTTGGCACCCGCGCTGGTCGCCTGTAGTGCCTGGCTTAGCGTCAACGGCGGCGAGGGGGATACGTTAGCTAAAATGCTATTTGGTTATGGTCTGCTGCAACTTCTGTTCATGCTACGCCTTATGCCGTGGTATTTGTCACAGCCATTTAATGCGTCATTCTGGAGCTTCTCGTTTGGCGTGTCTGCGTTGGCGACAACGGGATTGCATCTTGGGCACGGCAGTGAATCAGGATTTTTTCATACTCTGTCTATCCCACTGTTTATTTTTACCAATTTTATCATTGCATTATTACTGATACGTACGTTTGCATTGCTGATGCAGGGGAAACTGCTCATCCGCACGGAGCGTGCTGCATTACTGAAATCTGAGGATAAATAATGACCCTTTGCGACGAAAACTACTTTACTGAAAAATATGATTTAACCCGTACGCATTCCGATGTCGTTGAAGCGGCAAAAGTGGTTGCACCAGGTAAAACGTTAGATCTGGGCTGCGGTAACGGCCGAAACAGCCTGTACCTGGCGGCAAACGGCTATGACGTTACTGCATGGGATAAAAACCCCATGAGCATCGCTAACCTTGAGCGCATCAAAGCGGCTGAGGGGCTGACCAACCTGAACGCGAAGGTCGCTGACCTTAATGCGTTACGTTTTGAGGGGGAATACGATTTTATTCTATCTACCGTTGTGTTGATGTTCCTTGAAGCCAAAACAATCCCTGGCCTTATTGAGAATATGCAACGTTGTACTAAACCGGGTGGATACAACTTAATCGTCGCGGCGATGGATACCGAAGATTTTCCGTGCACCGTTGGTTTTCCGTTTGCGTTTAAATCTGGAGAATTACGTCGTTATTACAGCGGGTGGGATCTGCTGAAATATAACGAAGACGTAGGTGAACTTCATCGTACAGATGAAAACGGTAATCGAATTAAACTGCGCTTTGCCACAATGCTGGCACGTAAAACTGCTTGATTCTCCCGTCTGGGTTAACTCTTTCTACGTTCAGCGTTTTTTCGTGCTGAACGTAGAAATAAAAATGTGCGTTACTTTCCAATTTTAATGTATCTGAACATTTTTAGTGCATCCAAAATGATTCTGTTTTGCTATTCTTTTTTTGCATCATTGCGAAAACTAAAGGGATCGTTTCATGCGTACTCAAACTTTATTTAAAGTTGCAGTGCTTACTGGCTTGTTGGCATTATCCGGCTGTGCGTCAAAAGTGACCGAACCGGAGAAATATTCTGGGTTTTTAAAAAATTATTCTGATCTGAAGGAAACAAAATCAGCATCGGGACAAACGGTACTCCGTTGGGTTGATCCGAGCTACAACGAATCCAAATATGACAACATCGTGTATAACCCGGTAACGTATTATCCGGTTCCTAAACCTACTACACAGGTAGGGCAGCAGGTTCTTGATCAATTACTGACCTATACCAATACGAAGTTGAAAACGGCGATCGGTCAGCGTAAACCTCTGGTTACAACCCCAGGGCCACGTAGCCTGATTTTCCGCGGAGCGATTACCGGTGTTGCGACCAGCAAAGAAGGACTGCAGTTCTATGAAGTGGTCCCGGTTGCACTGCTGGTTGCGGGAACGCAAATGGCGACGGGTCACCGTACCATGGATACCAACCTCTATTTCGAGGGTGAGTTGATTGATGCAGCGACCAATAAACCGGTGATTAAAGTTGTACGTAAGGGTGAAGGTAAAGACCTGAACAACGAAAGCACGCCGATGGCGTTCGAAACGTTGAAGAAAGTTGTTGATGACATGGCGACCGATGCCTCCATGTTTGATGTGAACAAAAAACCACAATAAAAATGATGAACGCACCATCTCAGGATGGTGCGTTTTTTTATGCCACACGACGACGATAGAGTAGTTTACCCATCAGCGCTTCCGGTCGGGCAAACATCACCAGATTTCCCAGTAAGATCAACACCAATCCGGCAATTGCATTAACTTGCCAGATGTATCCTTCATACAATGTTGACAGCGTCAGCGCCACCAGCGGGAACAGCAGCGTGCTGTATGCCGCCTTACTGGGACCAATGCGACCTACCAGCGTGAAATAAGCGCCAAAGGCAATCACTGAGCCGAAAATAGCAAGATATAACAGCGCGCTAAGATAGCTGAATGTCCACTGTGGCGTGAAGTTGTCGCCGCGCACCAGCGCAATGGCCGCGATCAGCAATGTGCCGTACAGCATGGCCCAGCTGTTGGTCGTTAACACTTCTAACCCTTTTTTCTGGTGACGCAGACTGATCATATTACCCAGTGAGAAGCCGAAGGTTCCCAGAGCGCTCAAACCGATGCCCAGTAACAGTGAATGATTAAACCCGCTGTTGAGCAAATCCTGCCAGAACAGAGTCACGATGCCCGTCAGTCCCAGACCCGCTGCAATATAGAAGCGCAGCGGTGGTTTTTGACCAAAAAAGATGAAGCTATTGACTGCATTGAACAGGACGGCCATTGAGAAAATCACCGACTCCAGGCCGGTATTAATCCACGCCGCAGCCGTATAAAAACACCAGAAGTTAAAGCAAAAAACGCATCCGCCCTGTAACAGACAAAACAGATGATCGCGACCAGACAGTTTGCGTAATTTACCGCTTAGCAACAGGATCACTATCATCACCGAGCTGGCAACGGCGAAGCGCCAAAAGATAGAAACCGGTGCAGAAACCGGACCTTGCTGCAAATAAATCGCAATCCATGTCGTTCCCCAAATAACCACCACCAGGCAGTACAACAGTGCGTTCATACGACTCTCTCTTTATGCTTTCAGACTTACACTGTGTCACGACGGAATGCAGGAGACTTTCATCGGCTTGCGGTGGACTTGCAAAATCTTGCGCTTTTTTTAGCGTAATAGTGAAAAGGCAGCTGTTAACGATATGTAGCTGATATAGACTGAAAGCCTGCTAACTTATTTTGAATGTGATGGTATGTCTCAGCCCTACGGTGCCTTTGAAAACTTGCGCAAACATAATGCCGTGCTGCATGAATCGGTTGCGTTACATTCAGGGATCCAACTGGCGGCCTGGTCGAACAAACGCGATACCATCACCCAGTATTGCGATCATCATACGCTCAGTTTATACATCGCAGATGGTTACGAGAGTTACCACAAGACGGCGGGAGGCTGGAAGAATGGCGGGGGACCAGACCGTTTTTGCCTGATGCCGAAGGAGAGTGAGTCCAGTTGGGATATTCGTGACGATCTTTCCTTTGTTCATCTCTATTGTACAGACGCCCATTTGCGCGAAGTGGGTGAAAAAGTCTGGGACAAAAGCCCCTATAGTTTCACGCTGGACGAGCATACGTTTGGCAGTGACCCGGGGATCACGGCGGTTTACCGTCAGTTTTTGCTTGGTAATGACTGGCAGCAACCGGCCAATCACCTCACGCTTAGCGCAGCATCTTCACTACTGTTAACGCATCTGATCCAGCATTACAGCAATGTGCAATGGCGACTTCCCGTTGTCACCGGAGGGCTTGCGCCTGCCACATTGCGCAACGTGCTGGCCTATATTGAAGCACATCTGGCGTATCCCATAACGTTGAGCGATCTGGCAGGTGAAGCAGCGCTAAGTGAATTCCATTTTGCCAGAATGTTTCGCCAGTCGATGAATATGGCGCCTCATCAGTACGTCATGCAACGCCGTATGGCGCTGGCGCAGCAACTGGTCTGTTGTTCATCACGCAGCCTGTCGGATATTGCAATGGCCTGTGGGTTCAGTTCGGCGAGCCATTTCAGTAACCGGTTTAAACAAGTGACGGGTAAAACGCCAACGCAGTTACGCGCGGCGAAATAACGTCAACACTGAGTAGCAGATACCGCCGACGACCAGCCCCCAGAATGCAGACCCAATGCCAAATACCGTCAGACCACTGGCCGTAACCAGAAAAGTCACAATGGCCGCGTCGCGTTCTGCTTCATTATGTAAGGCTTGAAATAAACTACCGCTAATCGTGCCGAGTAATGCCAGACCAGCAAGCATCTGGATCCAGCTTACGGGCAGGGCTGCCATCAGTCCTGTGACCGAACCGCCAAACACCCCAGCCAGAATGTAAAAGACACCCGCTGCGGCTGCGGCGAGCCAGCGTCGATTTACATCTGGATGGGCTTCGGGGCTTTGGCAAATTGCGGCGGTTATGGCGGCGATGCAGATGGAATAGACGCCAAACGGCGAAAATAGCAGTGCCAACAGACCCGTAAAAACAATCAGGGGTGAAACGGGTAACGAATATCCAGATGCTTTCATGGTCGCAATACCGGGGGCATTTTGCGAAGCCATAGTGACCAGAAACAGCGGTAGCGCAATACTGATACTGTGGGCTAATGAAAAGTGTGGTGCAATAAACGCTGGCAACACCGGTGACAGATTAACACTATCGGTGACAATGTCACCTTTAACCAGGGCGATGGCTATACCTACCAACATTGCTGCGATAACGGCATACCGTGGGGCGATTACTTTTAGTACCAACCACGCCAGCAGCATGCTGCCGCACAAGATAAGCTCACTGTTCAGGCTATTGAACGCCTGCAAACCAAAACGCAGCAAGATCCCGGCCAGCATGGCCGATGCCAGCGAGTGGGGAATAATTTTCATCAGGCGGGCAAACAGCCCGGTTATACCGCACAGCACAATCAATGCATTAGCTACGATAAAAACACCGATAGCATCCTGAATCGATACCCCTTGCAGGCCCGTCACCAGCAGCGCGGCACCGGGCGTTGACCATGCGGTAAGTACAGGGGCGCGATACCACAATGTCAGCGCCAGCGTACTGACCCCCATTGCTAGCCCCAGTGCGGTCATCCAGCCTGCGATTTGTCCGGTCGTCGCACCTGCGGCGAGCGCCGCTTGCCAGATAATGGCCGCTGAACTGGCGTAGCCGACCAGGACCGCCACAAAACCCGACAAAACTGTAGGCAGGGGGATGGAAAATGTGCGCATAGCAACTCCGCGTGCGTTATAACGGTCAGTTACTGTAACACTGTGCGTTATAGCGTACAAGTGCTAAGCTGTAGCCCTGAGAAAGGAGAGCGACGAAGGAGAAAAATGGACAACTTAACCCACTATTTGGCCACAACGCTCAAGACGCTACGTCACCAGCGTGAATGGAGCCTTTCGCGTCTGGCGGAGGAAACTGGCGTGTCAAAAGCGATGCTGGGGCAGATTGAGCGCAACGAATCCAGTCCAACGGTGGCAACATTGTGGAAAATAGCCACCGGACTGAACGTCCCGTTTTCAACGTTTATTTCACCACCAGAGTCAGACGGCACGCTAACATTCGATCCCCAGCAGCAGGCGATGGTCGTCACACCGTTGTTCCCGTGGGATCCGCAACTGTGCTTCGATCATTTTTCGATACTGCTGGCACCCGGCGCGCTCAGTGAATCTACTCCGCATGAAACCGGCGTAATTGAGCACGTGGTGGTGATTAGTGGTCTGCTGGATATGTGTATTGAGGGGCAGTGGCGCACCTTTAAATCCGGTGAGGGTGTCCGTTTCGCCGGAGATACGGCACATAGTTACCGTAACAGTAGCGAGCAAACGGTTCATTTTCATTCGCTGATCCATTACCCACGCGGTTAATCGGGAAAACTATTCCGAAACGCCGCGCTTGTGACTACAATAACCGCCATTTTTACCGCTTGTGGATGGTAACAACTGTATGCGCCAGCAGCCTCATCACCTTGAATTGTTAAGCCCGGCTCGGGATACCGCCATTGCGCGCGAAGCCATTTTGCACGGCGCAGACGCCGTTTACATTGGTGGACCAGGTTTTGGCGCGCGTCATAACGCCAGTAATAGCCTGAAAGATATAGCCGAATTAGTGCCTTTTGCCCATCGTTACGGGGCAAAAATCTTTGTGACGCTAAACACGATCTTGCATGATGATGAGCTGGAGCCCGCACAACGGTTAATTACCGATCTGTATCAGACCGGCGTTGATGCCCTGATTGTGCAGGATATGGGGATTCTTGAACTGGATATTCCCCCGATTGAACTGCACGCCAGCACCCAGTGCGATATTCGCAGCGTTGAGAAGGCGAAATTTCTATCCGATGTGGGATTCACCCAGATTGTGCTGGCGCGCGAACTGAGCCTTGAGCAGATTAGCGCTATCCATCAGGCTACTGATGCGAGCATTGAGTTTTTCATTCACGGTGCGCTGTGCGTTGCCTATTCAGGGCAGTGTTATATTTCACATGCGCAAACCGGACGCAGCGCTAACCGCGGCGACTGTTCCCAGGCTTGCCGTCTGCCGTATACCCTGAAAGACGATCAGGGACGCGTGGTGTCCTATGAAAAACATCTGTTGTCGATGAAAGATAACGATCAGACCGCCAACCTGGGCGCGTTGATTGACGCAGGTGTGCGTTCCTTCAAAATTGAAGGGCGCTATAAGGACATGAGTTATGTGAAGAATATTACCGCGCATTATCGCCAGATGCTCGACGCCATTATTGAAGAGCGCGGCGATCTGGCCCGTTCATCAGCGGGACGTACCGAACATTTCTTTACTCCATCCACAGAGAAAACCTTCCATCGCGGCAGTACCGATTATTTTGTGAATGCCCGTAAAGGGGATATTGGCGCATTCGACTCACCAAAGTTTATCGGTTTGCCGGTCGGCGAAGTCCTGAAGGTGGCGAAAGATCATCTCGATGTTGAGGTGACTGAACCGCTGGCAAACGGGGATGGCCTGAACGTGTTAATCAAACGTGAGGTTGTTGGATTTCGCGCCAACACCGTGGAAAAAACGGGGAACAATCGTTATCGGGTATGGCCGAATGAAATGCCTGCCGACCTGCACAAAGTGCGTCCGCATCATCCGCTGAATCGCAACCTCGATCATAACTGGCAGCAAGCGTTAACAAAAACTTCCAGCGAACGCCGTGTTGCGATCGATATTGAGCTCGGCGGCTGGCAGGAGCAGCTGATTCTGACGCTCACCAGTGAAGAGGGCGTGAGTATCACCCATACGTTGGACGGCCAGTTTGAGGAAGCGAACAATGCGGAAAAAGCGTTGAGTAACCTACAGGACGGACTGGCAAAACTTGGTCAGACGATGTACTACGCCCGTAATATTCAGGTGAATCTGCCGGGCGCACTGTTTGTGCCAAACGGTCAACTAAATCAGTTCCGGCGTGAAGCCGTTGATATGCTGGATGCAGCGCGCTTGCAAAGCTATCAGCGCGGTAGCCGCAAACCGGTATCTCAGCCAGCGCCGGTTTATCCACAAACGCACTTGAGTTTCCTGGCTAACGTCTACAACCAAAAAGCGCGTGAGTTTTATCACCGTTATGGCGTTCAGTTGATTGATGCAGCCTATGAAGCACATGAAGAAAAGGGCGAAGTGCCGGTGATGATCACCAAACATTGCCTGCGTTTCGCCTTTAACCTGTGTCCGAAACAGGCGAAAGGTAACATCAAAAGCTGGAAAGCAACACCGATGCAACTGGTTAACGGCGATGAAGTCCTGACGCTGAAATTTGATTGCCGACCGTGCGAAATGCACGTAATCGGCAAGATGAAGCACCACATTCTGAAGATGCCGTTGCCGGGCAGCGTCGTGGCTTCGGTCAGTCCAGAAGAACTGATGAAGACACTGCCGAAGCGCAAAGGTTAATCGTTAGCTCAGATGTGTGTCGGGTTTGCGTGATTTTTGCCAGTGATGGTGTTCACGAAGATCGGCGGCGGATTCTTCCGCCGTCACTCGAAGTTCATCGCTGTCGGCCGTGTGTCGTAGTAAATGATCGGCATCCTGCACCTGAAGATATTCATGTCCCTGATTAGTAGCGAAAAGTTGACCGGAAAAAAGCGCGCTGGCCAGCAATAACACCGTTAACCCTTTCTTAAACATCATGCACCCTCTGGTACGTTAGCTGCGGAATTGGCGATAATTTCGCCCGGTGACTATTCAATATTTTAATCGGGTTAATGACAATCTCTGTTTTGCCATTTCGATGTTTTTTACATTTTTGTTTAGTCGATGTTGGGATTTGTAACACCCGGGCAGTGCAGCGCGCTGACCGGGTGTTATCAGGGCGAGATTCAGGACTTAAATCCGGCGGCCGTCATCAGGAGACGAAAGAACATGCCAACGGCGGCCAGGGCCAGCACGCTGCCGCCCCAGAGGATCACCAGCCACATCAGGCGTTTCCAGATTGTTTGTTGCATCAATGATACCCCTCACCATGTTGAACTTTGCCGCGGAAAACGTAGTAGCTCCAGAAGGTGTACACCAGGATTATCGGGATAATCAGCAGTGCGCCAACCAACATAAAGCCCTGACTTTGTGCCGGAGCCGCCGCCTGCCAGAGCGTAATAGACGGTGGAATGATATGTGGCCAGATACTGATCCCCAGCCCGCTAAACCCGAGAAAAATCAGCCCCAGCGTTAATACAAAAGGCAGCGTATGGCAATTATGTTGCCCCAGCGAACGCCACAGCCAGAGACTGATAAGCGCAACCAGCAGCGGAACCGGCATCAGGAACCAAAGGTTGGGCAGGCTAAACCAACGCTCGGCAATCGCGCTATGTGCCAGTGGTGTCCACAGGCTGATAATGGCAATCACAACCAACATTGCCAGCAGCAGTTTTTTGGCCACACTGCGCATTTTATCCTGCAACGGATTTTCGCTTTTCATCACCAGCCATGTCGCCCCCAGCAGGGCGTAAGCCACGACCAGACCAACGCCGCAGAACAACGTGAACGGGGTCAACCAGTCGAAAGGACCGCCGCTGTAGCTGCGTCCGGTAACGGAAAACCCGTTGAGTACGGCACCCACCACGACACCTTGCGTGAATGTTGCGAGGATTGAACCGCCGATAAAGGCTTTATCCCAGAATGGTCGGTGAGCCGGTGTGGCTTTGAAGCGAAACTCGAACGCGACGCCGCGAAAAATTAGGCCGATTAGCATCAGGGTCAACGGGATGGTCAGCGCATCGACAATCACCGCATAGGCCAGGGGGAAAGCGCCGAATAATCCTGCGCCGCCCAACACCAGCCAGGTTTCATTGCCGTCCCATACCGGGGCGACGCTGTTGACCATAACATCGCGGTCGTCAGAGTCCTGAATCGCTGGGAATAAAATGCCAATCCCGAGATCAAAACCGTCCATCACGATATACATCAGCGTGGCGAAGACGATAATCACAAACCAGATAACTGATAAATCGATACCCATTAGCGATGTGCCTCCGGTTGAGAATCGAGGACGGCGGCTGAAAGCGGCCGGGCAGGCGTGCCTGTTGGCGGAATGGTCGGGTCATCTTCCTGTGGCCCTTTACGGATCAGGCGGATCATGTAGCTGTAACCCACGCCAAACACTGAGCTGTACACCACAAAGAAGGACAGCAGGCTGATGCTCATATGTAAATCGCCATGTGCAGAAACCGCATCCGCCGTACGTTGCAGACCGTAAACCACCCACGGCTGACGGCCAACTTCAGTGGTCACCCAACCGGCAAGGATGGCAATCAGACCGGAAGGACCCATCCACAAGGCAAAGCGCAGAAAAGGGCGCGAGGTGTATAAACGCTGCTTAAAGCGCAGCCACAGGGCAAACGCGCCCAACAGGATCATCAGCATGCCTAGCCCGGCCATTATGCGAAACGACCAGAACACCATAGTGGAGTTGGGCCTGTCTTCTTTAGGAAACTCTTTTAGGGCCGGGACCTGTTTGTCCAGACTATGGGTCAGGATCAGACTGCCCAGCGCCGGGATTTCCAGCCCATAGCGGGTGCGTTCCTGCTCCATATCCGGCCAGCCGAACAGCAGCAGCGGAGTCGGTTCACCGGGGCGATTTTCCCAGTGTCCTTCAATCGCAGCAATTTTTGCCGGCTGATGCTTCAGCGTATTCAAACCGTGCATATCGCCAATCAAGGCCTGCAGTGGAGCGACGATTAATGTCATCCACAGCGCCATCGAAAACATCGCTCGAATTGCTGGTGTGTTATTCCCGCGCAGCAAATGCCATGCCCCCGAGGCAGCAACAAACAACGCGCTGCTCAGGAAGGCGGCAACCGACATATGCAGCAGACGATAGGGGAATGAGGGATTGAAAATAACGGCGAACCAGTCGACGGGAACGACCTGGCCGTTAACTATTTCATAGCCTTGCGGTGTCTGCATCCAGCTGTTGGAGGCGAGGATCCAGAAGGTTGAAATAATGGTACCCAGTGCGACCATGCAGGTGGCAAAGAAATGAAGTCCTGGACCAACCCGATTCCAGCCAAACAACATCACCCCAAGGAAACCAGCTTCGAGGAAGAAGGCGGTTAATACTTCATAGGTCAGCAACGGCCCAGTGATACTCCCGGCGAACTCGGAAAAACCACTCCAGTTGGTGCCGAACTGATAAGCCATCACCAGCCCGGAAACTACACCCATACCAAAATTTACGGCGAATATTTTCGACCAGAAATGGTAAAGCGATCGCCAGGTGGGATTTTTCGTTTTTAGCCATAGCCCTTCCAGCACAGCCAGATAACTGGCGAGCCCGATAGTAATAGCCGGAAAGATGATGTGAAAGGATACCGTAAACGCGAACTGGATCCTTGCCAGGTGAAACGCGTCAAGACCGAACATGCTTAACTCCGCAGGCAAAATTGATTTAGCGCAATTCTAAGTCTGAGGAGCAATGGAAGGCAGAAACAGAACAGTTCTTTTTAACCATAACAGTTGCACAATTGCTATAGCTTTCACAAAAGATGGAGTCTTCAATATTGATGCCTTGATTAGTTCAAACATTGAATTGGCACTTTGTTATATTCGCCGAAAATTATTCATTGGAACAATAAAATGAGCGGAATCGACTTTGTCGTTTTGTGGGTTGACTCAAGTGATTTAGCCTGGCAGGCGAGTTTTGCCAAGCATAAAGCGGCGGGTTGCCATGCTGAGGGGGCTATGCATCCGGCGCGTTTCAGAGATATGGGTATTTTTAATTATTGGTTCAGGTGTGTGGAAAAATATGCGCCATGGGTAAGAAAGATACATTTAGTTACATGCGGACAGATTCCCGCATGGCTTAATGTGAATCATAAAAAGTTAAACATTGTTTTTCATGAACAGTTTATCGAAAACAAGTACTTGCCTACGTTTAACTCTAATGCGATAGAGCTTAATCTTCATAAGATAAATGATTTGAGCGACAAATTTGTCTTGTTTAATGATGATATGTTCATTACGGCACCGCTGGCTGAAGATTTCTACTTCGATAATGGAAATCCAAATGACTTTTTGATTTTAAAGAAAAACCCTCCAACCAACAAAGATAATCTCATCATGGCCTCATCAGATTTTCTCAACATCAGCATATTAAATAGCCACTTTAGCAAGCGTGCGATGATGCAGGAAAATAAGAATAAATATTACAGCATGTGTTATAAAAGACGGCTACTGAAAAATTTCGCTAACCGAAAAGAAAAGTTTTTCGAAGGGTTTTATAGTCGACACATTCCGCAACCATTTTTGAAAAGTACGTTCAATGAGATATGGCAGGTGGAAGAACAGTTGCTGAGGGAAACAGTCAGTAAGAAATTCCGCGAGCCTTTGTGCTTAACGCAATACTTATTCCGATATTGGCAGTTGGCGAATGGGAAATTTAACCCTAAAAACCCTATAAAGAGAGGTAAGTATTTCAATTTATCCTCTAAAAGCATAAACGATGCTATCAAAACACTAACCGATGGAACTGCTCAAACCTGTTTTAATGACACCGAGATACTCAACGATTTTGATGCGGTGACCGACAAATTGCGCACAGCATTTGAAAATGTGTTTAGTGAAAAGTCAGGATATGAGATTTAAGACAATAACAGTTTAGGTTTCACTTGGCAGGCTGCAACTTCGGCATTGAAACAAAACTATTCATAACAGTTAGTAAAAATGTAGAGATTATGTAAACTGATATACATGATGGTGGTTACCTGAACGGATTTTCAGAATGAAAAAGTACCAGCGACTGGCAGAGCAAATTCGCGATCAAATTGCGTCTGGCGTATGGCAGCCAGGCGATCGCTTGCCATCCTTGCGTGAGCAGGTGGTCAGCAGCGGAATGAGTTTTATGACCGTCGGACACGCATACCAGTTGCTGGAAAGCCAGGGGCGAATTATTGCCCGACCGCAGTCTGGTTATTATGTCGCCGCGCGCCCCGAACGTGAACTTGCTGCGCCGCAGGTGCAGGTCATGCGCGATGAAGCGGTGGATATCAATACCTACATTTTTGATATGTTGCAGGCCAGCCGGGATGCGTCAGTGATGCCCTTTGCCTCCGCATTCCCCGACCCGCGTCTGTTTCCACTTCAGCAGTTGAACCGCTCGTTGGCGCAGGTGAGTAAAACTGCCACCGCCATGAGCGTGATTGAAAACCTGCCGCCGGGGAATGCTGAGCTGCGTCATGCCATTGCCCGTCGCTATGCTCAACAGGGGATGACCATTTCACCGGACGAAATCGTCATCACCACCGGCGCGATGGAAGCCCTCAACCTGAGCCTGCAAGCAGTCACCGAACCGGGTGATTGGGTAATTGTCGAAAACCCCTGTTTTTACGGGGCGTTGCAGGCCCTGGAGCGATTACGTCTGAAGGCGCTTTCGATTGCCACCGACGTAAAAGAGGGGATCGATCTCACCGCGCTGGAGCAGGCGTTGCAGGAGTACCCGGTAAAAGCTTGCTGGCTAATGACAAACAGCCAAAATCCACTGGGTTTTACGCTCAGCGCAGAGAAAAAGGTGCGTCTGGTTGCCTTGCTGGAAAAATACCACGTAATACTGATTGAAGATGATGTTTACAGCGAGCTGTACTTTGGCCGCGAAAAACCGTTGCCCGCCAAAGCCTGGGATCGCGCCGACAGCGTTCTGCATTGTTCGTCCTTCTCGAAGTGTCTGGTACCAGGATTTCGTATTGGCTGGGTGGCAGCAGGGAAACATGCCCGGCGTATTCAGCGACTTCAGCTAATGAGCACCTTATCTACCAGTTCGCCCATGCAGCTTGCCCTTGTTGATTATCTTTCAACCCGGCGCTATGACGCGCATTTACGGCGCTTGCGTCGGCAACTGGCGGAACGTAAACAACAGGCCTGGCAAACGCTGCTGCGTCATCTTCCGGCGGAAGTCAAAATTCACCACAACGACAGCGGTTATTTTCTGTGGCTGGAGCTGCCGGAACCGCTTGATGCCGGTGTGCTCAGTACCCATGCGCTGGCACACCACATCAGTATTGCGCCGGGGAAAATGTTCTCGACCTCGGGAAGCTGGACACGTTTTTTTCGTTTTAATACTGCATGGCACTGGGGAGATCGCGAAGAGCAGGCCGTAAAACAGCTTGGTAAATTAATTCGTGAAATGATGAAATAAACCATAACGCGCTATTCAATATAAATGAATAGCGTGTTCTTATTTTCGAAATAGTGAATGCTGAACCACGGTATTATTTATATCGGGTGCGTCCATACAAAATATCAATAGTTATTACTATTGCCACCTCTGCGTCTAACCCCTTGTCTATACTCCAGAAGATTACCCCCAGGTCAGAGTCTGTAGCGTAATGAGCGTTAGCTCACAACCTGATTAAATTTCCTTGCGCCAGCAGGAACGCTTACAACACCCCGACTATTTTTAGAAAAGGACATATATTTACGGCAAGGCTGCCGCTCAATATTTTTTAGACAGGAGTAAGACGTTATGAGCAAGCAGTTTGCCCTCAGTAGCCTGTGCGCACTCAGTATGACGCTGATGACTGCGCAGGCAGCCGAACCCCCCACATCATTAGATAAACCGGAAGGCCGCCTGGATATTATTGCCTGGCCGGGTTATATCGAACGTGGGCAAACCGATAAGCAATATGACTGGGTCTCACAGTTTGAGAAAGATACCGGCTGCGCGGTTAATGTAAAAACGGCAGCCACATCTGATGAAATGGTCAGCCTGATGGCAAAAGGCGGCTACGACCTGGTTACCGCTTCTGGTGATGCCTCACTGCGCCTGATTATGGGAAAACGCGTTCAGCCAATTAATACCGCGCTGATCCCTAACTGGAAAACCATCGATCCACGCGTGGTAAAAGGCGAATGGTTTAACGTTGGCGGAAAAGTGTACGGCACACCGTACCAGTGGGGACCAAACCTGCTGATGTATAACACCAAAATTTTCCCAACGCCGCCGGATAGCTGGAGCGTGGTGTTTGTTGAGCAAAAACTTGAGGATGGGAAAAGCAATAAAGGGCGCGTTCAGGCCTACGATGGCCCGATCTATATTGCCGATGCCGCGTTATTCGTTAAAGCCACTCAGCCGCAGTTGGGTATTACCGATCCCTATCAGCTCACTGAAAAACAGTATCAGGCGGTGATCAAAGTCCTGAGCGATCAGCACGCGCTGATCCATCGCTATTGGCACGATACCACCGTGCAAATGAGCGATTTCAAAAACGAAGGCGTGGTGGCGTCAAGCGCCTGGCCTTATCAGGCTAACGCCTTGAAAGGCGAAGGTCAGCCAATTGCCACGGTTTTCCCAAAAGAAGGGGTTACCGGATGGGCTGATACCACCATGCTGCACAGTGAAGCGAAACACCCGGTTTGTGCTTACAAATGGATGAACTGGTCATTAACCCCGAAAGTACAGGGCGACGTAGCGGCCTGGTTTGGTTCTCTGCCAGTGGTACCTGAAGGTTGTAAAGCCAGCCCTCTGTTGGGTGAAAAGGGTTGTGAAACCAACGGCTATAGCTACTTTGACAAAATTGCCTTCTGGAAAACGCCGATTGCCGAAGGTGGAAAATTCGTTCCTTACAGTCGCTGGACGCAGGATTACATCGCCATTATGGGCGGTCGTTAATTCCACTGGGGGTTTTATGACGTACGCAGTGGAGTTTCATAACGTCTCGCGTTTGTATGGGGATGTTCGTGCAGTTGATGGGGTAAGTATTGCGATTAACGACGGTGAGTTTTTCTCTATGCTGGGGCCATCCGGCTCCGGCAAAACCACCTGTCTGCGCCTGATTGCCGGGTTTGAGCAACTGTCAGGCGGCGCAATTACCATTTTTGGTAAGCAGGCCAGCGAATTGCCGCCCTGGGAACGGGACGTCAATACGGTATTTCAGGATTACGCGTTGTTCCCGCACATGTCGATTCTCGACAACGTCGCCTACGGGCTGATGGTCAAAGGCATCGATAAAAAACAGCGCCACGCGAAAGCACGTGAAGCGCTGGATAAGGTCGCACTCGGTTTTGTGCATGAGCGTAAACCGTCGCAGCTTTCCGGTGGGCAACGTCAGCGCGTGGCGATTGCCAGGGCGCTGGTCAATGAGCCGCGCGTCCTGCTGTTGGATGAGCCGCTCGGGGCATTGGATCTTAAATTGCGTGAACAGATGCAGCTGGAACTGAAAAAATTACAGCAATCTCTTGGCATCACGTTCATTTTTGTTACTCACGATCAGGGTGAAGCCCTGTCGATGTCCGATCGTGTGGCGGTGTTTAATAACGGTCGCATTGAACAGGTAGATTCTCCGCGTGAACTGTATATGCGTCCACGTACGCCGTTTGTGGCAAGTTTCGTCGGGACGTCCAATGTCTTCGATGCGACGATGTCGGCGAACGTTTGTGGGCTACAGGGGATGTTCTCCCTGCGTCCGGAACACATTCGCTTGAATGATACCGGAGGAGAAGTTCAGGCCCGGGGGGTTATTCAGGCGGTGCAGTATCAGGGGGCGGCGACGCGGTTTGAGCTAAAACTCGCCGGAGGGGAAAAATTGCTGGTTAGCCAGGCGAACCTGACGGGAGAAATGCTACCGTCAACGTTGTCGCCAGGTCAGCAGGTGATGGCATCCTGGTCACGCGACGTGATGGTACCGCTGGTTGAGGAGAGGTGAATGGCTATGAACGTCTTACATTCGCCTCCACAGTCGACCAACCTGAACCGGATCTCAGGTTACTTCTGGCGTAATCCGGGGCTGGGGTTATTTTTGCTGCTCCTCGGACCGCTGATGTGGTTTGGCATCGTCTACTTTGGCTCATTACTGACGCTGTTGTGGCAAGGTTTTTATACCTTCGACGATTTCACCATGTCGGTCACACCAGACCTGACGCTGGCGAATTTGCAGGCGCTGTTTAATCCCGCTAACTACGACATCATTTTGCGCACTCTGACGATGGCGGTAGCAGTCACCATCGCCAGCGCGATTCTGGCGTTTCCGATGGCGTGGTATATGGCTCGCTATACCAGCGGCAAAATGAAGGCTTTTTTTTACATTGCCGTAATGTTGCCAATGTGGGCCAGCTACATCGTTAAAGCCTATGCGTGGACGCTGCTGTTGGCTAAAGACGGCGTGGCGCAGTGGTTTTTAACCCACCTTGGGCTGGAGCCGTTGCTGCTTTCGTTCCTGACATTGCCTGCGGTAGGCGGCAATACGCTGTCGACTTCAGGGTTAGGGCGTTTCCTGGTGTTCGTCTATATCTGGCTGCCGTTTATGATCCTGCCGGTACAGGCCGCGCTGGAGAGACTTCCGCCGTCGCTGTTACAGGCTTCTGCTGATTTGGGCGCGCGTCCGCGTCAAACCTTCCGCTATGTGGTGCTTCCATTGGCGATACCGGGCATTGCAGCGGGTTCAATCTTTACCTTCTCTCTGACGTTGGGTGACTTTATTGTGCCGCAACTGGTGGGACCGCCGGGCTATTTCATCGGCAACATGGTGTATTCACAACAAGGGGCGATCGGCAATATGCCGATGGCGGCGGCATTTACTCTGGTGCCGATTGTGTTAATCGCACTGTATCTGGCGTTCGTGAAGCGTCTGGGAGCTTTCGATGCACTCTGAACGCGCACCCTGGCTACTCAAACTGGCGGCATGGGGCGGGGTTATTTTCCTGCACTTTCCCATCCTCATCATCGCCACCTATGCTTTTAATACTGAGGAGGCTGCTTTTAGTTTTCCACCCCAGGGATTAACGCTGAAGTGGTTTAGCGTTGCTGCGCAGCGTAGCGATATTCTGGAGTCTGTGACGTTGTCACTTAAGATCGCTGCGTTGTCGACAGCTATTGCCCTTGTTCTGGGGACGCTGGCCGCGGCCGCGCTGTGGCGTAGGGACTTTTTTGGCAAAAGTGCAATATCGCTGTTGCTACTGTTGCCGATCGCGCTGCCGGGCATTATTACCGGCCTTGCGCTGTTGACCGCGTTTAAAACCATCAACCTGGAACCGGGTTTTCTCACGATCGTGGTGGGCCATGCGACATTTTGCGTGGTGGTGGTGTTTAACAACGTTGTGGCGCGTTTTCGCCGTACCTCATGGAGTCTGGTCGAAGCGTCTATGGATCTTGGCGCCAATGGCTGGCAAACCTTTCGTTATGTCGTGCTGCCAAACCTGGCATCGGCACTTCTGGCGGGGGGGATGCTGGCGTTTGCCTTGTCGTTTGATGAAATCATCGTGACAACGTTCACCGCCGGACATGAAAGAACACTTCCTCTGTGGCTGCTCAATCAATTGGGCCGTCCACGGGATGTGCCGGTCACCAACGTTGTGGCATTGCTGGTAATGCTGGTGACAACACTGCCAATTTTAGGGGCCTGGTGGCTAACGCGTGAAGGCGACACTCTCGCCGGAAACGGTAAATAAACGACGATATGGGAAATTGCTATGCAACATCAATTACTGATTAATGGCGAGCTGGTCAACGGTGAAGGTGAAAAGCAGCCAGTCTATAACCCTGCCACTGGTGAACTCATTCTGGAGATTGCTGAGGCGTCAGCCATGCAGGTTGATGCCGCTGTACGAGCGGCAGACGCCGCGTTTGCCACCTGGGGACAAACCACGCCGAAAGTCCGCTCTGAACTGCTGCTGAAACTGGCGGATGCTATTGCTGATAACGCGCAAACCTTCGCTGAGCTGGAATCACTTAACTGCGGTAAACCGCTGCACTGTGTTCTCAACGATGAAATTCCCGCTATTGTCGATGTTTTCCGTTTCTTCGCCGGTGCGGCGCGTACCCTGCAAGGACAGGCGGCCGGTGAATATCTGGAAGGGCATACCTCGATGATTCGCCGTGATCCGCTGGGTGTGGTGGCTTCTATTGCGCCGTGGAACTATCCGCTGATGATGGCGGCGTGGAAGCTGGCTCCAGCGTTGGCGGCGGGGAACTGCGTGGTGATTAAACCGTCAGAAATTACTCCGCTGACAGCGCTTAAATTAGCCGAATTCGCCAAAGACATTTATCCGACTGGCGTGATTAACGTGCTGTTTGGTCGCGGTAAAACGGTGGGCGATCCACTGACCGGTCATGAAAAAGTGCGTATGGTTTCGCTGACCGGCTCCATTGCAACCGGCGAACACATTATTCAGCACACCGCGCCGTCAATTAAGCGTACGCATATGGAACTGGGCGGAAAAGCTCCGGTGATCATTTTTGATGATGCCGATCTAGATGCAGTGGTGAGTGGCGTGCGGACCTTTGGTTATTACAACGCCGGGCAAGACTGTACCGCCGCTTGCCGAATTTATGCCCAGAAAGGCATTTATGATGCACTGGTCGAGAAACTTGGCGCCGCCGTTGCCAGCCTGAAAATCGGTCCGCCGAATGATGAATCGACCGAGCTGGGACCAGTGAGCTCGCAGGCACATCTCGATCGCGTGACTAAAGCGGTCGATGAGGCTAAAGCGTTGGGCCATATTAAGGTCATCACCGGCGGTAAAAAAGTGGATGGTTCAGGCTACTATTTTGCCCCGACGCTGCTTGCTGGGGCGAAGCAGGACGATGCCATCGTACAGCGGGAAGTTTTCGGTCCGGTGGTCAGCGTGACCGTATTTGATGATGAAGATCAGGTGCTGGCATGGGCCAACGATTCGAAATACGGCCTGGCATCCTCCGTCTGGACCCGGGATGTTGGGCGAGCGCATCGCTTTAGCGCTCGCCTGCAATATGGTTGTACCTGGGTCAATACCCATTTCACGCTGGTTAGCGAGATGCCGCACGGTGGGCAAAAACAGTCTGGCTATGGAAAGGATATGTCGGTTTATGGGCTGGAGGATTACACGGTTATTCGCCATGTTATGATCAAGCATGAGTAATATCTTAAGCGCGATCGGCGAATGGGGCACGGATAGCTAAATATTGGCATACGTGTGTCTATACTATTCGCGCCACTGGCCTCGTCGCCATCGGACGGCGGTAAGTTGGAAATATCCGCGAGGTCAGGCTAATTGATACAACAAAGCCCCAGCATATAGCCGGGGCTTTGTGCTTTCAGGATCGCCATCGGGTTTATCTGCGGCCCTGGCTGCAAAGCCAGGCGAGTAGGGCACAGACGCTCAGAACCAGCCCCAGTTGCTGCACCATGCCTGCTAAACCCAGCATCATCCCAAGTAACAGGTAATAGCTTAATCCGAACAAAGCACCTGCGGCACCGGCCTGTTCACGGTAGTGACGCAGCGCCTGACTCAGCACATTGGGAATGGCGATACCATAGGCAATCACCACGCCGAACACCGGAATCAGGATCCACGCGGAGTGCTGTAAACACCACGCGACGAGACCTGACAACGCTGCCAGCACACAGGCATAACGTACAAGTCGCTCCGGCGTCAGACCTGTCGTTAACAGTCTTCGGTTCAGCAGGCTACCTGACAGAGAAGCAAACGCAAGTAGCAACCCCGTCCAGCCAAAGGCTCTGGAGCTCCATCCTAATTGCCCAAAAAGAAACGGTGCCAGGCTGTAATAGCTAAACAGCATGGTGTTCAGCAGGGCAACCAGCATGGCGTTTTTCCGCAACTCACTGTCCCGCATCATGCGGGAAAATAGCGCGGCAAGCTTCGGGCTGAGCGTATGTTCGGGCCGGGTTTCTGGCAGCATGGTCGCTGTCAGTATTAGCAGTAGCAACGCCAACAGCACAAGGGCAACAAAGACACCGGTATGGCCGTACAGACTCACTAACCAACCTCCGCTTAGCAGGCCAAAAACCGGACTCAATGCCAGCGCGGCCCCCATCACGGAAAAGACGCGGGATAGCGCAGTTGATTCATAACTGTCCCTTAGCATGGTCTGTACCACGACCGACCCCGCAGCCGCACCGACGGCGGAGATCATCCGTGCCAGCAGCAAAACGCTGAAGTCGGTGGCAACAACGGCCAATACGCAACCTGTTCCATAGCAGATAAGCCCTGCCAACATCGCCCAACGTCGTCCGATGCAGTCACTTAGCCAACCCCACATCGCTACGCCGACGGCAAAGGCAACAAAATAAACGGAGAGTGTTTGAGCCGCGCGCTCACTGCTTACGTGAAAAGAGGTAGCGATACCCGGCAATGCCGGGCTGTAAATGGTTTCCACCAATTGTGGAAACATAATCAGTAGCGTAAGAAGCCACAGCGGTGGGCGACGAAGTGTGTTCATAGCAATATCCAGAGAGACAGAAAACAGGCGGGCATTATTGCTGAAAGGGATATGTCGTATTACCATTATCAGGACTTTAAATATCAAATATCAGACAGATAATGAAAATTGCCCCTGATGATGCTTTTGATGCGGATAGTTTTGATAAACCGGTAATCGGTATTGCTGCCGATATGGGCGTACATGATTCCGGGCGGCATAGTCATCTTCGTCATCAGCTACTTTTTTCGGCAGCGGGAAGTATTACGATTGAACTGGAGCAGGCCCTGTGTCTGCTACCGCCACGCCGTGCGGTTTGGATCCCGGCAGGCACGGTACATCGCGCCATAATGCGTGGTGTGATGGCTTATCGCTCTTTGTATTTTTCAACCACATTGCCGTTATCTGAGTTACCGCTGCAGATAGTCGAAGTTAATCCGCTGTTTTTTGAAGTGATAGAACGTATGGCCTTCTGGCCATGGGAAATGCCTGCCGCACAGCAGTCCAGCCTCATTACCGTTTTTTGTGAGGAAATGCGTGCCGCCCGCAGTGAAAACTGGACATTGCAGTATCCCTCAGATCCGCGGCTTAACGTGTGGCTCAAGGGATTACGCATGGGGGAATTGCCACCACGACTGAATCAATTGTCCCGACAGGTTGGGGCATGCGAGAGGACGATCAGCCGAATATTTATCAGGGATACCGGGATGAATTATCAGGACTGGCGGCAGCAATTTAGGCTGTTAAAAGCCATGGAGATGTTGGCTGACGGAGGCCATATCAGCCAGGTCGCGCAATATCTGGAGTTTGTCAGCGACAGTGCTTTTATTGCGTTCTTCCATCAACATACCGGCACAACACCTGGCCGATATTCGGGCAATATAATGCCGCAGAAGGATTAGGGGTATTACATATTAAGGATAATTTACCCAGTAATAGCAGAGTGGGAAGATTGTTTACTGATGGCAGAGAGAAGATCCTCTCTGCCAGCGGACGCTGCAATTAATCAAGAAGAGTTACATCAAGCAAACCAGCCGAACCTTGCGGATATCAGACTGAAAAGTCCTACAGCAGCAAATATATTTATCAGCACCACAGTTTTACTGGAAACATTCATTTTTGCCACCTTTCGTTTTAACCCTTATGGGTATAGTACGGCTTATAACTATCCGCAATAGTACGAATTCTGAACATAATGAAAATGGGTTGTTTTACAGCCGTTTTTCTTAAATTAATTAATAAAACTTGATGTGAGTCATGAAAAAGAGCATATTGCGCGCGATTTTCCCTTCTGGCCAGGATGCCTTAAATGTCCCTATACCAAAAAATGTTGGTTTTTTATGCGGTGATGGCCGTCATCACGGCAATCATCACCTGGTTTCTTTCCCGCGATAAAAAGCGGATCCGCTTTCTTAGCGCGGTATTAGTCGGGGCGACCTGGCCGATGAGTTTTCCCGTTGCGCTGATGTTTTCTCTTTTCTGATGACGGCGTATACGCCGTTTCAGGAGAAAAGCAGGGCATCTAATCGTTTTTTGTCGGTTTCAGAGACATCCTGTGGGTGCTGATATCCCGCATTCTCATTCGCACGGGTGTACAAGGCAACCAGCCAGTCGTAAACGTAACGGCTTGCACCATGCGAGGGTTGTTCATCCAGCTTCGTCAGGCGTAGCATCGGCGATTGCTTCGGCGCGCTAAAAATAGCCGATCCTTTTTGGATCCTGCTGGCAGGGCGCTGTTCCTCAGCAACGTCGGCAAATCCAAGCCAGGTAATAAAATCACCAATATCGGCGTGTAACTGCGCGGCACAGACGTTTTCTCGCTGCATAATGCGCTGTAAGCGTTGTGGCATCTCCAGGCGATAGCTGGTGGTGACGAGAATGTTGGCAACCAGCCTTAACGTACGGGGATCGAGTCGTAAACGGCGGGCATTATTTTCATCGCGACACCACTGGCGCACGTGGTTAATCCACATTTTGTGTGCCTGATATCCGGTCTCCTGACTTTCCGGCGAGTGTAGTGTGTCACGCACTTCGGCAAACAGGTCAATCTCTTCATTAAATAAACCGCTTACCTGCTCCTCGCGTGGTTGCTGAATACGCAGCAGCGACTCAAAAATGCGCATCGGCGGGAGCAAACCATCCAGCAGTTCGCCATGTTTTGCCGCTTGCGCCTGTAACTGGCGGATCACCGACTCGTGGCTATCCGATTCAGCTTGAGCGGGATTAATCCAGCTTATCAGCGTTTCGCGGATGCGCTGTTGATGCTGCTCGCGTAGAGAAGTCAACCTGGCCTGGCGCTGCTGTGGTGAGGTTGCCTGAGTCAGCCATTCGACAAGACGTTGTAAGCTATGTTTATCCAGCGCCTGCAACGTACCCCAATGCAGCCCGGGCTTGCCCATCAATTGCTGCACGGATTCATCAAGGTTTTGCTGGGTACTAAAACGCGCATCCTGCGGGGTAATGGCCCAAACCACGCCCGGTAATGCGGCATCATGAACAGGTTGGGTATCGTTGACCCAGCCCAACAGCTTGCGGGTGATGGCGGGCGTCTGGGCGCGGGCAGAGACCGCGTTGCAGATTAAGAGCACATCCGGTTGCAGGTGCTGGCGATAATGTTCCAGCATCCAGCCTAATTTTGCCTGCCACAGTGGATGAGGATGAGCATCCGGGGCGAGGGGGATATCGAGCAGATCGACATTCTCCAGCACCGCGTCTTCAACCGTCAGGACCAACTCGCGCGTGAGCAGCGCCAGTGACGACAAAGAAAGACTGACCGCATTGAGCAACTGATGATTTTCAATCGGATGAACCACCACATCGCTTTGCGCCTCATTATTGCTGGTCAATGCCACCTGGGTCAGGAAACTTTCGGCCGGTAAACCAAAATGATCAACCAGCAGACTCAGCGGGGCCGCTAATTCTTGCGCGTGTCCGGTTTGTTGCAACGTGTGCGCCAGCGCCAGCCACTGCTGCGTCAGCTCTGGTTGTTCTCCCCACAGTAACGCCCAGGCGTTTGCCCGGGTAGTCAGGTCAAGTGCGGGCAGCAACGTGGCAAACTGATACCATAGTGCATCGTCAATTTGCTGCTGGTTTGCCGGTACGCAGGAGCGCCAGAAACGACCAATTGCCGCAACATCATGTGCGGTAATGCCCGGCACCGGGTGACGCTGACGCAGCGTTTGCCATTTTTCCAGGCGCGCCTCAATAATCGATTTCTCGACCTGTCGGTTGCCCGGGAGCGCGCTGAACTGGGCGATAAATAGCTGTACCAGTTCGGCTTCACTGAGTAATCGCAGACGCAACGGCCATTCGCTATCATGCGGATTTTCATCGCGCGTAAAGCGGATCGCCATATTGGTTGGTGCATGGCCCGGATTAATATGCGAGAAATAATCAAAGCTGCGATCCGGGGTAACAATATTCACTTTGCCAGTGGCATTGCAGCACAATGCCGCCAGCAGATGTGCTTTTGCCGATTGTGAGTGTCCGTATAACCCTATACATCCTTGCGATGAAAAGGTCTCCTTCAACGCAGATTCACTCACTGCGGCTAGCGTAAGCTGTGCCAGCAGGGCATCCGCTTCATCATCAAGACGCGCCGCACGTTGACGGGTATCTACCACCCACTCGATGGCGGCCTGCGCGGTATTTAACATCTTACTCATTTTAGGTACACGCTCCCGCTATCAATCCAGTAATGGCTTCCGCTATGGCGACGGTCTGCCAGCGTATTCAGTTTTAACGTTAAGGCATTGGCGGCAACGGGGGTGCCATCCTGTAACCAGGCATCACTCAGGATGAAGAATTCCGGGCCACTTTCTTTGCTGCCGCCGCGTAGCTGCAGCCGAACATTCAACACGCCATCTCCGGCGATAGTTTTTGCCAGTTCGGCAGAGTTTATGCTGAGCGTATACAGCGGCGTGGCAGGCCAGCGGCTGTTTGCCAGTTGCCGAAATCCTAACGTCACGTTGCCACGTAACGGGAAATGCAACCGGGCATCCAGCTTCGCCCCAGGTTTATCAAGATCAATATCGTGATACCAGATGTTCTCATCGCGCAGGGTATTGACCGTATTATCCAGCACACCGAGAAAGCGTACGGTCGAGTAAGCGCCGATATCGGCAGCTTTAAAGTTAAAACGTGGCAAACGCAAATCCAGCGCCAGGCTGCACAGCATAGCGCCTACTGCTGCGGTCGATTTGGGATTACCAATTCGCCCTTGCTGGCTGAACGGATACCACTCATGCACGCGGTAGTTATCCATCCAGATCATACGGTTAACCGGAACAGGTTGCAGATGGCGGATCAACGCCTGTACACCGGGTAAACAGGCGGGTCTGCCTGTTACTAATAAAATATCGCAGCGATAGTGTGAAATGGCCTCACAAACCGCGTGCAGTGGGGAAGTCAGGGTAAATTGCCCCGCCAATAGTGCTTCTTGTAACTGCCTGAACTGTACCTGTAACGGCACGCTCAGAACATCAAACGCTGGCGACCCTGCTGGCAACGCATGATCGATAGCCTGTTGGATGTAGTTCATCACGTTGCGCGTGGGTTGTTGACTCAGGAGTTCCCCAAAGGTGGCATGTAGTCCGGCGACCGGATCGTTAATATCGCTTTGTTCCCAGGCAGAGAGGACCGCATGACCAAGCGGCATAAAGAGCTGCAATGCCGTTTGTTGACGCAGAATTGCTTGAGTATCGATGCGCCCGGAATCGCCAAATAGCGTGGCCAGCAATGCGGCGGCGTCGGTCACGCCAGCCTGTTGTAAGCGGGTTTGCAGTGCAGGCAACACGCAGCGCTGAATCACGTCCAGCAGCATGTCATCGCCCGCAACTTTAAAACCTTCACGGAACAGCAGATGCGGGGTAATTTTGACGTTCGCGCCAACGCCGTCATCAAGCTGGTAATGAACGACGGCCATATCCGTTGTCCCGCCGCCAATGTCGATCGATGCCACGCGCAGTGCACGGCCTTTAGTCTCACCAGGCTCCGGCAAACGGTCTGTGCGGGCAAGGGCGTTAAAGAACGATTCGGTGTGGCCATCGTAGTGTGAGATAGCCTCGTTATACAGCCACACCAGTTGCCCGCAACTGGCTTCATCCCATTCCATCTGAATTTCAGGTACGGGAACCACACTTTTTTCCTGCTGCTTACGGGTGGTGAAGTCTTCATCCTGCGGGTGCCAGCCCATCGCTTTCCAGACCAGGGCAATAGCTTCAAACATGCGCAGGCGGAAAATCTCGCGCTCCTGTTTGGGCAT
This sequence comes from Citrobacter sp. Cpo091, assembly GCF_030332645.1. Classification (NCBI taxonomy): domain Bacteria; kingdom Pseudomonadati; phylum Pseudomonadota; class Gammaproteobacteria; order Enterobacterales; family Enterobacteriaceae; genus Citrobacter; species Citrobacter sp. Cpo091. The sequence continues at coordinate 481,759 of NZ_JAOWHL010000028.1, forward strand.
CGCCGACGGTAGGGTCAGGATCAGCGTCCGCAACTGACGAGGAGACGCCGGGAATCCGAGGCGCAAACGCGTCGCTACGCTGTTAATTTGCCCCAGCGCCTGGGCCAGTATTTCGCACAGCATATGCGTCATCAGCGTGCTGCGGCTGTATTGTGGTGAGAACACTGGTAGACGATCGTCCTGCGGCAGGCTGAACAGCGGTTGCCCGTCATCGTTCATCAGGTTCATCAGCGGGAAGGCGGTAGCCAGCGGTTCGCGCTGGGTTTTGCCATTCATCTGGCTAAAGCGCCAGTCATGTAACACCGGCGTTTCATCCCACAGATAGCGGCGCGGGCTTGAGATCCCACTGTTGCCCTCGGTGCCCATACGCTGCATCGCCAGCTTACGGGCTTCATCACCCACACGCACAATCGACGGCCAGATAAAGGCGTCATCACGTCCGCTCTCAACGGAAAAGTGCTGCTTACCAAAGCGCGCTTCGGAAAACTCCAGCCGACTGGTGAATAGCGGATCGTTGAGGAACTGCGGCTCGCTTAACGAACGGACCTGCAATTCAGCGGTCTGACGCAGCCCGTCATTGGCATCCCCGTGATCTTCAATCAGGACACCACAGGTATGGGTATTACCGATATCCAAAATAAGATCGACGGGAATGGCGGGGGTGCTAAGGGTGTGCGTAACCAGTTTCACTTCCGGGACGGAAAGCTGCTCACCTAACAGGGTCAGCACATTCAGCCAGTGCGCCTGGTATTCAAAGTTACGCAGCGCCTGCTGGATCTCTTGTTCTGAGCGGTTCTCATGTTGGGTGACATGGTGCATAAAAGATTCGCGCAACCAGCCGTCAATCCAGGTCTGGTCAAGGAAATCAGCAATTTCGTTGTCATGCCAGGCCAGCGCAAACCGTGTACCGTTAAGCAGATCATTTTCGTTGGGGGTTAACGCCGCAGGGGCATTTTCAGTAAGCTGGCTGTCCAGCGCTACGGTAACACGGTGGGTGTTGCCCGCGCTGTCCGGCTGCGGCAGCTTTCGCACCTGCACGCGTGCCCAGTTATCCGGGCCTTCAACAAACGTACGCGGCGGGTTAAAGCGCAAAAACGGCAGCGGCAGCCAGACGCCGTCGAGCACGTCCAGCGAATAGTGCAGCGTCTGAGTACTTTCCGGCTTCACCACTTCGGGTTGCGCGCCGATACTGCCCGGTAGGGTATAGCGTCCTGACGTCAGATCGAAGTCTAGTCTCAGTAGCGGACCGTTTGCCGTTTTGCGCACAAAGCGTCCATGGTGCGCAGATTCCTGCGGCGTGAGGCCGAAATCCAGAAATTGCACACCGCTATTGGCGATGAGCGTCACGCTCTGTTTGTAATCACACAGATTCACCAACATAAAATCAGGCACCTATCTTTTTGATCGTCAGAGGGATTTCCGCGTGATCGTCATAACGCGCGGTACAGGCGGCGACGTCATTGGTTCCCGCTTTGCAGGTAATTTCAGGCATCGGATAACGTGAACCGTCGGTACAACGGGCATTGCCGCGACTCTTAATCATTAATTCACCCGACTGGTGCAAACCAGAGAAAATCTCGGCACGACAAACAATGTTGTCACCATGAACCACGCGCGCAGTGCCTTTATTGGCCTGGATCTGATAGCGCAGCGACGGCGCTTTGCCGCTCACCGGATCTTTAACATCGACTATGACGCGCCAGTTACCGTTGAGAAAACGCGTCGTTCCTGCCTTCATCTGGTTGGCATCCATCACCAGCGCATCTTTTGGAATTGCGGCGATCACCACCGGTCCTTCGACAGGTTTCTCTTTCTTCGCAGTTGGGGTCACTTCAGCACGATGCAGGGGCAGTGCAAATGTCAGTGCTGGCAGCGGTGCCATATCAACCTTAGCGACTTCAATAGCGGTTACTGCGGGTACGGGCTGGGTGGTCTGTTGCTTCCACAGCAGCGGCCCAACGATGGCTGCAATAATCACTGCGGCAACGGGGAGGCTCCACAGCGGCAGGCGGCGTATGGGCTTCTCCTGTACCGGCGACGCAGTGACTTCAGGTTCGTTAACAATAACCGGGGGTTGAGGTTCAGGTTCAGGTTCAGCCGATTTTGGCTGATCAACGACCGGCGTCAGTAAGGGGACATCGGCCTCGGCAAAGGTAATTTCCGGTGCGATTTCTTCTTCCTGTTCTGGCTCTGCTACGGTAACCACAGGAGGAACATCGGCAATGCGCAGGCAGTCGAGCACATCGTCGCGGGGATTTTCATTCAGATTGACGAAGCCCCAGAATGTAATAACGGGTTTACCATCAACCAGAAACACGTGATTTTCACCGGGAAACTGGATGGCTTTTTCGAGCAGTGAGCCAAACAGCTGTAGGGAGGTTTTCCCCGATTGCAGGCTTTTACGGCTCAGGGTCGCCGCATTTTCCAGCATGCTACCCAGATAGCGCAGCGCACGAAAACGTGCTTCTTCATCAGCGGCTTTCCACGCCACGGCTTTCCCTTCTATCGGGGAATACCAGTCAACCCGATCGCCGTTGTCGTTAATTTGTGGGATCGCCAGACAATCCACCATCGCCTGCTGTTTACGCAGACGAAGCGTTTCACGAATTTGCAATGCTGAATCAAACACGGCCTGACCACCGCCGCCCACGGCCTGATAGTCATCCAAATTGCCGCTGCGCAAGAGAGTTTTTGCCACGTTGTTACCCCTTAGACTTCTTCACGTATCTACTTTACGTTTTATAAAAACGAGCAAACGGCGAAAGAGAGGCAAAAAGGGGCTAATTTTCATGGCATAGAGTGCCGGGAAAAATCTTGACGTTTTGAAAAAGACTTAAGGGAAATTAATTCGCTTGGAGTGATGAATTATTCAGCGAAATAAACCGGATTAGAATAACCTGATAGTGATTTGTTATTGGTCAGTTTTTGTCAGCTATGCTCTGATATCCCTGTTAATAATAAAATAAGAAGGCTTATAACCATGATTGCAAGGAAAACGTTACTCGCGCTGGCTCTCAGCGCCGTCTTACCGTCAGGCGCTGCGTTCGCGGCCAATACTGACACCATCATCTATTGCTCTGAAGCATCTCCGGAGTCATTTAACCCGCAAATCGCCAGTTCAGGTCCTTCATTTGTGGCCAGTTCACAGGTGCTCTACAACCGACTCATCAACTTTGATCCAGTAAAGAATACCCCGATACCGTCTCTGGCAACGGACTGGACGATTTCCCCGGACGGTAAGACTTATACGTTTACCCTGCGTCAGGGCGTGAAATTCAACAGTAATAAATTCTTTAAACCGACCCGCGACTTCAACGCAGATGACGTGATTTTCTCGGTATTACGGCAGAAAGATGCCGATCATCCGTATCACAAGGTTTCTCAGGGAAGCTACGAATACTTTAACGATGTTGGTCTGGATAAACTGATTAAAGAAGTGAAGAAGCTCGATGATTATCACGTTCAGTTTGTCCTCAATGAACCTAATGCTGCGTTTCTTGCCGACTGGGGTATGGATTTTGCCTCTATCCTTTCTGCGGAATATGCCGACGCGATGCTGAAAAAAGGCACCCCGGAAAACGTCGATAACTGGCCGATTGGCACCGGGCCTTACGTGTTGCAACAGTACAAGCAGGACTCGCAAATCCGCTATCTTGCCAACCCGAACTACTGGGATGGCGCCGTTCCAACGAAGCACCTGATCTTCTCAATCACGCCAAACGTCCAGACGCGGCTGGCAAAACTGCAAACCAATGAGTGCCAGATAATCCCGGCACCAGCCCCCGTACAGTTTGACGAGATTAAAAAGAATAAAGATTTGACGCTGCATGCGGTTGAAGCGCTGAACGTCGGATATCTGGCGTTTAATACCGAGAAAAAACCGTTTGATAACGTACTGGTGCGTCAGGCGCTAAACTACGCGACCGATAAAAAGGCCATTATTAACGCCGTCTTTTTAGGTTCCGGTACGGTGGCGAAATCGCCGATTCCGCCGAATATGATGGGCTTCAATAAAGATCTGCAGGATTACACTTACGACCCGCAAAAGGCGAAAGATCTGCTGAAGCAGGCGGGGCTGGAAAACGGCTTTGAAGCGACGCTGTGGTCAATGCCGGTTCAGCGCCCTTACAACCCGAACTCCCGACGGATTGCTGAGATGATCCAGAGCGACTGGGCAAAGGTGGGCGTGAAGGCGAAAATTGTGTCGTACGAGTGGGGGGAATATCTCTCCGGAATGCGTAAAGGTGAGCATGACACCGCATTGTTTGGCTGGATGTCAGACAACGGCGATCCGGATAACTTCGCCGATGTGCTGCTGGGCTGCGACAGCATAAAAACCGGATCTAACGCCGCGCGCTGGTGCGATAAAGAGTATAATTCGTTGGTTCAAAAGGCGAAGCTGGTGAGTAAACCGGAAGAGCGCGCCGCGCTTTACCAGCAATCGCAAGAGATTTTCTACCAGCAGGCTCCGTGGATAGCCCTGGCAAACGGTAAAACGTTCTACGCTACGCGCAGCAACGTCAGCGGATACAGCGTCAGCCTGATGGGCAGTGATTTTTCAAAAGCAAAATTAAATTAATGAGTTAAGGAGAGGTTATGTCGCATCTGGATGAGGTCAGCGCACGTGTTGATGCCGCCATTGAAGAGAGCGTCATTACGCATATGAATGAATTGCTGATTGAGCTCAGCGATGATGTCGCGTTGAGCCGGGAAGACCGCTATACCCAGCAACAGCGTTTGCGTACGGCTATCGCACATCATGGCCGTCAGCATAAAGAAGATATGGAAGCCCGTCGCGAACAGTTGACCAAAGGCGGCACAATCCTCTGATATTTCACTTATCCGACCTACAGGCATGTTCTGTAGGTCTGATAAGCGAAGCGCCATCAGGCAATTAAAATGAACGTCTCGCCACCAGCCACGCCCCGATGACCAACAGCACCGCGCCACAGACCGGACCTACCAGCGCCCGCAGCGGCACGCCGTGACTACGTAGAATATCCAGCACCAGCCCGCCGATTAACTGGCTAGCCACCAGCACCGCGATAGTGGTAGCGGCCCCCACATTTTGGTACCCACTGATACTGGCAAAAACAAAGAACGATCCAAGCAATCCGGGGATGAGCGTCCACCAGCGCACGCTGGAAACCAGTTCTCCAAATCCCGCAGCTCCTTGCTTAAACCACAGTATGCTGACAAACAGCACGATCCCGACCAGCGAGTTAAGCAACATGGCGATTAGGATCGTCGAGGACGTCTGGGTGATGCGTACCATCAAGGTATTTTGCACCACCAGACCAATACCTGCGGCAATCAGAAAGGAGAGGGTCAGCGTCTGGTTCATCTACGGGCATCCGGATCGCGGCGATCGTCTAGCTGTAACTGCATGAAGGTCAGATCCAGCCAACGGCCAAATTTGGTTCCAACCTGCGGCATTTGCGCGGTGGTTTTAAAACCCAGCAAGCTGTGCAGATGCAGTGATGCCTGATTCTGAGACTCAATACCTGCAACCATCACATGCTTGCCGCATGCGCGGGCTTCGTCTATCAGTCTGCTGAGCAGTGCCCGTCCTAGCCCTTTTCCCTGATGTTCAGGATGAACATACACCGAATGTTCAACGGTATGACGGAAGCCATCAAAGTTACGCCAGTCGCCAAAGGAGGCGTATCCCGTAACCACGCCATTCTCTTCACTCACCAGCACCGGATACCCCATCAATTGGCGGGCTTCATACCAGGAAATACGGTTTTCGGCATCGACCGTTTGATCGTTCCAGATAGCCGCCGTATGCAGTACCGCATGGTTGTAGATTTCTGCAATGGCGGCGCAGTCTTCTTTGCTGGCAAATCGAATTGACATGTTGAACCTCAGGGGTTGTTCACTATAGTATTACAATATGAATACTATTGAAGACAGCATAAATCAACGGATCAGTGCAAGAATTCGCATTGAGCGGGAATCTCGCGGTTGGTCACTCACGGAACTTGCCGAGCGCGCGGGTGTGTCGCGGGCCATGATCCATAAAATAGAGCGCGGCGAGAGTAGTCCAACGGCTATGCTGCTGGGCAGGCTTTCCGGCGCGTTTGGCATCAGCATGTCTACCCTGATTGCGCGGGCTGAAATGCAGGAGGGCAAGCTACTGCGCTTCGTCGATCAGCCTGTTTGGCACGATCCACAAAGTCACTATCTGCGCCGCCATGTTTCACCACGCAGCGATCTGCCTATCGATCTGGTGCAGATCGAATTACCCGCCGGAAGTGATATCCCGATGCCAGCCTCTTCCTATGTGCAGGCCAGACAACTTATCTGGTTACAGCAGGGAGAATTAGTCTTTGTCGAAGGGGACGTACGCCATGAAATGCAGGCAGGTGATTGCCTGGAACTTGGCCCGCCGAATGACTGTCGGTTTATCAATGAAACCGCGCAACCCTGCGTTTACCTGGTTGTGCGGTTAAACCACATCGTCAGCTAAATAGCAGGAACGGGCTGCTACTATTGATGGATTCATGCCAAAAGCAGAGGAGCACATCATGGGTCAACAGACTAATCGTAACCGTCGTTGGGTACTGGCTTCCCGTCCACATGGCGCGCCAGTCCCAGAGAACTTCCGTCTTGAAGAAGATGAAGTCGCAACACCGGGCGAAGGCCAGATGTTGTTGCGCACCGTTTATCTTTCCCTTGATCCCTACATGCGTGGCCGCATGAGCGATGAGCCATCTTACTCACCACCAGTAGAGATTGGTGGTGTTATGGTAGGGGGTACCGTAAGTCGCGTGGTGTCATCCCACCATCCGGACTACCAGCCAGGCGAATGGGTATTGAGCTACAGCGGTTGGCAGGACTATGACATCTCCGACGGTAACGGGCTGGTGAAGCTTGGCGATCATCCCGAGCATCCCTCCTGGGCGCTGGGTGTTATGGGTATGCCGGGGTTTACCGCTTATATGGGCCTGCTGGATATCGGTCAGCCAAAAGCGGGGGAAACGCTGGTGGTAGCTGCCGCAACCGGGCCGGTTGGCGCAACGGTCGGGCAGATCGGTAAGCTTAAGGGTTGTCGGGTGATCGGTGTGGCGGGTGGGGCAGAGAAATGCCGACATGCCACCGAGGTATTGGGTTTTGATGTTTGTCTCGATCACCACGCACAAGATTTTGCGCAACAACTGGCAAAAGCCTGTCCGCAGGGTATTGATATTTATTACGAAAACGTCGGAGGAAAAGTATTTGATGCTGTCCTGCCGTTACTCAACACCTCAGCGCGGATCCCGCTTTGTGGCCTGGTCAGCGGTTATAACGCAACGTCGCTTCCGGCCGGACCTGACAGATTACCGCTGTTAATGGCAACGCTGCTGAAAAAGCGTATCCGCATGCAGGGTTTTATCATTGGTCAGGATTATGGACACCGTATTCATGAGTTTCAGCGGGAGATGGGGCGCTGGGTTAAAGAGGGCAAAATCCACTACCGCGAGCAGGTGACCGACGGTCTGGAAAATGCGCCACAAACCTTTATCGGTCTGCTGACCGGCAAAAACTTCGGCAAGGTAGTGATTCGTCTTGCTGAGGATTGATGCGTAAAGGTGGAAGACGGTGAATGCCTGTAACCAGGCCTGCTTCGTACAAAATGTAGGCCTGGTAAAATGCCAATGTCGTTATCTGGTATTCATGGAGAAAATAAGAAGGTTACTACCCGAAAGCGAATAAACACTCCACATTGAGATAAATAATGATTACTATTCTCATTCTTAAAAAGGCAAAACCATGATTTTGCTCATTGAAGCTATGTGAAGCAGTAACAAACGAATTTATCAAAGGGAGTCGTCATGTCTTTACGTCATCTGTTTTCGCCGCGTCTGCGTGGTTCTTTACTGTTAGGTTCACTGCTCGTTGCATCATCTTTTACTACGCAGGCTGCAGAAGAACTGCTGCGCAAAGCCGTCGGCAAAGGCGCCTATGAAATGGCGTACAGCCAGCAAGAGAACGCGCTGTGGCTGGCGACCTCACAGAGCCGCAAACTGGATACCGGCGGGGTGGTTTATCGTCTTGACCCGGTCACCCTCGAAGTGACCCAGGTGATTCATAACGATCTCAAACCATTTGGTGCCACCATCAACAACGCCACGCAAACGCTGTGGTTCGGCAACACGGTAAACAGCGCGGTTACGGCGATGGATGCCAAAACCGGTGCGGTGAAAGGACGTCTGGTGCTGGATGCGCGTAAGCGTTCTGAAGACGTTCGCCCGCTGCAGCCGCGTGAGCTGGTCGCCGATGATGCCACCAACACGGTATACATTAGCGGTATTGGTAAAGAGAGTGTGATTTGGGTGGTGGACGGTGAGACGATCAAGCTGAAGGACACCATCCAGAATACCGGCAAAATGAGCACCGCTCTGGCTGTCGACAGCAAGGCTAAACGCCTGTACACCGCCAATGCCGACGGTGAATTCATTACCATTGACACCGCCACTAACAAAATTCTCAGCCGCAAAAAACTGCTGGATGACGGGAAAGAGCATTTCTTTATCAACCTGAGCCTGGACACAGCGGGCAACCGCGCATTTGTCACCGACTCTAAAGCGGCGGAAGTGCTGGTAATCGATACCCGTAATGGCAATGTACTGGCAAAAGTCGCCGCGCCGGAATCCCTGGCCGTGTTGTTCAATCCAACGCGTAATGAAGCCTACGTGACTCATCGCCAGGCCGGTAAAGTGAGTGTGATCGACGCGAAAAGCTATAAAGTCGTCAAAACATTCGAGACCCCAACGTTCCCGAATAGCCTGGCGCTCTCCGCCGATGGTAAAACCCTGTACGTCAGCGTGAAACAGAAATCTACCCGCGAGCAGGAAGCCACCCAGCCGGACGATGTTATTCGTATTGCGCTATAAAACATCCGGAGGGGGAAACCCCTCCTGTCATTTCTCTAAACCCCACGATACGCCTCGTTACACCCCGCCAGTAGCCCGAGCCACTTCAGGGACTTACACTACGCCCTCAACGGCTAACTGAATAACACGGGAATACCATGAAAAAGCCATTTATCTGTCTTTGTGCAGGCGTAATGCTGTTTACCCTTGCAGGATGTACCACCGATTACGTCATGACGACCAAAAGCGGACAAACCATCACCACCCAGGGTAAGCCAAAACTGGATAAAGATACGGGAATGACCAGCTATACCGATCAGGATGGAAATGCGCGGGAAATTAACAGCAACGATGTAGCGCAGTTGATTGAAGCGAACTAAAAATGAAGGCCTGAAGGGTTAACCAGTCAGGCCTTCAGCCATTACGGCGCGGTGCGGTGGATTTCCGCGACGCGTTTACGCACGCCGAACCACCCTGCAACCAGCAGGATGGCAATCAACGGTAATGACGCGATGGTGTAGGTGCCGTTTGGATAGTCAAACGCCATCAGCACTAGCACGCTCAGCAGGAACAGTAGGGTTAGCCACGAGGTAAACGGAGCGCCCGGTAGTTTAAAACTGACGTCTGCCGTTTTACCTTCTTTTATGGCCCGGCGCAGACGCATCTGACAGACCATGATAAAGCCCCACGACGCAATAATGCCCAACGACGCGAAGTTCAACACGATCTCAAACACCTGCGACGGTACCAGATAGTTCAGAAATACCCCGACGACATAGACGACCAACGTGGCGAGGATCCCAGCCCAGGGTACCTGTTGACGGCTCATTTTAGCCATGAATTTAGGTGCCGATCCGCCCATCGACATGGAACGTAAAATACGCCCGGTGCAGTACAGCCCAGAGTTAAGGCTGGAAAGCGCCGCGGTGAGCACCACAATATTCATGATACTGCCGATATATGGCACGCCCAGTTTGGAGAAGAAGGTAACAAACGGGCTTTGCCCCGCCTGATAGGCATTCCACGGTAGTAACAGAACCAGCAGCACGACAGAACCCACATAGAACAGACCAATACGCCAGATAACGCTATTGATCGCTTTTGGCACCATGGTTTGCGGATCTTTGCATTCTCCAGCAGCGGTGCCCACCAGTTCAATGGAGGCAAACGCAAAAACTACCCCCTGAACCAGTACCAGCGCTGGAAGCAGACCATGTGGGAAGAACCCACCGTTGTCGGTGATCAGGTGAAAACCGGTGGCGTTACCATCCAGCGGCTTTCCAGTGCCTAAAAAGACGGTACCCACCACCAGGAAAATCACAATCGCCAGCACTTTGACCAGCGCAAACCAAAACTCCATCTCCGCGAACCACTTCACGCCGATCATGTTCATGGTGCCGACAATGGCCAGCGCGCCGAGAGCGAACACCCACTGCGGTACATCACCAAATGCGCCCCAGTAATGCATATACAACGCCACCGCGGTGATATCGACAATGCCGGTCATCGCCCAGTTGATGAAGTACATCCAGCCAGCCACATAGGCGGCTTTCTCACCTAAAAATTCGCGAGCATAGGAGACAAAGCTGCCGCTGGAAGGGCGATGTAAAACCAGTTCACCAAGCGCACGCAGTATAAAGAACGAAAAAATACCGCACACCAGATAAACCAGCGCCAAAGCAGGACCCGCCATTTGCAAGCGTGCGCCAGCCCCTAAAAACAACCCGGTACCGATTGCGCCGCCAATGGCGATCATTTGTACCTGTCGATTACCCATCGCTTTGTGATACCCCTCTTCGTGGGCATTCAACCAGCGTCGTTTCGCCGCATGTTGTTCCGCGGCTTGCGTGTTGTTTGTGTTCATTACTTTTCCTGTTGACCTGACAAAAATACAAAATCCTTTTTGCCGCACCTGCTGCGGCGAAAACAGCCTTACCCTTCATTGTGTTACGGGGGAAAACTGCCGGCCGAGCATCCTACATTCAATTGTTCGGTTCCGCAAAGCCCCGATAACAAGAATTCAGCATTTTTGTACAGCCAGCACTGGCGCGGTGTGGCCTCGATTCAGCCAATAAAAGAGAAGGGCGTAAATACGTGGAGAGGTGTGCGCTTATCGAGACATTCACCCGATAAGCGCCGTAAGGTTATGCTGATACGCCAAAGACCTGAACGGCCTGCTGTAAGCGCGATGAACGTTGAGTCAGATCGGCGGTAGCATCGGTGACACGCTCCACCATCTCGGCGTTATTGTGTGTCATGGTGCCAACGCGTGAAATCGAATCGTTAATCAGATCCAGCGCCTGGGTTTGCTCACGCGTCGCCAGACTAATATCTTTGATCATCATCGACATCTGCAGGACATCGCCAATCATCCCTGTGAGATGCGTTTCCGTTTGCTCCACCATTTTGACGCCGCTGTTAACGTTAGCGACATTCTTCTCAATCAGCTGTTTGATCTCTTTTGCTGCCGACGCCGAATGCTGCGCCAGATTACGGACCTCTGCCGCTACAACGGCAAAACCACGCCCGGACTCCCCGGCCCGCGCGGCTTCAACCGCGGCATTGAGCGCCAGAATATTAGTCTGGAAAGCAATACTGTCGATAACGCCGATGATGTCGACTATCTGCCCGTTGTCACGCGATATCGCCTGCATCATGGCGATAGTTTGTTTCATAATATCGCCGCCTTCTGCCGCATTGGCGCTGGTTTTATCGGCCATGGTCATAGTATGAGCCGCAGTCTCAGCAGTTTGCTGTACCGCGCTACCAATTTCTTCAATGGCGGCAGCGGTTTGTTGCAGGTCGGCGGAGGTTTCTTCTGAACGCTTGTGCAGCGCCGTACCTTCTTTTGATACCCGCTGACTGATGGCGCGAATACCGGATATTTGCGTACTGACATCATCGACCAGGGAATTCAGATTAAGCCCGGACTGATTAACCAGACGCATCAGCATTCCGATCTCATCCACCCGATTTAAATGACAGTTATCAGGTTTTCTCCCGGATACCACTTTCTTCATTTGCGTCAGTAGCGTATTAACTGGCTGACAAATTTGATACTTAAGGTAAATAGCAAGCATCAGAAATAAGAACAATAACCCTCCCGCCTGAATAAATGGATTAACAGGAGCGAAGAGAAATAGCACAGCGAGCAGGGCGATTACCCCTAAAGAATAATTGACGCGCTGGCTAATGCTCAGCCATTTAAACATTGATGCCCATGACAATATTCCGCGACGAATGATAATGCCTTTAAAAAGACGAAACCCTTTAAGCTGCTGATTATTAATTTTTTGATATAAGCTTTCGCTTTGAGTTATTTCATCGCGCGAAGGAACGGTACGCACCGAGATGTAGCCGGTGAGTTTTTCATTGTGCCAGACTGGCGTAACGTTGGCGCGAACCCAGTAATGGTCGCCATTCTGCCGACGGTTTTTCACCATCCCCGTCCAGCTGTCTCCCTGCTGTAGCGTGTACCACATATCGGCGAACGCCGCGGGAGGCATATCGGGATGGCGAATAATATTATGTGGTTCGCCCATTAACTGGTGTTCGTTAAATCCGCTGGCATCAATAAACGCGGAGTTGGCGTAGGTAATATGACTTTGTTTATCCGTCGTAGAAAGCAGCGTCGCTTTATCGTTAAGTGCGTGCTCAATTTGTGTAACGGGCATGTTACTTTTCATAGAGGTCCCATGGTGCTATGTATAATCCATACAAAAATCCCCGCAATAAAATCGGGGGATATTAAAATCTGTTTTAAACCGTTTTAATAAGAACGTTGCATTCTCTACTAATCATCAATTCTGTGGAAGTAGTTAAAATAAAAATTCCTATGTAAATCATTCATCCTGTGTCATAAAAGTGAAACAATTAATACAAGCGCATAACGTGACAAGTCGTTTAAACTGACTTAACGTAAATCGCGTTAAAAAACCTTTTCGTAAAAAGAAAACTGGCATGAAATGATTTTGATGCTATTACCGTGATGCCAACGACCCTATTATATTTTGTAGGCTATTAATTGCGGGTGTTTTTCTGTTTAGCGTTACAACCAGTACTGGGCGATCCAAATTTTAACCCTGGCAGCGACAGGGGCTGTTATCTACTTTTTAGCTGAGTAAATGTGAATTAAATGTTTCAGTATGGCTATTTGATAAATTAATAATAAAGACATGTTAACAAACATAGGCTCGTAACATGTCATATCGCCTGAGTATTCTGGATAAAAGCCCCATCGGTGAAGGTGAAACTGCCGCAACCGCGCTTTCCCGTACGTTGCGCCTGGCGCAACTGGCAGAAGAGTGGGGGTACCATCGTTTCTGGATCGCGGAACACCATAATACGGCACAGCTGGCCAGCCCATCGCCGGAGCTGGTGATCGCCTGGATCCTCGGGCAAACCCAGCATATCCGCGTAGGTTCCGGCGGCGTAATGCTGCAACATTACAGCCCGTACAAAGTGGCGGAAAACTTCAATCTTCTGGCATCGCTGGCTCCTGGACGTGTTGATCTCGGCGTAGGGAAAGCCCCTGGCGGCTTACCGCTGTCGACCCAGGCGTTACAGCATGGGCTGCATCAGGAAGAAAAAGGCAGTTTTGCCGACCAGCTTTCTTTGCTTAACGATTGGCTGGCGCTGAGCGGAACGGAAAGCGGGGAAACGGTATTCCCGACGCCAATTCCACCGATACCACCGGAAAAGTTTGTACTGGGAGCCAGTGTACAAAGCGCGCAGTTAGCAGCGCAATCCGACTGGAATTTCATCTTCGCAGCGCACCTCAATGGTGACAAAGCGTTATTGCATGACGTTTTGTCCTTCTGGCAGACCCACAGTGCACGCCCGACGATAGTCGCCGTCCAGGTGATTGTGGCTGACAGTTACGACACCGCTGCGCAACTGGCGGAAAACGTACAAATCTGGGGCGTGGAGCTGGAAGATGGTCAACGTGTCACGGTAGCCAGCGAAGAACAGGCGCTGGCGTTTGCCGCTCAGTCTGGCAGCCCACCACGCAAAATCGCGCGTCGTGAGCAGGCGTTGCTACACGGCACCGCTCAGGAGGTGATGGCAAAGCTGAATGCTCTGCATACGCAATTTGGCATTGACGAGTTCATTATCGACACGCCAGTGGCGCAAGGGCATGCGCGTCTGACATCGCTGCGTTTGTTAGCGCAAGCCCATAACGCCGTGGAGGTGCTCTGATGACTCTCGGCTCAACGCTTATCGACTGGCGTCGTGAACTACATCAGCATCCGGAGCTTTCCCTGCAGGAGGAAGCAACCACGGCGCGCATTCACGCCTGGTTGCACGCTGCGGACGTCGACATTCTGCCGTTCGAGCTGAAAACCGGTCTGGTCGTGGAAATTGGTCAGGGAGAAGATGTCATCGCGCTGCGGGCGGATATCGACGCGCTACCGATAGAAGAAAGCGCCGACGTTCCGTTTCGCTCCCTCACGCCGGGCGTGATGCATGCCTGCGGGCATGACGTCCATACCAGCGTCATGCTTGGTGCAGCACTGCTGCTAAAACAGCAGGAAATAACCTTACCGGGGCGAGTACGTATTTTGTTTCAGCCAGCTGAAGAGAGTTTCGGCGGCGCAAAAACGTTGATCCGCGCCGGTGCGCTGCAAAACGTAGCGGCTATTTTCGGTATGCACAATGAGCCCGGTTTGCCGGTGGGCGAATTTGCCACACGCGGCGGCGCATTTTATGCCAATGTCGACCGCTTCGTACTGCGCATTAATGGCAAGGGTGCACATGCGGCGCGTCCGCATGAAGGTAAAGATGCCATCCTGCTCGCCAGCCAGTTGGTAACGGTGCTGCAAAGCGTTGCCAGCCGCGACATAAACACGCTGGATTCTGTGGTGCTCAGCGTGACCCGTATTCAGGGGGGAAACACATGGAACGTACTGCCGGAGTCCGTTGAGCTGGAAGGGACACTCAGAACGCACCGAACCCAGGTACAGCAGCAGGTTAAGGCTCGGGTTAATGACATTGCCGCCGGATTTGCCCACGCCTTTGGCGCACAAATCGACGTAATCTGGCATGCGGGACCAACCGCGTTGGTAAATGATGATCGTTGGGCCGATATTGCCACCGCGGTGGCGAAACAGTCAGGCTATACCACCCACCATGCCGACCTGCATATGGGCGGAGAGGATTTTGCCGTCTACCTGCAAAATACACCTGGCGCATTTGTCAGTATTGGCAGCGCCAGTGAATACGGATTACATCACCCGGGATTCAATCCGGACGAGCGTTTAATTGAACCTGCCGCGCATTACTTTGCACAGTTAGCAAAAACGGCATTTGCACACCTTTAAGTTTACCTGTTGGGTAGGGGTTATTATGGCTGAAAATCGGAAACTACGGCTCGGCACTATTCTACATGGCGCATCGGGAAATATGTCCGCATGGCGCCATCCGGCGGCTCAGGCTGATGCCAGTATTAATTTTGATTTTGTCAAAGAGACGGCGCTTATTGCGGAAAAAGGGAAGCTGGATTTTATTTTTGTCGCCGATGGTCTGTATATTAATGAAAAATCAATCCCGCACTTTTTAAATCGTTTTGAGCCGCTGACAGTATTATCCGCTTTGGCCAGTATCACCACGAATCTGGGGCTGGTTGGCACGGTGTCCACATCATACAGCGAGCCGTTTACGACCGCACGGCAGTTCGCTAGCCTGGACCATCTCAGCAAGGGGCGCGCGGGTTGGAACGTGGTGACGTCGCCTCTGGAAGGATCGGCAAAAAACTATTCTCGCGCTCAGCATCCAGAGCATGCCCAGCGTTATCGTATTGCCGATGAATATTTACAGGTAGTGAAAGGGCTGTGGGATTCCTGGGAAGATGATGCTTTTACCCGTAATAAAACAAGTGGGGAATTTTTTAATCCGCAAAAACTGCATACGCTTAATCATCATGGAGATTATTTCCAGGTTGCCGGGCCCTTAAATATTGGGCGTACACCACAAGGTCGTCCGATTATATTTCAGGCGGGCGCTTCAGCAGATGGTAAAAAATTAGCGGCGCAGCATGCTGATGCCATTTTTACCCATCAGGAGTCGCTGGCAGAGGCTAAAGCTTTCTATCAGGATGTAAAAAGCCAGCTGGAAGTCGCCGGACGACATCCCGAACAACTGCATATATTCCAGGGCGTCAGCGTTATTGTTGGCGACAGCGCAGAAGACGTTGAGCAGCAGTATCAGACTACCGCTGCGCTGGTCTCCGTTACTGACGCGCTGAACTATCTTGGCCGCTACTTTGAACATCATGATTTTGCCCAATATCCGCTGGACGCACCGTTCCCGGATCTGGGCTCTCTCGGACAAAACAGCTTTCGCAGTACGACTGATGAGATCAAACGCAACGCACGCGAGCGTGGTTTAACACTTCGTCAGGTTGCTCTGGAAGCGGCCAGTCCACGTCCACGTTTCAGCGGCACGCCACAACAGGTTGCCGACGGCCTGCAGCAGTGGTTCGACGAAAAAGCCGCAGACGGTTTTATCATCCAGGGCGGAACGCCGGATACCTTCCCGCGTTTTGTCGAACAGGTTGTCCCCGTGCTTCAGGCGCGCGGCCTGTTCCGCCATGAATATCCCGGTACGACCCTGCGCGCAAGCCTGGGATTAGCGACACCTGCAAATCAATTCACACAATAAGAGAAAAACGCTATGCAGAAAAAATCAGTGTTTCTCGCGCTGTCACTGGCTTTAAGCGCGACCGTTTGGGCAAATGAGGTGACGATTAACGGCACCGGCGTAAGTCTGGAAGCCAATAAAGCGCCGATCAATACAGCTAAGAATCCGCAGGCGATTGCGCAGTTGCCCGCAAACCTGCACCTGGCCGTACCGGGTAAATTCACCGTGGCGATTGCCGGGCTCAGCCAGCCGCCGCTGACCGTCTTTGCCGATGACAATAAAACGCTGATCGGCAGCGAGGCGGATATCGCGCGTCTGGTGGCTGACAGTTTGGGGCTGGAACTCAACGTTGTACCTACGTCATGGGAAGACTGGCCGCTGGGCGTCACTTCCGGCAAATACGATGCCGCGATCAGCAATATTACCGTCACCAAAGCACGCAAAGAAAAATTCGATTTCGCGACGTATCGGAAGGACTCTCTTGGCTTTTATGTCAAAACCGGTAGCAAGCTGAAGAAAATCGAGCAGGCGGAAGATATCGCAGGACTACGCATTATCGTCGGTTCGGGGACTAATCAGGAAGCCATTCTGTTGGCCTGGAACGATGAGAACGTGAAGAAAGGGTTACAGCCGTTTACGCCGGTATATACCAAAGATGATGCCGCGCAAACCCTGGCCCTACAGTCAGGCCGCGCCGATGCCTACTTCGGTCCTAATGTAATCGGCGCGTGGAAAGCTGCACTCAACGGTAAAACGCAATTAGTGGGTAGCGTTGATGGCGGTTGGCCAAAAGCGGCACATATCGCTGTGACGCTGAAAAAAGACAGCGGTCTGGTTCTGCCGGTACAAACCGCCCTCAACGGCGTGATTGGCAACGGCGACTATGACAAGGTGCTGAATCGCTGGGGAGAAGGGGTGGAACGCATTCCACAATCTGAAATCAACCCGGCCGGTTTAGGCGACTAAGGAGGTCATCGTGAGCGATCAATTTCGCGTGCTCTCACCGGAAGCCAGCGAGCTGCAGCCCATTTTGAACGGTCTGTTCGGTGAATATGCCGCCCGCTATGGCGATTACTTTTCTCGCGACGCTGAAGTGGAACTGACCGAATGGTATCTGGCGCCGCAGGGACTTTTTGTGGTACTGGAGCGCCGCGGCGAAATTATCGCCACCGGGGCTTACAAACCTTACGACAAGGACACCGCCGAGATTAAGCGTATCTGGACAAAAAGCAGCCTGCGTCAGCAGGGGCTGGCGGCGCGGGTGGTGCAGGAACTGGAACGTAGAGCGCTGCTCGCAGGCTACAGCCGGATTTATCTGACCACGGGATTTCGCCAGCCGGAGGCCGTCAGACTTTATTTAAGCCAGGGCTACGATCCGCAATTTGATACGACGCGCGATCCCGAAGAGTACAGCCTGCCGCCGTTTGATGGACGACTGCGCTTTACCAAACTGCTGACTATTGCCGGTCAGGCCAGAATCGCCTGAGGAGAGAAAATGAAAACGACAGATAGCATTAGAGTCGTACCGGCACGTTATCCCATGCGTACCGTAGGCGCGGTCATTGCCTTATTTGCCCTTGCGGTAATTCTCCAGTCCGTGGCGTTTAATCCGCGCTGGGAATGGAGCGTGTTTGCCCGCTGGTTCTTTGATCCGGTTATCTTGTCCGGCCTCGGGCAAACGCTGTTACTGACGCTGATCGGGACGCTGTTGAGTATTGTCATCGGCGGTCTGCTGGCGTTGGCGCGGCTTTCATCTTCCTGGCTGTTGAACGGTCTGGCATGGGGATACATCTGGCTGTTTCGTTCGTTACCGCTGATTGTGGTGCTGATCGTTTTGTACAACTTCTCCTATCTGTACGACACGTTGACGATTGGTATTCCGTTCACTCCCATTCAGTGGGGAAGTTTTGAGACCATCAATGTACTCGGTCAGTTTTCCACTGCGGTGGTTGGCCTGACGCTGGTGCAAAGCGCCTATACCGCTGAAATTATTCGGGGTGGATTTTTAGGGGTCGATCACGGTCAGTACGAGGCAGCGGCAGCACTGGGCTTACCAGCAGGGCGACGTACGCTGCGGATTATTCTGCCGCAGGCGCTGCGCACCATTTTGCCTGCTGGATTCAATGAAATCATCAGCCTGGCGAAAGGGACGGCGATGGTATATGTGCTGGCAATGCCGGAGCTGTTCTACACCATCCAGATGATATATAACCGCACGCAGGAAGTGATCCCGCTGCTGATGGTGGGTGCGGTATGGTATCTGGTGATCACCAGCGTCCTGTCGTTAATTCAGCACCTGGTTGAACGTGCGTTGGCACGCAGCGAACGACGTTCAGCGATCAACACAACCCGGGTGAGGCGTGCAGAAAAACGCAGTCGTCAACGTCCACAGCAGGAGGCCGTCCATGTCCCGCTCGCCTGAAGGCCATATTTCTATTACCGGCGTTAGCAAATACTTTGGTCGCCACAAAGCGCTGGATAATGTGTCGCTGGAGATCCCTCCCGGTACGGTAACGGTTATTCTTGGCCCGTCCGGTTCAGGGAAATCCACACTCCTGCGGGCCATCAACCATCTGGAACGCGTCGATGAGGGGTTTATTCAAATCGATGGCGATTACATTGGCTATCGTCGGCAGGGAGACAAGCTGTATGAGCTGAAAGAGGCGGAAATTTTGCGCCAGCGCGTTAACGTCGGCTATGTGTTCCAGAACTTTAATCTGTTCCCGCACTTAACGGTTCTGGAGAATCTGATTGAAGCGCCCATTGCGCACGGACTGGCAACGCGTAAAACCGCCACCGAGCGGGCATTAACTCTGCTTGATGCAGTAGGGTTACGGAATAAAGCCGATGCCTGGTCGCGTCACTTATCCGGAGGTCAGCAGCAGCGTATCGCTATTGCCCGTGCGCTGGCGTTAAATCCGCGCGTCATGCTGTTTGATGAGCCTACATCTGCACTGGATCCTGAACTGGTCGGTGAAGTACTGGATGTCATTAAAGCGCTGGCGAAGTCGGGAACCACGCTGGTTGTGGTAACGCATGAGATTGGCTTCGCCCGGGAAGTGGCGGATCAGGTGGTGTTTATGGTCGATGGCAAAATCATCGAGCAGGGCAGCAGCGAGCAAGTGCTGAATCATCCAAGCCACACGCGCACTCAGCAGTTTTTGTCGAAAGTGCTTTGAGACACAATGCGGCACAAGGCTGTGCCGCACAGAGGTTACAGAGTGACGACGATTTTGCCTACCTGGCCGTTGGCTTCCATGTATTGATGTGCTTCGACGATATCATCAAAGGCAAAGGTTTTATCAATCAGCGGCTTGAGCTGGCCAGACTGCAATCCTTCAAAGATAAACCGTTTCGCCCGCGCAAGTTTTTCTGCGTCCGTGGTGATTTCGAAAATCTCATAGCCGCGGAAGGTCAGATGGCGACCAAGTATCTCAATGACCGGGATAGAAAGGTCACGTGAATCAAGCGAACCATACTGGAAAAAGATCCCACCGGCTGGCATCACTTGGGCAATTTTTGCCACCGCTGGGCCACCGACCGGATCGAACACCACGCGGGTTCCTTTGCCCTCAGTAATCCGCTGAATCTCGGTCACCAGATCCTGCTCCTGGCTTGCAATAACCTCTGCCGCGCCCCGTTGCAGCAACTGATCACGTTTCTCACTGGTCCGTGTCATCGCAATCGGTTTTGCTCCCCGCATGTTAGCAATCTGAATTGCCGCCAGTCCGACGCTGCTGGAAGCAGCATTGATCAGCACGTTATCACCGGGCTTAATATCCGCATATTCAACCAGCGCACCGAAAGCGGTCACATACATCATCCAGCTGGCAGCAGCCTCGGTAAAGCTCAGGTTTTGTGGATGCTTTACGACCGCGTGAGCGGGGGCATTAACGACTTCACCATACATTCCATATTGATGAAAGCTGAATGCCGGGATGACGCTAACGTAATCGCCAGGTGCAAACTCACGTACGTTGTCTCCCACTGATTCAATGACTCCGGAAGCTTCATAACCCAATCGCGCCGGGAAATTAGGTTGGTAAATATACTGTCCGGTGCGGTACATAACTTCCGCACGGTTGATACCAATAGCCCGCACGCGGATCTGAACCTCATTTGCATCAGGCGCGGGAACCTGCATCTCCTGAATCTTCAGGACTTCAGCGCCACCAATTTGATTAAAAACTACGACCTTAGACATAGCAGACCTCAGTAAATTGTTCTGTATTGGGTCTGCACAATTTAACGACTCAGATGAGAGTGAAAAACCGTTGTTGCGGAACTTCACTATTACTTATTTTGTAATAATCCCTGAAGTCGCGGTTTTTGTTGGCTAAAAAGTTCGCATAACCAGTCAATGAATACCCGAACCCGAGGGGCGAGATGACGTCTGTCCGGGTAAAGCACCGAAACTGGTTTTGATTCTCCGGTATAATCGGCCAGCACCTCAACAAGCTGGCCTGACTGAAGATAGGGCGCAAGGACAGCATGAACGCCACGTATAATGCCGAGTCCAGATAAGCAGCCGGTCAACAGAATATCGGAGTTATCAACGCTTATCCGCCCTGCGGGGGTGAACGATTCGGTTTTACCTCTGTTGACGAAGGTCCATTCCAGCGCTTCGCGATGACGCTCGCTAAAAAAGTTAAGCGCCTGGTGTCGGGATAAATCCTCTGGTACCTGCGGCACCCCCTGTTTTTGCAGATAATCCGGTGAAGCACAGGTCACCATTTTGACCTCACCAAGCCGCCTGGAGATCAAGGTCGAATCTTGTAGCTCGCCAATACGGATCATGCAGTCGATGCCTTCGGCAAGCATATCGATTCTACGGTCGGTGGAGGTGAGTACCATCTCGATGTCAGGATATCGCGACTGGAAATCTTTCAGCGCAGGAACTAACACGGAGTGCGCCAGCGACAGAGGTGCATTAACCCTGAGTTTTCCGCGCGGCGGGCGGGCAGGTGAAAAAGAAGCCATGATGTCATCAACGTCACTGAGCAGGATTTTTGTGCGTTGGTAAAAGGCATCACCTTCTTCTGTCAGACTCACTTTACGAGTCGTGCGGTTAAGCAACTTTGCCCCCAGATCGTCTTCAAGATGTTGGATAGCTTTGGTCACCGCAGGGCGGTGCAGGTGTAACACATCTGCGGCTCTGGCAAATCCACCTTGCTCAACAACCTGTACAAAAATGTTCATGTATTCAAACATACTGGAACGCATTGCTTATTCTCTCCCGGTATTCGACCATTGTTATTATGAAAGTAATAATCATGTCTGCATAGGTTGCCGAATGCTGCTCTACACTTAGGGTTTTAACGTTGGGGGTTGCAGCATGATTAAGGTCTATGGGGTACCGGGCTGGGGATCGGCCATCAGTGAAGTGATGCTCACACTGGCGGAGATCCCTTACAGCTTTATTGATGTGGACGGTTTTGACAGCGATGGTCCTTCGCGGGAGTTGCTTAAAACAATGAATCCACTATGCCAGGTGCCCACGCTGGTACTGGAAAATGGCAGCGTGTTGACGGAAACGGCGGCGATCGCGCTGATGATCCTCGATCGTCGCCCCGAACTTTCACCACCCGTTGGACACGCCGAACGCCAGCAGTTTCAGCGTCTGCTGATATGGTTGGTGGCAAATGTCTATCCCACGTTTACCTATGCCGATTATCCTGACCGATGGGTACCGGACGCCCCGGCGCAGTTGAAAAAGAACTGCATTGAGTACCGTAAATCCCTCTATATGTGGCTGAACAACCAGCTAAGCGCCGAGCCGTACGCATTTGGGGATCAGCTAACACTGCTAGACATTTACATTGCCGTTATGCGCACCTGGGGACCAGGGCATGACTGGTTTCAGGACAACACGCCGAATATTAGCGCCATCGCCGATGCAGTTTGTCAGCATCCGAGGCTGCGTACCGTACTGAAAAGCAATAAGATTATTTGAGTAAAAAACGCTGTTCCGCAGGAGTGCAAATCCCGGAACAGCGGGCGAACTATCGCCATAAGTTTTAAATTACGCGACAGAAGGGGTCAGCGTAATACGATCCAATGGACCCACGATAAACAGATAAGAAATCAAGCCAATCAGCCCCATCGAACCGACGTACAGAATGGCGTAATCAAAAGACTGGGTATTCGCCAGAATGATGCCGATCACCAGTGGCGTGATGATACTGGCCATATTGCCGCACATATTGAAAACGCCACCTGCAATACCGAGCACTTCTTTTGGCGAGGTATCGCTAAGTACGCACCATCCCAGATTGCCAAAACCTTTGGCGAAAAACGCCAGACTCATCGCCGTGATCACCACAAATTCTGACGAGGTGTAGTTGGCGATAACGATGACGCAGGAAAGCAGCATTCCGCAGATAACCGGCAGCTTACGGGCAATCGTCAGGCTGTAGCCGCGCTTTAAAAGCCAGTCGGAGAAAACACCGCCTAATAATCCACCGATAAAACCGGCAATGGCAGGGATACTGGCGACAAACCCCACTTTGAGGATCGACATGCCTTTCGCCTGATACAGATAAGTAGGGAACCAGGTCAGGAAGAACCAGGTAATGGATGTCACGCAGAACTGTCCGATATATACGCCAATCATCATGCGGTTGACGCAGACGCTTTTAATTTGCGCAAAGGTAATCTTCTGTGGTTCTTTTTTATTACCCAGCGACGGTTCACCACCGCCTTCCCGAATATAGTCAATTTCCTGCTGGTTCACCTTTGGATGATGCATAGGGTCTCTTACTTTGACCAACCAGAAGATGCCAAGAATAACGCCTATTGCCCCAATGTAATAAAACACAAAGTGCCAACTGAGATTATGCAAAATAATCGTCATTAGCGGCGTAATAATCCCTAACGAGATATATTGCGCGGCCTGATAGACAGAGGTAACAAAGCCCCGTTCGTTATTAGGAAACCACTGCACGCTTAATCGGCTATTGGCCGGAAAGGCCGGAGCTTCAATCGCACCCATCAGTAATCGTAAGATAATCAATACGACAAGCGGGCTGGCGTACAGATAAATGGTGCCCTGAAACATAGTCACCAGCGACCAGCCAATCAGTGCGCAGC
Organism: Citrobacter sp. Cpo091; assembly: GCF_030332645.1. NCBI lineage: Bacteria > Pseudomonadati > Pseudomonadota > Gammaproteobacteria > Enterobacterales > Enterobacteriaceae > Citrobacter > Citrobacter sp. Cpo091. The sequence goes on from NZ_JAOWHL010000028.1 coordinate 505,344, forward strand.
CGTATACCAGACGCGAGCCATAGCGATCCAGCAGCCAGCCGCCGGGTAGTTGCATAATGACATAAGAAATACCGAAGGCAGAAAAGGCCAGCCCCATTGCTTCAGGATCAAAACCTAATTCTTTGCTCATAATCGGCGCCACGACGGATAACGTCGCGCGATCGGCGTAATTAAATACGGTCGCAAGAAACAGAAATATCAGAATGCCGTAACGCACTTTTGTACGCTTTATTATTGTGTTCATCACCCACTCCTTTCATAAGGTTGAGAGCGTTTTTGTAGGGGAGGATGGCGGGTATTGCTTACCCGCCAAATTAATTAAGGACGTTTGCCAAACTCGCAGGTTAATTGCGTCCAGCGGCGCGCCTGCTCGCTGATGCTGAAGCCCAGACCGTGACGATCGGAAACCCACATCCGGCCATCGCGCAGCTCAAGTTGTTCGTTAAATAACGGGTTCAGCCATTCGAAATGCTCCAGCCATGGTTCAAGCGGATAAGCGGCGGACAGATGCAGGTGAACTTCCATAGCGAAGTGCGGAGCCAGTTTGCGACCATGTTTAGCCGCCAGGTCCATAATTTTCAGGAACGGTGAAATCCCTCCCACACGCGGTGCATCGGGCTGCACAAAATCGCTGGCATTGCCGAGGATCAGCTGTTCATGTTCGCGGAAGCTGGTCAGCATTTCACCGGTGGCAATCGGGGTATCAAGCGCGGCGGCCAGTTGGGCGTGACCTTCAACATCGTAGGCGTCCAGCGGCTCTTCAATCCAGATTAGATTGAACTGCTCCATTTTACGTCCCATACGGATGGCGGTTTCCCGATCCCACTGCTGATTGGCATCGACCATTAGCGGGAAGTCATCCCCCAGCGCTTCACGCACCGCGGTCAAGCGGCGAATATCCTCGGCGCAGTTTGGCTGACCAACCTTGAGTTTGATACCACCAATGCCGTTTTCACGGGAAATAACCACGTTTTTTAGCACCTGATCCAGCGGCGTATGCAGGAATCCGCCGGAGGTGTTGTAGCACTGCACGGAGTCCCGATGCGCGCCAAGCAGTTTTGCCAGCGGCAATCCTGCACGTTTGGCCTTCATATCCCATAAAGCGATATCGATAGGGGAGATGGCCTGTACCGCCATGCCACTGCGTCCCACGGAAGCGCCCGCCCACAGCAGCTTGGTGTAGATCTTGTCAATATCGTTTGGATCTTCGCCTAACAGGTTATCGGCAATTTCTTTGGCATGCGCATAGATTCCCTGGCCGCCAGCCCGCTTGGAGTAACTAAATCCCACGCCTTCAAACCCGTCGCGGCTGCGGATCTCGGCGATGATTATGGCGACTTCAGTTAGCGGTTTCTGGCGACCGGTGAGCACTTTGGCATCGCTCACGGGTGTTGCCAGAGGAAGGAAAGCCAGAGACAGTTTTACCCATTCAATACGGTCACCGGTTTCTGCTGCGGTTTTAGCGTTAGCCGATTTGGCATAGGTCACGGCATCGGAATTGGCACTTAAAGACATATTGTTCTCTCCTGGTGATAACAAATGATTGCGCTATCATTTTTAATGTTAGCGCAATTACTGTGCCAGCGAATTGACTGCGATTTGAACAATTGCTCACAAATTCAGAGAGAGAAGGGTGGTAAATTATAAACGACGTCACATTCCAGTACTTTATGGAGAAATGCACAAATCATTGTGATTGCGCTATCATTGTGAGTGGCGATAATTAACTAAGCTGCTGTTTTCCCTGCGTTATCACTGAGCAACGCTGGCAATAGCCAAAATCATGATGAATAATGCCAGGATAAATCAGCGATTTTTGACAAGGGCATCGACAGTGAAAAATCCCAAACCACCGCGCGCTCCCACGCTGGAAGATGTTGCCCGTACCGCGGGATTGTCACCCATGACGGTGAGCAGGGCGTTGAATACCCCGCAACTGGTGCGCCCGAAAACGGTTGAAAAAGTGATGCAGGCGGTGCGCGCCACCGGCTATATTCCCAACGCACTGGCTGGGGGACTGGCGTCGCGTCGCAGCAAGCTTATCGCCGTGGTTATTCCGCAAATTAACAACAATATGTTTGTCGATACCATCCAGTCATTAAGTGATGAACTGGCAGAACGCGGATACCACATTTTGCTCTGCGTGTCGGGTTATACGCCGCAAACAGAGGCGGAGCTGGTGGCGACGCTGCTTTCTCGTCGCCCGGATGGTGTAGTACTCACCGGTATTCATCATACCGCTGAGCTGAAAAAAGTGATTCTTAATGCGGCCATCCCGGTCGTGGAAATCTGGGATTTAACCCCAACACCCATCGATATGCTGGTCGGTTTTTCGCATGAAAAGGTCGGGCAAGCGGTGGCAGACTATCTGCTGAATAAAGGCTATCGACGTCCGGGGTTGTTATGGACTGCCGATCGCCGGGCAGGCCAGCGTAAACAAGGACTGTGCGATGCGTTGAGTCGTCATGGTATTGCGGCTGACGCACAGGTGGACGTCCCGCTACCGGCCTCTCTGGCATTGGGACGCACTGGATTAACGCAGCTATTGGCGGAGCGCGAGTTTGATGTCATTGTCTGTAGCTCTGATACGCTAGCCCAGGGGGCGATCATGGAGGCCGAAAGTCGCGGTATACGCGTGCCGCAAGAGTTGGCGGTAATCGGTTTTGGCGATCTGGATTTTGCTGCCAGCAATCGGCCCGCCATCACCACCGTCAGCGTCGACAGACGGGCCATCGGGCAACGTGCTGCCTCACTGCTTGCCGATCGTATCGAACAAATTCCGCGTGAAGACGATATTATTGATGTCGGTTTTCATCTGGTAGAACGAGAGTCCGCATAAGTTACCTGCAACCCAAAACAATAAGGAATCTGCTATGCCGCACGTTGATATTAAATGTTTTCCTCGCTCTCTTACCGACGAACAGAAAACCGCCCTGGCGGCGGATATTACCGAGGTTATTATTCGTCATTTGCAAAGCAAAGACAGTTCAGTCAGCGTGGCGCTCAATGAAGTTGAGCCAGAGGCGTGGCAGGCCGTGTGGGATAAGGAAATTGTGCCGCAGATGGCGAGATTAATTAAAAAACCTGGCTACAGTATGTAAGAAAAAACGGGCGGATTTCCGCCCGTTTTCGTTGTGCTTATGGCGTAACGATGTTGAACCAGAATTCGAATTTATCCATATAGCCGAGCATGGCATCAAGCTTGGCGCCGTCACCGGTTATCTTCACGTCACCGCTGTCTTGTGCCTGTTTCAGCGTCACTTCCTTGAGGATGATTTTGTTCAGCGTATCGCGATTAAGCGTGATCGTAGCATCGGCATCTTTCGCTTCGGCATTGGCGGTATGGTTCAGGACGCCATTCTCCAGCTCAAGCTTATATTTACCGCCATCACTGCCAAGATCGATGTTAAACACTGACTTCGCATCACCCGCTTTTTGTCCGTTAATATGCACTGCCAGATAATCGAAGAACATTTCCGGCGTCATAGCACGAACGGTATCCGGGCTGGCGGTATTCGGGGTTGGGCCTTTGACCACGCCGTTACGCAGCTCTTGCGCGCCGGTCAGGTAGAAGTTACGCCACGGGCCGGATTCAGCCTGATAACCCAGTTGCTCAAGCGCATCTGCTTCCAGATTACGTGCGGCCTGGTTATTTGGATCGGCAAACACGACTTTGCTTACCACCTGTGCCACCCAGCGGTAGTTGCCCTGGTCATAGTCTGCTTTTGCTTTCTGCAAAATGGCGTCCGCACCACCCATGTAGTCGACAAATTTCTTCGCAGACTCTTCCGGCGGCAGCTCATCCAGCGTTGCCGGGTTGCCGTCAAACCAGCCGAGATAGAGCACATAGGTCGCTTTTACGTCATGGCTCACTGAGCCATAGTAACCGCGGTTAGCCCAGGTATGTGCCAGTGAGTCCGGCAGCTTAAAGTTGGCAGCGATTTCATCGCGGGTCAGACCTTCGTTAGCCATGCGTAGCGTCTGGTCGTTGATGTAACGATACAGATCGCGCTGACTTTTCAGCAGGCTGACCACCTTGTCATTACCCCAGGTTGGCCAGTGGTGCTGCGCCATCAGCACCTCGGCTTTATCACCCCAGCGCACAATCGCTTCGTTGATGTATTTGGACCACGGCAGCGGCTCACGAATTTTGGCTCCGCGCAGGGAGTAGGTGTTGTGCAGGGTGTGGGTAACATCTTCTGCGGATTCAATCAGTTTCTTCTCTTCGATGTACCACAGCATTTCCGATGGTGCTTCGGAACCCGGAGCCAGCATGAAGTCATAGGTCAGGCCATCGATGACCTCTTTTTGTCCATCTTTCTCAATGATATTTGTTGGCGCAATCAGGGTAACGGTTCCCGCGGAGGTCGTGGTTCCCAGTCCCGCGCCGACCTGGCCTTTGGCATCAGGTTTGAGTAGGTTGCCGTACATGTAGCTCGCGCGGCGGCTCATGACGTTACCGGCCATGATATTCTCAGCGACCGCGGCTTCCATAAAGCCGGCTGGCGCATAAACTTTCACGTTGCCCGCTTTAACGTCGGCTTCATCGACAACGCCGCGTACGCCGCCGTAATGGTCAACGTGGCTGTGGGTATAAATCACCGCAACAACTGGTTTTTTACCGCGGTTTTTAAAGTAAAGATCCATCCCGACTTTGGCCGTTTCTGCCGAGACCAGCGGGTCAACAACGGTGATGCCTTCTTTACCTTCAATAATGGTCATGTTTGACAGATCGAGGTTACGAATCTGGTAAACGCCATCCGTTACTTCAAACAGCCCGCTGATGTTGATCAACTGAGATTGACGCCACAGGCTCGGGTTTACCGTATCCGGGGCTTTATCGCCTTCTTTGATGAACGCGTACTGCTGCGGATTCCAGATAACATTTCCCTGCTCGCCCTTGATCACGTCCTGCGGGAGTGGGGCGATAAAGCCTTTATGGGCGTCGGTAAAGTCGGTGTTATCGGAGAAGGGCAGTTGATTGTAAAGCGCGTTGTTGGCTTGTTGCGTGGCGGCTGTAGCGTCTTTGGGGGCTTCAGCGGCCATAAGGGGAACAGAAAACGATGTGAGTAACCCAGCAAGTATAAAACTTTGTGCGATTCTATTAAGTTGCATCGTAAAACCTCTCTGACACTTCAAAAGTACAGTTGGGGATGCTGCTTTGACGGATAGCGTTTCGATTAGGTATTTGAGTTAGTGCAAGATTAACTATAATTCACATGAATGATTAGGCAAGGAAGGCAGAGTAATTTATCTAACTGGTTTTTCAGAAGTTTTAAGAAAACAGTTGCGGATGACAGAGCAGAACTGCCATCCGTTAGCATACTATCATTCACCTGCGATAATGCGTTTCCCGCTGGAGATAAACGTTCCGGCCCCAAGGTGATGCAGAGTATTGAGCTTGCCATCATCAAACTGCCAGCGTCCTTCCACGAAGGCTCGCTCATCAGCAGCAGCGGAGACCACTTCCCCAAACAGAGTGTCATATTTTTCCTGTGCCGCCGTGGCTGGCAACAGGCGACACTCCATCCAGGCCAGACATTTCGCTTCTATCAGCGGTAAACCTAGCACGGGTCCTTGCACCACGGGAATGCCGTAACAGTTGAATTTATCCTCCACGCGACCGGAAACGCTGCCTACGGCCCAGGTCCAGTTGACGGCGGCGATACCCGGAATAACGATGCCGAATTTACCGCTACGTTCAATGAGATCCCGCGACCAGGCGGTCTTATCAACAACAATTGCTACCCGCGGCGGCTCAAATTCCACGGGCATTGACCATGCCGCAGCCATCACATTTCGCCGCTCGGTATGCTCATCCCGGCTGGTTATCAATATCGTTGGGCCATGATTGAGTAGCCGGCTGGCATGTTTTAATTCGATCGGACGAAAATGGCTCATGGATGCTCCTTGGCTGAGAGATAACACACCACAATAAACATAGATATTAACGGTATTAGCGATTTTGTCGCCTCACAGGAATTAACAACGCACAAAATCGACAGCGTAAAACGAAAAATACGTTATAAGTACTGCATTAATCGAACAGGAACTCCGTATGACGCCTTTTTTAACCGCTTATTTTGCCCGTATTTGCTGGTCAGGTTCGGCCAACGTCAACCTTGAAACCTTGCAAGCGCTACATCTACTGCACAACAGCGCAATTCCCTTTGAAAACCTGGATGTATTACTGCCAAGAGAGATGCAGCTTGACGATTTGTCGCTGGAAGAGAAGCTGGTAACGGCGCGTCGTGGCGGTTATTGCTTTGAACAGAACGGCGTGTTTGAGCGCGCGTTACGCGAAATCGGTTTTAACGTACGTAGCCTTCTCGGTCGCGTGGTACTGGCAAATCCGTCAAGCCTGCCGCCGCGCACGCATCGTCTGTTGCTGGTTGAATTGCAGGGAGAGCAGTGGATCGCCGACGTTGGTTTCGGCGGGCAAACGCTGACAGCACCAATTCGTCTGCTGGCTAACACTGAGCAGAAGACGCCACACGGCGAATATCGGCTGATTCAGGAAGGTGAAGATTGGATCCTCCAGTTCCGTCATCACGAACACTGGCAGTCAATGTATCGTTTCGATCTGGTCGTGCAGCATCAGAGCGATTATCTGATGGGCAACTTCTGGTCCGCACACTGGCCGCAATCACATTTTCGCCATCATCTGCTGATGTGCCGTCATCTGCCCGACGGCGGGAAATTAACGTTAACCAATTTTCACTTTACCCATTATCAGGATGGACATGCGGTAGAGCAGATTAATTTGCCTGACGTCGCCAGTTTGTATGCGTTGTTGCAAGAACGATTTGGACTGGGTGTGGATGACGTGAAGCATGGATTTACCGAAGATGAGCTGGCGACGGTCATGGCGGCGTTTGATACGCATCCGGAGGCGGGGAAATAGGGGCATCGGAAGTCATGCCGGATACGGCGTCATCGCCTTATCCGGCCTTCGGGAACAATTAAAAATCTATCGCCCATTCTGCGTGAAACAGGATCACCGCCGAACCGGTAATGGTGACTTTTTCCGGCTGGTTTTCACGGATAGTCACCGTCACATCAACAATCCCGTCGCGCCCGAGCGCACGGCCCTGATGCCCCTGAACTCGTAACGTTTTCCCATCATGCGCCATCAGCCCATGGTGGACCAGCCACGCGCCCATTGGACCGTTGGCATTGCCGGTAACCGGGTCTTCCACAATACCAATAGCAGGTGAAAACATGCGGCCATCAGTGGCGTTTTCGCCCTCGCGGATTTGAAAAGGGAAAAAGCCGTTACAGCCAATTTGCTGGCTGATGGCGGTCAAAGCCGGTAAATCAGGGGAAAGGGCGTCAAGGTCCACCTCGGGTTTCAGTGGAATCATCACTTTCGAATGTCCGGTCGTGGCAACCTGAATGGGTAAGCCTGCCAGCATATCGTCTTCGCTCAGGTGCAGCGCATCGAGAATCGCAGTACGAACAGCGCCCTCCAGCGGAGGTTCAAAACCCGGTTCACCTTGCTCAAGGCTCATGCGATAGTCATTCCCGGTAGCGTCAATATCCACCCGATGACGTCCGGCCAGCGAGGTTTGCCAGACCATGCAGTTGCCCAGACCCAGCACCTTGGCCCGCACATAATGCGCGGCGACGGTAGCATGCCCACAGATAGGAACTTCGACCGTCGGGGTGAAATAGCGGATGCGAACATCGCTGTCGTCACTGGTCAGCAGAAATGCGGTTTCTGAATGACGCAGCTCGCGAGCGATGAGCTGCATCTGCGCGTCACTCAGCCCATCAGCATGTAAAACCACACCTGCTGAGTTGCCGCGAAAAGGGACCGGGGTAAAGGCATCGACGTGGTAAACCTGTGGTTTCATTAGCGTTCTCCCTGAAATGGAGAAGCATCATAACGTACAAAAAGCGGGATAGCGATGCAGGCCCGGTAAGCGCAAGCGCTACCGGGCATCAGAGTTCAATTATCGGCGGGAACGCACTATCTGATAGCGGCGAGTGAAGTACTCAAACGGCGCACTCCATACGTGGACCAGACGGGTGAACGGGAATAGCAGGAAGATAGTCATCCCCAGAACCAGGTGCACACGGAAAATCAACGCCACACCATCCAGATGTGCAGATGCGCCGCCCTGGAAAGTCACCACTGACTGCGCCCAACCAACCAGTTTCAGCATTTCACTGCCGTCAGGATGCTGTGCGGAGAACGGGATGGTGGTTAAGCCGAGGATACACTGAATCAGCAGAACGCAAAGGATCAGAATATCAGCGGTGGAAGACGTTGCACGAATGCGCGGGTTGGTCAGACGCCGCACCAGCAAACCTGCGCCACCAACCAGCGTCAGTACGCCACAAAGCCCACCGGCAATCATCGCCATCTGTTGTTTCACCGCAATCGGCAGGAACCAGGCATACATCCAGTGCGGCGTTAGCATGCCGAACAGGTGACCGAAAAAGATCCCCAGAATGCCGATGTGGAACAGGTTTGACCACAGCACCATGCCGCGTTTGTCCAGCATCTGGCTGGAAGAGGCGCGCCAGGTGTATTGCCCGTAGTCATAGCGTAGCCAACTGCCGAGGATAAACACCGTACCGCACAGGTACGGGTAGATATCGTAAAAAAAGACGTTCAGGTACTGTATCATTTCGGGCCTCCCGCGCTGACGTCGACATACTGCGGCGCCACGTCCTGGCTAAAGCGTCGTTGATAGTTTTGTAACGGTGAACTGTCGCAGGCGGTGGCGTTATCCTCGATAAACTTCACCTGTTCCTCTTCCCACACCGCATCCAACGCCTGACGGGTATCATCGCGGGTTTCAGCACCAACCTGCTTAGTGACACTGTCACTTGAAAGAGGGCTTCCGGCAAGCAGCAGCAGGGCATCAAACAACTGATACCACGTCGTATCGCGCTGTTTTAAACGACCGCCAAGCAGCGCCAGAATGGGGGCAACGTTCTGCAGTCCTTCTTTGGCCTGGGCCTCCGGCAACACGCTCAAATACTCCAGATACAACGGCAGATGATCCGGTAGTTCGCGGCAGTCGAGCTGTAGCCCGACCTTTTCATACTGCGCCAGCAGATCAACCATCGCCTGACCCCGGTCACGGGACTCGGCGTGCACGTGCTCAAACAGCAGCAGAGAGGTGGCCCGGCCCCGGTCAAAGATTTCGCACCATTCCGCTTGTTTATCCAGCAGTGGCGCATTGAGCAACCCCTGGCTAAATTCGGTAAGCATGGGGGCATCGCTGGCCACAAGCGCCAGCGCGTCGTCTTTACACTCCCACAGCAGCTCGTCGGGATATTCCATCAGCAGGCCGATAACCTTCAGGATTTGCATTATTCACCCTCCGCTTTATCGCGCACTTCGGTGATGTCGATGGCATCAATACGGCTACTGTTAAACAGGTTGAATTTGGTATCTGAGCCATGGCAGCCGTCACCGAAAGTAAATCCGCAGCCGTTTTTCTCCGGGAAGGCATCGCGCGCCATTTCACGGTGGCTGGTCGGGATCACAAAGCGGTCCTCATAGTTGGCGATGGCCAGATAGCGATACATCTCTTCAACCTGCTCAACGGTCAAACCTACTTCCTCAATCGCGCGGGTGTCCGTCACGCCTTCCACTGTTTGCGCACGCATATAGTGGCGCATGGCCATCATACGTTTCAGCGCGCGCAGCACCGGACCGGTATCACCCGCACTGAGCATGTTGGCGAGGTACTGAACCGGAATTCGCAGCGACTCAACCGCCGGCAAAATGTTGCCATTGTGCGGCAGTCCGCCCGCGTCGGCGACCGACTGAATCGGTGACAATGGCGGTACATACCAGACCATCGGCAGGGTGCGATATTCCGGGTGCAGCGGCAGCGCCAGTTTCCAGTCCATCGCCATTTTGTAGACTGGCGAACGTTGGGCCGCTTCGATGACGTTGTGCGGAATACCTTGTTTTAACGCCTCTTCAATGACCGCCGGATCGTGCGGATTGAGGAACACATCGCACTGACGCTCATAGAGATCGGTTTCATGCTCGGTGCTGGCCGCTTCTTCGATGCGGTCGGCGTCGTACAGCAATACGCCGAGATAACGGATACGTCCAACGCAGGTTTCCGAACATACCGTCGGCTGGCCGGACTCAATACGCGGATAGCAGAAAATGCACTTCTCTGACTTACCGCTCTTCCAGTTAAAATAGATTTTCTTGTACGGACAGCCGCTGATGCACAAGCGCCAGCCGCGACATTTGTCCTGGTCGATCAGCACAATGCCGTCTTCTTCACGCTTATAGATAGCACCGCTTGGGCAGGTGGCGACACAGCTTGGATTCAGGCAGTGCTCGCACAGGCGCGGTAAATACATCATGAAGGTGTTTTCGAACTGGCCGTACATCTCCTTTTGCATCTTCTCGAAGTTACGGTCGCGGGCACGTTTTGAAAATTCACCGCCAAGCAGTTCTTCCCAGTTTGGACCCCAGATAATCTTGTCCATCCGTTTACCATCGATCAGCGAACGTGGGCGTGCGGTGGGCTGATTCTTGCTTTCCGGCGCGCTATGCAGATGCTGATAATCGTAGGTAAACGGTTCATAGTAGTCGTCAATTTGCGGGATCACCGGGTTGGCGAAAATTTTGGTGATTACGCCCATCTTGCCGCCCAGACGCGGTCTTATTTTGCCGTTAACATCGCGAACCCAGCCGCCTTGCCACTCTTCCTGATCTTCCCAGTTCTTCGGATAACCAATCCCCGGTTTAGTCTCGACGTTGTTAAACCACGCGTATTCCATCCCTTCACGTCCGGTCCAGACGTTTTTGCAGGTAACGGAGCAGGTGTGGCAGCCGATGCACTTATCCAGATTAAGAACCATGCCTACCTGTGAGCGTATTTTCATTTTTTCGCCTCCTGTACCTGATCGCGACCTTCATCATCCAGCCAGTTAATATTTTTCATTTTTCTAATCATGATGAACTCATCGCGGTTAGAGCCGACCGTACCGTAATAGTTGAAGCTGTATGCCAGCTGCGCATAGCCACCTATCATGTGCGTGGGTTTCGGGCAGACGCGGGTCACCGAGTTATGGATCCCGCCGCGCATCCCGGTCACCTCTGAGCCAGGGATATTCATGATTCGCTCCTGAGCGTGATACATCATGGTCATTCCCGGTGGCACGCGTTGACTCACCACTGCACGCGCGGTGAGCGCACCGTTGGCGTTGAAGGCTTCAATCCAGTCGTTATCCTCAATGCCCAGCTCTTTGGCATCGGTTTCACTGATCCAGACAATCGGTCCGCCGCGCGACAGCGTCAGCATCAGCAGGTTTTCGCTATAGGTGGAATGGATCCCCCATTTCTGGTGCGGCGTCAGGAAGTTGAGCGCTTTTTCCGGGAAGCCGTTAGGCGGAACCTCGCGCATTTCACTGACGCTGCGGGTATCGATAGGTGGACGATACGCCACCAGACTTTCACCGAACGCTCGCATCCACGCATGATCCTGATACAGCTGCTGGCGACCGGACAGAGTACGCCATGGGATCAGCTCGTGGACGTTGGTATAGCCTGCGTTATAGGAAACATGTTCACTTTCCAACCCGGACCAGGTGGGGCTGGAGATGATTTTGCGCGGCTGCGCCTGGATATCGCGAAAACGGATCTTTTCGTCTTCTTTGTTCAACGCCAGATGCGTATGGTCGCGTCCGGTCATCGCCCCCAGCGCTTCCCAGGCTTTCACCGCCACCTGACCGTTTGTTTCCGGTGCCAGGGCGAGGATCACCTCAGAGGCATCCAGCGCGGTGTCAATCAGCGGGCGTCCTTTTGCCGGGCCTTCGCGCTTGGTGTAGTTCAGCTTGCCGAGGAAATCGACTTCCGCCTGGGTATTCCACGCAATGCCTTTCCCGCCGTTACCGAGTTTGTCCATGAGCGGGCCAAGTGAAGTAAAGCGTTCGTAGGTGGCGGGGTAGTCACGCTCCACAACGGCGATATTCGGTGCCGTTTTGCCCGGGAGGAGATCGCATTCGCCTTTGCGCCAGTCCTGAATGTCAAACGGCTGCGCCAGCTCTGCCGGAGAGTCGTGTTGCAGCGGTTGCAATACCACATCCGTTTCTTGTCCAAGGTGTCCGACGCAAACCTCAGAAAATACTTTGGCGATGCCTTTATAAATTTCCCAGTCGCTCTTCGATTCCCATGCCGGGTCGACCGCCGCAGACAACGGGTGAATAAACGGATGCATATCCGAGGTATTCATATCGTCTTTTTCATACCAGGTAGCGGTTGGCAGAACGATATCGGAGAACAAACAGGTACTGGACATACGGAAATCGAGCGTGACCAGCAGATCGAGCTTGCCCTCTATCGCCGCTGACTGCCATTCAACCTCTTCAGGTTTAATACCCTCGCTTGAACCGAGCGCTTCCCCCTGGATCCCGCTTTCGGTACCCAGCAAATATTTGAGCATGTATTCATGCCCTTTACCGGAGGAGCCGAGCAGGTTAGAGCGCCAGACGAAGAGGTTGCGCGGATGGTTTTTGCCGTTATCTGGCTGTTCGCAGGCAAAACGAATATCACCTGACTTCAGCGCCTGTGCGGTGTATTGCGCAGGAGATAGCCCTGCTTGTTCGGCTTTTGCTTTAACAGTCAAAGGGTTGAGGTTAAGCTGCGGCGCAGACGGCAGCCAGCCCATCCTTTCAGCCCGCACGTTAAAGTCAATCAAATGTCCGCTAAACTTCGACGCATCGGCCAGTGGAGAGAGGAGTTCCTGCGCGGTAAGTTTTTCATAACGCCACTGGCTGGAATGGTTGTAGAAAAACGAAGTGCTGTTCATCTGACGCGGTGGTCGGTTCCAGTCCAGCGCAAAGGCCAGCGGCAACCAACCGGTTTGCGGACGCAGTTTCTCCTGACCCACATAGTGCGCCCAGCCGCCGCCGCTTTGTCCCACACAGCCACAGAACACGAGGATATTAATCATGCCACGGTAGTTCATATCCATGTGATACCAGTGGTTGACGCCAGCCCCGAGAATGATCATCGAACGGCCATGCGTTTTGTGCGCCGTATCGGCAAACTCACGGGCGATCTGTTCGATATGACGGCGTGGCACACCGGTAATTTGCTCGCCCCAGGCCGGGGTGTAGGCTTTCACTTCGCTGTAATCTTGCGCGCTATGAACGTCATCCAGACCACGATCGAGGCCATAATTCGCCAGCACCAGATCATAGACGCTCACCACCGGGCAACGGCTACCGTCAGCGAGGGTAAGATGTTTTACCGGTAGTTGACGGATCAGCACCGGTTCTTGTTTTACACTGCGAAAATGTGGGTTTTCGTTGCCGCCAAAATAGGGGAATGCCACGCCGGTTACTTCATCATGCTGACCAAGCAGCGAAAGAGAAAGTTCAGTTTCAGCGCCAGCCGCCAGTGGTTCCAGGTTCCATTTGCCTTTTTCCCCCCAGCGAAAACCGATAGATCCGTTCGGGACAACCAGTTCGCCAGCGCTGTTAAAGGCTACCGTTTTCCACTCCGGATTGTTGCTTTCACCCAGGCCATCGACAAGGTCTGAAGCACGCATCATGCGTCCAGGCACGTAGCTGCCATCTTCGCGGGCATCCAGTAAAACCAGCATCGGCATGTCGGTATAGCGACGACAGTAATTGAGGAAATAATCGCTGGGATTGTCGAGGTGGAACTCTTTCAGGATGACGTGGCCCATCGCCATTGCCAGCGCGCTGTCTGTTCCTTGTTTGGGTGCCAGCCACTGATCGCACAGTTTGGCGACTTCCGAGTAATCCGGCGTAATGGCAATCGTCTTGGTGCCTTTGTAGCGTACTTCTGTGAAAAAGTGCGCATCCGGGGTACGAGTCTGCGGCACGTTAGAACCCCAGGCGATGATATAGCTGGAGTTATACCAGTCGGCGGATTCAGGAACGTCGGTCTGCTCGCCCCAGGTCATCGGTGACGCGGGCGGTAAGTCGCAGTACCAGTCATAGAAACTCAGACATGTTCCGCCGATTAGCGAGAGATAGCGAGTGCCGGCGGCATAGGAAACCATCGACATCGCCGGGATCGGGGAGAAGCCGACCACGCGATCCGGGCCGTAGGTTTTCACCGTCCAGACGTTGGCGGCAGCAATCAGCTGATTAAGCTCTTTCCAGTTCGAACGGATAAATCCACCGCGCCCGCGTACCTGCTTGTAGCTCTGGCATTTTTGCGGGTCGTTCATAATGGATTCCCAGGCCAGCACCGGATCGGGTTGGTGGGAGAGGGCGTCGCGCCACAATTCGATTAAGCGTTTACGCACCAGGGGATATTTCAGGCGGTTAGCGCTATAGAGATACCACGAGTAGCTGGCGCCGCGTGGACAGCCACGGGGCTCATGATTTGGCAGGTCAGGACGAGTACGCGGGTAGTCGGTTTGCTGCGTTTCCCAGGTCACCAGCCCGTTTTTAACGTAGATCTTCCAGCTGCATGAGCCGGTACAGTTAACGCCGTGGGTAGAACGCACAATTTTGTCGAACTGCCAGCGCTGACGATAGCTGTCTTCCCAGTCCCGGTTGGTATGCATCACTTGCCCGTGCCCCTCGGCAAACGTATCGCCCTTTTGTTTAAAGTAGCGAAAGCGGTCTAACAGTTTACTCATGACATAACTCCTGCTTCGATAATATTGCCGACGGTGAATCGAACTCCAGGCCTGATCCGGCCTACCTAAATGTCCGATCCTGCGGTATCCATTTTGTTATTTTTTTTGTGATTTACGGCCATAGACCAACCAGGTCACCAGCACGCAGACGATGTAAAACACGAGGAATATTTTCATGGCACCCACCGGAGAGCCGGTCAACGCCAGCGATGAGCCAAACGCTTTAGGAATGAAGAAGCCCCCCACTGCGCCAATAGCGGAAATAAATCCCAGGGCGGCGGCGGTATCGGTTACCGCTTCCCGCTGAGCCTGTTCTTCGGTACCACCATGCAGCTTCACCCGATAAATTGTGATTTTGCGAAAGATCACCGCAATCATCTGGAAGGTTGAACCGCTGCCCAAACCCGCGGTCAGGAACAAGCCCATAAACACCAGGTAAAACGCGATAAAGCTACCTTCGCCCGAGCCGGGCAAAGTGAGAAACAGCAGGGCGCTGAACAGTGCCATAAAGATGAAGTTAATTAAGGTGACACGCACACCACCAAACTTGTCAGAGATAACACCACCCGCCGATCGTGCAAGCGCGCCGATGAAGGGGCCGAAGAACGCCAGTTGCAGGATATTCACGTCGGGGAACTGGGTTTTCGCCAGCATGGCAAAGCCTGCCGAAAAACCGATAAATGAACCGAAGGTGGCGAGATACAGCAGACTTAATAACCACAGATGAAAACGCTTGAGTACCGGTAGCTGGGAGGCAATTGAGGCCTTCGAGCTGGCAATGTCGTTCATTCCCATGCCCGCTGCCACGGTGGCTATCAGCAGTAACGGCACCCATATCCATGCTGCATTGGCCAGCGACAATAACGAGCCGTCAGCTTGCGGTACGCCCTGTACGCCCAAAAAGGTAAATATGGGCAGAAAGATCACCAGTGGCGCGATCAACTGCATCACGCTGACGCCGAGGTTGCCGAGACCACCGTTAACGCCTAATGCGCTACCTTGCTTCGCTTTGGGGAAGAAAAAGCTGATATTGCCCATGCTGGAGGCAAAGTTAGCGCCAGCAAAACCACACATCAGCGCAATGATTATAAATACTCCAAACGGAGTAGCGGTATTTTGCACGGCAAATCCGAGCCAGACGCAGGGAATAACCAGAATAATCGTGCTAAAAATGGTCCAACGACGCCCACCAAATATAGGTACCATAAAGGAGTAGGGCACGCGTAATATTGCACCAGAAAGAGATGGCAATGCCGTTAATAAAAACAGTTGGTCGGTGGTGAAATTAAAACCAATTTTATTCAGATTGACGGCTACGGCGCTAAACAACATCCAGACGCAGAACGCAAGCAGCAGACAACTTACTGATATCCAGAGGTTTCTGCGCGCAATGTGCTTGCCTTTATTTTCCCAAAAGCCGGGGTTCTCTGGTTTCCAGTCAGTTAAAAGATAACGATTATTTTTCTCATTTGATGATGACATATTATTCTCCATGCACATGCCGTTCATGAAAAAGAAATAAACGCATGCAGCGCCGCGCGGCTTCTTTTTAGAAACTATTGAAAAGTTTTAGGAATATTGACTGAAAGAATAGATAAAAAAGCGCAATAACGCGGCGTGATGGGAGAATTACACGTTGCTTAAGTGTTACTAATTGTAAACATAAAAGATGTATTGTTAATCCATCTATTACATCAAATAAATAACTCCTGCGTTATCATACGATCAAGATGACGATCGAATGCAGGATCGGCCATTTCCTCAATACCTAATATGTACATACCATCCAGGCCGCAGACTAATGCGATTAAGCGCCATGCGACGTCGGCGGCATCAGGCGCGGATGAGAACTCACCGGCTTTCTGTCCTTGTGTAATGATGTTGGCGGTTTCTTCGTGCCACATTCGCATGGTCAACAGGTAGGCGCTTTTAATTTCCGGATCTTTACCCGCAACAACCTGTGCTTCACGCCATAGCTTAATATAGGGTTCCAGACCACCATCTTCACTGCCTAGCATCGCATGCAGTCGCTCACGGAAACTGGCGTCTTCGCTGACCAGTTCGGCATCAAGTAGGGTGCGGATCAGGCGCACAAATGCCTGGGATTTGAGTTCGCCGGCAGAGGCGAAATGGTGATGTACCTGGCCCGTCGCGACGTGAGCTTCTGCAGCAATGCGTCGAACCGTCATGGCGGAAAATCCTTCTTCAAGTGCGACACGCATTGCTGCTTGCAGAATCACTTCCCGACGTTCATCCCGATTTAGATAGCTCATCATTCCTCCTGTACCCGTATAGATCGCAGTCTAACAAAAAGTTGGACATATGTTCAATTTTCCGTAGGATCGCTAAAGCTGGACATGTGTCCAGTTTTGGTTTCGTTAGGGAGTTTTATGTTTCGTCAGTGGTTAACGTTAGTCATTATTGTGCTGGTCTACATCCCTGTTGCGATTGATGCAACGGTGCTGCACGTTGCCGCGCCCACGCTGAGTATGACGCTGGGTGCCAGTGGTAACGAGCTGCTGTGGATCATTGATATTTATTCCCTGGTAATGGCCGGAATGGTATTGCCAATGGGTGCGCTGGGGGATCGCATCGGCTTTAAACGTCTGCTGCTGTTAGGCGGTGGATTATTTGGTCTCGCATCGCTGGCGGCCGCTTTTGCTCATAGCGCAAGCTGGCTGATTGCAACCCGGGCGGTATTGGCAATTGGCGCGGCGATGATTGTTCCGGCAACGCTGGCGGGTATTCGCGCCACGTTCTCTGAGCAACGGCATCGAAATATGGCGCTCGGCGTCTGGGCGGCGGTCGGTTCCGGCGGTGCGGCGTTTGGCCCACTGGTTGGCGGGATGCTGCTGGAGCACTTCTACTGGGGGTCCGTATTCTTAATTAATGTGCCGATTGTCCTGGTGGTAATGGCTTTAACCGCACGCTTAGTGCCGCGCCAGGCTGGACGTCGCGATCAATCGTTAAATTTTGGTCATGCGATAATGCTGATTGTTGCCATTCTGCTGTTGGTTTACAGCGCTAAAACCGCGCTGAAAGGGCATACGGCGACCGTTGCCATCGCCCTGACGCTGTTAACCGGCGCTTTACTGTTGTGGCAGTTTGTCCGTATCCAGCTTGCGGCAGCTCGCCCGATGATTGATATGCGTCTGTTCACGCATCGCATTATCTTGAGCGGTGTAGTGATGGCGATGACCGCGATGATAACGCTGGTGGGTTTTGAGTTGCTGATGGCTCAGGAACTACAGTTTGTTCACGGTTTAACACCATATCAGGCTGGATTGTTCATGCTGCCTGTGATGCTGGCAAGTGGTTTCAGCGGACCGATTGCCGGTATGTTGGTTTCACGCCTTGGATTACGTTGTGTGGCAACGGCGGGCATGACACTGAGCGCCGTCAGTTTTTACGGCCTGGCGATGACGGATTTCAGTAGCCAACAGGTACAAGCCTGGATTTTGATGGCTTTGCTCGGTTTCAGCGCCGCCAGTGCGCTCCTGGCTTCAACGGCGGCTATCATGGCAGCAGCGCCGGCGGAAAAAGCCGCGGCCGCTGGCGCCATCGAGACAATGGCTTATGAACTGGGGGCAGGACTTGGGATCGCTATCTTTGGCTTACTGCTGAGCCGTAGCTTTTCTGCATCGATTCTGCCGCCAGCCGGACTTAATGCGCAGGAAATGGAACGTGCCTCATCGTCAATGGGGGAGGCGGTACAACTGGCGCACTCGCTCCCGTCGTCACTGAGTGAGGCATTGCTGACGGCTGCCAGAGAAGCGTTCACCTGGTCACATAGCGTGGCCTTAAGCAGCGCCGGCAGCATGCTTATCATATTAGCGATAGGAATGTGGTTCAGTCTGGCAAAGGTACAACGTTAATAACTAGTGAGCTAAATGACAGGGGTAATCCATCTCTTCGACTTCTTTCCCACTCAGTCGAGCGTATTGCCCCGTCAGTCTCCAGAACGCAGGTTGCGTTTCCGTATAGATCTCTGCCGCTAATATCAGGCGGCGGCGATCTACCTCATTAAGTTCCAGAAGTGTCCATGGAATAAAGTAGCGATCGCTGTCCGTCAACGTAAACCACAGTGGGCATCCGCAGCCGGAACAGAAGAACCGTTCACCACGATTTGAAGAAGGAAAGTGCGAAGGTTCTGCCGATTCTGGCGACATCAGCGGGTGAGCGCTGGCTTCCAGATACATGGCGATGCCGCCTGACCATTTCTGACACAGCGTACAGTGGCAGGCATAGACATCCAGCATTTCGACGTCAACGGTAAAATGACTCTGTCCGCAAAGACAACGACCAGTGAATGTCTGCACGGCATACTCCTTATGACCGAGTCTACATTAAGAGAAAAAGCCAGCCCTTGAAGGACTGGCTTTGTATTCAGACTACAACAAAATTAGAACTGGTAGTTCAGACCAACAGCCACGATGTTGTCAGTGCTTACACCGGCAGCATTGGTGAATGCATTGTCATCCAGCAGGTTGATTTTGTAATCAACGAAGGTAGACATGTTTTTGTTGAAGTAGTAGGTAGCACCCAGGTCTACGTATTCAACCAGATCCTGGTCGCCGTAATTGTTGATGTCTTTACCTTTGGATTTCAGGTAAGCAACGGACGGACGCAGACCGAAGTCGAACTGGTACTGTGCAACAACTTCAAAGTTCTGTGCTTTATCAGCGATACCGTTAACTTTAGAACCATAGGTGGTCATGTTGCGGGTTTCGGAGTAGGTGGTTGCCAGGTAGATGTTGTTCGCATCATATTTCAGACCAGCAGCCCATACTTCAGCGTTTTTACCGTCAGCTTTGAACGCGCTGCCAGCATTGCTCTGAGAGTCAGTACGGTCAGATTTCGCATAGGTAGCACCTACGCCGAAGCCTTCATACTCGTAAGTAGAAGACAGACCGAAACCGTCGCCATTAGCTTCTTTGTCGTTGCTACGGTCATTTTTGCCCTGGTACTGAGCAGCAAAGTTCAGACCTTCAACCAGACCGAAGAAGTCGGTGTTACGGTAGGTTGCAACGCCAGTAGTACGGCCAGTCATGAATACGTCAGTCTGGGTCCAGGTATCACCACCGAACTCAGGCAGGACGTCGGTCCATGCGCCGATGTCGTATGCTACGCCGTAGTTACGACCGTAGTCGAAAGAACCGTATTCAGCGAATTTCAGACCAGCGAATGCCAGACGAGTTTTGTCGCTGTTGGAACCACCGGTGGATTCAGTACGGTTACCTTTGAATTCATATTCCCACTGACCAAAACCAACCAGCTGGTCATTGATCTGAGTTTCGCCTTTGAAGCCCAGACGCGCGTAGGTTTTGTCGCCATCGCTGCCGTTGTCGTCAGAGAAGTAATGCTGAGCGTGAACTTTACCGTAGATATCCAGTTTGTTTGCGTCTTTGTTATATACCTCAGCTGCGTTTACCGCACCTGCCGCCAACAGGCTAGTCACTGCCACTGCAACTAATTTAAGTTTCATTCTAAATAATCCTTATAATTTTTTCTTGGTGTGTTTCCTAAACCATTGCTAAACGAAGGGGTTCGTCAATGGCAAACTATTTTTAAATGACGCAGTGGTATAAGTTCAATAATAAGTTTCATAATATTGCGAAATATTTGAATTTGTGTGATCCAGATCTACATAATATAGCTGATTGTATTAATCTTTATATGTGACAAATCTGAATGGGTATATTTACGTAGGGGACTATTGTGCCGTCTATGGTTTAAATGGCGTTAGTCACGCAGGTATAATATATACATACTGAGGAATATAGATAAGCATGCAATATTTTCGGGAGTTAATTAATCACCAATTATTTAACATTAAATTAAACAAAAATAAACATAAACCACAAGTGGAATGAACATTTATTATTCATTAATTTGATTACAGTGTAGCCGGGTTTCAGATTTGCGCGATAAAACCCGGATTTTTTTTCAGGCGCAGCGTGTTGCCAACCAGCAAAGTAGCGAACCCGCACAAACCATCAATGCACCCTGCCAGAAAGATAGCGACAACGGGGCGCTGAGCAACACAGCAGCCAGAGCAGAGGATAGCACTGGGGTAAAATAGGAACCTACGGCCATGATGGTCACGTTGCCATGCAAAATGCCAATATTCCACGCCGCATAGGCAAATCCTAACGTTAATGCCGCTGAGAACATTTTAATAGTCACCGAAGTGCTGAAATTCATTTCTGGTTGCGGAGTCATAAAATAGTAAACCCACAAACTTGCAGCCGTTAGTAAAACGAATACGGTAATACCGTTAAAGCCTTTTGCGTATTTATTGGTCACCGTGCAATACGTTGCCCAGATAAATGCGCCAAGAAAGGCGAGGAAATAGCTCAGCGGGCTGCTGGCAACGTTGTTTATAATTTCACCAGGATTAAGGCCATTTTCGCCACCCAATACCCAACAAACCCCGGT
The DNA here is from genome assembly GCF_030332645.1 of Citrobacter sp. Cpo091. Taxonomy (NCBI): domain Bacteria; kingdom Pseudomonadati; phylum Pseudomonadota; class Gammaproteobacteria; order Enterobacterales; family Enterobacteriaceae; genus Citrobacter; species Citrobacter sp. Cpo091. Next base: position 526,391 of record NZ_JAOWHL010000028.1, read on the forward strand.
CAATGCGATAATTAATCCAGGGATTACCAGCCAGGTTGTTTTTTGACCATTAAATAAAATAGCAAACAATATCGTCAGACTCGGCCAGAGATAATTGACCATACCGACTTCAATAGCCTGGTGACGAGTAGCCGCATAACCGAGAGCCAGCGCTAAACATATTTCATAGGTAACAAAAAGCACGCTACCCGCGATTAAATAACGCACAGGAATTTTTCTGATATTCGGAAAGCCGACGGTAAAAATCAGCAACAGGCCACTTAACGAAAAAATCATTGCTGCGCCACCCGCAGGACCCAGTCCTTCACTTACCCCACGCATTAGCCCGACCATCGTGCTCCAGAGCACGATGGCAATGAGCCCAATTAACGTCGCTTTTTGTTTTGTCATTCTGATTGTCTGTCCATGGTGCTGGCAAAAATTTAAGCTGAAATTTATAGCACTTTTACACCGTAGCGCGCTAACTAATTACCTTTTACCTACCCCCTTATGGGTACAAAGGTTAAACAAAGTGCACTATTTAGTAGCGGAACCGTTTCGTTATTGATTTGACGCAAAAAAAATATGGATATAGCTGATAGTTTCGTCGCGAAGTTGTACATGTCATCTTTCAATTATGCCGCGTTGGCGCGATCTGAGAGATGTCCTGTACGAATCCCTGCAAAAAAGAGGAAAGCAATGGACGTCAGCCGCAGACAATTTTTTAAAATCTGCGCGGGCGGTATGGCGGGAACAACAGTAGCTGCTCTGGGTTTTGCACCCAAAATGGCACTGGCTCAGGCGCGAAACTATAAGCTTTTACGCGCCAAAGAGATCCGAAACACCTGCACATACTGTTCCGTAGGTTGCGGGCTATTAATGTATAGCCTGGGAGATGGAGCAAAAAACGCCAAAGAGTCGATTTACCATATTGAAGGGGATCCGGATCATCCGGTGAGCCGTGGGGCATTATGCCCTAAGGGCGCAGGATTACTGGATTACGTGCACAGTGAAAACCGTCTGCGTTACCCGGAATACCGTGCACCAGGTTCCGACAAATGGCAGCGTATCAGCTGGGATGAAGCATTCACCCGTATCGCGAAGCTGATGAAAAATGACCGTGACGCCAACTTTATTGAGAAGAATGAGCAGGGCGTAACGGTAAACCGCTGGCTTTCAACCGGGATGCTGTGTGCATCTGCGGCAAGTAATGAAACCGGCATGCTGACGCAAAAATTTGTGCGCTCACTCGGCATGCTGGCAGTAGACAACCAGGCGCGCGTCTGACACGGACCAACGGTAGCAAGTCTTGCTCCAACATTTGGTCGCGGTGCGATGACCAACCACTGGGTTGATATTAAAAACGCTAACGTCGTGATGGTGATGGGCGGTAACGCCGCTGAAGCACATCCAGTGGGATTCCGCTGGGCGATGGAAGCCAAAAACAACAATGATGCCACGCTGATTGTTGTTGACCCTCGTTTTACACGTACAGCTTCGGTGGCGGATATCTATGCGCCAATTCGTTCCGGCACGGACATTACGTTCCTGTCCGGCGTCTTGCTGTACCTGATTGAAAACAACAAAATTAACGCTGAATACGTTAAGCATTACACCAATGCCAGCCTGCTGGTGCGGGATGACTATGCTTTTGAAGACGGTCTGTTCAGCGGGTATGACGCGAAAAAACGCCAATACGATAAATCGTCCTGGAACTACCAGTTCGATGAAAACGGCTACGCGAAACGCGATGAAACGTTAAGCCATCCTCGCTGTGTCTGGAACCTGCTAAAACAGCACGTTTCCCGCTACACGCCGGATGTGGTGGAAAACATTTGTGGTACGCCGAAAGAAGACTTCCTGAAAGTCTGCGAAGTGCTGGCTTCCACCAGTGCAGCCGATCGCACCACCACGTTCCTGTATGCGCTGGGTTGGACTCAGCATACCGTCGGGGCACAGAACATCCGCACCATGGCGATGATCCAGTTGCTGCTCGGCAACATGGGGATGGCAGGTGGCGGTGTCAACGCCTTGCGCGGCCACTCCAACATTCAAGGGTTAACCGACTTAGGTCTGCTCTCTACCAGCCTGCCGGGCTACCTGACGCTGCCGTCAGAGAAACAGACAGACCTGCAAACCTATCTGGCCGCAAACACGCCAAAAGCGACATTGGCCGATCAGGTTAACTACTGGGGCAACTATCCGAAGTTCTTCGTCAGCCTGATGAAATCTTTCTACGGCAATGCAGCGCAGAAAGAAAATGACTGGGGCTTTGAGTGGCTGCCGAAGTGGGATCAGTCCTACGACGTCATTAAATACTTCAACATGATGGATAGCGGGAAAGTCACCGGCTACATCTGTCAGGGCTTTAACCCTGTTGCGTCCTTCCCGGACAAAAACAAAGTGGTGCAGAGCCTCAGCAAACTGAAGTATCTGGTGGTTATCGATCCGCTGGTGACCGAAACTTCAACGTTCTGGCAGAACCACGGTGAATCAAACGACGTTGATCCGGCGTCGATTCAGACTGAAGTCTTCCGTTTGCCTTCTACCTGCTTTGCGGAAGAAGACGGTTCCATCGCCAACTCCGGCCGCTGGCTGCAGTGGCACTGGAAAGGTCAGGACGCACCGGGTGAAGCCCGCAACGACGGCGAAATCCTTGCCGGTATTTACCACCGCCTGCGCGACATGTATCGCACTGAAGGCGGTAAAGCTGTAGAACCCGTTCTGAAAATGAGCTGGAACTATAAGCAGCCGGACGAACCGCACTCCGAAGAAGTGGCGAAAGAGAACAACGGCTATGCGCTGGAAGATCTCTATGATGCCAACGGCGTGCTGGTTGCGAAGAAAGGTCAGTTGCTCAACAGCTTTGCGCTGCTGCGCGATGATGGTTCTACGTCATCATCCTGCTGGATTTATACCGGCAGCTGGACCGAGCAGGGCAACCAGATGGCCAATCGCGATAACGCCGACCCGTCAGGTCTCGGTAATACGCTGGGCTGGGCCTGGGCATGGCCGCTAAACCGTCGCGTGCTGTATAACCGCGCTTCGGCGGATCCGCAGGGTAAACCGTGGGATCCAAAACGCATGCTTATCCAGTGGAACGGTACGAAGTGGACGGGGAACGATATCCCGGACTTCAATACCGCGGCACCGGGCAGTGGCACCAATCCGTTTATCATGCAGCCGGAAGGGCTGGGGCGTCTGTTTGCTATCGATAAGATGGCGGAAGGTCCGTTCCCGGAACACTACGAGCCGATGGAAACGCCGCTGGGCACTAACCCGCTGCACCCGAATGTGATCTCCAACCCGGCAGCGCGTCTGTACGAAGCGGATAAACTCCGTATGGGCACGAAACAGGACTTTCCGTACGTCGGGACGACCTATCGTCTGACCGAACATTTCCATACCTGGACCAAGCACGCATTGTTGAATGCGATTGCCCAGCCAGAGCAGTTTGTGGAAATCAGCGAAACGCTGGCGGCAGCGAAGGGGATCAACAACGGCGATCACGTGAAAGTCAGCAGCAAACGTGGATTTATTCGCGCAGTTGCCGTGGTCACTCGTCGTCTGCGTACCCTGAACGTCAACGGTCAGCAGGTAGAAACGGTTGGGATCCCAATCCACTGGGGCTTTGAAGGAGTCGCGCGTAAAGGCTTTATCGCCAACACCCTGACGCCGAATGTCGGTGATGCAAACTCGCAAACGCCGGAATACAAAGCGTTTTTAGTTAACATCGAGAAGGCGTAAGGGAGGCGAACATATGTCTATGGAAACGCAGGACATCATCAAACGGTCCGCAACAAACTCCATCACGCCGCCGCCTCAGGCCCGTGATTACAAAGCAGAAGTCGCGAAGCTGATCGACGTTTCCACCTGTATAGGCTGTAAGGCCTGTCAGGTGGCATGCTCAGAGTGGAACGATATCCGCGATGAAGTTGGCCACTGCGTCGGGGTTTATGACAACCCCGCCGATCTCAGCGCCAAGTCCTGGACGGTGATGCGATTTACCGAAACCGAACAGAACGGCAAGCTGGAGTGGTTGATTCGTAAAGACGGCTGTATGCACTGTGAAGATCCGGGCTGCCTGAAGGCGTGCCCGTCTGCCGGGGCCATCATCCAGTACGCCAACGGGATTGTCGATTTCCAGTCAGAGCACTGCATTGGCTGCGGCTACTGTATTGCCGGGTGTCCATTTAATATTCCGCGCCTCAATAAAGAGGATAACCGGGTGTATAAATGTACGCTGTGTGTGGACCGCGTCAGCGTCGGGCAGGAACCTGCCTGCGTGAAAACGTGTCCGACCGGGGCAATACATTTCGGCACCAAGCAGGAAATGCTGGAAATGGGTGAACAGCGTGTGGCCAAACTGAAGGCACGCGGTTTTGAACATGCCGGTCTTTACAACCCGGAAGGTGTGGGCGGCACGCACGTCATGTACGTTCTGCATCATGCCAACCAGCCTGAACTGTATCACGGCCTGCCAAAAGACCCGCAGATAGATACCTCTATCAATCTGTGGAAAGGAGCGCTGAAGCCGCTGGCCGCTGCCGGATTTATCGCCACCTTCGCCGGACTGATTTACCACTACATTGGTATTGGTCCGAATAAGGAAGTGGACGACGACGAGGAGGATCATCATGAGTAAGTCGAAAATGATTGTGCGCACGAAATTTATCGACCGCGCCTGTCACTGGACGGTGGTGATCTGCTTCTTCCTGGTAGCGCTGTCGGGGATTTCATTTTTCTTCCCGACTCTGCAATGGCTGACGCAAACCTTCGGTACGCCGCAGATGGGACGCATTTTGCACCCGTTCTTCGGCATACTGATCTTCGTGGCACTGATGTTCATGTTTGTACGCTTTGTGCACCACAACATCCCGGATAAGAAAGATATTCCGTGGCTGAAAAACATTGTGGAAGTACTGAAAGGCAATGAACACAAAGTGGCGGATGTGGGCAAATACAACGCCGGACAGAAAATGATGTTCTGGTCGATTATGAGCATGATTTTCGTGCTGCTGATTACCGGTATCATTATCTGGCGTCCGTACTTTGCGCAGTTCTTCCCGATGCAGGTCGTGCGCTATAGCCTGCTGATCCATGCGGCTGCGGGGATTATCCTGATGCACGCCATCCTCATCCATATGTATATGGCATTCTGGGTGAAAGGATCGATTAAAGGTATGGTCGAAGGGAAAGTGAGCCGTCGCTGGGCGAAGAAACATCACCCACGTTGGTATCGCGAAGTTGAAAGACAAGAAGCGAAAAAAGAGAGCGAGGAGGGGGTTAACTAATCCCTGATGTTCCCTCTACGCAATGGCGCTACATCGGTAGCGCCATTTTTTTGCCAAAAAAACGTCATGTTTCTGTCATCTGCTGAACGTAAGGTGTTGTCTTTCCGATAATAGAAGAGTTAAAAGACAATGCATCTGGTGAAAAAATTACTCGCAGTCAGCGTGTTTCTTTGTGCTTCAGCTCAGGCACAGAACATCCTCGAATTTCCTCAGCCGGAGAACAACCCGGAAGAGTTTTATGCCGTAACCGAAATTCCGGCAGGTGGAATGATTAAATATGAAACCGACGCCAAAACCGGTTTTATCGTTGCCGATCGCTTCCAGTCAATGCCGGTTGCCTATCCCGCCAACTACGGTTCACTCACCCAGTCTTTAGCCGGTGACGGTGACCCGCTGGACGTCATTTTTTATACCCGTGCGCCGCTTGCTCCGGGAACGTTGATTAAGCTGCGCGCTATTGGCGTACTGAAGATGATCGACGGCGGTGAAAAGGACGACAAAATTGTCGCCGTTCCGGCCAGTAAAATTGACCCCACTTATGACGACATCAAAGAGTTAAGCGATCTGCCCAAGATTGAAGTTCAACGTCTGGAATCTTTCTTCCGCGTGTACAAAGATCTGCCGGAAGGGCGCAAGAAGGTCGAATTAAACGGTTTCAATGACGCCGCTACGGCAAAGCAAGAGATCAAACAGGCCTGGGATGCCTGGAAAGAGAGAAAACCGCAGCAATAAATGGTATGCCGGATGACAAAAGTATATCCGGCATTTATATCACTGTACCGCCAGCTTACGCAGACGTGAAATATCCACGCTTTTTTGGGCCTCTGCCAGACTCCAGGTATTTTGCAGGTTTAACCACATTTCGGGTGAACTGCCAATCACTACGGAGAGTTTAATCGCCATCTCAGGCGTCAGAGCCGCTTTCCCGGTTAATAGTCGACTTGCCGTTGACGGTGCAATCTCCATAGCTCTGGCAAACTCGCGCAGGCTGACATTGAGTTCTTCCAGCGCTTCCTGAATGATATCCCCAGGACGGGGATGATTTGCCATCTTCATCAATGATAGTCCTCGTAATCCAGTATGTACGCGTCGCCATTGACGAATTCAAACGTAATACGCCAGTTACCTGAAACAGAAATTGCCCATATGCCGTCGCGTTCACCCACCAGAGGATGTAGCTTATAACCGGGCATATTGATATCTGTAACCTTGCTTGCCGCATCAATAACGGCAAGTCTGTGTCGTAATCGTCGGACATGTTTCGCCATAACGCCTGATGTTCGTCCATGAAGAAACAAATCGCGCAATCCCTTGTGCCTGAAGTTCATGATCATCCGTATCATCCTTGTTCCTTCAAGAGGAACACTACCATCAATGTTCCGTTAAACGCAACACCAAGATTGCGATATTTAAAATTGTGCGGCGAATGTGCAAAAAGAAAAAGGGAGAAGGGGAATAACTGGAAAGCGTCACGCAAGAATTGCCGGATGCCTGGCCTACACGCGCATTTTGCTGATGTAGGCCGGATAAGCTTGCGCCATCCGGCAATAAAGATTACTCAAGTTGTGCGTTCAGACGTTCAATCTCCTTGCGCCATTGCGCCTGTAACAACGGTTTTTGATGTTTCGGCTTGCGGGCGAGATCGTCGGCCAGACGCTGCTCAAGATCGAGAAGTTGTTCCAGCAATCTATCGCTGTCACCGCTTATTTCAGTTTTCTCTTCGGCCACCGTTTTGGGAACGGTTATCTCCGCGGACGTTTCCCGAATACGCGCATTGACCGCCTCCAGATCGTGCCATTCACTGAGTTCGCCATTGTCGATTAACCAGAACCGGTTGCAGCTTTGGCTGATAAGCTGCCGGTCGTGACTGACCAGCAACACGCCGCTGTTATAGCTTTGTAGCGTTTCTGCCAGCGCCTCTTTGCCTTCCATATCCAGATGGTTGGTCGGTTCATCGAGCATCAGCAGACTGTAGCGCGCAAGCGTCAACCCAACAAACAGTAACCGGGAGCGCTCACCGCCGCTTAACGTGCTGACTCGCTGCGCATGACGAACCCACGGAAATCCCGCGCTAATCAACGCCATCTTGCGAATCTCTGGCTGCGGGGCAAACGCTTCCAGCGCGTCAAACAATGAATCGTTATCGGCAAGCTGATGCAGCGTCTGGTCGTAATAACCCAGGGTAACACGCGGGTGTAACACCAGTGAAGGTGATGCCAGCTGTGACTGAAACTGTTGCCAGATAAGCCTTAACAGCGATGATTTCCCGCAACCGTTACGCCCGACAATCGCCACGCGATCGCCACTTTTTAACCGGATACCGGCAATGGAAAACAGTGTATCTGCACCGGGAGCAGGGGCTACAGACAGATTGGTCATCTCCAGCAAACGATCTGCACGCAGGGCATCACCCTGCAATGTTAGTGTCCACTGACTTCCTGACGTTACTTCTGTTTGCACCTCTTTCAGGCGCTGTACCTGTTTTTCCATCTGCTTGGCCTTGCGGGAGAGATCTTCGTTGTCGTAGACCCGCCCCCAGGTTGCCAGCCGTTTGGCGCTGGCAGTCACCCGGTCTATCTCTTTTTGCTCAGCCTTGTGGCGCAGAGCATCGCTGACATCTCTTTCTGCCAGAGCCTGACGCGCTGCACTACAGGGTAGATCAAACGCATGGAGGGTGCGATCGCGCAAGATCCAGGTTCCGTGAGTCACCGCGTCCAGCAGCTGCGGGTCGTGGGAGACCACCACAAAACTGCCAGACCAGTTCTGTAAGAACTGCTCAAGCCACAGTAATGTAGGCAAATCCAGGTGGTTACCCGGTTCATCCAGCAGCAGCAGGTCAGGATTACGCATCAGTGCCCGCGCTAATAGCAAGCGCGTGTGCTGGCCACCGCTCAACGTTTGCGCTGTAAGAGATAAATTCTCTGGCGTAAAACCCATTTCGGCAAGCAGTGCTTCAACCCGCCACTGCTGAGCTGCGCGTTCATGCTCGGGAAGTTGAGCGAGAACGGCTTCCTGCAGCGTAAGCGGCAGTATATCGTCAGGTAGATGTTGTTCTACACGCGCGAGATGGCAGTGATTCGCCTGCGCGATTGCCCCACTGGTGGGCGAGATCGTGCCATCGAGCAGTTTTAACAGTGTGCTTTTGCCGCAGCCGTTGTAACCGATAAGCCCGATGCGGTCGCCTTTTTTCAGGGTAAAGGAAAGATCGTCGAATAGCGTGCCGAATGCCGTATCAACGTGTAAGGATTGTGCGGTTAGTAATGTGCTCATTGTTGCTTACTCAAGAGTTACAGGCGTGAAAACGCCTCGTCAAACATCGCTGACGATAACCCGGTAAGCCCGAGAGAAGGGGATTTAGAAGTTAGCTTCGCTCAAGCAGAAGTTATCGCAGCACGATACCGATAACGCTTGAGCACTGGCGATCGCCAAAAGCATGTGAAACGATAAAACGTTCACAGTACAGCATAAGTATCCTCCTTTTGTTTTTCAGAATGTTAATCGGTGGTGAAAGTGTAATCGTAAGTTACGCAAAAGCGCAAGTGTTGAACGCCCGGCAGCAGTGTGCCGCCGGGCAAACCGTCAAATAGAAGTACGACGGTAGTCGCGATATTCTGCCTGCCAGAAATTATCGTCAATCGCCTGTTGCAGCGCTTCGGCGGAGGTTTTCACTGCCACACCTTGCTGCTGAGCCATTTTACCGACGGCAAAGGCAATGGCGCGAGAAACGGTCTGAATATCTTTCAGTTCCGGTAGTACCAGACCTTCACCGTTGAGCACCAGCGGTGAATACTGCGCCAGCGTTTCACTCGCCGACATCAGCATTTCATCAGTGATGCGCGATGCGCCAGACGCAATCACACCCAGGCCGATACCCGGGAAGATATAGGCGTTGTTACACTGGGCGATTGGGTAAATTTTATCTTTCCACAGTACCGGTGCGAACGGACTACCGGTCGCAACCAGCGCGTTACCTTCGGTCCAGGCGATAATATCCTGTGGTGTAGCTTCAACACGGGAAGTAGGGTTGGACAACGGCATGACGATCGGACGCGGACAATGCTTGTGCATTTCGCGGATGATCTCTTCGGTAAACAGGCCGGTTTGTCCGGAAACGCCAATCAGGATATCCGGCTTAACGTTGCGGACCACATCGAGCAATGACAGCACATCTTCTTGGGTATCCCAATGCTGGAGATTTTCGCGTTTTTGCACCAGTTTGGTCTGGAAGGAGAGCAGGTTCGGCATTTTGTCTGTTAACAGGCCGAAGCGGTCGACCATGAATACGCGTTGACGCGCCGCTTCTTCGCTTAGACCTTCACGCTGGATCTGCGCAATGATCTGCTCGGCGATCCCGCAACCGGCGGAACCTGCGCCGAGGAAGACGATGTTCTGTTCGCTCAACTGGCTACCGGCCGCGCGGCTAGCCGCAATCAGCGTACCGACAGTAACCGCCGCGGTGCCCTGAATATCGTCGTTAAACGAGCAAATTTCATCACGATAACGGGTCAGCAGTGGCATAGCGTTTTTCTGGGCGAAATCTTCAAACTGCAACAGCACGTCCGGCCAGCGATGCTTCACGGCCTGGATGAATTCATCAACGAATTCGTAGTATTCATCATCAGTGATACGCGGATTGCGCCAGCCCATATACAACGGATCGTTCAGCAGTTGCTGGTTGTTGGTCCCCACGTCCAGTACCACCGGAAGAGTATAGGCCGGGCTAATTCCGCCACATGCGGTATATAGCGACAGTTTACCGATTGGAATACCCATCCCGCCGATCCCCTGATCGCCAAGACCTAAAATACGTTCGCCATCGGTGACAACGATGACCTTGATATTGTGGTTAGGGACGTTTTGCAGGATATCGTCCATATTGTGGCGGTTCTGATAAGAGATAAACACGCCGCGCGCACGACGATAAATCTCAGAGAAACGCTCACAGGCCGCGCCGACCGTTGGGGTATAGATAACTGGCATCATTTCATCCAGGTGATTATGCACCAGTCGGTAAAACAGGGTTTCGTTGGTGTCCTGGATGTTGCGCAGGTAAATATGTTTGTCGATTTCGGTTTTGAATCCCTGATATTGGATCCAGGCGCGTTCAGCCTGTTCCTCAATCGTCTCGACCACTTCCGGCAGTAACCCCAGCAGGTTGAAGTTACGGCGTTCTTCCACACTGAAGGCGCTCCCTTTATTCAGTAAAGGGAATTCCAGCAGTACCGGGCCAGCGTAGGGGATGTAAAGGGAACGCAGTTTTTTGGTTTCGTTTTCCATGTCACTCACTCTTTTTTGAATAACCGTCCCTGGCGCTCTTTATGATCGTATGTGGCCTGTCCGCCAGGGAAACGGGCGAAGTATAAAGCATTGTGAATGGGTTAAGGGGTTTTATAAGCAAAAACACCACTGCGGTTGCAATGGTGTTTATCTCGTTACTCAGTCAGACGTGCGAAAGGCTACTTGCCGTCAGTGCGGCGCTTTCTTCCAGTAGGATTATTGACCACGTTGGTTTTGTCACCTTCGGTCACGATTTTACGTTGATTTGAGATTTTGTGGTCCAGTCCGAGAATATGACGGGCCTGACGGTTCGATTTCATTCTAACTCCTTAATCCTGTTACTGGTTTCAAGGGCGAGCCCGTATGAGAACGGACGAAATACAACCTGATATAAAGCCGATGTTCAACATAACGGCTTTCTGGATGGTCGGTCATTTTATCTGAAAGGTCAATGCTTAAGCGGCAAATGAGAACTATCCCGTATGTAACATGCTTTTTCTCAGCCGTCCTATACTAGTAACTCCGACGACAACACAGGAGAGCGGTAATGACTATCCATAAGAAAGGTCAGGCACACTGGGAAGGCGACATTAAGCGCGGCAAAGGCACTGTGTCGACCGAAAGTGGCGTGTTGAATCAGCAACCGTATGGGTTTTATACACGATTTGAAGGTGAGAAAGGCACCAATCCTGAAGAGTTGATTGGCGCGGCCCATGCAGCCTGCTTCTCGATGGCACTTTCGCTGATGCTGGGCGAAGCAGGGTTTACACCAGATGCCATTGATACCACTGCCGATGTTTCTCTGGATAAAGTAGATGCCGGGTTTGCGATCACTAAAGTCGCGTTGCATAGCCAGGTGAGCGTGTCGGGGATAGACGCCGCCACGTTTGACGGCATCATCCAGAAAGCAAAAGCCGGATGCCCGGTATCGCAGGTACTGAACGCGGATATTACGCTGGATTATCAACTGAAGTCTTAATCATGGCGCGCCGGATGCGACTGCGTCTTATCCGGCCTACGACTGTGCCGGATGTAAGTCAGTCTTATCCGGCACCTGATGATGTTATTGCGCTACCCAACCGCCATCCATATTCCACGCCACGCCGCGCACCTGCGCCGCACCGTTTGAACACAGAAATAGTGCCAGCTCACCTAACTGTTCCGGCGTGACGAATTCGCGCGACGGCTGCTTTTCCGCCAGCAGGGCGTCACGCGCAGCCTCAGGCTCTGCGCCTTCGGCAATACGCTTATCGATCTGCTGCTGGACCAGCGGCGTGAGCACCCAGCCGGGACACAGCGCATTGCAGGTGACACCCGTCTGCGCGGTTTCCAGTGCGATGGTCTTGGTGAATCCCACCACGCCGTGCTTCGCCGCTACGTAGGCAGATTTCTCTTTTGAGGCCACCAGGCCGTGAACAGAAGCGATATTAATGATGCGCCCCCAGTTTCGCGCGCGCATACCAGGAAGCGCCAGACGCGTGGTGTGAAAAACGGAAGAGAGATTAATGGCGATAATCGCGTTCCATTTATCAACCGGGAAGGTTTCCACCGGGGATACATGCTGGATTCCCGCGTTGTTGACCAGAATATCAACACCGCCGAATTCGCTCTCGGCATAGCGCATCATGTCGGCAATTTGCGCTTCATCGCTCAGATCCGCGCCATGATAACCTGGCGTTTTGCCATATTGCGCAACAGCGTCTTTGGCGGCATCCACATCACCAAACCCGTTGAGGATCAGGGTGGCGCCCGATTGCGCCAGCACCTGTGCGATACCTAATCCGATACCGCTGGTCGAGCCGGTAACCAGGGCGGTTTTTCCCGTTAAGTTCATGATGATTCTCCTTAAACAATTCCGGTGGTGTAGAAGACGCCGATGACAAACAGTACGGCCAGACTTTTAATGACGGTAATAGCAAAAATTCCGCCATACGCCTGACGGTGGCTGAGACCGGTGATAGCTAATAAGGTAATGACTGCGCCGTTATGCGGCAGGGTGTCCATACCGCCGCTGGCCATAGACGCCACGCGGTGAAAGACTTCAAGTGGGATATTGGCAGCGTGAGCGGCCGCGATAAAGGTGTCAGACATGGCGGCAAGGGCAATACTCATCCCGCCAGACGCCGAACCGGTGATCCCGGCGAGCGTAGTGATACTGATAGCTTCATTGAGCAGCGGGTCAGGAATAGCCGCCAGTGCTTTTGACAGTACAAGGAAACCTGGCAGGGCGGCGATCACTGCGCCAAAACCGTACTCTGACGCGGTGTTCATCGCCGCGAGGATCGCGCCGCCAACCGCCGTTCTGCTGCCTTCCGCCAGGCGACCTTTAATGTTGCGATAGCCGAAGAGCACCACCAGCAGGATCCCAGAAATCAGCGCCGCTTCCACTGCCCAGATAGCAGTGATTTTACCGACTTCGGTGGTAATCGGTTTGGCGAGACCCGGAAGCTCCAGTTGATGCGTGGCGCCATACCATTGCGGGATCCAGCGGGTAAACAGCAGGTTAAATACCCCAACCAGGATCAGCGGAGAGATCGCGATGATCGGGTTCGGCAGATTAATGTTATCCGGCGTTTCCGGCTCGTTTAACAGTTCAGTCCCATAGCCTTCATTCTTTGCCTGCGCTTTACGACGCTGACGTTCGAGATAAACCAGACCAACAACGATGATAAACACGGAACCTATCAGACCCAGCCACGGCGCGGCCCAGGCGTTGGTACCGAAGAAACTGGTCGGAATAATGTTCTGGATCTGCGGTGTGCCTGGCAGGGCATCCATGGTGAAGGAGAACGCGCCCAGCGCAACGGTTGCCGGGATCAGCCGCTTCGGGATATTGCTCTGACGGAACAGTTCGGCCGCGAACGGATACACCGCAAACGCCACGACGAACAGCGATACGCCGCCGTAGGTCAACAGCGCACATACCAGCACAATAACCGGAATGGCATGGCGACGGCCGAGAATGTTGATAGCGGCGGCAACAATGGAACGTGAAAACCCAGATAACTCGATTAACTTGCCAAACACTGCCCCCAGCAAGAACACCGGGAAGTACAGCTTCACAAAACCGACCATTTTTTCCATAAACAGGCCGGTGAAGGCAGGGCCGACGGCGCTGGGTTCGGTAAGCAATACAGCACCTAATGCTGCGATGGGGGCAAACAGAATGACGCTGTATCCGCGATAGGCTGCCAGCATCAGCAGGCCCAGCGCTGCCAGGGCGATTAATACACTCATCATGACTCCTTATTATTATATTGGGGTACAGAAAGAGACGTTATGGCTTCAGGGCAAATCGCAGCTGATGCTCCCTGCGTTGCTGGATGTATTCCTTGCGCGAATCATCCCAATGATAAAAACCCTGACCACTGCGTACACCGGTATTACCGTTGGCGACCTTGTCAGCGACCAGCGTCATCATGTCGCTGCCGGTTGCCAGTTCCGGAAGCAGATGCCGACAAATGTCCTGCACCGTAGAAAGTCCGGTCATATCAGCAGCCTCCAGCGGACCGACCATTGCATAGCGACGTCCGAGCGAGGCGCGCATCACCTGATCAACCACTTCTGCGCTGGCGATGCCGCTTTTAACGATATGTAGCGCTTCACGCAGCAGAGCAAACTGCAGTCGATTGCCAACAAACCCTGGTGCTGCGCGGTCGAGCACCACGGCCTCAAGTTGCATCGCGATCAGTTGTTGTTGCAATTCATGGAGATACTCCGGCTTCGTTGCGGTGCCAGGTACAATTTCGACCAGCGGAATAAAATGTGGCGGGTGCCAGAAATGGGCGATCAGCAACCGTTCAGGATGGGCGAGTTTTTCTGCCAACGCATCCGGCGGCAGGCCGCTGGTATTACTGGCAATAACGGCCTCCGGCGCGATCAGCTCTTCCAGTTGCGCATACAGTGCGTGTTTAAGTTCGAGCCGCTCCGGGATCGCTTCAATCAGTAACCGGCATGCGGCAATATCCTGTAGCGAGGTTGTGCCGTGCAGGCGAGCCACGACCGTCGCTTTTTCACCAATTGCAAATTGATCGGTGACAATCAGCTCATCCAGGATACCGCCAGCAACTCCGCTTATTTCTGCAATTCGGCTGCTATCGGTATCGTATAACCAGACATCGTAACCAAAACGGGCGAAGTGGGTAGCAATGCCGACCCCCATTAATCCCGCGCCCAGAATGCAGATAGGCTTACTTTGCATGAGCTACCCCCTGCGGACGTTCTACCGCCAGCGCCACCCCCTGACCACCACCTACGCACAGCGTGGCCAATCCTTTGGCTGCGTTGCTACGCGCCATTTCATGCAGCAGCGTTACCAGAATTCGGCAACCTGATGCGCCAATCGGGTGCCCCAGCGCAATCGCACCGCCGTTCACGTTTACCCGGTTGCTGTCCCAGTTCAGGGATTCGCCAACCGCCAGCGCTTGCGCAGCAAAGGCTTCGTTGGCTTCGATAAGATCCACGTCATTTAGCGTCCAGCCAGCACGCTTCAGGCACTGGAGTGACGCTTCTACCGGCCCAATGCCCATAATGGCGGGATCGACGCCAGAAACCGCGTAGCCCGCCACCTGGGCAAGCACTGGCAGATTGAGTTCCGCCGCTTTGGCGGCGCTCATCAACATCACCGCGGCGGCACCATCATTGATGGATGATGCATTTCCGGCGGTCACCGTGCCGTTACCCGGACGAAACGCCGGTTTAAGTTGCGCCAGCTTGTCGGCCTGAGTATCCGGGCGAGGTTGTTCGTCACGGTCCACCACACGTGGCGGCTTTTTGCCCTGTGGGACGCTGACCGGCGTGATTTCCGCGTTAAAACGACCCGCTTCAATGGCGGCGGCAGCTTTTTGCTGGGAGTGCAGGGCAAAAGCGTCCTGCTGCTCACGACTGATTACGAACTTATCCGCCAGATTTTCGGCAGTAATACCCATGTGATAGTCGTTGAACGCATCCCACAGGCCGTCATGCACCACGCTGTCTTTCATACTGGCATGACCCAACCGCAAACCGGCCCGCGCGCCGTCGAGAAAATAGGGCGCATTGCTCATGCTCTCCTGGCCTCCGGCGATCACGATTTGCGCATCGCCACAGCGAATCGCCTGTACAGCCTGATGCACCGCCTTCAAACCTGAGCCACACAGCAGGTTGATGGTTAACGCGGGCGTGGTGACCGGCAGTCCTGCCCGTAACGCCGTTTGTCTGGCTGGATTCTGGCCGCAGCCCGCAGCCAGAACCTGACCTAAAATCACCTCATCAATTTGCTCAGGTGCCACAGCCGTTTTTTCCAGCAGCGAACGGACTACCGCCGTGCCTAACTCCACGGCGGAAAGTGGTGCCAGCACGCCATGAAAACTGCCAATCGGGGTGCGCGTTGCCGCGACAATTACAACATCCTGCATGGTCAGCTCCTCAGTTAAAGTGCATTTCGGGGACAGCTTCGGGAACGATCAGCTTGCCGGCGGTTCTGGCGACAATTTCATCCACGCTGATGCCCGGTGCACGCTCACGCAGAATGAACGCACCGTCGGCAATTTCCAGCAGAGCCAGGTCGGTAAGCACGCGTTTGATGCAGGCCACGCCGGTCAGCGGCAAGGTGCAGGCGGGAAGCAGTTTGGACTCACCGTTTTTGGAAGCATGGGTCATTACCACAATGATATTGTCAGCTCCGGCAACCAGGTCCATCGCGCCGCCCATGCCTTTCACCATTTTTCCGGGGATCATCCATGAGGCGATATTGCCGTTAACATCGACTTCAAACGCACCGAGCACCGTCAGATCAACGTGGCCGCCGCGGATCATGGCGAAGGATTGCGCCGAGTCGAAAATCGCCGCGCCTTTGCGCGCCGTCACTGTCTGTTTCCCGGCGTTGATCATGTCGGCATCAATTTCGTCTTCTGTGGGAAACGGCCCCATACCCAGCAAACCGTTTTCTGATTGCAGCATCACGTCCATGCCATCAGGGATGTAATTTGCCACCAGCGTGGGAATGCCGATTCCAAGGTTGACGTAATATCCGTCTCGCAGCTCGCGGGCGACGCGCATCGCCATTTGTTCACGCGTTAACATGGTCAGGCTCCTTTCTGGCGCAGGGTGCGTTGTTCAATACGTTTTTCAAACTGCCCCTGAATAATGCGGTTAACGAAAATTCCGGGAGTGTGAATCGCAGCAGGGTCCAGTTCTCCGGGAGGGACAATCTCTTCGACTTCCACGACGGTAATGCGCCCGGCGGCGGCCATCAGCGGATTAAAATTCTGTGCGGTGTGGCGATAGATGACGTTGCCGTACCAGTCGGCTTTCCAGCCTTTAACCAACGCAAAATCACCGGTTATCGCCTGCTCAAGGATATAAGGGCGTCCGGCAAACTCGCGAACCTCTTTCCCTTCCGCCACGGGGGTTCCATATCCGGTCGCGGTAAAAAATGCTGGGATCCCCGCGCCGCCCGCGCGCAACTGCTCTGCCAGCGTACCCTGTGGCGTCAGGATGGCTTCCAGTTCGCCGCTAAGCACCTGTTTCTCAAACAGGGCGTTTTCCCCCACATAGGACGCGACCACTTTGCGCACCTGACGCGTTTCCAGCAGCACGCCAAGGCCAAAGCCATCCACGCCACAGTTGTTTGATACAACGGTAAGTCCCTGAACCTCACGACGGCGTACTTCGGTAATCAGGTTTTCAGGGATCCCACATAAACCAAAACCGCCCGCCAGCAGCGTCATGTTGTCGGTCAGTCCTTCCAGCGCCTCTTGATAAGTGGCAACACGTTTATCCAGTCCAGCCATACACTTGCCTCCCCAGTTGTCCTTGCCGACATCATTGGGGGTGAAAAATGATTTGTTAATTTTAAATTTGTGACTCACTCATTGGGTTTTTTTATCAATTTAATGTTAATTAAAGGTATTCAACAAGTTAAAGGAATGCGAAATGGGAATGAGCATCAAACAGTTACGCGCGTTTTTAGCGGTAGCTCACACTCTGAATTTTGCTCATGCCAGCGAAAGACTGAATATGTCGCAACCCGCGTTAAGCCTGGCGATTAAAGGACTGGAAGATTCGCTGGGCGGGGCGTTACTGTTAAGAACAACTCGCAAAGTGACCCTGACGCAGGAGGGAGAAACGCTGCTGAATATGGGGCGACAGCTGCTGGCGGACTGGGAGAATACGGAAGAAGCCATGCGCCAGCGCTTTACGCTGCAGCGCGGTAAAATATCGATCGCCGCCATGCCCTCATTTGCCGCTAACGTCCTGCCATCGGTACTGAAAACATTTCGTGATTCTTATTCCGGTATCAACGTAACGGTTCACGATGTGATCAATGAACACGTGATTGAAATGGTCAGTGAAGGCCGGGTCGAGATGGGCATAGCCTTCGAGCCGGACTATTCGGGACATCTGCATTTCACGCCGCTCGGCGTGGATCGTTTTATCGCAATTGTGCCGCCAACCTGTCGGCTGGCAGACAGGGATCGTATTGCGTGGCGCGAACTGCTGACGCTGGATTTTATCACCCTGCAACGCCCGTCCGCCGTGCGGCTGATGCTGGAAGAACAACTGGTGCAAAGCGGACATACGCTGGAAGTAGCGCTGGAGAGCCATCAATTGGTAACCGTTGGCCGTCTGGTGGCTAACGGTCTGGGCGGTAGCGCCGTACCTGCACTATGCCGCACGCAAATGACAGAGTTAGGCGCAACCTGTATCGATCTGGATACGCCGGTGATCCAGCGTCGGATCGGGGTTTTGCGTTCGGCGCATCATAAATTATCTACCGCTTCCGAGGTGCTGGTGGATTCACTGAAAAAGGCGTATCGCACCTGACTTTTCTCAACGGCTCAGGTCATGTAACCGCCCGCCAGCAGCGAACGTCACATCCGGTATCACTCTTCAGCAATGCCTGTTTCTTCTCACAACCTTGGGTTGCCAATGGACATCTGTCACGGAAAAAGCAGCCCTGGGGCAACGTTCGGTTTCCCGGTAGCTCAGTCTTACGTAACACCAAATCTTCCGCCAGCGGTGCGCCCGTTTTAGGTACCGAGTCCAGCAATAATCGTGTGTACGGATGGGCGGGGTGAGTGAGAACCTGTTGGGCATCGCCCAGCTCAACAATTTGCCCGAGGTACATCACCGCCACACGGTCGCTCATATGGCGGACCACCGACACGTTATGCGATATCAATACGTAGGTTAGGTTTCTGCGCGCCTGTAGCGACACCAGCAGGTTGAGAATTTGCGCCTGCACGGATATATCCAGTGCTGAAGTTGGCTCATCAAGGACGATAACATCCGGCTCTGACGATAGCGCCCGGGCAATAGCAATACGTTGGCGCTGTCCACCGGAAAACGCGTGCGGCAAGCGGTCGAGATATTCAGGACGAATGCCCACCTGCCGTGCCAAATCCTCGGCAAGCATGCGTCGTTCACGCTCCGGGCTCCGTTTTTGGATCCACACCGGTTCGGTAATTATCCGCCACACCGGTAAGCGCGGATCGAGCGATGAAAGAGGGTCCTGAAAGACCATTTGCATACCGTTATGCTGCTTATCACCACGGCGAGAATAGCTTCCCTGGCTGGGTTTCAACATGCCCATCAACAGTTGCGCCAGCGTACTTTTTCCACAGCCGGATTCGCCAACAATCCCCAGCGTTTCACCCTGACGAATCTGTAAATCCAGACCGTTGAGCGCATGCACCCGTTCCGTAACCTTGCCAAGCCAGTTTTTACGCGCAGGAAAGTTGACATGAACATCCTGCAGCGCCAGTAAAAAATCAGACATGTGTTGTCTCCAGTTGCGGATACCAGCAGGCAGATTGTTGATCTGCACCTCCCTGACTACTTAACGCCGGCGTTTCTTCACAACGAGGACCAGCGGCAAAGCAGCGGTCGCGAAACGCGCATCCAGCAGGTAAGCAGGTTAGGTTCGGCACGGTGCCGGGAATGGCGGGCAGCAATGCGCGCGGTTCGCCGTGTTCCGGTGCACATTTCAGCAAGCCGATGGAATAGGGGTGCGTCGGGCGTTGAATAACGGTTTGCGTCGGGCCACTCTCAATCACGCTCCCGGCATACATGACGTACAACCGGTCGCATAACTGTGAAACCACCGCCATATCATGGCTGATAAATAATACGGCTGTTCCGCTGGCGCGCGCTTTTAACTTCAGCAAACGCAGCACCTGCAGTTGCACCGTGACGTCCAGTGCAGTGGTCGGTTCATCGGCAATGATAAGCTCCGGCTCGCACGAAAAGGCCAGCGCAATCATCACGCGTTGTCGCATACCGCCGGAAAGCTCAAACGGAAAACGTTTCATGACCTCCGGCGCGTCCGGGATTTGCATCTCTTCGAGTAGAGCGACGGCTTTCTGGCGGGCATCCGTGCGGCTTAACGCCTGATGATGGCGGATCACCTCCACCATTTGCTGGCCGATACGGCGGGTCGGATTCAGTGCCGTCATGGGCTCCTGAAAGATCATCGCGACGCGTGCGCCGCGCCATTGGCGCATTTGTTTCTCACTGGCGTTGAGCACATCTTCACCCAGCAGCGAAACGCGTCCCTGGTGAATACGATAGCTTCCCTCCGGTAGCAGACGCATGGTGAGCATGGCGGTCACGGACTTACCGGAACCGGATTCACCCACCACACCAACGATTTCTCCGCGGTTGATGTGCAGTGATACGTGGTTCAGCGCATGCACGTCAGCTTTATAGCCGGGGAAACTCAGATGCAAATCTTCGATTTCCAGTACGGGTTGTGTCATGACTGTTTTCCTCCGGCTTTCGGATCCAGCAGATCGCGAATACCATCGCCAAAGAGATTAAAGCCCACGGCGGTAATCAGAATGGCGGCGCCGGGAAAAGCACAATACCACCACTGATCAAGCACGTAATTGCGGCCAATTGCGACCATCGCACCCCATTCAGCGCTGGGCTGCTGGGCGCCCAGACCGATAAACCCGAGCGTGGCGGCCATCAGGATCGCGCTGCCGATATCCAGTGATGACTGCACAATGAGCGGCGGCAGAGAATTGCGTAAAATGTGCCAGCTAATCAGATGCCAGCGTGAAGCGCCGTAGGTCCGGGCAGCCTGTACAAAAGTAAACTGGCGTACCACTAACGTCTGACCACGGGCGAGGCGTACATAGAAAGGGATACGGACGATTGCAATCGCCAGCATGGCGTTAAACAGGCTGGGGCCCAGCGCGGCGGCTAACGCCATCGTCAACACCAGCGAAGGAATGGACAGCATAATGTCCATCATCCGCATAATTATCGCGTCGGCACGCCCGCCCATGACACCCGACAAGCAACCCAGCAGTGAGCCCAATCCCCCGGCGATACCCACTACCACCAGACCCGCAACGACAGATTGCTGACTTCCTACCAGAACGCGGCTGAACAGATCGCGACCGACTTCATCGGTTCCAAACCAGTGAGCGGCTGACGGGGGCAGCAGGCGCGCACTCAAATTAATGGCATTCGGATCGTGGGGTGTTATCCACGGCGACAGCACCATCAGCAGCAGTATCAATACGATGATGACCCCGCCAACCAGCGTCAGCGGGCTACTTTTCATCATCCAGAACAGTTTGGCCCAGTCCGTGCGGCGACGTGCTGTCTGAGGGGTGGTCGGTGTTTCTTGTGTGAGCATCATTCAGCACCTCCACGTCCAATTCGAGGGTCTACCCACAGATAGAGTAAATCCACCACCAGGTTGACCAGCACATAGGCGAACGAGACCACCACTGCAAAGCCCATTACCGCCGGGAAGTCGAGAGCCTGAATTGAGGTCACCACCCAGGCGCCCATGCCAGGCCAGGCAAAGACCGTTTCGGTCAATACCGCACCGTAGAGCAGATCGCCCAGCGCCAGGCCGAGGACGGTGATTGATGGGATAAGTGCGTTAGGCAATGCATAGCACAGCACGATGTACCAGCCCGGGAGCCCGCTGGCGCGGGCGGTACGTATGTAATCTTCACTCAGTTGCTCCAGCATGGCGGAACGAATCTGACGAGCAACGATCCCAAGATGTACAAAAGCCAATGTCAGCGATGGCAAAATCAGGTGCTGAAGCGCATTGAAAAAGACTTCGCCGTTGCCTTCCAGCAGAGCATCAATCAGGTAGAAACCGGTGACGTGAGCAGGTGGATCCAGCCAGTCGTCTAAACGCCCACCGCCGGGTAAAATTTGCAGATGACCGTAAAACAGCACGATAACCCCCAGCCCCAGCCAGAATGCAGGCGTGGAGATACCGGTAATTGCCATTAGCCGAACAAGGTGATCAAGCCAGCGGTTACGCCAGACCGCAGATAAAATACCCAGCGGGATACCTATCACCAGCGCCAGCAACAAAGAGCAGAAAGCCAATTCAAGGGTCGCGGGGAAGAAAATGCGCAGCTCATCCAGTACCGGACGTCCTGTGCGAATGGAAGTGCCTAAATCGCCGTGAAAAATATCGCTGACATAGCGAAAAAACTGGACATACAGCGGTTGATTCAGCCCCAACTGTTGGCGAATATTTTCGACAATTTCATCACTGGCGCGATCGCCCGCCAGCAGCCGCGCGGGGTCGCCAGGTATCAGGTGTGAAATAATAAAGGTGATTACGCAAACACCGATAACCACCAGAATAAGTCCCCAGCATCGCTGGCGTAAAATACTCCAGAACGTCATTAGCTTCCCCTTGCGGAGCCAGAGCGGCTCCGCATAAACGTGGCTTATTTACTCATGGTGGAGATATTGAAGACCTGTTCCAGCATGGGGTTGAATACAAATCCTTTGACGTCTTTGTTCATCGCCAACTGATAGTTTTTCTGGAATAAATAGACGTAGGCCGCTTCATCAATCACGATGGTTTGTGCCTGCTGGTAGTCATTGGTTCTGGCCACCTGATCGGTCGTGGCCAGCGCGCTGCGCAGCAGTTTATCGACCTCACCGTTTTCATAGAACGAACGGTTACCCGGCAAGCCTTTCTTATCTGACTCAAACCAGTAGTTCATAAACATGTACGGGTCGGCAAAATCCGGACTCCAGTTGCCAATGGCAATGTCGTAATCACCTTTGCCCACGCGGTCACGCATGGTGGCGTTTGCCAGTTTTTCCAGTTTCACCTTAATGCCCAGTTTGCCAAGGCTTGCCTGGGTGGCGAGCGCGATAGGTTCCCAGTTAGGGTCATTATCGGAGTACAGGAAGCTCAGGCTTTCAGGTTTGGTGGCAACTTTGTCCCACGCTGCTTTGGCTTTGGCTTCATCAAAGCTGTACTGCATGGCCTTGTCGTCAAAACCCCACATGCCTTCAGGGATCGGGCCACGCATTTGCTTCCCGTTGCCGCTCAGGATCCCGTTGACCATGCCTTTATAATCGGTGGCCCACGAGATGGCGCGGCGTAAATCCACCTGATTGAGCGGCGCTTTACTGTTGTTGAGATACAGATAGGTCACGCGCAATGAGGGATAATCCGCCACGTTCACTTTGCCTTCCTGTTTTAAAGCGGCAAGCTGGTCAACAGGAAGCGCATCGGCAATGTCGATATCACCACGTGACAGTTGCAGGCGACGGGAGGCGCTTTCACCAATGATTTTGACTGAGACACGCTTAAATGTCGGTTTCGCCCCGGCATAATGCGGGTTCGGCACCAGCACCAGTTGTTGTCCCTTTTGCCAGCTCTTCAGCATGAAGGGACCAGAGCCCGCCGTGTTCTGCGCCAGGAATCCGCGGGCATCGTCTGCGGCATGCTCTTTTAAGATGGCCGGGTTAATGATTGAGGCACCGTCATTTGCCAGCGTATACAGAAACGGGGCAAACGGCTGGCTGAGGGTAAATTTCACCGTGTTGTTATCAATGACGTCGACCTTCAGATCTTTTGGGAAAGCCTCCGCAGGCCCCTGACCAATTTTGAGCAAACGTTCAAAGGATTGCTTTACCGCATCTGCCGTTACCGGCGTTCCGTCGGCGAATTTGGCATCGTTTTTCAGGGTAAACGTCCACTCTTTCTGATCGTCAGAGGCTTTCCAGCCGCTGGCTAAATCACCTTCAACTTCCGTGGATCCTTTACCTCCGTCGGTTTTGTATTGAACCAACCGCTGGTAAGAGGGATAGGTAACCGTCCAGTCATTGTTATCGATGGTCACGGCGGGGTCGAGCGTCTGCGGATCGGCGGCTTTACCAATCACCAACATATCTTTGGGAACGGCAGCCTGTGCGGCGGGCAGGGCAAATGCTAACGCAACGGCTATCAGAGCGGGGCGGAAAAACGCGTTTAACGCAGGTGTAGTCTTCATAACCAGGCTCCAGAATTAAAGGGGATGTTGTGTTGTTATGGACGTGACAGTGTAACAATCTATTTGATCGTCAAGCAGCGGGTAACGGGCGGCATCAGGTAATTCAAAATGCCACCATTCACTGTTAATACCGACAAAACCACCGCCAAACATAATGGCATTGAGCAGCAGGCGGTTACGCTGCGCTGCCGGAGGTACAGACGGGTGCCAGGCATGGGAACGGTCGTGCATTTCATCAAAACCGGCCCCCATATCAAGGAGATGGCCGCGATCGTCCATCAACGTAACGTCAATGGCCGTTCCGCGACTGTGATTGGAACCAATTGCGACATCGACAACATACTGCGGGTCGGGACAGGCATTCCACAGTATCGCCTGCGCCTGCTGGGGGCGATACGCGTCGTACACCACAAGCTGCAGGCCGGCCAGTTGCGCAATGCTGATGCTTTTAGCCAGCGCGGTTACCGCCTCAGTGTGCAACAGACAACGCGCTTCCCGGTAGATAGGTGCGCCGGTAATGTTATCGGCAGTAGCGTATTTAAGATCGATATGCAGCGACGGAAATATCACCGACAGATCGACCAGTTCTGGGAGTTCTGACATAGCACGTTTCCTGTTTATTGTTCGAATTGACCAAATTGTTGTTGTAACTGGCGATTGGTTTGCAGGCGTCCTGCGAGGGCGTCACCCAGTTGCGCCACCACCGCAGAAAGTAATAAGTTGAACAGACAGCTCACCGGTGCCAGTGAGTCCCAGAAATGCCCGGTGTCAGTTTTTACCTGAAGTAAATCAATGGAATAATCCCTGGCCCATGGGCACCACACATCGGTAATGAGCGCCAGCGGAATACAGCGCTCTGTGGCGACACGGCAATATTGTCGCGAAATAGCGGAGTAGGCGCGCATATCGGTAATAACCACGTAAGGCTGGCTGAATCCCGAGTTCAGCGACTCAACCCAACTGCCGGACAGGCCTTCGGAGTAGCTGACTTTAGGTCGCAGGTATTCCAGGTGACTAAAAAAGGCGTTGGCGATCCCGCGGGTGGACTGGATCCCGAGGATGTATACGGCTTCCGCATGCGCCAGCTGCTGTGCAATGCGTAAAAACGTTTCGCCTTGTGCGAGCTGGTAGACGTGGGTAATAGCGTCGATCTCCAGCAACAGCGACTGCTGTGCCCGATCCGGCAGGCTTTGTTGCTGGTGCCAGGAGTCCAGTCGTTCATTCATTCCCCAGGGCTGATACGGAACAACGGGCAGTTCACGCAGACTGGCTTTTGCATCCTCCAGGTTACGAAAACCCAGTTTACGCAGATAACGTCCGACGGTAATGCCGCTGGTTCCGGTTGCTTTGGCGATGCCATCTGCGGTTTCAAATGGGATCTGCACAGCATGGGCTAACAGCCACCCGGCCACGCGCTTTTCGCTGGGCGTCAGCTGGCTAAAGGTTTGCTCTATGCGGGTAAATAACTCTGGTTTGGCTGTCATTACCTTCTCGCTGTTAGTTGCCTGTCAGATACCGTATTTCTGTTAGCGAATTAACAATGCAGGACGCGTGCCATGTGCGTAACAGCTGCACGCCGGCTGTTTTTGTTAAAAGCCAACCGATATTCATTAACCAATGATCAACATTTGTGCAGCGTAGTTCAGTTTTGGTGCAACGGTAGAGGAAGAGGGGTATGAATCTGCTGATTTCGTCGGAACGATCACATTGTGGGCAACATTTATCCCTCAGACATAAGAATCAGTAATGGGAAATATAAATTTCAGCCATATCAATAACAGCAATCTTTATTCTTATGACGGTAGGGGTATTATTTTTCGCGAGCTACATTAACGGTGTTAAGCGCAAGTGTAGATATTATTTATATTATAAATGGAGTACTACAATGAATAAATTCTCCCTTTCTACAGCAGGTATTCTGGTCGCAGCGCTGTTAACCAGTGTCAGCGTCAATGCAGCAACAGATAACGCTAAAACTGAAGTGACTCCGAAAGGTATGAACTGCCAGGAGTTTATTGATTTGAACCCACAAACTATGGCTCCGGTGGCCTTCTGGGTGCTCAATGAAGACGAAGACTTCAAAGGTGGTGACTACGTCGACTATAACGAAACCGTTACGACTGCAGTTCCTCTGACCGTTGAACTTTGTAAGAAACATCCGCAGAGTGAATTAAGTAAAATAAAAGACGAAATCAAAAAAGAATTATCTAAATAAGATTAAACCGTTATTAAAACCCAGCCAAAGTGCTGGGTTTTGTTATTTGTGACGCTGTCACTAATTTGTTTTGTGATACTTAAGAAAACTTTATAAAGATATAAACGCCTGTGCCGATACTGGATAAAAGTTAGCCTTTTGCAGAAGGAGTTTGTATGGCCTGGTATCCTACTCGTATTTCAACGCGTTTAACCATCGGCGGCATTCTGCTGCTTGCAGTAACGACCCTTGTTATCGTGGTGATTATGCTCTGGCGCGGTCAGCCGCGCGTCGTTGAAATCAACACAGCTCTGATCGAAGAAACAGGGCAAGGTTTAACCCGTCAGTTGAGTACCGTATTGTCCCGAATTGAAGGTGAGACCGTCAGCCTGTCGCGATTGGCTGAAGTGTTGCCTAACGATGAATCACTGTACCAAAGCGTTGTTCCGCATCTTATTGGTGAAGGTAAAGACTCGATTATAACCGGCGGCGGCATCTGGCCAGAACCAGACGCCTTCACCCCAGGTGTGGAGAAAAGAAGCTTTTTCTGGGCGCGTAATGCTGAAGGAAAGCTGGTGTATTCCAATGATTATAACGTCGAAGGATCGAGTGGATACCACAATGAAAGCTGGTATCAACTGGCCAAAGGCCATTCACAAAACAGCTGTTTATGGTCTGACGTTTACCAGGATGCCAGTTCAGGCGTCAACATGGTGACATGCAGCGTGCCTTATCAACAGGCGGGCAAGTTTGCCGGTGTCGCTACCACTGATATCCGTCTGGATAACGTCGCTACCTTCATGCAGCAGCAGGGAAACAGCACCGGTGGTTACGCGTTTGTGGTAGACAAGCAGGGACAAATTCTCTATTTCCCGCAGGCCGACCTGGCAAAATATAAAACCATTAACGATTTGGCGCAAAGCGCGCAGTGGCTAATCCCGGTGCAAAACGGTCTGAAATCTTTGCGCCCGACAGATGGGGTGAAGACTATCACGCTGGCAAACGACAACGTCCTGAATACCGCGTCACAAGTAATGCTGTTCCCGATGCCAGATACCGGCTGGGTCGTAGGACTTGCAACCCCGGAATCTCGTATTGTCGGTCTTGCCAAAGTGATGATGCAGGACGTTCTGGAAGTATTGATCCCTATCATGACGCTGTTGCTGGTGGGATCATGGCTGGTGGTTCGTCGACTGATTTCACGTCTTGATGATACCCGTCAGGCACTTGATGACATCGCGCAGGGAGAAGGCGATCTTACCCGTCGTCTGGATGTTCGTGGCAAAGACGAGATTTCGGCTATCGCCGAGGCGTTTAACCTGTTCGTCGATAAAATCTCGGCCATCCTGATCACCGTCAGAAGCAGTAGCACAGTGGTAGCGAATAACGCCGTTAGCCTGGCTGACAGTAATATGGAGCTTTCATCTCGCGTAACGCAGCAGGCCGCTGCGCTGGAAGAGAGTTCGGCGGCCATGGAGCAGTTAAATGCGACCGTTCATCAAAACGCCAGTAATACACAACTGGCGGATGAGCTATCCGATAGCACCGCGCAAACGGCCAACCGCTGCGGCGATGTGATGCAGGGCGTGATCTCAACAATGGATAACGTCAGCGCCTCATCCGGCAGAATGGTGGAAATTGTCGCGGTCATCGACAGCATTGCGTTCCAGACCAATATTCTCGCCCTGAATGCCGCGGTTGAAGCCGCCAGAGCGGGCGATGCTGGCAGAGGGTTTGCCGTCGTGGCCTCCGAAGTGCGCACGCTGGCTCAGCGCAGTGCCACCGCCGCCCAGGAAATTAAAACGTTGATTGATGAATCCGTTTCTCATGTTGGTAGCGGAAGTCAGCAAATTCACAATGCCGGTGAGCGTCTGGGAGAACTGGTCAACAATGTGCGTCAGGTGCGCCAGTTGATGGGGGAAATACGCGTTGCGGGTGAAGAACAACGTAAGGGCGTTTCCGAAGTTACGCTGGCCGTTACCGAGATGGACAGCACCGTTCAGCAAAACGCCTCATTAATTGATGATGCCGCAGCACGGACGCAGGCGCTGAAAGAGGAGGCGGAACAACTGGCAATGCTGGTTTCGTCATTCAGACTACCTGAGCCTTCCGTTGCCTGATAACGGCATCATTTCCGGGTGCAGACCTTGTGCCCGGATAACTCCAGTATAATGTCCCTTAAGCAAGATTTTCCGGTTTAACTCCTTTTTATTGTGTCTTATAAGACTTTGAATCATTCCCCACTTAACTCTATAATATTGGGTGTAAAGTCGTTTTTATCCCAATAAGAGCCGATATTATGGATTTAACGCTAAATACTGCAGCCGATATCGTCAAACTACTTTGCGACAGATTGCGTAAAGAACGACTCGCCCGGCAAATGACGCAGGCTGATGTTGCCGCGCGTTCAGGGGTCGGTGTGAATACCGTGTCGAATCTGGAAGCGGGGAAAAATGTAGGATTTGAGAATCTGGTCAAAGTCGCGATGGTGTTAGGCTATGGCGATGCACTGGAGGGGTTATTCAAACCCAGGATTGATAGTCTGGATGATATTTTGCGTTACGAAAAGAGCGCGGCACGTCAGCGGATCAAAAGGAAAAATTCTGATGCCTGAGCAAGTTGATGTCTTCTATGAAGGCTGGGGTGAGAAATGGCTGTGGGGCAAACTGGTGTCTTCCACAGCCCTGACCGGACGTCCGTTGATCGCCTTTGAATACAGTGAAGAGGCCTTACGTAAGGGGCTGGAACTGTCCCGACTGATGTTACCGCTGAACGGTCCCCGTTTACGCAGGGATTTCCCGGCTCATCAGCTGGGATTACCTGGGCCAGTCTATGATTCGCTACCTGACGGCTGGGGTATGCTGTTGATGGACCGACTATTTAAACGCCGCGGGCTCAACGCAGCACGCATTGGTCCATTGGAGCGCTTAACCTGGGTCGGCAACAACGCGATGGGCGCCATGACATTCCAGCCCGTTCAGTCAGATGCCGAGACGCTGTCAAAAGAGGATGTTCCTCTCGCACAACTGGCCGCTGAGGTTCAGGAAGTCCTGAGCGGCGAAGGCGGGGAATTCTTGCAAAAACTACTCCAGATGGGCGGTTCGCCACAGGGAGCAAGGCCTAAGGCGTTACTTTATCGTGACACTGTCACGTCTAAATTCACCACGGCGCCGCTACCCGGGAGCGAAAGCTGGCTGATAAAATTTCCCGCCAGGCATGAGCATGCTGAGGTATGTGCCATCGAAGCGGTTTATGCTGAATGCTTGCGCCAATGTGGGATAACCACGCCTGATACGGCGTATTTCAATCTGCCCGGCGGACAGGCGGCATTTGCCACTCGCCGTTTCGACCGTGACCAGTCGACACGAATTCCTATGCAGAGCCTGGCGGCACTTACCGGGGCAAATTACCAGATACCCGGCGCTTTAGACTACCGGGATTTTCTGCGCGCCACGCAGATTTGTACCAATGATGTCAGAGAAAAGGCAAAAGCGTTCGAACGCGTGGTTTTCAACGTGGCATTTAACAACCGCGACGATCATCCGAAGAATTTTGCCTATTTAATGTCAGCTGATGGAGACTGGACTCTGGCTCCGGCTTACGATGTCACCTGGTGCGAAGGGCCTGGCGGGTATCACCAAATGGACGTGCAGGGAGAGGCGCTGGATATCGAAAGAAAGCACCTTCAGTCGCTTGGCGTTCAGGAAGCTGAGTTATCTGCTGACCATGTGAACGGCATAATCGAAAAAGTCTGTCACTTTGCCACGGCATTGAGCGCTATCGCCAGGGACAAATACCCCGATCAGATAACGCAATCCACGCTGAAGACGATTCAGAAACAAATTGATGATAATGTCCGTCGGTTAATGTCCCGGTAACGCAGATACAGCCGCTACACTTAGCGAAGAATTAAATCTGAGCGGGGCAATGTTATGGCTGAATTTGTCTTGGGTATGCTGGAACACACGCCAGTTTGGGTGTATCTGCTGTTTGCCTTTCTACTTTACAGAGGGATTAAAGCCAGAACACCCGCCACCGTCACGCTGGAAAAGCTGGCGCTGATCCCGGCTATTTTTCTGTTCTGGGATATCTACGATTTAATCACTTATCGCGACCCGACCCTCATTACCTATATCCAGTGGACGATAGGTATTATCAGCGGCGCGATAATTGGCTACATATTAATTAACCCAGACCGTTTGAGCCGCAGTAGCGCACCGCGGAGTATTCATCGTCCGGCAGATTATTCCGCATTGCCATTTATGCTGCTGGCATTTGGCGTTAAGTACGTTCTTGGCGTACTTAACGCCACTGCTCCCGACGTTTTACGTCAACCCGCAATGAGCGCTCTGGCTATCATTACAGGCGGCATGTTCGCCGGCGTTTTTGTGGGGAAATTTACCCGCTACGTGAGCGTCTGGCTCAGACTTCCCACTCAGGACAACTATTAACGTCCCCAACGATTACGAATATAGGTCACGGCTTCCTGCGTTTGCGGTTGATTAAGATAATCTTCGCGAAACAGGATCGTGCCGTTGATGTACGGTTCGGATTCGTTTAAATCGAGCTGCTTTTTCAGTTCCGGCACACCGCCTTTTACCGTCCAGTCTGGCTCTTTTCTCGATGGTTCACCAACTTTATACAGCGCTACACCAATGTAGAGGCGGGTGTTGGTTGATTTCACGACATCTGCCCACCATTTTGCCAGTACATCGTAACGCGCTGCGTCGCGGGCAAAAGGCCAGTAGAGTTGCGGTGCAATGTAATCCAGCAAACCTAGTTGCACCCAACGGCGGGTGTCTGCATACGACTCATCATACGCTGCCGCGCCGCGCGTGTCGGAGCCCGCTGGATCGTGCGAACGGTTGCGCCACACGCCCGCAGGACTGACGCCGAATTCAACCTCAGGCTTGAGTTTCTTGATGGTCCGCGAAACCTGGGCAATCAGCCGTTGCGTGTTATCGCGACGCCAGTCAGCCTTGGAGGCGAATCCCTGGCCGTATCTTCTGAAGGTCTGGCTGTCGTTGAGCGCAGAGCCGGGAGATTCGGTATAGAAGTAATCATCAAACTGCACGCCGTCAACCGGGTAATTCTCAACCACTTCCGCCACGATGCTGGTGATCCAGTCGCGCACGTCGGGAATACCGGGGTCTAACACAAAACGCTCGCCCGCAGTGCGGATCCAGTCCCGATGCAGGACGTATACGCTGGACGGTGTCTGTGACAGAGTGCTGTTTAACTCAGTGACCGTCGAAGGTTTGGTGTTTACGGACACGCGGTAGGGGTTAAGCCAGGCATGAACTTTCATTCCGCGTTTATGCGCTTCATCGAGCATAAACTGCAGCGGATCGTAACCCGGATCCTGGCCAATCGTACCGGTCAGGGTATCTGACCACGGTAGGATCTTTGACTTCCACAATGCGGTCCCATCGGGCTTAACCTGGAAAAAAACGGTGTTAATACCAAGCCGTTTCAGGTTGTCCAGCTTATCCGTCAGCGCTTTTTGCTGCAGGCTGATGCGTACGGCAGGCGAACTGATGTTCACGGATGAGATAGGCGGCCAGTCAAGACGAGAAACCGTGGCCAGCCAGATCCCGCGCACTGGCTCCTTGCTCTGCTGTGGTTTGCTCACCGGAGGTAGCGGAGTGGTTTTGGGGCCGGGCGGTTGTGAAGAACAGCTGCCAAGTAACAACATACTGCCCACAAGTACAGCAAACCATTTCATGTTGGTCAGCGGTAGTCTGGCACGAGAACGGGCGAGAATATTCGCCAGTTTTTTCTGATAATTTCCTGAAAAGAAACCGGATGCTGCCATCTGATTTTGCTCTTATTTCTTTTTATTGCGGCTGTTAGCCCAGGGATCGAAGGCCGGTTCGGGGGTGTTGTTTGAGGCCAGGTCATGCAGCGAATCAAGGTACAGCGCTTCAACTTCTGCCCGCGCCCACGGCGTACGGCGCAGAAACTTCAGACTGGATTTAACACTCGGTTCATTTTTAAAGCAGTTGATATTAATGTGTTGCGCCAGTTCAGCCCAACCATAACGTTCAACCAGGGCATTGACCTGCATTTCAAGCGTTACGCCATGTAAAGGGTCTTTAGAAATATGAGCATTCATATGAAGTCCAGTTCAGTGGTTCCAGATTTTGTCAGTAGTGTGACGGGAAGAAGGTTACAAGAAAGCAAAGCTGCCAGCAACGGCAGAAAGCGGTATGGCGCGACAAGCCGTACGCCATACCGGCAATGGATGGCTCAATACTCTTTAAAAGCCAGTTCCAGACGGGCAATCAACGGTTTAAACAGGTAACTCATCAGGGTTCGTTCACCGGTCTTGATCGTCACGCTGGCAGGCATTCCCGCTTTAATTTTGTAATCGCCCAGCAAACGTGCGCCCTCTGCTGAAACCTGTACTTCCGCAAGGTAGTAAGGCTGCTGAGTGGTTTCATCAATTAAGCGGTCCGCCGAGATAGTCAGAACCCGGGCCGGAACCGACGGCAACAGGGCATGGTTAAGGGCAGGGAAAAGCACATCAACGGTTAAGCCGGGGACCAGTTTATCAATGGCATGCACGGGTATTTTGGCATCAATTTGCATGGGTTGTCCGGCGGCGACAATATCCATAAGATGTTCGCCGGGTTGAATGACGCCGCCCACGGTACTGACTTTAACATCCAGCACGATACCGTTAATCGGTGAGCGGATCTCGGTGTTATCCAGCTCGTGACGGGTGGACACCAGTTCATCCTCCAGCATTGCCACTTCTTTTTGGTTTTCCGTCAGTTCAGACTCAACTTCACGTAAATATTGATGACGCACCTGGTAGGCTTTAATTTTTAATTCGTTTTGCTGCGATTTCAGTTTGGCAATATTAAGAATATCTTCTGAAACGCTGCCAGATATTTCAGCCGCTTCGCGCTCCAGCACCAGTAATTGCGCTTTGGGGTAATAGTTCTTTTCGCTCAGCGCGCGAATAGCCCCCAACTCCCGGTTAATCAGAGAAAACTGGTGGTCGCGATAGCCTTTTATTTTATTGAGATTATCCGTTTGCCCAACCAGACCATCGAGCGTCTCCTCAATCATCGACAGTTCGTCCTGAATCGTTTTGCGACGCGTATCGAAAAGCTTGGCCTGCAGATTTCTGACTTCTGTCAGCCGTTTATTGCCAGAGAATTGCTGCGTCAGCGTCGTATTAAAGCGGATCGCTTCCAGGCCATCGCGTTCTGCCAACAGGCGATCTTCGATACTTTTTGCAGAAATATACTGGGCATTTAACGCGCTGAAACGCATTTCGAGCTGCATTTTATCCAACCGGACGAGAACCTGATTTTTCTTCACGAAGTCGCCTTCTTTGATAAAGATATCCGTTACCCGACCGCCGCTCAGATGCTGAATGGTTTTGCGGTTACTCGATACGGTTACCGTACCATCAGCGACCACGCCCGCATCTAATGGAGCTTGCACTGCCCAGAGGATAAAACTACCGACACCAAGCACAATGACGATCACGCCCCGGATAATCGGCGACCAGATATTGGTATCTACGCCAGCAGATGCCGTGTTGTGGGGATTCTTTTTCATCATCAGGCCTCACGTTGCTGTTCAGTCGTGGATGGAGAAGGCGTAGCCACCGGTTTCAGTACGTTGGCCTGACGCAAATGGGCAAAAACCTGATCGCGGGTACCAAACTCCTGTATGGCGCCATCGTTAAGCAGCAAAACCTTATTGACCACGCCGAGCAGCGTCGGGCGGTGTGAGATAATGACGGTAGTTTGTCCCTGTGTACGCAGGGTATTGATGGCTTTAACGAGTGCAAATTCACCCGCGTCGTCAAGATTAGCATTCGGTTCATCAAGCACGATGAACGCAGGATTGTTATACACGGCGCGTGCCAGCCCGATACGCTGCCGCTGCCCGCCGGAGAGCTGGTATCCGCCTGTGCCCAACAGCGTGTCATAACCTTGTGGCAAGCGCAGGATCATCTCATGAACGCCTGCCAGTAATGCGGCGGCGACGATAAGCTCACTGTCATTCTGCGCGAAGCGGGCAATGTTTTGCGCGATGGTACCGTCAAACAGTTCCACATCCTGCGGCAGATAGCCAATAGACGGGCCCAGCAGCGCTTTATCCCACTGACAAATATCTGCGCCGTCTAATCTGACTTTCCCTGATATCGGTTTCCAGACGCCAACCAGAACCTTTGCCAGCGAGGTTTTCCCTGAGGCTGAGGGGCCGATAATCCCCAGAACTTCACCTTGCTCCAGCTGGAATGAGATATTACGCAGTAGCGGGGAAGGCTGGCCGGGGGCAGCGGCGAAGACGCTTTCGACGCTGATGTTGCCGTTCGGACGCGGCAGGGTCAGTACCTCTTTCGGTGCCGGATACTCCTTCAGCAAGGTTGAGAGCTGATGCCACGCGCTACGAAACTGCACGAACTGCTTCCAGCTGCCAATAACTTGTTCTACCGGGTTGAGGACGCGGCCAAGAATGATCGAGGCGGCGATCATCAAGCCCGGAGTAATATGGCCGCCGATCACCAGTAAAGCCCCTGCGCCCAGCGCAATAGATTGCAGCAACACCCGCACAAAGCGGCTGAGGCTGCTTAACCCGGCCGTTTTGTCGGCAATCTGCGTTTGTAGTGCCAGCACTTTGTTATGTTGCTCCTGCCAGTTGGACTTCAGGGTCGAAAGCATCCCCATCGCCTCAATGGCATCGGCGTTTTGCAGCTGTTTATTCAGTTTGCTGGCATTGTTAATGGTTAAGGCGTGCGCTTGCTGAATCGGGCGCTTGGTAGAGATTTCAGATACCAGCGTCAGAATGAATAATAACGTTATTCCGCCGAGAGAAAGGTATCCCAGCAGGGGATGGACCAAAAAGGCGATGAACAGATATATCGGCGTCCAGGGAATATCCAGTAAGGCGAATAGACTATTCCCGGAAAGAAACTGACGAACCTGATCCAGCTCGGCTAAAGATTGCGCCGGGTTGTTATCGCCGGTAACCATCTTTCTTTTAAAGGCTGCGTTAAAGACCAACTGGCTTAGCTTTATATCAAGCCGGTTGCCAAGTCTGACCATAACCTGCGCGCGGGCAGATTCAATCATGGCAATAACGATGTACAAGCCGACAATCAATAAGGTCAACATTAACAGCGTGGTGGTATTTTTACTGACCAGCACACGGTCGTATACCTGTAGCATATAAATTGCCGGCGCCAGCATAAGCATATTAATCACACAACTAAAAAACAGCAGCATCAGAAAAGTGGGTTTCGTTCCTTTTAATGCATCATTCAGTTCTGTTGGCGTATGCTGGCGCGACATAGTCTTCTCCTTATACGATCAATGAACTATTGCCGTTGTTACTGGCAAGGGTAGTGGGCATTTCCAGATAAAAGTCACCAATATTCACGGTGGTTGAGTTGACGCCCACCAAT
Source organism: Citrobacter sp. Cpo091 (assembly GCF_030332645.1). Taxonomy (NCBI): domain Bacteria; kingdom Pseudomonadati; phylum Pseudomonadota; class Gammaproteobacteria; order Enterobacterales; family Enterobacteriaceae; genus Citrobacter; species Citrobacter sp. Cpo091. The sequence continues at coordinate 561,824 of NZ_JAOWHL010000028.1, forward strand.
GTGATGGTATCTGTACCGATAGTCACAATGGTGTTGCCATTGTTTCCGGTGATAGACACGCTGCTGGCAAAATTACCCGCGTTGATACCTAACAAGACGAGATCAAGGAAGTCCTGCCCGCCGTTGGGGTTACTGTCAAAACCGGTAATTCGGTCCTGCCCAAAGTTGGCGCCAAAGGCAAAGATATCGCTCCCGGCACCACCGTCCAGAATGTCGTTACCTTCCTGACCATTAAGAATATCGTCCCCGCTACCGCCGGAAAGGGTATCCGCGCCCGCACCGCCAATCATGACGTCGTTGCCAACTCCACCTTGCAGATTATCAGCGCCATCTCCGCCATCGAGGAAGTCATTCCCGATACCACCAAACAACTGGTCGTTACCGCCCATGCCGAACAGATAGTCGTTACCGGTCCCTCCCGTAATGGTGTTCGCAATGGCATTACCGGTACCGATAAAACTACCACTGCCGGTAAATACCAGTTCTTCCACGTTATCGGTGAGGTCGTAGCTGCTGAGGTTGGTTCGGACAACGTCCGTGCCACCATTCACACCTTCGATAACTACATCACCGAAATCATCAACAATGTAGGTATCATCGCCCGTGCCGCCGGTCATACTGTCGGCACCAAGCCCGCCATCAAGCGTGTCATTACCGGCATCACCTTGCAGAATATCTTGCCCCGCCTGACCAGAGAGGTTGTCGTTTCCCGCACCGCCAATGAGCAGATCGTCACCTGCACCGCCGAGTAAGGTGTCATTACCGCCTTCACCGCGTAGGATATCGCTCCAGGCAGTACCGACGAGGGTGTTAGCCCCGTTGGTACCCACAATCAGATCGCCCACGGGCTGGGTGGTGGTCGACGTCAGGACAACAGGGGGGTTGCCTTCATCGTCGACGACGGTAACGACCACCTGCAACGTTCTGCCAACCATAGCCTGGCCCGGCGTATAGGTGGCGGAAGTCGCACCGTTAATGTTGACGAATCCGGTTGGCGAACTCATTCTCCATTGATAAGTGAAATTACCGCCGCTCAGACCATCGGCGTCAGCAATGCCTGAAACCACCGCGGTCAGCGTCAGGCTTTCAGTTGGGGTGAGGTCGTTAATTACCGGCACACCAGTCGTGGCCTGATTTCGCGGTAGGATCGCCTGAGTTTGTGCCGACACCAGGGTTTCAGCGTCACCCATGCGGTCGTTAAAGCTGGCTACCACACGCAGCGGTGCGCCCTGAATAGCACCAGGCACTCTGAACTCAACGCCGGTTGCCTGATCTCGCCATTGGCCGTTGACGAATGCCTGCCAGGTCATGGTGATGGCCACATCCGCCGCAAGCCCGTTACCATCCAGCAAGTTCGCCACGTTGACGCGCAGCAGGTCGCCCACCGAAGGGTTAGGGTTACTGATGGTCAGATCGCCCGTCGCTTGTTGCCCCGTCACCCACAGCTGCTTCCCATCGCCAAACTCCAGTTTTTCGATGTTCAACAGACGATCGATGCCATCATTCAGGTTCAGCGCGGCATCCGGCGTGGCGTGATCGACGCGCAGGCTACCGTCCGCCATACGGGTAAAGACATAGTTGCTGCTGACATCACGGTACACCGCGACGTCAGTTTCCGTGCCGTTACCTTCATGCAGGATTTCTCGCACAATCGACAGCTGATTCGGTTTCAGCGTGCCGGCCAGCATGTACGATTTCAGTTCAGCCATACCTTCGGCGCTGGTGAGCCCTGCCATACCCGTAACGGCAATACGCACGTTGAGCCATGCATCACCATCAATGATATCGTTACCGGCTTTACCCATAATGCGGTCGCTACCGCCACCGCCGAGTAAAATATCGCTACCATCATCAGGATTCAGGAGCACCGCGTCCGGATTTGTAGAACGCTCTACGCCGAGAATAGCCTGTAAACCGGTGATCCGATCCGCACCTTCCTGGGTCAGGTTGTTAGAGAGGGGAACGCCCTGAACAGGCGCAGTACCTATCGGCTGTTCTGTCCCGGTCAGGATATCGTCGTATTTCCAGCCCGACAGCCCTTCAACAAGATCAAAACGGTCGCGTAGAATAAACTCCTGCTGGTTGACGAAAATAGGGATCCCAAGGTCAGAGTTAGCGCCATTTGGGTCGCCTTTATGGATAGCCCAGTCGAAACCGGCCATGCCATTATTGCGCTGGATCCCCGCGCCCTGAACCATGATGTCGTCACCGGCTTCGCCATCGTAGTCGGTGTCGTTACCCTGACCGTTGAGGACATCGTGACCGATAATGGTACTGTTGAAGAACAACTCGGAGTTGTCACCCGCCAGCGTGTCAAACCCGTCACCGCCTTCCAGCCAGTCATCGCCTTCGTTGCCCATCAGGAAATCACCACCTGAGCCGCCAAGCGCAAAGTCGTTATCTTGACCCGAGAAGACCTCCTGTGCATCTTCGCCGACCACCACGAAGTCGCTACCACTGCCACCAAAGACCAGATCGTTTCCGTTACCGGAGAAGATAACGTCATGTCCGGCATCACCGTGCAGGAAGTCCGCATCACCCACAGGCGTACCGGTATCGGTAATAATGTCATCACCGTCACCGCCATGGACCACGTCTGCTTCGTCGCCGCCGTCCAGTCGGTCATCTCCGCCATCACCCCACAGACTGTCGATCCCTTTACCGCCGATTAACGTATCATTGCCTGCCGTCCCTCCAAGCACCACATGCCCATCGCCGGTATATTTCAGATACCCGCCATCGGCAAAACTATCGCCGTCAACATCCACACCTGGGTCGCGACGCACCAACAACGGCGAGAGCAGATCCTTCAGCGGATTGCCCCATTTCGGGTCGATTTCCGTTTGCAGCACGCGGTTCACTTCAAAAATATGGTCCGGTGTCTGGAACAGATTTGCGGGCAGGTGGGAGGATCCCTCATCACCAAGATCGCTGTTACGCATTACTAGTGCGGAAAACGAGTTGGCCTCCAGTTCATTGAGTAAGTTCAATCCCTGAACGCGGCTCAGATAGTAGAAACGATCGCCGTCCTGAAGCATTTCCATTTGTGTTTCAAAGACGAAGTTGAAGGTTGAGCCGAGCATGCCGCCAAATTCATTTTTGCGCTCTGCCAGCCCGCCAATCCAGAAATCGACCATATTCAGGCCGGTCTCTTTGGTTGCCCACGCTCCGGTACTGTTAAAGAAATCCATCGCATCCGCAGGCGGGGCATTGTTAGCATCACCAAACAACAGGAAGTTTACCGCTGCACGCTTACCTTCAAGGCTGGTGGCATTGAGGATCAGCTCATGCTGACCATAGGCGGCCATAAAGTTAATGATTGAAGCGGGATTTTTCAGGTAGGTAGTGAAGTCAGCCCAACTGGTATAAGGCTTCAGTTGACTATCACCGCTTAATGCAAAAAACTGCTCGCGGGCCTGGTTCAGCGTCGGCATTGCGGTGTCACGGCCACGGGCTATATTAAGCGCGCCTAAATCGAGGGGCAGGCCGATGAGATTATTACGCAGAGCATCGGTAATAAATTCATCAATTTCGTTACCCACCTGACGCGTCATACCACGCACAATTGCGCCAATAGCCTGATCGTCCGTGACGGTGGCCCCGTTGATTTGATTAAATGCTACCGGATTCAGGAATGCTGAAATCAGGTCAATATCACCGCTTTGCATATCAATGTCGGTGCGCGCCACGGTTTCTGTCAGCATTGAATGCCCGAAACGGTAAACCACATGCGCAAACTCGGCAAAGATCATCGGGTTTATATCCGCCGTGTTGGAGAAAACAAACGGATCGACGGCGGGTTGTACGGTACGGGCAAACTCCTCGAAGACGAGGTGCTGATATTGCATTTCCGTGGAGAAACGACCTGCCTGGAATAGGTACTCACCGTTCCATACCAGCGTACTGGTATCGGCAGGTAATTCCGTGATTTGATGATTGGGCATCAACCACTGATTAATGAGGTCGATATCACCGGTTTCCAGCAGTGTTGTTTTATATTGCTCAACCAGACGGTTATGCTCGCTGTGAAAAACGGCGTGCACCGCGGTTAAACCTATATTTTCGTTCCCACGCCCGTCACCGGTAATAAAGTGACGATCGAGCAGTTCGTTATCATAGGTTCCTGCCGGTTGCGCTCCTTCGCCCCCAATCGCAGTGTCATCATCTGCCAGCAGACCCGCTTTTGGCGCGGCAGTATGCGCAATATCATCAAGAAACGCATGGCCGGTGCGGAATGTTCCCTCAGGCAACAGACCGCCGTTGGCTTCAACCAGTCCCCCGGTGGTAACAATCTGTACCTTTCCATTTTCACTTAAAATCAAATTACCATAGCGATCCGTAGCCAGCAGGGGAACATTAAACACATCCTGATCGGTGAGTTTAATGCCAAGCAGGGTTTCAGCCTGGTTTTTAACGTCGGCCCAGGTCGCCAGTCCACCGTTCGCACCGCCTAATAAATTCCCGGTAGGCTCAGGTTTCCCATCAATAATGACGTATTCGCGGATGAAAATCTGATGTGAAGGATGGGAGGTGTAGGTTTGGTTTTGGTCGATGAAGGGGGTCGTCAGGTTTACTGTCTCTCGATTTTCATCCACCGTTGCCCGGGTTAATAGCATAAAGTTTGTTGACGACCCTTCCACATATAAAGGGTCATCCGGCTGTAGCGGAATGAAAACGATACCGTTGCCTCCTTTGGGAATCAAATCCAGACCGTGGTCAAAAAACTGGCCAAAGAAGGTCATCCAACCGTTAAAAGCAGGGGAGAGACCGATATCGGGAGACTGGTTAGGAATGGATAACGTTTCTCCGTCTCCTGTAATAGTCCCCCCGCCGGGAGCATCTTTTAACGCGTTAAATACCTCCAGCGCGGCTGGGTTAGATGCCGTTTGATCGGAAATTAAGTTACTAATAATACGTGGGTCGGCATCAATAACGGTGCCACCAATTTGGATATAACTGGTCATTTGGTCCGCATCTTGCCAGTTTAACGCGGTTAATCTCGGCATTGTCTGGTCGGCAGAGCCATATAACTCCTGACCCGGTAGAAGATTATTCCATGAACCATCTACCGTGCGAAGTCCATAAGGTAATAGCGGGCTGGAAACTAATTCTCTAAGCAATTCAGCATTAACGCTACCATCTGGGTTAGTTGCCGCTTCGGATATTTTGATCTGCTTAAGAATAAAAGCAAGATCGTGCAGGGTGACAGTAAAGTCATATTGTGAGGCCATAAGTCATTACCCCTATCTTTACCTGTATTAGCTATCATCACTCTTTTCTTCCGCTTACAAAAAATGACAGAAGAATGAGTCGTATCAGATACCTGATTGTTATTGCATGATTAAAAGTCCATATTTTAAAAATGATGTATCCATGACCAGATTAACGTTATTCTCCTGAAGATTAGTTAGCACAATAAGATATTCACCTCACTTATATATTAGGTTTTAGAGGTTAATAATCATCGTGCCCCATTGAAATCACAGACATATTTGAGGCGCGAAGTTTTGAGAAGACAAGGTCTCCTCAAGGCTGTAAAGGTTTTACTTTTTAAAACGCATATTACAGTTATGTGATGATCATAACTATGGTTTTTCCGTTGACGACTTCACTCATACTTTTTTATGAAAAGATTAAATTTTCATTTCTTTACATTAGAATTTATGTCAAATCACTTATTAAGAAGAGTTCTCATTAAGTCGACTTTTAAGATGTCATTGTGTTGAATTATAAAATTTAATATTGGATGAAATTTAACACGACATCATTCCTGATGCCTGATTATGCTATTAGCATAAATCAATACCGTGTGATAGCTGACCCTACGTTTAGTAAAGAACGCCCCATCCAAACAGGTAATACAATGAAAAAAAATATAATTTTTCTCTCCGGGATGATCTTTTCATCGGTCGGTCACGCCAGTGCGCTCTATTTCTATGAAATCGGAACGGAGGATACCGCACTGGCTGGTGCAGGGCAGGCCGCTCGTGCTCAGGATGCCTCTACGCTGTTAACGAACCCTGCGGGGATGACTCGTTTACCTGACCATATGGTCACCGGAGGATTACAGGCGATGGGCGGAGATATTCCCTATACGCTGAATAATACGACAGATGGCAGACAAAGCCCCGGTAATGTAATGACGCTTTTCCCCAATGCCAGCATGTTTTATACGCAACGGCTGAGTGATACCGTTTCTGCCGGTTTGGGTTTGTACGGCAACTATGGGTTAGGTATCGACTTCGGCAACTGGGCAGGGGATCGGTTAATTAAACAAAGTACCATGGTTGCGATGACGCTGAGTCCCGCTGTTGCATGGAAACTAAGTGATAAGGTGTCGGTTGGCGCAGCTGCAGGGCTAAACTATGGTTTTCTGTCGCTAAGCAGAGATGTCGATGGCCACGATGAGAAACAAAGCGATCATGACTGGGCGATGAATTACCACCTTGGGTTATTAATGGACTTAACTGACAATACACGGGCGGGTGTAACCTGGACCAGCAAGACCGATTATCATTTCAATATTGACGGGACAGCGCGTTTTCCCAATATACCTAATATTGGATATGATCTGCCGATCTCCACACAAGTCCGTGCTCCGCAGCAGGTGATGCTTAGTCTGGTTCACGATATCAACAGGCAGTGGTCAGTAATGGGCGATCTAGGCTGGCAGGACTGGAGCCAGTTTGGCAGCCCGCAGATTACAATGAATGGTCAGCAAAGCGATCGTGATAATCGTCTGAAAGATACATGGCATACAGCGCTGGGCGTGCAATATCATCCCGATGAGCAGTGGCGCATTAATGCCGGTATTGCATATGACAGTTCACCGTACAAATCGCAAAGTGATGTAGCGCTTTCGATGCCAACCGGCGATGAATGGCGACTTGCCACCGGTGCACAGTACCAGATTACGCCAGCCAGCAATATTGGCGTTGCCGTTGAGTATTTGCACATGCAGTCGTCCAACGTCAAATCTGATATCTTTGCAGGCCAGTATAAGAACCCGTGGCTATGGTTTGCCAGTGTCAACTACAGCTATCAATTCTAGCGCCGTTATTCCCGATTAAATATCTCACGCATTGTTAATAGTCACCATAGCGGATTATCTATCCGGTGGTGTCTGGTGACCATCTGCTGGTGGTCTTATCACTCACGCTCGTTTAAATAAAAATAAATTTGTACTTTTATTATTGAGCAATTTATGGTTTTAATATGAATCTGTACTACCTTCATGGAATATAGGTAAAAGCATATTGTTTTCAATCTAAATAATACAGGTTTGATTATGCAAATTTCACCTCCGGTACGCCCAGAACAAAGCATACAACGTCTAATGCAAGCACTTGAACCGATTGCAGAAAAGATGAAGGTTGTGCCGCGGCGGCGTATCATGTGGAAATACAAGAATAAGCCTCAACTCTACCTTTTTTTGCAAGGGGAGCTGTCCATTTTACGCTCTTCTGATGGTCTGTTAATCGTGACCGTCTATGAACCCCATCTGTTCGGTATTGCCGAAATGATCCAACCGGTACACGGCCATTTATTGCGCGCTGAAGCTGAGTCAACCTTATTACGCGTCGATGCCGATAAAGCACGAGAACTCTTTCATCAACAAGGCTTGTGGGAAGATGCGGCGGCAGTGCTTTCATATCATACGGGCTATCTCTTTTATCGTGATGATTTAGTCGTACAGCAGCGTACTTATTCAGTGATACGTAACCACCTCGAAGAGATGATTTTGTTGCCGGAAGAGACGCGCACGCGAGTCTCTATTTTGGATTATATTCAGGATCGGACCCACTTATCGCGCAGCAGTGTTTTAAATGTTGTATCTGCGTTAAAAAAAGGAGGGTATATTGATTTTGAACGCGGAGGGTATCTTACTTCCATCAATAAATTACCTGAGCGATTTTAAATAAACCCACAAACAAGTTACAAATCGATTATCTAACTTTAATATTCTATTGTAGTAGCATGATATCAATCGTAAAAAATCCTCCTCATCATTCTCTGAGGAGGATTTTTTGTTATTCAATAAGAGAGTTCACGGACTGATTAATGCTTAACAGTCCTGTTTGATTATGCTCCTTATAATAAAAATTGTTCATTTGCTGCATTTGTTCGAGCTTGGTTAAAGAAGCATAAACCTGGTACGCCTGGCTATGAACGTCAAACATCTCTCTTGGCTTAACCTCATGAAGATATTCATTTTTTAACGAACTCACGACGTTTTCAATTTGCTGTTTATTATCCTGATATAAGGACAGGGATGCCGAGTCACTACTTGATTTTGACTCGGGTTGTGCCTGAACAACAGGGATCACCATTTTATTGATCTTAACAACTTTCTCTGGGGGAGAAGTATTACAGCCAGAAAGTATCCCAGTGATGAGAAGTAGATAGAGAGTGCGCATATATAGTGTTCTAAAGACAATGGATGCCAGCCATTATCTTTTTATACAGTCAGGTGTCTACAGCTATTTTGTTTAAATAAAAACAAAAGGAAATTTAAAAATAAATGTCATTGCATTACATTGTTTCAGAAGACCATGTTAGCCTACGAGCATTAGATCATAGAAACCTGATAAATACAGTATTAAGGAAGCTTCTCAGCAATCAGAGCAGCAGGGTTTCTTTCTTCTTGATAATATATTATTAGCGAGGATTTATGAAACTTAATAAACTAGTGAGTTATCTGGCTTTAGCTGGTGTGTGTTCAATATCATTAATATCACTACCTGTATTGGCACAGGAAGGGGCAAAAGATGCGACTGCTCAGACCAAAAGTGCGAATGACGCCTTATATGGTCAATTGCCATTCACTGATAAAACCGATTTTATGAACGCACATAAAGGTTTTATTGCTCCACTTCCCAGTCAATTGATTAAAGGTAAGCAGGGAAATGTTGTTTGGGACCCTCAGCAATATGCCTTTATCAAAGAGGGCGAAAAAGCCCCCGACACGGTTAATCCAAGCCTGTGGCGTCAGTCGCAGTTGATCAATATTGGCGGTTTGTTCCAGGTCACTGATGGCGTGTATCAAATCCGTAATCTTGATCTCTCGAATATGACAATTATGGAAGGGAAAGAGGGTATTACGGTCATTGATCCGCTGGTATCGGCAGAAACCGCGAAAGTAGGAATGGACCTTTATTATAAGAATCGCGGTAAAAGACCCGTTGTTGCCGTCATTTATACGCACAGCCATGTTGACCACTACGGTGGCGTTCGCGGCGTGATTGATGAAGCTGATGTAAAATCCGGTAAAGTGAAGGTATATGCACCGGCTGGTTTTATGAAGGAAGCTGTATCTGAAAATATTATGGCAGGTAACGCCATGAGTCGCCGAGCCAGTTACATGTATGGCAATCTGTTGAAACCGGATGCAAAAGGTCAGGTCGGTGCGGGTCTGGGAACGACAACCTCCGCGGGTACGGTGACGCTGATTGAACCCACTAACTATATTACCCACACCGGGCAGAAAGAAGTTATCGACGATCTAACCTATGATTTCATGATGGCGCCGGGATCGGAAGCACCTTCTGAAATGCTGTGGTATGTAGAAGAGAAGGGAATGATCGAAGCTGCAGAGGATGTCACCCATACGCTGCATAACACCTATTCATTACGTGGCGCGAAGATCCGCGATCCGCTGGCATGGTCAAAATATATCAATGACGTTATTGGCCGCTGGGGTGGAAAGGCAAACATTATTATTGCTCAGCATCACTGGCCGACCTGGGGTAATGAAAATGTGGTGAAGTTAATGAAAAGTCAGCGTGATATGTACCGTTACATCAACGATCAGACGCTGCGCATGGCTAACCAGGGGTTGACCCGTGACGAAATCGCCGCTAACTTCAAACTGCCGTCAGGCCTGGAAAAATCATGGGCCAGCCGTGGATACTATGGTTCTGTCAGCCATGATGTAAAAGCAACGTATGTCTTTTACCTCGGCTGGTTCAACGGTAATCCGGCAACACTGAATGAATTACCGCCCGTTGATGCCGCGAAGAAATATGTCGATTATATGGGCGGCGCCGATGCAATCATGCAAAAAGCGAAAACTGATTACGCCCAGGGCAATTACCGTTGGGTGGCGCAAGTCACTAACAATATCGTCTTTGCTGATCCGAGCAATAAAGAAGCCCGTAATCTGGAAGCAGATGCCCTTGAGCAAATGGGTTACCAGGCTGAGTCCGGTCCATGGCGTAATTTTTATCTGACTGGTGCACAAGAATTACGCAACGGTGTGGTGAAAGGCGCGACACCAAATACCGCCAGCCCGGATACCGTTAAAGCCATGTCACCTGAGATGTTCTTTGATTATCTCGCGGTACATATTAACGGAGAAAAAGCGGCAAATGCGCAGGCAGTCTTCAACGTCGATTTAGGTGCTGACGGCGGTAAATACAAACTGGAACTGGAAAACGGTGTTCTTAACCATAGCGCTGATGCACAGGCCAGCAACGCTGATGCCTCCATTACGCTTAACCGTGCAACGTTGAACAAAATTATTCTCAAGGAAGAGTCGCTGAAACAGGCAGAAGAGAAGGGCGATGTGCAAATTTCCGGCAATCACGCCAAGCTTGATGAGTTCCTCGGGTATTTAGATAGCTTTGATTTCTGGTTTAACATGGTAACGCCTTAACTTTAGAGCCAAACCATGCCATAACCCGCCAGCACTGGCGGGTTTTTTATTGTTGCTTATCAGAGTATTGAGTTGTACGAGACTGTATAGCTGTTGCTATACATAAGCCATATGGTATGCTTGTAAAGCAATTGCTATACAAGAGGCTTAATAATGAAATCAGATGTCCAGCTCAACCTTAGAGCTAAAGAATCCCAACGCGCGCTTATTGATACGGCCGCAGAGATTCTACATAAATCGCGTACAGACTTTATTCTGGAAATGGCCTGCCAGGCGGCAGAGAACGTCATTCTCGATCGCCGAGTGTTTAATTTTAATGATGAACAATACGCTGAGTTTATCGAGATGCTTGATGCTCCGGTTGCCGAAGATCCCGCTATCAGGAAGCTACTGGCAAGGAAACCACAGTGGGATTTGTAACCGCACCTGAGCCACTAACTCACATTCATCAATTGGCGGAATTTGTCAGCGGAGAAATTGTTCTCGATGATTGGTTAAAGCAAAAAGGACTAAAAAATCAGGCTCTCGGCGCAGCCAGGACGTTTGTTGTCTGCAAAACAGACACGCGACAAGTCGCTGGCTTTTATTCACTGGCCACTGGTAGCGTCAACCACACAGAAGCAACAGGCAATCTTCGGCGTAACATGCCAGATCCAATCCCCGTAATTATCCTTGCCAGATTGGCCGTAGATCTTTCTGTTCGTGGAAAAGGGTTAGGGGCCGATCTGCTTCACGATGCGGTACTGCGGTGTTACAAAGTGGCAGAAAATATTGGCGTGCGTGCCGTTATGGTGCATGCGATCACAGACGAAGCTAAACGTTTTTATCTTCACCACGGATTCAAAGCATCTCAACTGCAGGAACGGACTCTGTTTCTCAGGCTTTCATGATTGTAATGAGCAGAGGAGGTCAATGGCCAAACGTGGGCCACATGGGGACTTAACTGAGTACGTATCAAATTGAATTTAACATAATATACATTATGCGCACTAACGTAGATAAAGGCTGAATCTGATGTTTTATGGTCATCCTTGTGCTGCTCAATAATGACGCCTCAAAACCCTTTCAAGCACAGTTGCCTCAACAGCGCTAACAGTTCTGGATGATGGCTCTCGACTACAGCTGGTTATGCAAATAGCTGTTTTATGTCTTCTACAATTCCACCGCGACTCTCACTTCACTGAACATTAAAACTGATAACTGTAGTTCACACTGGCAAACCACAGATACGGATTATCGTAACTCCCCTGATAAATTGATGGTGACTGTACGTGGGACGACTGCATATGCAGATACGACACAGCAGCACCGATATTGCTTTGTGGTGTAATTTGATATTGCGCTCCGGTAGCAAATCGCCATTCATCACCGGTCGGCAACGTCAGCGCCACATCGCTTTGCGAATTATAGACTGTACTATCAAAAGCTACGCCCGCATTCAAACGCCATTGTTCCGTAGGTCGAAATTGCACACCTAAAGCTGTATGCCACGAATCCTTAAGACGACTGGACTTATCAACTTCTTGCCCGACCACCGTTATTTGCGGCGCGCCGAACTGACTCCAGTCCTGCCAGCCAAGATCGCCCATCACTGACCACTGTTTATTAATGTCATGAACCAGACTTAACATAATCTGCTGTGGAGCATGTACCTGCGCAGAAATAGGCAAATCGTATTCCACGTTCGGTAAGTTCGGGAAACGCGCTTTGCCGTCAATATCAAAATCGTACTCAGTTTTGCTGGTCCAGGAGATACCGGCCCGGGTTTGATCGGTCAGTTCCATCAATAATCCCAGACGATAGCTCATCGCCCAGTCATGATCCTTTTCTTTTTCATCGTTGCCATCAACATTTCGAGTGAGTGACAGAAAACCGTAATTGACGTTAACAGAGCCCCCAACGGAAACCCTGTCACTAAGCTTATAAGCCAGCGATGGACTGAGCGTCATCGCAACCATGGTGCTTTTCTTAATCAGCCGGTCGCCGGACCAATTGCCAAAATCGATCCCCAGACCGTAATTCCCGTATAGCCCAATACCAGCATAAAGATCGTCATTCACCTTCTGGGCATAGAATGCGCTGGCATTTGGAAAGAAGCGCATGATGTCACCGGGGCTTTTACGCCCCGTCTCGTCTTCAAGGGTGTAGGACACATCACCATCCATTGCCTGTAATCCACCGGTGAACATATGATCCGGAAGTCGCGTCATTCCTGCGGGGTTAGTCACGATGGTGGAGGCATCCTGCGCACGCGCTGCCTGCCCCGCCCCTGCCAAAGCCGTATCTTCGGTGCCTATTTCATAAAAATAGAGTGCGCTAGCTTGTGCTAACGGCGAACAAAAAAGACTAAGATAAATCAAGGTCAATTTTTTCATATGCCACCTGCAGAATTTCTTCATTATTGAAGTAGTTAGCGTCTGTAAAAGCGTAGCTCGCAGCATTTAAATTGTCAGGCAAAAGCACCGGATTAAAAGCGCGACTTGTGCATACGTTCGAGCTGAATTTTGTCTGCTTCACTCGCTGTGTCAGCCAGGGACTGAAAACTATCTGGTGCGTAATAAGTTTTCGGTCGCGGAAGCGATTGCATGGAAGTGCCCGGGTAAATTTGTAACTCGCCCAGGCGCGCAAGCCGATATCCTTCGATCACGGCAGGAAAAGTCAGTTGCAGTGGCGTGGCGTTCTCGTACGAAACTGGGGTTGGTAACCGGTTATGCTCAAGATTATAGTTACGCTTTAACACCAGAAATTTATCTGGAACCCTACGTTTACTGTTCCACCAGTCACCGTCCAATTCGCGAAACTTACGCTCAGTTTCAGTCCGGGTTGCGACGCCAAGTTGCAGTAAAACCCGCTGCAGTTCGCGATCCACCGCCGCGTTGTAGGCCGCAATGGATTCCACCCTGCCCTGTAAAATCACGTTGATGGCGATACGAGCACCCAGTAGATTTGAATAGAGATCTTCCGGGGAAAATGCAGAAATCTGCTCAGAAAAACCGGGAACAGACTCGAATCCATACCACTGTGCAATTTCGTGCCATTGAGCCAGTTCAAAGGCCAGATTCCCCGCCAACCAGGCGGCCAATGTGTAACGCTGCGCCATTGCTGCAGGAGGTGTGAAACCGTGTAGCTGTATCCGTCTGACGCCCAATTCTTCGCTGTAAAAAAAACGCCACTGTTGACCAAGTTTTGGATAAATACGAGAAAAGAGGTAAAAGGTGTTATCCGCCGTATCGCGAACGTGCGCTATGTCGATAAAACCCCCACGGTGGGTATAAAGCAGTCCGTTTTTTTCCTCACTCAGTCCAACGATATTTTTCACGGCCCCCAACGCACTATCGTTATAGTGATGACGCCCCAGTGAATCTAACGTTAATACATTGCCAATCTGGTAGACAGGGATCGGCACACCTATCGCCCTGACATGAAGATCATAGCCAAACGCGCAGCATGGGCGTAGTGACTCCGGCGGTGCTAAATGGCCGACAACGGGATATGCCTTATGCGCTTGTTTAAGAGTGAGGCCAGGAACTTCCGCGCAGGCAAATCCGGCTATCAGCAGTAAAAACAGAAATCCTTTAGCCATTCAGAATGCCTCCGCAATTTGAAAATAGAATCCTGCACACTCTCTCCCAAAACCTAAATCCAGGCGGATATTCATGGCGGGCTTCACTTCAAAGCGATAACCGACACCCGCATTAGGTAAGATCGGATGATGTCCCATATCGTCAATGTTTCTGCCTAAAGCTCCTGCGCCCAACCACAACACGTAACCATGTCGCCAGTTGAGTTTTTTTCGATATTCCACCTGCCCACTTACCACATCCTTATCCCGATAACGCCCCTGGTAATACCCCCGCAGACGGCGGTCATCTCCGGCCATTGATAAACGATCCCACGGCACGTCTCCACGAGTGAAACGTCCCCATAAATCGAACGCCAGCACAGTCCTGTCATCAAGTAAAAGGTAACGATCGTATTGAACCTGTGCTGCCGTAAAATGAGTATCTGAACCAAAAGACGGATCAAACCAGGTGTACTCCAGCTTAAAATAGTGTCCATGCTGCGGGCGCGTGACAACGTCACGTGTGTCGTAACTCAGACTTACACTGGGTCCAGACGATAACGGCGATGTCTGCGCATTATTTAGGCTGAACACGTCCCCCTGATGCGGATCGTCAACGTCCGCCTGCATAGAAGAAAAATCCCAACCCGCGCCGAGATAAACGCGTTCAGCGATTTCTCGCATCAATACAGGATGCAAACTCACGGAGTTGTTGGTGTAATCCTGTTCATTACCCTGGGCTGCGTCGTAGCCAATGCCCCAAAAACCCGTTGGCACTTTGTTCACTGAGCCGTCCACAAACAATCGCCAACGGTCGTCGGTAAAAAAGGTATAACTGCTGATCCCCATTCCCAACGCCCCGCTGGCACTGACATAACCCGTCAAGGAAACAGAGGAGTTCTGAGTTGTTTTATCTGCCGCATCCACCCGGTAGATCCCCGCCACCGCCATGCCAAGACCCAGCTTCAGCTCTGGAGTGTAAAATGGCCCCGGCAACACGCTCCAGTTCACCCCTTTTGCCGGATCGTACTGGTTATCCGCACCCAGCTTCCCGAGGAAAGCGTCAATTGAGGGTTGATCCAATGTTAACGCCTCCGCAGACCAGGTCGTCAGAGCCAATAGCGATGTCAACATGACGCGATAACCGTTCATCAGAAGCGATATTCACCGGCAATAAAGAAGCTATTGCGTTCGTTAAATCCAAACTCCGTCAGGACGTTAAATTGTGGCGTCATTTCAAACTGAGTCCCCAGCAGCATGTTCCACGGAGAGGTCAGATTCTGTTTAACATCAAATCGCCCGTTGCCATCCTGGTTTACGGCCTGGATCAGTGGCTGAAGCTCAGCGGGCATATGCAGATCGGAGAGGCTACCCCTGAACTCCTGCTGCACGTTCTGGTACATACTCCCCACCCAGACGCTCAGATGCGATTCGCCCACCGGCCCCTGAAATTTAAAGCGATATCCAACACGGGGAGACACGGTAAGGGCTGAAATTTTGCCATCCAGAATGTCAAAATCAGTACGGGTATAGTTGGTATCCACCAGGGCAAACCAGTTTTCGTATCCTCCTGCCAAAGTAATACCGGTTCCCCAGGTTGTGCCTTTAAAATCGAGAACAAAATCAATATCCTGTAGCTCACCGCTCTGATAAAGCTGATGCACAGATGATGCGATAATGCGGTCAACACCGGTGTAGCGCGAAGGGTCTGCATCTACTGAAACATTCGAGACCGACGATCCGCGTGTGTGCCCTACCAGCCCGTAAATGTTCAAAAACGGGAAGACCCACATGTCCAGACGTAGGTTTTCAGTTTTGCTCTGTTCACGCGTATGGCCGGCATCAATATTGAACATATCGACAGGAATCGGGTGATTGCCAAGCGCCAGTCCGGAAAAACTGATGCTATTGACATCAATATTTTGCCGCATGTTCATATAGCTCAGGTTGATGCCAAACGGTAGCGGAATGGCATATCCCCGCGCCCTGGCCTCCTCGCCCCAAATCGGAAACGTGCTGGCATCAGTTTCAGCTGCGCTGGCCACGCCGGAAACCCACAGCAACGGAACAACCGCGTGGAACCATTTCATTATTTGTCCTCATTCATTCCGCTCATCCCTACAGGCCAGAGCCAACATTAAAATAAACTGCTTGTTCGTTATCGCTAAAAGCGACATCTACACCGGTACGCAGTCCGTATTCGCGCGCAATCAAATATCGAATACCGCTGCCCCAGGCCACTTCTGCGCTACGGTAAAGCTCTGATGTACTGTCTGCCGCACTTCCAGCACCGACAAAACCCAAAACAATCCAACGCGACGACATTTGCCAGGCTAACTGCGTCTGAACGGTACTCACGTCATCCCCCTGATAGCGATAGCGAGAGATACCACGAAGTTCGATATAAGGGCGCGCCATCGGTGGCAGATGTTTATCCTGCTGCGACAGCGTTTGATAGTCCCCTGCAAGTGAAAGCGTCCAGTCGGCGTTCAGTGGCAGGAAAAACTTGCCTTCGAGCGTCAGCAGGTCGTAGCGATAGTCGCCCCCAAGATAGTGACCGTAGAATTGATACTCGCCGCTAAGAGAAAGCCCGCGTCCGGGCCAAAAGAAGTTATCAGTTGTGTCGTATTCCGCTACCAACCCCAATGCAGAGGTGATGCTGCTTTCACCCAATAGCTGCCGCCATACCTGGTTGACGAGCGGATTATTGCGGGCAGAGATATCCATCTTTGCCCAGAACTGTGATGCTCCCAGAAAAACGGGAGAATCCCCTGCGCGAAAGAGAAGCTTTTGCATACCGCCATAACCGCGAGTTTCGGTTTCCACAGCCCGGTTATTGCCAAAGCCAAATACGTCACCGGAATATATATCCAGATTGACATCGGCATAGCCTCCTGCAACCAGATAGCGAATGTGGTCATCCTGCCAGGTGTGGCGATGCCCCCCACCTACAAACCAGGTACCGTTTTGCGTTCCGCCACCGCCAAACGCGCTCATGGCCGGAGGAATAAACTGCCCATCAACCTGTCGTCCCTTGCCATGCAGAAACAGACCGAACAGGCCGCCGCCATAACCAACGGCCGGTTCGGTAATAACCAGCGGAATCGGTAGAAAACCGTACGGGTTTTCTTGTAAATAACGGCTCATGTCCACCATGCCGTCTTCAGGATCAATAAGCCCTGTCGCCATAGCGCGCCAGCACAGCAGAGGAATTAGCAGAAAAAGCCAACGCATTATTTCCCGCCTTCTGGCGGTGTTGCTGGTGCGGTATACCAATTCTCTTTGGCCACCATCACGCTGTTTTCTGGCTGTAGCACAAAATTCGGAGACATAATCTGCACGTTAAATTCGTTGAAGACGTCCTGAATATTGCTGTGCAGTTCATTACGGGCATCGGCCAGTGATACATCCGGCAGCAGGCGCACCTGCAATTCATAGGAAATATACCAGTCCATCAGACTCAGCTGACGCACCAACGGCGGCTGTGAAAGATCGATTCCTTTGGCCCGCTTGGCTGCCAACTCCAGCATTGCGTGGACCTGGCGCCAGGGCGTGTCGTAGCCAATGGTAACGCCGACCGTCAGGTTGACGCCGCCGTTGGTGCTTTGCGCGCTAAGGTTAGTAATTTTTCCACTAACCACTACCGCATTTGGCACTGTGACCACGTAATTTTCACGAGTAATAATTTTGGTCGCGAGCATGCCAATTTCGCTTACCAACCCCTCGTTGTCCGCTACCCGAATCATGTCGCCTTTGCGCAGCGCGCGCGAATAGATCAAAACCAGTCCGCTCATTGCGTGGTTCATCACCCCGGCCGACCCCAGCGTGAGCATCAGGCCAAAGAAAACGCTGATACCTTTAAACGCCAGTGAATTGGCACCGGGCAAAAAGGGATAGGCTGCAGATAGCGCAAAGAGCCACACCACTACAGAGATTAACTTACGGGTTGCGCCCACGGTTTCTGGATGAATTCCAGGCAACTGCAAACGCCCTGCCTCCACCTGGTTGAGAACCACCTTAAGCAACTTCAGGATGAACGCCGTGATGAGAAAAATGATCAGGACGATCATCAAGCCAGGTAACGCTGAGACAATCGACAATGCAATATCACGCACTACGCGTACAGACCAGTCACCAAGGGACTCTCCCCAGACGCGCGTCCAGGGAAACAGGCTAAAGACCCAACTCAGCCAAACGTAAAGTGCAACGATACCCAGCAGGATCATCAACAGTGCGTACAGGCGTGTCTCGATAGCGCCGATAAAACGCCGCCAACTCTGGGGGATCCAGCTTTTGTTCTCAAAAATGCGACGACGATAAACGCGTCTGACCCAACGCCAGGAACGGTATGCACCGAACCAAAACAGCACCAGTCCCACCAGACCAGCCACCGTTTTCACCGCCGACAGCGCCAGCCAGACGCTGTTATACTGATCGCTCAATGCAGACCGCTGCGCCTCCATGCGCGCCAGTACGCGCTGCGCCGCCTGGTCGAGCGTAAGATCGTCTCCTTCGTCGAGATCGCCTTGTGTCAGCAACATCACCGGTTTACCGTTCATCACGATAAGCCTTCCCGGCTGGTTATAACGCGTGACCGATACAACCTGTAGCGGTTCGCGAACATCGGCTTCAGTGAAATTTCGTAGCGTATTGCGGATGCGCAGCACCCGCTCTTCTGGCGTAGTAAGGCCGAATTTCGCCTGGAGCATGACAATCGGTTGATGAAAAATATAAACCGTTCGCGCGCGTTCCTTTTCGGTGGGCTCCTGACGAGGTTCCGCCGCATATGTGTTAACAACCAAAGAGGAAAGAAAGCACATTAAAAAAGCGATCACAATCCTGTTCATATTCGCCACCGAAAACACGAGAATTATCGTTATTATTCAAAAAGCCAACGCAAATTTGATTGCTTTTTTTAGCATAGACCAGCCTTTCACTTACGCAATGTTAGTGATAAAGAGATCTTCATTTCATGTGAAAGATGATATTGCCTTTCAAAGGTTCTTTTCCTCATCACTAAATATAAGCGTTCGATTATCCCCTCTGATAAAAAGGTAAATAACGTTTCCCTACGGGGTCAGTCAGCGTATCCATTCGTAAAGAAATAGCACCTCTTTGACCTGAATAGAGCATTTGGCAGCTATGTATCCGCGTGGCTTGCATAGCGTCCTGGTGCGTAAAATTAACTGTCAGTATGTGTTGCATCGATTCAGCATTATGTTGAAATCCAATAATCATAACTTCTTCCATAATTTATTATTAAATAACTTCCAGATGGAATAACCCCTCCGCCTTAATTAAGCTGCATTAAATTAATCACGATGCGAAAGATATGCCCTGCATTATTCATATTTTTGCAGGAATTCTCGAATAGTTATCTTGTGAAAGTAATTAACCTCCATTAGAAAAAATTTGGAGGATTTTTTTCGTGTCTATACTCAAAAGGCTTTCCTAATGAACGGAGTTCCCCACCATGCATAAAAGTGTCCCTTTTAGAAGGACGATGATTGCCAGTGTGCTAACGTTAGCAGCTGGCGCTGTGTCCACTGTTCATGCTGCACCGGCGACATCTACCGCACCGGAAAATGCGCCAAAGCAAGACTCATCTAAACCAAATATTGTCGTTATATTTGGCGATGACATCGGATACTGGAACCTGAGTACCTACAATCAGGGCACCATGGGATATAAAACCCCAAATATCGACAGCATCGCTGCCGAAGGTGCCAAGTTCACCTCCTACTACGCTGAGCAAAGCTCGACCGCTGGCCGTTCTTCATTCATTACCGGTCAAATGCCGTTCCGTACCGGGATGAGTAAGGTGGGGATGCCGGGTGCGCCGCAGGGTCTGCAAAAAGAAGATCCGACCATTGCGAACATCCTGAAGCAACTGGGCTACGCTACTGGCCAGTTTGGTAAAAACCACCTTGGTGATCGCGATGAATTCCTGCCAACCGCGCACGGATTCGATGAGTTCATGGGTAACCTTTACCACCTGAACGCCGAAGAAGAACCGGAGAACCCGGACTACCCGAAAGATCCGGCCTTCCGCAAAGAGTTTGGCCCACGTGGCGTCATTAAGAGCACCGCCGATGGCAAGATTGAAGATACCGGTCCGCTTACCGTCCAGCGTATGAAAACCGTGGACGAAGAAACGCTCGCGGCCAACAACGACTTCATGGAACGTCAGGTTAAAGCCGGTAAGCCATTCTTCACCTGGTTCAATACCACCCGTATGCATAACAAAACGCACCTGAAAGACGGGAGTATTGGTGCTACGGGCCTTGGAACCTACGCCGACGGCATGGTGGAACATGACAAGATGATTGGTGAAGTGCTGCAGAAGATTAAAGATCTCGGCATCGAAGACAATACGATCCTCGTCTATACCACCGATAACGGCCCGATGACAGCAACCTGGCCGGATGCAGGCGAAACGCCTTTCCGCGGCGAGAAGAACACCGGTTGGGAAGGTGGTTTCCGCGTACCTGCGATGATTCGTTGGCCGGGCCACGTTAAGCCAGGCACCATCGTTGACGGCATTTTCGGCAGTAACGACTGGTTCCCTACCCTGGTTGCGGCTGCGGGCGATCCGAACATTAAAAACGAGCTGTTAAAAGGCTACAAAACGCCGTCCATTACCTACAAGGTGCACCTGGATGGCTACAACCAGCTCGACTACCTCCAGGGCAAGGGCCCGAATCAACGTAAAGAATTCTTCTACTGGAGCGATGACGGCGATCTGCTGGCTATGCGCTACGAGCGTTGGAAAGTTCACTTTATGATTCAGGAACATACCGGTCTTGATCTATGGAAATACCCGTTCACCAAGCTGCGTACGCCACTGATCTTTGACCTTGAAGTCGATCCGCTGGAGAAAGGCAGCGACGGTATGGGCTACAACTCCTGGTTCTACGACCGTCTGTTCCTGATGGGCGGCGCGCAGAAATACGCGAAACAGATGCTGGAAACCTTCAAAGAGTTCCCACCGCGTCAGAAACCGGGTTCGTTCACCATTTCCGACGCTTCGGCGATGCTGGAACAAGGCTCTAATATCAATAAATAACCTAAGCCTCCGGGCAGACTGTTCAGACAGCCTGCCCGTTTTTTGAAGAGTAGTGACGTTTTCTTGTTAGGGGTCTGCTATATGAAGTACAGCACCACACTACCGGTTAAAGCGCTTCCGTCGGCGGAAAAATATGACGGCAAAGGGCCAGAATACAAGCGCCGCTTTCATGTGATGGCCAAGCCCACCGGCTCGACCTGTAACCTTGACTGTTCCTACTGTTTTTACCTGCACAAAGAAGAGCTGCTGCATCAGGACAGACATACTGGCATGAGCGATGAGGTGCTAGAGAATTTCATTCGTCAATACATTGATGGCCAGGACGGCGACCAGGTGGTCTTTTCCTGGCAAGGTGGCGAACCCACATTGATGGGGTTGGAATTCTTCCAGAAAGTAGTCAAATTTCAGAAGCAGTACCAGAAGCCCGGCCAGCGCGTCGAGAACGATTTACAAACTAATGGCGTGTTGTTGAACGACAAATGGGCTGAATTTCTTAAAGAACATCAATTTCTGGTGGGGCTGTCAATTGATGGCCCACGAGAACTGCATGACCGCTACCGTGTCACCCGTAGCGGCAAACCGACATTCGACAAAGTGATGGCAGGCGTTGAGGCCCTCAAGCGTCACGGAGTCCCATTTAACGCCCTGGTCACGGTAAACCGCACCAATGCCCGCTTTCCGTTGGAAGTATACCGCTTCGTCACCCGTGAACTGGGCGCAACCTACGTACAGTTTAACCCGTGCGTCGAACCGGTTGATTTCAAGCAAACCGCACCACAGTTCTGGCAGGACGAAAGCATCCCGTTAACCGGTAGCCGCCGCGCGCGCCCTGGCGATCTTGATTCGATCGTCACCGACTGGTCAGTTGACCCGGAGGACTGGGGCACATTTCTGATCGCCGTGTTTGAAGAGTGGGTTAATAACGATCTGGGCCGCGTACAGGTCAATCTGTTCGAAACGGCGGTCGCGCAGACTATGGGAATGCCTGCTCAAATCTGTACCCATTCAGAGTTCTGCGGTAAAGGGCTGGCGATCGAGAAAAACGGCGATATTTTTTCCTGCGATCACTACGTCTATCCCGAGTACCAGATCGGCAATATTGAACATGCCCAACTTTCACACCTGGCTTTTTCCGAACGGCAAAAAGCCTTCGGCATGGGCAAGCGCGACACGCTACCCAACTACTGCAAAACCTGCCCTTATCTGAAGCTGTGCTGGGGCGAATGCCCGAAAAACCGCATTGTACGCGCACCGGACGGCGAGCTGGGGTTGAACTACCTTTGCCCGGGCATTAAAGCCTTTTTTAACTATGCCGAGCCGATTCTGGTGGGCATCACAACCTTACTTAAACGTGATTTTGCAGGGCTACGCCAATGATAAATCGAGAAAAATTATTACAACTTGAACAACGCATGAATGAGCAGGTTCTCGGTCAGGAAGAGCTGGTGCGCATGCTGATCATCGCCCTGCTTTGTGATGGACACGTTCTGCTGGAAGGCCTACCGGGTCTGGCGAAAACTCGCGCTGTGCGTGAGCTTGCGCGCCACGTTGAGGGGGATTACCGCCGTATTCAGTTCACGCCGGATCTTCTGCCTTCAGACATCACCGGCAGCGAAATCTATCAGCAAAACGCTTCCCGCGAAGAGGATCAGTTCCGCTTCCGCCCTGGCCCGGTGTTCGGCAATATCATTCTCGCCGATGAAATTAACCGCGCCTCGGCGCGCGTGCAGTCCGCTCTGCTGGAAGCCATGGAAGAACGTCACGTAACGGTGGCGGGCAACAGTTGGCCTCTGCCCGGTGTTTTTATGGTCCTTGCCACGCAAAACCCGGTGGATCAGGAAGGAACCTGGCCGCTGCCGGAAGCCCAACTGGACCGTTTTTTGATGAAGGTGCTGGTGCATTACCCGTCTAAAGAAAACGAACAGAAAGTGATGCAACTGGTGCGCAGAGAACAGCAGCAAAAGTACCAACAATTGACGAACGTCACACCGGCCGCACCTGAACAACCCGATGCGCTGATGCTTAGCCAACAAGAAATTGCCGAATGTTGGCAGGCTATTTCCGCCGTTCATGTTTCCTCTACTGTCGAAAACTATATCGTCAATCTGGTGGACTTAAGCCGCCATCCGCAGTCGGTGAGCGATACGCTGGCCGGGTACCTGACCTTTGGCATTAGTCCCCGCGGCACCCTGGCCCTTGAGCGTTGCGGTCGCGCGCAGGCCTGGCTGGAAGGTCGGGATGCGGTGCTGCCAGAAGACATTAAAAAGATAGCCCCGGCCGTGTTGCGCCACCGCCTGATGCTCAGCTACCAGGCCAGCGCCGACAACTGCACGCCGGATGATGCCGTACGGATGCTCCTTGATGCCGTGGTAGCGTGATGAACAGTGCCGTTCGCGTTGACCGCGATACGCTGCTGAAGCTCGCTGGCGATGCGCGAGCCATTGCCAATCCGCCAGGGCAGATCCCACCAGGCGCACTTGGCGGAGAGCGCACATCACGACAGCAAGGTCGCGGGCTGAACTTTGACAGCCTACGCCGCTATCAGCCCGGCGACGACGTCCGGCTGATTGACTGGCAGGCCACCGCGCGCATGCGTACGCCGTGGATTCGCCTGTATAACGAAGAGAAAGAACGTCCCGTGTTCTTGTTGGTCGACCAGCGGCGGGATATGTTTTTTTCGACGCGCGTGCAGACAAAATCCGTCGCTGCGGCTAAAACCGCCGGGCTGCTGGCCTGGCGTAGCTGGCACGACGGCGATCGTTTAGGCGGTATCGTCTTTGGTGACCAGGACTTTTCCCTGCGCAAATGCCGTGCGCCAAACGCTTCACTCCCTGCATTTCTCGACGATTTAGTGCAGTACAACCACGCCGTGGCGGACAACTATCCGCATGAAGCCCCCCATCCGCTCACGCTGGCAGCCATCCTGCGCCACAGCCTGCCGTTGATTCCAACCGGCTGCTGGGTCGCGTTAATCAGCGACTTTCACGATATGGATAGTGAATGCGATGCACTGCTGGCGGCACTGCGCCGTCGGGGAGAAGTGAGCGCGTTCGTGATGCTCGACGATCTGCATTTGCGCCTGCCTGCTCACGGGCGACTGGCGGCCCGTTATGAAGGGCAAGAGGCGGCATTTTCACTCTCGCCTGCACTACAGGACGGCATCAAACAGAGTATTACAGCGCGGCTTTCGGCGCAGGCGTCGCGCCTCACGCGGCTTGGCGTCCAGGTGAAGCAGATTGTTGTCGCCGGGGATCTGCTCAGACAGCTACAAAAAGGGGTTTAGATGCTGGAGAAAGGATTTACGGTACCCGAACTGGCGGAACCGGTTCTCCCCGATTCACCGTCATGGTTTCCCCTGCCGCCGGGATGGTTCGCTCTGGGCGGCGTCGTGCTCCTCGTGATACTTGTTTTTCTCATCATTCGCGTCGCCAGATGGCGCCGCAATCTGTGGCGTCGTCAGGCCCTGACGGCCCTCACTCAACCGCAAACGGTGGACAGCTGGCTGCTGCTGATGAAACGTATTTTGCTGGTGCATCAGCCGCGTGAACAGGTTAGCGGTGCGCTGGCCCCTGCCCAATGGCTCCCGTCCGTCCCACTGGATAATGCGCTGCGCCAACGTCTTTGCGAACGATACTGTCAACCAGACAACCAGTTGAGTGATGCCGATACCGCGCGGCTGCGTGTGCAGCTTCGCACCTGGCTTGAAGGACTACCCCATGTCTGAATACTTTTCACGCCTGGCGTTCGCCTGGCCATGGGCTTGGCTGCTACTTATCCTACCGTTGGTAGGCCACTTTGTGATGGCCAAAGAGCGCTCACTTAAAGAGTATGTTCGGGTCCCTTTTTTGCCCGGGCTGATCAATGAACTCCAGCTCAATAGCCAGCCTGCCCACAGCGGAAAGTTATCGACCGGGCTGTTCTGGCTGGTCTGGGCGCTGCTGGTCTGCGCGCTTGCCCGCCCGGAATTGCTGACTCCGCCACAACATATTGAAAAACCAATGCGCAACATCATGCTGATTCTGGACGTTTCAGGATCAATGGAAAAAAACGATGTTGCGGGGGGCATTACCCGGCTACAGGCGGTGCAGGAATCGGTTAAAAAATTCGTGGCCGCCCGCAAATCAGATCGTATCGGTCTGGTGATCTTTGCTAACAGCGCCTGGCCATTTGCGCCCGTCAGTGAGGATAAACAGGCGCTGGAAACCCGTATCAATCAGCTTGCGCCAGGCATGGCGGGGCAACAGACGGCGATTGGCGACGCGTTGGGCGTGACGGTGAAACTGTTAGATTCCAGCGGCGATAATGAAGCCAGCAAATTGGCCATTCTTCTGACCGACGGTAACGACACAGCTTCGCAGTTGACACCTCGCCTTGCCGCACAGCTGGCGGCCAGCCATCACGTACAGGTCCACACCATCGCTTTTGGCGACGTCAACAGCAGCGGCGATGACAAGGTGGATTTAGGTCTTTTGCAGGATATCGCCCATACCACCGGCGGGCGCGCATGGACGGCGCAGAACAGCGGTGCGTCGCTGGATGCGGTCTGGCAAGAAATTGACGCCATCACGCCGGTGCAGGTGAAGAGTATTGGCTGGTCATGGCGAATACCGTTGTTTGCCTGGCCTCTCGCTGCCGCACTGGTTTTATTGCTGGCTTTTAATATTTATCGCGCGCTCAGGGAGAGAATGGCATGAGTGATTTTCACTTTTTATACCCCTGGTGTTTGCTGCTGTTGATTCCTGCCATCGCGCTGTGGTGGTTACCCTCTGCCGGGCGTAGCGCCTGGTCACGCATTATGGATAAGTCGCTGGCAAACGCGCTGATCGTCGGGCGACAACGTAAACTCAGTCGGGCGCTGCCGTGGCTGGTGATGCTTGGTGTTATCGCGCTCGCAGGCCCAAGCTGGCAGCGTCAGCTTCCCGCCGCCCTGACGCCAGAAAGCAACGTGATGGTGATTTTGCAGCAGGATACCGCGATGCTTGCCAGCGACCTGCCTCCCAGCCGACATCAGCGGATGCAGACCAAAATCATGTCGCTGATGGAACGCATGCCGGGAACACGCTTTGGCCTGGTGGTCTATAACGCCGGGGCCTGGCTTACCACTCCACTTACCGTCGATACGGCCTTTTACTCGCTGTTCCTGCATGCGCAAACGCCTGCACTATTACCGTCTGGCGAAGGTTCTGGATTACAACATGCGGTCTCGCTGGCAATGCACAATATGCCCGCCGCGCCGCGCAGCATTATCCTGGTGACCGATACCTTAAGCGCGGAAGACGCCAGATGGCTTGGTGAACAAAATACGCCGCTACAAATCTGGGTGCCCGGAACCGCGCAAGGGGGCGTGCTGCCCGAGAAATATGCCGCCAGCGGTACGGATACACGGTTGAACGTTTCGCGCTTCGAGCAGATGCGCGACGACGGAATTCCGGTCACGCTGGTAACCACCGATGATGAAGACCTGCCCGTGGTACAGAGCCACATCCAGCAAAGTGTCACCGCGCAAAACAATGCCCGCAGCGATTTACACTGGCGGAACGATGGCTGGATGCTAACGCTCCCAATACTTGCCCTGCTGTTAATCTGGCGACGCCAGCTCTTTTGCTGGGTGTTGGTCGCGCCGCTGCTGCTCTGGCAGCCTTCCGGCCACGCCGCCTGGCTGGATGCCTGGATAAGCCCCGATGTGCAGGGGCAGCGTGCGTTCTCCAAAGGGGATTACGCCCGCGCGGCCCAGCATTTTAACGATCCACTCCGGCAAGGTATCGCATGGTATCGGGCGGGAAATTATCCCGCCGCTACCGCCGCGTTCCGACAGGCGGAACAAACCCCGGAAGCACTGCTCTGGACAGGCAATAGCTACGCCCAGCAAAAGCAGTGGCAACAGGCGTTGAACAGCTACGATCGGGCGTTAAGCCTGCGCCCGGACTGGAAGCTGGCGCAGGGTAACCGCGCAAAAATCGCCGCAATCATTATGCAACTGCGACAAAAGGAGCGCGAAAATAAATCGGCTCAGGGAGAAGAAGAAGATTATAAACCCGATGAAATTAAGCACGACCTGAAGCCCCACCAGGGGGCAGAACAAAAGGATATTCAGCCCATTGCCGGAGGGAATCCACAGGTGAATCAGTGGTATGAAAATCTGGCGGTTTCACCTTCTGGGCTGTTAGAAAGCCTCTACCGAACCCAGCCAGGAGAAGACCAATGAAGCTTATCTGGTTATTACTGCTGGCGGTACTTCCCTGCCAGGCGGCAATGACGGTCTCCCGCGAATTGATCGCCCCAGAACACGTTGTCCCTGGCCAGCCGGTGCGGGTAGCGGTAACGTTCTGGACAGATTCCTGGTTTAACCCGCCGCCGCAGTGGCCCGATTTCCCAGTAGAAAATGGCGATATTCTAACCAGCACGTCACCGAACCAATTGCTGACCCGTCACGATGGCGGTACAAGCTGGAGCGGCGTGCGCATGGAACGCCAAATCACTGCATGGGATCAGGGTAAGCTGGATTTACCGGCTTTCGAAATGACATTAACCGCATCCGGGCAAGCACCCGTTACGGTCAAACTGCCTGCACTGGAAACGGCGGTTAGCTGGCCGACAGGTGTCCAACAACCGGACCGTTTTCTGCCCGCTTCCAGCTTTTCGCTCAGCCAGAAGGTCAATATTTACCGCAATGGTGAAGATAAAACGCTGCGCGCCGGTGACGTAATCGAACGCGTCGTCACCGCCAGCGCTACCGATGTCATGCCCGCTCAGATCCCACAGCTGCTGTATGCTATAAACGGCACGCACACCCAACGGTTGACACCTGAAAACCGTATGCTGACGTCGGGGCGCGGTGACATTACAGGCGCTGAACGCATGGAAACACTCCGCTATTTACCGGTTGATGCAGGAGAAATCACACTACCGCCGATTAAATTACGTTGGTGGGATACAACCCATCAGCAATGGCAAATCGCTGAACTGCCCGGCAGTAAATATACCGTTGCCGCTTCACGCACCGCTGGGGCAGAATCTGTGTTAAAAGGCAGCCGCGACACCTTCACCTGGTCGACCGTGCTGCTGCTGACGGGCGGCCTCGCTTTACTCGTTCTTATGTTTATTTTCCGCCGCACATTGCTGCGTAGCACGCGTTATTTATCTCACCGCTGGTGCCGATTCTGGCAGCCGATTTCGTTACCGGGACAAACCCCAGATAACAGGAACTCACAATGAAGCGTACGTTAATTACACTGGCTTTATGCGGCCTTTGCAGCACCGCCGCGGCTGAGCCCCTCTCCGCATGGAATGACACGGCAGCCAAACACGCTATTGAAGAATGGGTACAAAATGCCACCAACCCCGATCGTCCAACGTTTATTCCCACTGATAAACGCTACGTCGTATTTGATAATGACGGGACACTGTGGCCGGAAGCGCCGATTACGTTTCAGATCCAGTTCGCGCTGGACGAGATTAAACGTCTTGCCCCAGAAAATCCCAATTGGTCGAACGATCCGCTGGTGCAGGCCGTATTGAAAGATGACCTCAAAAGCGTCGTCGGTTCAGGAGAAAAAGGGCTTATGCACCTGTTATCGCTCACGCACAGTGGCATGACAACGGAGGACTTTACTCAGCGCGTTACCAACTGGGTTTCAACGCATAAAGACCCACGTTTTGGCTGCCAGTATGACCAGATGGGATATCAACCTATGCGTCAGTTGCTGGATTATCTACGAGAGAATGGCTTTAAAACCTGGATTGTTTCCGGCGGCGGGATAGATTTCATGCGCGTGCTCTCGCAAAAAATGTATGGTATTCCGCCAGAACAGGTGATCGGATCGTTCGCGCTCGGCGAGTTCGCGTTATCCGGAGATGGGACAACAATCACCAAGACGATGTCGGGAGCCTTCAATGATGACGCGGCGAACAAGCCCGTGGCGATCCACCTGTTTATGGGGCAGCGCCCCGTGGGCGCATTTGGCAATAGCGATGGCGATCTCGCCATGCTGCAGTACACGGCCGCCAATCCGGACGCGAAAACCTTCGGACTGCTGGTCCATCATACCGATGCCGCACGTGAATACGCCTATGATAGTCACCCACCCGCAAGCGGAAAACTTGTTGATGGATTAACGCAGGCGAAATCGCATGGCTGGACCGTGGTTGATATGAAACAGGACTGGAAGACCGTATTTGACCCAGCGCAGTGCGTCGTGAAATCATCACCATAACGATCTGTTTAAGGCATCAGTCCATGTTCCTAAAAGACGATAACATCTTCTTACGTATCATATTATTACTACTTTCTACCTCTACGCTGTCGAGTTGCACATTAACCCGTGTTTCCGACAGCACACATGCCAAAGAGGTCGATGAGCTGAATGTTATTGGTCTGAGCCTGGAGGGAGCAAGGCAAAGAGCAACTGAAAAAGGTTTTGTGTGCAGCGAATACGGAAACGTGAACACGGTTGTAACCGAACAGGGTGAGCATCGATGGCTACAAACTGAATGCAGCAAGAAAAGTGCTGAGCTGTTCTGCCCGCAAATGCGTTTTGTCGTTCTTAATGTCGATCCCAACACGAATAGAGTCGTTGATGTTGGCAATTATGTTAATCAACACACCTGTTTTTAAAGACAACACCTGCATCTTGCGCTAATTATCGTATCGACTAAAGGACGTTATCTTGCTCATCAGAATCATCATCGCAATGGTCGCATTTGCCGGCAACTCCGTACTTTGCCGACTCGCATTGAAGGGGATGCATGCTGATGCTATTTCATTCAGCAGCCTCCGGTTGATAAGTGGCGCAATTGCCCTTTTCTTTTTTATTGCGATAACATCTGACAGCAGAAAATTTGAGTTCAAGTGGTTAAATGCCCTGCTCCTTTGTATCTATGTTTTTTCATTCTCCATTGCCTATGTTTCTCTCAGCACCGGTGCTGGTGCCCTGCTGCTCTTTGGTACCGTTCAGCTCGTCATGACAGTTTGGGGGATAGCTCAGGGAGAAAAGCTCGTAATTTTAAAAATAACAGGAATACTCGGGGCATTGGCTGGAATAGCCATATTGCTGCTTCCTGGTGCAGAACGCCCTTCCTTGTATGCTGCAATAATGATGGTTATTGCTGGGTTAGCCTGGGCTTTCTACAGTATCACAGGGAAAAAAATCACGGATGCTGCTGCCTCAACCGGGGGGAATTTCATCCTGGCAATCCCGGTCGCATTGATTATCCCTCTGTTCTTCCGCTCTCATCTTCATATTGATATATATGGATTAGTTCTGGGCGTGCTTTCTGGTGCAATTACATCGGGAGGTGCATATCTGCTCTGGTATTCATTGCTCCCCTTACTTAGGTCCACAACGGCCAGTACTATTCAACTCAGCGTACCTTGTCTGGCCACTCTCGGTGGGATCCTATTTTTGGGCGAAACGCTCACCGTCAGAATCCTTCTCGCAAGCGTCATTATTTTGGCTGGAATTGGCTTAGTTATTTTCTCTGATATGAGAAAAGGAGCAAAATAGACTGATTAATTATCGGCAAAGACGATACAGAACATGTTGTGCCAATCGATGATCTGGCGGCAACGCGGGATGCGTAAACTCTTCTGTTTTATTCATACCAAGTCGTATCATCAGATTCTCTGACGGTTTATTCAGCACAGAAGTAAACGAAACGACTTCATTTAACGCCAGTACGTCAAAAGCAAATGCAAGACTCGCTTGCGCGGCTTCTAACGCCAGACCCTGGTGCCAGTATGCTTTAGCAAGGCGCCAGCCAATTTCGGTAC
Source organism: Citrobacter sp. Cpo091 (assembly GCF_030332645.1). Taxonomy (NCBI): domain Bacteria; kingdom Pseudomonadati; phylum Pseudomonadota; class Gammaproteobacteria; order Enterobacterales; family Enterobacteriaceae; genus Citrobacter; species Citrobacter sp. Cpo091. Next base: position 592,875 of record NZ_JAOWHL010000028.1, read on the forward strand.
AGGGTGAAAAATGAAATTTATCAGGTTGTGGATGCAACCCCACACAGCCCACAAACTGGTGTGTTTCTTTTAGCTCTACGGCCCAAAATCCCCAGCCGCGTTCTGCAATACCTTCACTAAATCTATCGGCCAGGTTATCGCTTTCAGCTTTCTGTAGCGGCGCGGGGAAAAAACGCATCACGTCAGAATCGGCATTGAGTGCAGCAAAAGGGGCTCGGTCTTTAGCCTCCCACTGTCGTAATATCAACCTTGATGTTTCCAGCATATTCCTGCCCTTATCATTCATTTTCATATAATCTTCTAAAATAAGTGGCTCATCGGCAAGGTCTTATACCGTCCTTTTCCGACTTTTCCTCTCATACTGGAGATTTATACATGGCCGACTGGAACCCTTCGCTTTATCTGCAATATGCAACTGAACGTTCAAGACCCGCAGCAGAATTACTCAGCCGTGTGGCGTTAGAAAATGTCCGCTCAGTTGTTGATCTAGGTTGTGGTCCGGGAAACAGTACGGCATTGCTGCATCAGCGCTGGCCCACGGCAAAGACAACAGGTGTCGATTCTTCACCTGCTATGCTGAATGAAGCGCGCAACGCATTACCTGACTGCCATTTTATCGAAGCGGATATTAGCCAGTTTCAGCCCGAGCATCCCGTGGATCTGCTTTATGCAAATGCGTCGTTACAGTGGGTGCCCGATCACTATGAATTATTCCCACATTTGGTCTCACAACTGAGTCACAACGGCGTTCTGGCCGTGCAAATGCCGGATAACTGGCTGGAGCCCACGCATGTACTGATGCGCGAAGTGGCTTATGAACAAGATTACCCCGACCGGGGGCGTGCTCCGCTTCCTGGCGTTCACGCCTACTATGATATTTTGACCGAAGCGGGTTGTGATTTGGATATCTGGCGTACAACGTATTATCACATTATGGATTCGCATCAGGCGATTATCGACTGGGTAAGCTCAACGGGACTACGCCCCTGGTTGCAGGATTTGAGCGAAAGCGAGCAGCGTCATTACCTGGCTCGCTACCATGAACTGCTTCAGGATCAATATCCGTTGCAGGAAAACGGCAATATTTTGCTGGCATTTCCGCGGTTGTTTATTGTTGCCAGACGCAATAGTTAAGCGTTTATCATCAGACAGATCACAGGACAGGGCTACCGAGTATGCGCGCCCTCGCCTTTTTATCATAAGGATCTAGTGGCTATGTCAGGCATCTGCTAGTGTCTTGCCACATGTTTCTGACGGGGGTTGTTATGTCTAAAGTCTACATTGGTGGGTGTCTGTGTGGCTCGATCCGCTTCACTGCCAGCAGTCCTAATAATTCCCATACCTGCTCATGCGATATATGCCGGAAACATACGGGGGCCCCGACTGTCGTCTGGATTGAGTTTGATGCAGAAAATGTAGAATGGACGGGAAAAGCCGGAAAACCAACAACCTGGCGCTCATCTGAAACCACCAGTCGGGCTTTTTGCCCTCAGTGCGGTAGTTCCGTGGGCGCCATCGATGACGCTCCGGTCATTGCGCTTTTAGCCGGCGCTTTTGACGATCCTAATGATGAAGATTTGGCGCCGGAGTTTCATTCGTTTTCTGATATGCGGCCAGCATGGTGGGAAACAGAACGAAACTAAGTTAGTTGGTAATGTTTATCCGGCATATGTTTTGCTGGCACATTAGTTTCATCGTTCATTTGCAGTAAATCGATTTCGATTGCATTGCAAATCGCATCCAGCGGCAGATCATTGTTCTCAGTACCAAACGGATCTTCAAGCTCTTCCGCAAGCGCATCGAGCGAGATAAAAGTATAGGAAATAAGCACTGAAATAAACGGCGTCATGTAGTGAAGATCCACCACCAACGCGAATGGCAGCATGATACAAAACAGATAAACAGTGCGATGAAGGATCAAAGTATAAGCAAACGGAACGGGTGTATTCGCGATTCGCTCACAACCTGCCAGTACTGCCGACATATCATTTAATCTGTTGTTTAAACTATGAAATAATATATCGGACAGCTGTCCATCACGTCTGCGTATGGCCAACCACTCCCCCATCAGCAACAAAATGCGGTTTGCTGGCGATTGTGCGGCAAATACCGTCTGCAGATCTTTCTCGCTGAGATATTTCGCCAACGGCTCTGCCTGTGGGTTTCGACGTAATGTCATGCGTAAACAGTGGGCAAATGCGATTTGCAGACGAACAAACTGCCCCAGTTCAGCGTCATCCGGTAAGGTGGTTTTCACCTCGCGAAGTAGCGATCGGGAAGCAATCATCAACTGTCCCCACAGGTGTCTGGCTTCGACATAACGTGAATAGCAGGCGTTATTGCGAAAACCTAAAAAGATAGCAATCGCCACGCCCAGAATACTGAACGGTGCCAGGGTAAATTTGATACCCAACATCGTATACCAGGGCAACATGATGATAACGGCGATGGAGAGCAGGAAGTTCAGCAGCAACCGTGAGAATATTTTAGATAATACTGAACCATGCCAGACGAATATCAGGCGCAGCCAGTGTTGTTGGGGACGAACGATCATGGTTATCTTCGGGAAAATGTGAAATCCGTCACATTAGACGCGATAGCGATCAATGTTGCAAGTTAATCGCAACATTAACCCAACAACTTTTACCCTGCTTAAAATGAAGCCGCACCTAAGTCACAGACCGGGTTTATGATATAAACCACACAGTATGTTGTAACTAATGTATATCCAGAAAAAACCCGGCCTGAGCCGGGTTGTCGGTAGTCGTCTTAGCAAAGTGGCTTAACGGCTTCACGCATACCTTTTGCCAGAATGGTATCCAGATCGGCAGAGACCTGTTCCACCAGTCCAGAAACCTGCGTCAGATCTTGTTCCCAGTGTTCTTTGACACCCAGTACAGATTTGACCAACGCTTCGGTACTTATCTGGCGATCGCGATGCTGGGACCACAGCTGTTGAAAACGCTCTATCCAGTGCGCATCATCCTGAACCGGATAAGACTCACCGTTGCGCTCTCCACGATAAAAAGCAATTAACGCGGCAAGCGCAAACGTCAAACGCGCCGGCAGCTTACCGCTGTCCTGTTGCCCTGCCAGCAGTTGCGGCAATATACGGGTGCGGAATTTGGTCATGCCATTCAGGGCAATCGACAGCAGCTGATGTTTGATGTACGGATTGCAGAATCGACCGGTTACCGCGCTGGCAAAAGAAGCTAACTCATCACGTGGTAAATCCAGTACCGGAATGATCTCTTCATAGATCGCTTTCTCCACGAAAGCACAAATCTCAGCGTCATTCATCGCCTCACCCACGGTGTCCAACCCTGCCTGCCAGGCAACAGGGACCAGCGCGGTGTGAGCACCGTTGAGAATCGCCACTTTGCGCTCTTTGTACGGCTTGATGTCATCCACGATCAGGACATTCAGCGGATACTTATCCAGACGTAGTTCTGCTGCTAATGACTTCGGCCCCTGAATGACAAACAGATAGAAATGTTCTGCGGTATCGAGGAAAGCATCATGATAGCCCAGTTCAGCTTCGAGCTTAGCTACCTCATCACGCGGATAGCCGGTAACAATACGGTCCACCAGCGTGGAGCAAAATGCATTGGCCTGATCCAGCCACTGAATAAACGCTTCCGGCAGCGCCCATTCCTGAGCGTAGCGCAGAACCAGTTCACGCAGCGCATCGCCGTTATAATCAATCAGTTCGCAAGGGATGATAATCCAGCCTTTATCCAATGCGCCGTTAAAATAGCTGAAGCGTTCGAACAGCAGACGCGTCAGTTTAGCCGGATAACTAACCGCTGGCGCGTCGTCAAACTTATCGCCTGCGTGGTAACTGATACCTGCTTCCGTGGTGTTAGAGAACACAAAACGCATATCAGGATTATGCGCCAGCTTCAGGAACTCATCGTATTCGCTATAGACGCTGATTTCACGGTTAACTGAACGAATTAGACGGGCATCACTGACGGCCTCACCCTTCTCATTCAAACCACGAATGATAGTGGTATAGAGGCCATCCTGCGTACTCAGCGATGGCGGGAAGGAACTTTCGATAGGACGAACAATGACCACACCAGCGTTCAGATCGGTATGCTCGTTCAGCAGATCTACCTGCCAGTCTACAAAGGCGCGCAGGAAGTTTCCTTCACCAAACTGAATAATGCGTTCAGGATACTGAGCACCGGGGAAATCGCGACGATTTAGTGTTTGCACAATGGGTTCCCTTTATGATTAGTCATACAACTTGATTGAATTGGTCCAATAGGTTAGCAAACTTTAATACATTGAAACCCTGTTTTGATCAATCCCCGGCGACAAATTAGAGCGTTTTATAGAAAAGTGTGGTTCCGGTCAGCGTCCCGTCGGGCATTTGGGCATAGTCAGGTATCACCCCTACCTTTTTCCACCCACAATTGTGGTAGAACAACTCCGCACCACTGCCCGTCGCCGTATCAAGCACCAGCAGCGTTTTACCTTGTTGACGCGCGCAACTTTCCAGTTCATTCATCAATTCACGGGCCAGGCCACCGCGTCGCGCTGAAGGGTGAACCAGCAGTTTGGCGACATCAGCACGATGAGGTTGATTTTCGGGTTGATCGATAATGAGTTGGACGGTACCGACAAGCCCCCCCTGCGCATTCTGCGTACCAAGAACGATCCGTTCTCCGCGAGAAACACTTTGCGCGACCTTCATCCAGAAAGGCTCTGATTTTTCCCGATTAAAGGGCAGCATAAAACTGATGGAGGCGCCGTCATTGACGCACTGTTCAAGAACATCGCTGAGCTCGTCGATTCGCGACAGAATCTGTGCCGCGCTCAGCACAAAGCAGGGTTTGCCGGAAGCCATGGTTTCTCCTTAGATTGACCCCTTCATACTGCTTTTAACAATTAAACAACACAAGGGGGCATATCATAGGATAATGTTATCTATGGCTTGTTCATTTGGAGCACTAGCCAGTGGTAAATAACCGTGACAACGTAACGTTGCTGTTCATCGTTTAGCGCTACACCCTGAGGTATATCATGCCATTTCGCCAGACACCCTCGACAGCACGTCGCCGTAGCATGTTGAGCAATAAATACCGGGTGACCACGCATAGGAGTCTGTTTTCCATCATTGGCGGGAAACGCAGGTGCCAGTCGTTTAGCTATAAAATCCGCAGCATGTTGTTCGATAACTGGCGCCCCTTTATCCAGACAATACTGCCTTTCTTTCTGACCAAGACGAAACCGCGAGCGAAACGTTGATTTCGCCAGCCGGGCAAAAAGAGGATCGAGCGTTTTCATCAGTAAACCGAGCGCCCCAGCTGTTGTGTTAATTGCTCCAGCACGGCGATACCGGCCAGAGAATTTCCCGCCGGATCCAGTTCCGGACTCCAGACAGCAATCGCCATCTCGTGTGGCACGATCGCCACGATGCCGCCACCCACGCCTGATTTCGCCGGAAGCCCGACCCGCCAGGCAAATTCCCCTGCGTTCTGATACATGCCGCTGGTCGCCATCAGCGCATTGATCTGCCGGGCCTGCATCGGTGTGACCACAGGCTCAGCAAGATGAAATGCATGCCCTTGATTTGCCAAAAAGACAAAAGTCCGCGCCAGTTCCACACAGCTCATTTTCAGCGCGCAGTAGTGAAAATAGTTCTGCAAAACGGTGGGCACGTCATGGTGAAAATTGCCGAAGGATTTCATCAGCCAGGCAATAGCGGCGTTACGCGCCGAGTGCTCAAACTCCGATCGCGCGACCGTCGCATCATAGGCGATATCCGAAACGCCGCTTAATGCCCGCACCACTTCCAGCATCCGTTGACGCGGTGCGCTTAGACGCCCTTGCAGCATATCGCAAACCACCAGCGCCCCGGCATTAATAAAGGGGTTGCGAGGGATACCCTGCTCCATTTCCAGCTGCACCAGGGAGTTAAAAGGATGACCGGAAGGATCTTTGCCGACGCGCTGCCAGATCTCCTCTTCCTGATAGTGACGCATCGCCACGACCAGACTGAGCACCTTTGAAATCGACTGAATAGAAAAACGTTCTTGCGCATCTCCCGCCTGATAGTGCTGCCCATCAACGGTACAGATAGCAATACCCAGTTTTGAACCGTCGACGGATGCTAATGCCGGAATGTAGTCAGCGACTTTACCCTGACCAATCAGCGGACGAACCTGCTGCACAATGGTCTCTAAAATTGAATTGTCCATGGCCCTGGCCACAACATGCTCCTTGCTCGCAGGTATGAAAGGCCTGCGAGTATAACAGAGCTGAATACGCAGCGTCAGGCCGGAAGGCGGAATCTGGCCACGGCCTGCATAAGCTGGTTAGATTCATGGTGAAGCTGTAAGGAAGAATCAGATGCAGCATTCACCAGATCACTGGTTTGTCGGGCTTCGCCGTTCAGGACATGGAGCTGACGGGTTAACTGGTGAATACTGTTCCCCTGATTTAACGTTGCAGTCGAAATGTCGTTCAGTAACGCGCCGAGGTTTTCCACCAGTGCGATAACCTGCTGCAAATTCTTATCCAGTCCGTTAACCGCGTGAAAGCCCTCTTCAATGCCCTGTAACGAGTGTTTAATCAGTGTCTGAATGTTTTGCGTAGACTGACCACTTTTTCGCGCCAGCAGCCCAACTTCTTTCGCAACCACGGCAAACCCGCGCCCTTGCTCCCCGGCATGTGCTGCCTCGATTGCCGCGTTAAGAGCCAGGATATTTGTCTGAAATGCAATGTTGTCGATAAGCGTTGTAATCCCTCGCATTTCAGACGAGCGAGTCACAATCGCCTGCATTGACGCATTTACCGTCGCCATCATTCGGTCTCCACCTGCCGCAATATCACGCGCCTGCACTGCGCGTTGATTCGCCAGTTCAGCAAAGCCACTGTTATCCTCAACATGCGTTTCCAGAACCGAAATATGCGATGTCACAGTGCTCAACTCTTCACTTTGTTTTGCCGACTGCTGGTATAGTTGTTTATTGTTCTGCGCAAGTTCGTTGATATTTCCTACCATTGCGGTGGTGGCATCATTCACCTGCCGCACCAGCGCGCAGAGCCCCTGCTGCATTGCAGCAATACGCGAACTTAATTGCGTCACTTCCCGATTAAACTGACTCACCTGCGGGGCTGGCCGAGAAAGATCACCCGCCGCTAAAATATCGATATGATCGATCAGCCGTCGCAGCGGCATAATCACCCAACGGAACATACTACGCCAGACCAGAAAGGCGATAACCACCAGCACCAGAGGAATAAACAAAAATAGATTCTGTAAACGCTCAAGACTGGTCAACAGCTGCTGACGCCCAGCTTCCGCATGTCGCCCACTGTCCTGCTGAAAGCGCGCGTAATTACCGTTAAAGTCTGTCTGAAAGGCCTGCACGGGTACGGCAAAAAACGCATCAATGGAACCTGACTGCATCAGCCCATCCGCCTGCTCCTGAATACCGCTATAAAAACGCTGATAGCTCTCAGTTAGATCCGGATCCGACTGCGGCTTCATATCCCGCCAGGCATCCCATGCACTTTTTGACTGCGCCAGCGCCCGATACGCCTCTTCCATTAACGGACGCCAACTCCCGTCCGAACCGGTGGCGGCATCCTGCATAAAATAAATTCCCGCACGGTTAAGTAAATCGCTGGCAGATAATAACGCCACCCGCGCTTCATCGACCTTTGCCTGCTGCAAAAGCGCGAGTTGATTACGCCCTTCATTATGCTGTGCGTCGCTGACTGAGGCCGAGAGCATCAAGGAGGACACGACCTGCAAAACAGAGAACAGCGCAATAATGCAAAAAATGCCGGTTAACAGACCGAACTGACGGGGTATTAGACGATGGAAAATTTGCGTTATGTTCATATTACTCTTCTGTATCAAAGCGTTAGCTGCGAGTGTACGGAGAGTAAATGACAGAAAAATTGCAGAAATAAGACAGGTGCCCCCAGCGGAGGCACCCACACCATCAAAGGCGGTTTTTCCAGACGGTCTGCACGTTACAAAACTCATGCAGGCCAAAGTGAGAAAGTTCGCGGCCAAAGCCACTTTTCTTCACACCACCAAACGCAACGCGGGCATCGCTGGCGCTGTAACCATTGATAAATACGCCACCACACTCCAGGCGTGACGCCATCTTCTGCGCCAGCGCTTCATCCGCAGTAAACACCGTGGCGGATAAGCCGAAATCACTGTCATTCGCCAGCGCTAAGGCATGTTCAGCATTCTTCGCCACGGTAATTGCCGCAACCGGACCAAACAGCTCCTGGCGGAACGCCGTCATCTCTGGAGTGACATCGCCCAGTACCGTCACGGTATAGTAATTGCCCTGACCCGCAATTTTTTCCCCGCCGAGAAGTAACCGTGCCCCTTCGGAAAGGGTGGCTTCTACCTGCTGGTGCAGCTCATCACGCAGATCAAATCGCGCCATCGGCCCCAGATCGTTTTCTTCGTTCAGCGGATCGCCCATTTTGAGCGCGCTCGCAGCGGCCACAAAGCGTGAAGTAAACTCTGCCGCAATCCCTTCTTCGATAATAAAGCGCTTGGCTGCCGCACAAACCTGCCCGGTGTTCTGATAACGCCCAGCGACCGCCGCCTTAACGGCCAGATCGAGGTCAGCATTATTGAGGACAATAAACGGATCGGAGCCGCCCAGTTCAAGCACACATTTTTTCAGAGCGGCCCCAGCCTGAGCGCCAATCGCCGCACCGGCACGTACACTGCCTGTCACCGTTACCGCCGTAATACGCGGGTCATTGATCATCTGACTGACCCCGGTGTTATCGGCATTCACCCAACCGTAAACCCCCGCGGGTACACCCGCATCAGCGAAAACCTGCGCAATAATTGCAGCACAGCCGGTTACGTTAGGCGCATGCTTTAACAGGTAGCCATTTCCGGCCAACAGAATCGGGACGGCACCTCGCATTACCTGCCAGAGCGGGAAGTTCCACGGCATGATCGCCAGAATGGTTCCTAGCGGACGATATTCAATCACTGCCTGGTTATTCTCCACCAGCGTAGGTTCCGGATTGAGCATCGCCGGTCCATGCTCGGCGTACCAGTCACACAATGCAGCTGACTTGGCGACTTCAGCACGCGCCTGCTTAATGGGTTTACCCATTTCACGTGAGATACACTGCGCCATCTCTTCCGCACGATGGCGCAGAGATTGCCCGATCTGGCGCAGCGTTTGCGCACGGTGCTCAACGGAAGTATGTTTCCATTCGCTATAGCCATTCGCGGCAAGGTTCAGCGCATGATCAATCTCTTCCGCGCTGGCCCACGGCGTCGCCGTCAGCCTTTCACCGCTGGCAGGGTCAATGGAAATCGCATGTGTTGCTGCTGTGATAGTCATAAGTGCCTCTCTTTATCGCAGGGTATGGTTATATCATGAGCATATTTACTCTTTCTGAAAAATGAATAATATTAACCATACCATTCACGAATAGAGAAGATTATGGATCTGACGCAGCTGGAAATGTTCAATGCCGTCGCGGAGACTGGCAGTATTACACAGGCCGCCGCGAAAGTGCATCGCGTGCCATCCAATCTCACCACCCGTATACGTCAGCTTGAAGCCGACCTGGGCGTTGATCTGTTTATTCGTGAAAACCAGCGCCTGCGGCTTTCCCCATCCGGGCACAACTTTTTGCGCTACAGCCAGCGGATCCTGGCACTGGTTGAGGAAGCCAGGATGGTCGTCGCCGGGGATGAGCCACAAGGACTCTTCTCTCTCGGCTCGCTTGAAAGTACAGCAGCAGTTCGCATCCCCGCTACGCTGGCTGAATATAATCAGCGTTACCCCAAAATTCAGTTCGCGCTGGCGACAGGTCCTTCAGGCACAATGCTGGACGGCGTACTCGACGGAACATTGAACGCGGCCTTTGTCGATGGCCCAATTACCCATCCGGGACTTGAAGGAATGCCGGTCTACCGTGAAGAGATGATGATCGTGACGCCGCACGGCCATCCCCCCATTCAGCGGGCCAGCGACGTCAACGGTTGCAGTATTTACGCCTTTCGTGCCAACTGTTCCTATCGCCGCCATTTTGAAAGCTGGTTTCATGCCGATCGCGCCATGCCCGGCACCATTCATGAAATGGAGTCATATCACGGTATGCTGGCCTGCGTCATTGCCGGCGCGGGTATCGCACTGATCCCGCGTTCGATGCTGGAGAGCATGCCTGGGCATCATCAGGTCAACGCCTGGCCGCTAAGCGAGAACTGGCGCTGGCTGAAAACATGGCTGGTCTGGCGCAGAGGTGCAATGACACGGCAACTGGAAGCGTTTATTGAGGTGTTGAACCCTCAGTTATCACAGAGCACGGAGTAACTGGCAATCCTCAAAGAACATGAATACCTTTAAATCCGGGTGAAGTCATACGCCCGGAATTTCATTATTATTGAAATACTTAAAAATCCAAGGAATGTTCGGCAGCACATTGTGGCGCCCTGCCAATGAAATGAGATCCACATCACAAAATGATTGTATTTTCGCCAGCAAACGTTTTAAGATCGTGGCCTTACCTTTTCGCAGCTAATCCTCTTATTTGATATGACAACAGACACTGTTTCCCGCAAGGTCGCGTGGCTACGGGTAGTTACGCTTGCCATTGCCGGTTTTATTTTCAATACCACCGAGTTTGTTCCTGTCGGCTTGCTGTCCGACATCGCACAAAGCTTCAATATGCAGACCGCTCAGGTCGGGATCATGCTGACGATCTACGCCTGGGTTGTCGCCCTGATGTCGCTCCCTTTTATGTTACTTACCAGTCAGGTGGAGCGCCGAAAACTGCTGATCTGTCTGTTTGTTGTGTTTATCGCCAGCCATGTGCTCTCTTTCCTGGCATGGAATTTTACCGTGCTGGTAATTAGCCGTATTGGTATTGCTTTTGCGCACGCTATTTTCTGGTCGATTACCGCATCGCTGGCGATCCGCCTGGCCCCTGCAGGTAAACGTGCACAGGCTCTCAGCCTGATTGCCACTGGCACCGCACTGGCGATGGTGTTGGGGCTGCCAATCGGGCGTATCGTCGGTCAGTATTTTGGCTGGCGCACGACCTTCTTCGCCATCGGTATGGGGGCGTTAGTTACCCTGCTTTGCCTGATTAAGCTCCTGCCCAAACTCCCCAGTGAGCACTCCGGCTCTTTAAAAAGCCTGCCGGTGTTATTCCATCGTCCGGCATTGATGAGTCTGTATCTACTGACGGTGATTGTGGTCACCGCACATTACACGGCCTACAGCTATATCGAGCCGTTTGTGCAGACCGTCGCGGGTCTGAGCGCAAACTTTGCTACCGTGCTGTTGCTGGTTCTGGGTGGCGCGGGAATTGTCGGTAGCGTCATTTTCGGTAAGCTGGGGAATCTGCATGCGTCAGTGCTGATTAGCAGTGCCATTGCCCTGTTGACGGTATGTCTGGTGCTGTTACTTCCCGCTGCTGACAGCGAAATGCACCTTGCTGTCCTGAGTATTTTCTGGGGCGTCGCCATCATGCTGATAGGTCTGGGAATGCAGGTGAAAGTGCTGGCGCTTGCTCCGGATGCGACTGACGTCGCAATGGCACTGTTCTCAGGTATCTTTAATATCGGTATTGGCGCTGGTGCGCTGGTAGGCAATCAGGTGAGTTTACACTGGTCGATGTCTACGATTGGTTACGTCGGCGCAGTGCCTGCCGTTGCCGCGTTGATATGGTCGGTGATTATCTTTCGTAAATGGCCGGTATCGTTGGAAGAACAGCCTCAGCATTCGTGAAAAATGCGCCCGGTAGACATTAACGATTACCGGGCACAGCGTTCTAAGCGTAGGTTTTAATAATTTCCAGCACGCCGTTAATAATAAACTGCACGCCCATACACACCAGTAAGAAGCCCATCAAACGAGAAATCGCTTCGATACCACCTTTGCCGACGAGGCGCATGATCCCCCCGGAACTGCGCAAACAGCCCCACAGGATAATCCCAACAACCGCAAAAATAATCGGCGGTGCGACCATGATCACCCAGTCCGGAAATTCGGAACCATGACGCACGGTTGACGCGGAACTGATGATCATCGCAATCGTCCCCGGACCGGCAGTGCTTGGCATAGCCAACGGTACAAAGGCGATATTGGCAGTCGGCTCGTCTTCCAGCTCTTCTGACTTACTTCTCGCTTCCGGAGAATCATGCGCCTTCTGCTGCGGAAACAGCATCCGGAAGCCGATAAACGCAACGATTAACCCACCCGCAATACGTAGTCCGGGAATCGAAATCCCGAAGGTATTCATCACAAGTTGCCCGGCATAGTACGCCACCATCATGATGGCAAACACGTAAACGGACGCCATGAGTGACTGACGGTTACGCTCTGCGCTGTTCATATTGCCGGCAAGGCCAAGGAACAACGCTACGGTGGTTAACGGGTTTGCCAACGGTAACAGGACTACCAGCCCCAGCCCTATTGCTTTAAACAAGTCCATCATAATGTCATCTTTCCTGTGCGTTAATCGTCAACGGCAAGTATACGGTGAAATCCGCGAGATAAGCCATTTTCGCGATGTAAGGATTCATTTTTCATCCACGCGTATAAACCATAATTATCAGATCGTTAAAATTTCACTCATCGGATGTTGAGTCTGATGATTTAACAAAACGTGGCATTTGCTGACTCATTCATTTGACTTATATTTGCCTAAGCAATAATATCAGCCGTGACTAACTACTTGCCAGGGCAACCATTGTGAAAAACACCAGTGATCTGTTTAACGAAATCATCCCACTGGGTCGTTTGATCTATATGGTTAATCAGAAAAAAGATCGTTTGCTAAACGACTATCTGTCACCGCTGGATATCACGGCATCGCAGTTCAAGGTGCTCTGCTCCATCCGTTGCGCGGTGTGCATCACCCCTGTCGAATTGAAAAAAGTGCTGTCTGTCGACCTTGGCGCCCTGACGCGGATGCTGGACAGACTGGCCTGTAAAGGCTGGATCGAAAGGCTTCCGAATCCACATGACAAGCGTGGCGTGCTGGTGAAACTCACTGAGCATGGCGCAGCAATTTGCGAGCAGTGTCATCAATTAGTAGGGCAAGACCTGCACCAGGAACTAACAAAAAACTTAACGGCGGATGAAGTAGCCACACTTGAGCACTTGCTTAAGAGAATCCTGCCGTAAACAGAAAGAGGTATGACGATGTCCAGACGCAATACTGACACAATCACTATTCATAGCATTTTGGACTGGATCGAAAATAACCTTGAATCGCCGCTCTCGCTGGAAAAAGTGTCTGAGCGTTCAGGTTACTCCAAATGGCACCTGCAACGGATGTTTAAAAAAGAAACCGGCCATTCACTGGGTCAATACATTCGCAGCCGTAAAATGACTGAAATAGCGCAAAAATTAAAAGAGAGTAACGAGCCCATTCTTTATCTGGCAGAGCGTTACGGTTTTGAGTCTCAGCAGACGCTGACCCGGACATTCAAAAACTATTTTGATGTTCCGCCGCATAAGTACCGTATGACGAATATGCACGGCGAATCACGCTATTTGCTTCCACTCAATCAATGTAATTGCTAATCGCCAGTTAACGACGTAACCGAGGAAATCATGAAACTTCTGTCTTATGCAATGCTGGCCCTGCTGTTTGTTGTTTCGGGCCAGAGCATGGCGGAACAGACCGCGCAACCTGCCACCCAGAACAGTCGCGACGCGATGATTATGCCCCCTGCGCACGATCAGTCCCCGTTCGATTTTAATCATATGGGTGCAGGCAGCGACAAGTCCGACGAATTAGGTGTGCCTTATTACAATATGCGCAACCTGTAATTATATTGCCCAGCAACTGCGGTAATGCCTGTCAGTTAGCGCCTCAGTTTCAGTAAGCATCAACCTGTGCTGGCGGAGGTAAATAACATGCTATCTAGGAGAAAGAGTTCCGTTCACCTCATGTGCATTGCTTCTCTAAAACACTGACTCCTGTGAACGTGTAAAGGGCGTTCTCCGCCACGCCCTTTACAATCCCGACTCCCGGCGGGAAAATTGTTGCTGCGCAATACCCTCCGCTTATTCCTAAAGGCTACCGGGCCGGGCGCGAGGAAGCGTCCTTGCAAAGCGCGCCCTGAGCCAGCATCCATGCTGGCTCTCCCGGCCTTACGGAAACACGTCGGCAATTTTCAGCCGGACCAGCCCACACCTGACCATCTGCGTTTTTTGTTTAAACAGCAAAAAAGATTTAACTGGAAGTCAGTGCGTTGAAGCGATGACCCCGGTCCGGCTGAAAATCGATGAGGCGTTGACGGCTGACCGGGGCTGTCCGCAGGGATGCGGACAGAGGGGACGGCCTGCATGGACGCAGGCTCGGCCCCGACCCGACAGGCAGACGACATAAGACGAATAACTCGCGCAGCGACGATTTTCCCGCCGGGAGCCTGGGATGCAAGGGAGACGGCGGTGAGTCTCCCTTGCACGTTCACGGGTATCTACGCTTCAGAGAAATGACACCGCTGAGGTGAACGGAACCATGAGCAATAATCACATGTTCACCATACATGCTTAACTGACGAGCATTACTCCACTGCGGGGCTTTTTTAGCCCCTCACCGATGCAACCTTACGCAACCGAAAGCCAAACACATTGATATACAACCCTGCCATGATCAGTAGCGCACCGAGCAGTTGCAATCCGGTCAGCGTTTCATCCAGCAGCACGACCGCACTCGCCAGTCCAACGACCGGCACCAACAGCGACAACGGCGCGACACGCCAGGTTTCATAGCGTCCGAGTAACGAACCCCAGATACCGTAACCCACAATGGTCGCCACAAACGCCAGATAAACCAGTGAAAGAATGGTGGTCATATCTATCTCCACCAGACTGTGGGTCATTTGCGTTGGACCATCCAGAAGCCATGATGCCAGGAAGAACGGAACAATGGGAATTAACGCGCTCCATACCACCAACGACATAACGGCCGGACGCGATGTATGCTGCATGATTTTTTTGTTAAAGATATTGCCGCAGGCCCAGCTTAGCGCCGCCGCCAGCGTCAGCATAAAACCGAGCATGCCAACATGCTGACCATTCAGACTGGCCTCAATCAGCACCAGCACGCCAAATACCGCCAGCGCAATCCCAACCAATTGTTTACCCTGCAGACGTTCACCGAAAGCAAATGCGCCCAGAACAATGGTAAAAAACGCCTGAGCCTGCAATACCAGAGAAGCTAACCCTGCAGGCATGCCGAATTTGATAGCGCTAAAGAGAAATGCGAACTGCCCAAAACTGATGGTCAGGCCATAGCCGAGCAATAACGAAAGTGGGATTTTCGGCCTGGCAACAAAGAGTATTGCCGGAAACGCCACCAGTAAAAAACGTAATCCCGCCAACATTAGCGGTGGCATATTGTGCAGACCCACTTTAATAACGACAAAGTTCAGTCCCCAAACCACGACAACCAGTAACGCTAACAACCCGTCTTTACGCGACATACCACCGCCCCTGCAAATATTAAATTTTTGTAAACAAGTTAAAGTAACGGAAATCGTTGTGCCGTAACAGATCATTATTTCAGGTAGGCCACGCAAGGCATTTTCGGACAACTTATTGAGTGTACATCACAGTTTTGGCATGCTATTTGTTTCTTATATCTAAAAAAACATAACAACATGCATTGTCGGGCAGGCAAATGAATATCTCCTTGAGAAGGTCCACTCTCGCGTTACTCGCGTCATCATTATTATTAACAATTGGCCGTGGCGCCACTCTGCCATTTATGACGATTTACCTCAGTCGGCAGTATCATCTGAGCGTTGACCTGATCGGCTATGCGATGACGGTCGCGCTGACCATTGGCGTGGTGTTCAGCCTTGGCTTTGGTATTCTGGCCGACAAGTTCGATAAAAAACGCTATATGCTGCTGGCAATTTGTGGCTTTGCTTCTGGCTTTATTGCAATCCCACTGGTGCATAACGTGGTGGTAGTGGTTTTGCTTTTTGCCCTGATCAACTGTGCCTACTCCGTCTTCGCCACGGTGCTGAAGGCCTGGTTTGCCGATAATCTGTCTGCCACCAACAAGACTAAAATTTTCTCGCTCAACTATACCGTGCTGAATATTGGCTGGACCGTTGGCCCACCGCTGGGCACGCTGCTGGTGATGCAAAGCATTAACCTGCCTTTCTGGCTGGCTGCCGCCTGTTCAGCATTGCCACTGGTGTTTATCCAGACCTGGGTAAAACGTTCGACTGCACCATCAGAAGGTTTAAACGCCGCGGTGTGGTCCCCATCGGTACTCCTGCGCGACCGGGCATTATTTTGGTTTACGTTATCGGCCTTTCTGGCATCGTTTGTTGGCGGTGCTTTTGCGTCCTGTATTTCGCAGTACGTTATGGTGGTCGCCGATGGCGATTTTGCCGAGAAAGTGGTAGCAGTCGTCCTGCCCGTTAACGCCGCCATCGTAGTATCACTGCAATACGCGCTTGGCCGCAGGCTCACCGCCACGAATATCCGCCCGCTGATGACAGTGGGTACAGTCTTCTTTGTCGTTGGCCTGGTCGGTTTCGCTTTCTCCGGCAACAGCCTGTTGTTTTGGGGAATTTCTGCTGCCTTTTTCACTATCGGCGAAGTCATTTACGCGCCGGGTGAATACATGCTTATCGACAACATCGCGCCAGCAGGCATGAAAGCCAGCTATTTTTCCGCCCAGTCGTTGGGCTGGCTTGGCGCAGCGGTTAACCCATTAGTCAGCGGCGTCATTTTAACCACATTGCCGCCATGGTCGCTGTTTGTCGCGCTGATAGTGGCGATCGTTCTTGCCTGGGCGCTCATGATAAAAGGCATGCGCGCCAAGCCCTGGGGGCAGACGGTGGTTTGCTGATGAGTATAGCGACAGAGCCGAAGCCGCTCTGTCGCATACCTCAGATTGCAACCAGTCCCCGAACGCCCTCGGCCTCCATATTTTTACCATCGCCGCTTTGAATAATGCTGCCCCGCGACATGAGCAGGTATTTGTCGGCCAGCTGCTGCGCAAAATCGTAGAATTGCTCCACCAGCAATATAGCCATATCCCCCCGGTGCGCCAGTTGAGAAATCACCTGACCAATCTCTTTAATCACCGACGGCTGGATCCCTTCCGTTGGCTCATCAAGAATCAACAACTGTGGGCGACTTGCCAGCGCTCGTCCAATGGCCAGTTGCTGCTGTTGCCCGCCGGACAAATCTCCGCCACGCCGATGCTTCATCTCCTGTAAAACCGGAAAGAGCGCGTAAATATCATCAGGCACATGTCGGGCCTCCGGTGCTGAAAAACGGGAAAGACCGAGCAGCAGATTCTCTTCGACCGTCAAACGCGGAAAAATATCACGCCCCTGTGGGACATACGCCACACCGGCTCTGACCCGCTGGTGTGGCTTCCAGTGAGTGACATTTTTATCCTGCCAGAGTACGCTTCCGCTACGGGCCGGAATAAGCCCCATCAGACACTTTAGTAGTGTTGTTTTCCCCACGCCGTTACGCCCCAGCAAGCATGTCACCTCACCGATACGCGCTTCAAAGCTCACCCCGCGCAGAATATGGCTGCCACCATAATATTGATTCAGTTCTTTCACCTGCAGCATATGAACTCCTTAACGCCCGAGATAAACTTCAATAACCTGCTCGTTGGCCTGCACATCGCGAAGACTCCCCTGAGCGAGGACACGTCCCTGATGTAATACTGTGACGCGATCGGCAATGGTTTCAACAAATCCCATATCGTGCTCAACAACCATCAGAGAGTGCTTACCGGCAAGCTGGCGAAACAGCTCCGCCGTGTATTCCGTTTCCGCATCCGTCATCCCCGCCGCGGGTTCATCCAGTAGCAGTAAATGCGGCTCCTGTACCAGCAGCATGCCAATTTCGAGAAACTGTTTTTGCCCATGCGAAAGCAGACCGGCGCGGCAGGCCCGCTCATTACCCAGCCGCAACAGCGCCAGTACTTCATCAATACGATCCCGTTGTTCGCCTGAGAGTCGTGCCCGTAGTGACCCCCAGACAGATTTATCATTTTTCAGCGCCAGCTCCAGGTTCTCTTCCACCGTTAATGCTTCAAATACCGTGGGCTTTTGAAATTTCCGTCCAATCCCCTGACGCGCGATGGCAATGGGATCCAGCGTTGTTAAATCGGTCGACTGATCGTATATCGCACGACCACTTTGCGGTCTGGTTTTTCCGGTTATGACATCCATTAACGTCGTCTTCCCGGCGCCGTTGGGGCCAATAATACAGCGCAGCTCCCCGACGCCAATATTGAGCGAGAGATCCGTTAATGCCTGGAATCCGTCGAAATTAACGTTAATTTTTTCCAGTTGGAGTACCGGGTCCGTTTGTTCGCGAAACCGATCGCCCGGCATCTGGCGAGTAAAAAGTCCTTCATCCGGCTGCATTATTTGTCTCCTTTGCGAAACAGGCCAATCACACCACGGGGTAAAAAAAGCGTAACGCCAATAAAGATCAGGCCAAGAAACAGCTGCCAGTATTCCGGCATAATGACGGTAAACAGGCTTTTAGCACCGTTCACCAGTACAGCGCCAAATACCGGGCCGATCAGGGTTCCACGTCCGCCGAGAGCAACCCAAATCGCCGCTTCAATCGAGTTGGTCGGCGACATTTCGCTGGGGTTGATAATCCCTACCTGCGGGACATAAAGCGCCCCGGCAAGGCCGCACAGTACAGCGGAAAGCGTCCACACCAGTAACTTGAAACCTTTCGGATCGTAACCACAGAACATCAAACGGTTCTCGGCATCGCGCACGGCGGTCAGAATACGACCAAACTTACTGCGGGCCAGCGCAAGTCCCAGCCATATTGCCAGCACCAGTAGCATAACCGTCGCCAGAAACAGCGCGATCCTGGTGGACGTCGCGGTCACCGGAAACCCCAGAATGGTGGTAAAACCGGTAAAACCGTTATTTCCACCAAAGCCGGTTTCATTGCGGAAAAACAGCAGCATTCCGGCGAAAGTCAGGGCCTGGGTCATGATGGAGAAATAGACACCTTTGATTTTTGAACGGAAGGCAAACCAACCAAATACCAGCGCCAGCAGGCCCGGCACCAGAACAACCAGCAGCATCGCCCAGAGAAAATGTTGCGTCCCCCACCAAAACCAGGGCAGCTCGCTCCACGACAGGAACGACATAAAGGCCGGTAATCCTTCGCCGGAAGCCTGGCGCATCAGGTACATTCCCATCGCATAGCCCCCCAGCGCGAAGAAGATACCGTGTCCCAGCGAGAGCATTCCGGCATAACCCCACACCAGATCCAGCGCAACGGCCACAATGGCATAGCAGAGAATTTTCCCGGCCAGCGTCAACGTCCACACCGATATGGCCAGCGGATGCTCCGCAGGTAACAGCGCAAGAAACGGCAGAATAATCAACGCCAGCAGTAAGCCCAGACCCAGCACGCGTGTTGTACGCGGCGCTTTACGCGCCAGCGTTATTGTCATTGGCATCGTCATCAGTCAATAACCCTCCCTTTCAGCGCGAACAGTCCCTGAGGTCGTTTCTGAATAAACAGAATGATCAACACCAGGATCATGATTTTGCCGAGAACCGCCCCCACCTGAGGCTCCAGAATTTTATTGAAGATCCCCAGCCCAAATGCCGCAGCCACGCTCCCGGCAAGCTGTCCAACGCCGCCCAGTACCACCACCAAAAACGAATCGATAATGTAGCTTTGCCCCAGCTCCGGCCCTACGTTACCTAGTTGCGAGAGCGCCACACCTCCCAGTCCGGCAATTCCTGAACCAAGGCCAAAGGCCAGCATATCGACTCGTCCGGTAGGTACGCCGCAGCAGGCCGCCATATTGCGATTTTGCGTCACGGCACGCACGCGCAGCCCGAGGCGCGTTTTATTCAACAGCAGCCAGGTGAAGAACAGCACCAGCATGGCAAAGCCAAGCACCACTATTCGGTTCCACGGCAATATCAGATTGGCATAAACCTGAATGCCGCCGGAAAGCCATGCCGGATTGGCGACTTCCAGGTTTTGCGCGCCGAAAGTCATACGCACCAACTGGATGAGCATCAGGCTGATACCCCAGGTCGCCAGTAGCGTTTCAAGCGGACGGCCATATAAATGGCGTATCACCCCACGCTCGAGCAGCATTCCTACTGCCGCAGTCAGCAAAAAGGCGACCGGAAGTGCAATAACCGGATACCAGGCTAACCCGTGCGGGAAAAACTGCCCCATCAGCTGTTGCACCATCCAGGTACAGTACGCCCCGAGCATCAACATCTCGCCATGCGCCATATTGATGACGCCGAGTAATCCATAGGTTATCGCCAGACCCAATGCCGCAAGCAGCAAAATAGAACCCAGTGACAGTCCCATGAAAGCCTGCCCAAGAAGATCCCCAACCTTCATGCGATGCGAGATGGAATTCAGACTTTCGTCAGCGGCAGCACGCACTCGGGCATCGGGTTCATGTTCAGCCCGGGTAAATGGCTGCAGGCGCGCCTGAGTTTCAGGATCATTTGACGCCCCTAATAGTTCGATTGCCTGAAGCCTGACCTCCGGCGAGGTGCTACCCAGTTGCAGATTTGCCAGTACAATAGCGAGTGCGGATTTCACATCACCATCTGACTCCTGAGCCAGTCGTTGTTGTAAAAACGGCAGCATGTCCGGCTGCGCCTCACGCTGTAATGTACGAGCTGCCTCCTCCCTTACCGTGACACTGTCACTTAAAAGCTGATGGACAGCCAACGCTCCGGCTACCAGATTACGCAGGCGGTTAGTCAGGCGAATTTTTTTTAGCTCGCCGTTTGGGGCTATCGCTGTTCCTAACGGCTGTACGTGCGAGCCGTTCATGATGAAGGCATTTTTCGTGTTATCGGTCAGCAGGTTCTCATCTCGCAGTGCGCTGAGCAGCGGGATGCGCTGAACGTCGGGATTCACCGCCCATTGTTCAAGTAAGGCGGCCTGCTGAGCACGGTTGGAGGCGGTAAAGATATCAGCATCTGCGGCCTGGGCTATCCACGGCAAAAACCACATCAGCAACAACACACCACGAATAAAGCGCATAGCTTTCATGAGCGTTCTCCAAAACATTACCCTCCCGCAGGAGGGCGTTAGATCAGTTGCTGGCGGTTTTCACAGGCTGTTCAGATTTTTTATCATTACCAGCGATGTACGGACTCCACGGCTGGGCGCGGACCGGCTCATCGGTTTGCCACACCACGTTAAACTGGCCGTTGCCTTCAATCTCGCCAATCATGACGGGTTTATGCAGGTGATGGTTGGTCGTATCCATGGTCAGGGTAAAACCTGATGGCGCAGCGAAGGATTGCCCCGCCATAGCAGCACGAACTTTATCCACATCGGTAGTTCCGGCTTTTTCTACCGCCTGCGCCCACATGTGCAGGCCAACATATGTGGCTTCCATTGGGTCGTTCGTCACCACCGAATCCGCATTCGGTAATTTGTGCGCTTTGGCATACGCCCGGTAATCCGCGACAAACTTCTTGTTGGCCGCATTATCGACGGACTCAAAGTAGTTCCAGGCGGCAAGGTTGCCCACCAGCGGTTTGGTATCAATACCGCGTAGCTCCTCCTCACCCACGGAAAAAGCCACCACCGGTACATCGGTGGCTTTCAGCCCCTGATTCGCTAACTCTTTATAGAACGGTACGTTAGAATCCCCATTGATGGTTGATACCACCGCCGTTTTTCCCCCTGCGGCGAATTTTTTAATGCTGGCGACAATGGTCTGGTAATCGCTGTGTCCGAATGGGGTGTACACCTCTTCGATGTCTTTATCGGCGACCCCTTTTGAGTGCAAAAAGGCGCGTAAAATTTTGTTGGTCGTACGCGGATAAACATAATCTGTGCCCAGCAGGAAGAAGCGTTTCGCGCTACCGCCGTCCTCACTCATCAGATACTCAACCGCAGGGATCGCCTGCTGATTGGGGGCTGCGCCGGTATAGAAGACGTTAGGCGACATCTCCTCACCTTCATATTGCACCGGGTAAAACAGCAGACCGTTCAACTCTTCAAATACCGGTAGAACCGATTTACGCGAAACCGATGTCCAGCAGCCGAAAACTGCCGCCACCTTGTCCTGACTCAGCAGTTGTCTTGCTTTTTCAGCAAATAACGGCCAGTTCGAGGCCGGGTCAACCACCACCGGTTCCAGCTTTTTACCCAACACACCGCCCTGAGCATTTATTTCATCGATGGTCATCAACGCCACATCTTTTAGCGGCGTTTCGGATATGGCCATCGTGCCGGATAACGAATGCATGATGCCAACTTTAATGGTGTCGGCTGCCTGAACGCTAAAACTCACGCCCATTGCGACAACAGAGGCAGAAAGTGCAAAAGCTTTTAAAAATGTACGACGCTGCATAGTTTCACTCCTGAAATTAGACTTGCTGAAAGCTCCGGTGCAGCCGGGCAGACAAAACGGTGCAAATTAAGGGTGTTCAGAAGTGATAAGGCAAAAACGATGCCAGATATTAAAACCTCATATAAAATCAACAGATTAGCATCTGACGCACATAGATCAGTTTTACATTTTCCCGCCAAAAGGATTAATCACACGAAAAATTGAACCACCATGAGACAACTCTGCATTATAAACGTGCAACAATCTGTATCAGCAGCACACCGTCATAACAGCGTCTCAGGGTTTAAAAACAGGGTTATTTGTGCGCAGATAAATGTGTCTCGTCACTATTATTTATTTTATTCGACGTGATCATGTCAAAAATTTACTTTTCAGTCGAAATAATCACACAGTTCAGCCTTTGTTTAAGATTGAATTGCTACTATAGTCATAAGCGAGGTGAACTTAAGGTAAGAGAGGAAACTCACAGATAAAGGAGCATTTACTATGCTGGGTAATATGAATATTTTTATGGCTGTTCTGGGAATTATTTTATTTTCCGGTTTCCTGGCCGCGTATTTTAGCCACAGATGGGATGATTGATGAACGGAGATAGTCCTGCACCGAACCGGCCCCTTGTTGCGTAGCTGCACAAGGGGCCATTTTTTTACCTGAATCGCACTCGCTGTGCCTTTTTCCTGATTTACAGATAAAAAAAACCGCCGGATAAACCAGCGGTAAATGCTTGCATGGATAGATTTGTGTTTTGCTTTTATACGCTATCTGGCAATTCCCTGCGAAGATAACGGATAGTCAGCTAACCTATCATCGACAACCCCAATGAAAGTTAAACGAAACGCAACTACCTCAAAGCGTTTTTCGAAAACTCACGCACTGAGGGGATACGAGGTTCCGTCATTGGTGTCCACCAACGCAATTTGCTCATTTTTATCTATAAACATGCAGCGATTCCTGCCGGTCTGTTTCCCCTGATACATCGCCCTGTCGGCCCGACCAAGCGCGGTATCCAGCGTTTCACCCTGTTGAACCCGGGTTATGCCTGCCGTCACCGTGATACCGATCTCTCCCTCAGCGTAGGGAATTTTTTTCTGACCAATCAGACAACAAAGTCGCAAACCCGCCTGGCATGCCTGCTCGTCCGTTTTTGTTCTGATGATGATAATGA
Source organism: Citrobacter sp. Cpo091 (assembly GCF_030332645.1). Classification (NCBI taxonomy): domain Bacteria; kingdom Pseudomonadati; phylum Pseudomonadota; class Gammaproteobacteria; order Enterobacterales; family Enterobacteriaceae; genus Citrobacter; species Citrobacter sp. Cpo091. The sequence continues at coordinate 616,396 of NZ_JAOWHL010000028.1, forward strand.
ACTCTTCTCCACCGTAGCGGTACGCCGCCTCATCATATCGCGTCCATGACAATAAATTTGATGCCAGAGCCCGCAATACCACGTCACCCACCAAATGGCCGTAGGTATCGTTAACGTATTTAAAACGATCGATATCTAACAACAATATATAAAGATTAAGCGGTTCGGCATCGAGCAACTGCCGATCAAAAGACTCATCGAGCATTCTTCTGCCAGGTAAACCTGTTAATGCGTCGATATTACTGCGGATACTCAATAAATATATTTTGTAGTCCATTACAGATGAGGTAAATGCCAGCAGCGCGTCCTGGAAGCTGTCGAAATGCCATGAATGGCTACGATTCTCCACGATAGCCATTAGCAATTTCTTGCCTGATAAATGCATCTTTTCGTGGGTGGCGCTTATCTTGCTTACGTAACTACAATCATCCTCATTGTACCGTGATTGATTATTAAGCCACTGTCCAAATCGACAAGCAAAATGCGAGTTTTCACCCATAATATCTGGCTGCGTAACATCTGAAGACACCACGCAGCGGAACATTGTCACTAACCATTTGTAGTGGGCATCAATGGACTTGTTCAACTCAATCAAAATTGCATCTATTTCCTTCGTATTTCTCATCATCACGTTCTCCCTCCCTGTTCGAGCGTTTCTGATGGAATTATCTTAACGATAAAAAAGAAAATTTATGTAAATTTTTTAATAGTAATTAATAAATCATAATTAACAGGATATTACGCTATACCATCTGTTGTGGCATAGCGTTGTCACTAAAGCGGTCAAACCAATAACGGTTCATTCAGCATTTCATTAAGCCCAATCACCTCTAATTGATCGGATGTGTAGGTTTTGTCGCCTCTGGCATATTGATACGCAGAACCATGGGAAAACCCGGATTCACGCGCTTCTTTATACCGTGCGATGATTTCAGCATTTGAGCGTGAAACATGTGGCGTAAACGGAGTGACGCTGGATTGCACAATTTTACTATCTGCACATCCTGACATAACAAGCACAGCTATTAGAACCCCTATTTTCATTAACAATTACCTGAGAAACCTGCCCGTACATGAACGCTAATCTTATCAAACATCCAAAGGCATCATCATTATTAAACTAGCATTCCTGAATATATTTCATCATCATTTGTTGATAACCATTATTGTCAACTTTCATATAAAACCCTAAAAATTGCCATCTTTTAAAATAATAAAAAACCGGGCATCACGCCCGGCTCAATATTCTGGCTAATAATCTCTTAGACGCTCAAACCACGATGTTCCAGCATCGGATCCATTTTTGGATCACGTCCGCTCCATTGGCGATAAAGTTCAGTTAAATCAGTACTGTTACCGCGGGACAAAATCGCTTCACGGAACTTTTGCCCGTTTTCACGAGTTAATCCGCCCTGCTCTACAAACCACTGATAGCCGTCATCGGCCAGCATTTGCGTCCACAAATAGGCGTAATAACCTGCGGCATAACCGCCGCCGAAGATATGGGCAAAATAGCTGCTGCGATAACGAGGCGGCACAGCCTTGAGATCCAAACCTTCAGCCGCCAGCGCCTGCTGTTCAAATTGATCGACCGAAAGAGATAACGCGCTCTTTTCCAGACTGTGCCAACGCATATCCAACAATGCGGCACTGAGCAGTTCGGTCATGTCGTAACCTTTGTTAAACAGGCTGGCCCGCTGCATCTTATTCCGCAACGCCTGCGGCATTTGCTCCCCGGAATCAACATGACGAGCAAAACGAGCAAAGACCTGCGGATGACTCGCCCAGTGTTCGTTGATCTGCGAAGGAAACTCAACAAAATCACGCGGAGTGTTGGTCCCTGAAAGCGTGGCATAACGCTGAGTGGCGAACAGGCCGTGCAACGTGTGCCCAAACTCATGAAATAACGTAATAACATCATCCCACAATAACAATGCAGGCTGACCCTTTGCTGGTTTTTGATAATTACACACGTTGTAAATAACCGGCCGGGTTTCATTGAGTTGCGATTGCTCAACAAAATTGCCCATCCAGGCACCACCGCTTTTCGATTCCCGGGCAAAGAAATCGCCGTAAAATAACGCCAGCCCTACGCCATCGTGATCGAATATTTCCCATACCCTAACATCCGGGTGATAAACAGGAATGTCGAACCGTTCTATAAATTTTATGCCAAAGAGTTGATTAGCTGTCCAGAAAACGCCCTCGTTCAGCACCGTATCAAGGGCAAAGTAAGGTTTGAGCTGCGCCTCATCAAGTGCATATTTCTCACGACGAACCTGCTCGGCATAAAATGCCCAGTCCCAGGCCTCGACGTTAAATTTCCCCTGTTCGTGATTGATAACATTCTGGATTTCGGCCTGTTCATCCAATGCCCTGGCTCGCGCAGCGGGAACAATCGCCCGCATGAAATTGAGTGCAGCTTCCGGTGTTTTTGCCATCTGATCGGCAATTTTCCAGGCGGCGTAATTGGCAAAACCGAGTAGTTTCGCCTGCTGCATCCGGATCTCGACCAGTCGCTGAATAATCGCCCGAGTATCGTTAGCGTCATTGTTTTCTGCTCTCGTCCATGCGCGGTTGAACAGATTCTCGCGGGTCTGGCGATCGCGTAACGCCGCAAGCGCCGGTTGCTGAGTCGTGTTCAATAGCGGGATAACCCAACGCGCTTCAAGCCCTTTCTCCTTTGCAGCTTCGGCGGCAACAGCAATTTCCTCTGCGCTGAGTCCGTCCAGGTAACGTGCATCATCCACCACCAGAGCACCGGACTTGTTCGCCGCCAGCAGACGTTGATTAAACTGGCTGGTCAACGTGGCGGACTCTGTATTGAGCGCTTTAAGGTTCGCTTTATCGACCTCATTCAAACGCGCGCCGGCTAATACAAAACGCTGGTGGATGACCTCCAGCAAGCGTAATGATTCGCTATCCAACCCCAGCGAACCTCGCTGTTGCCAGACCGCTTCAACGCGCGAAAAAAGCGCGCCATTGAGATAAATATCATTGGCAAGGTTCGCCAGTTCTGCGGAAAATTCTTCGTCAAGGCGCTGTAGTTCATCGTTGGTGTGCGCCGCCGTCATCGCGAAGAAAACGCTGGTTACGCGTGTCAGCAAAGCGCCGCTTTGTTCAAGCGCCAGCAACGTATTGGCAAAATCAGGGGCCTGCGGGTTTTGCACAATCGCCTCGATCTCTGCACGTTTTTGCCGCACGCCTTCATCGAACGCTGGGCGATAGTGCTGCACCTCTATCTGATCAAACTGCGGTGCCTGGTACGGCAACGTGCTGTGACGTAAAAAAGGATTCGTTAACGACATCTTTCACTCCTGAAAACGATTTGTTTACCAGAGTAGACTTCCCAGGAATCAACCGCAATCGCGTTACGCAGGAATAGCTCTGAACGGAAATGACGTGCTATGGTAGTACGACATAAAAAGCGTTGAGGAACAGTGAGATGATCGTTTTAGTAACCGGAGCAACCGCAGGTTTTGGTGAGTGCATTACGCGTCGTTTTATTGAGAATGGGCATAAAGTTATTGCCACCGGACGCCGCCAGGAGCGCCTGCAGGAACTGAAAGAGGAATTGGGTGACCGCCTCTATACCGCGCAACTGGACGTACGTAATCGTGCATCGATTGAAGAGATGATGGACGCCCTGCCTGCTGAATGGCGCAATATTGATGTTCTGGTCAACAACGCGGGTCTGGCGCTGGGCCTTGAGCCTGCTCACAAGGCCAGCATTGAAGACTGGGAGAATATGATCGACACCAACAACAAGGGGCTGGTTTATATGACCCGTGCCGTTCTGCCTGGCATGGTTGAACGCAACCGCGGTCATATTATCAATATCGGTTCTACCGCGGGCAGTTGGCCATACGCTGGCGGTAACGTCTACGGTGCGACCAAAGCGTTTGTTCGCCAGTTTAGCCTGAATTTACGTACTGATTTACACGGCACTGCAATTCGCGTTACCGACATCGAGCCGGGTCTGGTTGGCGGTACGGAGTTCTCTAATGTCCGTTTTAAAGGTGATGACGCCAAAGCTGAAAAAGCCTACGAAAATACCACGGCGCTGACTCCGCAAGATGTTACAGAAGCGGTATGGTGGGTGGCTTCTTTACCGGCTCATGTCAATATCAACACCCTTGAAATGATGCCTGTCACACAGTCTTTTGCCGGGCTGAGTATCCACCGGAGCTAATTTCTCTGCCCGGCCTTGTGCCGGGTATAGATAGCCTGAAAGAAGTGATAAAATATCCGGGTTAACTCTCTAAAAAGTAAGAATGAATGACCGTAGAAACGCAGCTCAACCCTACACAGCCAGTAAATCAACAGATTTACCGTATTCTTCGCCGTGATATCGTGCATTGTCTGATTGCACCCGGTACACCGCTGTCGGAGAAAGAGGTTTCTGTACGCTTTAATGTGTCACGCCAGCCGGTACGAGAAGCATTCATCAAACTGGCCGAGAACGGTCTGATTCAGATCCGCCCGCAGCGTGGCAGCTACGTGAATAAAATTTCGCTGTCGCAGGTGCAAAACGGCTGTTTTGTTCGCCAGGCAATTGAATGTGCCGTGGTACGCCGTGCCGCATCGCTGATCAACGATCAACAGTGCTATCAGCTTGAACAGAATTTGAATCAGCAGCGCATCGCAATTGACCGAAAACAGATTAATGATTTCTTCCAGCTTGATGATGAGTTTCATCAGAAACTGGCTTTAATCGCCGAGTGCCAACTCGCCTGGGATACCGTTGAGAATATAAAGGCTACAATTGACCGCGTTCGTTATATGAGCCTGGATCATATTTCCCCGCCTGAAATGCTGCTACGCCAGCATCACGATATCTTTGCCGCCCTTGAGAAGCATGACGGCGATGCGGTCGAGCGCGCAATGATGCTCCATCTTCAGGAAATTGGTGAGTCCGTTCAGCTTATTCGTCAGGAAAATAGCGACTGGTTCAGCGAAGATTAATACTACGCTCACCTCACTCCGGGGTGAGTTTCTCCTGCGTTTTCCCCGCTCCCGCATAACTGCATAAAAAAAGCTGTGATTTTGATCGAAAACAAAAAAAATCATTAACGAGAAGCGTATTTATATTGCGCCCGTTACGTGGGACTAAAAGCCCACGGGCTTTGACGGTAAGTTGGAAAGGAGAAAACACCATGAAAACATACGATCGTAACCGTAACGCAATCACCACCGGCAGCCGCGTCATGATCAGCGACACCGGACTCACAGGCCGCATTACAGCAATAGATACCGATGGCCTGACCGCTGAGCAGATTCGCCGCGGGAAAACAGTGGAAATCGAAGGATGTGAAGGCAAATACGCCCCCCTCGAGCTGATTCGTTTAGGCATGAACTAATTGGTGTGAATGCCAGAAAACACAGCGCCATCTGGCCGTTGCAAGCCAGATGGCGACATAAAGCATAATCTTCGTTACTTCAGTTTTGCTGCATACTTCGCAACCGTCGCCTTCGCCCCTTCAGCCAGTAAAGTAAGATACGCTTGTGTGACCTGACGGTTGAACAGTTCAACCTGTGGCAGTTCACGGCCAAAAATAGCATCGATTGCCAGCAGCGCCTGAACGCGCTCTTCGCCCTCGTTGCTGCTACGCACCGCATTCTGGATCACCGGCAACAGTGGATCGCTAATTTCAATCGCCTGGCCCTGTTCATCCACACCACCTACGTAACGCATCCAACCAGCGACACCCAGTGCCAGCAGCGCAAAGTCACTACCGTGCACAATGTGCCAACGAATGGAATCAAGCATACGCTGCGGCAGTTTTTGGCTACCGTCCATGGCGATCTGCCAGGTACGATGACGCAGCGCCGGATTGCTGTAGCGTTCAATTAACAGATCGGCGTAACGCTGTAGGTCAACACCTTTTACTTTCAGCGTAGGTGCTTGTTCCTGCAACATCAGCGCACGTGCAGCAAGACGATAGTTTTCATCGCCCATGCAATCGTTAGTATGTTGATATCCCGCCAGATACCCAAGATACGCAAGGAAAGAGTGGCTGCCGTTGAGCATACGCAGTTTCATCTCTTCAAACGGAATGACATCAGCTACCAGTTCCGCCCCGGCCTTTTCCCATTCAGGACGGCCGGCAACAAAGTTATCTTCAATTACCCACTGGCGGAACGGTTCGCATGCCACGCCTGCCGGGTCGCGTACACTGGTGATATGTTCAATTTTGTCCAGCGTCTCCTGCGTAACTGCAGGGACAATGCGGTCAACCATTGTTGATGGGAATGTCACATGTTGTTCGATCCACGCGGCCAGTTCCATATCTACCGCTCGGGCATATGCAATGACAACATTGCGCATCACATGACCGTTTTCTGGCATGTTATCGCAGGACATCACGGTAAAAGCGGCTAAACCCGCGGTTTTGCGACGTGCCAGGGCTTCAACCACCACGCCCGGCGCAGTTTTAGGCTGTTTGGGGTTTTGCAGATCGGCTGCAATCATCGGGTTGTCTAACATCAGTTGGCCGGTCGCCGGAGAATGGCAGTATCCTTTCTCGGTGATGGTCAGGGAAACGATCGCGACCTGCGGTTCACACATCGCTGCCAGTACGCTTTCCAGACCATCAACCTGCGCATGCAATGCATTTTTCACCACGCCCACGACTCTCGCAGTCCAGGCATCAGCAGACATCTCTGCAACGGTATACAGATTATCTTGCTGTTTCAGATCGAAAATCTGCTGCTCGCCGCCAATCAGGTTCACTTCGCAGTAGCCCCAGTCACTGCCGTGATCGGCGGCCAGAATGTCAGCGTAAACACCCTGATGTGCGCGGTGAAACGCGCCAAACCCCAGATGAACAATACGCGGAACCAGTTTTGTACGATCGTAGTCAGGAAGTGCAGCCTTTGCCGCTAAGAGCTTGTTTTGCATGGTATGGCCTACTTATAAATGAAATCAGGACTGTTCCAGAGTAACGCCTGTATGGTTGTATGTTTTGATTTGCATTAAGCTTTTTATGATTGGTATGACATCATGTAAAGCTGTGTAATAGCATGGGCAGCGTTCAAGTACATCCGCCCATGCTACTGTCTGGTATCAGCTTGTCTGAGTCACCGAACAACGAACCTTCTCGGCTTTATTCACCTCGGCAGCATCCTCAAGTACGCTCAGGTCGCGATCTTTCACTTCTGGCATCAGCAACGCGGAAATCAAACCAATCAGTGAGTAAGCGATGACCATCACCAGAATTGGCCACCAGGAATTAGTCATGTTGCAGAAAATACCCGCCAGAACCGGACCAAAACCAACAGCAACCAACCCGCCTGCTTCTTTTGAAATCGCCATTCGCGTAAACCGGTTACGCGCACCGAACATTTCCGCCATAGTAATATTTTCGAGAGCAAACAACCCCAATACGGCAAAATTATGAATAACAATCAATGCCGTCATAATGACACCCGGGCTATACGTTTTATCCACTACAATTGACAGCATCGGGTAAGCCAAAATAATTGCTGAAATATTCAGGATAATATAAGGCAAACGACGACCAAACTTATCAGACAACCAGCCAAGCAACGGTATTGTAATAAAGCCCAACACCGAACTGATCATTAAGGCATCAGTGGGTATAGATTTATCAAATAAAAGCGCCTGCACTAAATAACCGGCAAGGAAGGTTTGGATTAATCCTGAATTACCCGCCTGTCCAAAACGTAGGCCGGTTGCCAGCCAGAAAGATTTACTGGTAAACATCGCCCCCAGCGTATTTTCTGACGAATTATTTAATGCCGGAGCGTTTTCTTCATCATTCACTTTCTCAAATACCGGGCTTTCTTTGAGATTCATACGCAACCAGATGGCAAAGATCATCACCACGACACTCGCCAGGAACGGAATGCGCCAACCCCAGGCTAATAACTCCTCACGGTCGAGCGCAAAGAACATCACCGCCCAGATGGCCGTTGCGCTAAGGGTTCCACAGTTGGTCCCCATGGCAACAAGTGAGGAAATAATGCCACGTTTACCTTTTGGCGCGTACTCGGCAAGCATCGTGCCTGCGCCCGAAATTTCAGCCCCCGCACCAAGCCCTTGCACGATACGCAGCGTCACCAGCAGCACAGGCGCAAAGATACCAATTTGTGCATATGTTGGCAGCACGCCAATTAAGGTCGTACAAATTCCCATCATCGTAATGGTAATAAAAAGTACTTTTTTACGGCCGATGCTGTCTCCCATTTTGCCAAATATAAATGCCCCAACAATGCGAGCAATATATCCTGCACCGTATGTACCCATCGCTAAAATAAGCGCCATGGCGGCAGACTGTTCCGGGAAAAATATTTCATGGAATACCAGTGCGGCACCCAAAGAATATAACTGAAAATCCATAAATTCAAGCGCAGTACCCAACCATCCGGATACGGCAGCTCTAACCAGATCTTTCGTGGATCTTTCGTGTTTTTCTTGATTCATATTGGCTATCTCTAAGAGGTAAGATGCGTACCACTTACTCGCAGTTATTTATATTATTCACTGAATGTAAGTAAGACTTTGCAGCAGTGCTGCTGATCTTTCTCAAACAATTCAATTGCGTCGGTAACGTGGTGATAGTCAAAAGTGTGAGTAATAAGTTGATTAGGATCGATAAGTCCGTTGACCAACCAATCAATCACAATCGGGAATTTGTTCGCATTTAATCTTGAGGAATAAATGGACAGTTCTTTCCCGGTAATGCCTTGTTGAATAATCTGACAAGGATCGCTGGAGAAGCCCATCAGAACAATTCGCGCGGCCGGCGATGCCAGCGTGATTGCCTCCTGTAAAATGGATGGATGGCAAGCTGCATCCACGATAATGGTCGGTTTTAGTCCGTTTTCCGCAAGGAACTCTTGCAACGAGTGCTGACTATTATTGATTGCCCAGTCTGCACCGCACTGCTTCGCCATGGCCAGGCGCTCATCGATTCTGTCAGCAATCACTACAGTTTTGACCTTATAGACACGCTTAAGCGCCTGTACAGTGGTCAATCCCATAGGCCCTGCGCCATAAATTAGCGCAATATCGTTTTCTGTTGGTTTAATTTGCCCGGTCACGTTTGCGGCGATAGTGAAAGGTTCCACCATAACGGCATGCTCATCAGGCACTGTATCGGGGATCGTCCAGGCATTTTTCGCTGGCACAACAGCGTACTCGCTGAAACCGCCATCGCGATGCACGCCCAGCACCACCAGCGATGTACAAACGTTAGGTTTACCAATTGAACAGGGATAACAATGTCCGCAGCTGATGACCGGATCAACGGACACCCGTTCACCTATTCTCGAATGGTCAACGCCGTCACCTACCGCCTCGATCACGCCATAAAACTCGTGGCCAATCACGCGCGGGTATTGTGCGAATGGATTATGACCGCGATAAATATGACTGTCGGAACCACAAATCCCCGCCAGTTTCACTTTTACCCTCACCTCACCTGCTAAGGGTTCTGGCACCGGTCGTTCGGCGATAATCAGCGTATTCGGTTTTTCAATTACGATACTTTTCATAGCAAATCACTCCTTACCAGTTCCACAGCGTGCCATCTTCCAGGCGAGCAACGGGCAGATATGCAGGGTCATACGGATATTTCGCCGCCAGTTTTTCGTCAAACTCGATCCCAAGACCAGGTTTGTCTCCTGGGTGCATATAGCCGTTATCAAAGGTCCAGTTATGTGGGAACACCTCCAGCATTTGCTCGGAATAGCCCATATATTCCTGTACGCCGAAGTTCGGCACCCACAGATCAAAATGCAGCGCGGCGGCCATGCACACAGGCGACAGATCGGAAGGTCCATGTGAACCGGTACGAACCTGATACAGCGACGCGAAATCGGCAATCCGGCGCATACCGGTGATACCACCCGCATGGGTGATGGTGGTGCGGATATAGTCGATCAGTTGTTCTTCAATAAGCTGTTTACAGTCCCAGATGCTGTTGAACACTTCCCCTACCGCAATCGGCGTGACCGTATGCTGGCGGATCAGGCGGAAGCACTCCTGGTTTTCAGCTGGCGTTGGGTCTTCCATCCAGAACAAACGGTACTGTTCAATGCTTTTGCCAAAACGGGCCGCTTCAATTGGCGTCAGACGGTGGTGCATATCGTGTAAAAGGTGTTCGTTGAAACCAAACTTGTCACGCACGGCAGCAAACAATTTTGGTGTGAAATCCAGGTATTTCTCCGTTGACCACAACTGCTCTTCCGGCCATTGCCCTTTGGTGGCGGGTTCGTAGGCCAGTCCTTTGCCCTTAGACATACCGTAAGTGGTTTTCATACCCGGCACGCCGCACTGCACGCGAATGGCTTTAAAGCCCATTTCTTTATGACGTGCATAATCTTCGAGTACGTCATCAACGGTATGGCCTGTGGTGTGGCAGTAGACCATAACCCCTTCACGAGAAGCACCGCCGAGCAACTGGTACAACGGCATATTCGCCGCTTTCGCTTTGATGTCCCAGAGAGCCATATCCACCGCAGAAATCGCCGACATGGTGACCGGACCACGACGCCAGTAAGCGCCTTTGTAGAAAAACTGCCAGATGTCCTCAATACGATGCGCATCGCGACCAATAAGCTGCGGACACACGTGATCTTTCAGATAGGACGCCACGGACAGCTCGCGTCCATTTAACGTGGCATCTCCCAGCCCGGTGATCCCATCTTCTGTCGTAATTTTCAACGTTACAAAATTACGCCCAGGACAGGTGACAAACACTTCAGCCCCAACAATCTTCATTTCTTATTCCCTACATCTGTTCTTGTGATGCAGGAAATTTACTCAACTGAGCTACTACCATACAAGTATAAAGATCAAAAAAGCGCTGTTTGATCACAAAAAAGGCGCTATGCGCGCCCCCATCCAGCCACAATGATCAGCATGCCGCACAACGCCACCAGCGCGCCAGACCAGTCATATAAACTGAGTTTTACACCATCGACAATACGTAGCCATAGCAGCGCGGTCACCACGTAAACACCGCCATAGGCTGCGTATACACGCCCGCTGGCTGCCGGATGCAGTGTCAGCAACCAGACGAATAAAGCCAGTGACACCCCGGCGGGTATCAGCAACCAGGCTGTAGCTCCTCGCTTAAGCCAAAGCCAGGGTAAAAAGCAGCCAATAATTTCGCATAACGCGGTGATGAAAAAAAGAAATGTGGTCTTAAGCATTGATGTTATTCAGTTACCTTCGGTTTAACCATGATACGACAGAATCTCGTTAGCGTATCCATATCCACCGGGTGGGTATGCCCGCAAACTGGAATAGTGTAGAATTTAACCCTGTTTTATCGTTTTTACCCTTTCCCATAAAAGGAATTCACCATGAAAATTACACTGACCAAACGCCTGTGCCTGACGGCTATGCTGACGCTGGCTGCGGCTGTGTACACCTCTTCCGCATTTGCTGAAACCAGTAAACTGGTCATTGAATCCGGAGACAGTGCGCAAAGTCGTCAACAAGCCGCAATGGAAAAGGAACAATGGAACGATACGCGTCAGCTTCGCCAGAAAGTCAATAAACGTGCAGAGAAAGAGTGGGACAAAGCCGATACGGCCTTTGATAGCCGTGATAAGTGCGAGCAGAGCGCTAATATTAATGCGTACTGGGAACCTAACACCTTGCGCTGCCTCGACCGCCGTACTGGCCGCACCGTTGCCCCATAATCATTGCACTTTGAAGGATATTGAAAGGATACGATATGACTAGCGCCCTCAGTGTTAAGTTGCGCCCGCTGGAGCGTGAAGATTTACGATTCGTCCATCAGCTTGATAATAATGCCAGCGTAATGCGCTACTGGTTCGAAGAGCCTTACGAAGCGTTTGTTGAGCTGTCAGACCTGTATGACAAACACATCCACGACCAAAGCGAACGCCGCTTCGTGGTGGAGTGCGACGGTGAAAAAGCCGGGCTGGTGGAATTGGTTGAAATTAACCATGTACACCGCCGGGCCGAGTTCCAGATTATTATTTCGCCGGAATATCAGGGGAAGGGTCTGGCCTCACGGGCAGCAAAGCTGGCAATGGACTATGGCTTTACCGTGCTCAACCTCTATAAGCTGTATCTGATCGTCGATAAAGAGAACGAAAAGGCTATCCACATTTACCGTAAACTCGGTTTTATGGTCGAAGGCGAGCTGATCCATGAGTTCTTTATCAACGGCCAATACCGCAACACGATTCGTATGTGTATCTTCCAGCAGCAGTATCTGGCAGAGCACAAAACGGCAGGCCCTAATCTGCTGCCGCCTACCGCTCAGTAAACACGACTAGTAGTAGTCGATCGTGTTTTCAATCGAGTAATGATGTTCAACTGCCGGCTTCACGCTCTCGTCCACGATAACAAGCTGGCAGTTGACCGGATTTGCGTATTCATCGTATTTGCACGTTTGTTTGACATTGCCTAACGGATGATTGTTGAGCAGACTCACCGCGGTGTAATCTAACTTCTTCAATGGATCAACCGACGGTTTAGCATCAACCTGCAAAGTGCTGTCCTTACTGACGGTTGTTTTGCCCAGCGGGTAGCCTTCGGCATCATATCGATACTGCACCTTCATCTCTTTCCCCGTGGCGGAAACGACAAAACCGTTATCGTCGGTATCCCACACCACACCTGCAGCAGGCAGTTCCGCCAGTTGGCATTTGCCCTGTAAACGGATCCGTTTTTCCAGCGTTTCGGCATCCCGATAGTAGTTAGCATCCAGGACCAGCGCCATACCGGTATTGTTTTCGATATCGTGCAGTTCAAGTGTATCGAAACACCCTTCCTGTGACAGGGTACCAGCGACGCGCTTGGTGACCTCACCTTTGTCGTTGAGCAGCGTTTGACTGAAATCTTTCACCGGCCCGCGCAGCGGATCGAAATCAAACTCATTGGAAAAACTGGCCATTTCCGGCGTAAAGGAAACCAGCCCTTTGGCGTTATCACACCCAACCAGCACGACACACAGGAAACCTAACAGGGTCTGTTTCTTCACATTTTTCACCGGGATAAGAAGATAATTCTCAATCATATTAGCAAATACAGTTATTTACACCAGAAATGCTAATCTTAGTCTATGTCGATCATAAAGGAGCTGATGATGAAATACGTAACAGGAATTGCCGCGATCTTACTGGCAGTTGCATCCCCACAGGTTCTGGCGGCACCTGCGTCATGTGAACGCGTGAAAAGCGATATCGAGCAGCGCATCATCAATAATGGCGTCGCAGAGTCCAGCTTTACGCTGAACATTGTCCCCAACGATCAGGCCGATCAACCTGATTCACTGGTGGTAGGACATTGTGCAAACGATACGCACAAAATTCTCTACACCCGGACTAACAGTGGAAACGCCCCTGCCAACAGCTCACCTGCACAGGACGGGCACGTCGCCGAACCGCAATAAATCATACCCTCCGTACGCGGAGGGTTACTCCAGTTTGATATGCATTAAGATGCCATACTCATAAATGGGTAAACTCACTCTATTATTAGCATGCTATTAATTTCGCTGTAGAGATTAATATATAGCGATAACTATAATGGAGTGAGTTATGTCTGATACTGAGCAATATGGAGGCATTAGCCGCAGGATGTTAGTGAAATCCTCGGCTATAGGTTCGTTGGCGCTTGCCGCTGGCGGGTTATCGTTACCTTTTGGGATGCGCACCGCAGCGGCTGCGGTACAACAGGCAATGCAACCGGCTGAAGAGAAAGTGGTTTGGGGCGCTTGTTCCGTGAACTGCGGCAGTCGTTGTGCCCTGCAACTCCACGTCAAAGATGACGAGGTCGTATGGGTGGAGTCTGATACGACCGGAGACGATATTTATGGTCAGCACCAGGTGCGTGCCTGTTTACGTGGACGCTCAATCCGTCGACGGATCAATCATCCGGATCGCCTCAATTATCCTATGAAGCGCGTGGGCAAACGCGGTGAGGGTAAATTCGAACGCATAACCTGGCAGGAAGCGCTGGATACCATCAGCACCAGTTTAAAAAATACCGTACAGAAATACGGTAATGAGGCCGTGTATATCAACTACACCTCTGGCATTGTCGGCGGCAATATTACTCGCTCCTCCCCTTATGCCTCGCTGGTCGCTCGATTGATGAACTGCTATGGCGGATTCCTGAGCCATTACGGCACATACAGTACCGCACAAATCGCGGCGGCAATGCCTTACACCTACGGCTCAAATGACGGCAACAGTACCTCCGACATTGAAAACACGAAGCTGGTGGTGATGTTCGGCAATAACCCTGCCGAAACGCGCATGAGCGGCGGTGGCATAACATACTTCCTTGAGCAGGCCCGGGAGCGTTCTAACGCCCGCATGATCGTCATCGACCCGCGTTATACCGATACCGCTGCGGGTCGTGAAGATGAGTGGATCCCTATCCGTCCGGGAACCGATGCCGCACTGGTGGCGGGAATCGCCTGGGTCCTGATTAACGAAGATCTCGTCGACCAGGCATTCCTTGACACATATTGCGTCGGTTATGACGAGAAAACCCTACCCGCTGACGCCCCCGCTAACGGACATTACAAGGCCTATATACTTGGCAATGGCGATGACGGTGTCGCTAAAACGCCCCAATGGGCCTCGCATGTCACAGGGATCCCGGCCGAGCGCATCATTAAACTGGCACGAGAAATCGGTAGTACAAAACCGGCGTATATTTGTCAGGGTTGGGGTCCACAACGTCAGGCTAACGGCGAACTGACTTCGCGCGCGATCGCAATGCTGCCAATCCTGACCGGCAACGTTGGCATCAACGGCGGCAATAGCGGTGCACGAGAATCAACCTACACCATCACGATTGAACGCATGCCGCTGCCGGATAATCCCATCAAGACCCAGATATCATGCTTTAGCTGGACCGACGCCATCGCCCGGGGTCCGGAAATGACCGCAACCCGCGATGGCGTGCGCGGGAAAGATAAGCTCGATGTACCGATTAAATTTATCTGGAACTACGCGGGTAACACCATTACTAATCAGCACTCAGATATCAATAAAACACATGAGATCCTTCAGGATGATACGAAATGCGAAATGATAGTGGTCATCGAAAATTTCATGACATCTTCGGCGAAATATGCCGATATTCTGCTGCCGGACCTAATGACCGTCGAACAGGAAGACATCATTCCTAACGACTATGCGGGCAACATGGGATACCTCATTTTTATTCAACCCGCGACGTCACCGAAGTTCGAACGCAAACCGATCTACTGGATAATGAGCGAAGTCGCCAAACGCCTTGGCAATGATATCTATCAACGGTTTACGGAAGGCCGTACGCAGGAACAATGGCTCCAGTATCTGTATGCAAAAATGCTGGCCAAGGACCCCGCGCTCCCTTCTTATGACGAGCTGAAAAAAATGGGGATCTATAAACGCAAAGATCCTAACGGGCATTTTGTCGCTTATAAAAAATTCCGCGACGATCCGCAGGCCAATCCGCTCAAAACACCGTCTGGAAAGATTGAAATTTACTCCAGCCGGCTGGCGAAAATTGCCAACACATGGGAGTTGCAGAAGGATGAAGTAATTAGCCCGCTTCCCGTCTACGCCTCCACGTTTGAAGGGTGGGACGATCCCAAACGCAGCGCATTTCCGCTGCAGTTGTTTGGCTTCCATTACAAATCCCGTACGCACTCCAGCTACGGCAATATCGATGTTCTGCAGGCGTCCTGTCGTCAGGAAGTGTGGATCAACCCCGTCGATGCCCAAAAGCGTGGTATTGCAAATGGCGATATGGTGCGGGTCTTTAACGACCGCGGGGAAGTACGTATTCCGGCCAAAGTGACGCCACGGATCCTGCCTGGCGTCAGCGCAATGGGCCAGGGTGCATGGCACGATGCCGATATGGCCGGCGACAAAATTGACCATGGCGCCTGCGTCAATACGCTGACAACACAGCGCCCTTCACCGCTGGCAAAAGGCAACCCACAGCACACTAATCTGGTCGAGATCGAGAAGGTTTAAGGACTAACCCATGACAACTCAGTATGGATTTTTTATTGATTCCAGTCGTTGCACCGGGTGCAAAACCTGCGAACTGGCCTGCAAAGACTACAAAGACCTCACTCCTGACGTCAGTTTCCGGCGGATTTACGAATATGCAGGTGGTGACTGGCAGGAAGACAACGGCGTCTGGCACCAGAACGTTTTTGCCTACTATCTCTCCATCTCCTGTAACCACTGCGAGGATCCGGCCTGCACCAAGGTTTGTCCAAGTGGTGCGATGCATAAGCGTGAGGATGGTTTTGTGGTGGTCGATGAAGACGTATGCATTGGCTGTCGCTACTGTCATATGGCCTGCCCGTACGGTGCGCCACAGTACAATGCTGCGAAAGGACATATGACCAAGTGTGATGGCTGCCATGATCGTGTGGTAGACGGCAAAAAGCCCATCTGCGTCGAGTCCTGTCCGCTGCGTGCGCTGGATTTTGGCCCCATCGACGAACTGCGCAAAAAACATGGTGAACTGGCTGCCGTCGCCCCGCTGCCGGGTGCGCACTTCACCAAACCAAATATTGTGATCAAACCAAACGCCAATTGCCGCCCGACCGGGGATACCACGGGTTTTCTGGCTAATCCAAAGGAGGTGTAAAATGGGAAATGGATGGCATGAATGGCCGCTGGTACTGTTTACGGTGCTGGGCCAGTGCGTAGGCGGGGCGCTGATCGTCAGTGGTTACGGCTGGCTGACCGCTAAAGACGAGTTGGCAAAACAACGTATCGTTCGCAGTATGTTTTTTCTCTGGCTGGTAATGGGCATCGCCTTTCTCGCCTCGATCATGCATTTAGGTTCGCCGCTGCGCGCGTTTAACTCGCTGAACAGAATTGGCGCATCGGCGCTAAGTAACGAAATCGCCAGCGGTTCGCTGTTTTTCGCCGTCGGTGGCCTGTGGTGGCTGGTGGCGTTTCTCGGTAAAATGCCCGTAGCGTTAGGTAAAATCTGGATGCTGTTGAGCATGCTGCTGGGCCTGGTATTTGTCTTTGCGATGACCAACGTCTACCAGATAGACACCGTCCCAACCTGGTATAACGGCTATACTACACTGGCGTTTTTCATGACGATGCTGCTCAGTGGACCGCTATTTGCCGCTCTGCTGCTGCGTGCTGCAGGTGTTTCTTTTAACGTCGTCAGATTCGCCGGTATCAGCGTATTGGCTCTGCTGGTTACGGTGGCCGTTATTGTGCTGCAGGGACTGTCACTCGGCGAGATCCACAGTTCGGTACAATCCGCCAGCGCGCTGGTTCCCGACTACGGCAGTTTACAGGTCTGGCGAGTCCTGCTGTTGGCTGCGGGTCTGGGTTGCTGGATATGTCCGTTGATCCGTCGCAAACGACCGTCCGTTGGCGGGTTGGTGCTCGGGTTAATTCTGGTGCTTGTCGGTGAAATCATTGGCCGCGGATTGTTTTACGGTTTACATATGACAGTCGGAATGGCTGTTGCAGGTTAACTTTCGGGTGCGGGGCAACCCGCACTGTTCAGGATTGTTTGCATGACCCATTTTTCACAACGAGACAACTTTTCTACCGCAGCGCGCGTGCTTGGCGCGCTGTTTTACTATGCCCCAGACAGTGCGGAAGCTTCGGCACTGGTCAGTGCGTTAAGAACCGATGGCTGGCAGGCGCAGTGGCCGCTTGAAAAGACAACGCTTTCGCCGTTAGCCGCTCAGTTTCAGGCTGATGCCGATGAGTATCTCCCGCAGGCCTGGCAACGTCTGTTTGTTGGGCCTTATGCGCTCCCTTCTCCGCCATGGGGATCCGTCTGGCTGGATCGTGAAAACGTGTTGTTTGGCGACTCCACGCTGGCATTACGTCAGTGGATGCGGGACAACGGCATCCAGTTTGCCATGCAGCAAAATGAGCCAGAAGATCACTTTGGTTCGCTGCTGCTGCTGACGGCCTGGCTTGCCGAGAACGAACGCCACACCGAGTGCGAGCAACTGCTGGCCTGGCATCTGTTCCCATGGTCATCACGCTTTCTGAATGTGTTTATCGAAAAAGCCGATCACCCGTTCTACCAGGCGCTTGGTGAGCTGGCGCGCCTGACGCTGGCACAGTGGCAATCACAGTTACTGATCCCGGTAGCCGATAAGCCTTTGTTCCGTTAATTTCGTCACAGGCAGGAATTGTCCTGCCTGTGGTGCATCCTGTTGCGCACGCTGAGCTTTTGCTTCTGTTGCCTAATAGCCGCAAAATAGAGCGTCTGAATTTTCCAGTCTGGCCACTCATGCATCATTTACATGCTTACCCTGACCTGCGTGCCATGTTCCGCCGCCTGCTGTTCGCCGCGTTGATTGGCGTCCTTGCTGCGCTGGCCGTCGCAGGATTTCGTCATGCCATGCTGCTTCTCGAATGGTTGTTTCTGAGCAACAACACGGGAAGTCTGGTCAACGCAGCGACAAACCTTTCGCCTTTAAGGCGTATGCTGACACCTGCACTCGGCGGTCTGGCGGCTGGATTACTACTGTGGGGTTGGCAAAAATTTAACCGTTTACGTCCGCAGGCTCCCACTGATTATATGGAAGCCCTGCAAACCGACGGACAATTTGACGTCAGTGCAAGCCTGGTGAAATCGCTGGCATCGTTACTGGTCGTCGCCAGCGGGAGCGCCATCGGACGTGAAGGTGCCATGATTTTACTGGCGGCGCTGGCGGCCTCCTGCTTTGCTCAACGCTTTACCCCGCGTACAGAATGGAAGTTATGGATTGCCTGCGGCGCCGCTGCAGGTATGGCTGGAGCCTATCATGCCCCGCTAGCGGGCAGTTTATTTATTGCCGAAGTATTGTTTGGCACGCTGATCCTCGCCTCACTGGGGCCGGTAGTGGTGTCCGCCGTAGTCGCATTACTCACCACCAATCTGCTTAGCGGCAGCAATGCGCTGCTGTATACCGTGCACCTGTCGCGGGAATTACATGCTCTGGAATACGTTATGATTGTCAGCACCGGTCTGGCTGCTGGCATCTGTGGACCGCTCTTCATGTGGTTGATGACCGCCAGCCATAATGTATTTTTGCGCTTAAAACTCTCGCCACCGTGGCAACTGGCGCTTGGCGGGTTGATCGTTGGCCTGCTTTCATTGCTCACGCCTACGGTCTGGGGTAATGGCTACAGCGTGGTGCAGTCATATTTACTTTCACCACCGCTGCTGGCAGTGGTTAGCGGGATTTTTATCTGCAAATTACTGGCGGTGCTTGCCAGCAGTGGATCCGGTGCCCCGGGTGGCGTGTTTACGCCAACGCTGTTTGTCGGCTTGTCGGTGGGCATGTTGCTGGGTCAGGTATGGGGATTATGGCTTCCGGGCTCGGATGAAATTGCCATTTTGCTGGGATTAACGGGGATGGCCACGCTGCTGGCGGCTACCACGCATGCACCAATAATGTCGACGTTGATGGTTTGTGAAATGACCGGGGAGTATCGCCTGCTCCCCGGATTACTGATTGCCTGTGTTCTGGCGTCGGTACTGTCGCGTACGTTACGCCACGACTCTATCTACCGACAGCACGCTGCCGAGCATTGACAGGCGGATGTACTGCGACAACTCACGCTGCTCTGCACGAGGCAGATAAGGCAGTTCACCGATCAGCGGTGCAGGTAATTTTTTACCCAGCACATCAATGATTTCCGCATAATGCGCCAGCCCAGGGTTAATGCGGTTCGCAACCCAACCAATCAACGGCAGCCCGTCGCTGGCTATCGCCTGCGCGGTGAGGATCGCATGATTAATACAGCCTTCCTGGATACCCACTACCATCAGCACCGGCAGTTGTTCCTGCACCACCCACTCCGATAACGGACGCAGATCGTTCATCAAGCTCCGCCAGCCTCCGGTGCCTTCCACGACAACGTGATCGACTTTTTCGCTGAGGCTTGCGAGACCGTTGGATAACAGGGTGTAATTGACCGGACCACTATGCGCCACGCTACTTTCATCTTCGCTCAACGCAATTGGGTTAATCGCCTCATAGGGCAGCTCGATAGATGACACACTTTGCAGTACCAGTGCATCTTTGTTGCGCAGACCTTCAGGCGTCTCTTTGCTGCCTTTGGCCACAGGTTTGTAACCCGCAACGCTTTTACCCCCTGACGCTAACGCTTGTAGTAATGCGCGGGAAACCACGGTCTTCCCAACAGAAGTGTCTGTACCTGTAATAAAGAAACGCTTCAGCATCACTAACTCCACCGTTATGCTTTGAAAATATAAGTCAGGAAAATAAAACAGTGGAGAAAGTCTAAGGTATGACGACCAGGATCAGCTTGAGATAGCGCAATTTTTCGTACAACAGTTAAAAAATGTTAACCCTGTAATAGACGAATCAACAAAGAACCGTTATACATCGCGTCCTTCACGAGTGCCGCACCCGCCATCGTCCCCTGATTGGTAAACTGCGTACTTTCAACGACAATATGCTGACTGTAAGCCGGAAGCGCCTGCTGACGAATGCTGTCCGCGATGGTTGGGAACAAGATATCTGCCGCTTTACTGAGCGGAGAGCCAATCAATATCTTTTGCGGGTTGAACAAATTCACCATGATGGCAAGAATTCGACCGACGTGGGTCCCAACGCCGCTAATGATATCTTTCGCCAATAAATCACCCTGCATGGCCGCCAGACACAGCGCGTCTACCGTTAACGGTTGTCCATGTAGAGAAGAACTCATTGACTGCTTCAGGCGCACCTGCGCCAATTCGAGCACGCTGTCGACGCTGGCGATTGTTTCCAGACAACCATGGTTGCCGCAGTAGCAGCGTTTACCGTAGGGATCGACCTGCGTATGACCAATCTCCACCAGGCTACTGCTGCCTGCATGCAGCAAATGGCCGTCAGTGATCACCCCTGCACCCACGTTATGATCGATCACCACCTGAATGACGTCGCGCGCACCGCGAGATGCGCCAAAAAGCGCCTCGGCCATCGTCCAGGCGCTGATATCGTGCTGAATATACACCGGCACGCCGGTATGGTTCTCAAGCGCTTCGCCCAACGGCATCTCTTTGACATCTTCGTAAAATGGCATGCGATGAACGATACCGTTTTCAGTATCGATAATACCAGGTAAGGTGATGGCGATGGAGGTTAAGCGCTCCAGCTTTTGCTGGTGGCGGATGAAAAACTGATCGACCTGGGTTATCACGCGATCCAGCAACGGTGTTTCGCTGACCAGCGCCATTTCAAGACAATCTTCAACCACCAGCTTGCTGCTCAGATCGCGTAGCGCCAGAAAAATCTCGCCACGACTGATACGAATGGATAAGTAGTGCCAGGCCTCCGTTTCGACAACCAGCCCAACGGCCGGACGTCCACGGCTACCCGCTTCCTTGATTTCCAGCTCTTGCACCAGATGCGCTTCGAGCATTTCGCGGACAATTTTGGTAATGCTGGCAGGTGCCAATTGTGCCAGGCGGGAGAGATCAATACGCGATACCGGACCCAGCTGATCAATCAGGCGATAAACCGCACCCGCATTGGTCTGCTTAATTTGATCGATATGCCCAGGCTGACTATCAGCAACCACCACTTACTCCCTTTATTTTCGCGCTCCGAAATAATCTGCGGGCTATGGTGAAGCACTTCAATGGCTTCCGTCAACTTTTTACTTAGCCTTGTGATTTACTGCACATTTTCGCCCATTTTTAAACTAAATTAACCGCTCTGAACGGCCGCCAGAAGCTGCTCGCGAAAGCGTTGCGCGGCGTGACTTTGCTCATGATGCTTTGGCCACACTAACCACATTTCCGAGACAGCATCTTCTTCCGCTATCGGGATCCAACACATTTCATACAGTTGCACCCGTTTAAAAGAAGCAGGAAGTATAGAAACCCCTAATCCTGCGGCCACCAGCCCAATGATAGTCATCGCCTCGCCAACCTCCTGCGCAATCGTCGGTTTCAGTCCATAGCGACGCATCAGGCCCAGAATATCGTCATACAACCCTGTCCCCACATGGGGGTCAAAAAAGACAAATGGCTCATTCGCCAGCTCGGCCAACGTGACCACGGGTTTTTGCGCCAACGGATGCGCGCGTGGGATCATCGCCATCAGTGGTTCATGCAGAATGATTTCACGCTCCAGCGTTTCCGGAAGCTGCGTATTACGCAGAAGTCCCAAATCCAGCGTTCCTTCATTGAGCGGGGCAATTTGCTCACGCGTGTTCATTTCACGGGTTTGCATATGCACTGCCGGGTAGCTTTGGCGAAACAGCGATAACGTATCTGAAACCGCTTTGATAAACGGCGCGGACGACGTAAAGCCGATACGCAATTCCCCTGCTTCTCCCAGATGCAAACGCTCAGCCCTGGCGGCGGCTTCATTAACCAGCCCGAGGATCTGCCGACTGTCCGCCAGAAACTGCTTTCCGGCAGAGGTCAGTGCCACGCTACGGTTAGTTCGGGCAAGTAACCGGGCGCCAACCTGCTGTTCAAGGATCTGGATCTGCTGACTTAGCGGCGGTTGCGAAATGTTTAACCGCGCCGCCGCCCGACCAAAATGCAACTCTTCGGCAACGGCCACAAAGTAACGTAAATGACGCAGTTCGATATTCATATTTTTAAAATATTATTTGAGATTATTAATATATTAGACAGAATATTGTGATTTTCATACTCTTAAGGCTGGTCCTGTAGACGTAATTGAATGAGCAAGGATTTCAAGTGAGCCGTACAACAACTGTCGATACCGCGCCAACAAGCGATGTTGATGAACAGATAGTTACCCCGCCGGATGGATTTATCAAACGCGGAACATCCCCATTTATGCGCGTCACGCTGGCGCTGTTTTCCGCCGGACTGGCGACTTTTGCCCTCCTCTATTGCGTACAACCCATACTGCCAGTGCTCTCGCACGAGTTTGGGGTCTCTCCCGCAAGCAGCAGTATCTCGCTTTCCATCTCGACGGCGATGCTGGCGATAGGGTTACTGTTTACCGGCCCACTTTCAGATGCTATTGGCCGCAAGCCGGTGATGGTTACCGCGCTGCTGCTCGCCTCTTGTTGTACGCTGCTTTCAACGATGATGACCAGCTGGCACGGTATTTTAATCATGCGTGCTCTGATAGGACTTTCACTGAGCGGCGTCGCAGCGGTAGGGATGACCTATCTGAGTGAAGAAATTCATCCCAGTTTCGTCGCCTTCTCAATGGGCCTGTATATCAGCGGTAACTCAATT
Source organism: Citrobacter sp. Cpo091 (assembly GCF_030332645.1). Lineage (NCBI taxonomy): Bacteria > Pseudomonadati > Pseudomonadota > Gammaproteobacteria > Enterobacterales > Enterobacteriaceae > Citrobacter > Citrobacter sp. Cpo091. Next base: position 639,578 of record NZ_JAOWHL010000028.1, read on the forward strand.
GGCGGAATGAGTGGTCGCTTGATCAGCGGCGTGTTTACCGACTTTTTTAACTGGCGTATCGCGCTGGCGGCGATCGGCTGTTTTGCCCTTGCCTCTGCGCTGATGTTCTGGAAAATCCTGCCGGAATCCCGTCATTTCAGACCCACATCGCTGCGCCCGAAAACGTTGTTTATCAACTTCCGTTTGCACTGGCGCGACAAAGGTTTGCCGTTGCTGTTTGCGGAAGGTTTTTTGTTGATGGGGTCGTTTGTCACGCTGTTTAATTACATCGGCTACCGCCTGATGCTCTCCCCGTGGGAGCTCAGCCAGGCAGTTGTCGGTCTGTTATCTGTGGCGTATCTGACTGGGACATGGAGTTCGCCAAAGGCGGGTTCTATGACCACTCGTTATGGCCGTGGCCCGGTAATGCTCTTTTCAACAGGCGTGATGCTGGTTGGACTTTTAATGACCCTGTTCACATCGCTATGGCTGATCTTCGCCGGGATGCTACTCTTTTCAGCCGGGTTCTTTGCCGCGCACTCCGTAGCAAGCAGTTGGATTGGACCACGAGCAAAACGCGCTAAAGGCCAGGCTTCTTCCCTGTATCTGTTCAGCTATTATCTGGGTTCCAGCATTGCCGGTACGCTGGGCGGTGTGTTCTGGCACAGCTACGGCTGGAACGGCGTGGGTGGATTTATCGCCCTGATGCTGGTGCTGGCGTTGCTGGTCGGTGCACGTTTGCACCATCGTCTGCACGTATAATCCCCGATGCCCGGATTCCGGGCATCACCTTTATGAATCAGGCAGTAACGTCTGGGCTCCCATTTGCAGAGCAATAACCGTCCCGTTCATCACTATATGCAGCATAATTGGCATCAACAGACCGTTGCTTTTCAGTCTGGCCAGGATCAACACCTGCGACACAAGAAACAACATCAGCAACGTGCGTAGATCCACATACTGCGTATGCATGATGGCAAAAATGACCGATACCACCACTGACGACAGCCAGGTTTTATTATTGAACCAGTACTGGAACGCGTTGAATAAACAGCCTCTGAAAACAATTTCCTCATAAACTGGCGCGATAAATATCAGGGTCAATGTAGATAACCACAACGCATAACTACTTAAGGATATTTGGCTGGTCACCCACGCTTCAGTTTGTCTGAGACCCAAAATCAATGGCAGGATAAGCTGAATAAACAGCAGCGCCGCGAACAAAATGGCAAACCACCTGGCGTTGAAAATGCCTTTGCCCAGTCCCTCTCTTTTTCTAAAGAAGAAATAATACAGCGGAACCAGCACAACAAATTCCAGCGCAAACAGCAGCGGAAAAAGTACCCCTTTGGCAAGCAGGTCCTGACTCGCGGGGAAAAACAACGGGGTAAACGTGAGGCCAAACATCAGTAAAAACATTGAAAAGCAGCCAGCAACAGCTTTAGTCCTGGCGATATACAGGTTGTCGGCATCCTGTGACATACGATCTCCTTGCGCTCATCGAAGATAAGTTGATGAATTACCTATGCATGATAAAAATTCTCATTATCACTGACAACCTACCAACTTTTACGCAATGCCCATGAGTACAATGCCAAAACCCTCTTTACTCCGAAACTTCACCGTCAACTACTCAGGGGAGAATCCGCCAGCGGCAACGAGAAACGGAAGCAGGCCCCTGCCGTTGAGCTAACCAGATGTATATCCCCTCCATGCAGTTCGAGCATTCTACGCACGATCAGTAAGCCCAGGCCGCCGCGCTCGTCCCGCTGCTCACGGGGAATTAACGCGGTCGGGCGCTGAAACAATACTTTTCGCACAGCTTCTTCTACCCCTGGCCCACTGTCCTGCACTTCGGCGAATAAACGGTCTTCATCACGCCAGACTTTTAGCCGCACTTCGCCTCCGTCAGGCGTATGACGGATAGCGTTATCCAGCAAATTCGTCACGACTCTTTCTATCATCGATAAATCGGCATTCACCAGTGGTAACGGCCCCGTTACGTCCAGGTGCAACTGTAAATGACGCGTGGCAACAGGGAGATCAAATTTCTGCGCCACATCCTGAATCAATTCACCAATAGCAAAACGTTCACGCTGCGGTTTTATACCACCATGCTCCAGTCTTGCCAGCTCAAACAGCTGTTGTGACAGATGGCGAACTTTATGCCCCTGGCGCAGCGCGATGCTAAGATAATGCCGGTTTTCCTCCGGCGTCATCGTATCGGCTTTCAGCGACAGCATTTCCAGATATCCCAGCAGTGAAGTGAGCGGCGTACGTAAATCGTGCGAAATATTGGCTATAAACTCTCTGCGCTGACGATCGCTGTCAGCTAATAAATCCCACTGCTGGGCAATTTTCTGCGCTAACTCAATAAACGCATTGTTCAGCAGCGCAATTTCATTCTCCGGTACCGGTTCGGGATTTTTTTGCGCCAGTTGTTTGATGACGGTAATGCTGTCCTTCTCCAGTTTTACCACCTGTCCGGTTAGCCTTTTTACTGGATTCGTCACCCATCGCCACACCAGAAAACCTGCAATTCCACCGGCTAATAAAACCAGTATTAACGTCCAGGCCACGGTATTCCAGAGCGTTTTTTGCCAGGCGGTATTCGCCAGCATATTCAGATCTTCGCCCTGCAGAATAATGTACAAATAGCCATGTAACTCACCGTTATATAAAACTGGCGCGGCGCTGAATACCTTTTGCTGGCTGCTACGCGGATCGTTGCCATAGACGGGCAACGCATCTGAGTTAAGGAAATCCTGTATCGGCTGTACGCTAATTTTCTGCCGCTGGATATGCCCCGGCGGTGCGGCATCAGCAAGTATGTCACCTGACGGTGAAATCAGATACAGCTCCACGCTGGGGTTAAGCGTCATCAGGTGATTAAACAATCCTTTTAAGGTCTGGCGATTAATCTGCCCGCTGGTATCAATAAGCGACTCACTTTTGACAATCTTGCTCGCCAGCTCCAGCGAGAGCCTTTGCACCATGGCGTCGCCATACTGTTTACTGCTGCGGATCTGGACAACACTGACGGTAACCGCACAAATCAGCATAATGGCGGTAAAGACGAGGGTCAGACGCTGGCTCAGCGACAGGCGATAAATCATGGCTGATGCTCCGCGTTAACCGCAGCAAGCTTATAGCCTCGTCCCCAAACCGTGAGAATAATTTCCGGCTCCGCAGCATCCTTTTCAATTTTGGTCCGCAGGCGATTAATATGACTGTTCACCGTATGCTCATACCCTTCATGCTGGTAGCCCCACACCTGATCTAACAGCGCCTGACGCGAAAAGACCTCGCCTGGATGACGGGCGAAAAAATAGAGCAGATCGAATTCGCGCGGCGTTAAATCGAGGGATTTACCATGCAGCCGGACTTCCCGGGCTAATGGGTCAATCTCTACGCCATGAACGGTGATAATCCCCGCCTCCATACGTAGGTTCTGACTCATCGCTTCCTGACGACGAAACAATGCCTTTACCCGGGCCATCAACTCCAGCACCGAGAAAGGTTTGGCCAGATAATCATCGGCACCCATCTCCAGCCCCAATACACGGTGCGTTTCACTGGTGCGGGCGCTGATGATAATGACGGGCAAATAAAAACTCATTTGGCGAATGCGACGACAAATCTCCAGCCCGTCGACACCCGGCAGCATCAGATCGAGGATAACGGCATCCCAGACGTGTTTCTCCAGTTGTTCAAGCGCACGAGCTCCATCTGCCTCATGAACAATCTCGTAACCCTCATCCTTCAGGCTAAGCTGCAAAAGTGAGGCAATATCGCTGTCATCTTCCACCAAAAATATCTTTTTCGCGCCTGCCATCAGTGTCATCCCCCTCTCGTCATGCTGAAAGCTTACCTCAGGCAAGGGGCGGAAGTTATCACAAAATTTTTAACTTTTCGTGAGGATCCAGGGATACGCATGCGAGCAGTATGTCGTTATAGACACGTCAGGCATAAACAGGGAAACGTCGCTTTGTTTTCCTTAACATGAAAATAAAAAGGAAAAGTTATGCAGAAAAAACGTCCACTTCGGGAAGCTGATGTTACAGCCGAATCAGTTTTTTTTATGCAACGACGACAAATCCTCAAAGCACTTGGGATAGGCGCGGCGGCGGCCACGCTGCCTTACCCAACACAGGCTAATTTGCTGGATTGGTTTAAAGGCAACGATCGTCCACCCGCACCCGCAGGCAAAGCGCTTGAGTTCACAAAGCCCGAACGCTGGCAAAACAGCCTGTCACTGACGCCAGAAGACAAGGTGACGGGCTACAACAATTTCTACGAATTTGGTCTGGATAAAGCCGATCCTGCGGCCAATGCCGGTAGCCTGAAAACCGATCCCTGGACGTTAACCATCAGCGGTGAGGTCAACAAACCTTTAACCTTGGATCATGATGCGCTGACCACACGCTTTCCATTAGAAGAACGTATTTATCGGATGCGTTGCGTTGAGGCCTGGTCGATGGTTGTGCCGTGGGTGGGTTTTCCGTTGCATAAATTACTGGCGCTGGTTGAGCCAACCAGTCACGCCAAATATGTTGCCTTTGAAACACGCTACGCCCCTGATGAAATGCCGGGTCAGAAAGACCGTTTTATTGGCGGTGGGTTGAAATATCCCTATGTCGAAGGTCTTCGTTTGGATGAGGCTATGCACCCGCTCACACTTCTCACCGTAGGCGTATATGGCAAAGCATTGCCGCCGCAAAACGGGGCGCCGATACGCCTGACCGTACCCTGGAAATACGGCTTCAAGGGCATTAAATCGATAGTCAGTATCAAGCTGACGCGTGAACAACCACCGACGACCTGGAATATGTCAGCACCGAATGAATACGGATTTTACGCCAACGTAAATCCGCAGGTGGATCACCCTCGCTGGTCTCAGGCTACTGAGCGTTTTATCGGTTCGGGTGGCATTCTCGATGTACAGCGACAGCCCACGTTACCTTTTAATGGTTATGCCGATGAGGTGGCATCGTTATATCAGGGCATGGATCTTCGGGAGTATTTTTAAGTGAGGTTGACTGCAAAACAGATAACCGGTCTGAAAGTGCTGCTGCATCTCGCCGGTTTTATACCCCTGCTATGGCTCTTCTGGGCCGCACAGCATGGCGGGTTGGGTGCCGACCCGGGAAAAGATATCCAGCACTTTACGGGCATTACCGCGCTGAAGTTTTTGCTGGCTACCCTGCTGGTATCGCCGCTTGCGCGCTATGCAAAGCAGCCTTTGTTGTTTCGTACCCGGCGGTTGTTAGGTTTATGGTGCTTTGCCTGGGCCACACTGCATATAACCAGCTATGCTCTGCTGGAACTGGGTATACAAAACCTGGGATTGTTGGGTCGTGAACTGGTTTCACGCCCATGGCTAATGCTGGGTATGGCCGGTTGGATTATCTTATTCCTGTTGGCGTTGACCTCGACACAAGCCGCTCAGCGTAAAATGGGCAAACGCTGGCAAACATTGCACAACTACGTCTACCTGGCCGCCATTTTGCTACCGCTGCATTATCTGTGGTCGGTAAAAGTGCTATCACCGCTCCCTATTATCTACGCCATCTGTTTTGTGGTTCTGCTGGCTTTTCGCTATAAAAAGCTGTTACGGAAAACCGGGTACAAAGGTGTGTTTATGAAAAGTGAGTGAATCACGGTAAACTTCTTAACCACACCTAAACAGAACGAGAACAAAAAATGAGTAACAATGATAATTACCATCAGCTCACCCGCACGTTCCAGCGGCTCTCTCGCTTCTCCCACCTCTCGGCAATCGCCAGTTGGGACATGTTTACCATGATGCCGCCAGGAGGCAGTAAAGCCCGGGGCGAAGCGCTGGCCGAGCTGAGCGTGCTTGAGCACCAACTGTTAACCGATCCGAAAGTGGCAATGTGGATCGCCGCAGCGCAACAGGAAGATCTCAACGATGTAGAACAGGCGAACCTGCGCGAAATGTCGCGATTGCATCACCAGGCATCCTTGTTGCCCGAATCGTTGGTAGAAGCAAAATCTCTTGCGGGAAGCCGCTGTGAGCATGCCTGGCGTAGCCAGCGACCAGCTAATGACTGGGAAGGATTTTCCGATAACCTGAAAGAAGTTGTGAAGTACAGCCGCGAAGAAGCCCTACTGCGCGCAGAAGCTAAAGGTTGTTCGCCGTATGACGCGCTACTGGACATCTTTGAACCAGGAATGACCAGCGCTCAGTTGGATGTCCTTTTCGCAGACGTTAAAAGCTGGCTGCCCGATCTGCTAAACAAGGTGGTGGCAAAGCAGTCTCAGCAATCGCTCATCGCCCCGGTAGGTCCCTTCCCAACAGCTGTACAGCGAGAGCTGGGTCTTGAAACAATGGCACAGCTAGGTTTCGACTTTACCGCTGGTCGGCTGGATATCAGTGCACATCCTTTCTGTGGCGGCGTACCAGAAGATGTTCGCATTACCACCCGCTATGATGAAAACGAATTACTCAGCGCGCTGTTTGGCGTGATCCATGAAACCGGTCATGCGCGCTATGAGCAAAACCTGCCACGCAGCTGGTCTGGGCAACCTATTGCTCTGGCACGCTCAACCGCCATTCATGAGTCCCAGAGTCTGTTCTTTGAGATGCAACTGGGACGCAGTAAAGCCTTTCTGATGCGGTTGATTCCGGCTGTAACGCGCCACTTTGGCGATCAGGCAGCGTTTGAAGAAAGCAATTTCATCGCCTGGAACCAGCAGGTCAAACCCGGGTTTATCCGTGTTGATGCCGACGAGGTAAGCTATCCCGCTCACGTGATCCTGCGTTATGAAATCGAACGTGCGCTTATTAATGGCGATATTGAAGTGGATGATATCCCGGCATTGTGGAACGAGAAAATGCAGGCCTGGCTGGGGCTGTCAACGATCGGAAACTACCGTAACGGTTGTATGCAGGATATTCACTGGACTGACGGCGGCTTTGGCTACTTCCCTTCCTATACCTTAGGCGCCATATATGCAGCGCAGTTGTTCAGTGCCGCTAACCGCGCATTGCCTGATTTGAATCAGTCTATTGCCCAAGGTGAGTTTGGTGCCCTGTTTGACTGGTTACGTCAGAACATCTGGCAGCATGGCAGCCGCTTTACTACTGAACAGCTTATTACCCAGGCGACCGGAGAGCCGCTCAGCAGCCGTTATTTCCGTTCTCATCTGGAAGCCCGCTATTTGTAATCTCATACCGTGAGTCATTGTACATATCGTTACACGCAGAAACCAATGACTCACGGAAGCCCTGTGTTTACAGCGATATAGTTATTTCAACGGCCCCGCAGTGGGGTTGAATGAAAAACCAAATCGAGGGTATGAGAATGAAAAAAGTATTAGCTCTGGTTGTTGCCGCTGCTATGGGTCTGTCTTCTGCTGCTTTTGCTGCTGAAACAACTGCTACTACCGCTCCGACTGCTGCTGCAACCACCAAAGCAGCGCCGGCAAAAACCACGCATCATAAAAAACAGCACAAAGCAGCGCCGCAGAAAGCGCAGGCTGCCAAGAAACACGCTAAAAAATCCACCACTAAACCGGCTGTAGAACAAAAAGCGCCAGAGCAGAAAGCTCAGGCTGCTAAAAAACACACCAAAAAAGCAGCAACCAAGCCAGCAGCAGAACAAAAAGCACCAGAGCAGAAAGCTCAGGCCGCTAAAAAACACACCAAAAAAGCCGTAAAACACGACACCGCTAAACCAGCAGCTCAACCTGCAGCATAACGCATTTGTAGTCACTATGGCGTCCCCCACGCCATAGCATACGGCGCTAGATCAACCTGATGTAGCGCCGCCTTTCGGAGGGTAAAATGGTGTCACATTACCGCTTTGAGTTCATTCTTATTACTCTGATAATTTGCGCCCTTATTGCCATGCATTTTTATCTTTCCTGAGTGTAGTTATCTGATTTTACTCCCACTTTCTCGCCGTCCCGTCTATAGTATTAACTGAGGGTTTGCTGTTTATAATCATAATTCCCCACCAGAGTGTGATATGCATAAAACCATTGCTGTATTACTGGGCTCAATTTGTTTTTTTCCTGTTGTTGCGCATGCAGATCAGCCAGCAACGACCACCGCTGAAGCAGAAAGCATAAAAACGCTGTTTTTTGGTCATGACGATCGCACGAAAGTAACGGATCCAACGCAATCACCGTGGGACGCTATCGGACAACTGGAAACCGCCAGTGGTAATCTGTGTACCGCCACGCTCATTTCACCGCATCTGGCCCTGACTGCCGGACACTGCTTGCTCGCTCCACCGAAAGGCAAACCGGATAAAGCCGTCGCGTTACGCTTTGTGTCGAAAAAGGGTGTCTGGCGCTATGAAATCCATGGAATCGAAGGACGGGTTGATCCCTCACTAGGTAAGCGTTTGAAAGCCGATGGCGATGGCTGGATTGTGCCGCCATCAGCAGCCCCGTGGGATTTTGGTCTGGTGGTGCTTCGTTACCCGCCTTCCGGAATCACGCCCCTACCATTATTTGAAGGTGATAAAGCGGCGTTAACCGCGGCGCTGAAAACCGCCGATCGCAAAGTCACACAGTCGGGCTATCCGGAAGATCATCTGGACGATTTGTACACCCATCAGGATTGCGTGGTGACCGGCTGGGCGCAGAATACCGTCTTGTCGCACCAGTGCGACACGCTCCCGGGCGACAGCGGTTCACCGTTGATGCTGAAGACAGATTCAGGCTGGCAGTTGATTGGCGTACAAAGCTCCGCTCCGGCGGCGAAAGATCGCTGGCGAGCCGATAATCGCGCCATATCCGTGACCGGTTTTCGCGATAAGCTGGAAGAGTTGGCGAAGGAGTAACATATGCTGCCCGCATTAACGGGCAGCACGGATATCAGGCAAGTTTAATCATCACCATTCCGGCCAGCAGCAGCGCCACACCGATCCAGCCTTTATTATTCAGGCGCTGACCAAACAACACCCAACCAGCCGCTAACGTCGCGGCAATCCCAAACCCGCCCCACAAAGCGTAGGCAACAGAAAGGTCAATACCTTTTACCGCCTGCGACAGCGCGCTAAAGGCCGCTAACACGGCAGCCAGCGACAGCACGCCATAAACCTTGCGGCGAAATCCATCAGAAAATTTCAAAAAGACGTTAGCGACTATTTCCAGCACGATGGCCATGCCAAGCCAGGCACCATGAACCCACTCAAACTGCTGCATGGGCCACCTCTTTGCTCGTTTTGGCAGGTTTTCGAGTACCAGACTTGATCAGCACAATGCCTAATACCAGCGAGACCAGTCCAGCCACTTTCATCGTGGACAAGGTTTCGTCAAATAACAACACACTAAACAGCGTAATAAATAAAATACCGATACCTTCCCACAAGGCATAGGCCACACCAAGGGCAATTTTTTTAACAGCGAAACTAAGAAAAATATATGATAAGGCGATCATTACCAGCATTAAAATAAAGCCTGAATTACCATGGCCAACGCTTGCCCATTTCATTGACAGCGTACCAGTAATTTCAGCCGCGATGGCCAGACCTAATAATATCCAGTAAAACATGATGCTTCTCCTGCTTGAGAATATAGTCCTTTAGGCCTACTGCATGCAGTAAACCAAAAAAAAAATTAGTTAGCTCAGCGCACAGCGCCAGCTCAGGCAGAAGAAGGGACTAAAGCGCGTTGCGCCAGTGTTGCTCACCCGCAAGCAAGAAAGTGGAGGAGGTACGAAGAAGTGTAGGTAAACGCAAAAACATCCTGAACATATTGTCCATAATATTACAATTATCCGCAGTGTTGCTTCTCATCATCGCGGATGATAATTGTCCTCGGTAGTTAAACACAGATGATTTGTATCATAGCTTCAAGACGAACTCAAAGTCTTTTCACTTCTTTACCTGCCCCGTTTGATTTTTGTTATAACGGCTCGACGCAAATCACATTATTATGCAGATTCAAAAATGAAAAATGCGGGAATACACATGGCGAAACCGATCATCACGCTTAACGGTCTAAAAATAGTAATTATGCTGGGCATGCTGGTTATCATCCTGAGCGGTATTCGCTTTGCCGCAGATATCATCGTCCCCTTTATTCTGGCGTTATTTATAGCCGTTGTGCTCAATCCCGTGGTGCAGCGGATGGTCAAGCTTCGCATACCGCGCGTAATTGCGGTGTCATTGCTTATCGTTATTATTGTAATGTTAATGGTGCTGCTGTTGGCGTATTTAGGTACATCCTTAAATGAACTTGCGCGAACGCTACCGCAATATCGCTCTTCACTGGTTATCCCACTGAAAAATCTTGAACCATGGTTACAACGCGCAGGGATCGGCGTTTCCGTGGACGAGCTCGTCAAATATATCGATCCGAACGCGGCAATGACGCTGGTGACCAATTTACTGGCGCAGCTTTCAAATGCTATGTCATCGATATTTTTACTGCTACTGACTGTAGTTTTTATGCTACTGGAAGTACCGCAACTGCCCAACAAACTCAAACAAATGATGAGTCGCCCCATTGAAGGTATGGCGGCGATTCAACGCGCCATCGACAGCGTCTCCCACTATCTGGTGCTTAAAACGGCAATCAGCATTGTGACCGGGTTGGTCGCCTGGGGCATGCTTGCTGCATTGGATGTGCGCTTTGCCTTTGTCTGGGGATTACTGGCCTTCGCCCTGAACTACATCCCTAATATCGGTTCTGTATTGGCGGCCATACCCCCTATTGCTCAGGTGCTGGCATTCAGCGGTCTTTACGATGCGCTGGTGGTTCTGGCAGGCTATCTGGTCATCAACCTGGTATTCGGGAATATCCTCGAGCCGCGGATCATGGGCCGCGGGCTGGGGCTGTCTACGCTGGTGGTATTTCTGTCGTTAATCTTCTGGGGCTGGTTGCTCGGTCCCGTGGGGATGCTGCTTTCTGTGCCGCTGACCATCATCGTGAAAATCGCGCTTGAGCAAACCAACGGCGGTCAAAGCATTGCCGTGCTGCTTAGCGATCTGAACAAAGAATGAGTTTTCGCCCCGCCATTACGGGGCATTTCCTTTATCGTTTCACGCGGAAAGCCAAAACGGCGCTTAACAGCGTAAATAGCGCTATTATCCACGCCATGGTCCAGGGCGTGCCATCACTGAAGGCGGCCAGCAGCAACGATGAGATAATACCGCTGCCATATTGCAACGCGCCAATCAGCGCCGAAGCTGAACCCGCAATGTTCGGTACCGCATCCAACGCCGCGGCAGTCGACGTCGCGGCAATAATGCCATTCATCGAGAACAGCAGAAAAATGGAAACGATAATGGCAACAATTCCGCCTGACTCCAGCTTAACCAGCAGTGCAAGCGCCACTGCGGCCAGCGCCGCCAGCATCGTCGCATATTTCAGCAGTTGTTCCAGAGCATGTCGTTGAACCAGACGACGGTTGACCACGCTCATCGCCATAACACCGATAATGTTTAGCGCAAACAACCAGCCGTAATGCTGTGGATCAACATGGTAATAGCTAATATAAACAAACGGTGACCCGGTAATAAACGCGTACGCACCGACGTAATAAAACGTCAGGCTCAGGGTATAGCGCATAAAACGCCCATTGGTTAACAACGAGCGGTAATTACGAAATGCGCCAGCCAAAGAGGCTTTCACCCGTTTATCTTCCGGCAATGTTTCGGGCAGCCAGTTTAGGGAGATAAACATCAGCGCACCAATCACCACCAGCAGCCAAAAAATAGAGTGCCAGGTGCTCAGGCGAATAATTTGCCCGCCAATCAACGGTCCGGCGATTGGCGCAATCGCCATCACCAACACCAGGGTCGAGAGCATTTGCGCCGCACGAGTACGTGCAAAGAGATCGCGGATCATCGCTCGCGCCAGCATAGGCCCGGTACAGGCTCCAAGCGCCTGAAACACCCGCCAGAAAACAATTTGCGTGATACTTGTAGACAGCGCACACCCTGCGGAACCAATGATAAATAGCACCATGCCGATAAACAGCGGCTTACGCCGCCCCATATGATCGCTAATCGGCCCCCAAATCAACTGTGCGATAGTAAAACCAATTAAGAAACCAGTAATCGTCAGCTCAACATTGCCATGTAAATCCTTGGCCATCGTCGGCATTGCTGGAAGATAAATATCGGTAGAAAGCGATGTAAAGGCCATCAGGCCACTGAGGATTAGAATAAAAGTAAGACCGGTCTGGCTTGCGGTAGTTACCGGTGAGGCATGTTCACGTGTACGCATAGTGCCCTGTCATGTTCTAAAAAGTCAGGTCGCAGTATATAGACAACGTATTGCCGTGATTAGACGGTTAAAACCGCATGAGTTTATGAACTGAGATCATGAATGGTGAAATTATATGCGTCATATTTTGTGACTGACTTCCAACAATTACCTTTCAGAAATGAATTCTACTCATAGGTCCATGCGAATTTCACAGACTAATCGTATCAACACAGATTTGCTAATCTGCAGCCAATGCAACGATGATGCTCAGGAGAACCCAATGAATACAACAGTTCTGAATAACGGTGTTGAGATGCCCCTGCTCGGATTTGGCGTTTATCAAATGACTGATGCCAGCGAATGTGAGCAAGCCGTACGGGATGCCATTGATACAGGATATCGCCTGATTGATACCGCTGCCTCCTACCAGAATGAAACTCAGGTCGGCAATGCTCTTAAGCAAAGCGGAGTCCCCCGCGAGGCACTTTTTGTGACTACCAAACTGTGGTTACAGGATACCAACTATGCAGGCGCAAAGGCGCAATTCGCACGTTCTCTGCAACGGCTTCAACTGGATTATATTGACCTTTATTTGATTCATCAGCCCTATGGCGATGTGCACGGTGCCTGGCGCGCGATGGAAGAATTATATGAAGAAGGGAAAATCCGCGCGATTGGCGTGAGTAACTTTCATCCGGATCGTCTGGCGGATTTAATCGCTTTCAATCGCATTATTCCAGCCGTTAACCAGATTGAGGTGAATCCTTTTCATCAGCAGCCGCATGCCGTGGCCTGGATGCAGAGCCGGAATATTCAACCGCAAGCCTGGGCACCGTTCGCTGAAGGACGCAATGACCTGTTTCAGAACCCAGTCTTAGCGGCTATTGGTGAAAAATATGGCAAAAGCGTTGGTCAAGTCGTGCTGCGTTGGATTTATCAACGTGGGATTATTTCGCTGGCGAAAACCGTGCGTAAAACGCGGATGGCCGAGAATATTCAGGTGCTGGACTTTGCCCTAACGGCGGAAGAGATGACGCAAATTGCCGCGATGGACAGCGGGACTAGTGCGTTCTTCTCGCATCGCGATCCGGCTCGTGTGGAATGGATCACCCAGCGTAAACTGGATGTTTAAAAAAACGGCCTCCGCAGAGGCCGTCTTACTTTTACTGGCAATTACAACGCTTTCAGGATCGCATCCACGCTGGCTTTGGCATCGCCAAACAGCATATGGGTGTTATCTTTAAAGAACAGCGGGTTCTGCACACCTGCATAGCCGGTGTTCATTGAACGTTTGAACACAATTACGTTCTGCGCTTTCCACACTTCCAGCACCGGCATGCCGGCGATCGGACTGCGCGGGTCATCCTGCGCTGCTGGGTTTACCGTGTCGTTGGCACCAATGACCAGCACGGTATCGGTATCGGCGAAATCATCGTTGATCTCATCCATTTCCAGCACGATGTCATAAGGGACTTTGGCTTCCGCCAGCAGCACGTTCATATGACCTGGCAAGCGCCCTGCTACCGGGTGAATACCAAAACGCACTTTGATGCCGCGCGCGCGCAGTTTCTCAGTGATTTCCGCGACCGGATACTGTGCCTGAGCCACTGCCATGCCGTAGCCTGGGGTGATGATCACGGAGTGCGAGTTCTTCAGCATTTCTGCTGTGTCTTCCGCAGAAATCTCACGATGTTCGCCAACTTCTTCATCAGACCCGGTAGAAGAACCGTCAGAACCGAAGCCGCCCGCAATAACGCTGATGAACGAACGGTTCATTGCCTTACACATAATGTAAGACAGGATCGCACCAGAAGAACCGACCAGCGCACCGGTAACGATCAGCAGATCGTTGCTGAGCATAAAGCCCGCCGCTGCCGCCGCCCAACCTGAATAGGAGTTGAGCATTGAAACGACTACCGGCATGTCTGCCCCACCGATGGACGCCACCAGATGCCAGCCAAAGGCCAGCGCGATGATGGTCATCACCAGCAGCGCCAGAACCTGCAGGCCCACGCTTTCGGTACGAACAAACACCACCAGCAGCAGGAAAGATACAACCAGCGCCGCCAGGTTCATTTTGTGACGATTCGGCAGCATCAGCGGTTTAGAGGAGATCTTGCCGCGCAGTTTGCCAAAAGCCACCACAGAACCGGTAAAGGTCACCGCACCGATGAAGATACCCAGGAACACTTCCGTCAGGTGAATGTTCACCAGAATCGGCTCCAGGCCCGTATCGTGATACAGGTAGCTGTTGAAACCCACCAGTACCGCAGCCAGACCGACGAAGCTGTGCAGAATCGCCACCAACTCCGGCATCTCGGTCATTTCGACTTTCTTCGCCAGACGAATACCAATCGCGCCGCCGATGATCATCGCTACCAGGATCCACGCAACGTTGCCGGTATCCGGACCAAAAATCGTAGCAATCAGCGCAATCGCCATCCCGGCTATGCCGTAGTTGTTACCCTGCTGAGAGGTTTCGTGTTTCGAAAGCCCCGCCAGACTAAAAATAAACAGGATCGCGGCAACAATGTATGCAGCTGTAACTAATCCTCCAGACATATGTTACCCCTTAGTTTTTCCGGAACATTTTCAGCATGCGCTGAGTCACGGTGAAGCCACCGAAAATATTAATGCTGGCAATAAGCACCGCGATAAAGCTCAGGAAACTCACCCAGCCACCCTGGCCAATTTGCAATAACGCCCCAACCACGATAATCCCCGAGATGGCGTTAGTCACAGACATCAGCGGAGTATGCAACGCATGTGACACATTCCAGACCACGTAGTAACCCACCACGCAGGAAAGCGCGAACACCGTAAAGTGACCAAGGAACTCTTTCGGCGCGACGTCGGCGAGCCAGCCAAACAAAATCACTACCAGCGCCATCAGCGCATATTTGCGCCACGGAGAGACAGGTTTTTTCTCTTCTTTCGGCGCAGGTGCGGCTTTTGGCGCTGCCTGCGGCTGAGCAGAAACCTGGATTGGCGGCGCAGGCCAGGTGATTTCACCATCACGAACCACCGTGACACCACGCACAACCACGTCGTCAAAATCGACAGTGATATTGCCGTCTTTCTCTTTGCACAACAGTTTGAGTAGGTTGACGAGGTTCGTGCCGTACAGCTGGGAAGATTGCGTTGGCAAACGGCCTGGCAGATCGGTATAGCCGATAACCTTCACCCCGTTCTCGGTGGTGGTCACCTGATTAGGCACGGTATATTCGCAGTTACCGCCGTTTTGCGCGGCAAGATCGACAATTACGCTGCCCGCTTTCATCGAATCGACCATTTCACGGGTGATCAGTTTCGGGGCCGGTTTGCCCGGAATCAGCGCTGTGGTAACGATAATGTCGACGTCTTTCGCCTGCGCAGCGAAGAGTTCCATTTCAGCTTTGATGAACGCTTCGGACATCACTTTGGCATAGCCATCGCCGCTGCCCGCTTCTTCTTTAAAGTCCAGTTCAAGGAACTCTGCGCCCATACTCTGCACTTGTTCCTTCACTTCCGGACGGGTATCAAAAGCACGCACAATAGCACCCAGGCTGTTTGCCGCACCGATCGCCGCAAGACCTGCCACACCCGCACCAATCACCATGACCTTGGCAGGTGGAACCTTGCCTGCGGCGGTGATCTGGCCGGTGAAGAAGCGACCGAATTCATGTGCAGCTTCAACAATAGCGCGATACCCGGCGATGTTCGCCATCGAGCTTAAGGCATCCAGCGACTGTGCGCGCGAAATACGCGGCACGGAGTCCATCGCCATGACCGTCACGTTGCGCTCTGCAAGTTTTTGCAGCAGCTCAGGGTTTTGCGCGGGCCAAAGAAAACTCACCAGCGTCGTGCCCGGATTGAGTAACGGAATTTCCGCCTCCTCCGGCGCATTGACCTTCAGGATGATCTCTGACTGCCAGACTGCATTTCCATCAACAATTTCTGCGCCTGCTTGTACAAACGCCTTATCGTCAAAACTCGCCAGTTGACCTGCACCGCTTTCAACCGCGACGCTGAAACCCAGTTTAAGCAGCTGCTCAACCGTCTTCGGCGTGGCTGCAACGCGGGTTTCATTGGTTAACCGTTCTCTTGGTATGCCAATTCGCATAATGTTCCCTTCCATCTGTAATTATGATGATGGTTTATCAATGTTCGCACGAGGCATGCGCGCACTCTCGAGAGAGGTCAGTGTTACCTCAATAAAATAAAACAGTAACAAACTCTGTATAACCTACTGAAAATGACGCCTGTGATCTAGCGCCAAAAAACAGTATTTATTATGAAATTCGCGAAATAGAGATGAATCGAACCTCAGACAGATAAAATGCCCTAAAAATAGCCCCCAAAGGCTGATAATTCGCTCAAGCGAAGCGGCAAAACATGATTACCTACCTGCCAAAAACAATTGATTAACATTAAATTAACTTATGAAATTCAACTGCTTTATCAGTTTTGGTCACCAAACGCCGAAATTTTCGGCATATCACAAAATGTTATCGCTGTTGTTACCTAACGTGACATGATGAGTGAAAAATGACGCAGACACTGACACAATTTAAATGCAATAATCAGCGACGTTTCTAGTCAATAACAATACCAGTACCTGGTTTGCGCAAGGCGAAGGATTATTTTTATGAAGCTTAAGAACACTCTCCTGGCGTCCGCACTAATTTCTGCGACTGCTTTTTCTGTAAATGCAGCGACAGAATTGACGCCGGAGCAAGCGGCTGCCCTGAAACCCTATGACCGCATTGTGGTCACCGGTCGTTTTAATGCTATCGGTGATGCGGTTGCTGCCGTTTCACGCCGTGCAGATAAAGACGGTGCAGCCTCCTTTTATGTTGTTGATACCTCAGATTTTGGCAGCGGCGGTAACTGGCGCGTTGTTGCCGACGTCTATAAAGCCGACGCTGAAAAAGCGGAAGCGTCAAAAAACCGTGTCATTAACGGCGTTATGGAATTGCCAAAAGATCAGGCCGTTCTGATAGAACCTTACGACACCGTTACAGTGCAAGGTTTCTACCGTAGCCAGCCTGAAGTAAACGATGCCATCACCAAAGCAGCGAAAGAGAAAGGTGCTTACTCCTTCTATATCGTGCGTCAGGTCGATGCAAACCAGGGCGGCAACCAGCGTATTACTGCATTCATCTATAAAGCTGATGCGAAAAAACGCATTGTACAAAGCCCTGATGCGATCCCAGCAGATTCAGATGCTGGTCGTGCCGCATTAGCAGCAGGTGGCGAAGCCGCGAAGAAAGTTGAGATCCCGGGCGTAGCAACTACCGCTTCTCCGAGTGCTGAAGTCGGCCGCTTCTTCGAAACGCAATCTACCAAAGGCGGACGTTACACTGTCACGCTGCCTGATGGAACCAAAGTTGAAGAACTGAACAAAACGACCGCCGCCATGATGGTACCGTTCGACAGCATCAAGTTCACCGGTAACTACGGCAACATGACGGAAGTCTCTTATCAGGTAGCAAAACGCGCAGCGAAGAAAGGCGCGAAGTACTATCACATTACCCGCCAGTGGTCAGAACGTGGTAACAACGTGACGATCAGCGCCGATCTGTATAAGTAATACCCAATGCCATATCAGGTCTACAGTCCTTGTAGACCTGATAATTTCGTGCAGTTCTGTTTCCAGACTAAACAAAAACAGCAGTATTAAGACAACTTTTCACACTATTAGTCACAAATCTCTCTATCCCCATTGCATGCGTTCTCTTCTCTCCGTAAAATCCCGCGCCTTAGTGGCTTTCACCATTTTTATGCGGTTTGCCAAAATAATTATTCTCTCACTCTCGTTTTTGTAACTGGATACAAATGGAAAAGAAATTGGGTCTGAGCGCACTGACCGCGCTGGTTTTAAGCTCAATGCTCGGCGCTGGCGTTTTCAGTCTGCCACAAAATATGGCGGCAGTAGCCAGCCCGGCTGCATTACTGATTGGTTGGGCGATTACCGGTGCGGGTATTCTTTTGCTCGCCTTTGCCATGCTGATCCTGACGCGTATCCGTCCTGAACTGGACGGCGGTATCTTCACCTATGCACGTGAAGGTTTCGGCGAGTTGATTGGCTTCTGCTCTGCGTGGGGATACTGGCTGTGCGCTGTTATCGCTAACGTTTCGTATCTGGTCATCGTCTTCTCTGCGCTCAGTTTCTTTACCGACACACCGGAATTACGTCTGTTCGGCGACGGTAATACCTGGCAGTCGATTGTCGGCGCATCGGTACTGTTATGGATAGTCCATTTTCTGGTGTTGCGGGGAGTACAAACCGCGGCCAGCATTAACCTGGTCGCTACTCTGGCTAAACTATTGCCGCTAGGCCTCTTTATCGTGCTGGCATTCATGCTGTTTAAGCTCGACACCTTTACTCTCGATTTTACCGGCGTCGCGTTGGGCGTGCCTGTCTGGGAGCAGGTCAAAAACACCATGCTCATCACCCTGTGGGTTTTCATTGGTGTGGAAGGCGCGGTGGTGGTATCTGCCCGCGCCAGAAATAAACGCGATGTTGGTCGCGCCACGCTGTTAGCTGTACTCGCCGCACTGGGCGTTTACCTGTTAGTCACCCTGCTATCCCTCGGCGTTGTCGCGCGACCAGAACTGGCAGAGATCCGCAATCCATCAATGGCCGGTCTGATGGTTAAAATGATGGGGCCATGGGGCGAAATTATTATTGCCGCGGGTCTGATTGTTTCCGTGTGCGGTGCCTATTTAAGCTGGACGATTATGGCGGCGGAAGTGCCGTTCCTCGCCTCCACGCACAAAGCGTTTCCGCGTATTTTTGCACGACAGAATGCACAGGGTGCGCCATCGGCATCGCTGTGGCTAACCAACATCTGTGTACAAATCTGCCTTGTGCTAATCTGGCTCACAGGCTCCGACTACAATACGTTAC
The DNA here is from genome assembly GCF_030332645.1 of Citrobacter sp. Cpo091. Taxonomy (NCBI): domain Bacteria; kingdom Pseudomonadati; phylum Pseudomonadota; class Gammaproteobacteria; order Enterobacterales; family Enterobacteriaceae; genus Citrobacter; species Citrobacter sp. Cpo091. The sequence continues at coordinate 658,641 of NZ_JAOWHL010000028.1, forward strand.
TGACAATCGCCTCAGAGATGATTCTGGTGCCCTATTTGCTGGTCGGCGCATTTCTATTAAAAATTGCCACCCGTCCGATTCATAAGGTTGTCGGTATCGGCGCGAGTATTTATGGCATCTGGTTATTGTATGCGTCAGGTCCGATGCATCTGCTGCTGTCTGTAGTGTTGTATGCGCCAGGGCTGTTGGTTTTCCTTTATGCCCGTAAAACGCACACGCATGAAAACGTATTAAAACGCCAGGAGATGGCGCTGATCGGCCTGTTGCTTGTTGCTGCTGTGCCAGCTACCTGGATGCTGATAGGCTAACGTTATACCCATCGCTGGCTTCGGAAAATATCAGACTATGAATATCCTGATAAAGGACTATCGGGATATCATGGTTAACGCTGATTAATCGAAAATAATCGCTCTCGCTCTCCCTTCATGCTTGCCCCCCACACTATTTGTTGCTGCGTGTGAAGCGCTTATCACGGCTCTCCAGATGATGACTCATCACAAGGTGTGATCCCCCTATTGAGTTCGAGTTATTCTTTCTACACTTCACAATCGCAAACTGCTTTACGGCGCAACAGTCAGTCACGATCACCTGCTTTATCTTCTTATGAATCACAACATAACATACAGAAACACATCATAACCTTCTCAATTCTTTGTTCACTTTTCATATTGATAAAAGATAAAAAAGAAACACTTAACGAACACATATACATCATAATACATGGATAAATAAAAGAACAATTAATCATCACACAATTAACTATTTGTGCTTTATATTGTGTTGAGTTTATCATGCAGTTGTGTTGGTATTTGTGTTTGATGATAATGCAACCCGTGCGCTGGTCCCACCAGCTACACTCCCCTCGTCAATTATGTCGGAAATAAAAAAGGTTTATTAATAGCTGTTACTGCATCGATTAATTATGTAGTCGGCAGTATTTAGTCATTGAAGGACAAACAAAATGATAAATAAAGAATTAATGATGACACCCCCTATTAATCCTAAATGGAGTATTAAAATGTTTAAGAAATCAGTGGTTGCAGTATTAATAGTTCTTCCAATGTCTGCTTTTGCTCATGGTCACGGTGGCCATGGAGGTATGGGCGGTCACAATTTTGGTGGCCATGGCCATGGTGGTAACATTGGTCATGCTTTTAGTGGTCATTCGTTTGGTGGTCACTTTGCGGAGCGCATGAATGCAGGTGGTGGCTTCACAGGATTCTCTAAAGGCTCCATCAATATGAGCGATCACCCCATTGCAGATAACACGACACGTTCCATCAGTGTGAAAGATGGTGTCGTTACTAAAAACATTGCCTACAACGGTGTTAATGAACAATATTCTGCGACAACCACAATCAGTCAAGAAACAGGTGTGGTTCGTACCTCAACAGTTACTCGTGATGGTGTGACCAAAACAGCATCAACTGTTGTGTCGCCTGAAATGCGTTCCCACACCGTTGACGTGACGAACGGTGATGTAACGCATTTCTCCGACCATAGCTATGTTGAAGGCGTTGGCGGCCTGTCGATTCACGGCACTAAAGAAGGTGATGAAGCTATTGGTACAGTCACTGCATACAACGATGTATCCAACGCAGTGAAAACTACCCACACGCTCAAAAACGCTGACCTGACTCGTGTAGCATCAACAGTGATTGCACCAACCATGCGTACTCATAATGTTATGGTGAAAGAAGGTGATCTCACAATCACTCACCTTCGTGGTTATGTTGGAAATGAGACTGTTGGGTATGGTTTCTCTAAGGGCGTAGCTAAAGAAGATGGTTATGCAATCGAAACTTCAGTCAATTCACTTGGCATAGCAACTGTTGGGGCATATGGCCCTAGTCACTATGCAGAGAAGGCAGAAAATCTGAAAACGGGTGAAGTGAAAACAATCACCGATATCACTCCACCACAACCACAACCAACTCCAGTTGTCGTACACGTTGTACCCGTAACTCCTCTGACTCCTGCGACGCCTGTGAATCCTCCTGTCGTGGTTCACGTTGTTCCAGCATCAACGATTACCCCAGCCACACCAGCGACTACCGTGTATAACGATAAACTCGGTGATAGTGTCATCTTGTATTGGAATATCTAAACTAAATGAGGCTGGAGCAATCCAGCCTTTTTAGAGGAAATAATTATGTCAGTTTTAACAGCAGCAGATTTTCTAAAACTTATTGATCTTGAACCATTCAAGAAGCCAAACAATGAAGCAGGTGTCTCTGTTCAGCGTGGTATTGAATTAGAAAAGCTACGCCTTGCTGTAAAAGAAGGTCATGTAAATCTCCGTTTTTTCCTCAAATGGTTAAATGCATCTGCTGGTTGCCGTTTACAAGAACGATGGTTAAACAAGTTTTTCGCCGATGATCTCGGAGAAATTCCCGCACGATTTCAGCAGTCCCCCAGTAAGAGCACAGAAGAAAAGCTAAAGGAAGAAGTTGCCCGTCTCACAGCGGAACTGAGAGCGTCACAACAACAAAATCAGGTTATTGCTTCTATCGCTTCTGAGGACAATCAGAAAGCCATTTTTGCGGGTATCGTCGAACGTATCGAAGAAGAATCACAAGCTGAACTAAAAGCCTTTGCAGAGAAGGCAGCAACACGGGCAAAACAGAAAGCAATAGAGATGATGATAGCTATCTTTCCTAATTGGAAGCCATCAGATTGAACACAAGAGGCTGTGTGTATTATCATGCTTCCTTAATCATTTAAGGGCAGACAATGAAGAACGTAAATCTGATCTTACTCGGAGACAGCACACAGCCACAAGAACGCCGAATGAAAGAAGCGTTAAAGATAAGCAAGGACGTAAAACCTGCCGCTGTGTTAGATGCTGTGAAAGAGGCGTATGAAGGTACAGGCAAGAAACCTAAGCTGAACTATGCACAACTATCACGATGGAGAAAAGGTTTAACCTTCTATCGTTCCCCCCCGCCAGAAGACGCTGTAGATCAGTATTCAGATTTATTTTCCCCACTCTACCAACTATTAGAGAATCCGGTGATTGTTGCTTCCATCGACATAACAGAATTTGAACAGAGATTGAAGATTCAGATTAAAGAACGAGAACAAAGATTGATTGAAGCAAGAAGGATTGAAGCAGAACGTATTCTACAAGAAGCAGAAGAAAGAGATCGCAGAAAGTTCACAGAAGAATTCAATAAAATAATGGATAAACTGAGAGAGCTTAGGAAAACGTAGCTACAATGGGGAGCCTGTTTTCTGGTTCCCTTTTTTAATGACTAATCATTCTATTACGTTAATCCCCCTCTCTCTATTACTCCTTCAACTATAGCCCGACTAAAATGTGCTCACCGCTAAATCAGGATGCTGTAACAAACCCCAACAATTTTATTCCTGTGTGCTACTGTGTACAAATGAGTTTGCACTGATCACCAATGTTTCATACACCACTTACACCCTTTCTCTTGTAAAATGCTGTTTTTAATGGAGCCTGAGTATAACAATGGGTAAAAAACCTCCTTTGCCAATTCTTATCACCGGAGGTGGTCGTCGTATCGGCCTCGCCGTCGCATGGCACTTTCTGAACCAAAAACAGCCAGTTATCGTCAGCTACCGAACTCACTATCCTGCCATTGACGGCCTGCGAGAAGCGGGCGCGATTTGTATCCCGGCTGACTTTTCCACGGATGAAGGCGTGCTGGCCTTTGCTGATGAGGTCAAAGCACAGACGGATGGCTTGCGCGCCATTGTGCACAATGCCAGCGCCTGGGTCGCCGAAAAAACCGGCACACCGCTTAGCGAAGTACTGTCACGTATGATGCAGATCCACGTCAATACGCCCTACCTGCTCAACCACGCGCTGGAAGGATTGCTACGCGGTCATGGGCACGCAGCCAGCGACATCATTCATTTTACGGATTATGTTGTGGAGCGTGGCAGCGACAAACACATTGCTTATGCTGCCAGCAAAGCGGCGCTGGATAATATGACCCGCTCGTTCGCGCGCAAACTGGCACCGGAAGTGAAAGTGAACGCGATTGCCCCCTCACTTATCCTGTTTAACGAGGGTGACGATGCAGAGTATCGCCAGCAGGCACTAAACAAATCACTGATGAAAACCGCGCCTGGTGAAAAAGAGGTCATTGATTTAATTGACTACCTACTAACCAGTTGTTTTGTCACCGGGCGTAGTTTTGCCCTTGATGGCGGGCGTCATCTGCGTTAGTGCAGTTTGATCCAACAAAAGATCAGCAACCACGCGCTCAGGCTCCAGCACACTACTGCACCGCCGAGCGCGATGGGTAAGCGCATAAACCCAGTGAAATACCACAGTGAAACAAGGTAGACAAAATAGGGAATAATCGACCACATACTGAATACAATGGTTGTACGTAACGCCTCGATCCCTCGCTCACTGGCCACGATGTAGTGGGCAATCAACGCAAACGTCGGGAACAGTGGAATTAATCCAGCAATATAGTAATTCTTTGTTTTCGCCAGCAAACCTATCAACACCACCACCAGCGCACCGAGCGCCGCTTTTATAACGAGTCCCATCACTCTGCCTTAACACATCAATAACATCAGCCTCTAGCATAACGGAAGCGTTCTTGTTTAGAAAAGATTAATGGAAGGAAAAACCGGGGCGGTGTATGTTGGCGTTTTATATTCAAAATGAATGATATGAACACCATCGTATTTGTTGAAGATGATCCCGAAGTTGGCTCACTGATTGCAGCCTATCTGGCCCGGCATGATATTGAGGTTATCCTTGAACCTCGTGGTGATTTGGCCGAGGAGAAAATCCTGCACGTTCAACCCGATCTGGTGTTATTAGATATCATGCTGCCGGGCAAAGACGGGATGACTATCTGCCGCGATTTACGCGGACGCTGGCAAGGCCCGATTGTTCTGCTCACCTCGCTGGACAGCGACATGAACCATATCCTGGCGCTGGAAATGGGCGCCTGTGACTATATCCTGAAGACAACGCCACCAGCTGTGCTGCTGGCTCGCCTGCGCCTGCACCTGCGCCAGAATGAACACTCCGCACAGTCTAAAGGCATTCAAGCGGCAACCATCACACCGCACACAACGCTGCGCTTTGGCACACTCACTATCGATCCCACCAACCGCTCCGTGCTGCTCGGCGGCGAGCAAATCTCTCTTTCCACCGCTGATTTTGAATTACTGTGGGAGTTGGCAACCCATGCCGGGCAGATTATGGACCGTGATGCGTTGCTAAAAAACTTGCGTGGCGTAAGTTATGACGGCATGGATCGCAGCGTCGATGTCGCGATTTCCCGCTTACGCAAAAAACTGCTCGATAACGCGACTGAACCCTATCGAATCAAAACGGTACGCAACAAAGGTTATCTGTTCGCACCGCACGCCTGGGACGACGCGCCGCAGAAGTAATCCAACTGGGCCGGTCACTTTGATCGGCCCTCTTAATTACCTGGCGTTACACTGTCACATTGATAGCTAACTAAACGTCAGTCCGTCGTATTTTTTCCAACGGTAGTTTACGGCGGAGATAATCCAACAGCCGATAAAGACGCCAATAATCGCAAAACCGACATTCCCCATATGGTCACTCAAATTGCTGACGGTATCCCACAAACCACCCTGAAGCGAAAACGCGTCAGAGAGAAGTCCCAGCGCCTCCAGCCCGCCAATAAATAGCGCAACAATCACGGAAGTCCCGGTAATGGTCATATTGTAATAGAGCTTACGTTGCGGCTTATTGAACGCCCATCCATAGGCCTCAACCATCAGAATACTGTCGAGACAATCAATTAACGCCATACCGCAGGTAAACAGCGCCGGGAACACGAGAATTGACCAAATCGACATGCCGCTGGACGCGCTTGAAGCAGAAATTCCCAGCAGAGAAATTTCAGTGGCGGTATCAAAACCCAGACCAAACAGAAAGCCGACAAAATACATATGCCAGTCTTTACCTACCAGCCGAAACGCTGAGCGGAAAAGCCAGTTCAGAGGGCCTGAAACTGTAATGTCTTCCGTAGTGCCATCGTAAGTACCGGTGCGTTTAAGATGGCGGAATGCCTTCCAGACCTGGCAGAAAATAATGAGATTGATGGTAGCCAGAATCAGCAAAAATACGGCAGAAACCGTAGTTCCTATCAGACCACCGACATTCTGAAACCATGCCATATGTTGCTTAAACACGCTGGTAGTTAACGCAATGCCAATGCTGGCCAGCACCACAATGGTAGAGTGTCCCAGAGAAAACCAGGCCCCCGTTGTCAGGGCACGTTTTTTCTGCTGCATGAGTTTACGCGTCGCGCTGTCTATCGCGGCGATATGATCGGCATCAACGGCATGGCGCAAACCATAGCACCACGCAATCAGACTCAGTGCCAGTAAGGAAGTATTGTTGCTAAACGCGGTGAAAGCCCACAGCCACGCTACGATGTTTGCCCCGATGAGTAAGACCATCAACAAAAGAATATTCGGGCGTTTTTTTAATAATGAAAACAATGCGTTCATTGTTTCCGGCCTGTCAAATTTTCGCTCAACAACACACCACACCGCCGTTCATTAATTGATTAATACAACGTTTACCAGGCTAATGATAACTCTTAAGAATTACTAACCCAGTGTCGTAGATCAAAATTGATTACCACCTGAAGCAAGTTCTGCCATCGCTAGCTCCGCAATACGCAGAGGTACCGTTGCGCTGTCACCCTCTTGCAGAAACCAGACGGACGACAACCCACACCAGGCAACAATCCACATCAGTAAACGCTGCCGTTCAATTCTGGCGATTTCAGACACAATGTTGACTCGTTGCGTGAATCTTTCCGGCTCAATGGCGACAGGTCTGGTAGGTTCGGCAAGATCGGGATTAGTAAAGATATTGGCGTAATCAAAGCCACGCTCGCCCACCAGCCCTTTGGGATCGATAGCCAGCCATCCTCTCGTTCCGAAATCAAGAATATTGCCGTGGTGTAGATCGCCATGTAATACGACTTCATCATGGGGTGAAGATAGCAGTACGTTTGCCACCGCAGCACAACGCGTCAGGATACCGCCATGCTTTTTCGCGGCAGGAGCCAGATCGCGAAACCAATGGTGCAGAGGTGTTAACGCAGGCGTAGAAGCATTTCGGGAGAGATGGAGTCTACTGGCAGCATGGCAAATAATGCGACAGGCCTGCGCATCGTTGCCAGTCCAGGACATGTCCGCTAAAGACCCTTTCCCTGTCGCACGTTCCAGCAGAATCGCCCCTGCTGCATGAGCAAGTACTTTCGCTGCGCCATTTCCGTTCCACCAGACCATGAGTTCACAGCCGATCCGTTCACTGTCATCATCGGTGATCTTTAGTATGGCTTTCTGCCCGTCCTTGACCACCAGCACAGGCAAAAGCAGCGATGTGTGCGTTTCAAACGGTTCACCATCTGGTGTGAGCCCCCAACGGTTGAGCCAGGTGTTGAACAGACGATTTTCCAAACAATATCCTCATTTTTCTCTGGAAGATGGTAATCAAAAAGATCCGTGTCGGCATTATTCCTGTTTTCTTTTGGTTGAGCCACAACCCCCACTTCCATCATCACTGACTTATCGGGTAGAGCACTAACAGGCACATCCTTGTGTATCTGTGTGCCATGCTGACTGTGTTCGGTATATGAGGAGAACACGATGATCACGTTATGCAAAACCTGTGGAACATCCTATGAGGTAACTGGCGCCCATCCGGAACATTGCGATATCTGCCTGGATGAACGTCAATATGTCCCCACAAGCGGGCAGAAATGGATCGATTTTGACACCCTGTGTGCATCGCATACAAATAAGTGGAAGCAACACGACAGTACCCTCCTCAGCATCCGCACCGTTCCTGACTTTGCAATTGATCAGCGCGCGTTTCTTGTGCGTACCCCAGAAGGAAATATTCTGTGGGACTGCATTGCCACGCTCGACGATGCCACAAAAACGCTAATAACGTCCCTTGGCGGCCTTAAGGCTATCGCGATTTCGCATCCTCATTACTACACCACCATGCAGGACTGGGCTGCGGAATTTAACGCGCCGATTTACCTTCATGCCAGCGACAGAAGGTGGGTAATGCGCGACAGCCCGTGGATTAGATTCTGGGATGGCGACACAATAGAGTTAACCCGTGACGTCACGATGATACGTCTCGGCGGGCACTTTGCTGGCGGCTGCGTCCTGCACTGGGCGCGTGACGAAGGCGTGGTGCTTTCTGGCGACATCGTTCAAGTTACACCAGGTGCCCATGCAGTCTCATTTATGTGGAGCTACCCCAATATGCTACCGTTGCCAGCCGCCACCGTCAGCGACATCATCCAACGCCTGAGAACAGTGAAATTTAAGCAACTTTACGGCGCATTTGAAGGTAAAGATATTACGCAAAATGCCGATGAGATTGTGCGCCGTTCAGGTGAAAAATATATTTCCTGCCTCAAATAAACCGGCAGTTTATTCACCAACCATACTCAGGAAGGTAAAAATGGATAGAACTTATAAATCACACCCATCACAGAAACACTGACTATCACACTGATAATGAAGTAGGTTTTGAAAGGCTGCTTTTGTGTTTTATGGCGAAAGATTTGTTGACCCGCTATCGCGCCGCCCCATCCGCCCACAACGCCAAACACCAGCAATGTGGATTCCGGCACTCTGCGCCAGTCCTTGCGTGCCGCCATTTTGTCCACGCCGTATAACAGCAGCGTCAGAACGTTGGCGAGTAGAAACCATATAACAAGAGGATAAGCGGTGAAAATGCAGCCGACCGCTGCGAAAATGAGTAGCGAATAACAACAGCGATTGAGATTCATATTTTCAGTCACAGCACTTTTCAGGAAGTATCGGCACGCATTATACGCAAGGTCAGTCATCCCTGCCACGGGTGAGAATATCCCTTTTATTATTATGCCTATATCCCCAAAGATAGCGCAAATTCTCTGGTCTGCGGCGTACCTAACAATTCAAACAAGAGAGCCGTTTTCATTATTCAAAACAAATGGTAATTTATTAAACCCAAATGGAGAAATTGTTCTGGAGTCACAAGGATGAGAAAATACTCATATCCATATTTGTTTTTTGTTACCGTCTCATCTCTCGGCGCAATTTTTCTCTTTTATTGGTGGAAGGTAACGATATACAGAGCGACATTTCTCTACCCGCTCACATCCAAATATCTCATGCTTATTTCTCTGGCAGTGTCATTGTTAATTACCTTATTTCTGGTAGGTAATGGAATAATGAAAAAAAGTCCCTTCCAAACCTATCTGAAATTATTTGGTGGCATCAGCATTGCCATGGTGCTGTTTTCAGTGATCATGGTTATGGCGATAACCTGGTTCATTCCGGGTGTCCCCTCGTCCTATACCGCCACATACGTCTATGCTACAGGAAGTTCTAAAAGTTGTTCGGGGGCTGATGTTGACGATCCGGATCTCGGGACTAACATCAGAATTTGCTATCCCGAAGGTAACTACGAATATAACAACACCATCTACGTTGAGAAACGAAGTAACCTTTTAGGTGCGGTCGTGACATACGCCAGAACAACCCCACCCCGATTTTGATTAACTTACAGCGTAGAAAGCAATGCGTGATCCAGCGAAAGGTCATTCCGCGCCCGTAGGAGCCATAAGAATGCAGAAAAGAGATATACAGTGTACTCTGCGTGGACAAGCACGCCGGATGGTGATCGGAGAACCTTTCTGAACCCACGCATCGGCGGATACCGCTGTGCCCACTTTTCCCCTGAGGGACACGTGCACTCGCTAACTTATTGAGCGTTCGGTGATTTTTTATGAAGAAACTGTTTGTGCAGTTTTACCTCCTGCTGTTTGTCTGCTTTTTGGTGATGACCCTGTTGGTCGGTCTGGTATACAAATTCACCGCAGAACGCGCAGGCAGACAGTCGCTCGACGATTTGATGAAAAGCTCGTTGTACCTGATGCGCAGTGAACTACGCGAAATCCCGCCACGCGACTGGGGTAAGACGCTGAAGGAGATGGATTTAAACCTCTCATTTGACCTGCGCGTTGAACCGCTGAATAAGTACACACTGGATGCCCCAACCATGCAGCGTTTGCGCGAAGGCGATATTGTGGCACTTGACGATCAATACACCTTCATTCAACGCATTCCTCGCAGCCATTATGTGCTGGCCGTCGGTCCGGTTCCCTACCTCTATTTTCTCCATCAAATGCGCTTGCTGGACATCGCGCTGATGGCGTTTATTGCTATCTCACTGGCCTTCCCGGTACTGATCTGGATGCGCCCGCACTGGCAGGAAATGCTCAGACTCGAATCCGCCGCACAACGTTTTGGTGAAGGACATCTGAGTGAACGCCTTCATTTTGACAGCGGTTCCAGCTTTGAGCGCCTGGGCGTAGCGTTTAACCAAATGGCCGACAATATCAATGCGCTGATCGCCAGTAAAAAACAGCTCATCGATGGTATTGCCCATGAGCTTCGTACCCCGCTGGTACGTTTACGTTACCGGCTGGAAATGAGTGATAACCTCACCGAGCAGGAATCTCAGGCGCTGAATCGTGATATCGGCCAACTGGAAGCGTTGATCGAAGAGTTACTGACCTACGCCCGCCTGGATCGCCCGCAAAATGAACTGAAACTCAGCGTACCGGACCTGCCTGCTTGGTTGACAACCCATCTGGAGGATGTGCAAAGCGTAAATCCTGACCGTGCGGTGCAATTACGTCATCTCGAAACTGGCGACTACGGCGCGTTGGATATGCGCCTGATGGAGCGGGTCCTGGATAATTTGCTGAATAATGCCCTGCGCTATTGCCAGTCAACGGTGCAAGCCAGTCTGCTGCTGAACGGCAATCAAGCCACGCTGGTAGTGGAAGACGACGGTCCCGGTATTGCACCAGACGCTCGCGAACAGGTTTTTGAACCGTTTGTACGCCTTGACCCCAGCCGTGACCGGGCGACCGGGGGTTGTGGGCTTGGGTTAGCCATCGTCCACTCAATAGCGTTGGCTATGGGAGGGACGGTCGTCTGTGATGAAAGTGAACTTGGCGGCGCCCGGTTTACTTTCCGTTGGCCCGTCTGGCATAACATTCCTGAAATTTCGGCTGCCTGACCTATTCTGCTCGGTGGCCAGGCGGTGAATGTTGTGCTATAAAAAAGTATGTTGTAACTAAAATGGTAAATCTATGGCCCGTTACGATCTCGTTGACCGCCTGAACGGCACCTTTCGCCAGATGGAACAAGAACTGGCGCTTCTGAACGAAAACCTGTTGCAGCAGACGCTGCTGATTGCCCGCGTATTCTCGTTACCGGAAGTGGTCAAAGAGGCAGAGCATGCCCCTCTGCAGAGCATTGATGTTAAGCAGCATTTAGGCAAAGAGGCTGAAGCGCTGGCACTGCGCCATTACCGTCACCTGTTTATTCAGCAGCAGTCCGAAAACCGCAGCAGCAAAGCGGCCGTCCGCCTGCCGGGTGTATTGTGCTACCAGGTTGATAATGCGGCGCAATGTGCTCTGGAAGAACAAATCCAGCGTATAAACCAGTTGAAAACCACCTTCGAGCGCATTGTTACAGTAGAGTCAGGGCTGGCGCCGGCAGCACGTTTCGAATGGGTGCATCGCCACCTGCCGGGGCTGATTACACTGAATGCCTATCGCACGCTCACCGTTGTCAGAGATCCTGCCACCCTGCGATTCGGCTGGGCTAACAAGCACATTATTAAAAACCTGAAACGCGATGAAGTACTGCAGCAACTGGAAAAAAGCCTGACCTCACCGCGCAGCGTACATCCCTGGACACGTGAAGAATGGCAGGCGAAGCTTGAACGCGAATATCAGGATATCGCCGACTTACCGCAGCAGGCCCGCCTGAAAATTAAAAGGCCGGTAAAAGTGCAGCCTATTGCCCGAGTCTGGTACAAAGGAGAGCAAAAACAGGTGCAATATGCCTGCCCGACGCCACTAATTGCACTGCTTAATGACGACAACGGTATGACCGTACCGGATATCGGCGAGTTACTGAATTACGATGCCGATAACGTTCAGCATCGCTTTAAACCTCAGGCGCAGCCGTTGAGATTGATTATTCCCCGGCTGCACCTGTACGTTGCGGATTAACTGCCTGGCCGCATGCTGCCAACCATCAGCTCCGGACGTACCCAGCTGTCGAACTCCGCTTCGGTTAGATATCCCAGCGCCAGAGCGGAGGCTTTTAGCGTCAGCCCTTCTTTATGCGCTTTTTTGGCAATTTCAGCCGCTTTATCGTAACCGATATGGGTGTTGAGCGCGGTCACCAGCATCAGCGACTCATTGAGCAGTTGATCTATTCGTTCACGGTTGGGCTCGATTCCCGTCGCGCAATGTTCATTGAAGCTTTCCATACCGTCCGCCAGCAGGCGTACCGACTGCAGGAAGTTGTGGATGACCATCGGTCGATAGACGTTGAGCTCAAAGTTACCTGACGCCCCGCCCATATTGATGGCGACATCGTTACCCATCACCTGGCAGCACAACATGGTCAGCGCTTCACACTGGGTAGGATTGACTTTACCCGGCATGATCGAGCTGCCCGGTTCGTTTTCCGGAATTGAAATTTCGCCAATACCACAGCGCGGGCCAGATGCCAGCCAGCGTACATCGTTGGCGATTTTCATCAGCGACGCTGCCAGCCCTTTTAGCGCTCCGTGGGCATGAACCAGGGCATCGCAGGTGGCCAGCGCTTCAAATTTATTCGGAGCGGTAACGAACGGCGCGCAGGTAATGACCCGCAGTTCGTCCGCGACCCGGCGGGCGTATTCGGGATGAGTGTTCAGTCCGGTACCTACCGCGGTTCCCCCCAACGCCAGTTCTGCCACATGCGGTAAACTGTTTTCAATGTGTCTGAGGTTATGTTCAAGCATTGCTACCCAGCCGGAAATCTCCTGGCCAAGCGTAAGTGGAGTTGCATCTTGCAGATGTGTACGACCAATTTTAACGATATCGGCGAAAGCGTGGGACTTATCACTGAGCGTTTTGGTCAAAACATTTAATTGTGGGATCAAAGATTTACGCAGCGCCAGCAGTGCGGCAACGTGCATTGCGGTCGGGAAGACATCGTTCGAGCTTTGGCTTTTATTGACATCATCGTTGGGGTGTACTTTTCGCTCCATCCCCCGCACGCCGCCCAGCAATTCGCTGGCCCGGTTTGCCAGCACCTCGTTCATGTTCATATTGCTTTGCGTGCCTGAGCCGGTTTGCCAGATGGCCAGCGGAAACTCATCGCGGTGTTTATCTGCCAACACCTCATCTGCAGCCTGCATAATAGCCCTGGCTTTATCCTCCGCCAGCAGCCCCAGATCCTGGTTAACCTTTGCCGCGGCGCGTTTCGTCAGCGCCAGCGCATGGATCAGCGAGACCGGCATTTTCTCCGTAGAGATACGAAAATGCTCCAGCGAACGTTGGGTTTGCGCGCCCCAAAGCTTATCGGCAGGAACATCAATCGCCCCCATTGAATCATTCTCGCGGCGTACCGTTACCATTACCTGCTCCTTACATTAACAGTTGATTAGGTTATGTTTCGACATTGCCCATTTGCATTGGTCTTATGAGTATTAACGAGGATAAAGCTGTCGTTTGGTGGTTCGTGCGGTAAAAAAAACCGCCCCGAAGGGCGGCTGACGTTACTTAACGCAGCGTGCGCACTGCGACGTCTGAATTTGCTTGAAGAAATCGTTGCCTTTGTCATCTACCAGGATAAATGCCGGGAAATCTTCTACTTCAATTTTCCAGATGGCTTCCATCCCGAGTTCCGGGTATTCCACGCACTCCAGGCTCTTGATACTGCCCTGAGCCAGCACCGCGGCGGGGCCGCCAATACTGCCCAAATAGAAGCCGCCATGTTTATGGCAAGCATCGGTCACCTGCTGGCTGCGATTGCCTTTCGCCAGCATAATCATGCTCCCACCAGCGGCCTGAAGCTGGTCAACATACGAGTCCATACGTCCGGCAGTGGTTGGCCCCAGCGAACCAGAGGCATAGCCTTCCGGCGTTTTTGCCGGACCTGCGTAATAGATCGGGTGATCTTTAACATACTGCGGCAAACTTTCGCCGTTATCCAGACGTTCTTTCAGTTTCGCATGCGCAATATCACGGCCAACGATAATTGTACCGTTGAGCGACAGACGCGTGGAAACCGGATACTGGGAAAGCTGAGCCAGAATCTCTTTCATCGGACGATTGAGGTCAACGCGCACCGCTTCGCCCTCTCCCGCCTGGCGCAGCTCTTCCGGTATAAATTTGCCAGGATTATGTTCCAGTTTTTCGATCCAGATACCTTCACGGTTGATCTTGGCTTTGATATTTCGATCGGCTGAGCAAGAAACGCCCATTCCAACCGGACACGACGCGCCGTGACGCGGCAGGCGGATCACGCGGATATCATGCGCGAAGTACTTCCCGCCAAACTGCGCGCCAAGCCCCAAATTCTGCGCCTCAATCAGCAGCTCTTTTTCCAGCTCTACATCGCGGAATGCCTGACCATGTTCGTTACCTTCTGTCGGCAATTCGTCGTAGTATTTTGCAGAAGCCAGTTTGACCGTTTTCAGCGTGGCTTCTGCCGATGTTCCACCGATTACGAACGCGATGTGATACGGCGGACAGGCCGCAGTGCCCAACGTACGCATTTTCTCAACCAGGTAATTTTTTAATTTGCCCGGCGTTAACAGCGCTTTGGTTTCCTGGTACAGATAGGTTTTGTTCGCCGAACCACCACCTTTGGCAATACACAGGAATTTGTATTCATCTCCGTCGACGGTATACAAATCGATTTGTGCTGGCAGGTTGGTACCGGTGTTCACCTCTTTATACATATCCAGCGCTGCGTTTTGTGAATAGCGCAGGTTGTCTTCGATGTAGGTGTTATAGACGCCTCGTGCCAGCGCCTCCTCATCACCCCCACCGGTCCAGACACGCTGACCTTTTTTACCCACGATAATCGCAGTTCCGGTGTCCTGACAGGTCGGCAAAATGCCTTTTGCCGCGATGTCAGAGTTACGCAGGAATTGCAGGGCCACATATTTGTCGTTTTCGCTGGCCTCCGGGTCGCGCAGAATATCAGCTACCTGCTGTTGATGTGCGGGACGCAGCATAAACGACGCATCATGAAAGGCCTGACGAGCCAGCAGGGTTAAGGCTTGCGGTGCAACTTTAACAATCTCCTGCCCTTCAAATTCGGCAACAGAGACATAGTCGCTGGTCAGCAGATAGTATTCGGTATCATCCTTTTTGAGGGGGAAAGGATGCTGATAATGAAAGGGTTTGTTTGACATTGTGCTCTCACATACTGCTCGGTCTGGTTATTCTCTGGGCAGATGTTCCATTGCCCTGCTTCCCTGCCGCAGATCCGGTTGTAGAAGGAAGAGCTTTCTGCAACCGGAATTACTCAGGGTATTAAAAGCGAGTCACCATATCCTACACATTTTTTTAACAAAAACTGAGACAAGTACGACTTTTTACATGTGCAGGTTACTTCCCTCAGGGTTTCTTGGTTTAATAGCCGTAGAAAATTCAACATTGAAACAGGGCTTGATAATGCAAAAACTCATCAACTCAGTGCAGAACTACGCCTGGGGAAGTAAAACGGCGTTAACGGAACTCTATGGCATTGCCAACCCCACTCAGCAACCGATGGCTGAGTTGTGGATGGGCGCGCATCCGAAAAGCAGTTCGCAGGTTCTGGGCGCTGACGGTCAGACGGTTGCTCTGCGCGACGTTATCGAGCACGATAAATCCGCACTGCTAGGCGATGCCGTAGCGCAACGTTTTGGTGAACTGCCCTTCCTGTTTAAAGTGCTCTGTGCTGCTCAACCGCTTTCGATTCAGGTTCATCCTAACAAGCACAATTCTGAAATTGGATTTGCCAAAGAAAACGCTGCGGGGATCCCGATGGATGCCGCCGAGCGCAACTACAAAGATCCTAACCACAAACCAGAACTGGTATTTGCTTTGACGCCTTTCCTGGCGATGAACGCATTCCGCGAGTTCTCTGACATTGTTGCATTGTTACAACCCGTTTCCGCCGCACATCCGGCTATTGCACATTTCCTGGAAGAGCCGAGTGCGGAACGTCTGAGCTATCTTTTCGCCAGCTTGCTGAATATGCAGGATGAGGAGAAATCCCATGCGTTGGCGATCCTGAAATCAGCGCTGAACAGCCAGCAGGGTGAACCCTGGCAAACCATCCGTCTGATCGCTGACGTCTACCCGAACGACAGTGGGCTTTTCTCCCCGCTGCTGCTCAATGTGGTGAAACTCAATCCAGGCGAGGCTATGTTCTTATTTGCCGAAACCCCGCACGCTTACCTGCAAGGTGTGGCGCTTGAGGTGATGGCTAACTCGGACAACGTGCTGCGTGCCGGACTGACGCCAAAATATATTGATATCCCGGAACTGGTCGCCAACGTGAAGTTTGTCGCCAAGCCAGCAAACCAGTTACTGACCACGCCGGTTGAATCTGATGGTGAACTGGACTTCCCAATCCCGGTTGATGATTTTGCGTTCTCCCTGCATGAGCTTACTACCAGTGGCGCAGATATCAGCCAGCAAAGTGCGGCTATTTTGTTCTGCATAGAGGGTAAAGCCGTGCTGAGCAAAGGCGAGCAACGTCTGGTTCTGCGACCGGGTGAATCGGCCTTTATTGGCGCGAATGAATCGCCGGTTAACATCAGTGGCGCAGGTCGTTTAGCCCGGGTTTATAACAAGCTATAGCAAGATACTGATATTTTTAACAACTCTTGCTAAGCTGTAGTGTGTTAAAGACATGTCACTCCTCCAGGCGTCTTCAAACGCCTGGTTTTATTTTATGGATATCGAAATGAAAAAATCGCTGGTAGCTGCGGGTGTGGTGGTTGCGCTGGGTATCGTCTGGACGGGCGGCGCCTGGTACACAGGTAAGAAACTTGAAACGCATCTCGCCGAGATGGTGACACAGGCAAACGATCAGTTAAAACGTTTCTCCCCTGAGGCGGGCATTGAACTGAGTTATCAAAACTACCAGCGCGGGGTGTTCAATAGCCAACTGCAATTGGTGGTGAAACCAATCGCCGGGCAGGCAGATTCCTGGCTAAAACCGGGGCAAAGTATCGTCCTGAATGAAACCGTCGATCACGGTCCATTCCCGCTGGCTCAGTTGAAATCACTGAATCTGGTCCCGGCTATGGCCTCCGTGAAAACGACTCTGGTCAATAACGACGTTACCAAACCACTGTTTGATATTGCCAAAGGTGAGTCGCCATTTGTCATTAATTCCCGAATCGGCTACAGCGGCGATACCCGTTCCGATCTCTCCCTCAAACCACTGAACTATGAGAAAGGCGACGAAAAAGTAGCCTTCAGCGGCGGGGAATTCCAGTTTACAGCAGACAAAGAAGGTAACGCTGTCTCGCTGACAGGCAATGCGCAAAGCGGCGTGGTCAATGCGGTCAACGAGTATGACCAGAAAGTACAAATGACTTTCAATAACCTGAAAACTGAGGGTTCCAGCAGTATTGCCAGCTTTGGTGAGCGCATAGGCGACCAGAAATTGTCACTCGATAAACTGTCGATTTCCGTCGAAGGTAAAGAGTTGGCGGTTCTGGAAGGCATGGGTATTGATGGTAAATCCGATCTGATCAACGACGGTAAAACTGTCAACAGCCAGTTGGATTACACGCTGAACAGTCTGAAATTGCAGGGTCAGGATATGGGTAGCGGTAAACTGACGCTGAAAGTTGGCCAGATTGACGGTGAAGCATTACACCAGTTCAGTCAGCAGTATAGCGCCCAAACCAAGGCGCTGATGGCGCAGATTGATGTGGTACAAAATCCTGAGCTTTATCAGCAAAAAGTCACTGAAGCCTTCTTCAATGCGCTGCCGATTCTGATGAAAGGCGAGCCGGTTATCACCATTGCCCCGCTGAGCTGGAAAAATGCGAAAGGTGAAACCGCATTTAATCTGTCACTGCTGCTAAAAGATCCGACAGCAAATACTGAGGAACCACAAACGCTGGCTCAGGAAGTGGATCGTTCGGTCAAATCACTGGATGCTAAGCTGACGATTCCGGTTGATATGGCGACTGAGTTCATGACGCAGATTGCCAAAATTGAAGGCTATCAGCAGGAACAAGCGGCCGATCTGGCGAAACAACAGGTGAATGGCCTGGCGGCAATGGGTCAGATGTTCCGTATTACAACGATGCAGGACAACGTCATCGGCTCCAGCCTGCAATATGCAAACGGCCAGGTTACGTTAAACGGACAAAAAATGTCGCTGGATGAGTTTGTTGGTATGTTCGGTATGCCTTCTCTCGGCGAGCCGGATGTCCCGGCTATTCCGCAACAGTAAATACGCGTGACAACCGGCCCGATAACCGTGTGTTTATCGGGCCTTTTTTATTTTGCCACCACCAGCCGGGCGGAAAGCGTTAAGTTACGTGAATGACCATCATCGTGCCCAATGCGCTGTAGCATGCGCTCAGCAAGGGTATAACCCATTTCACGCGCGGGCGTGCAGGCCCAAATAATGGGGATATCGTCCAGTGCATTTTCCGCTACATCGGCAAATCCGGCTAACGAGATCTGCTGTTCGAAGTAGCGATCTACGCCAATTTCACCACTCTGACGCCCTGCTCTCATCAGGCCAAACCAGGCGCCAACGGCTATGGTTTCGTTGTAGCACACCACTGCGCTGATCGTTGGGTTACGACGTAACAGCGCAGTCACCTCCTCTGCGGCCTGCTTTTGGCTGGATGAGCACTCCAGCACCCAGTCGCTATGAAACGGTAAACCATACTTTAGCAATGTCGTACAATAGCCGCCGACACGCTCTGCGCGGGTCAATGAAGAACTCTGCCCCCCCAACCACGCGATGCGCTGATGTCCATGGCGTATCAGATGTTCAACCAGCAATTGCGCTGCCTGCATGTTGTCAGGCCTGACGGTGTCGACGTCATCCAGGTAGCTGGCCCGAGACGCAAACACTACCGGAATCCCCTTATCGGCGGCCAGTTGTTGTAGGTCGTCGCTACTGCCGGCAGCCCCGGCGATCACCACACCATCAACCCCTTGATTAAGCAGCATAGCGAAACGCTGCGCCAGCTGTTCGCCATCTCTGCCACCATGTAATAAAAAGACCATGCGCCCCTGCGCTTCTAAAGCTTCCGTCAGACCCGCCGTCAACTCGGCGTAAAACGGGGTGGAGAGGTCGCGCACGATCAAACCAATTACCCCGCTCTGCCCGCCACGCAGCGCTGATGCCTGGCGATTACGCACAAACCCCAGTTGCTCAATAGCGGCATTCACCCGTTCGCCGGTCGCGGATGAAATACGGCCTTTTCCACTGAGCACCAATGAGACGGTACTAACCGAAACGCCCGCGGCCAGCGCAACATCATGGATGGTTATTTTTTTGGCTATAGCCATAAAAACGGAAAACTCCCTGATAACGTGACGGATAAAACGTTTTATCAATCACATATATTTATACGCCCTATTATCGTTCGATAATGTGATTTATACCGCACTAAAATTAGGTAAAACGTTTTATCTTCTCGCCATCATTAGTCAGCTAGCTTTTACGAGGAGTCGTTTGATGACGACGAGAACCACACCAAAAATTACGTTATGGGAATTTTTCCAGCAGTTGGGCAAAACCTTTATGCTGC
This sequence comes from Citrobacter sp. Cpo091, assembly GCF_030332645.1. Taxonomy (NCBI): domain Bacteria; kingdom Pseudomonadati; phylum Pseudomonadota; class Gammaproteobacteria; order Enterobacterales; family Enterobacteriaceae; genus Citrobacter; species Citrobacter sp. Cpo091. Next base: position 678,292 of record NZ_JAOWHL010000028.1, read on the forward strand.
CCGTGGCTCTGCTCTCATTCTGCGGGATCATGTTAGGGATCGGCAGCTCGTTAAGTAGTCATGATGTCTTAACGCTGATTCCGGCATTGGGTAATCCGGTACTGCAGGCTATTTTTACCTGGATGAGCAAAGTAGGATCATTTGCGTTTAGCTTCTTACCGGTGATGTTCTGTATTGCCATACCTCTCGGCCTGGCCCGCGAGAACAAAGGCGTAGCGGCATTTGCCGGTTTTGTTGGTTATGCGGTGATGAACCTTGCCGTCAACTTCTGGTTAACCGCGAAAGGTATCTTGCCTACCACGGATGCCACGATCCTGAAGGCCAACAACGTACAGAATATCCTGGGGATCCAGTCGATCGACACCGGGATCCTCGGCGCTGTTATTGCCGGGATCATCGTCTGGATGCTGCATGAACGTTTCCACAACATTCGCCTGCCGGATGCACTGGCCTTCTTCGGCGGTACCCGCTTTGTACCAATTATCTCTTCGGTGGTGATGGGACTGGTCGGCCTGGTCATTCCCCTGGTTTGGCCGGTTTTCGCCATGGGCATTAACGGGCTCGGCCACATCATCAACAGCGCGGGCGAATTTGGTCCAATGCTGTTTGGTACCGGTGAACGTCTGCTGCTGCCGTTTGGTCTGCATCATATTCTGGTGGCGCTCATTCGCTTCACCGAAGCTGGCGGCACGCAGGAAGTCTGCGGTCACAGCGTGAGCGGCGCACTGACTATTTTCCAGGCTCAACTGAGCTGCCCGACAACACAAGGTTTCTCTGAAAGCGCAACCCGCTTCCTGTCGCAGGGTAAAATGCCGGCGTTCCTCGGTGGTTTGCCGGGGGCAGCGCTCGCTATGTACCACTGTGCTCGCCCTGAAAATCGTCATAAAATTAAAGGGCTGTTAATTTCTGGTCTCATTGCCTGCGTGATCGGCGGTACAACCGAACCACTCGAGTTCTTATTCCTGTTCGTTGCCCCTGTTTTGTATGTAATCCACGCCCTGCTGACCGGTCTTGGTTTCACCGTGATGGCGGTGTTAGGCGTCACCATCGGCAACACGGACGGTAACCTGATTGACTTTGTGGTATTCGGCATCCTGCACGGACTCTCTACCAAGTGGTATCTGGTCCCTGTCGTGGCTGCGATCTGGTTCGCGGTGTACTACGTGATCTTCCGTTTCGCCATCACACGCTTCAATCTGAAGACCCCGGGGCGGGACGTCGAAATTGCCAGCAATATCGATAAAGTCATGGCGGGAGCACCGGGTAAATCCGGTTACAACGTCCCTGCCATTCTGGCGGCGCTGGGCGGTGCGGAAAACATTGTCAGCCTTGATAACTGCATTACCCGTCTGCGCTTGTCAGTGAAGGATATGTCGCTTGTGAACGTACAGGCACTGAAGGACAATCGCGCCATTGGCGTAGTGCAACTCAATCAGCATAATCTTCAGGTTGTTATTGGTCCGCAGGTCCAGTCAGTGAAAGACGAGATCGCAGTTCTGATGAACACCGTACAGGCTTAAGGACAACAATATGTTTGATTTTTCAAAAGTTGTGGACAGGCATGGTACCTGGTGTACCCAGTGGGATTACGTTGCTGACCGTTTTGGTTCAGCCGACCTGCTGCCGTTCACCATCTCCGATATGGATTTTGCCACCGCCCCCTGCATTCTGGAGGCGCTGACTCAGCGCCTGTCACATGGCGTGTTAGGTTACAGTCGCTGGAAAAATGATGAATTTCTGGCGGCGATTAGCCACTGGTTTCTATCGCGTCATAATACCCAAATCGATCCTGAGTCGCTGGTTTATGGCCCCTCGGTCATCTATATGGTATCGGAGCTAATCCGCCAGTGGTCCTCTGCGGGTGATGCGGTGGTTATTCATACGCCGGCTTACGACGCGTTTTACAAAGCGATTAAAGGTAATCAGCGCCAGGTATGCGCTGTCGGACTTGAAAAACGCGCTGACGGCTGGTTTTGCGACATGGTTGCACTAGAGAAAGCCCTGTCCCGGCCTGAAAGCAAAATTCTCCTGCTTTGCAGCCCGCACAACCCAACCGGTAAGGTGTGGACGCGCGATGAACTGGAAACCATGGCGGAACTGTGTCAGCGCCACGGTGTAAAAGTCATCTCTGATGAGATCCATATGGATATGGTATGGGCAAACCAGCCGCACATCCCGTGGAGTAACGTCGCGCGCGACAGTTGGGCGCTGTTCACCTCAGGTTCAAAGAGCTTCAATATTCCGGCATTAACCGGGGCTTACGGGATTATTGAGGATGAGCAGAGTCGCAACGATTACCTCAGTGCGTTAAAGGGTCGGGATGGTCTTTCCTCACCTGCAGTGCTCGCGCTTAGCGCACATATCGCAGCCTACCAACAGGGCGCTAGCTGGCTTGATGCGCTGCGGGATTATCTTGCCAGTAACCTGGATTACATCGCGCACGAGCTGAATAACGCATTCCCCGAACTGAACTGGCAGGTTCCGCAATCCACCTATCTGGCATGGATTGACTTGCGTCCACTCAACCTTGATGACCACGCACTGCAGGAAGCACTCATCCATCAGCAGAAAGTCGCCATCATGCCCGGATACACATACGGAGAAGAAGGACGCGGTTTTGTGCGCCTCAATGCCGGATGTCCACGTTCCAAACTTGAAAAAGGCGTTCAGGGGTTGATTAACGCCATCCGCACAATACGTTAAATAGTCTTGCGCAATGAAGAACTCATTGCGCAACTCCTTATATAAAAAAACAAATCTGTTTTTTATCGTTTTTTTTAATACTAATTCCTCCCTGACTTTTCCTGCCAGTCAAAATCAACAGCAATAAAAATCAAAAAGACAAAATACAAAGCTGAGAAGATAGCCGAAATATAGCGCTGTTTTATATACATAAAAATCATGAATACAACACAAATAAACATTCACAAAAAGAATTTAACTTTTTTTTTACTCCTGTCCCTAACGACATCCATTTTTCTTTGGTATATCCCTTTTAGTAATCAGCGTTATAGCCTCTCTTTTTACCCGGTTATTGCAACCTTTGCTGGTGTATTGCACATTCAGACGGGGTGCTTTATGACGATGAATTACATGAGTTATCGGCGCAAAAAATATCTTTTACCCCTGGCCTGCGCGTTTTATTTCTCGGGGGTTTTCTTATTTCTCGCGCTCTATATTTATTTTTATAAAAACGGCCTTCCTGGTGTCATCTACAATGACATTGCTGTTTTATACTTTATGAGGAACATGTTAATTACGGGGTTGTTTTTTGCAACATACTATTTATATACGTTTAAAAACAAAAAAGAAAAGCATGGTAAAACAGTCGTTTACGCCACTTATTTATGGTGCATGTTGCATCTGATAATGGCTATCCTCTACTCCATCCGTATTACGCCAATATCGTTTCAGTTGGTTGACACAGAAACGTTTGAATGGCTTAGACCCTGGCGTGGTAGCTTTATTTATGTCCTCATTATCTTGTGGACCTGTATTGTTTTATTAGGGGCAAAATTAACCCGGCTAAAAACACAGTTTTGGGTAAGTATGTCACTGGTTGCTCTGAGCAATCTGTTAAGTGTCATCATTATGCTGAAGTACACACATATAGACTCCGCTGGATGGTATCTCGCCAGAGGCCTGGAGTGCCTTAGCGCAATGGCCGTGATGATCGTGCTCATGTCTGATATTTTCAAGCGCTACAAAGCCTCACGTCAGGCCTATGAATTATCCTATGAAAATTCAGTCCGCGACCCGATGACCCGACTTTTCAACCGTGGCTATTTTTATAACGCACTCAGCAATGAGATAAAAATGACAGCGCCCCATAAACCCCTGAGCATTGTCTTTTGCGACATTGATTTCTTTAAGTCGGTCAATGACACCTGGGGACATTTGCAGGGTGACAGAGTGATAATCAAACTGTCAGAAATTATGCAGCGACTGAGTCGGCGTAACGACATCGTGGCGCGTATTGGCGGAGAAGAGTTTGCTATTCTGCTACCTGAAACTAACGCAGATGCAGCATTTAACATCGCAGAGCGAATCAGAAAACACGTAGAACAACAAACTCAGGCCACGACTAAAGGTGATTTTCCACGCATCATCACCATAAGCCTGGGTATCGTAACCTCGGTTGATAACCGTTCAGCCCCCGAACAACTTGCTGATTGCGCAGACCGCGCCCTGTATATGGCAAAAAACCGAGGCCGTAATTGCGTTGTGGCCTATTCTGGCGAAGAAGTTTAATAGCAAAGGAAAAGATCACCACCAGGGCGATCTTTTCCTCATGATCAGTTGGTAATTTTCATGTGCAACTGGAATACGTTGGTTTTCCCCTCATCCTTCGCCGCGCCTTTTTGATATATTCTGATGGTATACTTACCGCTGGCAGGCAGCGTATTTTTATAAGTGTCACCACTCATCATGCCATCAAAAATGAATTGTTCGCCCGGTGCAATAATACTCATGAAAGGATGAGGCCAGGCGCTTTTCAGAACTGCTTGCATGGTCTGCCCTTTTTTGGCGACAAACGTATAATCTTTTGTTTTATCACCCGTAATTGTCCCCTTGATATCTGCGCCACTGGTGCCTTTCTTAAACTGGATTACATGCGTTTCATCCGCTTTATACGCCGCATGCGCAGGCACAGTTGCCAGCAGCAAACTTCCACAGAACATTGTACTGACAATTAGCTTTACACTTTTCACTTTATTAATACCCTCAGTCGTCATTGTGTTTTTATAACATACCTCGCAGCACATTCATAAACTGGAAAGTGTCCATTTTTCGCTATTAGCAATGTTACTCAATAAATATCTGAATAAAATAACACTGACAGGTAGTAATTAAATAAAAACGAGGTAAATAATCTTAAAAAATGAAATCCTCTTATTACACACATGCTGCAGGAAATGCGTTATTGCTTACTTTACGCCCGTCTTACCACCGCAAGGCAAAAGCATCGTGATACGGTCTCAAGGATCAGGGAGTCGGAACACCACTCTGTTGGTGCGCTAACAGCATGGTCAACAATTTAGCGATGCTTGCTTCCCCATAACCCCGAACTCTGCACTGCTTTTTTTAAAGTTTTTAGAGGAACATTTTTCTGTTGTATAATGGCCTGCACTTTACCTAAATACACGAGTGCGACCATGATTGATACTTCCCTCCCCCTGACCGACGTCCATCGCCACCTTGATGGTAACATCCGTGCACAAACGATCCTGGATCTGGGTCGTCAGTTCAACTTAACGCTTCCGGCACAAACGTTGGAAACGCTGATCCCTCATGTGCAAGTCACATCAACTGAGCCAGATTTAGTGAGCTTTTTATCCAAGCTCGACTGGGGCGTGAAGGTACTGGCCTCGCTGGATGCGTGTCGTCGCGTGGCATTTGAAAATATTGAGGACGCAGCACGTAACGGCCTGCACTATGTTGAACTGCGTTTTTCCCCAGGTTACATGGCGATGGCGCATCAGCTCCCGGTTGCAGGTGTGGTTGAAGCCGTCATCGCAGGCGTACGCGAGGGCTGCAAGACCTTTGGCGTCGAAGCACGCTTAATTGGCATTATGAGCCGTACTTTCGGCGAAGCCGCCTGTCTGCAGGAACTGGATGCGCTGTTAGCCCACCGAGACCATATTACGGCGCTGGATCTGGCCGGTGACGAACTGGGGTTCCCGGGCAGCCTGTTCCTGTCTCACTTCAACCAGGCACGCGATGCCGGCTGGCATATCACCGTACATGCGGGCGAAGCCGCGGGACCAGAAAGCATCTGGCAGGCCATTAAAGAGCTAGGCGCTGAGCGTATTGGTCACGGCGTTAAAGCCATTGAAGATCGTGCGTTGATGGATTACCTCGCCGAGCACCGTATCGGCATCGAATCCTGCCTGACATCAAACATACAGACCAGCACCGTTGCCTCACTAGCGAACCATCCGCTGAAAACGTTCCTTGAGCATGGCGTTATCGCCAGTTTGAATACGGACGACCCGGCTGTTCAGGGTGTGGATATTATTCACGAGTACACCATTGCCGCACCAGCTGCAGGCCTAACGCGCGAACAGATCCGTCAGGCGCAAATCAACGGTCTGGAAATGGCATTCCTGAGTAACGAGGAAAAACGAGCCTTGCGCGAGAAAGTCGCCGCAGCGTAACAGGTAAAGTGCCGGATGGCGCTAACACTTATCCGGCCTACGTTGGTTTTCATTGTAGGCCGGATACGATGCCAGGAAGGTATCGCCTTGCGCCATTTACCTAATCAGGCAAGGCACAGCGTCGAACGATGTTTCGCAGATTCTATACCCAGCTCAATCAGCTCCATAATTTGGATAGCCTGTCTCGCCGGTACCGGGTTTTCACCGTTGCCGTTTAGCGCATCACGAATGCCAGCATAGTACGCCGGATAGTTGCCCGGTACGGTCAGCCAGGTTTCTTCAACCTGCTCTTCGCCTTCGACTCGCGTCAATACGCCATCGCGCATATCATAACCCCAGTCTTCCTGAGGCAGGCGCTCGCCATTTTTCAGGCGCTCTTCCTGCGGGTCAAGACCATACTTCACATAGCTGCCACGCGATCCGTGCACAATATAACGGGCCGATTCTGCAGCAGCAAGCATGGTGCCATGCAGGATCACACGACGCTGCGGATACGTCAGGATGGCATGGAAGTAATCCGTCGCCTGCGCGCCCGGACGCAGCTGGGCCAGGTCTACCGTCAGGCTGACGGGCAAACCAAACAGATTAATCGCCTGATCCAAAAGATGCGGTGCTAAATCGTACCAGATACCGCTTCCCGGACCGCCCTGTTCACGCCAACGGTCACGAACCTGTGGGCGGAAACGATCGAAATGGGACTCGAAATACGCCACCTCTCCCAAAACACCATCCGCCAGCAGAGCTTTCAGCGTCAGAAAATCACTGTCCCAGCGACGGTTATGGAATACAGACAACACACGCCCCAGGCTACGTGCCAGCGCATCCAACTCACGTGCTTGTGACAGTGTCACGGTAAAGGGCTTATCAACAACCACATGTTTGCCCGCTTCCAACGCTGCTTTCGCTAACGGGAAGTGCGTGTCGTTTGGCGTGGGGATCACAATCAGGTCGATATTTGGATCGTTAAAAAGATGCTTAGGCTCAGCAACAACCGTTACCGTAGGCCAGTCTGCCTTCACTTTTGCTTCATCACTACTGGACACTGCAGCCAGTTCCAGACCCGGCGTGCCCACAATCAGTGGGGCATGGAAGGTTTTGCTGGCATAACCATAGCCAATTAGCCCAACGCGGATGTTGTCACTCATGTTATTGCCTCTCAATTCAGGACTGACCTATTTCACACCATACCTTGCAACGTCTCAATAGTTTAATAACCTTTGCGCTACAAAGGTTGTTTTTTAACTTAAGTCAAACATATGCCACTTATGCTTAACTTGCAGCGAAAAAGAGGTAGAAATCGTTCCCAATCATCTTGCTGTATTAATGAGAGATTAGTAACATTTGCAGCCTGTGTTTATGGATAAATCAAAACAAATGTCATCAGTAATGAATCGTCTTATTGAATTAACAGGTTGGATTGTTCTCGCCGTCTCCGTGATCCTGCTGGGTGTTGCCAATCATATTGACAATTACCAGCCACCAGAGCCCGTTGCGGCAGTGCAGAAGAAATAAGCATCCGCAGCCTTTTATTGCCCGGCAATTAACATTGGTAGTTGCAGGGTCTGCCGGTAAAAGATCGCTTTCTGTCAAAAAAAGCGAATTATGCCGCGTCCCGCTCCGCTGCATATTGCCAGCGATCGCTAAGCGCGTTACCCTTGCTCAAGACGCGCATAGCGCCTGATTTTTCACAGGTATGAACACTCTTCTTACATTTGCACGTAAATGCGCTTTGACCTGTGCTCGTTGTTTATTTTTATATTTTCTACTCCGTTGGTATTATTTTATTAATATGGATCTGCATTTATGACCGTTCAGGATTACTTATTAAAATTCCGCAAAATCAGTTCGCTCGAAAGTCTGGAAAAACTGTTCGACCATCTTAACTACACGCTCACCGATGATAACGACATTATCAATATGTACCGTGCCGCAGACCATCGCCGTGCGGAGCTTATCTCCGGAGGTCGTCTGTTTGATGTTGGTCAGGTACCTAAATCAGTCTGGCATTACGTGCAATAAAGAAGAAAGTAGCGCTCAACGTTAAAAGCTTTATAATAATTGCCCCAAAATGAATGGCATGATTGATTGCGCGCGTAAACCTGGAGAAGAGATGACTACGACACCGGCACAACGTATCGGAGGCTGGCTACTTGGGCCACTGGCCTGGCTGTTAGTCGCGTTGTTGAGCGCTTCGCTGGCGTTATTACTTTATGTCACTGCGCTGGCTACACCACAAACCTTCAAAACGCTGGGTGAGCAAAGTACGGCAAATTTGCTGTTATGGGGTGTTTCCTTTATTACCGCGATCGCCATGTGGTATTACACACTGTGGCTGACGATTGCGTTTTTCAAACGCAGAGCCTGTGTACCTAAGCATTACATTCTGTGGCTGCTGATCTCCGTGTTGCTGGCGATTAAAGCGTTTGCGTTTTCACCCGTCCCAGACGCTTTTGCCGTGCGCCAACTGCTGTTCCCATTACTGGCTGCAGCACTGTTGGTGCCCTACTTCAAACGATCGCAGCGCGTTAAATCGACGTTTGTGAACCCGTAATAACCCTACAGTTAACCTGTTGTCGCCTGTTGAAGATTGTCAGATAATAGGCGGCTTTTTATTTCAGGCCGAAAAATGACTGATTACCTGCTGCTGTTTGTCGGAACTGTACTGGTCAATAACTTTGTACTGGTGAAGTTTCTGGGCCTTTGCCCGTTTATGGGCGTTTCCAAAAAACTGGAAACCGCAATGGGTATGGGCCTTGCCACGACGTTTGTCATGACACTGGCATCCATCTGCGCCTGGCTGATTGATACCTGGATCCTAATTCCGCTCAATCTCATCTATCTGCGCACGCTGGCTTTTATTCTGGTTATCGCCGTCGTCGTGCAGTTTACCGAAATGGTTGTGCGCAAAACCAGCCCTGCGCTGTACCGCCTGCTGGGGATCTTCCTACCGCTGATCACCACTAACTGCGCAGTGTTAGGTGTGGCGCTACTGAACATCAACCTCGGCCATAACTTTTTACAGTCGGCGCTATACGGTTTTTCCGCCGCCGTCGGCTTCTCGCTGGTGATGGTACTGTTCGCCGCGATCCGCGAACGCCTCGCCGTGGCGGACGTCCCAGCGCCGTTTCGCGGCAATGCGATTGCGCTGATTACCGCTGGTTTAATGTCATTGGCCTTTATGGGCTTTAGTGGTTTGGTGAAGTTGTAATGAATGCTATCTGGATTGCCGTTGCCGCAGTGAGTCTACTGGGTCTGGCGTTCGGCGCTATTTTGGGGTACGCCTCACGACGTTTTGCCGTTGAAGATGATCCGGTCGTGGAGAAAATTGATGAAATTCTCCCGCAAAGCCAGTGTGGCCAGTGCGGCTATCCGGGCTGTCATCCTTACGCTGAGGCGATCGGCTCTCAGGGTGAAAAAATTAACCGTTGCGCCCCCGGCGGCGAAGCGGTGATGTTAAAAATTGCCGCCCTGCTGAATGTCGATCCGCAGCCTATTGATGGCGATGAACAAGACGTTACGCCGGTGCGAATGCTGGCGGTCATTGATGAAAATAACTGTATTGGGTGCACTAAGTGTATTCAGGCCTGCCCGGTCGATGCCATCGTGGGCGCGACCCGCGCCATGCACACGGTAATGAGCGATCTCTGCACCGGGTGCAACCTGTGCGTTGACCCGTGCCCGACGCAATGTATTGAATTACGCCCGGTAGCCGAGACACCCGATAGCTGGAAATGGGATTTAAACACCATCCCTGTGCGCATCATTCCCGTGGAACAACATGTTTAAGTTATTCTCTGCATTCAGAAAAAATAAAATCTGGGACTTTGATGGCGGCATTCATCCACCAGAAATGAAAACCCAGTCAAACGGAACGCCGTTGCGACAGGTTCCGCTGGCGCCGCGTTTCGTTATTCCGCTGAAACAACATATTGGTGCGGAGGGTGAACTGTGCGTAAACGTGGGTGACACCGTGCTGCGTGGTCAGCCCTTAACCCGCGGACGTGGCAGAATGCTTCCAGTCCATGCGCCAACATCAGGCACCGTTGTTGCCATTGCCCCGCACTCCACCGCGCATCCTTCGGCACTGGCTGAGTTGAGCGTCATCATAGATGCCGATGGCGAAGATCGCTGGATTGAGCGAGACGGCTGGACCGATTATCGCTCCCACAGCCGGGAAGAGCTGATTGCGCGTATTCATCAGTACGGCGTTGCCGGGCTGGGTGGCGCAGGTTTTCCCACCGGCGTTAAACTGCAGGGCGGCGGAGATAAAATTGAAACGCTGATCATTAACGCCGCCGAATGCGAGCCGTACATTACGGCAGATGACCGCCTGATGCAGGACTGTGCCGCTCAGGTCGTCGAAGGTATCCGCATCCTGGCGCACATTCTTCAGCCACGCGAGATCCTCCTGGGTATCGAAGATAACAAACCGCAGGCAATATCTATGCTGCGCGCGGTGCTGGCTGATTCACACGACATTAGCCTACGCGTGATCCCCACCAAGTACCCATCCGGCGGGGCCAAGCAGTTAACACAAATCCTGACCGGCAAGCAGGTTCCCCACGGCGGACGCTCCTCTGATATCGGCGTATTGATGCAAAACGTCGGAACCGCCTATGCAATTAAACGTGCAGTAATCGACGGAGAGCCGATCACCGAACGTGTCGTGACGCTAACCGGAGAAGCAGTCAGTCGTCCGGGCAACGTCTGGGCGCGTTTAGGTACGCCGGTTCGTCATCTGCTCAACGACGCGGGTTTCTGCCCTTCCGCCGACCAGATGGTGATTATGGGCGGGCCGCTGATGGGCTTTACGCTGCCGTGGCTGGATGTCCCAGTGGTGAAGATAACCAACTGTCTTCTGGCCCCCTCTGCCAGTGAAATGGGTGAAACGCCAGAAGAGAAAGGCTGCATTCGCTGTAGCGCATGCGCCGATGCCTGTCCGGCCGATCTCCTGCCACAACAGCTTTACTGGTTCAGTAAAGGGCAACAGCACGACAAAGCGACGGCCCACAATATCGCCGACTGTATTGAATGCGGTGCCTGCGCCTGGGTATGCCCAAGCAATATTCCACTGGTACAGTATTTCCGTCAGGAAAAAGCCGAGATTTACGCCATTAGTCAGGAAGAAAAGCGCGCCGCAGAAGCAAAAGCTCGGTTTGAAGCCCGACAGGCGCGCCTTGAACGTGAAAAAGCGGCACGTCTTGAACGCCATAAGAGCGCCGCTGCTCAGCCGGCGGCCAAAGATCATGATGCCATTGCCGCCGCGCTGGCTCGCGTAAAAGAAAAGCAGGCTCAGGCGCTGCAACCGGTGGTCATTCAGGCAGGTGAAAAACCTGACAATAGCGCCGTGATTGCCGCACGCGAGGTGCGTAAGGCGCAAGCTCGTGCTTCCCGTAAGGAAAATCCGCCGCAAAGTGAAGGCAGCAGCACGGGTACAGACCCGCGTAAAGCTGCCGTGGAAGCGGCAATTGCCCGCGCCAAAGCCCGCAAGCTTGAGCAAGAAACGGTAACAGAAACGGCCGAGCCGGTTGACCCGCGTAAAGCCGCCGTCGAAGCAGCAATCGCTCGCGCCAAGGCCCGCAAACTTGAGCAAGAAGCGGTAACGGAAACGGCCGAACCGGTTGATCCGCGTAAAGCTGCCGTGGAAGCGGCAATCGCCCGCGCCAAAGCTCGCAAGCTCGAGCAGCAGGCGGTAACAGAAACAACCGAACCGGTTGATCCGCGTAAAGCTGCCGTCGAAGCGGCAATCGCCCGCGCCAAAGCCCGCAAGCTTGAACAAGAAGCGGTAACAGAAACAGCCGAGCCGGTTGATCCACGTAAAGCCGCCGTCGCGGCTGCCATCGCACGCGCTCAGGCAAAGAAAGCCGCACAGCAGCAGGTTGTAAACGAGGAATAAATGGTATTCAGAATAGCAAGCTCCCCTTATACCCATAACCAGCGCCAGACATCGCGTATCATGATGCTGGTGTTACTTGCTGCATTGCCGGGGATCGCCGCTCAGCTGTGGTTCTTCGGCTGGGGCACGTTGTTCCAGATCGTTCTTGCTGCCATCAGCGCTATTGCTGCCGAAGCGGGTGTGCTTAAACTGCGTAAACAACCCATTGTGGCAATTTTAAAAGACAACTCTGCGTTACTTACCGGGTTGCTTTTGGCCGTCAGTATTCCGCCCCTCGCCCCCTGGTGGATGGTGGTATTAGGCACCGTATTTGCGGTTATCATTGCGAAACAGCTGTATGGCGGGCTCGGGCAGAACCCGTTTAACCCTGCCATGATTGGTTATGTCGTGCTGCTCATCTCATTTCCGGTACAGATGACCAGTTGGCTGCCGCCGCATGAAATTGCGGCCACGGTGCCTGGTTTCTTTGACGCCCTGAACGTTATTTTTAACGGACATACCGCCAGCGGCGGGGATATGAATTCGCTGCGTATGGGTATCGATGGGATCAGTCAGGCAACACCTCTTGATACCTTTAAGACATCCCTGCATGCCGGACGTACCGTTGAGCAGGTGATGCAATACCCGATCTACAGCGGCATGCTGGCAGGCGCTGGCTGGCAGTGGGTGAACCTTGCGTGGCTTGTTGGTGGTATTGTGCTGTTATGGCAAAAAGCGATTCGCTGGCATATTCCGGTTAGCTTCCTGCTGTCGCTCGCTGTTTGCGCCACTTTAGGTTGGATTTTTTCGCCAGACTCACTGGCATCGCCTCAGTTGCACTTGCTTTCCGGCGCGACGATGTTAGGTGCGTTCTTTATTCTTACCGATCCCGTTACAGCATCAACAACCAACCGTGGTCGTCTGATTTTTGGCGCGCTTGCGGGCCTGTTAGTGTGGTTGATACGCAGTTTTGGTGGTTATCCTGATGGCGTGGCTTTTGCCGTGTTGCTGGCCAATATCACGGTTCCCCTGATTGATTATTACACCCGCCCTCGCGTGTACGGACATCGCTAAGGACTAGATATGCTGAAAACGATTCGTAAACACGGTATTACGCTAGCGCTGTTTGCTGCGGGCTCAACGGGGTTAACCGCAGCAATCAATCAATTAACCAAGTCAACCATTGATGAACAGGCCGCGATACAGCAAAAAACGCTGTTCGATCAGGTTCTGCCTGGCGATCGCTACAATAATAACTTGTCTGAAAGTTGTTATCTGGTCAATGCGCCAGCGTTAGGCAAAGGTACGCACCGTATATATATTGCCCGCCAGGACGATCGTCCTGTTGCTGCGATTCTTGAAGCTACGGCGCCAGATGGTTATTCCGGGGCGATTCAACTGCTGGTGGGTGTCGATTTCACGGGTACCGTGTTGGGTACGCGGGTTACCGAACACCATGAAACACCTGGGCTGGGCGATAAAATCGAACTGCGACTGTCCGACTGGATCACCCATTTTAGCGGTAAAACAATTTCTGCGGATAACACCTCTCACTGGGCAGTGAAAAAAGATGGCGGCGACTTTGACCAGTTTACTGGCGCAACCATTACACCACGTGCGGTGGTTAACGCGGTTAAACGTGCCGGCCTGTATGCGCAGACGCTGCCTGCGCAACTCCCTCAACTTAGCGCCTGTGGAGAATAACCATGAGCGAAATTAAAGACGTGATTGTCCAGGGGTTATGGAAAAATAACTCCGCGCTTGTGCAACTACTCGGGATGTGTCCGCTGTTGGCCGTCACTTCTACCGCCACTAACGCGCTGGGTCTTGGACTTGCGACTACGCTCGTCCTGACGCTGACCAACCTGACGATTTCAGCCCTTCGCCGCTGGACACCGCCAGAAATTCGTATTCCGATTTATGTCATGATTATCGCCTCCGTGGTGAGTGCGGTACAGATGTTGATCAATGCCTACGCCTTCGGCCTGTATCAGTCTCTGGGCATCTTCATCCCGCTGATTGTAACCAACTGCATTGTTGTTGGTCGTGCAGAAGCCTTCGCCGCCAAAAAGGGCCCTGCGTTATCCGCACTTGATGGTTTCTCCATCGGCATGGGCGCAACAGGTGCCATGTTTGTTCTGGGCTCGCTGCGTGAAATAATTGGTAACGGTACACTGTTTGATGGTGCAGACGGTTTGTTGGGTAGCTGGGCCAAAGTCTTGCGCGTTGAGATCTTCCATACTGATACGCCATTTCTGCTGGCCATGCTGCCACCGGGCGCGTTTATTGGCCTGGGTCTGATGCTGGCAGTGAAATATCTGATTGATGAGAAAATGAAGAAACGTCGTGCCGAGGCGGCTGTCGTGGACAGTCCCGCGGGTGAAACAGGGAATGCGTAATGAACAAAGCAAAACGTCTGGAAATACTGACGCGCCTGCGGGATAACAACCCGCATCCGACAACCGAGCTTAATTTTACATCGCCGTTTGAACTGTTGATTTCGGTCTTGCTCTCCGCACAAGCGACCGATGTCAGCGTCAATAAAGCGACAGCTAAGCTATACCCCGTCGCCAATACGCCGGCTGCGATGCTGGAGCTCGGCGTTGAAGGTGTTAAGTCCTACATCAAGACAATCGGTTTGTTTAACAGCAAAGCGGAAAACGTAATTAAAACCTGCCGCATTCTGCTGGAACAACATAATGGTGAAGTGCCAGAAGACCGTGCGGCGTTAGAAGCTCTCCCCGGAGTTGGGCGAAAGACGGCTAATGTGGTGTTAAATACCGCCTTTGGCTGGCCCACTATCGCTGTAGATACCCACATTTTTCGCGTCTGTAATCGCACGCAATTCGCCCCGGGTAAAAACGTCGAGCAGGTTGAAGAGAAGCTGCTGAAAGTCGTACCCAGTGAATTTAAAGTCGATTGCCATCACTGGTTAATTCTTCATGGTCGCTACACCTGCATCGCCAGAAAGCCGCGCTGTGGTTCCTGTATTATTGAAGATCTCTGCGAATTCAAAGAGAAAGTCGATATCTAATGCTGCCGGGGCATCCTCCTAGCCCCTTACATACATAACGATTAGTTATGCACTCCCTAGCGTTTATTTTCCCGACAATGATGCCATTCAATTGCTCATATCTAATGCAATATTCTTGTTAATTAACACCTGAGCAGGTTAATCGTTTTTTTAGCAAAAGAAATTTCTATCTATACGTGATCCAGATCATCCAGCTAACACAATGTTAATAAATTTTTATTTTTTAGTTAATGTGACAATTAGATGACCTAACTGCACAGTTTCTAAACAAAACATTACACTGCCTATTTTTCAGATAATGGCCTATATCACTGGATTCAACCTTAAATAGCAGAACATATCGCCACATTGCGGTTATGGCGGTGATTAAACAGTGTAAAAATCTGCCATTTTAGAAATGAAGAAATTTAACGCTAGATAACATTTCACAGCCCCGACGATTTCACCAGCCATGATATATGTAACAGATTATTACAAACCACTTGTCTGAATGGTCAAGATAGTGAACATTACTTGCCGTTTCCCCTCCCACTATAACAATCGGACGGATGAACTTGACTCATCACGTACCTGAACACCCCCGTTGATATGGGATGTAAAAAAAGAGGTAAAAGTGTCTACTGCAAACAATAAACCAACAGAAAGCGTAAGTTTAAACGCCTTCAAACAACCAAAAGCGTTCTATCTCATTTTCTCTATTGAGCTGTGGGAACGTTTTGGTTATTACGGCCTGCAAGGGATTATGGCCGTCTACCTGGTTAAACAGCTGGGTATGTCAGAAGCGGATTCCATCACCCTTTTCTCGTCCTTTAGCGCCCTGGTGTACGGTCTGGTTGCCATTGGCGGCTGGTTAGGTGATAAAGTTCTGGGAACAAAAC
Organism: Citrobacter sp. Cpo091; assembly: GCF_030332645.1. NCBI lineage: Bacteria > Pseudomonadati > Pseudomonadota > Gammaproteobacteria > Enterobacterales > Enterobacteriaceae > Citrobacter > Citrobacter sp. Cpo091. The sequence continues at coordinate 694,237 of NZ_JAOWHL010000028.1, forward strand.
GTGTCATTATGCTGGGTGCCGTTGTGCTGGCCATCGGTTATGCGTTGGTAGCATGGTCCGGTCACGATGCGGGTATCGTTTATATGGGCATGGCGGCCATCGCGGTCGGTAACGGCCTGTTTAAAGCAAACCCATCCTCCCTGCTCTCTACCTGCTATGCCAAAGATGACCCGCGTCTTGATGGTGCATTTACCATGTACTACATGTCCGTCAACATCGGTTCATTCTTCTCTATGCTGGCAACACCGTGGTTGGCTGCGCGCTACGGCTGGAGCACCGCGTTCGCTCTGAGCGTCGTGGGTATGCTGATTACCGTTGTTAACTTCGCATTCTGTCAGCGCTGGGTTAAACAGTACGGTTCTAAACCTGACTTTGAACCGATCAACTTCCGTAACCTGCTGCTGACCATTGCTGGCGTTGTGGTACTGATCGCGATTGCAACCTGGTTGCTGCACAACCAGCAGATCGCACGTATGGTTCTGGGCGTCATTGCACTGGGTATCGTGTTCATCTTCGGTAAAGAAGCCTTCACCATGCACGGTGCTGCGCGTCGTAAAATGATCGTCGCCTTCATCCTGATGCTGGAAGCGATTATCTTCTTCGTGCTGTACAGCCAGATGCCGACCTCACTGAACTTCTTTGCGATTCGTAACGTTGAGCACTCTATTCTTGGCATTGCTTTCGAACCTGAACAGTACCAGGCACTGAACCCGTTCTGGATCATCATTGGTAGCCCAATCCTCGCTGCTATCTATAACAAGATGGGCGATACCCTGCCGATGCCGACCAAGTTTGCGATTGGTATGGTGCTGTGTTCCGGTGCATTCCTGATCCTGCCGCTGGGCGCGAAATTCGCTACCGATGCAGGCATCGTTTCCGTTAACTGGCTGATTATCTGCTACGGTCTGCAAAGTATCGGTGAGCTGATGATCTCCGGTCTGGGTCTGGCAATGGTGGCACAGTTAGTTCCGCAACGCCTGATGGGCTTCATCATGGGTAGCTGGTTCCTGACCACTGCCGGTGCAAACATCATCGGTGGCTACGTCGCTAACATGATGGCTGTACCAGAGAACGTGACTGACCCGCTGATGTCCCTTGAAGTCTACGGTCGTGTGTTCCTGCAGATTGGTGTTGCGACGGCTGTTATCGCTGTTCTGATGCTGCTGACGGCTCCGAAACTGAACCGTATGACTCAGGACGATGACGTCAATGAGAAAGCCTCTAAGGCCGCGACAGCGTAATTCTCAGGGAAACTCATTTTCAGGCCGCTAACTGTTGTTAGCGGCTTTTTTTTTGCCTGAGGTAGCACTACCATACGATATACCTCAGCCAAAAGGAGTTACCGATGAAACTGTTCTACAAACCGGGCGCTTGTTCTCTCGCTTCCCACATCACACTTCGTGAGAGCGGTAAAGATTTCACGCTGGATGGTGTTGATCTGATGAAGAAACGTCTGGAAAATGGCGATGATTTTTTCGCGGTAAACCCAAAAGGGCAAGTTCCCGCACTGTTGCTGGATGACGGTACGCTACTTACCGAAGGTGTCGCCATCATGCAATACCTGGCGGACAGCGTGCCAGACCGCCAGCTCCTTGCCCCTACCAGCAGCCTCTCCCGTTACAAAACCATCGAATGGCTTAACTACATTGCGACTGAACTGCATAAAGGCTTTACGCCACTGTTCCGTCCCGATACGCCGGAAGACTTTAAGCCAACCGTTCGTGCGCTGCTGGAGAAAAAAATGCAGTATGTGAACGACTCGCTGAAAGATAACCAATGGATCTGCGGCCCGCGCTTCAGCATCGCCGATGCCTATCTGTTTACCGTACTGCGTTGGGCCTATGCGGTTAAGCTGAATATGGCAGGATTAAGTAATATTGATGCCTATATGGCGCGAATGGCTGAACGCCCGGCGGTTGCCGCCGCGCTGAAAGCAGAAGGCTTAAATTAATTGTTGTTGCCGGGTGGCACTTGCACATACCCGGCCTACAGCTAAAAATATGCCCGATAAGCGTGAGCGCCATCGGGCATCGATTACAGCTGCGTTGCGCTAAAGTAGTGTTCAGGCTTGGCGATACGGTCCTGCGCGGCCACGACCTGTAGCTCATACTCGTGCATCTCTTTGGTAGTGATCATCACTTCGTACACCGCCGCAGTCACATGCTCAAGCGCCTGTTGTAAAGATGCGCCCTGCAGCAGTTTCACCAGCAACAAGCCACTCGTCACATCACCCACACCAACCGGTTGACGTGCGCCAAAATCGACTAACGGACGACTGATATGCCACGCCTGTTCAGCGGTGACCAGCAGCATTTCGAAACGGTCGGTGCTGATACCTGCGCGTGCCAGATGCTTCACCAGTACAATTTCAGGTCCCTGAGCGATCAGTTCACGCGCTGCTGCAACGGCCTCATCGACGTTGTTCACCGCATGCTCGCACAGAATTTCGAGCTCAACCAGATTTGGGGCAATAATGTCACTGGCCGGAAGCGCATGGCGTACATGAAATTCCGCCACTCCGGGTGCAACAATACACCCCTTTTCAGGGTGTCCCATCACCGGATCGCAAAAGTATTTTGCCTGCGGGTTTGCCGCTTTTACCTTGCGTACAATACCCAGAATATGCTCGCCCTGTTCTGCTGAGCCAAGATAGCCGCTCAGTACTGCGTCACAGGTCTGGAGTTTATCAATATCAGCAATGCCCTGAACAATTTCAGTCAGGTGGCTCGGCGGCATAACGCAACCGGTCCATTTGCCATACTGCGTGTGGTTTGAAAACTGAACGGTATTCAGCGGCCAGACATTTGCGCCAAGACGACGCATCGGAAATTCTGCTGCACTGTTGCCCGCATGACCAAAAACAACGTGGGACTGGATGGCGAGGATATTCTTCATTTTACTTACCACAACCCTGAAAAAATAAAGGGGCGTAGTTTCCCACGCCCCTGCTAACTCAATCTTACTTCCAGCAAATCAGACAATAGTTCTTCTTGCCACGGCGCAGTAAGGTATAGCGCCCGAACAGGATATCACTATCCTGGAAGAAATATTCCGGATCGGACTGCTTCTCACCGTTGATGGTTACCGCGTTTGACGCAATGGTCTTACGTGCCTGACCGCGAGAAGGTTGCAGCTCGGAGTCCACCAGCGCCTGCATCAAATCGGCACCTTTGTCCATCTCGATCATCGGCACACCATCCTGCGCCAGCTGTTCGAAATCTGCTTCACTCAAATCGCTGAGATTGCCGTTGAACAAGCTTTCGGTAATGCGTTTTGCCGCGACCAGACCTTCTTCACCGTGAACCAGACGCGTAACCTGTTCGGCCAGAACATACTGGGCACGCGGCGCTTTACCGCTGTTTTTATCTTCTTCTTCCAGCGCATTGATTTCTTCAATGTCCATGAAAGTGAAGAATTTCAGGAAGCGATAAACGTCCGCATCGGCGGTGTTGATCCAGAACTGGTAGAATTTGTACGGACTGGTTTTCTTCGGATCCAGCCACACTGCGCCGCCTTCCGTCTTACCGAATTTGGTGCCATCAGCTTTAGTGATCAGCGGAACGGTCAGACCAAACACCTGATTCTGGTGCAAACGACGGGTTAAATCGATACCCGAAGTAATGTTACCCCACTGGTCAGAACCACCAATCTGCAGTGCCACGCCGTGCAGTTTGTTCAGGCAGGCAAAGTCATAACCCTGCAGCAGGTTGTAAGAAAACTCGGTAAAGGAGATCCCCTGATCGTCACGGTTCAGACGCTGCTTAACCGCTTCTTTGTTGATCATCTGGTTAACGGAGAAGTGTTTGCCGATATCACGCAGGAAAGTCAGTACGTTCATACCGCCAAACCAGTCGTAGTTGTTCGCAGCAATCGCCGAGTTGTCGCCACAGTCGAAATCGAGGAACGGTGCAACCTGTTTGCGGATTTTATCCACCCACTCCTGCACGGTGTCTTCGGTATTCAGTTTACGCTCGGCGGCTTTAAAGCTCGGGTCACCAATCAGACCGGTTGCGCCACCTACCAGTGCAACAGGCTTATGGCCTGCCTGCTGGAAGCGTTTCAGGCATAACAATGGAACCAGATGCCCCAAATGCAAGCTGTCAGCGGTAGGATCGAAGCCGCAATAGAGCGCGATCGGGCCTTGCGCCAGTCGCTCTGCTAACGCTTCCTCGTCCGTCACCTGGGCCACCAGCCCCCGCTCTTGCAATTGTTTAATCAAGTTACTGCTTGCCATCAAAATCTCCATGTATAAAACGACTGCACCTTTGCCGGTACACGACTTTTCGCCTGATGCGAAAGAAACATAGAATAAAGCGCCGGATTGATCAGCACCAGCGCTTAAAACAAGAAATTTGCATCTTTAGGGGGCCAGACGATCAATTTTCCACGCGTTATCTTCGCGTTGGTATAAAAAACGATCGTGCAGACGGTTTTCACCGCCCTGCCAGAACTCCATTTGTTCAATACTCACGCGAAAGCCGCCCCAGAAACTGGGCAGAGGAACTTCCCCTTGCTGAAACTTCTGCTTCAGTTCGAGGAATTTGCTTTCGAGAATACCGCGCGCGGAGATTCGACTGGATTGTTTTGAGACCCAGGCGCCAATCTGACTGTCGCGTGGGCGACTGTGGAAGTATTTCACCACTTCGAGTGTGGAAAGACGCTCTGCCTTGCCGATCACCATAACCTGCCGTTCCAGCGTATGCCAGGGAAATAAAAGGCTGATGCGTGGATTTTTCTCGATCTGATGCGCCTTACGGCTACCAAGGTTGGTATAGAACACCAGCCCTTTGTCATCATAATGTTTGAGTAACACGATGCGCTGATACGGCTGGCCATTTTCATCGACGGTCGCAACGACCATTGCGGTGGGATCGGCCAGTTTGGCATCACAGGCTTGCCCCAGCCAGCGCTCAAACAGCGCAAGGGGTTCGGCGGGAAGATCGCGGCGGCGAAGACCGCCTTTCGTGTATTCACGGCGCAGATGCGCGATTTGCTGCAATTCGTCGTTATCAGACATGATGTTGGGCTACGGATTGTCAGTGGGTGACGCTATTGTGCGCCGCCCAGGTGAAAATCTCAACGCTTCGGGTTCTGTAACTGACAGTTATTTAGCACAATTCTGTCTCGTTTATAGACCGTTGCCTCTTCGCCTTTAGACCAAAATACGTAGATACCATCGGTATAACGAGCACCTGATGCCGACACGCCCTGTTTGAGGTTCAATAGCTGATTATCATAAACAAAGCTTGCCGTCTGGCGGGTATTGTTCAGCTTCACGGTCAGCGGTTTTTCGTCGCAGCGGTATTCAAGCGTATCCGTTTGCATACGCTCGACAAATTGGTTGTACACACTACAACCGCTAAGCAGTACGGGCAGACACACTAACAACAGTTTTTTCATAGCCATATCCTGAAGACTTTCCTGGTCCTGGAGGGTAATGGCACCCTCCCTAATATCCTTAGTTTACCGGCACACCGCGCTGAATAATTTCAGTTAACTCTGAGTTCGTGGATTGGCAGGATAAATTGCCCCTAAAACACTCGGCTCTGACGCCCCAGTCACAGACGGTAAATTTCCCGGTAATCCGGCCAGCGTTCGCCACGCCAGCCAGGCAAAGGCTAACGCTTCCATATCATCACCGCTGATCCCGGCTTCATCAGTAGAGGTAACCTCTGTACCCGGTAATAATGCCGCCAGACGCATCATCAGCAGTGGATTACGACTGCCACCACCACATACCATGAGTCGATCACAGCCGCCGCTTAACAAGACCTGCTCTGAAATGGTTACTGCCGTCAGTTCGGCAAGCGTCGCCTGTACATCTCGTGGGCTAATTCCCGGAAACTGCGCCAGATGACGCTCTATCCAGCCGTAATTAAAATACTCACGGCCGGTACTTTTCGGCGCAGGCGCGGAAAAATAAGGGTCGTTAAGCATATTCTGCAGCAACGGCAGGATCACCGTTCCTGAAATGGCCCACTGCGCATCTTTGTCGTAGGGCTGGCCACATTGCCGCCAGATCCATGCATCCATCAGCATATTGCCCGGCCCGGTGTCGTATCCGCGAACGGGTTGTTGCGGAATAAGCAGAGACAGATTGGCAATCCCGCCGATGTTTAACACCATTCGCCGTTCCGTTGGATGTGCCAGAAGTGCCTGGTGAAACGCGGGAACGAGCGGTGCACCCTGCCCGCCGAGGGCGATATCACGTCGACGAAAATCGCCGACTACGGTTATCCCGGTACGCGCGACAATCTGGTTGTTATCACCAATTTGCAGCGTGTGCGGCGCAGCACCGTTCGGTTCATGCCACACGGTTTGCCCGTGGCAACCAATCGCAACGATATCCTGCGGTTTCAATTTTTCTTGCGCCAACAGCGCATTCACCGCCTCAGCAAATAGATAACCGAGCTGTGCATCTAACTGACCAAACTGAGAAAGTGTAAGCTGCTGCCCCTGGCAGATATCCAGAATCGCTTGTTTAACATGGATGGGGATGGGCCAGGTCAGACTCGCCTGCTGCGCAACCATCGTTTCATCTATTGTCGCCAGCACAACATCGACGCCATCAAGGCTGGTTCCAGACATTACACCGATAAAACGGCCCGATTTCATAGGTCATCCTTTTAAGCAAATTAGCCTTGACACTCAACCATAAAGTGTCGACTAATGCCATGCTTCCTTAATGATTTTTGGTGGCTAATCATTACAATGATCGTTTAATTACATCAATTACATGAATGATTCGTTTATACTCGGTTGATCCGATTTCGGTTAAGATTTTCATATTGTTCCAGTAGAACATGTGACCTTAGGCTCACAAATGCCATATAATTTAGCCATGAAGGGTGCTTTATTAGCGTTTCGTGGTGACAAAGGAGATTTGTAAATGATTAAACGTGTGCTGATTGTTTCATTAATGGGCGTATCTTTAGCGGGTTGCGTTAACAATGACAGCCTTTCAGGCGACGTATATACCGCATCCGAAGCGAAACAAGTTCAGAACGTTACCTACGGTACGATTGTTCATGTTCGTCCGGTGCAAATCCAGGGTGGCGATGACGCAAACGTGATTGGTGCTATTGGTGGTGCGGTACTCGGCGGGTTCCTTGGTAACACCGTCGGCGGCGGTACGGGTCGTTCATTAGCGACGGCTGCAGGTGCAGTTGCCGGTGGCGTAGCGGGTCAAGGCGTACAAGGTGCGATGAATAAAACCCAGGGTGTGGAACTGGAAATCCGTAAGGATGATGGTAATACCATCATGGTGGTTCAGAAACAGGGTGCGACCAAGTTTTCAGCCGGCCAGCGCGTTGTTATGGCTAACAACGGCAGCCAGGTTACCGTGTCTCCACGCTAATCGAATTCACGTGTGGTCAGGCTCTGGCCACACGTAACTTATCGTTTCAACCTTGTGACTGCAGTTCAATAATATTGTGTTCGAGTTTAGCAACCAGCTTAATCAGCAGATCAATTTCCTCAGCTGAAATCCCTTCCAGAATTTCTCCACGTGTTTTGTTGATCACCGCTTCCATATCAGCGATCAGCGGCTCAGCCTTCTCTGTCAGTTTAATTCTCTTAGCTCGACGATCGCTGGCGCAAGTCTGTCGTGAAATGAGTCCCTTTTCTTCCAACTGGTCAAGCGTACGTACCAGCGAAGGCTGCTCGATGCCAATCGCTTTAGCCAACTGAATCTGCGATTGATCCGGCGGCAACTGATGAATGTTGTGCAGCGTAACCCAATGCGTCTGCGTCAACTCCAGAGGTTTCAGGCGATGGTCAATCAGAGCACGCCAAATGCGCACCAACCGTGCCAGATCAGAACCTAATGGCGATTCCAATTTCATCTCCTTATAATTAGCTTGCTAAGTTATTGTGCTGATTTTAGAATAGTGTGCAGCATTTGTATTCCCAAAACAAATGTATTGCCAAATTTGCTTACCGGCTGACATTTTTTCAGACATTATGCGTTACGGAGACTCATTGTCTCTTTTTTGCTAAACCTATAGCAATGCTCTCTTCCGTCAAGGATTTTGCCCGTGAAGTTTATGTTTAATGTAACAGGATTGCCCCTACAAGATTTAATGATCGGCGCATCTGTCTACTTTCCTCCTGTTTTCAAGGCGATTGTAGCAGGATTTATTCTCTGGCTGGTTGTTCATCGCCTGCTGCGCGACTGGATTTACTCCGGCGAAATCTGGCATCCCCTGCTAATGGATCTGTCACTCTTTACGCTTTGCGTATGTCTGGCCTTTGTTATGCTGATAGCGTGGTGATTATGTCGCTTAAAACCGTTAAATACTTCTCCACTATTATAGTCGCTGCAATCGCAGTTTTCGCCGGATGGTGGATGTGGAATTACTATATGCAATCGCCCTGGACACGTGATGGCAAAGTACGTGCTGAGCAGGTCAGCATCACGCCGCAGGTGTCAGGCAGCATTAGCGAACTCTATATAAAAGATAACCAGTTTGTGAATAAAGGCGATGTCCTTTTTATTATCGACAAGACGCCATTTCACATTGCTGAACTGAATGCGCAAGCGCAACTGGCAAAAGCGCAGTCTGACCTGGCGAAAGCCAATAACGAAGCCAACCGCCGCCGTCATTTATCGCAAAATTACATCTCAGCCGAGGATCTGGATACCGCAAATCTCAACGTGAAAGCCATGCAGGCAAGCGTTGAAGCGGCTGAGGCCAGTTTGCGCCAGGCCCAGTGGCAGCTGACGCAAACGGTGGTCAAAGCCCCCGTAGCGGGTTGGGTCACCAATCTTTCAACCCGTAGCGGAGACTACGCTTCAACCGGTAAGCCCCTGTTTGCCCTTGTCGACAGTCACTCTTTTTATGTCATGGGGTATTTTGAAGAAACCAAATTGCGCCATATTCGAGAAGGCGCACCTGCGACGATTACACTCTACAGCGGCAATGTAAAGTTACAGGGTCACGTTTCCAGTATTGGCCGTGCCATCTACGATCAAAGTGTGGAAAGTGATTCCGGCCTGATTCCCGACATAAAACCCAACGTGCCGTGGGTGCGTCTGGCGCAGCGTGTCCCGGTACGCATCGAATTCGACGCCCTGCCGCGGGAGGTCACGCTGGTGTCAGGTACAACCTGCAGCGTATCCATCGGCCAGCGTAAATGAAACTGCCCCGCCTGACACCAGGCAATTTGCCGTGGTTTAAAGCCACGGCGGCACAGTGGCGTTATGCGCTGCGTAACACCATTGCGATGTGCCTGGCGTTAACTTTTGCTTATTATCTGAATCTGGACGAGCCCTACTGGGCGATGACCTCGGCGGCGGTGGTCAGTTTTCCCACCGTTGGCGGGGTTATCAGCAAAAGTCTGGGTCGCGTGGCGGGTAGCTTACTGGGTGCCACCGCCGCATTGATTATTGCCGGTCATACTCTCAATGAGCCGTGGCTGTTTTTGCTGAGCATGTCAGTGTGGATCGGTTTTTGTACCTGGGCATGCGCGCACTTCACCAATAACGTTGCCTACGCATTTCAACTGGCGGGTTATACGGCGGCGATCATTGCGTTTCCCATGGTCAATACCGTGGAAATTACGCAATTATGGGATATCGCGCAGGCACGCGTGTGTGAAGTCATCGTCGGTATCCTGTGTGGTGGCGTGATGATGATGATCCTGCCCAGCACCTCCGATGGCACCACGTTACTGACTGCATTGAAAAACATGCATTCACGTTTACTGGAACATGCCAGCCTACTCTGGCAACCAGAAACCACGGATGCCATTCGCACAGCCCATGAAGGTGTTATCGGGCAGATTCTGACCATGAACCTGCTGCGTATTCAGGCTTTCTGGAGTCATTACCGCTTTCGTCGCCAGAATGCTTTGCTCAATTCGCTGTTGCACCAGCAGTTACGGATGACCAGCGTGATTTCCAGTCTGCGCAGGATGCTGCTGAACTGGCCTAATCCGCCGTCCAACACCCGGGAAATCATCGAGCAGTTGCTCAGCGAACTAATAAAATCCAATGCGAATAGCTACACCGTCGCATGTATTATTGCCCCGCTGCGGCCCGTCGATGCCCGCGACTATCGACACGTCGCCTTCTGGCAACGACTGCGTTATTTTTGTCGGCTCTACCTGCACAGCAGCCATTATCTGCATTTACTGGAAAATGGTGTTACCGCCGAGCGTATTAATATCGCCCGCACGCCGGGACTTGCCCGTCATACCGATAATGCGGAAGCTATCTGGAGCGGGTTGCGTACGTTCTGCACTTTGATGCTTATCGGCGCATGGAGCATTGGTGCACAATGGGAATCAGGCTCTGGCGCACTCACGCTCGCTGCGATCAGCAGTGTGCTGTATTCCGCCGTTGCCACACCGTTCAAGTCGCTTTCTTTGCTGATGCGTACGCTGGTTCTACTGTCGCTATTTAGCTTTGTGGTTAAGTTTGGCCTGATGGTGCAAATTTCCGACCTCTGGCAGTTTATTCTCTTTCTCTTCCCACTACTCGCCACCATGCAACTGTTGAAGCTACAAATGCCTGCCCTGGCAGGTCTTTGGGGGCAACTGATTGTATTTATGGGTTCGTTTATCGCGGTGACCAATCCGCCGGTATATGATTTTGCTGATTTCCTGAATGACAATATGGCGAAAATCACCGGCGTGGCGCTGTCATGGCTGGCCTTCGCCATTCTGCGCCCCGGATCGGATGCACGGAAAAGTCGCCGCCATATTCGCGCCCTGCGCCGGGATTTTGTCGATCAGCTCAGCCGACATCCATCACTGAGTGAAAACGAATTTGAATCGCTGACCTATCATCACGTCAGCCAGCTCAGCAACAGTCAGGATGCGCTGGCGCGACGCTGGTTATTACGTTGGGGGGTCGTTTTACTGAACTGCTCGCATGTGGTGTGGCAACTGCGCACCTGGGAGGCGCGTTCCGATCCGCTGGCTCGCGTCAGGGACGTGTGTATCTCGCTGCTACGCGATGTAATGAGCGAACGTGGCGTCCAGCAACGACCACTGAATGCCACGCTGAATGAGCTACAGCGCATCTGCGATACGCTTGCCCACCATCACCAACCCGCTGCGCAGGAACTGTCGGCACTGGTCTGGCGGCTACACTGCTCGCTTTCACAACTCGAACAGGCGCCGCCGCCGGGTACTCTCAGTCGTTGATTATTTGATAACACCACAGGCGTAGCGCGCTCCGCCACCGCCAAGCGGTTTCGGTTGATCGGACATATTATCGCCGCCCACATGGATCATCAGCGCTTTGCCTTTAACCTCATCGATCGTTTTCAGCCGCGGCGCAAAGACCGGCGTTGTGGCGTTACCTTCGTTATTCACCACCAATAGCGGCAGGTCGCCCATATGACCTGCGCCTTCCGGGCCTTCATGTTTACCGGTTTGATGCGGATCATAATGGCCACCAGCCGATTCTGCGGCTGAGGCTTTCCCTTCTTTAATCGCGGGTTGGCAGCTGCCGTTCATATGCACATGGAAGCCATGTTCACCTGGCGGCAACGCTTTCAGATCGGGCGTAAACTCCAGCCCCTTTGCGGTTTCAGCAATAGTGACAGTACCAATCGCCTGGCCGACACCTTGCGATGTGACCAGATTCATCGTCACTTTTTCTTCACTGGCAGCCTGCGCACCTGCACAGGCAAGTAGAGTGATGATGGCCAAACTCAAACGCTTCATAAGACCTCCGTCCAAAAGGTGTCTGATTGTTAAGTGTAAACCAGTGACACAATTTTGAACGGAGATGCGCCAAAAACGCGATTAGGGTACGTCGTAACCCAGCGCCGCTTTACGAATGCGGAACCATTGCTGGCGAGACATGTTCAGCGACTCAGACTCAATGGCAGCACGTACACGCTCTATTTTTCCTGAGCCAATAATCGGCAGCGGCTGAGACGGCAGACGTAAAATCCAGGCGTATACCACCTGCTCAATAGATTGCGCATTCAACTCTTCTGCGATCACGGCAAGCTCATTACGTAAAGGCTGGAAAGCATCATCATTAAACAGGCGACCACCGCCGAGACAGGACCAGGCCATCGGGCGAATGCGCAGCTGTTGCAGTTGATCTAAAGTACCATCCAACAGGAGCGGCTGATGTACTGGTGAAATTTCTACCTGGTTGGTCGCCAGAGTAAACGGCAGACGCGATTGCAGCAATGAGAACTGTGCCGGGGTGAAGTTGGAGACGCCAAAGTGACGCACTTTGCCACTATGGTGCAATTTTTTAAAAGCGTCGGCGACATCGTCAGCATCCATAAGCGGATCGGGACGGTGGATCAGCAGCAGATCAATATGATCGGTCGCCAGCAGCTTCAGCGACTCTTCCGCACTGGCAATAATATGTGCACTGTCGGTGATGTAGTGGCCCAGCGCATTTTCCGCGCGCGCCATCGTCGCGATCCCGCATTTGGTCACAATCTGCATTTTTTCACGCAAATGCGGAGCCAGTTTCATTGCCTCACCAAACGCCGCTTCACACTGGTATCCACCGTAAATATCGGCGTGATCGACGGTGGTCACGCCAAGATCCAGATGCTCTTCAATAAAGCTGACTAGCTGGCGCGCGGACATATTCCAGTCCATCAGGCGCCAGTACCCCATCACAAAGCGAGAAAATTCCGGGCCTTGCGGCGCAATAGTAATACGCTGAACCATAGCAGCTTCCTTTTAAGTGAATGTGCCTCGAGTATACGCAATTACGCTTTTAAAAGAGTGAAGGTTGTTGCGGTTCTTCCGAAGGGTTGGCTTTGTTTGCACGTAATTTACGCATCAGGCGCTGACGACAAAGCCGCAGCACTTCCTGCTTTTGGGTATCGCTCATCTTTTGCCAGTTAAAACGCTCATCCCGACTGCGAAAACAGCCGCGGCAAAAGCCGCGTTCGTCAGACTGACATATTCCACGGCATGGGCTCTGGACGGGGAAAAACTCCAGCTGTTCGGCCACATCCCCTCCTTTAATAAGATTGATATACCTATTGAAGACGTTAACTGAATTTCTCGCAAGCGCTATTGCATTAGACCGACTGGTCTATTACACTCCTTCCCATGAACAAAATAACTGAACACGATACACGCGAACATCTGCTGGCGACTGGCGAACTGCTGTGTATGCAGCGCGGCTTCACCGGCATGGGGTTAAGCGAACTACTGAAAACCGCTGAAGTACCCAAAGGTTCGTTTTATCATTATTTTCGCTCTAAAGAAGCGTTCGGTGTCGCGATGCTGGAACGCCACTATGCGGCCTATCATCGGCGACTGGCTACGCACTTTGATACGGGAGCGGGAAACTACCGCGATCGCATTCTGGCCTACTATCAGGAAACCCTGAACCAGTTTAGCCAGCACGGCATTATTAGCGGCTGTTTAACTGTAAAACTGTCTGCCGAAGTGTGCGATCTGTCAGAAGATATGCGCACAGCGATGGATAAAGGCGCGCGGCACATTATTGTGCTGTTAGCGCAGGCGCTGGAGAAAGGTCAGGCCAGCCATTGTCTGTCTTTTGTTGGCGAGCCGTTACAGCAGGCGCAGGTACTGTATGCGCTGTGGCTTGGCGCCAACCTGCAGGCCAAGATTTCTCGTAGCGCCACTCCGCTGGAAAATGCGCTGGCGCACGTTAAAAACATCATCACAACGCCTGCCGTTTAACAGGCGTTTTTATTTTCTTCATTACCAGACGACCGGTCTATTCAGGAGTGCCACATGTCATCTGAAAAACTGTTTTCCCCACTGAAAGTGGGTGCCATTACGGCAGCAAACCGCATATTTATGGCGCCACTGACGCGTCTGCGCAGTATTGAGCCTGGCGACATCCCTACTCCGCTGATGGCCGAGTATTACCGTCAACGCGCCAGCGCGGGTCTTATAATCAGCGAAGCGACGCAGATTTCCGCACAGGCGAAAGGCTATGCCGGAGCACCCGGCTTACACAGCGAAGCGCAAATTGCCGCATGGAAGAAAATCACTACTGCCGTACACGCTGAGCAAGGTCATATTGCTGTCCAGTTGTGGCACACCGGACGCATCTCTCACGCCAGTCTGCAGCCAAACGGTCAAGCTCCAGTTGCACCTTCCGCGATTAGCGCTGGAACCCGCACCTCGCTGCGCGATGAAAACGGCCTGGCAACGCGTGCCGATACCTCAATGCCGCGTGCGCTGGAAACCGAAGAGATTCCGGGCATCGTTAATGACTTCCGTCAGGCGATAGCCAATGCGCGCGAAGCGGGTTTCGATATGGTTGAACTGCACTCTGCCCACGGCTACCTGCTGCACCAGTTCCTGTCGCCAACGTCTAACCAGCGTACTGATCAATACGGTGGCAGCGTCGAAAATCGTGCGCGTCTGGTACTGGAAGTGGTTGATGCCGGAATTAAAGAATGGGGTGCCGATCGCATTGGTATTCGCGTCTCCCCGATTGGCACTTTCCAGAACGTAGACAATGGTCCAAACGAAGAAGCCGATGCGCTGTATCTGATTGAACAATTGGGCAAGCGCGGAATCGCTTACCTGCACATGTCTGAGCCGGACTGGGCCGGTGGCGAGCCGTATTCCGATGCGTTCCGCGAAAAAGTTCGCGCGCGCTTCCACGGCCCTATCATTGGTGCTGGTGCTTACACCCCAGAAAAAGCAGAAGCGCTGATCGAGAAAGGTCTGATCGACGCCGTTGCTTTTGGTCGCGCCTATATTGCTAACCCGGATCTGGTGGCGCGTCTGCAACGAAAAGCAGAACTGAATCCGCAACGTGCCGAAAGTTTCTACGGCGGCGGCGCGGAAGGTTACACCGACTATCCTACCCTCTAACGTCACAATCTCCGTTCTGCCATTGATAGCGGCGTAACAACGCCGCTATACTAAAACAACATTTTGAATGTATTAGCCATTTTCGAAGGGGAAAAAGATGCGTTTACTCCATACCATGCTGCGCGTGGGTGACCTGCAGCGTTCCATCGAGTTTTATACCAACGTGCTGGGCATGAAGCTGCTGCGTACCAGCGAAAACCCTGAATACAAGTACTCTCTGGCTTTTGTCGGCTACGGTCCTGAAACCAGTGAAGCAGTAATCGAACTGACCTATAACTGGGGTGTCGACAAGTATGATCTGGGTACTGCCTATGGCCATATCGCCCTGAGCGTAGACAACGCGGCTGAAGCCTGTGAACGCATTCGCCAGAATGGCGGTAACGTAACGCGTGAAGCAGGTCCAGTAAAAGGCGGCACCACAGTGATTGCGTTCGTTGAAGATCCGGACGGCTACAAAATTGAGCTGATCGAAGAGAAAGACGCCGGGCGCGGCCTGGGCGATTAATCACCCCCTCGGGCGCAGATCGTCTGTGCCCATAGTTTTATACTCATCATTTTGCCATAATACGCGCTGCAATTTTCCCGTATTAAGAGACCCAGATGTCCGATAACGCTCAACTTTCCGGTCTGTGTGACCGTTTTCGTGGTTTTTATCCTGTCGTCATTGATGTCGAAACCGCAGGGTTCAATGCCAAAACCGATGCGCTGCTTGAGATTGCCGCCATCACACTGAAAATGGATGAACAAGGCTGGCTGATGCCGGACACGACGTTACATTTCCACGTAGAGCCGTTTGAAGGTGCCAATTTGCAACCGGAAGCGCTCGCCTTTAACGGTATTGACCCTAACAATCCGCTACGCGGTGCGGTCAGCGAATATGATGCTCTGCATGCCATCTTCAAAATGGTGCGTAAAGGCATTAAAGACAGCGGCTGCAATCGGGCAATCATGGTGGCGCATAACGCTACGTTCGACCACAGTTTCATGATGGCTGCAGCAGAACGCGCCTCGCTCAAACGTAATCCGTTCCACCCATTTGTAACCTTTGATACGGCGGCATTAAGCGGTCTGTCTCTGGGGCAGACGGTGTTGTCAAAAGCGTGCCTGGCGGCGGGAATGGAGTTTGACGGGAATCAGGCGCACTCGGCGCTATATGACACCGAACGCACGGCCGTGCTGTTTTGCGAAATCGTTAACCGCTGGAAACGTCTCGGCGGTTGGCCTCTTCCCGTGCCTGAAGAAGCGTAACGGCGACATAAAAAAAGCGACCATTTCAGGTCGCTTTTTTACTTCTGCTGGTATTACTCAGCGTCCGGCTCTTCGGTTTTGTATTTCGCTGCTGTTTCTTTAATCAGCTGCTGTAACTCACCGCGCTGGTACATTTCGATCAAAATGTCACAACCGCCAACCAGCTCACCATCAACCCACAGTTGCGGGAAGGTCGGCCAGTTTGCGTATTTCGGCAGTTCGGCGCGAATATCCGGGTTCTGCAGAATATCAACGTAAGCAAAGCGTTCACCACAGGCTGACAGCGCCTGCACAGCCTGTGCGGAGAAACCGCAGCTTGGCAGTTTAGGGGAACCTTTCATGTACAGGAGAATCGGGTTTTCAGCGATCTGGCGCTGGATTTTTTCGATAGTGGTGCTCATTATCTTGCTTCCTTAAACTTCTTTTACGGCAGTAGTCTGACATTGTAACGGGTCAGACAGGCAACGGAAAATAACATTTTCATTACGCGTTATTATTTTATCCCCTGACGCTAAAAGTTGCATTCACAATCTCACTTATCCCCTTCAAACATGTGGATTTGATTATCTGTTCACCAATTCTATCTCTATTTGCTGTTTTTTTTTGCGGTCGGTTACGAAACGCAGTTTTAAACTAAAAAAGCTATTAACTTTCCCTCTTTCTATAGATTAGAATCGTCAAGTTTTGAAAATCACACGCAGGCACGATAGACCTGCCTTACCAGAGGACTGCTCAGTGGCGCGGATAAACCGAATCTCGATCACGCTCTGTGCTTTACTTTTTACTACACTGCCCTTTACGCCTATGGCTCATGCTTCCAAGCAGGCCAGGACGACACCTACCAATTCTCACACCATCAAAACGGTAGATAAAAAGAAAAGCGCAACAACCAGCCAAAAAACAACAAAGACCAGTAAGAAAACGGCGACAAAAACCACCAGCAAAACCAGCACCAAAACCGCTTCCTCTTCTAAAAAACGCACTGCCACTCCGGCAAAGTCGACTAAAACTGCAAATCGCCGTAGTAAAACTGCCGCAGCACAAACCGCAGCCGTTACCTGGACGGAAAAATGCACACCGCGCAAAGGTCATAAACCACGCTGCGTGAAGGTGAAAACCACTGCACCGACTACGCTTGCTGATGCACATAAAGTGAAAGTGCAGAAAGCGACTAAAACCGCTATGTCTACCTTGATGAACCAAATCGGCAAACCTTATCGTTGGGGCGGCTCCTCGCCAAGAACCGGGTTTGACTGCAGCGGTCTGGTTTATTACGCCTATAAAGATCTGGTGAAGTTCCGCATTCCGCGTACCGCGAATGAAATGTACCATCTGCGTGATGCCGCACCAATTGAACGTGGCGAACTGAAAAATGGTGATCTGGTATTCTTTCGTACCCAGGGTCGCGGAACAGCCGATCACGTCGGCGTCTACGTCGGCAACGGTAAGTTTATTCAGTCACCGCGCAGCGGGCAGGAAATTCAAATCACCTCTCTGAGCGAAGATTACTGGCAGCGCCACTATGTGGGCGCTCGTCGGGTAATGACGCCAAAAACAATTCGCTAAAAACTTACCCTACAGAACATGCTGTAGGGTAAGTTCTTCTTTTGCATAACCTTTCAATTTGCTACCCTATCCTTACTCACAATGAGGCTATTGTGTGTACTCAATATAAATAATAAGGAGAGAAGCAATGTCGTTTGAATTACCTGCATTACCGTATGCCAAAGATGCTCTTGCACCGCACATTTCTGCCGAAACGCTGGAATATCACTATGGCAAACACCATCAAACCTACGTGACCAATCTGAACAATCTGATTAAAGGCACGGCGTTTGAAGGCAAATCACTGGAAGAGATCGTTCGTAGCTCTGAAGGCGGTGTATTCAATAACGCAGCACAAGTATGGAACCACACGTTCTACTGGAACTGCCTGGCACCAAACGCAGGTGGTGAACCGATCGGTAAACTGGCTGATGCAATCGCCGCTTCCTTTGGCAGCTTTGCAGATTTCAAAGCGCAGTTCACCGATGCCGCTATCAAAAACTTCGGTTCTGGCTGGACCTGGCTGGTTAAAGGAACGGATGGCAAACTGGCTATCGTCTCCACCTCCAACGCAGGTACTCCGCTGACTACCGACGCGACGCCGCTGATGACCGTTGACGTATGGGAACACGCCTACTACATCGATTATCGCAATGCTCGTCCTGGCTACCTGGAACATTTCTGGGCACTGGTGAACTGGGAATTTGTTGCGAAGAACTTCGCAGCATAAAAAAGATAACGCAGAAGGACTTCCTTCTGCGTTTTTGCATTAATTCGCGGTAGTGAAAGCCTCTTCAGGCTGTCTTCTTGCGGAAATGAACACCAGCAGCAGCGCAAGACCCGCCACAATCGCCCCCATTACCGGCACAAAACTGTAGCCCAGGCCGCCAGATATTACCGCCCCACCGGCCGCAGCCCCCAGAGCGTTCCCCAGATTAAACGCGCCAATATTGACTGACGATGATAATCCAGGTGCTTCGCTGGCAACGCGCATCACACGCATCTGCAACGGTGGAACGACCGCAAACGTCGCCGCGCCCCAGACCACCATACTGACCGCCGCTCCCAGCTCATTACGCGCAAGGAAAGGAATGGCCAGCATAATAACCATCAGCAGCAGCAAAAAGCCTTTCAGCGTACCGTTGACTGAACGGTCAGCCAGTTTGCCGCCAAAATAGTTACCGATCGAGAAGCCAACGCCTATCAACACCAGCATGCCGGTAACAAATGCCGGTGTAGCATGAGTGATAGTATGCAGAACCGGCGAGATGTAGGTATACAGCGTGAACATCGCCCCAGCACCCAGTACGGTAGTCAGTAACGCCGACAGCACCTGCGGGCGCATAAGTACCGCCAGTTCGCTACGGACATCCGGGCGCTCTCCTGCTCCACCCTTGGGTAATGAGAAGAACAGGCTGACCATCGCAATGACACCCAGCCCCGCAGTGGCCATAAACGACATGCGCCAACCGATGGTTTCACCAAGCCAGGTCGCCGCCGGAACGCCGCCAATATTGGCGATGGTTAACCCCATAAACATCGTTGCCACAGCGCTGGCCTGCTTATGTTTGGGTACCACACTGGCTGCAACCACAGAACCGAGACCAAAAAAGGCTCCATGATTAAGACTGGTCAAAATACGCGATAGCATCAGCGTGGTGTAATCCGGCGAGATAGCCGAAAGCACATTACCCAGCGTGAAAATCGCCATCAGGAATATCAAAGCATTACGTCGCGCACGATGAGACAGCAGCAATGTCATCAGCGGTGCACCTACCATCACACCTACCGCATAAGCGCTGATCAGCATGCCAGCCGCCGGAATCGAGACGTCCACACCTTTAGCAATGACGGGCAATAACCCCATTGGCGAAAACTCGGTGGTGCCAATACCAAACGCCCCGATTGCCAGCGCCAGTAAAGGGTAATTGATTTTCATATTTCGACTCCGTATCGTCGAGCCGTGGCACGACATAAAATAAGAGTCAAAAGCATGACATTGATCGCAAAATTAATAAAGTTAACAAAACTGCAAAAGACTTTTGCTTATTCGCAAACAATAGAGGGGAAAAACGAATCGAAGAGATGAGGGAGAGCTAACTCCCTCGGGGAAATCAATGCAGCGCTGCGGTCAGACCACCCGCGACGATCAATCCCAGAACAATAATGGTAGTCACTAACGAAAATTTCAGATCGGTGCTCATCAAGTTTTCTCCTTTTTATTCCCACACAAAAAGTGATATTGCGCATTTTTACACACTTGAAAGCAAAAATCTCTCACGATTTATATTGATAACTGCTTTTAACTCTTCCCCTTTTCGTTAAGATCAGACAAAATTCCACGCTTACTTGATTAGCGTACCGGCCATTGACCCCTTCCTGACGTTCCGTGTCGTTTTCCCGGCGTGCCGCAACCCTTACGTTGCGATAAGGGTGTGTAAAGGCAAACGTTTACCTGGAGTATTCTCAGGAGCTTAGGATATGGTCTGGAGTGAGATGTAATGGCAACAATTAAAGATGTAGCGAAGCGAGCAAACGTTTCCACTACAACCGTATCACACGTAATTAACAAGACGCGCTTTGTCGCGGAAGAAACACGTAATGCTGTCTGGGCAGCAATCAAAGAACTGCACTATTCTCCGAGCGCAGTTGCCCGCAGCCTGAAGGTAAATCACACCAAGTCTATCGGCTTGCTGGCGACCAGCAGCGAAGCGGCCTATTTCGCCGAAATTATCGAAGCCGTTGAGAAAAACTGTTTCCAGAAAGGCTATACCCTGATCTTGGGTAACGCATGGAACAGTCTCGAAAAACAGCAGGCTTATCTGTCGATGATGGCGCAAAAGCGCGTTGATGGTTTGCTGGTGATGTGTTCTGAGTATCCGGAGTCGCTGCTTTCTATGCTCGAAGAGTATCGCCATATCCCGATGGTCGTCATGGACTGGGGCGAAGCAAAAGCCGACTTTACCGACACAGTCATTGATAACGCCTTCGAAGGCGGTTACATGGCGGGCCGGTATCTGGTAGAACGCGGTCATCGTGAGATTGGCGTGATCCCTGGCCCAATGGAACGTAACACCGGGGCTGGGCGTCTGGCTGGCTTTATGAAAGCGATGGAAGAAGCGCTGATTAAAGTGCCTGAAAACTGGATTGTTCAGGGCGATTTTGAGCCTGAATCCGGCTACCGCGCCATGCAGCAAATTCTGTCGCAGTCTCATCGTCCGACCGCGGTCTTCTGCGGTGGCGATATTATGGCAATGGGTGCGCTGTGCGCCGCTGACGAAATGGGGCTGCGCGTACCGCAGGATGTCTCACTCATCGGCTACGACAACGTGCGCAACGCCCGCTTCTTCACGCCGGCCTTGACGACCATTCACCAGCCGAAGGATTCACTGGGTGAAACGGCCTTCAACATGCTGTTAGACCGTATCGTGAATAAACGTGAAGAGTCACAGTCTATCGAGGTGCATCCGCGCCTGGTTGAGCGTCGCTCCGTTGCCGACGGTCCGTTCCGCGATTACCGCCGTTAAGCCTGTTGTGCGGGAGTCTCATCTGGCTCCCGCAGCCATTCCTTGTTCAACGTTTCACTATCCCCTAAATAGTCCAGCAGCCAACTCAATGCCGGTGACGTATCGTTCTGCTGCCATGTCAGACAACATGCGGCATCAGGAAAGGGGTTCTCCAGTTGCAGCGCAACCCATTTACCACTATCGATCCACGGCTTGGCAAAATGCGTCGGTACCATGCCCACGCACAATCCCGCGGACAAACAGGTCGCAGAAGATTCCCAGTCCGGCACGACGACGCGCTTTTGGTTGTCCAGCAGCCAGGTAATACGCTTCGGCAATGTTCGGGAGGTATCTTCGCGCACCAGTGACGGCCAGTTGCGCAACGTGTCATCACTTAACGGTCCGGGCATTGACGCCAGTGGGTGATGACTGGCTACCACGCAGCTCCAGCTCAGCATTCCCATATCGCGGAAGGTATAGCGCCCCCCGACCGGAATGGCCTGTGTGGCCCCGATGGCCAGCTCCACACGCCCATCAGACAGTGCGTCCCACACGCCGTTAAACACTTCCTGAAAAACTAACAACTCCACATCATCAAAGTGACGGTAGAAATCCACGATCATCTGTCGGGTACGATCCGGGCGGACAATGTTATCGACGGCGATCGCCAGCTGTCCGCGCCAGCCGTTGGCAATTTGCTGACATTGCTGGCGCGTGATCTGCATTTTTTTGATAACAGAACGGCCTTCTTTTAAAAACCATGCCCCGGCAGGCGTTAATTCCACATCCCGATGGCGTCGCTCAAAAAGTGGCACCGCCAGCCACTCTTCCAGCTGGCGCACGGTGTAGCTTACCGCCGAAGGTACACGGTGCAGCTCCTGCGCGGCCGAACTAAAACTGCCGTTACGCGCAACCGCATCAACCACTTCAAGTGAATATTCCGACCACATATTCTGCCTGCAAAAAATTTGAAATCAGTAAGCAAATATTAGCGTTTCACAGCGAGAATTACACTCACTACACTCAGCGGCATTGTTCTACTGCTAAAAAAGAGAAATGATGATGCAACCTGGGAAAGGGTTTTTAGTCTGGCTGGCAGGTCTTAGCGTGCTCGGTTTTCTGGCAACGGATATGTATCTACCCGCCTTTGCTGCTATTCAGTCCGATCTGCAAACACCTGCATCTGCCGTCAGCGCCAGCCTGAGCTTGTTCTTAGCGGGGTTTGCCGTCGCGCAACTGCTGTGGGGGCCGCTTTCTGACCACTATGGTCGCAAGCCTATTTTGCTGCTGGGTTTATCTATCTTCGCTCTGGGCAGTCTGGGCATGCTATGGGTTGAAAACGCCACTGGTTTGCTGCTGCTGCGATTTGTTCAGGCCGTTGGCGTCTGTGCGGCGTCGGTTATCTGGCAAGCGCTGGTTACCGATTATTATCCTTCACAAAAAGTAAACCGCATCTTTGCCACTATTATGCCGCTGGTCGGGTTATCTCCTGCACTCGCCCCGCTTTTAGGCAGTTGGATCCTGGTACATTTTTCCTGGCAGGCCATTTTTGCAACTCTGTTTGCCATTACTCTGATTCTGATGCTTCCGGCTCTGCGTCTAAAGCCAACGGCTAAAGCGCGCGATGACAGCCAGGATAAACTGACTTTCGCCACCTTGCTGCGCTCGAAAACTTACCGTGGAAACGTGCTAATTTATGCCGCCTGTTCCGCGAGCTTTTTCGCATGGCTGACGGGTTCCCCGTTCATCCTCAGCGAAATGGGTTATAGCCCAGCGGTAATTGGTCTGAGCTATGTTCCGCAAACTATCGCCTTCTTAATTGGTGGTTACGGCTGTCGTGCAGCGCTGCAAAAATGGCAGGGTCGTCAGCTGCTACCCTGGTTACTCATTCTGTATGCCTTCAGCGTTGTAGGCACCTGGGCGACCGGCTTTATTCATCATGTTGCATTGGCTGAAATCCTGATCCCATTCTGCGTTATGGCGATTGCGAACGGCGCAATCTACCCTATCGTTGTCGCGCAGGCATTACGCCCTTTCCCACAGGCCACGGGACGCGCAGCCGCATTGCAGAATACGCTGCAACTGGGTTTATGTTTCCTGGCAAGCCTTGTCGTTTCCTGGTTGATTGCCACCCCACTGCTCACCACCACCAGCGTTATGCTGACAACAGTATTGCTGGCTGCTGTGGGTTACAAAATGCAGTCGCAGAAAACTGACGCCCCGCAAACAGATGATCGTGCGCAAGTTGCCCACAGAGAGTCGCACTAATAATGGTTGCGGGCATTTAGTTAGCCCGCTAACAATTATTGGTTGAATCGTCAAAAATTCAGGCATATACTGATTTTCAGTTGTTAAAAAAACGATAATTTTAATGCGTTAACGGGGACAAGAACGTTCCCGTTTTACCACGGATGGCCTTTTCGGCAAGGGTTTCTCCCTTCCTCTGTTCTACGTCGGATTATAGATTCGCGGATTAATTCCGTGAGATTTCTCACAAAGCCCAAAAAAGCGTCTACGCTGTTTTAAGGTTCTGATCACCGACCAGTGATGGAGAAGCTATGAGTTCATCATGTATAGAAGACGTCAGCGTACCGGATGATGACTGGTACCGCATTACTAATGAATTATTGAGCCGTGCAGGCATTGCCATTAATGGCAATGCACCGGCTGATATTCGAGTAAAGAACCCCGATTTTTTCAAACGCGTATTGCAGGAAGGATCGTTAGGGTTGGGTGAAAGTTATATGGATGGCTGGTGGGAATGCGACCGGCTGGACATGTTTTTTAGTAAAGTCTTGCGCGCCGGTCTTGAAAACCAACTCCCCCGCCACTTTAAAGATACGCTACGTATCGCCACGGCTCGCCTGTTCAATTTACAGACCAAAAAACGTGCGTGGATGGTCGGCAAAGAACATTACGATTTGGGCAACGATCTCTTTACCCGCATGCTTGACCCCTATATGCAGTATTCCTGCGCCTACTGGAAAGATGCCAACACTCTGGAATCTGCCCAGCAGGCGAAGCTCAAAATGATTGCTGAAAAATTGCAACTGAAGCCAGGAATGCGGGTGCTTGATATTGGCTGTGGCTGGGGTGGTTTATCCCAGTTTATGGCATCGCAATATGGCGTGAGCGTGGTGGGTGTGACCATTTCGGCAGAACAGCAGAAAATGGCACAGGAACGTTGCGCTGGGCTGGATGTCACCATTTTGCTGCAGGATTATCGCGACCTGAACGACAAATTCGACCGCATTGTCTCCGTCGGCATGTTTGAACATGTTGGACCGAAGAACTACGCCACCTATTTTGAGGTGGTCGATCGTAATTTAAAACCGGATGGTCTCTTTTTACTGCATAGCATCGGCTCCAAAAAGACCGACAATAACGTTGATCCGTGGATCAATAAGTATATCTTCCCAAACGGGTGTTTGCCGTCAGTTCGCCAGATTGCCAACGCCAGCGAACCACATTTTGTGATGGAGGACTGGCATAATTTTGGCGCGGATTACGACACGACGCTGATGGCATGGCACGAGCGTTTCATGAGCTCCTGGCCTGAAATCGCCGATAACTACACCGAACGTTTCAAGCGGATGTTCAGCTATTATCTGAACGCCTGCGCCGGGGCGTTTCGTGCTCGAGATATTCAGCTATGGCAGGTGGTCTTTTCCCGCGGTGTTGAACACGGTCTGCGCGTTCCCCGCTAATCGTTTTCGCCCCCGTAGCAACGGGGGCTTTACTCTCAGGCTTAGGCTCCCGCTTCGCCCGTTATGTTGCTGATGGCGCTTTCACGCGCCGCCAGGACACGCTCAACGGTATCAACCACCGCCTGCGTTTGGGGATCGATTTCGATATTAACCCGTGCGCCCAGCTTTTTCTTGCCAAGCGTCGTACGCTCCAGCGTTTCCGGGATCAAATGTACACAGAAACGCGTCGGCGTCACTTCACCGACCGTCAGACTGATACCGTCAATACCAATAAATCCTTTGTACAGGATATATTTCATCAGCGACGGATCCTGGACTTTAAACCACACCTGACGGTTATTCTCCGAGGTCAGAATTTTCGACACTTCGGCAGTGGTCATAATATGGCCCGACATTAAATGTCCGCCAATCTCATCACTGAATTTTGCCGCACGTTCAACGTTAACCAAATCTCCAACCTTCAGATCGCCCAGGTTGGTGATACGCAGCGTTTCTTTCATCAGGTCGAAGCTTATCTGGTTACCGTTAATTTCGGTGACCGTCAGGCAGCATCCATTGTGGGCAACCGATGCGCCGGTCTCCAGCGCATCCAGCATATATTCAGGCAACTCCACAACATGCGTACGAAAATTCGGTTTTTCATCAATGGACACCAATTTTGCGGTGCCCTGCACAATACCCGTGAACATACTTCCTACTCCTGAACTCAATTAAGACATCTCTGCACAGCACAATAGCAGGTGGAAATTCAGGTTGCCAGCAATGCGCCACCAGCGCCTGTTTTTTCACTGGAGAATTACGTATTCCTCGCTACAATAGACTGAAATTTCCCCTGCTTTTTCTCCTTGCTGCCATATAAGGCGGCTTTTTTAGTCTCTCAAATAACAACAATATAGTGGTGTACACGTGCAAAAGTATGTAAGTGAAGCGCGTCAGTTATTAGCTCTGGCAATTCCGGTGATTCTTGCGCAAATCGCTCAAACCGCAATGGGATTCGTTGATACCGTCATGGCGGGCGGATACAGCGCGACGGATATGGCGGCAGTCGCCATTGGTACGTCCATCTGGCTACCGGCCATTCTGTTTGGTCACGGACTACTGCTGGCGTTGACGCCGGTAATTGCGCAACTCAATGGTTCCGGACGCCGCGACCGTATCGCCCATCAAATACGTCAGGGATTCTGGCTGGCGGGCAGCGTCTCCGTGCTGATTATGGTTGTGCTATGGAACGCGGGGTACATTATTCGCTCCATGCATAACATCGACCCGGCGCTGGCAGATAAAGCCGTTGGCTACCTGCGTGCCCTGCTGTGGGGCGCACCGGGTTATCTGTTCTTCCAGGTAGCCCGTAACCAGTGCGAAGGATTAGCCAAGACTAAACCGGCGATGGTGATGGGATTTCTCGGCCTGCTGGTGAACATTCCGGTTAACTATGTTTTCATCTATGGGCATTTAGGCATGCCGGAACTGGGTGGCGTGGGTTGTGGTGTGGCAACAGCAGCGGTTTACTGGGTGATGTTTATCGCCATGCTCTCTTACATCAAACGTGCGCGTTCAATGCGAGATATCCGTAATGAGCGTGGTTTCCAGAAACCTGACACCGCAGTAATGAAGCGTCTGGTACAGCTGGGTTTACCTATCGCGCTGGCGTTATTTTTCGAAGTGACGTTGTTTGCGGTGGTCGCGCTGCTGGTTTCTCCACTGGGGATTGTCGACGTAGCCGGACACCAAATCGCACTGAACTTCAGCTCGTTAATGTTCGTCCTGCCAATGTCTCTGGCTGCCGCCGTCACCATTCGTGTCGGTTATCGTCTGGGCCAGGGTTCCACGCTGGATGCGCAAACCGCAGCCAGAACGGGTCTGGGTGTTGGTGTGTGCATGGCGGTCGTAACAGCGATTTTCACCGTGACATTCCGCGAGCATATTGCCCTGCTCTATAACAATAACCCGGAAGTTGTCGCCCTGGCGGCTCAGCTCATGTTACTGGCCGCTGTGTATCAAATTTCGGACTCTATCCAGGTTATTGGCAGCGGGATCCTGCGTGGTTATAAAGATACGCGTTCCATTTTCTTTATTACCTTTACGGCATACTGGGTGCTGGGCCTGCCGAGCGGTTATATTCTGGCGCTTACCGATCTGGTAGTTGACCGGATGGGACCGGCGGGATTCTGGATGGGCTTTATTATCGGCCTGACCTCTGCGGCGATACTGATGATGCTGCGGATGCGGTTTCTACAACGCCAGCCGTCAGCGGTTATTTTACAACGCGCTGCGCGATAACTTCATAAAAGCCGCCGCCAGGCGGCTTTTTTCGCCTCAAAAGGGGCTGGCGTTTTTGGCGTTCATCCACGCTTCACTAATGGGATGCCTGAAATGCAGTTCACTGGCATGCAGCATCAGCCGTGGCGTTTGTTCAGTCCCCGGCAGCAGACGTCCACCGTACAGATCGCACCCCAAAATAGGATGTCCCAACTGCTGACAATGGATCCGTAGTTGATGGGTGCGCCCGGTTTCAGGGGTCAGTTGTACCCGCGTCAAGGGGAGCAACGTCCCCTCTTCCTGACGATGATAAAAACGCTCGACAACCTGATAGCGCGAGCGCGCGGGTTTGCCGTTGAGAGCACAAATCGACATCAATGGAAACAGCGCCGGGTCTTTGGCAATTGCGGCGTCGATAACCCCTTCGTCGTTTTCCAGATGTCCGCATAACAGCGCACTGTACACCTTAGTGATCGTCCGCTGGCTAAACTGCTGGCAAAGCGCGGCGTTGATAGCCTTGTTACGAGCGACCACCATCAGCCCAGAGGTGCCGAAATCAAGCCGATGTACCAGCGTGCAGCCAGGGTAAATCTGTACCAGCCGGTGATGTACCGAATCGAGATTCTGCGGATTTTTGCCCGACAGGCTAAGCAACCCGCTGGGTTTATTGATGAGCACCAGATGCTCGTCCTGATAGAGGGTCTCTATCTCGTCATGGCAAGGCGGGGCAATAAAGGTATCGAAGATCGTAGACATCAGGCGGCCAGAATGAGGTGTGGGAACGGATGATAACGAATTTTCACCACAGTGGCGAATCTGAGCATTGACCCAATGGCTGGCATGGTAGAGTGTGATTTATCCTGATGAGAGGGTTACTCTGTGCAACAAATCGATTTTTACATGGTGGATGCCTTTACCACCACGACATTTGGCGGTAATGCCGCAGCAGTCTGTCCGCTCACGGACTGGTTGCCCGATGAAACATTATTAAAGATGGCGCAGCAGCATAACCAGTCAGAAACCGCTTTTTTTGTCGCCAATGAGAATGGCTTTGAGCTGCGTTGGTTTACCACTCAGGGTGAAATTAATCTGTGTGGGCATGCCACGCTTGCCGCCGCGCATGTCATCTTTGAACATCTGGATTACCCGGATACCAAAATCCAATTTGCTACCCGCTTTGTGGGACCGCTGACGGTCACGCGCTGCGGTGAATGGCTGACGCTTGATTTTCCAGCCTGGCAAAGCGAATCTGCCGTGCCGCCCGCTTTACTGCTGGAAACATTAGGCATCACCGAATACAAAGAGATGCGTGTGGCACGCGATTACATGGTGGTGCTGGAAAATCAACAGCAGGTTGAGGCTGTGCGCCCAAACATCCACGCCATGATTCCGCTGGGGAAAATGGTATGCATCACCGCGCCGGGTGACGGGGAATACGATTTTGTCAGCCGTTTCTTCTGCCCGGGCGAAGCCGTCGCGGAAGACCCGGTCACAGGCTCGGCACATAGCATGCTGATCCCTTACTGGGCTGGAAAACTGAATAAAACACAGATGCTGGCACGCCAGGTCTCTGAACGCGGCGGGGATTTACGCTGTCAGTTAGCAGGAACGCGTGTATATATCAGTGGGCAGGCGATAACTTATCTGACCGGTAAAGTGCTGTTGCGCTAGCAGCCTTACCCAAAATAACCAATCCATGGAGGATTTATGTCGAACAAACTCGTGCAGATACACTTTGATTTTCATGGTCCGTTTGGGGCTGAGATGTCGAATCAGCTCGTTGAACTGGCCGAATCAATCAACCAGGAGCCGGGGTTCATCTGGAAAATCTGGACCGAGAACGAAGCAAATCACGAAGCGGGAGGCATCTACCTGTTCCAGGACGAAGACACCGCTCAGGCCTATATCAAAAAGCATACCGCCCGCCTGAAGCACCTGGGTGTGGAGGAAGTAACGTTCAAAATCTTCGATATCAATGAACCGCTAAGTAAAATTAACCACGGTCATATCAGCTAAACTTTTGCCTTAGACGCCCCCCCGGGGGCATTTCTTCATTTCCCCCCGGCTTTCCCCATTTCAACAGCGATATCCCCCTCACCGCTCCAGGACAGTGATTTAGCCTGGGCCACGTTTGCAGTAGTTCACAAAATCAGCGTTAGCGAAAACTATCGCTGGCCGAACGAACTATGAAGGAGTATAAAATAATACAAACAGTATTATTTTATACAAAATGAATCACAAACTGCGACTGGAGATTCTCATATGACCGCGGACATTACACTGAACTCATCTTCTGGAAGCTTCCAGCCAGCAGGTCATTACTCGCACAGTACAACGGCTGGCGGATTCGTCTTCATTTCCGGGCAATTGCCGGTCACTTTCGACGGTGAGAAAAAAGCGGATGCCTCTTTTGAAGATCAAACCCGGCTGGTACTCAAGAATATTGATGCTTGTCTGGCTGGTGCTGGGGCATCACGTCAGCATCTGGTGTCTGTTCGCGTCTATGTGACGGATATGAACCAGTGGCCGACGTTTAACAAAATCTATGGAGAGTGGATCGGCGATTTCCGTCCATCTCGTGCAGTAGCAGGTGTTGCGGAACTTCATTATGGTTTTGCGCTGGAAGTTGAAGCTATTGCGTTGGCCCCGCAAGCGTGACGTTTAACAACATACAGGTGAACAACAATGACTGAAATGACACTGCCTGATTATAACGATGTTGCCGCTGCGGCAGAGCGCATCGCAGATTATGCTAACAAAACGCCGGTGATGACCTCCCGAACGGTAAATGAAGAATTTGGCGCGGAAGTCTTCTTTAAGTGCGAAAACTTCCAGAGAATGGGCGCCTTCAAATTTCGTGGCGCTATGAATGCGCTACGCCAGTTCACGCCACAACAACGCGCTGCGGGCGTCGTGACGTTTTCCTCCGGCAACCATGCACAGGCCATTGCCCTGTCGGCAAAGTTGTTGGGTATTCCAGCAACAATTATTATGCCGCATGATGCCCCGGCGGCCAAAGTTGCGGCGACGAAAGGCTATGGCGGAAAAGTGGTAACTTACGATCGCTATACTGAAGATCGTGAAAAAATTGGTCGGGACCTGGCGGAGAAACAGGGGTTAACGCTGATCCCCCCTTACGACCATCCGCACGTGATAGCAGGCCAGGGCACCGCCACAAAAGAGCTAATTGAAGAAGTGGGTCAGTTAGACGCTCTTTTCGTGTGTCTGGGCGGTGGCGG
Source organism: Citrobacter sp. Cpo091 (assembly GCF_030332645.1). Classification (NCBI taxonomy): domain Bacteria; kingdom Pseudomonadati; phylum Pseudomonadota; class Gammaproteobacteria; order Enterobacterales; family Enterobacteriaceae; genus Citrobacter; species Citrobacter sp. Cpo091. The sequence goes on from NZ_JAOWHL010000028.1 coordinate 724,537, forward strand.
CCTGCTCTCAGGATCCGCCCTGGCGGCCAGACATCTGTCTCCTGACTGCATCATCTATGGTGTCGAACCTGAGGCGGGTAACGATGGTCAACAGTCGTTCCGAAGTGGAAAAATAGTTCATATCAATACGCCCAAAACCATTGCTGACGGTGCTCAGACTCAACATCTCGGGAACTATACATTTCAGATTATCCAGCAAAACGTGAACGATATTCTGACTGTTTCAGACGCTGAGTTAATTGCCTCAATGAAATTTATCGCTGAACGCATGAAAATCGTCGTAGAGCCAACCGGGTGTCTGGGTTTTGCTGCCGCCAGAGCGCGTAAAGCTGAGCTTCGCGGCAAGAAAATCGGCATTATCATCAGCGGCGGAAACGTGGATATCAGTCGCTACAGTGAATTTCTGGCCGGATGATAAACAGGGTATCTGCCATGCAGATACCCTACTTTTACTGTCTGTACACTCCCGTCTGGAAAAACGTTCCCAGGTCACTGTAAACTGCTCGCAATCATGGCAACAGACATCACCGCAGGAGACTGGCATGCCAAAAACCGACAATAACTCGCTTCTCAGCCAAATTGATACTATCGCCAGGGGATTGAGTGAGACCTTCTCTCCGTTTTGCGAAGTGGTGGTTCATGACCTCAAAAATCCAGAACATGCCATTTTATCCATCCATAATAATCTTTCCGGACGTCAACCTGGCCAGCCAGCAACCGAGCTTGGCCTGGCGAGAATCGCATCACCTGACTTTCCCAGCATCATTGCGAACTACAGCAATCAGTTTGCCGATGGCCGCCCGGTGAAAAGTACATCGATTGGCATTAAGGACGAAGACGGCAAATACGTAGCGGCACTTTGCCTGAATGTCGATATGACGCTGTTCCGTGGTATGCAGAGTGCTCTTGCGCGTTTTACTGAAACTGAAAATTCCCCCATTAAGGAACATATCGATCCCGGCAGTAATGAAGTCATCCGCCAGCGTATTGATGACTTTGCCGCTAAACGCGCGACGACGGCCCGAGCCCTTAAACCTCAAGACCGTAAGCTGCTGATTCAACAATTACGCCAGGACGGTTTGCTGAACGTACGCAAATCTATGGATACGGTTGCACAGCATCTGGGCGTATCGAGGGCCACCGCCTATCTGTATGCCCGCCAGTCAGCTCAGGGGGGTGAATAAACGGGTTCAGATAGACCACACTTGCCGCGTATAGAATTTTTGTCCTTGATTACCGACACGAAGCGCTCCCGCTACACTAAAGGCGGCTTCGTGCCCGATATAGTTACCCACCAGTAAACAACCAAATCCAGCTGCAGTGAAAAAAATAAACCTTTATTTTCGTGCGTATTTATTGGCACTGAGTAAATAGATGATTTATTTTTGTACATACATAGTGAAATTTAGCTTTACTCAAATAACACACTAGCATTTTTAATGCACCACAGCAGAACAGGTAACAACTAACTCACTGATTTAAAAGAGTTAAAAAGCTATTGAAGTTATTACACCAATAATACCCATGCAATATATATAAATAGCGTGATATCTAAATTATAATTCTTTAACATCCGGCTGATTGGTGAGGTAAGAATGCGATTAATGGTCATGTTGGTAAGCTTTGTACTCTCCACCCAGCTATGGGCAGGTGAACTTTCCAGGCCCACCGGTAAAGTGCTTTTAACGCTGTCGGGTAATATTGAAAATACAAATGCAGACGGGAAAGCCGTTTTTGATACCGCCAGCCTTGAGAAGCTGGGCATGGTCAGTTTCCAGACCACCTCCCCCTGGTATAATGGGCGCACTACCTTTACGGGTATTCCGCTACAAAAGCTCATGGATTATGTCGGGGCGAACGGCTCTGTTGTTAAGGTCACTGCACTCAATGACTACACCACTGTTATCCCTCTTAGTGATTTCAAAAAATACAATGCTATCCTTGCGTTAAAAATCAACGGAAAATATATGCGCATCCGTGACAAAGGCCCGTTATTCATTGTGTACCCCTATGACAGCATGCCAGAATTGAATAATCAGATTTATTATTCAAGGTCTGCATGGCAGGTCAGTAGTATGGATATTGAGTAAGCGTTCAGAGGAACATCATGAACAGAATACTGGCTGGCATCATCTTTTTTCTTTTTATATCTACCGGGTATATCTCTTTCCTCGTGCATGAACGGCAACAAGAGTTACAGAAACTGACTCACTACACCGATTCCTGGTCTGCTGCTCAGCTGGTATCACAATATTACCGATTTGAATCGTTGCTTGGTCTTTACACTATCGATGATACGATGAATCTCGATGATGTACGCATGCGCCTCGACATTATGCTTAGCCAGAGTGATTTGATAAAAGAAGGTGACCTGGGGCGCTACATCGAAAGCAATATAGCCCACCGCGAGCTGGCGGTAAAACTTGAAAATACCCTTAGTTTTCTGGATGTTAATCTAGAAAAAATGAACCGTTCAGCACTCCAGGCTTATCTGAAAAAAATGCATACTCTGGATGCGCCACTGGGTCGTCTTTCATCTGGTGCGTTAAACAAAGATGTTAACTCGATCAATAACGCCAACCAAAAAATTCAGACGCTGTACTATATTTATTCTGCAACCTCTGTGCTGCTGATAATACTGAGTGCGATTCTGGGCGTGCTCATTTTCTATCAAAACAGAAATATTCTGCGGGCGCACCTGCAGGTCAAGAGTCTTGCCGAAGAACTGCAGAAATCTAAAGAAAAACTGCAAATTCAGAATGCTAAACTGGAATATGACGTCTACCATGACTCTCTTACCGAGATGAATAACCGTCAGCTATTCTGGAGCGATTTAAATAAAACAATTGAGAGAGCAGAAAAAAATCACGATTCTGTGACTGTGATGTTGTTTGATTTAGATCGATTCAAAGAAGTAAATGATACGTATGGTCATGATGCCGGTGATATGTTGCTACGCCAGATATCTGACCGACTGGTTTCGATGAGCCTTACTTCGGATACGCTGTATCGCCTGGGTGGAGATGAATTTGCGTTTCTCTCAAGTGGCCTGACAGAAAGCCACGCTGTTTCGCGCGCCCAGAAAATATGTGAATTTATCAGCCAGCCCTACACTATTTATAACACGATTATCAACATAACCACCTGTGTTGGCATTGTTATCTCAGACACTGAACGTCGTTCCGACTATCTTTATAAATTTGCCGATCTGGCCCTTTATGAAGCCAAAGGTGAAGGCTCTGGTAAGATAAAAGTCTTCCGACAACGAATGTTAGAAAAGCTACAAGAAAGCAGAACGCTTGAGCATGATATGGCATTGGCAATAGTGAACAAAGAATTCGTGGTTTATTATCAGCCCATTGTTGACTCCTTCAGCCAGGAAATTTATAGCTATGAAGCCCTAATTCGTTGGCTCCATCCTCTAAAGGGCCTCCTGTCGCCGGATAACTTTATTCCTGTTGCTGAAAAAACCGGAATGATTAATGAGATGGGGAAAGCTGTGCTTGAAATTGCCTGCCGGGAAGCGGCTTGTTGGGCGGTTCCGGCTAAAATTTCAGTGAATGTCTCTCCTGTCCAGCTAAGCAGCAAAGCCTTTGTCGGTATCGTACTGTCTATTCTGAAAGAAACTGGACTCCCAGCCGATCGTCTTGAACTGGAAGTAACAGAATCCTCTCTCTTCACTGAGAGTACGACGCCGATGAACACACTTAACAAACTCAGAGCCATGGGTGTAAAAATCTCCATCGATGATTTTGGCACCGGATATTCTTCCCTTTCGCGCCTGAGCAGGCTTGCCTTCGATAAAATTAAAATAGACAAGTCGTTTGTCCATTCAATATCCACACAGGAAGATGCGCTTAATATCATCAAACTGATCACCGGCATGGCGAAATCCCTCAATATGAAGGCTGTTGCTGAAGGTGTTGAAACGCAGGAACAACTAAAAAGCCTTCAGGCGCTGGGCTGCGATTTCGCCCAAGGATATCTGTTTGGTAAACCTCAGCCTTGTATCGATGAGAAAATCAGAAACGGTTGAATCGCTCTCAGACTATTTGATCATCAACCGTAGCGCTAAATCATTCGGATAAGGATCAAAATAGTTCTGGGTAAGCAGATAGCTGTCTGGGTATTCAGCCAGATAGTGCTTGAGTAGCGTCAGAGGCGCCAATATTGGCAGCAGCCCACCGCTATAGTTGAGGATAACGTCACGTAACTCTCCGCGCTGGCGGGAGTTCAACCGTTCGCGGAAGTAGCCCTGGATATGCATCAGTACGTTGGTGTGATTTTTTCGTGAGGCGGGCTTTTTGAGGATCGTCATGAGCTTTTCACGATAGACAACGAAAAAAGCGTCCAAATCATCCCACTGGTGAAGCGAGGCAACGAATGGGCCGATTTCCCGGTAACCGGCCTGGTGATGAGCCAGAAGCTGTAGCTTATAGCGACTGTGAAAGTTGAGTAAGCCATGGCGAGTAAGACCATTGGCCCGCAGCCTATTAAGCTCATGCAATGCGAACACGCGTTCGACAAAGTTCTCCCTCAGCACTGGATCGTGCAAGCGGCCATCTTCTTCGACTGGCAACCACGGGTAGGTTTCCATTAACGCGCCAGTAAACAGACCAGTCCCTTCTTTTCGCCCACGATTTCCCTTCTCGTCATACAGTCTCACTCTTTCCATACCGCAACTCGGTGATTTAGCACAGACGATAAAACCCGAGAGGCCACCAAGTCCCTGAAGATATGAGTTGGTGAAATCGGACATTTTATCGGTTACATCCTCACCAGGCGCATGGCTAAAACAGATGCGGACATTCCCTTGGGCGGTTTGAACCAGACGCAACGCGGGACGTGGTACAGGCAAACCGATGGACATCTCTGGGCAGACAGGTTTGAAAGTCACCCACTGAGCCAGGTCGTCCATCACAAACCCCATCCGTTTATGCCCACCGTCGAATCGCACGGCTGAACCAGTTAAACATCCACTAATCCCGATGACAGGCTGAGTGTTCATAGCGACCCCCTCGTTAATTGACGACCCTTTTTGGGAAAAAATGACGGTTTCACTATTAAATCATAGCGTAAGTTATCTGCTGTGAGTTGAACTGATAGATGCAAGTGTAAGTATCCCCCATAATCGTGCCATTCCTAATGAATATTTAGGCGGGATACAAACCAGGCAATCAAAGAATCCAATTAAAACAGCAAAGGCAGGTACTGTAGATATATAGATCTCTAAATTGATGTTCATCACATTGACAGGTTCTTACGTGAATTCGACTTCAATCTCTTTATATACTCTTTATTTATTCATATCTTCATGAGGAATAAAGAATGTTCGATCATGTAAAAATCGGTGTAAGTGATTACGAAAAAAGTAAAATTTTCTTTCTCAACGCGCTTCAGCCGCTTGGCGTAGAACTCATCGATGAAGGCACACCAAGCTACGGTGTTGAAATGGGCTCCGAGAATGTTTCACTTTGTCTGTTCCACACGAATGACAAGCCGGCTCCTCTGCATCTGGCGTTTGTCGCAAAAACCCGGCAGCAAGTTGATGAATTTTACAATGCTGCATTGCGCACGGGAGCCCAGGATAACGGAGAACCTGGCTTACGTTCCTATAGCGAAAACTACTATGCCGCATTTGTCATTGCACCTGATGGCCATAATATTGAGGCTGTCTGCCATGCGCCGGACTGATTAAGGTGCAGTTTGGATATCGAAAAATTATTCGACGTTGATATTGAATCTGTCTGAAGAGCTGTAATAACGCTGCTTATTTGAAGTCAAGACATAAGAGTATCGTTGAAAAGAAGGAATTCGTATATGTCTAAGATTAAGTTTGAACTGAGGCGAGGATAGCTCTCCCGCCAGTGAAGCAAGGACAATAAGAATGTAGCCTTAGTGCAACATCTTTATTCTAAATATCTGCAGCTAAAGTTGGTAAATCCCCTGAACGGTTCTATAGTCGGGACTGCTTCTCATTACAGGGTTTACTAATGCGATTTAACGGACTGACTAAAGGTTTCTTCATTTTCATACTTGCCCTCGTGACCTGGGCGTTCTTCGATGTATTGTCCCCCTACTTTTCCGCCATTTTGTGGGCCGCGATATTAACGACTATCTTTAACCCGGTAAAAAACAGACTGCGTAGCGCGCTTGGCGAACGCAACGGGCTGGCATCGTTGATTACCATCGTCATTATCTGTCTGATTGTCTTTATCCCGCTGATGGTAATCCTGTCATCGCTGGCCATTGAACTGAACGTGGTGTACACCAAACTGCAACAGAATGACACGCAGTTCCCGGAAGTCGTCACTTCTATTCTTTCGTACCTTCCTGATTGGGCCAGAGGATTTCTGGCAGAACACAATCTGGATGATGTCGCGCAGATCCAGAAAAAACTGTCCGATGTCGTGCTGCAAGGCGGGCAGTACCTTGCTGGCAGTGCATTTCTGATTGGGAAAGGGACATTCGGCTTTGCTATCAGTTTTGGCATCATGCTGTATCTGCTGTTCTTCTTACTGAAGGATGGACCGTATCTGGTGCGCCAGATTCTGGACTCATTACCCCTTTCTGATTTTGCCAAACAGCACCTGTTTGCCAAATTCGTCGGCGTGACGCGGGCAACCGTTAAGGGCACGGCGGTCGTCGCTTTGGTTCAGGGTATTCTTGGCGGCATCGCGTTTGCAATTGTGGATATCGACGGCAGCGTTCTGTGGGGTGCGTTGATGGCGTTTCTCTCCCTCGTGCCTGCCGTGGGCTCAGCGATCGTCTGGGTACCAGCAGCAATATTCCTGTTCGCCACCCACCAGCTATGGCAAGGGCTGTTTATCGTTGGCTTCTTCGTGATTATCGTTGGGCTGGTGGACAATATCCTGCGCCCGCTGCTGGTAGGTAAAGACACCAAAATGCCGGACTATCTGATTTTGATTACCACTCTCGGCGGCATGGAGATCTACGGCATTAACGGCTTTGTGATTGGCCCCCTGATTGCTGCACTATTCATAACCTGCTGGAACCTGTTTTCCGGGCGTGACCATGAAGGTAACGTGGAAGGAATCGACGAAGCCTTTATGGAAGAAGGAAAAAATCCTCCAGATTTATGATTGCAGGACGATAACAGAAGGCGGTTTCTGGACCGCCTTTTTTATTTTCACGCAAAATCATGCGTTTCCTATAATTGCAATCATGCGTATTCATTAATCGTCGCAGAAGGAACTAATCAGTGCGAATTGCCACAATCACCAACTGGGCCTATAGCGCGACGGTATGCCTGACCATCGCTTCAGGCGTTGTCATGCTGATGGCATCCAGCGCCGATAACACAGAACGCCAGGTGGTAGAACAGCGTTATCAGTTCGATCAACTTACCGAAGAAGTCGAACTCGATGCCTGGTCGCTGTCCGACCTGGCGCGCGACTATGTTATTGCAAAAGATCCTGAGGTGCTTAACGCCTACCGTCAGAAAGAAGCGACGCTGAAAGCTGTTGAGCATCGGCTGTCAAAGCTCAAAGACCTTGGGGCAACGGATGAAGAGCTGGCGCTATTGCACGAAGGGCTACAGATTGTTGATGCCCTGCAGGACGAGCAAGCTGCGGCGCTTGCCAGCGTCGCGCGCGCAGAAGAGTCGCAGGCTATTGCCCTGCTCTATGGGAAAAGCTATGAACAGGAACTGGAACGCGCCCAGGACCGGATAGATCATTTCCGCCAACTGCTCGATAACCGCGTACGCAATACAATTGAAGATGCAACCCAGTCATCCCGCATGCTGCGGACGGCCTCTGAAGTGATGGTCGGTCTGACGGCGCTGCTGTTTTTATTCGTTCTCGGTTTCATTTTAAAGCGTCGCGTCCTGCGCCCCGTCGTGCGTTTGAGCGATGTCGTAAACCGTCTCGCATCGCAGGATTATGCCGTTGAGACGCCCAGCTTTAACCAGATAGATGAAATAGGCGACATGGCGCAGGCGATCCGGATATTTCGCGAGAACGGTCTGGCGCGTCAGAGACTTGAGAAAGAACGAGATGCCGACTGGGCAATCCGCGATCTGCTGGCGCGTATGACGCAGCGTCTGCAAGGCTGCGAGAGTTTTGCCGATGTCATCAATGTGGCAGAGCTGTTTGCACCGAATATTGCTCCAGGTATTGCCGGGCGGCTTTACATACTGGACCAGGAACCCTGGCAAATGCGCTGCGTTGCACAATGGCTTTCTCCGCAGGGTAAAGCGGATGCGTTCCACCCGGACGAATGCTGGGCTGTGCGCCGCGGCCAGAGTCATCCTCCGGTACAAGGTGAACCCGATATCGCCTGCTACCATCTGCCAGAGTCATGCCAGCACCACACCCTGTGTGTTCCGCTGATTGCCCAGGGCGAAGCCATCGGTCTGCTCTCATTCCAGAACCTTAGCGATGATTCCGCCCCCTCCCGTGCATATCTGGAGCTGATGGCAGAAGCACTCGGCCTCGCATTAGCCAACCAGCGTCTGCGTGACGCCCTGCTGGAGAAAGCGCTCTACGACCCGCTAACCGGACTGCGCAACCGTCATCATCTTGAAGATACACTGCGTACCCAGATGAGCCAGGCAGTGCGTAACAAAGAACCAATCAGTTGCCTGATGATCGATATCGATCATTTTAAAAGTATTAATGACCGCTTTGGCCATGAGGCTGGCGATAGCGTGATTAAAAGTATCGCTGCGACTATTCAGCGCGTTGTCCACGACAGCGGCATGGCCTTCCGCTACGGCGGTGAAGAGTTTCTGGTACTGCTGGCCAATACGGATGAACAGGCCGCTAACCGCTTTGCTACGGAAATCTACAACGGCGTACGCGAACTGTCGCTGCGCTTTGGCGTTTCCGATATTGGACACGTGGATGTCTCTATAGGTGTCGCCAGTTACCCGCAGCACGCCCAGAGCGACAACCTGTTACGCGCCGCAGATGTTGCACTGTACCGTGCGAAAGAGTTAGGTCGTTCGCGCATTGTGAGCTTTGGCATGCTGGAAGCGAGCTGATATGCGCCAGCACTTCGGGCATTGCTTTACCTCTACGCCAGGTGGTATGTTAATTGGATGAACACAAAACACGATATCAACGGTTTTAATCACAACCTGTGGTGGCTGCCTTCTTAAAGGCGGTCAGAATGTGTTTTCCTCATTTTCAATAACCGCCGAAAGGCGGTTATTTGCATTTAGAGACCCCTTTCGGTTTTATAACTAAGGAGTCTGACATGAACAATAAAACCATCATCCTCACTGGCGATCGTCCCACCGGCCCGCTGCATCTTGGCCATTATGTGGGGTCTTTGCGCCAGCGCGCCACGCTGCAACACGATTATCAGCAGTTCATATTGGTGGCTGACCTACAAGGGTTAACCGATAACGGCAGCACACCGCAAAAGATCCGCAATAATATTCCCGAAGTACTTGCCGACTATCTTGCCGCAGGAATAGACCCGTCACTTACTACCATCTGTCTGCAATCGGCACTGCCTGCTCTCGCAGAGTTAACCGCGCTTTATATGAACATCGTTACCGTGGCTCGCGTGGAGCGTAATCCTACGGTCAAAAACGAAATTGCGCAGAAAGGGTTCGCTCGCTCGTTACCGGTTGGCTTTCTGGTTTATCCCATCAGTCAGGCGGCAGATATTACGGCCTTCAAAGCCGAAGTCGTTCCCGTCGGCGACGATCAGTTGCCAATGATTGAACAGACTAATGAGATAGTGCATAAGATGAATAGCCTGTTACCGGCCCCCGTCCTATCGCACTGCAAAGCGCTGCTGAGTGAAACCAGCCGCCTTCCAGGGATCGACGGAAATGCCAAAATGTCAAAATCGCTTGGTAACACATTGCTCCTGTCAGCCAGCGAAGAAACCATTCACCGCGCGGTCAGCGCAATGTACACCGACCCTAATCATCTGAAAGTGTCCGACCCAGGGCAAATAGACGGCAATATGGTATTCACTTACCTCGATGCTTTTCATCCGGATAAAGCAAAAGTGGCGGAAATGAAAGCGCATTACCAACGGGGTGGACTGGGTGACCGGACATGCAAAAACGAGCTGGAAGTGTGCTTGCAAGAACTCATCGCGCCAATGCGCGAGCGGCGTGCAACCTACATTCAGGATAAAGGCATGCTGATGGCGATGCTCAAAAAAGGAAGCGAGCAGGCGCACGAGATTACGCAGCAGACATTAAGAGAAGTGAAGCAAGGACTGGGTTTGCCGGTGTTCTGATATCGAGTTGCAACAGGAGCGATAAGTAACGATGACTCCCGTCTGAATGCCACCGCCGGGAGTTATCAGAAGCAGGCTCGCGTTATATCGACAAAATGTAGGGTAAAAATCAATCGCCCTTAACCCGCTGAAAAATCTTGTCCCGATACGCATCAAGATGATGTTTTTGCAGATAACGTTCCACCTCAGTAGCCCATTGGGTTCCCTCACCAAGAGTAACGCGGCTATGCGTTGACGCGTAAAGATATCGTCTGTCATAGAGACTAATCAGCGTCTGATTTACCGCATTGACACTGTAATTGGGGTTGTTAGCCAGCTGCTTTTCCAGCGACTGAACGATACGCGCCTGATGGGCAGCATCGGCAGGATATTCCGTTTCATTAAGCTCGCTCAGCACCAGAAATAAAGGGGGGATCTGCTCTTCGATCGCCGCCTGTAATCGATAATGCCCATCAAGGATCACATAAGATCCTAATCCGGCGATATACCAGACCAGTATCGGCGGCAACGTCCCCTCTCGGCATTTTTTACGCCACCATTTTACTCTCCCCGTATTGGGTTGAATGGCATAACGCCCCCGCAGCAAATAACCGCCCCACCACCAGTCAACCAATCTGACGTTTTCCGGCTGCGTCAGATCAGGGAAATCTTCACCGTACAGCGTCCACTGGCAGTTAATATTTTCAGTGCTTTCTGGCGCTGAGAAACGCCAGTTTTCTAACGCAATGGGTTGGGGACTGGAATAGCGCGATGAACATTGAATCGGTAACATCGGTCTTATCAACCAACGCTGCGGTGAGAGTAATGGTGTTGGCGCATTCATTAACTGACGAACAAAATACCGGCACCATTCGCCGATCCGCACCTGCTCGCCTTTGGCTTTTATCCGTTCAATATCTTCAGAAGTTACCGCAGGTAATATCTCCTGGCTCCGTGGATGATCTGCATTAAAAACCAGCCAAACGCCGGAATGATCTTCAAGCATTGAAGCCCAGAATAACGGCTCTCCGGCGAGCTGCAATGCCATACGCCCAAAATGGCCACTGAGCATTTCCATCGCTGGCTCAGTTCTTTGATTTTCTTTGAAGATCAGTTCCAACCCTTGCCACTGGTTATTACGATCAACCAGGTCTTTCCACCAATAATCTGTCATTGCCGCCTTCCCTGAGTAACGGGTTAATATCCCATGACCTTCGCCATCGATCAGCAAGGGTGTCTTGCGTTGAGAATAAGATGCATTGTGTCAAAATCCAACCTCCCTATCGATGAGTGGCGTCAATCCCCCTCCAGAGAGGGGGTTGATTAGCATCAGTATGAGGTCCGTCTGTATTGACGATACTGCGGATGCCAAAAAATCTGGTCAATTTTGCCTCGTAATGATTCCTCCGGTATACGAATGGCTACGCCATCGCGTTGCGCTGCAATACCAACACTAAAGGCAATGGCCTTTGTTACCTCCTGAATATTATTTATATCCGGTAATAATGGAGAATCTTTATTGCTTTTCATTGGCGAAAAAGAGGCTAACGTTCGGCTTGCCGTTATTAACATATTTTCTGTAATTCGTGTGGCGCGGCTTGCCAGACACCCTAGACCAATACCAGGGAAGATGTAAACATTATTACATTGTGCAATGGGATACTCCTTTCCTTTGTATATTACGGGATTAAATGGACTTCCCGTTGCAACAATGGCGTTTCCCTCTGTCCATTCAATAATATCTTCCGGCCTCGCCTCGACCCGCGAAGTTGGGTTGGATAACGGCATGATTATTGGGAGCTTACAGTACTTGTACATTTCCCTAATAATAGCTTCGCTAAACAAGCCTGGTTGGCCGGTAACACCTATCAACACCGTAGGATGCGCGTGACAAACAACATCCATCAGCCTCATTTTTTCGCTTTCCACACCCCAGCTTTCGACGATCGTTCGAGGCTGTGACAGTTGTCGCTGAAAAGGTGGAAGGTTTGCCTGGTCATCAGTCAACAATCCGAACCGATCCACCATATAAATTCTGGCGCGAGCTTCCACTTCAGACAAGCCTTCAGCGATCATCTGCTGAATAATATGCTCCGCAATACCGCAACCAGCCGATCCGGCCCCCAGAAATACAACTGTTTGCTCGCATAATGAACGACCGGAGACTGAGCTTGCCGCCATTAAACATCCTAGCGCGACGGCAGCAGTTCCCTGGATGTCGTCATTAAAACAGCACATCTCATCTCTGTATCGCTCCAGAAGAGGAAGTGCCGTTTGCTGAGCAAAATCCTCGAATTGCAGTAGGACCTCAGGCCATCGACGTTTAACCGCGTTTATGAACATATCCACAAACTCAAAATATTCTTCCCCGGTAATTCTTGGGTGACGCCATCCCATATAAAGAGGATCATTTAGCAGTTGAGAATTATTGGTTCCAACATCCAGCAGAATGGGTAATGTATTTGCCGGATTTATACCACCGCAGACGGTATACAAAGACAGTTTGCCGATTGGAATCCCCATGCCGCCAATACCTTGATCCCCAAGTCCCAGGATCCGTTCACCATCGGTGACGACGATGACACGAATATGCTGTTTCGTGGCATTGTGCAATATATCATCGATTTTATGGCGATCCGGCCATGCGATAAATAACCCTCTGGCCCGACGGTAAATATCAGAAAAATGTTCGCATGCATGGCCAACAACAGGTGTATAAATAATAGGTAACATTTCTGCTAAATGTTTATTCACCAGATAATAGAATAGTGTTTCGTTAGTGTCCTGAATGTTCCTAAGGTAGATATGCTGTGCAATAGCAGACTTAAAATCGCTAAACTGGCGATATGCTCGATGGGATTGCTCCTCAATTATTTCAACTGCATTGGGTAGCAATCCTTCCAGATTGAATATCACTCGTTCCTCTTCGCTAAAACCACTTCCTTTATTAAGAAGAGGAGATTCGAGTAGAACAGAACCTGAGTAAGGAATATAGAGTAAATTATCTACATTTTCATTTAACATAGTGTTCATCCAGATAAAAACCTTCCGTATTCAGTTACTATTGCATACTGGAAATTAGCGTATTAGCGATTAGCATAGTTATGATTCCACCAAGTGCCGGAATGACCGTTCTGCGCACGATCATAAATGGGGAACACTCACCCGATTTACTGACGGCAATAATAATACCGGCTACGGGCGACATTGCGCGTCCCATCCCAGCCATCAGTTGCATTGGCAGAAGCATATGTACGGCGTTCATACCAAACTTTGTTGCAATAGACTGCGCCATACCGGCAAATGAAAAGAAGGCTGCAACCCCCGATCCTGTCAGTACGGCCGTTACCCCGACCAAACATGCCATTACAATCGTCATGCTGGTGAAACCAAAGCCAGCGTTATGTGTCGCATCGAGTAAATAATCCACTGCACCAATTTTTTGTAATCCCTGTGCGAAAATTTCGGCGCATACCAGTAATGAAACGATACTGGTAAACATACTCCCCATACCTTTAAAGAAGACTTGTACTCCTTTGCAGCACTCTTTAAAGTTTCGTTTTACACATAGCTCAAAAATAAAGGCGACAATAGTTCCGATAACCATTGCAGTCACGACATCTACTTTAATGGTATCAACAACCAACGGACTGAACACCAATACCAGAACGACAGGAAAAATGGGCAATAACCCGTAGAACTTAGGTGCTGGCGCGTCATCTTTTTCAGCACTCTCGGGTTGCACAGCACGTTGTGACGCAACAACATGTCCATCTTTTTTGTCAAAATATTTCGCCGTAAAATAGATTAATATAGAAACGACAACCATCACCGCCGCAGCTACCGGCATCTGATAATGAGCAAAATACAGTGCTGTTTCCATGCCAGCATATTCAGCAGCTAAGTTCGCGGTGCCAACGGCCGGCCCAAGATCCATAAAGGCACACATGCCAATCATAGCCGCGGCAGCAGCCTTACTTACCCCAAGCCGAACCAAAACCGGGAAAAATGTCACCAGCAATAACATTGCAAGGCCCGCAGCACTGGAGATGGCAACATGGAGCAATTGCGCAAAAATGTAGCCGATGGCAAGGATCAGGTAAGGTGCTTTTAAAGCCTCCAGCGGCCTAATGCAGACGTCAACCATGGCCTTTGAAGCTTTAATATGATCCATATAGCTGGCGAAACCACCGGCCGCCATAATAATCAAACCGATCCCTGCTACCTGCGTTGATAATGAACCTTTTACAAAAGCAAATATATCAATCCAGACAGACCCTGTGGATTTTGCATTTCCATATAAGATACTTTTTTCAGGGTAGAAAATGGCTGTAATTGTTAACAAGGAAAGCCCCGCTAACAGCAAAATAGTTTGCGGCTGGTAATTCTTGATAATTAACCAAGCCGCAACGACAGTAATAACTATCGCAATAATAAAAGCACTCATGGATATGTCCTGTTATTTATTCGTCAAGATATTAATAATCCATATAGCCACAGTGGTTACATGAGGATAACAAACAATAATGTCGTTGAGTGTGCATGATGTATTTAGCTAAAATTATGACCCATCATCAGAATTAATATCGTTAAGCATCATTCCAGCAACCAGTGCGGTTCTGGTAACGATATTTTCGGGTAATATATGCTCATGGAGCGCATGGATACCGGCTCCTGTCGCACCAAGGCCATCTAATGTAGGAATACCTAACGCCGCGGTGAAGTTTCCATCACTACCACCTCCAGCCGATTTCGCGGTAATCGTAATACCCAGTATTTCCGCAATCTTTTGCGCTTTTTCAAATAGCTGTTCGGAAGCTGAAGAACGTTCCATCGGTGGGCGAGTTTGCCCTCCTTCAACCCTGAGTTGGCTACCCTGCAAATGAGGTGTCAAACGGGTGATAGCATCATGGATCCGTGCAGCTTCTGACTGATTTTCCACTCTGGTATCAATTTCTAATTCGGCAGAATCCGCGACGACATTGACCCTACTGCCACCCCGTACAATACCAACGTTAACGGTGGTACCGCGCTCAGGATCATTCAACTCTCGCAATTTGAGGATCTGAAAAGCCATTTCCTCAATAGCACTAACCCCCTCATCAGGATTATTGCCTGCATGCGCAGCAAGACCTGTGATAGCAATGCGGTAACGGCCAGTGCCTTTACGGGCAATTTTTAAATCACCATGAGTTGTCGCCGGTTCAACAACCAATACTTGCTCAGATCCTGTAGCATTACGGATAATCCATTCCTTCGAACTTGGACTTCCGAGTTCTTCATCACTATTGCACAGGAAAACAATGCGCTTACCACCGAGATGCCCGCTCTCTTTTAACGCACGAACCGCCCAGATAGACTGAATCATCCCGGCTTTCATATCGAGGATCCCCGGGCCATACCATTTCCCCTCTTCTTCGCGAAGTGAGAGTACCCCTTTATCCCAGACCGTATCAAAATGCCCCAAAATTGTGGTTTGCGGGCCCTCTTTTCCCAGAACAAATTTTAACTGGTTACCGTAATGTGTCTGTTTTTCAGTTTCAGCCTGTATACCCAGACGCTTTTCGAAAATAGCTTTTAAAACGTCACCACAGTGGTCAACAGCAGCTTTATCAGTTGAAGGAGACTCAGCCAGTACCAAATCGCTGATATCTTCCATGATAAGGTCAGTATGTTTCTGTAAGTAATTAACAACGCTCTTCATTGCCACACTCTCCGCATAGGTATTTAGCATTAGTATGTGATGAATCCCGGTTGAAAAAGAATCAGGCTCCTATGCTATTATTGTTGCTTTCAGGTCAACAATAATGGCAAAAACATGACATTGAGCACCTATCCAGAAAAAGCGATCCGTTATTTATATATGGTCGGATTGTACGGTGGGATCCGCAGAGCCGCCGACATCCTTGGCTTTAACCCTTCGGTTGTCAGTCGCCAAATCTCTCTTCTGGAAAGAACAATACAGCTGCCATTATTGGAGAAAAGAGGACGTAACGTTGTCCTCACCGAGGCGGGAAGATTACTGGCTGATGACTACGCCATTACTCAACAAAAACGCAATGAACTTGAGCGGCAACTCAGCGATATGCGCCATATGCGTGGAGGGACAGTTACGCTGCGCGTTGGACAAGGGATGGTCCAGGAAATCATTACCCACGTCGTGAGCGATTTTGCCCAAATCTACCCGAATGTGTTTGTAGATATCACTTCTGGCAACATGGAAACGTCGATGGAACTCATTGCAAGAGGTGAAGTGGATATGGCCGTGGGATTTGGTCCCGTTGGGCAACCGGCACTTAAACGATATAGCTATAACCGGGGAGCCATTTGTGCCATTGTCAGGAAGGATCATGTTATTTCTGATTTAAAGAAAGTAACGCTTCAGGAACTTTCCCGGCATCGCCTGATTGCTATGCATGACAATTTTGGGCTTCAGCGATATCTCACTGCGATGTTTCGCGATGAAGCGATTATGTTCAGGCCATCCTACTGCTGTAATTTGTTTACCAGCGCAATAGCCCTGTGCCGTGCGGGACTGGGGATTGCTTTTATGACAGAACAAACTGCTAATGCTAATTCTTATCCTGGGGAATTGACGGCAATACCGATTGATCATCATATTGCCAGAGAGTGTCAGTGGCATGTATTGCGTAGCTCCGATCATCGTTTTACACCGGCTGCTCATTACCTATGGAAGTTGCTGTGTAATTATTTAAGTGACTCCAGCACGTAGGAATGCAAAACATCACGCAGTTTAACAATCAGGTGCGACTCGCCCGGCGCACAGCCTGAGTAAATAGCATTCTGCAAAATTAACAAAATATAATCATTTAAAAACAAAAAAAAATACATATAAATCAGTATGATAAAAAACTTCAGGGACAGTTGATAGCGGGTTATAGCAGCTATTAATGTGTCCCTTTTTATGTCCCTGCTCCTAAAGATGCCCCCAAAATCACGCCTCAAGTGGGGTAAAACCACTCCAAAACCACACAGGTTATTCAAGCCTCTCATCATCCGTACTTATGGCCTTCAACTATTCAAATTTCACGTGAAAAACAGTACCTCCTCATACGACTGCTCAGTGCCAGAAGCGGACGTTAACTATATCAATTACCGCTACAGATAGACTCTTTGTTGAATGGGGATGCAGGGTTATGGCTCAGGAAAAACATAGTATGAACAATACAGATCGACATCGAGCGCGGCTTTGTAAATCTGTTGGAACTCGATTTCGCCCATATTTGCAAAGGAGATACTGTGGGATGTTTTCGGAGTTTAAATCCCCCTTAAATGCGCAGAAGTCACCGGAGTTGTTCAGGCTCCGATGACATGATTATGTCAGTTGATTATGAAAAATAAATTTTAAAATTTCATGTTGAAGCCACTAAAATCACTTTTTTTCTTGTACGGTATGGTCGTGTACTGATCTGTTGATGTTTTGCTCATAACATGTGCAAGATTAAGTTCATCTCCAGTATCCAGCCAAAACTCAACAGTCAAATGAATTTTTGGTTTAAGGCCATGCATTAATGCAATCATTTGTACGCTGAATGCATCCCCCGTATTTAGTTTGTAGTCTGAACGGAACCCTTGGATGAAACCACTTTCACCTAATACATTATACCTTAATTCATTATCATTTAATTTATTAGTAAATAAGAACAAGAAATCAGCAGTAACTTCACTGAAGTGGTCAGCGGAAACCCTGACGATTATTTTATTCGATTCAGTTTTAAAGTCATATGTGAGATTGGAGAATAATTCGTCCTGAGGTTTATAAGTGCTTT
This sequence comes from Citrobacter sp. Cpo091, assembly GCF_030332645.1. Classification (NCBI taxonomy): domain Bacteria; kingdom Pseudomonadati; phylum Pseudomonadota; class Gammaproteobacteria; order Enterobacterales; family Enterobacteriaceae; genus Citrobacter; species Citrobacter sp. Cpo091. Next base: position 742,533 of record NZ_JAOWHL010000028.1, read on the forward strand.
TGCCAGAGATAATGTCATTCATTTGAGCTATAACTACATCAACGCCATTTGTGTAAAGGTCCAAATAGACTTTTTGAGTAAGAAGCGCAGGCATAGGTGATTCATCGCAACGTATAGCAACGAATTTGACGTCTCCAATTGCAGCTTTCATAAGGGCATTTTGCCACTCTAAAGACACCATATTACTTTTAAGGCTATTCTCTGTTACAAAGAAAAAGAAAATCTTAACGGATTCGATGCCATCATTCATGCGATCAATAATCCCTTCACCAGGTTGAATTGACCAAGAATCATAAAATACGTTAGACCTGCCATATATATTTGCAATTTTATCTGCAATATGACCAACGAAGGCTTTGTCTTTGTAATTGTGACTAATGAAAATCATCGCCTAAATCCTTAATTCGTGTGTAAAAGAAGTAAAAATTCAACAATTGAAGTCTCGTTATTATAACTATAAATTTTGAAATTTCATTGACTTCATACCCCTGCAATCCCCCAAACCGTCAAAACTCACTTTATCGCCGCGCTGTTGCGGCATTCCTAGCAGATCACCTTTTATCCGTCCGCTGGATTTGTAAGTATCCCTGCAAAAGGAACCATTCACTTTAACAGATATGTCAACTTCCGCTCATCGCTCACAGCAGACCTTCTGTCCGCAAAACCTCGAGTTATTTCTCTTTCCTGTAACTGGAAAGGCGGTGCTCAAGGTTGGTCCGAACCTGCGGCCACTCATCATCAATTATGCTGTACCGTATGGAAGTACGTTTTCGACCATCAGGCATAATTCGTTCATTTCTGATGATGCTTTCCTGGATCGCACCAATACGGAGAATGGCAGCCTGCGAGCGCTCATTCAATACATCAGTCGTAAACTGAACGCGAACACACTTCAGTTGCTCAAAGGCGTACCGCAGCAATAACAGTTTACTCTCGGTATTTGCAGCTGTTTTTTGCCAGCTTTGTGAATACCAGGTGTGACCAATTTCGAGCTTTCGGTTTTCTCTATCAATCTTCCAGAAACGTGTTGACCCAATGACACGTTGATCTGACGAAAGCGTTACAGCAAACGGCATGACTGTGCCTTCGATCTGCCCCTTGAGGGCTTTCTGAATGTACGAATCTGCGGTGTCAGCAGACGGAACCACCGTAAATGGCAGGGACCAGAGTTCCCCATCCGCAGCCGCATCAATCAATAGCTGAGCATCTGTCTCAAGCAGAGGACGGAGCGTGACAAGAGATCCTTGCAATGTAGGCGTCATATTTGTGACCTCACAATTATTTTGTGTCGATTGATTGAGCTGCATAATCCTGTACTGAATGAATTACTATGCCCCGTTTGCATTGAATAATCGACTCATCAAGAGTCGATTATCTGCTCACTGCTCATGATGGTAACTTGTCAACTCCGTGCCAGTAATGGACTTCCCTCTTTTGTTAAACAACGATGTTGAAACGAAACCGTTTCATGATAAATCTATAAATGTAATGAGGCGATTAAAAGAGGGCTGAAACAGTTAACCTTGACCTCAACACCAAACGCACAAACTTTCTACGAAAAGCATGGTTTTATGTTTATCAAGGAAACGACATCCCCATCAAGACTTGCCCAAACAGATCTGCGTTGTATGGATATGTCCATCGCATTATCAGCCTGAGTTTTCTTTTGCTCTTGGCAGGAGAACTCACCAACGGAAATCTAATCGCTATGAGTTCAGTACGGCAGCTTCGAGGTCTTGGGCGGATAACTCCTGTGTTCAAACTCACCCACCCCTTTGTGATACGATATTTGCTTTAAATTGTCATATGGGGTCAGATTTTGAATTCATACATTTTCCTTGCCGGGGCCATCGTAGCTGAAGTCATAGGTACAACCCTGATGAAGTTCTCTGACGGATTCACACGCCTATGGCCATCTGTAGCAACTATTGTGTGCTACTGCACAGCCTTTTATCTTCTCTCCCAAACTCTGTCGACCATTCCAACGGGTATTGCGTACGCAATTTGGTCAGGTGCTGGAATCGTATTAATCAGTCTTTTGGGCTGGTTGGTAAGTGGGCAAAAGCTAGATTTTCCGGCGATCGCAGGTATGCTTCTTATTTGTGCTGGGGTTCTGGTTATTAATATTTTTTCAAAATCCTCCCCACATTGATCCTCTTATCTTGATCGAGTAGGAAAAGTGCATATGAAAATACCAATACTCCATACGGAACGCTTGCTGTTAAAACCATTAGAAGCCGAAGATGCCTCGCAGATTCAGGTGCTTTATCCCCGCTGGGAGATAGTTCGTTATATGGTCTCCTCAGTACCCTGGCCCTATCCTGATAACGGTGCGGAGAATTACGTCAATAACGTTGCCCTGCCTGATATGGATAAAGGGATTGCGTGGATCTGGACTATCAGACTCCGTGAGGCCCCTGACGCTCTCATAGGTTTAATTTGCCTTTATGACGTTGAGGATAATAACCGTGGATTTTGGTTAGCTCCGGAATATCAGGGGCAGGGTTTTATGCGTGAGGCCAGTAATGTCGCTACGGATTACTGGTTTAATACGTTAAATAAGACGGTATTGCGTGCGCCGAAAGCCTCTCTCAATATCCGTTCCAAACGTATTTCAGACAGAAGCGGCATGCGGCTTATCAAGACGGAAAAGAAAGAGTATGTCAGCGGTTTGCTGGATTCTGAACTTTGGGAAATCACGCGCGACGAATGGAACGCTCGTCAGGTTGGTTAATATAAATTATGGAATGTCCATAACCGAACCGCAGAGAATTTCTATTTTTGCCCTGCACCAATGGCAAGTTTATTAATCCTGCAGTTGCGATCATAATAAATAGATACGCAGCTAAGCCTTTCACTCGCGGGCAACATGAGTAATGCTATCTTATTTGAGGATTCTGGCATGGCCCCCTTTCATCAACTGACTGCCACCAGTTTGCATGGCCAGCCCATCTGTATGGCCGACTACGCTGGCAAACTGGTTCTGGTGGTTAATACCGCCAGCCATTGTGGTTTCACTCCACAATATGCAGGCCTCGAAGCGCTCTACAAGAAGTACGCCGCGCAGGGTCTGGTGGTGCTTGGTTTTCCCTGCAACCAGTTCGGTAACCAGGAGCCCGGTGGAGCCGACGAAATCGCGCAAACCTGTCACATCAACTACGGTGTGAGCTTCCCGATGTTTGAGAAAGTGGAAGTCAACGGTGCCGCTACGCACCCGGTATTTCGTTACCTGAAAGACGAATTACCCGGCGTGCTGGGTGGGCGGATCAAGTGGAATTTTACTAAGTTCCTGATCGGGCGTGACGGCAAGCCGCTCAAGCGATTTGCCCCCTTCACTACCCCAGAGAAAATAGAAACCACTATCCTTACAGCGCTTAAAGTCTGAGCACCTCTGTAATTCAAACCGCCCCTGGTATGCCCCAGTTCGCTGTCTGAATAAAAAACACGCTGCAAAATCAACAAAATATAATCAACTTGCTTAATTACTCTGCAATCGCGTGAGATCAGGAAGAAAAATGCTATTTCCCTCTTGCCTCATTCGGTCTGTGCCGCTAATATTCGTCCCCGTTGTCACCTACAACGTTGCGTTCATAGCTCAGTTGGTTAGAGCACCACCTTGACATGGTGGGGGTCGTTGGTTCGAGTCCAATTGAACGCACCATTTTGCGTCCGTAGCTCAGTTGGTTAGAGCACCACCTTGACATGGTGGGGGTCGGTGGTTCGAGTCCACTCGGACGCACCAAATCATATCCCTTTGATTTGGTGCTATTTCACTTCAAAACTATCTTTTTATCTTCAGTTTGTATCCGTCAGTTTTATCATTTCCCATGATGATTCAATAGCACTGCGCTAAATCATTCTAAATTCCATGCTCAACGCGTATCATTCACCTTCTTCGCATAATGTCATTCGCCAGAGATCGGATACCATGCCCTCTTCCATATTCCTGTTAGCCGCAGGCAGTTTGCGCCCTGCATTTACGCCACTGATAAGCCAGTTCACGCGCATGAGTGGAATAGACGTTAATGTTGAATATGGTCCGGCCGGTTTATTGCGTGAGCGTATTATTGAAGCGGGAGAACCGTGTGCGCTCTTTGCCTCGGCCAACCGGGAACATCCGCAAAACCTGTTAGCACGTAATATAGCCGTCTCTACGCACACTTTTTGCTGGAACAAACTGAGCCTTGTCAGCAACCGAACCGGTGTCTGGCTGGATTTACTCCGCGACCCAACGCTGCGACCTGGTACATCAACGCCCGGCTGCGACCCTTCCGGAGACTATACCTGGGCATTTTTCGACAATATGGATGTACTGGAACCAGGGCTCGGGCAGCAGCTTCGGACGCGCGCAATCCCGCTGGTGGGTGGTCGTGATACGGTAAAAATCCCACAAGGGGAACTGGCGAGCGCCTGGATCCTGCGCCAGGGACTGGCCGATCTGTTTATCGGTTACGCGCATTACGCACACGCGCTGCGCGCAATGCCCGACGTACATTACGTGGCTATTCCCGATGAGCACAATATTCGCTGCGAATACCAACTGGCGGTGCTTGATGCATCCAATGAAGTCATGGCGCTGGTTGATTTCATACTCTCCCGCGGCGGGCAGGAATTTCTTAGCGCCGCAGGATTCTTACCGCTTAACGACGAATAGAAAACAACGGTGCGATAAACGGCGTCTGGTAGTTCTCCACGCTGAGTTTTCTCAGCGTTAAGCCATAGGCCAGGAATAAATTCTCCTCCGTCACAATGCTGTCCGTGGGCCCTGCCCGCCATTTTCCTTCAGGGAGTAGCAGCAAAGTATGGGAAGCAACCTGTAACGCATGAAGCGGATCGTGAGTCGAAAAGAGAATACTGCATCCCTGTTGATGGGCCAGATCGCTAATGAGCTGCAGCACCACCTGCTGATTGGCGAGATCCAGCGCGGAACACGGTTCATCCAGTAACAGCGTTTGACACTCCGTCACCAAAGCCCGGGCAATCATCACCAACTGTTGCTGCCCGCCAGAAAGTGAGCCAAATGAGCTGGAGGCGAGATGCGCGATATTCAACTGCTCTAACGCCTGCATTGCTCTTTTTTGATCCTGCGGACTGGGTTGCGCAAACAGCTTCACGTGCTGTGCTCGCCCCATCAGCACCACGTCGCTGACCGTGTACGGAAACGGCAGATGGCTATGCTGTGCCACAATCCCTATCCCACCGTTATTTTCAATATTCCCGCCTAAAGCAGGCAGCGTGCCGGTTAGCGTATCGAGCAGTGTACTTTTACCCAGGCCGTTGCGTCCCAGCACGGCCCAGATCTCACCTTTCTGGCAACAGAACGTTAGCGGCTCAAATAGTGGCGCGCGATACCCATAAGTAAGCTGATGTACACGCAGTGCGGCAGGTATCATGATTTCTCCCGACGGCTGGTACGAATAAGTAAGAAAGCAAACAACGGCGCGCCGAACAATGCGGTAATAATCCCCAACGGTATCTCCGCGTGCATCAGGGTGCGAGCAATATCGTCCACCACAATCATAAATCCGCCCCCCAACCAGAAGGCGCACGGTAGTAAACGACGATGATCAACCCCCACCAGCAAACGTGCCAGATGCGGAATCACTAATCCAACCCAGGCAATACTGCCGCTGACCGCCACCTGAGCCGCGACCAAAAATGCGCAGCACACCAAAACGCTGCGTCGCAGAGGAACCACCGCCACACCCAGTGCTCTGGCATCTTTGTCATTGAGCGACAACAGGTTTATCCGCCAGCGTAGCTGGTACAAAACCGTCGCGGCGATACCGACCGGGACCGCCAACAGCAGCACTTTATGCCAGTTGGCCGTCGCGAAGCTGCCCAGTAGCCAGAACACAATATTAGGTAACGTCTCTTCGGTATCAGCCTGATACTGGATCAGGCTCACCAGCGCGGCAAAAAAACCGCTCAAAATGATACCCGACAGGATCAATACCAGCGTATTCTCCAGCCCCTGTAACGCAGCAATGGCATACACCAGGATCAACGCTGTCAAACCAAAGAAAAACGTTGATCCCATCATCAGCCAGGGCGAAAGACCGAGCAGGATGGCCAGTGTTCCACCAAAGGCCGCCCCCGACGTCACGCCGATAATATGCGGGTCGACCAGAGGGTTATGAAATACCCCTTGCAGCGTCGCGCCGCATAACCCAAGCGCCCCCCCCGCTAGCAGTGCCATCAGAATACGCGGTAGCCTGACCGTCCAGATAACCTGGCTGCCTATTCCCTCAGCGTCGCTATAGTGCGTCAGGTGGTAAAACACCTCGCTTAACGACAGCGGATACTGTCCGAGGCATAGCGAACTGACGCCCAGCAACAGGACCACAACGATTAAGAGCGGTTGCTGGGGCAAAATACGGTTACTTAGCTGCATCAGGCTGCCAGTTCACACGATAAAAACGTTGATAGTAGTCCTGGGCCTGCGCATCAACGTCCACGTTTTTATAGGCATCCGGATACAGTTTTTTGGCCATCCAAAGTTCACCGATCGCCAACGCTTCCGGCATCGGATAGCCCCAGGCTTTGGCATATTCAGGCATCAACCAGACGCGATGATTTTTCACCGCATCGATCCCCTGCCAGTTCGGATCGTTTTGGATCTCAGTTACCACCTGCGGATAGCGATCCTGGACAAAAATCACCTGCGGGTTCCACGCTAATACCTGCTCCAGCGCAACCTGACGGGCACCTTTCACACTGGCAGCCGCCACATTTAATCCCCCCGCGTGCTGCATCATCAGTCCCGTGTACTTCCCGGAGCCGTAAGTCATCAGATCGGGGTTAGCCATATAAATACGGACTTTTTGTGCATCCGGGATTTTTGCAACCGGCGCATTGAATTTTGACCGCGCGGCAAAAACGTAGTCGATTAACGTTTCGGCCTGCGGTTTGCGCCCAACCACGTCCGCAATCAGGCGAATACCCTGCTTCAACCCTTCGTTGTAGACCTGCTCTTCATCGGCCATGGTCGGGTTCATTTTATTCTGTTGCCCGGTGGCATCCTTGCGTAATGAGATAGCCACGACCGGAATACCGGCGTTCTGAATCTGCTGGATCATTTCCGCGGGCGCATAGTTGGCGACAAAAACCACCTGCGGATGAATCGCCAACAGGCTTTCGATGTTCACGCTGGTGAGATCGCCCGGCGTCGGCAATGTAGTAATCGTCGGCATAAAGCGCGCAAATTCAGGCCCGAGCTGCTTTTTCCAGCTCGACATCACACCAACAATGTCCTGCTGGGCATTGAGCTGGACCAGAATATTCAACGTCTGGTGTTGCAGCACGACCACTTTGTCCACGTGGTCAGGAATCGTGACCTGTCGACCAAGCTGATCGGTGATCGTTCGGTCGGCCTGAGCAGAAAACGCAAACAACATGCTGGCGCAAACCAGCACAAAAGAGCGGAAAGTTAACATGGGATACCATCTGAATAGAGGAGTAAAAACGATATGCATTAAATTATATAACGAGAGACCTGGCAAACCATTTTCATCATGAGCGCACCAAACCCCACATTTCAGAGGGGTAAAAATGGCGTGCAATCCTTATCACGCCTGTCTTTATACGTGAGCGCTACTCCTGTGGGGGTAACGCGTTTAAAACTCGCATCGCCTGCTCCTGAGTGAGCGAATAATCGAAGAACTGGCGATAAAAATCTCGCGTTACGCTGACCATATCCAGGCCGCTAAACAATGCCGGATGCAGTTTCGATGCAGCCCACTGTAGCTGCAACGCGCTTTCAGTGCCGTAGCGATCCCAGGGGAACACGCCCGCCGGATTGCGCCAGACGTTACCCTGTTTCACTGCGTTAAGTTCTTTGAATAATGCTGCGTATGGCGAACTGGCGATATCACCACACCCCGCACCGAGAATAATGACCTGCGGTTGCCAGTAGAGCACCCTCTCGGGCGACACCTCTTTCATGTTGCCGTCAACTTCACCTGCCGCATTCCGTCCACCCGCCAGCGTAATCCAGGTATCGATCAACGTGTTCCTGCCGTCGACTTTAAGCGGATTTAGCGATTGAATATGAAGTACCCGAGGGCGCTGATTTTCCGCCAGCTCCGCAGTTTTAGCCTGCACATCCGCGAGTACACGGTTGAGATACTGATTGTAAGCCGTTGCCCGGACGCGAGCCTGCTCGGTACCCAGAACCTCTGCGGTCGTAGTGACCGATTTTTCCATCGAAGCATAGTCAGTAAATGCCATTTCAAGGGCCGGAATACCCGCCTGACTGTAGCTTTGAGCATCCCCTTTTCCTTTTGCCACAAACACGACGTCGACGTGCCGGGCCAGCAAATCCTCGCTATTAAATGATGTTCCTCGTATCTGTAAGGCTTGTCTCAGAGAAGGATTGATTTTGAACATCCATGGCTGGTTTTCCTCATGGTTGACCGTCGCAACAATGTTACGACCAGCACCCAGCGTCATCAGCACCGAATGATGGGCAAACCAGCCATCCGCGATACGTTCAACATGCGCGGGAACGGTAACTGTGTGACCAGCATCATCCACAACCTGGCGTGTTGCCAGGGCAGGAAACGCCAGCCACACACAAAGCAGCCATGTGTGGCACGTTTTCATAAGCAACCCCTAAAAATCAACCTGAACAGAAAACTGAGCCTGGCGCGGTGCGCCAAGTTGAGCGCTGGCAGCCCCTGCGCCCGTGTAACCAGTCAATGCGCCCGGAACGATATTGGTCCAATAGTGACGGTCGGTGAGATTGGTGATATCAAACCGGAAAGTGGTTGGTGTGTTCCACAGTCTGGTGGCATAACGCGTACCGATGTCCACCGTGGTGTAACTCCCGACCCAGCTGTCGTTGGCATTATCGGTAGCCCGACGTCCGACGTAATGCACGTTCGTGTCGATATCCAGTCCCGGAACCCGTTCGATGGTGTAGATTGCGAGGATATTCGAGGCGAAGCGCGGCAAACCAACAACTTGCTTACCATCCGCATTGCTGGCCGCGGTATTATGAAGCGTTGGATCAAGCCAGGCTCCGCCGCCTAACACGCGCAAATTACGGGTGATATGCCCATCAGCCATCAGTTCCAGCCCACGGTTTTTCTGCGTACCATCCTGAGCAAAATCGCCATTGTCGTTGGTATAGGCAAAGGGGCGTTTGGCTTCAAAAAGCGCAGCGGTAAGCAGCAGATCTTTTACTGGCGCATATTTTGCGCCCACCTCCAGTTGATGGCTACGGTAGGGATCTAACACCTGCCCGGCATTGCGCGCCCCGGCGGGCGCGGTATCGCCCTGCTGCAAACTGTCCGCCCAGGTGGTATACAGCGTGACGTTCTCCACCGGTTTATACATCAGGCTGGTAGAACCGCTCATGCCATTGTCCTGCTGATGGCTGCTTTCATGTCCAGCTTTGTTGTAGTTACTGACGGTAAACAGGTTCTCACTGCCGGAAAGCAGCAAACTCCACTGCGGGGAAAAATGCAGCGTATCGCTGAGCAAAAATGCATGTTGAGTGGTGGTCGCTGAATGATAGCGATCGTTAAAATCTGGATACGGTGGTCGTGGATAGTCGGGATGTTGATCGAGGGAAGAATGCCCCAGAGTGAAAGTGCCGCCGTTTCTTGGATTATAGTTTTTCCACACAAATCCACGCATTCCGGTAGCAATATCCTGCGTCAGCCAGCCGGTATCAATGCTACCGGTCAGGTTCGCTAAATAACTGTTGATGGTAAACCGACTGGCCGCCGAATTAGAGGTTGTAGTGGTGTAATCGCCCCGGTTATCCGTCAGGGTGTTGGTCACGGCCGTCGACTCGCGGTCTGCAACCTGGTGCAGCGCCCCCAGGTCCAGCATCCAGTTGCCGTCAAAATCATGCTTAATATGCATATCGACGGTAGTCGTTTCGTCATCATGACCCGCATAAGATTGACCATATTTACTGTCCGTAGGATCAAATGCCGCGGGAAAGTGAACGCCTTTCGCCAGGGCAAAGCTACCCGGCATGCCTTTTTCGTAATAATGGTAATAGCTGAAATTACTCTCCAGCACCGTTTGATCTGTCAGTTGAAAGTCCAGCCCCAAGCCAGCGTACTGTCGACGGACATGACTATCGGTGGTGTAGCTATGGCCCTCATCGCTCAGCAAGTTGAGGCGATATTTCACCCGGTCTCCCGCATCGATTGGGCCGCTGAAATCCATCGATGCCAACGTTCCCGACCCTGTACCTTGCCCTACTGTGACGCGATGCAACGGTGTATCGACAGGTCGTTTAGACACCAAATTAAACATCCCTGCTGGATTAGCAGGGCCATACAGCGATCCAGCGATGCCGCTCAACACCTCAATGTTCTGGAACTGTTCGGTCGAATATTCCGTCGTGGAGACGGCGTTCAGGCCATCAATCATATGGTTTTGTACCACGCTCCCTTGCATGCCGCGGGTTTGTGGGCGGACGCCGTCACCCTGAACGGACGGTAGGTAGCGATAGGCGTCTTTCACATCTTTGATTTGTTGCTGATCCAGCACTTTTTTCGACAACGTCTGCACCGACCAGGGAACGTCTATCAACTCTCGCTCGCCGAGGCTACCTAACGTGACTTTTTTTTCGCTCGCCGGAGGTTCATGTTCCGATAACGAGGATTGTGACGTGGCTGGCGCCGAAACGATGACGGTATCTTCAGCATGAGCCGTGACGGCGGTGGAAAAACAGGCAAAGGTTAACAACCCAGAGGCCACTGGGGTAAATTTGTTATTTAACATTCGTTAATTCAATTCGTTAGATAGAAAGACTGGAGGCCGCTAACGCAAGCGCCTTCTCTTGAAGAGTACAGTTATTATATTTGTATGATGAATAGAATAGATCCAATCGATATATATGTAAATATATAACGACATGTGGATGATAAATCCACGGCAATAAAAAAGCCGACGGTGATGACGACCGTCGGCTTTGGGTAAATGACAACTAACGAATTACTTGGTTGCTGCTTTGATAATATCGAGCGCTTTGGCGAACTGATCCTGCGGAATTGTCAGCGGGTAAAGAAAACGAATAACGTTGCCATACTGACCGCAGGTCAGCAGCAGTAATCCTTGCTCAAGGGCTTTCTTCTGCACGCGTTGTGCGGCAGCAGCGTTGGGTTCTCCTGTCGCTGCATCACAGAATTCGGCGGCGATCATAGAGCCTAAACCTCGCACTTCGGCCAGTTCAGGACACCCTGCTTGCGCGTCTGTCAGAGCGGCGCGCAGCTGTTCGCCGAGAGCCGCCGCACGCTGGCATAGCTGCTCATCACGAATGATATCCAGCACCGCATGGGCCGCTGCAATCGACAGCGGGTTTCCGGCGTAGGTTCCCCCCAGACCACCCGGCGCAGGCGCATCCATAATTTCGGCTTTGCCCACGACGCCTGACAGCGGCATGCCGCCCGCAAGGCTTTTCGCCATGGTCATCAGGTCCGCTTTATCGGCGTAATGATCCATCGCAAACAGCTGACCCGTACGGGCAAACCCGCTTTGTACTTCATCAGCGATCATCACGATGCCATGCTCGTCGCAAATACGGCGGATGGCAGCCACAAACTCTGGCGGTGCCACCACGAAGCCCCCTTCGCCCTGGACGGGTTCGAAGATAATCGCCGCAACCTGGGTTGGATCGATATCGGCTTTAAACAGACGCTCAATCGCTTTTAGGGAATCCGCCGTGGAAATGCCCTGCAATTCAGAAGGATACGGCGCATGGTAAACAGAGCCTGGGAACGGGCCGAAACCTTTTTTATAGGGTGCCACCTTGCCGGTTAACGCCATCGTCATGTAAGTACGCCCATGAAAACCACCGCCAAATGCGATAACGCCAGGACGGCCGGTATGCGCGCGCGCAATTTTCACCGCGTTTTCTACCGCTTCAGCCCCGGTAGTGAAGAATGTGGTTTTACGCTTGCCGTCGATTGGCGCAACGGCGTTGATTTTCTCAGCCAAAGACACATAGCTTTCGTACGGGACAATCTGATAAGCCGTATGGGTAAAAGCCTGAAGTTGCGCTTCGACTGCCTGCACCAGGCGAGGATGGCGGTGTCCGGTGTTCAGCACGGCGATCCCGGCGGCAAAATCGATGTACTGATTGCCTTCGATATCGGTAATCGTGCTGTTTTCTGCCGACTGGGCATAAAAATCACACATCACACCCACGCCACGCGGGGTGGCATCCAGACGACGTTGTTGCAGGTTTTTATTGTTCATTCTCTACACCTTGTCCATTAATACATTTCGGTTGAATTACCCTTTAAATTTAGACGCCGTCTGGTACTTTAATCGAGAGCCAAATCGTTTTATTTTAAGGATCCAAATGCGTTCACTTGCCGGAGATGTGATCAAGCATGCATTTAATCAGCAGACTGACGAAAAACTACATCGCCGCCTGTATGCCGCCATTTGTAGTTGCATCCTCGAAGGTAGCCTGAAACCGGCTACCCGAATGCCTCCGTCGCGTGACCTGGCAGGAGAGCTGACGCTATCGCGCAATACCGTCCTGCGGGTGTACGAACAGCTGCAAGCTGAAGGGTATATTTCCGCGCGCACCAGCAGCGGCACATTTGTGACCGACAGCGTGCTGGACAATCTCGACCTGCGTCCTGACAAAGAGCCTGTTGCTGCCGCTCTGGAAGATCACACCCGCTTATCCGACCGCTGCCTTGAGCTGCTGGGTCATGCCAGCGCCAGTCCCCGTCAGTGGGGGGCATTTATTCCAGGTGTACCTGATGTAGAGCATTTCCCGCACCGGGTGCTCAAGAAAATTCAGGACAGGCTGGCAAGACGACTGCGCCCGGAGTATCTCACTTACGATGCCACAGGCGGCGTGAATGAGCTAAAAGAAGCACTGGCAGACTATCTGCGCACCGCTCGCGGCGTACGGTGCTCACCGGAGCAAATTCTGATTACTGAAGGTATTCACCAGGCCCTGGATCTGGTGACCCGGACTTTATGCAACCCCGGCGATCACGCCTGGATTGAGGAACCGGGCTACTGGGGAATCAAAAATATTCTGCGCATCAATGCCGTTAATTTTTCGGCTATCCCGGTTGATGAACAAGGCATGGTCCCGCCGGATGCAGGTGAAACACCGCCAAAACTTATTTTTGTGACACCGTCACATCAATACCCGCTCGGTTCGGTAATGAGTCTGAGCCGCCGCCGGCAACTTCTCTTTCGCGCACGTGAAACGCGAAGTTGGATAGTGGAAGATGATTACGACAGTGAGTTCCGCTTTTCCGGCCAGCCGATTCCCTCTTTACAGGGGCTGGAAGAAGAGACACCGGTCATTTACATCGGGACATTCAGTAAGACACTCTATCCCGCACTGCGACTCGGGTATGTCGTGCTACCTAAATCGTTAGCCGCTCCGCTGAAAAAGGTTCATAACGACCTCTATCGTGGTGGGCATCTGTTGATTCAGGCCGCACTGGCGGAGTTTATTCGCGAGGGTTATTACGCGGCACACATTCGGAAAATGCGTCAGCTATACAGTCGTCGTCGCCAGATGCTGGTAGAGCTTATCGGCCGCCAACTTGGTGAACATTTTCTTGGTTCTTTCAGCAGCAACGCCGGACTGCATATGATCTTACAGTTACCCTCCGGGAGCGATGATGCGGTCATTGCCCAACAGGCGAATGCGCAAGGGTTGTTGGTGCGCCCACTGTCACGCTACTACGTGAATGAAGAGAAACGCAGCGGCCTGTTGCTGGGATTTGCCAGTATAGAAGAAAATGAAATGACGTCGGCGTTTACCCGACTCGCGGATATTATCAGGGTAAACACCGTGTAAGCACTGCCGGATAACGGTGCAAGCACCTTCTCCGGCAAACTGTTTAATGTGACGCTTTTTTAACGCCAGCCAGGTCTTCCTGGCTTACTTCGCCATTCCCTTCACCCCAGCTTTTACGCACGTAGTTGATCACGTCGCGCATTTCGTTGTCGCTTAACAAGCCACCGTAGGCAGGCATCTTAAAGGAAACGCTGCCACGCGTTGTCGGTGTTTCTGCGCCGTGGGCAATCACTCTGAACAGCGGTGTCGGGTCATCAACCATCACCAGTGGATTGTTAACTAAAGAAGGCGCGTTATCATCCGTACCTTTCCCTTCCAGACCGTGACAAGTTGAACAGTAGCGGTTATAGGTCACTTTGCCCGCCTCAGGTGAATTCGACCAGGATGCTGTAGTCGCCGCAGCACGTACCGTTTCAGGCTTCGCACTTTTCAGGCTCAACAGATATTGGGCGATCGCCGTGGCATCTTCGTCGGTCAGATACTGTGTACTCTGCGTGACGACTTCAGCCATCGAACCTGAAACCGCGGCATGCTTGCTTTTACCGGTCAGCAACAGCGATTTTAACTCCTGCTCAGACATACCGGTGCCGCGCAGCGACGGTGCATACCAGCCGTCAATCATCGCGCCGCTCAGGTATTCGGCATCAGCATTAGTATACGCTTTTTCGTTCATCGCCATGCCTCTCGGGGTATGGCATGAACCGCAGTGTCCGGGGCCTTCCACCAGATAAGCACCCCGTTTTACCAGGGCAGCATTATCATCCGTTTTCGCGCCCTCTACAGCCGTCACTGGCGCGTCGGTAAACAGCCAGTTCCAGATATGCAGCGGCCAGCGGGCGGAGAGTAGCCACGGAATGGCATTCTCTTTATTGGGCTGTGCTGACGGCGTGACGTCATGCATAAAATAGCTATACAGCGCCTTAACATCCTCGTCAGAAAGTTTCGCATAGGAGGGATAAGGCATAGCCGGATAGAGCGGATGACCATCTTTGGCGATCCCCTGCCGTACGGCCTTTTCAAAATCCTCGTAAGAATAATTTCCAATACCCTGCGTTTTGTCCGGGGTAATGTTGGTCGAATAAATATCCCCCACCGGAGTAGGAAACTTTTTGCCCCCCGCCATCGCCGCACCACCTTCAGCTGTGTGACAGGCGACGCAGTCTGAAATTCGCGCGATGTATTCACCGTTAGATTCAGCAGCGGAAACCGAAGCGGTAAATAAACAGGCGGCGAGAATGGTTACATTACGCATAGATCACCCCATATCCTTGAGTTCATTAACCGCACGCCATGCCTGATCGATTGCCGTGTGGGCATAAGCACTCCAGTCAGAATCGGAGTTAGCGATGGCAATGCGACCGACTGGCTTACGCGCCCGTTCGATAATTTCTGGCATCTTATCCATATCATCGAACAGCGAGTTGGCGTAGTACGCATAGCCATGCGCCCAGCGGTTAACCGTAATGGCGGCAATATCGCGTTGATTATCAAATCCGGTTGAGCCGAACATCTCCTGCAACTGGGAGCGAATCATCTCCTCATGCGCGGCAAAAGTGGTCCCCAGCAAATAGGCTCGTCCCAGACGGAACTGCTCTCTGGCCGACAAGTTACTGCCCGGATAAGTCGGCACATAGACCATATGAATGACCATCGGATCGTCCGGGGAGGCCGGATGTTGATACCCACCAATACTGACCGGGTAGTCGAGCTTGACCCTGCTATAAGGTGCCGCCGGAGAATAAAACTCATGTACGCCAAGCTGTTTGAACGCCTGCCAGTTTTTGACCACCACGTTGGTGTACACCAGCGGTGCCTTCACGTTCAGTTTAAGATCCGCCTGCTGCTGTTCCGGCATCTCAGACACCAGATACGGGATCATCATGTTATAGCCTGCCATGATGGTGTTCTTACCGCGCACACGGTGCATTTTACCGTCACGCAGATAGGTCACCGCCACGCCATCCTGCACGTTGGCCGCATTAATCACCGTGCTGTTCAGGCGCAGGCGCGTGGTGTTTTCCGGCAGATCCAGCTTTTCGTAATGTAATCTGGCGAGGACAGAGTCTTCCATCGTGTTGCCCGGTAGCGCATCCGGCAGCATATATCTGACTAACAGACGGGCTAACCCGGCGTTACCGTCCGGGAAGTGGTAAACATATGGCTCTTCGAGGTCGGCCAGTGACTCACCGTCCAGCGGCGGTAACCCCATCCCTTCCATGCCGGGTAAGGCGCACGCACGGGCATCGCTACAGGAAATACCTTCAATACCAATAGCAAAGAAGTCGTTGGAACGCTGCTGGAAATAGAGCAGCGCCATTTTGCTCAAACCAACTTTTGTTGCCAAAAATTCACTGTAGCTGTGGGTATCCAGCCATTCCATTTTCTCATCGACCGTCATCCCCGGCAGGTAATCACCGGGCCGGACGTGCAGGTCGATCAGCGCTTTTCTGTCGTTCTCACTTAGCGGAAAATCATTGATAAAGTCTTCAATTTTACGCCCATTGAGCCTGTCCGGCGGAATATCATCAGATACCGCGCGGCCCGGATCGCCGCTGACGATTTTTGTTTCGCCAAAATTCTTCTTATCGAAGAAAACGCCGCGACTGAGCTGCCAGTCGGGGTAGAAGTTTACGTCAAAACTCTCTTTTAACCGCGTGACGCTGACGCCCACAGTTTCCATCAACTTTTGTACTTCAGGGCTGAAATTATGCGCAGGTGACTGGAATGCTTCGCTGCCACCATAACCGAGTAATTTCTTACCCGAGCTGGTAAATTCATTACGTTTGGCGTGTCCACCAAAGTCGTCATGGTTATCGAGGATCAGGATCCGGCTATTTTGCCCGGCAACTTGACGCCAAAAACAACCGGCAGCTAACCCGCTAATCCCGCCACCCACAATCACCAGATCGTACTCTTCCTCAACGGGCAGAGCGTTTAAATCAAAATGTTTATGCTCGCGACCTAGCGCATGCGCCATTTCAAACGATCCAGGATGATTACCCCGCAGCCCCGTCAGCGCAGGAGGATAATAATTTCCATCTATAAATGCGTTTCCCTTTCCTGCCGCCCTGACCCACTCCAGCGGGGTAAGTCCCGCCGCAATAGTCACCGCGACGCCGTTGAGAAAATCACGTCTGGTAATTGCCATTAACTTTTTTCCTTATTGCTACACACTGCCTTTAATACGACACAAATAAGAGAGATACCCCTTCTTATTTATAAAGGGGTACAACCGACTACTTCACTGGCTTTAACTCTTCATCCAGTTTTTTAGAATCATAATAATCACCCTGCCAGGTGATTTTTCCTGCTTTAACATGAATATAGCTGACGCCTTCAAATTTGATCGGATTATTTGTCGGCGGACTCCCTGCCCATTCACCACTATTTTTGCCTGAAAATTCCCAACGAAAGGCCACGGTATCTTCGTCGTAGACGGGTTTTCCAACCATTTTCCAGCTAAGATCTGGAACCGCCTTAATAAAAGCGCCGATAACCTCTTTTTCTGCTTTTTCCCTGCCGTTTATCGGTTCTCCTGCGGCGGCATCATAATAGACCGCATCATCAGCAAGAAATTGAGCGGCTCGCGAAGCATCATGCGCATTCCACGCCGCCATATACTCTTTTACGGTATTCAGCGATGTACTTTCTGCCAGGCTATAGCCCGAGAACATCACTAATGAAAGCACCGCGATTTTTAATGTTTTCATCGTAACCCTCTCTATTCAGAAATGTCGCACATGATATGTTTCACCCGAGTGTATTCCTCGAGTGAATAAGATGAGAGATCTTTGCCGTACCCCGATTTTTTGAACCCGCCGTGCGGCATCTCGGCACACAGAGGAATGTGATTGTTAATCCACACCGTGCCAAAATCGAGGTCAATGCTGAAGCGTTGGGCGCGACCATGGTTACTGGTCCAGACGCTGGCGGCAAGACCATACTCCACATCATTCGCTTTGTGTAGTACCTCTTCGTCAGTAGAAAACGACTGAATAGTCATTACCGGGCCAAATACTTCATGCTGAATAGCTTCATCATTTTGATGCAAACCGGAGACGATCGTCGGCTCAAAATAGAAGCCTGGACCAGATCCTGCGCGCCCACCGGTTTCAATTTTTGCATGTGCCGGTAAACGCTCAATAAAGCCTTTCACCTGCTCCAGCTGATTCCGGCTATTCAATGCGCCGTACAGTGCATTTTGATCTTCTGGCGGCCCATATTTGATACTTTTTGTTTTCTGGATCAGTTTTTCAAGAAACTCTGCGTAGATGGATTGCTCTACCAGAATCCGCGTTGCCGCTGTGCAATCCTGCCCGGCATTGAAAAAGCCTGCTGTGGTAATCGTCGCAATCGCCTTGTCCATATCCGCATCGGCGAATACGATTGCGGGCGCTTTCCCACCCAATTCCAGGTGTGCTCGGGTCAGATTTGCCGCCGCCGAAGCCGCAACCTGCAAACCCGCACGGACCGAACCGGTAATCGAGACCAGTGAGGCTTTCGGGTTTGAAACCACCAGCGAACCAGTGCTGGCTTTGCCCAATACAACGTTAAATGCCCCTCTCGGGAACAACGGTGCGGCCAGTTCAGCCAACAGCAGCGTACTGACTGGCGTGGTGTCGCTTGGTTTTAGCACCACCGTGTTGCCTGCCGCCAGCGCTGGTGCAATCTTCCACACCGCCATCATGAACGGGTAGTTCCACGGCGTCACTTGCCCAACAATACCCAGCGGTTCACGACGAATGGTTGAAGTAAATCCTGAGGAATATTCTCCGGCCGCCTTTCCTTCAAGACAGCGCGCCGCACCGGCAAAAAAGCGGATGGCATCGCAAGATGCTGCGATCTCCTCTTTCTCAATAAAATGGCGAAGCTGACCGGTTTCCTGGCTCTGCGCGGTTACCAGTCGCTCAACGTTGCGTTCAATCTCATCGGCCAGCCGCAATAACGCCTTTTGCCGCTGTGCCGGCGTCGATTTTTTCCAGATGCTAAACGCCGCCTCCGCTGCTGAGTAAGCCTGCTCTACCTCCGCCTCGTTAGCGTTGGGAGATATTGCGTACGTTTCACCGTCAACCGGACTCACCAGTTCGAAGCTATCTTCGCTACTGCCTGCTACATAGTGCCCATTAATAAAATGCTTCAGGGTTTTCATGTTTGTCTCCTGCCAATTAATACATAAAGAATCTTATGTAATATATATATTGTAAATTTTTTTCAAATGCGCAACATTGACACTATGATAAGCCTCGCATTTTTAACTTAATTTTCACATTTGCAGGATGAGGCTTTTTATTGCCAGCTGACGCGTTACGCCCAGCTCATCATAAGGTTATCGGGACACACATCCGCTTGTGCAGTGACGTTGCGCCCAGGCATGTAAAATAACTCGGCCATTCTTACCTTCCTTGCCCGACGGGCATGTGTTAAAAATGGTCGTTGTTTCAGGGAATTGAGTACAGAAAAGATTATGATTACTCACGCGGTCATATTTGCGCCTATCGGGCAGGTCAGTCGTTCAGACCAGATAGTCCAACGCCTTTCAAATGCCATTATCACGGGGTTGCTGGAGCCAAAAGAACAGCTCCCCAACGAAACTGATCTGGCAAAGATGATGGGTGTCTCACATATCACTATCAGGGAAGCGCTAAACACGCTTCGGGCTAATAATCTTATCCATACGGTTCGTGGTCGTAATGGCGGGAGTTTCGTTTGCGAAAATATTGATGGCAAAAATAGCGCCCTGCATCCGTTCAAGGCGATCAGTACGGATTATCTGTCTGATCTGGGTGAAATGCATTGCGCCATTATTAGCCATAGCGCGAGGCTGGCTTCCCGACGGATGACCGGTGCGGATATCGCCAAATTTCGCGAGTTTGTCGAGGTGCTCAGAAAGGCAAACTCACCTGAGCTGATGACCCAGGCCGATATGCGTTGTCTGCTGGCGATTGCCGCCAGTTCGCATTCAGCGCGACTGGCCAATCAGGAGCTGCAGGTTCAGGCTGAATGGGCATCGCTGGTGGCGATACTTTATCGCACAGACAGTATTCATGCAGAAATTATCGCGCTTTATTCGGCGCTGGCCGATGCGCTGGCTGCTCACAACGAGGCAGAGTCAGTACAGTTTGCCACGCGGATCATCGACACGTTTACCTACTACCTTATTGAAAAAAAGCTGAAATATAACTCGAACTGACAATCAGTGAAGGCAGGACAGACAATGAGCTCTTCGACATCCCTAAGCGCATTAATTCGTAAAATTGATGACATTACTGTTTCTACCGTAGATTCTACCGTTGCGCTGGCGAGGAGCATCCATGAGGCGATTTCAGGGGTACAAAAGGCCTCAGCCGAGGTCGTTCTCGACCCCTCAGTCAGATCCACCGTTCAACAGCACATCAAGCGCACGCTCAATAACAACCATTACTGCTCAGGGGCGGGATTCGCCAGCCATATTGAGAGCACCGCAACCACAAAAGAGTACTGGTTGCTGGAGTGGTGGTATAAGAAAGATAATGGTTTAAGCCAGGCGCATCTGGATTTGGATCAGGCCACGCAACAACGACTGGACTTCAGAACCTTTGAGTGGTTTAAGCATTCTCCTCCGGCAGGCAAAGCCTATATCCACGGTCCCTACGTCGACTATATTTGCAATATCTCCTATACCCTAACGTCAGCCGTCCCGGTCTACTACAACGACCAGTTTCTCGGTGTTGCCGCGGTCGATCTGCTGGTCAGTCAGATAGAAGCCGAACTGCTTTCCTGTGCCCATCCTGACTATGTGATTCTGACTAATCTGGAAAACAGGATCATTTTCTCCAGTTGGCCACGTTTTCGCGTGGGTGAATTGCTATCACCTGCAAACAGTACCGTGGTGTATCGGAGCGACTACTTTATCCTTTATCACTATCAAAACTAAGGGCCCGAAGGCCCTTAGTTTTTAGTTATCCTGCCCCATATTGAGCTTATTGGCGTAGGCAATGGCGTCGTTTTCCGGCGCCGCTGAACGACCAAACGGACGGGTCAGGAACATATAAATAAGCCCCGAGCCAACAACAATCGCCAGGCCGAACAGGACCGTCCAACGGTCGATGAAGTCGCTGCTGTCTGCCGGTTGCGCCAGTAACCAGATCCCGCACAATCCGTAAGCTAACGCCAGCACATTCACGATTACGCCCCAACCGCCAATGGTCCACTCCCCCGCCGGTTTCCAGCCTTTCAGACGCTGACGCAGCGCGGCCAGCACAACCATCTGGAACGAGATGTATATCCCGATAACAGCAAACGCGGTGATACGCGACAGGTTATCTGGCTGGAAATAAACCCAAACGCAGATGATCACTGGCAGCAGGCAACTGACGACCATGGCATTATCCGGAACACCATTTTTAGAGATTTTGGCCATCCATTCACTTCCCGGCAGCATTCTGTCGCGGGAGAAAGAAAAGATAAGACGGCTTAACGCAGCCTGCAGAGATAAAATGCACGACAACATGGCGATAATTGCGACGACGATAAAGACAGTCGCGCCAGTTTCGCCCAGAGCTTCATTAAGGATTGCCGGGATCGGATCGGACGTTTTGCCATTCACGATGCTGACCAGATTCGGTGATGCCAGCAAATAACCCATAACAGAAATAATGGCGGAAATCGCGCCGAATACGATGCTTAAAATCATCGCCACCGGGATCTTTTTACTCGGATTCTGCACCTCTTCCGCAACGTTACCGCAGGCCTCAAAGCCAAAGAACATAAACAGTCCCATCAGCGCAGCAGACATAAATGCGGTGGAGTAGCTGCCGTCATGAGCCAGCACGCCCATCGAGTCAAAAATCACAGAGAACGGCTGTGAACGGTGGAAAATCAGCAGATAAATCCCCAGCGCGATCACGCTGACAATTTCACACCAGAAGCCAATTTTTGCCACCCGGGCCAGATTTTTAGTCCCGGACATATTAACGGCCATCATCAACAGCAGCAGCAGGACGGAAGTCACCAACATCGTGGCCGGCGTCTGACCATAGTGGAAGAGTGATTCAACAAACGTTGATGTATATTCCGCGATCGACGTAATGGTGACCACCAGCGCCCACAGGTAGATCCAGGCGGCGATCCACGCATACTTCTTGCCCCACAACCTTCTGGCCCAGGGGTAAAGCCCGCCGGTTATCGGATACTGGGAAGCGACCTCACCAAACACCAATGCCACCAAAAGTTGCCCACATGCGACGATTAAAATCCACCATACTGCGGGCGGCCCCGCCAGCGTTACGGCCAGCGCAAACAGCGAATAGACGGCAGTAAGCGGCGACAGGTAGGTAAAACCCAACGCAAAGTTTGAAATAAGACCGATCGAGCGATTGAACTGTTCTTTGCCATCTTTTTGAAAATTATCATTTTTCTTATCAGGTGTCTGTTCCATATTGCTTTCTCTTTTGTGGAATAGTCGCAGGGTTGAACAATTAATGTATAAAAGATATTAAGTTATATGTATAGTGATTTTGTCGCAGATTTGTTAAAAATGATCGCGCATCACGTTAATGAAAAAGTGGAGATAAAACGGTAGAGAGAGCGAGGATTTTGCGGTATTTACAACCAACGATTCTTTAGCAATTGCGAACCATAGGCTATTTTGGCGGATAAATACGCACAGCGGATTGCGTTCGATGCTAAGTAGCAAGAATCGCTGCTGTTAAGCAACATTTTTGCAATATAATAACGTGATGTTAAACGCTGAACCTGAGCAGGTGAATGATGGAAATTGATCTCGATAATCTGGTCTTTGATGGACTGGAAGAAGCGCAAGAGCGTAACGCTGAACGTCAGGAAGATGCAGACAAGAAAGCGCAGGAAATTATTGCTGATAATGACTGCGGCGACGCCTGCAAAATCTGATTTCCAAACCGGCGCAATGCCGGTTTTTTATCGCCTGTTAACCCCACCCACTTCAGCCCGTATACCGTAAGGCCTCAATCAGTTGCGCAAAGGCGGCGGTATGTTGTTTTCGGCTGGGATAGTACAAATAATAGCCAGGGAAAGGTTCGCACCAGTCCTCCAACACTTTTTCCAATGCCCCCTCTGCAACAGCCTGCTCGACGGTGTCTTCCGGCACAAAAGCCAGCCCCATTCCCGCCATCGCTGCGCTAATTCGCGGGGGTAGATTGTTAAAAATAAGCTGCCCTTCCACCCGTACGCGCAAATCTTGCCCATCTTTAGCAAACTCCCAAGCGTATAATCCGCCCAACGTCGGCATGCGCATGTTAATACAGCTGTGATTTTGCAGGTCGTGAGGGGTTTGCGGTTTGCCATGACGAGCAAAATACGCCGGTGACCCCACCACTACCATGCGCCAGTCCGGGCCAATTCTGACGGCGACCATGTCTTTTGCCACCTGCTCACCGAGCCGAATACCCGCGTCATAGCGGCCAGTCACAATATCCGTCAGACTATTGTCGATGGTCATTTCCACATTAACATCAGGGTAAGCCTGCAAAAACGGCTCCAGCGCGGGCCAGACGGTAGATTGCAATGCATGTTCGCCCAGCGTCAGGCGGATGTTACCGGCCACGCGCTGACGGACATCGGTTAATGCCAGCAGCTCTGTTTCAATGTCATCAAAACGCGGGCTGATACTGTTGATAAGCCGTTCTCCGGCTTCGGTCGGCGCAACGCTGCGCGTGGTGCGGGTCAGAAGCCGTACATCCAGCCGCTCTTCAAGCCCACGAATCGCATGGCTTAGCGCGGATTGCGAAACCCCAAGTTTTGCCGCTGCCCGGGTAAAACTACGCTCGCGGGCAACGATAATGAGATAATAGAGATCGTTAAAATTATCACGCAGCATGCTTATCCCCACTCCAGACCTGTTGTGATATATGGTACAGGTCCGGAGGGTATTCCAGTAGCATTTCTGGACATTAGCACAGCTCAATCTTATTCAAGCGTGCTCTCACACAAAAACAAAATGCGAATTATTACCAGGCTTATGCACGATTTTACCTTTCACTCCTGCATTATTTTCACCCGCTATTAACACATCCTTCACTAATAACATTTTGTATATAGATAAGAATTTTTTCTTATTTTGTCCCAACCGTAAGTTATGGGAGCGTAAAAAGCACAAACCAAAAAACTACAGGGATTTCATACAATGATGGCAACGAAAACTTACCGCGCTAAAAAAACACTGCTGGCATTGGGCGTGCTGCTGGCCTCAGGACTTACCGTCTCGCAGGTTCAGGCTGACCAACTGGCCGATATCAAAGCCGCAGGCGTCGTAAAAGTCGCGACATTTGACGCGAATCCTCCGTTTGGCTCCGTCGATGCCAAAACCCATAAGATTGTCGGCTACGACGTTGATTTTGCCGAAGCGCTGGCCAAATCCCTTGGTGTAAAACTGGAACTGGTAGCGACCAATCCGGCAAACCGCATTCCGTTATTACAATCTGGTAAAGCTGATTTAATCGTCGCGGATATCACGATTACACCTGAACGGGCGCAGGTAATAGATTTCTCCGTCCCATATTTTGTTACCGGCCAGCAGTTCCTTGTGCCAGCAAAATCTCCGGATAAGCTCGATGAATACGGCAAAGCACGCATCGGCGCGGTAAAAGGCACTACTGGTGAACAGGCACTGCATCAGCGCTTCCCGCAGGCGCGCGTGTTGGCCTACGACGATATCCCGCTGGCGTTAACCGCGCTACGCAACGGCAATGTTCAGGCCATTACCCAGGACAGTACGATTCTGGCCGGGTTATTAGGCGCTGCGCCGGATAAAGCTGATTTCAAAATTCTGCCGGACCTGCTGAGCAAAGAAGAGATCGGCGTGGGGGTGAAAAAAGGTGAGCCAGCGTTGTTAAAAGCCGTCAACGATGAACTTTTGAAGCTGGAATCTACCGGGCAGGCAGCCAAAATTTATGATGTCTGGTTTGGTCCTGAAACCAAAAATCCGCAAGCCCGCGCCTTTAAAATAGAAGCCAAGTAATATGCTCTCAGCCCTTTTTCCTCGATCCGCAGCTTCGGCTGCGGATTTTACCCATTTGCGCCAGGCGAGCGTCGAACTACGCAATGTGATTAAACAGTATGACGCTCACACCGTCCTTAACGGCGTTAGCCTGGCGGTTGAACCCGGTGAAGTGGTGACTATTCTGGGGCCTTCCGGCTCAGGAAAATCCACTCTTATACGTCTTATCAACCAGCTTGAGTCGCTCAGCGGTGGCGAAATTTTCATTGATGGTAAACCGATTGGCCAGTTGCGCGGGGCGGCGTTACGCCAGCTACGTAGCCGTATCGGTTTCGTATTTCAGCAATTCAATCTCTATTCGCACCTGACTGCGCAGCAGAACATCGCACTGGCGCTGGAATATGTTCACGGCTGGAACAAGACGGAAGCGGATCGTCGGGCACTCGAGTTACTGGAAAAGGTAGGACTGGCGGAAAAAGCCAACGCCTATGCCGCGCAGTTGTCCGGTGGGCAGCAGCAGCGCGTGGCCATCGCCCGCGCACTGGCTTCGTCGCCACAAATTATTCTGTTTGATGAGCCCACTTCCGCGCTGGATCCGGAAATGATCGGCGAGGTATTACAGGTAATGAAAAATTTGGCCCACAGCGGTATCACCATGATCGTCGTGACCCACGAAATGCATTTTGCCCGCGAAATTGCCGATCGCGTGGTTTTCATCGATGGTGGCGATATTCTGGAAGTGGCCGCGCCGGAGGATTTTTTCGTCCGACCACAGCACCCGAGAACCCAGCGTTTCCTGAAAAAAGTGCTCGACCCGTTACACCAGGAGTCATCGTCATAATGCATGCAATGGACTGGCAGGGAGTGCTGAGCGGGCAACCCCTGCAATGGATAATTTCCGGTTTTCTCACCACGCTCTGGGTGACGCTGGCAGGTATCGTGCTCGCCACGCTCATTGCCATCTCACTGCTCGGCCTGCGCCTGACGGGCAATCGTCTCGCTAAAGCGATGGTCGGGGTGTGGGTCTCGGTGTTTCGCAACACGCCTTTACTGGTGCAACTGATGTTCTGGTATTTTGCCGCCTGGAACTGGCTACCCCGTAACGTCATTAGCTTTATCAATGCCGATCATCCATGGTCAATTTTGCCGGGTGATGTCTGGTGGTTAACGCCGGAATTTATCTGTTCAGCATGGGGGTTGGGGGTATTTACCTCAGCATTTTTGGTTGAAGAGATCGCTTCGGGTTTACAGGCTGTTTCTGCCGGACAACGCGAGGCTGCCGTGTCGCAGGGCTTTTCATCCTGGGCGATATTTCGTCACATTCTGCTGCCTCAGGGGCTGGCAAACGCCTGGCAACCGATTGTTGGACAATATCTCAACCTGATGAAGCTTTCCTCGCTTGCCAGCGGTATTGGATTTGCTGAGCTCACCTACCAGGTACGGCAAATTGAGAGCTACAACGCGCACGCGCTGGAAGCCTTTGCCGTTGGCACTGCACTCTATCTGTTTACCGGCATCGTTCTGGGTATGCTGCTTACCCGTCTTGGCCCGCAGTCTGCGTCGGGTAAATCGTCAAAGATAAGAATGCGCATCTTCAGCGTCAGGAGCATACTGCATGATCGCTAATGTTTCGGTCATTACCGACAATCTTGACTATCTCCTGTGGGGACGTGTAGCTGAGGGGCAACCCGGTGGCGTCCTGCTCACTTTGCTGATGGCTATCGGTGCGGCTTTGCTGGCGCTGCCTGGCGGGATCGTTCTTGCCTGTTGCGCCTGGCGATTTCCGGGCGCGGTTCGCAACGGATTGTTTATCTGGGCGGAATTTATTCGCGGCATTCCGCTCATCTTTGTGATTTTCTGGATGTGGTATTTGCTACCCATGCTGACCGGAAGCGATCTGCCCGGTGCCGTTACCGTGACGCTGGCGCTGGCATGGTTCACCGCCGCCTCGGTGATGCACTCGGTGTATGCTGGAATTAGCGCACTGCCTGGCGGGCAGTATGAAGCGGCAGTTGTTCAGGGTTTTCGCCCGGGTCAGGCCCTGTGGCTTATCTTGCTGCCGCAGGTGCTGCGTAACGTACTGCCGTCGCTGACGGGGATTTTTATTGGGCTACTGAAGGACACGTCACTGGCGTTTATCGTTAACGTGCCGGAACTCACGACAGTTGCCGGTCAGGTTAACAGCCGGGTGCAAATTTACCCCGCAGCCATTTTTATCTTTACCGGGCTGGTTTATTACCTGCTGTGCTTTAGCCTTGAAAAAATCACCCAGCGCCGATTCGCACTAAAATGACCTCTCGGCTCAACATTCCACGAACTGATGGTCTTCGTTGAGCCGATATTTCACGCCCGCCCGAATGTTATTTTCCCCTTCAACGGCAAGCGCAAAACGCATTCTTTCGCCATCGTGATAAGCCAGCGCCGCACATCCGCCGGGACCAAGAATTATCGAGTCGACAGCACCGGTACTGGCAACAACGGCGTTCTCTCCGCTGGCAATAATGTGGATATTGTCCGCGCAGTTAGCGATTTTCGCCTCTGCGCCAAAACAGGCCAGCTGGGTTAAATCACCGCTACTGGCAATCCGATTTCGGTCGCCGAGCGAACTGATACGTACGCGCATGCCGGTACTGGCAATACGCGTTCCGTCGCCCACACTGCTGATACGCGCCGAGTTTCCCGCAATCGCTATTCGCCCGCGATCGCCTGAACTGCCGATATGCGTGTTATAGCCTACACTGCCAATCCGTGCGCTGTAACCGGCACTGGCGATCTGCGCAGCATACCCGGCGCTGGCAATTTTTACGTTATCACCCGCACTGCTAAATCGGGCATAATCTTCCGCACTCGCCAACGGACGGCTGGTTTCCCCCGCAGCTTGCTCACGGGAAATATTCCCCATCGCGTCAATATCCTGCTGAGCAAAACTCGCCTCTTCCCGCCATTTTGACCAGCCGTATTCCACCAGGCTATTTGCCCAATCGGTATACCCTTCCCGCTGGAGCGCGCGATGAACATCGGAATAGCTTCCTCCTGCGGGAAACGCGCGTAGAAACCAGCGATACATGACGGGCCCAACACGCCAGACCCGTAAGTCACTTCGCGTAATCATCATCGCTTAATGCCGGTGGTAGCCATCCACCATACACTTAAAGGTTTCGCCCGGCGTGCGACCCGTAGTGCAGAGATAAAGATGCCCAAAAATGAAAAACAGACTGACTATTGCCAGCGCAAAGTGCGCCTGAAGCAGCCAGTAACGTACACCGGGGAACAGATCGCCGACAGCTACCGGGTAAAGCGATAACAATCCAGTGATCAGTAGCAGTGGCAACAAACCATACATCACGCCAACATAGGCCGCCTGCTGTAACGGATTAAATTTAGAGCGAGGTGAGGCCGGAAATGGGTGTGACTCGCCCTGCATAATGCCAAACAGGTAAAAACGAGTTTGTCTTTGCGCACGTGCGATCCAGCCCTGACGTTGAATAATATAGTGATGTCCGTTGCCGCCAATCAGGTTGATCAGCACAAAACCAATCCAGCAGGCAAGTAGCAAAAAGCCACAAACCTCATGAACGGTGAGCAGGCTTTTCATTACCGGTGCGCTAACGGCAGAGAAGTGATTGACCAGGCCACTAACCAGAAGCAACAGAAATAACAGCGCATTCGACCAGTGCCACAGGCGGACAGCCTTCGAATATAAATAGACCTTCTCACCATGCCCTGCCGACGCTTTATGCGCCGCCCGAAAGCGCAGCATGGCGTGAAGCGCCAGCACCAGCCACATTCCCACCAGCATTAACCCGGCAACGACTAACCACACAGGCCAGTAGTCCGGTGAAAACAGTGGAACATACTGTGCAAGCTGGGCGTGAAACTGTTCGGCATTCTGCGACGCGTTCATACATTTTCCTTTTTAATCAAATGTTGACCGAACCGACGATACAGATGGGGCTTCCCGGCGCCTGCAAGTTGATATTCGTAATACTTGTTTTCTCGCAACCAGGTCTGAATTTCCGGGCTATCTTCACGACCGAAAATCAGCGCATGTTCCGGGCAAGCGTTAACACAGATCGGAGGGAAACCTTTCGCCAGCCGAGATTCAGCGCAGAAGTCGCATTTATCCGCCACTTTGGTTTGCGGGTTGAGATAGCGCACCTGATAAGGACACGCGCCAATACAGTAACTGCAACCAATACAGCAAGACGTATCTACTCGCACAATACCGTTCTCATCTCGCCAGGAGGCACCGGTCGGACACACCTCAATACAAGGTGCATCATCACAATGCTGGCAGGACTGACGGAAGTAGTGATACAGCGTTTCGTTGTCGTTATCGGTTACCGGAATATGAGCGATCGACAAACGGCTGCCCTGGTCAGGTACATGGTTGGTTTTCCGGCATGCACGAGCGCAAATATTGCATCCGTTACACAGTGATTCGTCGTGAATCATGACGTAACGAACGGCTTTAGGGCTCCTGGTACTCGCTAACAGATTTTGACCTGGGCCGGTAAAAAAAATCACCGTCCCCATGCCAATGACAAATTTTCGTCGGGTGAAGGACATCGGGTTATCCTCTAATGCTGTGACAGTGGTCGTCCACACATTCCATGACATCAACCTGAATAATTCAGGGGTTCTGATACTGCTCAACCTCAAGCCATTCACACAGGCCGTACGCTTTGCCATAACTCATAAAACGTTCGCTGAACAAATAAGGCTCCGCATTTGACGATTCCACAGTACGTATATCTGCGTAATCAGGATGCGTTTCCATGGCCGTGAGCGCCGCTGAAATCTGCTGAGACTCAAAGCTGTACGGCGGTTGCGTCAACATGGCGACCTTATAGGGGCGAGGATACGTTTGACAGTCGAAGCGTACCGCCTCGGCAATCGCACGGCAGATGTCGTTTTCCACCACCTGCACGCACATGCCGGCGTAGTTTGCCGTCATGGTTTGCGTTGAGTAGAAATAGACATCTTCCGCACCCTGCACACGGGTGATATCCGCGTTATTCGCGTCCTGGCACAGCACATCCAGCAGCGCGGAGAGATCGGCTTCAAGGACCGAATAAGGTGGCTGCAGAAACACGCTGCGCGCCACCAGGTGCCCCGATGCCGAATGCTGGCGGATAAAATCTGCCACAATCGACTCCGGGCTGGCGGCTTCCTGAACCTGCGGCGCAGTCACCCGCTCGACCGGCGGGTGAAACGCCTGTAGCCAGTGTCTCTTTTGGCTATCAACCTCGTCAGGAAGCGCCTCAACGGGTGCCTGAACGTTGCTCACGTTAGTCATCTCGCGTTCCTTACGCTGGCAACAGATCCTGCGCAGCCAAATCGGCTGCCACGTCTTCAAGTCCGAGTCGATTCAGGGTTTCACGCGTTGGGCAACCCAACTCGGGATCCCAGCCCATTTCCTGATAGAACATCGTCAGTGACTGGCGCATATCCTCCCTGTCCATCTTGTCGGTGCCTTCGGTGAAGACCGGAATTTTCGGATCTTTATCAAACACCCAGGAGCAGATGAGATCGTGTTCATTACGCATATCTTTGGTTTGCATCAGTTTGACCGTATAGGCACGATGCAGGGTAAAGATGCGTTCAGCGGCCAGGTCCAGACTCGCCTGCGTGGTTTCATCACCGGTGACTGCCTGGAAGAATTTCGCTTCCAGATCCAAATCTCCGCGATAGTTGCGGCTCTTGAGTGGTGAAACCGTCATCGGCCAAACCCAGTTACACAGCGTAACCGCGTTATGCAGGCAGACTTTCAGCAGCGTCCATTTGGCATATTTGATCTTGGCGGCATTGATTGGGGTATAGTTTTTGGTTTCGTCGTAGGCGTCCTGCGACCCAAATAACTCACCCGCCACTTCGCGCTGTAATTTCAGCGGCAAACCGGAACCGATGAAGTTGATATGGGTGTGCGCCATACAGTCACGGTTAAACATACAGTTGGTGATCGCCCCCACCTGCGCCGAGGCTTCGTTTGCATGGTGGACCGGAAAACCAAACGGCGACCACAGTTTATTTTTGGCATAACCCCAGTACTCTTCGCCCAAATCCCAGCGTTCAGCAATGGCATACGAACCGTCCGCAAGATGACTGAGTTCCCCCACGCGATGCGCCAGTCGATAGTAAAAATCTTTGATAAAGTTAGGATCGCCCGCCTCCAGTTGATCCCAACGGATCTCCGCGTACTCTGCGGCTGGCAGCACGCGTTTAAAGACGCCTTTCGAATAGCAGTAGGTAAAGTCACGGTGCAGCTGACCGTAGTTACACCAGATACCGTAATCGTCAAACAGGTTCAGTCCGATCAGGTTCCCTACAACTCGCCCATCGTCTTTATCGTCAAAATCTTTCGGGCCATTGGGGAAAATGGTGGTGTGAACAAAGTTCGCCACGCAGGTGTTGCCGCCGGTACTCGGCACGCCAAAATCCTTCACCCGCGGGACATTGAGCTGCGACATACAACGAATAGGGCATGAATGGCAGCCGCTCATTTTGACCGTGTATTTTTCTGCGGCTGGACCCAGATCGAACACCGATTTATAGGTACGGAAACCCACCGTATTTTGGTTGCCCGGCGGGATTTCACCGGTTTCGATTGGCCCCCCTTCTGCCGCGCCCCAGAAAAGTCCCTTACGGGCTGTCCAGCGCGAGTTTGGCGAAGAGTATTCTGCCCAGGCCTGCGGGGTGCTTGGCACAACGTGGTTGTTGTTGGCGCCGATAAGCTCGGTCATCATGTAGTCATTGAGCCGCTTCATCTCTTTACGATCGGCAATGTTGACGCCTTTAGTCCCTTCTACTGCAATGGCCTTCAGGTTTTTCGAACCCATCACCGCACCCGTACCGGCACCGCCGCTGTGGTTGCGGCTGTTGATCATGCAGGACAGTGGCACCAGATTCTCACCCGCCTGCCCAATAGCGGCAACGCAGGTTTCCGGGCTGGTAATCCGACAAATCTCTTCGGTTGTGGCGCGAGTCCCCTTGCCCCACAAGAAATCGGCTTTTTCGATGCTGACTTTATCGTCTTTGATGTTGATCCAGACCGGTGATGCAGACTTGCCTTCAATAATAATTGCGTCGTAACCGGCGAATTTCATTTGTGCAGCAAAGAAACCGCCCATATGGGCATCTACGACTAAGTTACCTTTGGTAAACGTCGATAAGGAGGTGATATTGACGCGGGAGCTACAGGGAGCGCCAGACCCCGTTAATGGTCCGGTGGCAAAAACTAGCTTATTCCCTTCATCAAAAGGCATGGTGCCTGGCGGGACTTCGTCGTACATAATTTTATAACCAAAGCCCATCCCACCGACAAATTTTTTAAATTTACTGGAATCTTCAAGGGTGATATTACCCGTGGTGAGATTGACCCGTAAAATATTACCTGTCCAACCATTAGCCATCATGTTTTCCTTTGCAAGAAGGTTTAATAGATATACCCGCCATTCTTCAGGCAGTTTTTTATCCAAAACTGCAGTATTTTTGGCAATTAATGGCGCGAATCAGGTATGCCTGTCATCTATCAAACAGTAATATCTTTCCACTCGATAATTTTTAATGCTCCAGTCGGACAAGCATTAGCGCATTCCCCGCATAACACACATTTTGAGGACTTTTTCGTTTCGGTATTTACGGTCGCCATCATCCACGGGCAGGCTGTGGTACACGCACTACAGCCAATACAGCGTTTGTGGTCCACCGCGATACAACCGTCTTCCTGTTTCCAGGTAATTGCACCAATTGGGCAGACCTTCATGCACTGAGGATCTTTGCATTGCCGGCAGGTATCAGCGGTATAGTTTAAATCGCCATACAGCCCACCACCGGACCCGACGCCATCATCGCCAAAGAAGAAATTGCGATGGATTTTTATCCGGGAAAAGAAGGTCCCTACGGCACCATCGTTATAATTGGTACAGGATATTTCACAGCGGTGACAGCCCGTACAGCGAGCTCGCTGGGTCACCAGAACCCCTTTCGGCGTATTGATAAGCCCCACGGTCCCACTATCGATATCTTCCTGCTTACAACCAAATAGGGATAACAGCGCGGGGGCAATCGTTAATCCCGCCAGTCCTTTCCCTGATATCCGCAGGAATTCTAGTCGCGTTAAACCACAATCTAAAAATGGACGATCAACCTGGTTCATTTATTTCGCATCCTCTTCGCAAATGCTGTGGTAGCAACACCTCCAGGCTAATTTAAACCAGCGCAGCTCAAGCCATATCGGGCGGTTAATGTTGCCAACAACACGTAAATTTTTGCCCTAACCTGATCGCGTAAATGACGGTGGTTAAACTGAATGAATCTAATCCTTTAGGGTTAGGCGCAGAAATAATGTGGTTATTCAGCATGCATAGTCTTGATCGTCATCAATTAAAAAACGGAAGGGATATAATTAATGCGGAGTGAGATTTATTATCATTAAGAAATAGAGTGAAATAGCAGCCCATTTAAATTACAAATATTTGTGAACCCTCTCC
Source organism: Citrobacter sp. Cpo091 (assembly GCF_030332645.1). Lineage (NCBI taxonomy): Bacteria > Pseudomonadati > Pseudomonadota > Gammaproteobacteria > Enterobacterales > Enterobacteriaceae > Citrobacter > Citrobacter sp. Cpo091. The sequence goes on from NZ_JAOWHL010000028.1 coordinate 775,783, forward strand.
CAAATATAATGCTGTACGACAACCGATATATAAATAAATACATATCGATTTATAGTTCTCTACAACCAATTATTAACGGAGATAAATTATATAGATTGATAGATTAACGTATCGAGAATAAGAGGACGGCAAAAAATTTCTGCGGTCCTCTTTTTATGAATTAACCGGCCAATGCTTTAATTACAGTCTCAATAGCCTGTTTTTCTAACTCACTGCGCTTCACGCGCTGGTTAGCAAGGGTGGTTCTCAGTACTCCCGCAATGACGATATGCTTAGGTTCTTGTCCCAGATCGCGCATTTCCAGCACTACTTTACCGACTACTCTGCACATTTCACGGTACAACTCGTCGTCTTTCGTCTGATTTCCCATTTTTGCCCGCTCGTCATTAACTCAAACCAACAGCATATATCACTCTGACGATTTAGACAAAATTCAATGAAAATCAAATAAATGTCATCATTCTACTGAACTCTCTGAAGTCGATTAACGAGCTCAGCAAGACTTCCTGCCTGCATTTTTTCCATCACCCGTGCCCGGTGCACTTCAACCGTACGCACAGCAATATTCATGGCATCAGCAATTTCCCGATTCATTAACCCTTTTGCTACCAGATGCGCCAGTTCCCGTTCTTTTGGCGTAAGTTGTTGGTAGCATGAGATGATCTCTTGTCGCGAGAACGCCGCTGCCGAGACCTGCAAGGCATGTTCTAATGCTGCCTGAAGCGGCACAGCTGACACCGGTTTTTGCAAAAAATCGACCGCGCCACGTTTCATTTGCTCAACCGCCATCGGCACATCGCCGTGCCCGGTGAGAAAGACCACCGCCAGCGTGCTTGCTTTCTGACGCATGATTTCATGCACAGCGTGCCCATCCAGTACCGGCATACGCATATCCAGCAGTAGTACGCCCACCTGGTGCAGATTTGCCTCGGCGAGGAATTTCTCGCCTTGCTCCCAGCAAGACACTTCATATCCCAGACTTTCCAATAAAAACGCACAGGCCTGGGTAACGGCAATGTCGTCATCCAGCAGATGAATTATCGCCACTACGGCCTCCTTCCTGATTTGGCTTAAAATACAATGTCACTCTCGCCCCCGCTTTACCGTCCGGGGCCTGCTGATTTTTGATCTCAATATCTCCGTTTGCGTAGCGCACCAGTCGCTGACAAATTGCCAGTCCTAGTCCCATACCTTCTTTACGGGTGGTCATAAACGGCTGAAACGCCTGATACAACTGAGCCTCGTCAATGCCTCCGGCATTATCCTGCACCTGAATACGCACGCCACCATCCTTGTGCAGGGCGCTAAACCATACCGTCGTAGCGCCTGCCTGGGCGGCATTGAGTACCAGATTAGCCAGCACCTGCTCAAGAAGAACGCTTGGCAGCATCAACGTTAACGCCTTGCTAACCTGCGTGTGCAGCGTTATCGCCGGGAATTGCTGGGGCATACGCAGTAATTGCCAGACGTGATGGATAGCATCGTGAACGTTGATGGCTTGCCAGCCATCGGTGAGTACCGGATTGCCTTGTGCCTGGCTGACCCACTGCCGGAGATTGCGCAGCGTATCGGCTCCTCGTTGTGCCTGGGCGTCTATGTGCTCAAGCGCGGGCAGCAACGGATGCTGCTCATCCTGACCACGCAGGCGAATCAGACAGCCTTGGGCATAATGGCGGATAGCCGACAACGGCTGATTGAGCTCATGGGCAAAACCGGAGGTCATCTCCCCCAGCACGCTCATTTGGCGGGCAGTCTCCAGCGCCTGTTCCTGTTTGTGCAACAACACGTTGTTCCGCTCTAACTGCCTGCCGCGTCGGCGAACCAACAGCATCACCCAGATGTAATTGAGCGTAAGCAACAGCAGCACGATGGCCACGCCCCCCATCGCCAGTCGGTGTTGAATAAACCAGCTTTTGACATCCAGCCACAGCTGACGCTGCTGCGGATGCTGGCGGACGTCGCGCAGCAACGCTTCTACTTCGCGGGTCGAGGCGGGCGCGCCCCAGCGAAACGTCGCGTTTTGCGGTGCATTGAACAGTACCCTCGTAACGCGATCGGCCAGCTCGTCACTCACTGCAGGTAGTGCGGCAAATGACCAGTCCGGATAGAGCGGCGTACTGGTTAAACAGGGAATTGAAGTCGGATGATTCAAAACGGTCATAAAATCGGTTTTACGGATGAGGCCTTCTTCATCCATTTTTTCCAGCAGGCACACCGGCACGATCACCGCCTGCACGGCTTTTTCACGTAATAAATAGAGTAAGGCATCGGCGGGAAATCCGGTAAACGTCAGACGTAAATCACGTTCAGGGCGCAGACCGGCATCACTGAGCGCTTTATATCCCAGCAAATAGCCGCCAAACGCCTGAGCATCAATGGCGCCAACCGTTTTGCCGATCAGATCGTGTGCGGAGGTTAACCCACTGTCGCGCCTGACGAGAATGGCGCTGCCAATCACGTTACTGGTGGCTTTCCCACCACGGGTGGAGCGTAACGACGCCAGCCAGCGTAGCGCTGAGCGGCTGTTAAGCTGGACAAACTGCGCCGGATTGGTGACCACAAAGTGTACCGTTCCACGATTCACCGCCTCCTGCATCTGCCGCAGGTCCAGCGGTTGAATATGAAACTGCTCACCGGGGATTTGCTGATTCAACAAGGTTTCCAGCGGCTGCCAGTGATTACGTGTAGAAACCTCCCCGCGCATCGCCAAAACGCCAATGTTCCATGTCTGCGCCCTGACCGCGCCGCTTAGCATCCACAGCGACGCCAGCACCGTCAGACATCTTACTACGTTGCGTCCCACTCAATTGTCCCTGTCAATTATGTTGTTTTAGATCAACAACAAGCCGGGTATGTGGTTAACCACAATAGAGTATACCCCGTCACGATTTTTACACTGTAAATCATTGAGATTCTTTATTCATCACACGCAAATCAACGGCGTGACCAATGTTTCGTTGTTGCATCGTGACGGGAGAAAATATGGACAGCAGTAAACGGCAGTTTCTCCAGCAACTGGGCGTCCTGACCGCTGGCGCATCACTGGTTCCGCTGGCTCAGGCGCAATTTCCCTTTTCGCCTGAACGCCACGAAGGCTCACAACAGCATCGCTACGCCATGCTGGTTGACCTGCGACGCTGTATCGGCTGCCAGGCCTGTACCGTCAGTTGCGCCATTGAAAACCAGACGCCACAGGGCGAATTTCGTACCCTCGTCAACCAGTATCAAGTACAGATTGAAGGCCAGCAAAGCGTTACCAACGTCCTGCTGCCGCGACTGTGCAACCATTGTGATAATCCCCCTTGCGTGCCCGTTTGCCCGGTACAAGCCACTTTCCAACGAGAAGACGGCATTGTGGTGGTCGACAACACACGCTGCGTGGGCTGCGCCTATTGCGTGCAGGCCTGCCCTTATGATGCGCGATTCATCAACCATGAAACGCAAACCGCCGATAAATGTACCTTTTGCGTTCACCGCCTAGAAGCGGGGCTGCTCCCGGCCTGTGTGGAATCCTGCGTCGGCGGCGCGCGCATCATTGGCGATATTAAAGATCCGCACAGCCGCATTTCACAAATGCTGCATGAACACCATGACGCCATCAAAGTCCTGAAGCCGGAAAGCGGTACGTCTCCTCACGTGTTCTACCTGGGACTGGATGAGGCGTTTGTCACCCCATTGATGGGACGAGCTCAACCCGCTCTCTGGCAGGAGGTTTAAATGAACCATTTACTGATTATCGACGAGGTTCTGGCCCATCCCCAGGACGTAAGCTGGTTACCCTGGGCCGTACAATATTTCTTTTTCATCGGCATTGCCGCCTGCGCCGCGCTATTCGCCTGCGTTCTTCACTGGCGCAAAAAAGAAACGGCAGACCTGGAAAATCTGACGCTGTTGATTGCCCTGACCTGCGCGATTACCGCGCCACTGGCGCTGACCGCTGATCTACACCAAACCGCCCGCGTCTGGCATTTCTATGCGTATCCGACGCCATGGTCCTGGATGCCGTGGGGCGCGCTGTTTTTACCGCTGTTTACCGGTTTTTTAGGTCTGTGGTTTCTGGCGCAGCATGTGAAACGGCTAACGCTAAAAAGTTACAGCGTCACAAAATGGTTGGCACTTGGTAGCGCGCTGTCCGCCATCGGATTGCTGGTTTACACCGGCCGTGAAGTGTCGGTGGTACAGGCGCGTCCCATTTGGTTCAGTTACGCCTTTCTGGTTGCGATGTTCCTCAGCGCGCTGCAAACATTTCTTGCCCTGCTTATTGCCACGACAAATAGCAAGGACGCACTACCGCGTAAGCTAGCGTGGGGGCAAATGGTCACGTTGATCGCGCTTGCTATCGTGGTGGCGATCTGGGCGAGTGGTAATACGCTTTCCGGTTCGGCTATCCGTCAGTGGCTGGATGTTGCCTCTTCAGCACAACACTACGCTATCGGTTGGGTTGCGCTATGGCTTGTTTCGCTTGCTCTTTGCGGGTTGGTTGTACGTTACCCCTTGTCGCTACCGCTGCGCATATTACTCGCTTTTAGCGCTATGGCGCTGTGCTGGCTAATGCGCTGGACGTTACTCATCCAGGTGCAGACCGTACCGAAATTTAACGCGCAGTTTAATCCCTATACCCTGCCCGGCGGCACCGATGGCTGGCTGGCTATTGTGGGTACCTTCGGCCTGTGGATAGCACTGATTATTATTGTTCGTGAAGCCCTGAACGCGATCGCAAGGAGAATGCAACATGGCTAATTTAACCCGTCGTCAGTGGCTTAAAGTGGGCCTTGCCGTAGGTGGCATGGTGACTTTTGGCCTGAGTTATCGGGATGTGGCAAAGCGCGCGATAGACGGTTTGTTGGACGGAACCTCGGGCAAAATTACCCGTGACCGCATTTTTGCCAACGCGCTCATCCCAGAAGCCAACGCCCGGCCTCACTGGCAGCAAAACCCGCAGCAGGTGATCTCGATGACGCAGTGCTTTGGTTGCTGGACGCAGTGTGGTGTACGGGTTCGCGTTGACACTGAGCAAGGCAAAGTGCTGCGCATTGCGGGCAACCCTTATCATCCGTTGTCGCACGAGCACCATATAGACGCCTCCGTCCCCTTTGCCACGGCAATGGAACAACTGGCCGGGGAGTCAGGTCTTGACGCACGTTCTACCGCCTGCGCCCGTGGCGCAACCTTACTCGAAGGTCTGTACAGCCCGCTACGAATTCTGGAGCCTATGAAGCGCGTCGGTAAACGCGGTGAAGGAAAATGGCAGCGCATCAGCTTCGAACAGCTGATCAAAGAGGTGGTGGAAGGTGGCGATTTGTTTGGTGAAGGCCACGTTGATGGTCTGAGAGCCATCCACGATCCCACTACACCGCTTGATGCGAAACATCCCGGCTTTGGCCCAAAATCCAATCAACTGCTGGTCACCAATACCAGCGATGAAGGACGTGATACCTTTTTACGTCGCTTCGCACTGAACAGTTTCGGCAGTAAAAACTTCGGTGCTCATGGCGCTTACTGCGGCCTGGCCTATCGGGCCGGTTCCGGCGCGTTAATGGGCGATCTGGATAAAAATACCCACGTGAAACCCGACTGGGATAACGTCGAATTCGCGCTGTTTATGGGCACCTCTCCGGCGCAATCCGGCAACCCGTTTAAGCGCCAGGCCCGCCAATTGGCCAGCGCCCGTTTACGTGACGACTTCCGCTATGTTGTGGTGGCGCCAGCCCTGCCATTAACCACGGTGCTGGCTGACGATCGCGGTCACTGGCAGCCCGTACGACCGGGAAGCGACTCCGCGCTGGCTATGGGGATGATAAGCTGGATTATCGATAAACAACGCTATAACGCTGATTATCTCGCCATTCCCGGCGTGCTGGCCATGCAGCAGGCTGGAGAAAAAAGCTGGACTAACGCTACGCATCTGGTGATTACCGATGAAATTCCAACGCTTGCCGGACAACACCTGACCCTCGCCCATCTGAGTGCAAACGCAGCCCAGGAGCCGGTGGTCGTCAACGAGGCCGGTGAGATTGTCGCCGCCAGCAGTTGCCCGCGCGCTCAGCTGTTTGTTACCCGTGAAGTGACGCTGGCCGACGGGCAGACAGTAACGGTAAAAAGCAGCTTCCAGTGTCTGCGTGAGTCCGCAAAGAAACTGTCGCTAACGCAGTACAGCCAGCAGTGTGGGGTGTCAGAAGCAGACATTGCCGCTCTGGCCGACGCATTCACCCGCCACGGGCGTAAAGCGGCAGTGATCACGCACGGCGGTATGATGGCAGGTAATGGATTTTATAACGCCTGGTCGGTGATGATGCTCAATGCGCTGATTGGCAACCTTAGTCTTGAAGGCGGCGTGTTCGTCGGCGGCGGCAAATTTAATGGCGCCACCGACGGTCCGCGCTACAACATGGACAGCTTCGCCGGGAAGGTAAAACCGAAAGGGTTAAGCATCGCGCGCAGTAAAACCGCTTATGAGTCTTCGGAAGAGTACCGCAATAAGGTGGCTGCCGGGCAATCGCCCTTCCCGGCTAAAGCGCCGTGGTATCCGTTTGTCGCCGGTCAGCTTACCGAACTCCTCGTCTCGGCGCTTGAAGGTTACCCTTATCCGCTGAAAGCCTGGATCTCCAACATGACCAACCCGTTTTACGGCATTGCGGGGTTACGCGGCGTGGCGGAAGAAAAGCTCAAGGATCCTGCTCGTCTGCCGCTGTTTATTGCCATTGACGCCTTTATGAACGAAACCACGGCGCTGGCAGATTACATCGTGCCGGATACCCACAACTTCGAAAGCTGGGGATTCAGCGCTCCGTGGGCGGGCGTGGCCAGCAAAGCCACCACCGCGCGTTGGCCAGTTGTCAGATCGGCGACCAGCCTCACGGCTGACGGCCAACCGGCCTCGATGGAGTCTTTCTGTATTGCAGTGGCAAAGCGCATCGGGCTACCTGGATTCGGCGACAATGCAATTACCGATCCGCAAGGTAATCACTATCCGTTAAACCGTGCGGAAGATTACTACCTGCGTCTCGCGGCCAATATTGCGTTTATGGGCAAAGCTCCGGTTGCTGAAGCACAGCCGGAAGACATAGCGCTGACCGGGGTCCAGCGGATCATGCCTGTGATGACCCAAACGTTGAAAACCGATGAAATCAGCCGAGTGGCGTTTATCTACTCCCGCGGCGGGCGCTTTGCGTCGGACAACAGCGGGCGAGTTGATAACCGCGTCGGCAATGCCTGGGAAAAACCGCTCCAAATCTGGAATGCGAACGTCGCCGCGCACCGCCATGCGATTACCGGCGAGCGCTTCAGCGGCTGCCCGGCCTGGTATCCTTCACGTCTGTCAGATGGACGTGCGGTCGAGGAGTTGTTCCCGGAACAAGAGTGGCCGTTGAAACTGATTTCCTTTAAATCCAATACCATGTCCAGCGCCACGGCGGTTATCCCACGCCTTCATCATCTGAAGCCGGTTAATCTGGTGGCGCTCAATCCACAGGATGGTCAGCGGTATGGTTTAGCACACGGCGATATCGTGCGTATCACCACCCCCGGTGGTCAGGCGCAAGCGCAGATAAGCCTGCTGCATGGCGTCATGCCGGGTGTTATCGCCATCGAGCATGGTTACGGGCATAAAGAAATGGGCGCGGCACGGCATACCCTCGACGGTGAGCCGATGGCGTTTGATGAGCAGATTAAGTCGGGGATTAATCTCAACGAGTTGGGTTTTGCGGACCCAACCCGACAGGTAACCAATACCTGGCTTGACTGGGTGTCGGGTGCGTCGGTGCGTCAGGGGTTGCCAGCGAGAATTGAGCGAGTGTAGCTCTGGTGCCGTATGGCATAGCGAACGCGTTTTACCCGGCCTATAGGACGTCGTAGGCCGGATAAAGCACTGCCGCCACCCGGCAAAAAGCAGATTAGTTGTTTACCGGGATCACCGCACCTTTATATTTAGTACGGATCCAGTCCTGGATCTCTTTTGAATGCAGGACATCAACCAGCGCTACGATATCCTTTTTCTTCTCGTCGCCACGATGCACGGTAATGATGTTGGCATACGGGTTGTTTTCACCACTTTCAACAGCAATAGGATCTTTCACTGGATCCAGCCCGGCGTCGATGGCGTAGTTGGCGTTAATCACCACCGCATCGCCTTCGTCGTTGTTATACATCTGCGGTAACAGCGCGGCTTCCACGTTTGGCAGGAACTTCAGCTTTTTCGGGTTTTCGACGATATCGCTAATGCGCGCAGTTACTTTATCCACGCCCGGCTTCAGCTTGATCACCCCCTCTTTTTCGAAAATCGACAGAATACGGCCTTCCTCAGATACCGCGTCACGCATGATGACTTTGCCGCCTTCCGGCAGATCTTTAAGTGATTTCACTTTTTTCGAATAGATACCAATCGGCTCAATGTGAATCGCTCCGGCGCTGACGAAGTCATACGTTTTATCGCCTGCATGGTCTTTAATCACGCTGTTCAGGTACGGAATATGCTGGAAGTAGTTGGCGTCAATCTCACGGCCAGCCAGCGCAGTGTTCGGCAGAATGTAATCCTGGAACGGTTTAATCTCCAGATCGATCCCCTGCTTCGCCAGAATCGGTTTGGCCTGTTCAAGGATCTCCGCATGCGGCACGTTAGACGCGCCAACGGTCAGAGTATCAGCCCAGGAGGCAAAGCTCAGGGCGCTTAAGGTTGCTGCGGCGAGTAACGTCAGTGATTTTTTCATGATTATGGTTTCCGTATTTTATTAGCGTTTATCTAACAGAGAGGTGATCACATCGCCGCAAAGCTGGATGATGAAGACAATGAGCAAAATCGTCACCGTCGCCACCAGCGTGACGTCGCTGTGGTTGCGCTGGAATCCTTCCAGATAGGCCAAATTCCCTAAACCACCGGCACCAATTACCCCTGCCATCGCGCTGTAGCTCACCAGCGCAATTAGCGTCACGGTGATCCCGGACACCAGAGCAGGAGATGATTCCGGCAGTAAAACTCGAAAAATAAGTGTGCTCAGTCGTGCGCCCATTGAACGCGTCGCTTCAATAACGCCTTTATCCACTTCACGCAGAGCGATTTCGACCAGACGCGCATAAAACGGCGCTGCCCCCACGATCAGCGCAGGCAACGCGGCATTGGCGCCGAGAATGGTGCCTACCATCGCTTTGGTAAACGGGATCAGCAGCACGATCAAAATGATGAATGGGATCGAACGAAAGATATTCACCACCAGCGAAATAGCGCTATATATCGCGCGATTAGGGAACAATCCGCCGCGCGCGGTCAGGAACAATGCCAGACCAAGCGCGATGCCCAGAATAAAGGTCGCCGCCCCCGAAAGAGCTGTCATATACAGCGTTTCCTGGGTTGCCGCTAACAATTGCTCCCACTTCAGATGGGGAAACAGTTCTTCAGCCATGTTGAATCACCTCGCCTTCAATGTCGCTCTGGCGCAGGTCGGCCAAAATATTGTTCAATTGTTCCTCAGAGGCCACCACGTGCACCCAAAGTTGACCAAACACGCCGTGTGCGGTTTGCGTCATTTTGCCGTGCAAGATGTTGAACGGCAGGCCATAGCGCAGGGTCAATTCCCCAACCACAGGCCGGTGGGTACGTTGCCCGGTAAAGGTTAATTTGATAACCACCCCACCCAACTCGCTTGCCAGCTGCGGATTAAACTCGTCTTCTTCGGTGTACTGGCTCACCTGACGAACAAATTGTCGGGTAATAGGCTGCTGAGGATGGGTAAAGACGCTGAGCACATCACCTTCCTCAACGACCTTGCCGTTTTCCATTACCGCGACGCGGTCGCAGATTTTGCGTACCACGTGCATTTCATGAGTAATCAGCACAATGGTCAATTTGAAACGACGGTTAATATCGAGGAGTAAATCGAGGATCTGATCGGTAGTTTGCGGATCCAGCGCCGAGGTGGCTTCGTCACACAGCAGGACATCTGGATTGTTCGCCAGCGCACGAGCAATTCCTACACGCTGTTTTTGCCCACCGCTGAGCTGGGAAGGATACGCATTTTCACGACCGCTCAGCCCAACCAGCGTAATCAGTTCAGCAACCCGCGTTTTGATGGACGCTTTGGACGCACCGGCGATTTGCATAGAGAACGCAATGTTTTCGCTAACGGTCCGCGACCACAGCAAATTGAAGTGTTGAAACACCATGCTGATTTTCAGTCGCGCCTGGCGTAACGATTCCCCACTGGCGGCCGAGATATCGTGGCCGTTAATCGTCACGCTGCCGGAGGTCGGTTTTTCGAGACCATTGAGCAAACGAATTAAGGTGCTTTTACCTGCCCCGCTGTAACCAATAATGCCGTAAATCTGCCCCTGTTCAACCGTCAGGTTGACGTTATCGACAGCGGTGATGGCAAGCCTGCCTGGCGTAAACACTTTCGAAATATTTTTCAGGACAATCATGTCGTTTGGGTATCCGCTGCTGCTTATTGTTCTTCTGCTAGCGCTTTTGGCTGTTTAGCAGTATGGATGTCCAAACGAGTGTAATCAGTGGAATTGGCTTTTAAAATGAATTAAAACGCATTTGATATAACTTTTAGAAATATAGTACTGCATCGACGTCAACGGCATAAAACGTAGTCATCGAGATGTTAAATGCAGTTTGTTGCGCAACTAATCGCAACGCCCGATAACCTCTTTATCCATACCGATGAACAAATTAATGAATAATTTTTGTAAAACTGCACAGAAGTGTTTTGAAACGCTGTTTCCATTTTCCTTTTTGATAATTTTCAGCGTATAATGCGCGCCAATTGTCTCTTGAATGGTTTCAGCACATTGACCTGTAAAACTCAACGACTACAGAACTCACCATCCCGTTGGGCTGAAACACAAGCACACATTCCTCTGCACGCTTTTTCGATGTCACCTATCCTTAGAGCGAGGCATCACAACTTTCGTAACTCAGGTTTAGCTTCCCATCCGTGCGCGATGGGAGCCAGATTTCCATATCCTTCTCAACTTAAAGACTAAGACTGTCATGAAAAAGACGAAAATTGTTTGCACCATCGGTCCGAAAACCGAATCCGAAGAGATGTTAACCAAAATGCTGGACGCGGGCATGAACGTCATGCGTCTGAACTTCTCCCACGGCGACTACGCAGAACACGGTCAGCGCATCAAGAACTTGCGCAACGTCATGAGCAAAACCGGCAAGAAAGCCGCAATCCTGCTCGACACCAAAGGTCCTGAAATCCGTACCATCAAACTGGAAGGCGGTAACGACGTTTCCCTGAAAGCGGGCCAGACCTTCACCTTCACCACCGACAAATCTGTCGTAGGCAACAACGAAATCGTTGCTGTAACTTACGAAGGCTTCACTAAAGATCTGTCCGTCGGCAACACCGTTCTGGTTGATGATGGTCTGATCGGCATGGAAGTTACCGCTATCGAAGGTAACAAAGTTATCTGTAAAGTGCTGAACAACGGCGACCTGGGCGAAAACAAAGGCGTTAACCTGCCGGGCGTTTCCATCGCGCTGCCAGCACTGGCTGAAAAAGACAAACAAGACCTGATCTTCGGTTGCGAGCAAGGCGTTGACTTCGTTGCAGCGTCCTTTATCCGTAAACGTTCTGATGTCGTTGAAATCCGTGAGCACCTGAAAGCGCACGGCGGCGAAAACATCCAGATCATCTCCAAAATCGAAAACCAGGAAGGCCTGAACAACTTCGACGAAATCCTCGAAGCGTCTGACGGCATCATGGTTGCGCGTGGCGATATGGGCGTTGAGATCCCGGTTGAAGAAGTTATCTTCGCGCAGAAGATGATCATCGAAAAATGTATCCGTGCACGTAAAGTCGTTATCACTGCGACCCAGATGCTGGACTCCATGATCAAAAACCCGCGTCCGACCCGCGCTGAAGCCGGTGACGTAGCGAACGCCATCCTCGACGGTACCGACGCAGTAATGCTGTCTGGCGAGTCTGCAAAAGGTAAATACCCGCTGGAAGCCGTTACCATCATGGCGACCATCTGTGAGCGTACTGACCGTGTGATGACCAGCCGTCTGGACTTCAACAACGACAGCCGCAAACTGCGCATCACCGAAGCCGTTTGCCGTGGCGCGGTTGAAACTGCTGAAAAACTGGACGCGCCGCTGATCGTCGTCGCAACCCAGGGTGGTAAATCCGCTCGCGCAGTACGTAAATACTTCCCGGATGCCACCATCCTGGCGCTGACCACCAACGAAACTACCGCGCGTCAGCTGGTGCTGAGCAAAGGCGTTGTTGCACAGGTGGTTAAAGAAATCAGCTCTACCGATGATTTCTATCGTCTGGGTAAAGAAGTCGCTCTGGAAAGCGGTCTGGCTCAAAAAGGTGACGTTGTGGTTATGGTTTCTGGTGCACTGGTTCCGAGCGGCACCACCAACACCGCATCCGTTCACGTGCTGTAATAATTCCATCGCGAATTAATTTGCTTAAAAAAGCGCCCTGGTGGCGCTTTTTTTATTTTATCGATAGCCACAATTAATAAAAAATCAAATCGGATTTCACTATCTAATCCGTGATTATCTAAGATGAATCCGATGGAAGCTTTCTGTTTTCACTCGGGTTTTTAGCCGTTTTTGCACAATTCGATGCTTCTTTGAGCGAACGATCAAAAATAAGTGCATTCCCATCAAAAAAATATTCTCAACATAAAAAAGTTTGTGTAATACTTGTAACGCTACATGGAGATTAACTCAATCTAGAGGGTATTAATAATGAATCGTACTAAACTGGTACTGGGCGCGGTAATCCTGGGTTCTACTCTGCTGGCAGGTTGCTCCAGCAACGCTAAAATCGATCAGCTGTCTTCTGACGTTCAGACTCTGAACGCTAAAGTTGACCAGCTGAGCAACGACGTGAACGCAATGCGTTCCGACGTTCAGGCTGCTAAAGATGACGCAGCTCGCGCTAACCAGCGTCTGGACAACGCAGCTACTAAATACCGCAAGTAATAGTATCTGTGTAATAAAAATGGCGCACATTGTGCGCCATTTTTTTTGCTCTGAATTCCCCTTCCCTGTTATTGCGTAGCGCGCACCTCAGCATCTCCTCCCGGCACGCCATTTTGCGCAGACTTCACTTCTGGCCCATTGCTCGCGACCGATGCTTGCCCGGCAGTGACGGTGACTGGATAACCTGCGCGACGATACAACGCCCTTTCCACCAGACTGTTATCCACCGCTTTATTATCTTTAAACTGGGTAAAACCGGCTGGCAGCACATACGGCATGGTCTGGACGTTTTGCTCCTCTTCCGGCGACAGCGGTCGATGCACTTCGACATACCTCATGCCGTTCGGCTCAATCGAATATTTTATCGGCTCATTAATCACCCTGACCGGCGTGCCTGTGCGGACCTGAGCAAACAGTGCTTTAATGTCCGGCGCGTTCATGCGAATACAACCAGAACTCACACGCAGGCCTACGCTGTCCGGCGCGCTGGTGCCATGGATCAGATACTCACCGTTTCCATGCGCCAGACGCAGTGCAAAGCGTCCTAACGGGTTATTTGGCCCGGCAGGTACAACAGGCGGTAATGTGATGCCACGCTCCAGAGAGCGTTTACGGATGCCTGGTGTAGGGGTCCAGGTAGGATTCGGGATTTTCTGCCCAACCCGGGTTTCCATTACCGGCGTTTCCAGCCCCTGCAAACCGATACCAATTGGGAATACCTGAACAATATTCTCTCCCGGCGGGAAGTAATACAGACGCAGTTCCGCCAGATTCACAATAATGCCTTCGCGTGGAGCATCCGGCAGCAGTAATTGTGAGGGAATAGTAATCAGGGTTCCGGGTTTAGGTACGGGGGCAATAGTGTTGTTGGCTTCAAGGATCAGCATGGCAGCGGTATCAAACTTACGGGCTATCGCCTGTAGGTTTTTATCGCCTTCCTGCACGGTGTAGGTTTGGTTTTGCCCAACAAGGCGGCTGTTCGCCTGGGGCAAAGGATAATCGACCGCCCATGCGGCCTGAATAGCGCTGTAAGCGCCGATTAGCATTAACGTAATAACAGACGCGCGTTTCATACTCACTCACCCCCCTGGCGTTCTTGCCGGACGGCGGCGAGCGCCCAATCCGGCTTAAGAGTCACTGCGTTGCCTTACACGAACGCTTTCAAGTCGGTCTGAAAGTTAACGTGTTTTATCAGTTTAGCTAAGAGTTGCGGCTTTGGCGCGAATAGCCCGAATCATCGCCTCCAGCCCTTGTGAACGAGACGGTGTGAGGTGCTGTGCGAGCGCCATTTTTTCAAACCACGGACGCACATCAAAATTCACAATATCCTGGGCCGTCATGCGATCATACAAAATGAATACCACGGCAATAAGTCCTTTCACAATTGCCGCATCACTGTCGCCCTGTAATTCAATAATCCCTTCGCCATTCTGGTTCATAACAATCCATACCTGACTTTGACATCCCTGGATGCTATTTTCCGGGCAGCGTAAGTCGTCGTTTAATTCCGGCAAACGCTGACCCAGTTCAATAATGTACAGGTATTTCTCTTCCCAATTAGCGCAACGCAGAAAATTACGCAACAACTTTTCTTTATCCGGTAGCGCAGCCATAACGCCTCCCTGTTAGCCCAGTAAATGATGAATACGCTTGAGGCCCGTTACCAGGCGATCCACTTCTTCATGGGTGTTGTACATTGCAATCGACGCCCGACACATAGCAGGAACGTTATAGTAGGCCATCAGCGGCATAGCGCAGTGATGCCCCGTCCGCACGGCTATTCCATAGTTATCAAGAAAACTGCCGACGTCAAAGGCGTGATGTTTACCTAGGTTAAATGCAATCACACCCAGGCGGTTATCCGGTCCGTAGAGTGTCAAATCCGGCACATCCGCCAGCTGCTCCAACGCATAGCGCATCATGAACTGTTCATATTCGCTGATTTCAGTAAGCCCCAGTGCTGAAACATACTCAATAGCCGCGCCGAGTCCGATAATACCTCCGGTATTTGGCGTTCCGGCTTCAAAACGCCAGGGGGCTTTAGCCCACGTTGTTCCCTGACTCAAACTCACCGTCGCAATCATTGAACCACCGCCTTCCCAGGGTGGCACTCCTGCAACAGCGACTCTCTGGCATACAGAACGCCAATACCGGTTGGTCCATAAAGTTTATGCCCGGAGAAAACATAAAAATCGCAATCCAGTGCCTGGACATCCACCTGATGATGCATCACCGCCTGTGCGCCATCCACCAACACTTTTGCGCCGTATTGATGCGCCAGCTCAATCATTTCCGATAACGGGTTCTCGGTACCCAACACGTTAGAAACGTGGGTAATCGCCAGCAGTTGCGTACGATCGTCAAACAGCGTCGGCAGCGTCTCCAGCTGCAACGTACCATCGGCATTGAGCGGAATAACGCGCAGCTCTGCCCCTACGCGGGCACACAGCATCTGCCAGGGCACAATATTGGCGTGGTGCTCCATTTCGCTGATGATAATGTTATCGCCCGCTCGCACATTGCTGCTGCCCCAGCTGTTCGCCACCAGATTGATGCCTTCCGTCGTACCACGAACAAACACCAGCTCTTCCGCTGAGCGGGCGTTAATAAACAACGAGGCAAGCTTGCGCACATTTTCCATTTTTTCCGTGGCCTGGGCGCTCAGCGTATGAATACCGCGGTGGACCGCCGCATAGCCGTGACGATAAAACTCGGCCTCGGCATCAATCACCTGATTGGGTTTTTGCGCGCTGGCAGCGCTGTCCAGATACGCCAACGGTAAACCGTTCACTTCACGCGTCAGGACCGGAAAGTCAGCCCGTACTTTTTCAATGGGAAATGTCATGCTGCGCCTCCCGGCAAGCGTTGGGCGATCCGCGCCAGTACCTGTTGTTTCAGCGTTTCATCGCCCAGGGCTTCCGTCAGCTCAGCGGCAAACGCATAGAGAATCATGTGTTGAGCATCCTGCTGGCCGATCCCTCGCGAACGCAGATAGAACATCTGCTCGTCGTCGATCCGTCCTACCGTCGCCCCGTGGCTGCATTTCACATCGTCGGCGTAAATTTCGAGCTGTGGCTTGGTATCCACCTCCGCCAGCTTTCCGAGCAACAAATTATTGTTGGTCATCTGACCGTCGGTTTTGATGGCGTGCTGGGCGACGTTGATCAGACCATTGAAGACCGCTCGTCCCTTATCGCTGACAATCGTTTTATGCAGCTGGCGACTGTTGCAATACCCTTTATTGTGCTCAAGCCAGGTCCGTGTATCACAGACTTCATTTTTCACCGGCATCGCCAGACTGTTCAGCCGAAGCGTGGTGTTTTCACCGTTAAGCTGCGTACTGGTGTTATGGCGCAATACCGCATCACCAAGCAAGAAGCTGTGGCTAACGGCAGTAGCATCCGCGCCCAATTGAATGTCATTATGCGCGAAGTGGTGACTAAACGGATTTTCGAACGCCAGTTTGATATGGCGCAAATGGGCGTTTGCCTCGACGTTCATCGTTAAGCGTGCGCCGGTGAAATGGCGACGCTCGCTGAGGCTGGCATAGTGTTCAATAACGGTGGCTTCTGCGCCTTCCGCTAGCTCCAGATGGTGGCGATAGTGCGCCGTATTCACCTCATCGCCCGCCAGCCCCTGGGTTATGTGCAGCAGCAGCAGCGGTTTCGCGGGGCGTTGGTTACGCTTCACCTGAATGTGCGTTACGCTACGGGACAGGCTTTCGGTAAGGTGCAAAAACACTTCCGGTTGGATAGCTGCTGGCAGCGCCTGGCGCGCATCGTCAATGGTAATGTCAAAACCGCTACCGTCTGTGCTGTCGCTGAGCGTCGGAGAGAATTGCCCGTCAACAAACACCAGTCGTACAGCATCAATTGTCGGCGACAACGCTGCACATTGGGCTGACGTTATCTCAGCGACATGACTGACAAACTGGCTGTTGGTTAATCCCTCCAGCGGCGTGTATTTCCAGTCCTCATGCTTCCGCGTTGGCAGCCCCAGACGCAGCATCTGTTGCAAGTGCTGCTGCGCATGGTGTGAGCGTGTCTCCCCTTGCGTCTCAAACAGATGGTGCCACTGTTGCAGCACGTTACTGCTGTTCGCTAAGCCAGCCATAACCTTGCTCCTCCAGTTGTTTGACCAGCGTAAAATCACCGGACTTCACAATTCGCCCCTGGTAGAGAACGTGAACAAAATCGGGTTTGATATAGTCCAGGATGCGCTGATAGTGAGTGACGATAATGAATGAGCGTTTCCCGTCACGCAGCGAGTTCACGCCATCCGCAACGATTTTCAGCGCATCAATATCCAGCCCGGAGTCTGACTCATCAAGAATGCACAACTGAGGCTCCAGCACGGCCATTTGCAGAATGTCATTACGTTTTTTCTCACCGCCGGAGAAACCGACGTTTACCGAGCGCGTGAGCAAATCTTCCGGCATCTTCAGCAGCGCTATTTTCTCTTCCATCAGATCCTGGAAGTCGAATCGATCCAGCGACTCTTCGCCACGGTAACTTCGCACCGCATTCAGCGCCGTTTGCAGGAAAAACTGGTTACTGACGCCAGGGATTTCCACCGGATACTGGAATGCCATGAAGATCCCTTCACCGGCCCGGTCTTCCGGCGACAGTTCCAGTAAATCTTTGCCGTTGAACTCTACCGTCCCGCCAGTGACGTCGTAGTCTTCCCGCCCAGCGAGAGTTGCAGAAAGCGTACTTTTCCCCGAACCGTTTGGTCCCATAATGGCGTGAACCTCTCCGGGGCGAACCTCAAGGCTCAACCCACGCAAGATCGCCTTATCTTCCACACTGACCTGTAAATCTTTGATGCTTAACATGTGCTTTCCTTAAAATTTAACCGACGCTGTGCTCAAGACTTATGGCGAGAAGTTTTTGCGCTTCCACGGCAAACTCCAGCGGCAGTTCAGAGAACACGTCTTTACAGAAACCATTCACGATCATCGAAATGGCATCCTCTTCACTGATGCCGCGCTGCAGGCAGTAAAACAACTGGTCTTCACCAATACGCGACGTGGTGGCTTCATGTTCAAGCTGGGCGCTATTGTTACGACACTCCACATACGGGAAGGTGTGTGCCCCACAATCCGCACCGATCAACATCGAGTCGCATTGGGTATAGTTGCGGGCGTTAGTAGCGGTCGGCATGATTTTCACTAAGCCGCGATAACTGTTCTGGCTGTGTCCGGCGGAGATCCCTTTCGAGATAATGGTCGATTTGGTGTTTTTGCCAATGTGGATCATTTTGGTGCCGGTATCGGCCTGCTGATGTCCACTGGTCAGCGCGACGGAGTAGAATTCGCCGATCGAGTTGTCGCCACGCAAAATGCAGCTTGGGTATTTCCAGGTAATGGCCGAGCCGGTTTCCGACTGCGTCCACGACATTTTGCTGTTTTCACCTTCGCAGAGTGCGCGCTTGGTGACGAAATTCAAAATACCGCCCGTATTGCCATCGCCGGGAAACCAGTTTTGCACCGTGGAGTATTTCACTTCGGCATCTTTGTGGATGATGACTTCCACCACCGCCGCGTGCAGTTGGTAACTGTCGCGCACCGGGGCTGAACAGCCTTCGATATAGCTGACGTAGCTGCCCTCATCCGCAACCAGAATGGTGCGTTCAAACTGCCCGGTTTTTTCCGCATTGATACGGAAATAGGTCGACAGCTCCATTGGGCAACGTACGCCTTTCGGTACATAAATAAACGTGCCGTCAGATGCCACCGCCGCATTCAGCGCGGCAAAGAAATTGTCATTGCCGGGGACAACCGTGCCCAGGTACTGTTTTACCAGCTCAGGATGATCGTGAATGGCCTCACCGAACGAACAGAAAATAATGCCCTGTTCCGCCAGTTTGTCGCGATAGGTGGTCGCTACCGATACCGAGTCGAAAATGGCATCAACCGCAACTTCTTTGCCTTCACGTACCGGCACGCCAAGCTGTTCGAATGCGTCCTCAACCTCTTTGCTTAAAAATGCATTCGCGCCCGTTTGCTGTACCGCTCCCGGTTCAGACGCACAGGTTTCATCGCAGTTGCCGCAGGAAGGTGCGGAGTAATAGCTGTACTCCTGATAATTCAGTTTGTCGTAATGCGCTTTAAGCCAGTGTGGTTCTTCCATGGTCAGCCACGCTTTAAAGGCATTCAGGCGAAATTCCAGCATCCAGTCGGGTTCATTTCGTTTTGCCGAAATCGCGCGCACGACATCTTCATTGATCCCTTTTGCCAGCTCATCGGTTTGCAGTTGGGTGAAGAAGCCCTCTTTGTAATTAAGGTGCCCGCCAGCCCAGGTGTTGACATCGTCAGTTGCTTCAGTATTACGAGACATAGTACCGCCTATACCCCAAAACTTTCGCCACAGCCGCATTCGTTCTGGGCTTTCGGGTTATGAAATTTAAATAACTGGTTTAATCCTTCGCGAACGAAATCGACTTCTGTGCCGTCAATGAACGGCATCGCCTGCAACGGCACATAAAGTCTGGCGCCCTCCGTTTCAAACAGCAGATCGTCTTTTTCGGGTTGGCGGACGGTATCCAGCACGTAACCGAATCCCGCGCACCCTGTTTGCTTCACGCCTAAACGCACACCCAACATGTCAGGTTGCTTTGCCACCAGTTCACGGATATGCGCCGCAGCCGCTGGCGTTAACGTCAGCCCACGCCAGGCAAAATCGTCCGGGTTAAATGTTCCTGAATGCAATTCCATAGAGTTACCTCGAGTCACTAGCTTTTAAGCTATAACACCATGTTAGTGATAATGATTATCACTTCAACCCCTCAACAGCAGGGGCATTCGGGTTAATCGCCCTTTTTGACTACTTTTACTAAGCATAGACCCTGCTGCGAGGGTTTACAGGGATGGATTATTTTGTTCAATGCATTGATTAATAATGGATTATGAAAATCCAATCGTTCAGTCAGGTCAAATGACAAAAGATGTATAGAAAATGTCTATTTAAGGGATAGGTGGGGATGAAGGTAGGGAAAAACAATTCAAATAATAAACAAACAACAAAAAACCCTTAAGTCTGCTTGTTGGCAGGCTTAAGGGTTCCGGCCCCATCCGGCGCTTATCTCCGGCACTCATATTGGCTTAGCTCTTGAAGGGGCGATAAGAAGAATCTCATACACCGATTAGTTTTTTTTAACACTAATTGCGGTTTGACTCTTTTATAAACGCGTTCAATCACATATTTAACGCTGTGCCTCACTGAGCGTGTCCAGCAGCAGGCGTAGCCCTGCGGGTTGATGCTCACGTGAAAGGTATAAACCATAAATCGGCAGGCACTTAGGTTGAAGTTCTGGCAGTAATCGAATTAGCTTTCCCTGCGCTAGCCCTTCCTGCGCCTCCAGCTCTGGCACCAACGCGATCCCCATTCCGGCCACTGCCGACTCGCAGAGCAGCGAAGAGATCCCTGCACTCAAATTCCCTTTGATTGCAACGGAGACAGGCTGCCCCTGAGGATCCAAAAAGTGCCAGGATTTTCCGGCAAAACCGCTGTAGTACAGGCAATTGTGCCGTGTGAGATCGTCGATTGTCTCAGGCGTGCCATGTTGATGCAGATAATCTGCAGACGCGCAAAGCACCGATTTACAGTCGCCCAACCGACGGGCAATAGTCCCTGGCTCTGGATTATCCGTTATGCGGATCGCCACATCGATGCGTTCCCCCACAAGGCTTACCGGTTGATTATTGATCTCCACCTCAATACGTAATTGCGGATATTGCGCCATAAACGTCGGCAGAACCGGAGCAAGAATATGCATCGCGGTAAAATGAGCGCAGGCTACACGTAGCGTGCCGGAGGGAATTTGCGCGGCACTGGCGGCACCAATATCCAGCGAAAGTTGCGCAAGAGAACGTGTTTTCACTAATGCATCTTCACCCGCTGGCGTGATCGTCAAGCGACGCGATGAGCGATGGATAAGCCTTACGCCTGCCCATTTTTCCATCTCGTCGAGATAACGACTGACCATCGGACGGGAAAGCCCCAACGCACGCGCGGCTGCGCTCAGGCTACCCAAATCACAGATATGGTTGAATACCGTTGCCGCCATCACTCTGTCCATTGTTCCCATCCGATCGTTTTATGAAACTCAGCATGTCCTAATGAGGGAATTCTAACAGATCCGAATATCCTTAAAATACGGGAACTATCAAAAGACAATTTCCTGCACAAGGTTACCTATCATGAAAGTTAAAACTCTGGCCCTGCTGTTACCTCTGTTTGCGTCTTCAGCTTTCGCCGCGCCGCTACAGCTGGACGTCTATAATCCACAGGATAAGGCTATTTTCCCGGTTTCTTCGACGCTGGTGTCTGGCCCAAAAGAGGCGATTTTGTTTGACGCCCAGTTCAGTACCAAAGATGGTGAACAACTGGTGCAAATGATTCGCGCCAGCGGTAAAACGCTGAAGGCTATTGTGATCACCTCCGGCGATCCAGATTTCTATTTTGGTCTGGAGCCCATCGTTAAGGCCTTCCCACAGGTAAAAGTCCTGGCAACGCCGCAGGTGGTAGACCATATCCGCGCCACCAAAGAGGCCAAGCTGCAGTTCTGGGGCCCGCAAATGAAGGACGGCGCGCCAACATCGCTTACCGTTCCGCAGGCAACTACGCAAACGCAGTTCACGGTTGATGGCGAAACGCTGGAACTGCGTCACACCAACGATTATGCAGCGTATATCTGGATCCCGGCGAATCGAGCCATTATTGGCGGCACAGGCGTGGCTTCAGGTATTCACGTCTGGACGGCGGATACACAGTCTGAACAACAACGTAGTGCATGGCGTAGCGTACTGAGCGAAATGCAGAGCTTACAGCCCACTCAGGTGGTACCGGGTCATTACATTGGCGACCGCCCAACCGGTGATAAAGCTATTCGCTTCACCCAGGACTATTTGCAGTCGTTTGAGCAGGCGCTAGGGGCGAAAAAAGGATCGGGTTATGTGATTAAAACCATGACGGCAGCATGGCCAGGCCTTGCAGACGTAAGCTCGCTGGAACTAAGTGCAAAAGTTAACAGCGGCGAGATGAAGTGGTAATGAAGATTTAAGGCAAAAAATAACCCCGAACGCGTGTCGGGGTTTCGTTACGATAAGCATACCGGAATCAATGAACGCCCATGCGCCAGGCAAAATAGATCTCTTCTTTCAGTTCAGTGGAAGAGAGCGCCAACAGATCTGCAAACTCCAGCTCAAGCTGTTTCAGCCTTTTCAGGTACTGAGCCGGTGAAAGATCGGTTTTATCACGACGTAAAAATTCTATTGCCAGTTGGGCAGGGTCTAATTGGGTAGACATATCATCCTCGCTTGTGTTCAAAACCTGCACAGTATAACACCATTCCCTGTGCAGATAATGACCAAAAGCAATATGCATCACAAAATTGCGGTCGTCAGACGCGACGTGCAGCACAATCGACCCTGCTCATCGAAGATTTCTATTTGCCACACCTGGTGACGAGAACCTGTATGTAACGCGCGACATGCGCCCCTGACGAGCCCTTCCCGTGCAGAACGGATATGGTTGGCGTTGATCTCCAGGCCCACCACTTTCTGCTCACCCTGAGTACACAAGTAGCCAGCTACCGAACCAATGCTTTCCGCCAGCACCACGGATGCGCCGCCGTGTAACAACCCAAAGGGTTGTTTGGTGCGATGGTCCACCGGCATCGTAGCTTCCAGCGTATCGTCGCCAATGTGCACAAAACGAATATCGAGCAACCCAACCATATTTCCTTCACCCATGGCATTGAGCGCCTCGAGTGTGACTTCACGTTTCCAGATCATCCTATAATCTCCAGCAGTGCCTGTAATGGGTGGCGAACGCCCGTACCTTCAACGCGTTTAACCTGGCTGCGACAGGAGTACCCTGTAGCCAGACAACGGTTACGTGGCAATCGTTGCATTGCCTGGTGCCATGATAACTCATAGATACCCAATGAGTTTTGGTGATTCTTCACTTCGTGACCGTAAGTGCCAGCCATACCACAGCACCCCACGCTGACGTTCTCCAGCTTTGCGCCAAAGCGAGCAAAAATAGCCGCCCATTGTGCAGGCGCGCCCGGTAAAGCCGTCACTTCGGTACAGTGGCCAAAGAAGTACCACGGTTCACCGCCAACAGCGACTGACTGCTGTGTTTCCACAGCTTTTGATAACCATTCGTTGGCCAGCAGCACATGGAAATCACCCCGCTGTTCTCCCAGCACCAGCTTGTATTCATCGCGATAACAAAGCACCAGCGCCGGATCAACACCCACCATCGGAATATTCAGCTTCGCTACCCGGTTAAGAAACTCGGATGTCTTTTTCGCCGTTTTGGCAAAACGGTTTAAAAAGCCTTTAATGTGCTGCGCCTTGCCGTTTGGCGAAAACGGCAGCAGTACCGGCTGCATACCCAGTTTTTCTACCAGACGTATAAAATCAGCCACCACCTGCGCATCGTAATAGCTGGTGAACGGATCCTGTACCACCAGCACCGTGCGGGCTTTTTGCTCGAGGCTGAGTAATTCGAGCTGTTCAAGCGTCATGTTGGCAGAACGATGCCCCACCAGTTGGCGTTGCAGCGACGGCGCAGACAATAGCGGTAAATCAACCATTCCAATGTGCTTTTTAGCCAGATTTCGCACCAGCGGCTGATTGATGAAGAAGTTAAACGTTTTAGGCGCCCGCGCCATTAGCGGTGCATAGCTCTCAACGGTCGCCACCATATGATCGCGCAACGGGCGCAGATAACGCGTGTGGTACAGCTGCAGGAAGCGTGAGCGGAACTCCGGCACATCAATTTTAATCGGACACTGTGTGGAACAGGCTTTACACGCCAGGCACCCTGACATCGCCTCTTTTACTTCGTGCGAGAAATCGTATTCGCCCTTGCGTGCATGCCAGCTGTTGCGGGTACGGGTAATCAGCGTGCGTAAACTGGCGCGTTTCTCCGGTAGCTCTTTTTCCAGTTGCACAGGATCGATCCCGCGATCGGCCAACAGACGCAGCCATTCACGTACCAGCGTAGCTCGCCCTTTCGGAGAATGGATACGGTTAAGGCTGATTTTCATCGACGGACACATGGGGCTTTTCGCATCGAAGTTAAAGCATAACCCGTTGCCATTACACTCCATCGCCCCACGCCACTCCTGGCGTACGGCCAGCGGGATTTGACGGTCATACGTTCCGCGTTTCACCGCGTCCACTTTCATCATCGGTGCATCAACGTCTTCCGGTGGACAGATTTTGCCTGGGTTGAGCCGGTTTTGCGGATCAAACACCGATTTCACTTTGCGCAGTTCACGATACAATTCATCACCGAAAAACGCCGGACTGTATTCCGCACGGAAACCTTTCCCGTGCTCACCCCACAACAGACCGCCATATTTTGCCGTCAGCGCGACGACATCATCAGAAATGCGTTTCATCAGCACTTCCTGCTGCGGGTCGCACATATCCAAAGCCGGCCTGACGTGCAGCACGCCAGCATCCACGTGGCCGAACATGCCGTAACTCAGACCATGGCTGTCGAGCAGCGCGCGAAACTCGGCAATATAGTCAGCCAGATGCTCCGGAGGAACGCAGGTATCCTCGGCGAACGGAATGGGCTTCGCGGAACCTTTTGCATTGCCCAGCAGACCGACAGCCTTTTTGCGCATGGCGTAAATTCGTTCGACGCCCGCCAGTTCGGTACATAGCTGCCAGCCAATGACGCCCGCTTCCTGGCGAGCGATTAACCCATCCAGGCGTTCGCAGAGTGCGCTGACTTGCGAATTAATCAAGGTTTCGTCGTCACCGGCAAACTCGACAATATTCAGGCCCAGCATCTCTTTATCCGCTACATCGGTAATCAGTTCGCTTACCGAGTGCCAGACGATGTCTTCACGCGCCAGATTGAGTACTTTGGAGTCGACGGTTTCTACCGACAATGCGCGCGCTTCCACCATCACCGGCGCGTTACGCAACGCCGAATCAAACGAATCGTACTTAACGTTAACCAACTGTCTGACTTTGGGCAGTGGCGTGATATCAAGGCGGGCTTCGGTGATAAACGCCAGCGTACCTTCAGAGCCGGTAAGAATGCGGGTTAAATCAAATTCGGTCATCTCATCGTTAAAGACGTGCCGCAGATCGTAACCCGTCAGGAAGCGATTAAGTTTCGGGAATTTATCCATGATCAGCTGTCGGTTATCACGACAACGCTCATAAACGGTCTTATAGATACGGCCAATCGTGGTATTGCTTTTACCCAGCATTTCGGCAAGCTCGACCGGCATGGGCTGGGTATCCAGAATATCACCGCCCATCAGCACCGCACGGATGCCCAACACATGATCGGAAGTTTTACCGTAAACCAACGATCCTTGCCCGGACGCATCGGTGTTGATCATCCCGCCGAGCGTTGCCCGGTTACTGGTGGATAACTCCGGGGCAAAGAAATAGCCGTATGGCTTCAGAAACTGGTTGAGCTGGTCTTTTATCACCCCGGCTTCTACCCGCACCCAACCTTCTTGCGGGTTGATTTCAATAATGCGGCCCATATAGCGGGACATATCAACAATAATGCCCTGGTTCAGCGCCTGGCCGTTGGTCCCGGTGCCGCCGCCGCGCGGGGTAAAAATCAACGACGAGAATAGCGGTTCTGCCGCCAGACGGGCGATTAGCGCCACATCTGCGGTTGAACGAGGGAAAACGACAGCATCAGGAAGCAGCTGATAAATACTGTTATCCGTCGACATTGTCAGACGATCGGCATAGCTCGTTGCCGTATCACCCGTGAATCCTTGCTGCTCCAGCGCCTGCAAAAAATTGAGCACCAGTTGAACGACACCTGGCGCCTGAGAAATTTGTGGAATCATTATAGTGACCCTTTCCTGCGGTCTGTGTTGTGAATTTAATCGTTTGCGTGTTGCATTGTTTGTTGTATCACATTTTTTTCTAATACGCTCAGCAGATTTACAGGCAGAATCCGCCTGTTCAAAACCGCTGAAATTGCTCATCATTATAGAGTGTGATTAACGTGTTCACGTCGCGTCAACGTTCTGGCGCAAAGACAAAGGTGAAAAGTATTTATGGTAAATTTCCGTCAGCCCAGGGATATTGCACAAGTGCTGCTATCGGTGCTGTTTTTAGCCATCCTGATTGTGGCCTGTCTCTGGATTGTTCAGCCCTTTATCCTCGGTTTTGCCTGGGCAGGTACGATTGTCATTGCGACCTGGCCTATCCTGCTACGCTTACAAAAATTGCTCTGGGGACGTCGTTCACTTGCCGTACTGGTGATGACACTGTTGTTAGTGCTGTTGTTCATCATCCCTATCGCGCTGCTGGTTAACAGTATCGTCGATGGCAGCGGGCCGCTGATCCATGCCGTAACCGCAGGTGATATGACGCTACCGGATCTGGCTTGGTTGAACAGCATTCCACTGGTGGGTGCCAAAATGTATGGCGCATGGCACAGTTTACTGGATATGGGCGGTTCGGCCATTATGGCCAAGGTTCGTCCTTATATCGGTACCACCACCACCTGGTTTGTCGGTCAGGCCGCGCATATCGGCCGCTTTATGATGCACTGTGGTCTGATGCTGCTGTTCAGCGCCCTGTTGTACTGGCGCGGTGAACAGGTCGCATTAGGTATTCGTCACTTCGCTTGCCGTCTTGCCTCAAAACGTGGCGATGCTGCCATTCTGCTGGCCGCGCAAGCCATTCGCGCCGTCGCATTGGGCGTTGTGGTCACCGCTCTGGTGCAGGCAGTGCTCGGGGGAATTGGTCTGGCGGTAACCGGCGTGCCTTACGCCACGCTGCTGGCGGTATTGATGATCCTGTCTTGTCTGGTGCAACTGGGGCCGTTGCCGGTGCTGATTCCGGCCATTATCTGGCTGTACTGGACGGGTGATTCAACCTGGGGCACGCTTCTGCTGGTCTGGAGCGGCGTAGTCGGAACGCTGGATAACGTTATTCGACCGATGCTGATTCGTATGGGTGCCGATTTGCCACTGATCCTGATTCTCTCCGGGGTCATCGGCGGACTGATTGCCTTCGGCATGATTGGTCTGTTTATCGGTCCAGTAGTGCTGGCCGTTTCCTGGCGTCTGTTCTCCGCCTGGGTAAACGAAGCCCCTGCGCCAGGTACCAATCCGGATGAAATCCTCGAAGAAATTGCTGAAATCGAACGCAATAAGTAATCCAACATCAGGCGGCAGCGCCGCCTGATTGTTTAACAATACTAATCAATCCTCCCTCTTGCGTGATTAGACCCAACCTCGCCCTTCTTTAAATAATCATTTGTGTCGCAAATTCTTTACAGTTTTTAAACTATTGAGATGAATCTGATCGACGTAAAAAATCACTATGCCTACTATTAGCTCATGGCTTTAGATCAACATATTGATTTATAAGCATGGAAATCCCCTGAGTGAAACAACGAATTGCTGTGTGTAGTCTTTGCCCATCTCCCACGATGGGCTTTTTTTTGTCCTTCGCGCGCCACTCCACCAACCTTAACGCACCAACACATTATCTTCCCCGTCAAGGAACAAATAATATTGCACAAAATACTGTGACTCTCTTCAAGCAGAAATATCCACAGCAATGTTATTACTATTCCACCGTCTTTTATGAAGTGACCAAATAATGAACGCATTAGAACTACAGGCGATCCGCCATATTTTTGCTATGACGGTGGAAGAAAGCGCCAGGTATATCGCGCGCGATAACAATGTTGCCGCCTGGCAGCAATGGGAAAAGGGTGAAAGAGAAATTCCAGAAGACATCATCCGCATTTGTTCAGAAATGAAAGCAAGGAGGAAGTTAAGAATTAATGCAATTATCGACAAAATAAATAATCGTATCGGTAATAACACCATGCGTTTTTTCCCCGATCTGAACGCTTTTCAGGCGGTTTATCACCACGATGGTTTTCTCGACTGGAAAATCTATCAGTCGGCTGCTGTTGAACTCTATGCTCACGATCTCGAGCGTATGTGTTAAGAGATTGCAACGCCATACCTATTTAGCCTCTTCGCTGAGTAACTCATTATGAAAAACACCTATTTCTCCACTGCGATAGGGCTGTACCTAAATTACCTGGTGCACGGCATGGGGGTCATTCTGATGAGCCTCAATATGTCTTCGCTGGAACAACAGTGGCAAACCAATGCTGCGGGCGTCTCGATTGTTATTTCCTCACTCGGCATCGGCCGCTTAAGCGTTTTATTAGTGGCAGGGATGCTTTCCGATCGCTACGGTCGCAGACCATTTATTATCCTTGGTATGACCTGCTACCTGATTTTCTTTATTGGCATCATCAATACTCACAGTATTTTTCTTGCCTATGCTTTTGGTTTTTTAGCAGGAATGGCAAACAGTTTTCTCGATGCCGGAACCTATCCCAGCCTGATGGAGGCATTCCCCCGTTCCCCCAGCACGGCCAATATTTTGATAAAAGCCTTCGTCTCCAGCGGTCAGTTCCTGCTGCCAATGATCATCAGCCTGCTGGTGTGGGCCGAACTTTGGTTTGGCTGGTCCTTCCTGCTGGCGGCTGCCGTTATGATACTCAACGGCGTGTTTTTGTTTCGCTGTCGGTTTCCTCCACACCCCGGGCCTCATATCGTCATCCGGGCACAACCTGCAGAACGAGAAACCGCACAACCTGAACATCGTTGCTCCCTGCTCGACCTTGCCAGTTACACCCTGTACGGCTACATCGCAATGGCAACATTTTACCTGGTAAGCCAGTGGCTGGCGCAATACGGACAGTTTGTCGCAGGAATGTCCTATACGTTATCTATCAAACTGTTAAGCATTTATACCTGCGGCTCTCTACTGTGCGTGCTGATCACCGCCCCGCTGGCGCGAAAAGCAGAACGCGCGACATCGATGCTGATGCTGTATACGTTTATCTCATTTGTCGCACTGTTGATGGTTTGTCTGCATCCGACACCCTACGTGGTCATTATCTTTGCATTTGTCATCGGTTTTTCTTCCGCTGGGGGCGTTGTGCAAATCGGTTTAACGCTCATGGCCGCACGCTTTCCGCATGCGAAGGGTAAAGCGACCGGTATTTACTACAGTGCGGGCAGCATTGCGACCTTCACTATTCCATTGATAACAGCAAAACTCTCAGAAACCAGTATTGCTCACATCATGTGGCTTGATACTGGCATAGCTGCTGTTGGGTTCCTGTTGGCGTTATTTATTGGTTATCGCAGCCACATCGCGTCAAAGCATCAGCTAAAAATGATACAAGCCGTAGAATAGCGTGGATGCAATATTGTTCCCCCCTTCTGCAAAATAATTGGCATTTATTTTAAAACATAAGCAAAACACCGGCTGGCAGAGTTCAATTTCACAGTGCGTTATGCAATATACCTGGTAACTTAAACGCCATGCTATGTAGGTTCTGTGGCTTCCGCCCGGTATATTAATTACAAGGTCGCCGCAATTTAAACAATATCGACGAGCACAGAACAATTTTAAAATCCGCAAGGAGTTGTGAAAATGTCTCAAAGCAAGACCTTTAATACGCCATTTCTTTTGGCGATAACCTGTATTTATTTAAGTTATTTCCTACACGGCATTAGCGTCATTACACTGGCGCAAAATATGACCTCTCTTGCAGAAAAGTTTTCCACAGATAATGCAGGAATTGCCTATTTGATTTCAGGCATTGGTCTGGGGCGACTGGTGAGCATCTTATTCTTTGGTGTGCTCTCAGATAAATTTGGTCGTCGGGCTATCATTCTGTTAGGGGCTATTCTTTATATACTGTTCTTCTTCGGTATTCCCGCCAGCCCTAATCTGATGATTGCCTTTATTCTGGCCGTTTGCGTTGGCGTGGCAAACTCGGCACTGGATACCGGTGGGTACCCGGCGTTAATGGAATGCTTCCCTAAAGCCTCTGGCTCAGCCGTTATCCTGGTGAAAGCTATGGTCTCGTTTGGGCAGATGATCTACCCCATCGTCGTCAGCACCATGCTGCTCAACCATATCTGGTACGGTTATGCGGTCATTATCCCGGGAGCGTTGTTTGTAGTCATTACCCTGATGCTGCTAAAAAGTCGTTTCCCCAGCCAGATGGTGGATGCCGGCATCGCGAAAGATCTGCCACAGATGAACAGTAAACCGTTGGTCTGGCTGGAAGGTGTGGCATCCGTCATGTTTGGTGTTGCTGCCTTTTCGACTTTTTACGTCATCGTGGTCTGGATGCCGAAATATGCGATGGCCTTTGCTGGCATGGCAGAATCCGACGCATTGAAAACAATCTCTTACTACAGTATGGGTTCGTTGGTCTGCGTATTTATCTTTGCCGCACTGTTGAAAAAATGGGTACGACCTATTTGGGCAAACGTATTTAACGCCGGACTGGCAACCATCACCGCAGCCGTGATCTATTTATACCCATCTCCGCTGGTATGTAACGCCGGTTCATTTCTCATTGGATTCTCTGCCGCTGGCGGTATTTTACAGCTCGGTGTCTCGGTGATGTCAGAGTTCTTTCCCAAGAGCAAAGCCAAAGTCACCAGTATTTATATGATGATGGGTGGCGTAGCCAACTTTATTATCCCATTAATCACCGGATACCTCTCTAACATTGGTCTGCAATACATTATTTTGCTGGACCTTGCATTTGCTCTGTTGGCTTTTGTCACCGCCATCATCGTCTTTATTCGTTACTACCGCGTATTTGATATCCCCAAAAATGATGTGCGGTTGGGCGAGCGTTATTTTCAATAAATTGTTTAGAAGGAGTATTAAATGGACGTAACTGCAAAATATGAACTGATTGGTTTGATGGCCTACCCTATCAGACACAGTCTGTCGCCTGAAATGCAAAATAAGGCATTAGAAAAAGCGGGATTGCCATTCACTTACATGGCATTTGAAGTTGATAACTCAACGTTTGCTAATGCCATTGCCGGGCTGAAGGCCTTAAAGATGCGGGGTACCGGGGTCTCAATGCCCAACAAGCAGCTGGCATGTGAGTATGTTGATGAATTAACGCCTGCAGCCAAGCTGGTCGGCGCAATTAACACTATCGTCAATGATGATGGTTACCTGCGTGGTTACAATACCGATGGCACGGGCCATATTCGTGCAATTAAGGAAAGTGGTTTCGATATCAAAGGTAAAACCATGGTACTGTTGGGCGCAGGCGGTGCGTCGACGGCCATTGGTGCACAGGCAGCGATTGAAGGCATCAAAGAAATTAAACTCTTTAACCGCCAGGATGAGTTTTTTGCCAAAGCGCAGGAGTTTGCCAAACGCGTCAATGAAAACACCGACTGCGTGGTCACCGTTATCGATCTCGCCGATCGCCAGGCTTTTGCTGACGCACTTGCCAGCGCAGATATTTTGACCAACGGCACTAAAGTCGGCATGAAGCCGCTGGAAAATGAGTCTCTCGTGACCGACGCGTCCCTGCTGCGTCCGGAACTGCTGGTAACCGAATGCGTCTACAACCCGCATATGACCAAATTATTGCAGCAGGCACAAAGTGCTGGTTGCAAAACAATTGATGGTTACGGCATGTTGTTGTGGCAAGGGGCTGAACAGTTCAAGCTCTGGACCGGGAAAGATTTCCCACTGGAGTATGTGAAACAGGTTATGGGTTTTGCCGCCTGACGGGCAAGCATTTGTACAATAGTTAAAGGGTAATCAATGAAAACCGTAACCGTAAAAAACCTCGTTATTGGCGAGGGTGCGCCGAAGATCATTGTCTCGCTGATGGGTAAAGACATCGCAACGGTAAAAAGCGAAGCGCTGGCCTATCGCGAAGCGGATTTCGACATTCTGGAATGGCGCGTAGACCATTTCGCCGATGTCTCTTCCATTGAGGCGGTGTTGGAAGCTGCGCGCACCATCCGCGATGTGATGGCTGACAAACCACTGCTTTTCACCTTCCGTAGCGCCAAAGAAGGCGGTGAACAGGCTCTGTCTGTCGAGCACTATATTGCACTTAACCGCGCGGCGGTAGACAGCAGTCTGGTGGATATGATCGATCTGGAACTGTTTACCGGTGCCGAACTGGTCAAAGCGACCGTCGAGCATGCGCACGCGAAAAATGTCTTTGTGATTATGTCCAATCACGATTTTCATAAGACACCAGCCGCGGAAGAGATTGTCCAGCGCCTGCGTAAAATGCAGGAGCTGGGCGCAGATATTCCGAAGATTGCCTTGATGCCGCAAAATAAAACGGATGTTCTGACGCTGCTTAGTGCCACGCTGGAAATGCAAGAACGCTATGCCGATCGCCCGATAATCACCATGTCGATGGCTAAAACAGGGGTGATTTCACGTCTGTCTGGTGAGGTTTTCGGTTCAGCGGCAACCTTTGGGGCAGTAAAAAAAGCCTCCGCACCAGGACAAATTTCGGTCACCGACCTGCGTACTGTATTGACAATATTGCATCAGGCTTAATTACAGATATATCCATATAAATATCAGTAATGCCCTACCCCAGATATTCGTCTAACCACGGATATCTGGCCGGTAATTAAGCGTTATTAAATAACTCACAATATTATTGTCGAATATAGCGACAGGTAGTCGCACGCATATAATCTGGAGTTCACATGAAATTTTCAAGGCCAAATCGTATAGATGGTCGGGTACCCGTATTATCCGCTGCAGATGCAGTCAATCATATTCCTGATGAAGCAACGCTTTGTGTATTAGGTGCTGGAGGGGGTATTCTCGAAGCAACAACATTAATTAATGCACTGGCTGAAAAATATAAAAACTCACAGTCACCGCGAAATTTAGCGTTGATTAGTCCTACAGGTTTGGGTGACCGTGCCGACCGGGGAATTAGCCCACTGGCACAGGAAGGTTTAGTCAAATGGGCATTATGCGGACACTGGGGACAATCACCGCGAATCTCCGATCTGGCTGAACAAAATAAAATTGCTGCCTATAACTATCCTCAGGGCGTATTAACCCAAACCCTGCGTGCATCGGCGGCTCACCAGCCGGGGATCCTTAGTGATATCGGCATCGGTACATTTGTTGACCCTCGCCAACAGGGCGGTAAGCTGAATGAAGTGACCACCGAAGATCTGATCAAATTGGTGGAAATTGATAACAAAGAGTACCTGTATTACAAAGCCATTGCGCCAAACATCGCCTTTATTCGCGCCACCACTTGCGACAGTGAAGGCTACGCCACCTTTGAAGATGAAGTGATGTATCTTGATGCGCTGGTGATTGCCCAGGCCGTACACAATAACGGTGGCATCGTTATGATGCAGGTGCAAAAGATGGTGAAGAAAGCCACGTTGCATCCGAAATCGGTGCGTATTCCCGGCTATCTGGTCGATATTGTGGTCATCGACCCCGACCAAACGCAACTGTATGGTGGCGCGCCGGTTAACCGCTTTATCTCTGGCGATTTTGTTCTCGATGACAGCCAACAGACTGCCCTGCCGCTCAATCAGCGTAAACTGGTGGCCAGACGCGCCCTGTTTGAAATGCGCAAAGGTGCGGTCGGCAACGTTGGCGTAGGCATTGCCGATGGCATTGGCCTCGTCGCGCGCGAAGAAGGCTGTGCTGACGATTTTATTCTGACAGTCGAAACGGGTCCGATTGGCGGCATCACCTCTCAAGGTATTGCTTTCGGCGCCAACGTCAACACCCGCGCCATTCTGGATATGACCTCCCAGTTTGACTTCTATCACGGTGGTGGACTGGACGTGTGCTATTTAAGTTTTGCCGAAGTCGATCGCCACGGCAACGTCGGCGTACACAAATTCAATGGCAAAATCATGGGTACCGGCGGTTTTATCGATATTAGCGCCACCTCCAAAAAAATTATTTTCTGCGGCACGTTAACTGCCGGAAGTCTGAAAACGGAAGTTGCCGATGGCAAATTAAATATTGTGCAGGAAGGTCGGGTGAAAAAATTCGTCAACGAATTACCTGAAGTGACTTTCAGCGGAAAAATTGCTCTCGAACGTGGACTTGATGTGCGTTACATCACTGAACGCGCTGTATTTACGTTAAAAGCAGATGGTCTTCATTTAATCGAAATTGCACCGGGAGTCTCTTTACAGGAAGACATCCTGGACAAGATGGATTTCACGCCAATTATTTCCCCAAATCTGAAGATGATGGACGAAAGATTATTTATCGATGCCTCGATGGGTTTTGTATTACCCGACGCCGCCAATTAAAAGGAGTACCATGATGGACTTTTCTTTAACTGAAGAACAAGAACTGCTACTTGCCAGTATTCGAGAACTGATTACCAGCAATTTCCCGGAAGAATATTTCCGTACCTGCGATCAAACGGCGACCTACCCGAAAGAGTTTATGCGTGCCCTGGCGGACAACGGTATTTCGATGCTGGGCGTTCCGGAAGAGTTTGGTGGCATCCCGGCGGATTACGTCACACAGATGCTGGCGCTGATGGAAGTTTCAAAATGCGGCGCACCCGCTTTTTTGATCACTAACGGTCAGTGTATTCACAGTATGCGTCGTTTTGGATCCGCCGAACAGCTGCGTAAGACCGCAGAAAGCACCATGGAAACGGGCGATCCGGCGTATGCGCTGGCATTAACCGAACCGGGAGCTGGCTCCGACAACAACAGCGCGACCACCAGCTACACTCGCAAAAACGGTAAGGTCTATCTCAACGGGCAGAAAACCTTTATCACCGGCGCGAAAGAGTATCCATATATGCTGGTACTGGCCCGCGATCCGGAGCCAAAAGATCCGAAAAAAGCCTTTACGCTGTGGTGGGTCGATTCGAAAAAACCCGGCATTAAGGTTAATCCGCTGCATAAAATCGGCTGGCATATGCTCAGCACCTGCGAAGTTTATCTTGATGACGTCGAAGTGGACGAAAGCGATATGGTCGGAGAGGAAGGCATGGGTTTCCTCAACGTCATGTACAACTTCGAAATGGAACGTTTGATCAACGCTGCGCGCAGTACCGGTTTTGCTGAATGCGCCTTCGAAGATGCCGCCCGTTACGCCAACCAGCGCATCGCATTCGGTAAGCCAATTGGTCACAATCAGATGATCCAGGAAAAACTGGCGCTGATGGCGATTAAAATCGATAACATGCGCAATATGGTGTTAAAAGTCGCCTGGCAGGCCGATCAGGAACAGTCTCTGCGCACCAGTGCAGCGCTGGCAAAACTGTATTGTGCACGTACTGCAATGGAAGTGATTGATGACGCCATTCAGATTATGGGTGGGCTGGGTTACACCGACGAAGCACGCGTTTCCCGCTTCTGGCGCGATGTTCGCTGTGAACGCATTGGCGGTGGCACAGATGAAATCATGATTTACGTCGCGGGTCGCCAAATCCTGAAAGATTATCAGAATAAGTAAGCAGTAATGCTTGCCGGATAGCGCAAATGCGTTATCCGGCACGTGCCAGGTGAATCATATTTCTGGCATCAAACATTCTTGTTCTACAAGGTTATTTTTAAACTGCTTACGATAATCGCTGGGGGTACAACCCACATGCCGCTGAAAGAGTTTGGCAAAGTGATCGACATTTTCATACCCTACCCGCCAGGAAATTTCTGCCAACGAGGACTCCGTATTCGTCAGGGCAAATTTTGCCTCTGTCATTCGCCGCTGAATCACATAATTAATCGGCGAAATACGATACTCCTTAGTAAACTCGTGACAGATATAGCTCACGCTGGCACGAAATTTCTTAGACAACTGTTCCAGCGTAATTTTCTCTCGGAAATTGTTATTTAAATAAACCAACACATCTTTAATTAAGATATCTTTTTTAATATATCCCTGCTCAGAACGATAAGCATTTTTAAAGTTTTCGTAATATAAAACGGTTAATGCATAAGCGAAGGCGTCATAAGCGGAAGACGTCAGGTTATTCTTGCTCTGCGGGATCATAACACTCAGTTCATTAAAGATACTTTTAATAACCTCTTTGCCCTGGCTGACGTTAATAACCGGACACGAGTGCATCTGCAAGAGTTGGTTCTCCTGCCAGTCGTTAAAACGAAAGCCGTAGAGCGCACAGGTGTAAGTGGTTGCAGGTGCGCTGCTATCGGAAGCAACCGCATGTAACCGCCCTTGTTCTATCACTACGATGTCACCCGCATGTGCGACATACAGCGAAGAGTCGATAATTAGCCTTGCGACACCTTTTTTTACATAGATAAGCTCTGTTTCATTGTCATGAACATGATGACCCGACTCCCAGTTAGGATCATCACTGATGACGAATCGCGAAAATCTCGGGGTTTTTCCCTGTTCAAAAAGGGTCTCCATGGCATTATCAAAACAGCGTTGATACATGACAACCTCCACCGAAAGGCAGTAATTTTGCGGATAATTAATATCGAAAAGTAAAAACGATGAAGACGTTATACAACGTTATTCTGTCCAGGCGAAACAAAATTATTTGCGTCGTCTGCAAGATGACACCTCCAACTTCAGCACGCTGCTCGCACAAATTGTTTTTATTTTAAAATAACAGGAAAGTGTAAATGTTATTAAGTCAGCAATAATAATTTACACACCAGAAACAAAGTGCATGCAGAAACGGATAAAAATATGATCCATTTCTCAAAAAAACGTCTCGATTTTATTTCCATATTTATCACTTTAACACCCGACGTCGTCTTTACGTTCATAAACTCAGCATTCCTAAAGTCCTTTTTTTTGCAAGATTGTTGGGAATGAAAACAGATTGCCCCGTCGAAAACAGTCTCCCTCTGCCGCACACTATTTTCAGTCAATTTTCCCTACTGTTGATGATGGCACTCCCCGTCATCATCAACACGAGAATCACTGGAGATGCCATGAAACTAATAACCTGCTTTAAGTTGGTGCCTGAAGAACAGGACATTGTTGTTACCCCAGAAAGTTCGCTTAACTTTGACCGGGCCGATGCCAAAATCAGTCAGTTTGATTTGAATGCAATAGAGGCCGCGACGCAACTTAGTGCGGAAGGTGATGAAATTGTCGCCTTAACGGTTGGCGGCTCGCTACTGCAAAACTCCAAAGTGCGTAAAGACGTACTGTCCCGCGGGCCGGACAGTTTGTTTATGGTGCAGGATCCCCAACTGGAGCATTCATTACCGCGAGACACGGCTCAGGCGCTGGCCTGCGCGGCCAAAAACATTGAATTCGACCTGATGCTGTTCGGCGAAGGGTCTGGAGACATCTACGCCCAGCAGGTTGGCTTACTGGTTGGCGAACTCTTACAACTTCCGGTGATTAACGCCGTCAGCAACATCCAACGTAACGGCGATCGCATTGTGGTTGAACGTACGCTGGAAGACGAAGTTGAAGTGATTGAACTGTCGCTCCCCGCCGTGCTGTGCGTAACCTCGGATATCAACACGCCGCGTATTCCCTCGATGAAAGCCATTCTGGGCGCAGGTAAAAAACCAGTCACACCGTGGCAAGCCAGCGATATTGGCTGGACACCTGCCTCACCGTTAGCAGAACTGGTGAGCCTCACCGTTCCGCCACAAACAGAACGTAAGCACATCATTCTGGAAAATGACTCAGCAGAAGCCATCGCCGAGCTGGCTGAGCATCTGAAAAAAGCCCTGAACTAAGCCCAACGGAGAGAAATTATCATGAGTAAATTAGCTAACGTATGGGTGTTCAGCGATAACGTAGAACGCTATGCAGAATTAATGGCCGGCGCACGCCTGTGGGGTGAACAGGTACACCTTATTGTACAAGGCAACGAACAGGCCAATCAGGTTAAACCTCTGGGTGCCGATGAGATTGTCGTGCTTGAAACAACGTCTGGTTTACAGCGTGTTGAAAATTTTGCCGAGACCATCGCCGCCCTGATACAAGAACATACCGGGCTATTGCTGATGCCAGCTACAAAACGCGCTAAATCCCTTGGTGCGCGGTTAAGTATTCAGCTCAATGCAGCGATGGTAAATGACGCCACGTCGGTAACGCTTGATGATGGCTCACTGTTCGCAGAACACCGTATGTACGGTGGCCTGGCATTCGGCAAAGAAAAAATCAAAACAACTCAGGCAATTATCACCCTTGCCCCAGGCGTACTTGAACCGGTAGAGGCTAATGCTTCACATACCTGCCCTGTTGTCTCTGCACCCTACATCGCACCACACCATGAAATTATGTGCCAGGAACGTCGCGCCAAATCCGTGAGCAGCGTGGATCTCAGCAAAGCCAAACGTGTGGTGGGTGTGGGCCGCGGCCTGGTTGCGCAAAACGATCTGGAGATGGTGCGCCAGTTGGCATCTGTACTGGGTGCAGAAGTGGGTTGTTCACGACCGATTGCCGAAGGCGAAAACTGGATGGAACGCGAACGCTACATCGGCGTTTCTGGCGTGTTACTGAAATCGGACCTTTACCTCACCCTCGGCATTTCAGGACAAATTCAGCATATGGTTGGCGGTAACGGCGCGAAAGTCATTGTTGCCATCAACAAAGATAAGAAAGCCCCTATTTTCAATTACGCTGATTACGGACTGGTCGGCGACATCTACAAAGTCGTTCCGGCTCTTATCGAGCATCTCAGCCGCTAACCCCCACATTTAACGCACATATCCCGCTGCCCTCGCAGCGGGAAGGGAGCATAAAGCATGTCAGATGAAAAATTTGATGCCATTGTGGTCGGTGCTGGCGTGGCGGGTACGGTTGCAGGCTACGTGATGGCTCAGGCCGGACTGGACGTACTGGTCATCGAGCGCGGTAACAGTGCTGGTAGTAAAAATATGACCGGCGGAAGACTCTATGCACATAGTCTTGAGCGCATCATGCCGGGGTTCGCGCAGGAAGCGCCGCTCGAGCGTAAAGTCACCCGCGAAAAAATCTCCTTTCTGACCGAAGAAAGCGCCGTCACTCTCGATTTCCATCGTGAAAAAGCTGACGCACCAACGCAGGATTCGTATACCGTTTTGCGCAACAGACTTGACCCATGGCTAATGGATAAGGCGGAACAAGCTGGCGTGCAGTTCATCCCCGGCGTGCGCGTCGATGCCCTGATCCGCGAAGGTAATAAGGTTACCGGAGTTCAGGCCGGTGACGATATCCTGGAAGCCAATATTGTCATCCTTGCCGATGGCGTCAACTCTATGCTGGGGCGTTCTCTGGGGATGGTTCCGCCCTCTTCTGCACATCACTATGCCGTTGGCGTAAAAGAGCTGATCGGCTTACCTCCAGCGGTCATTGCAGATCGCTTCAATCTTTCAGGTAATGAAGGCGCGGCCTGGCTGTTTGCAGGCTCACCGTCTGATGGGTTGATGGGAGGCGGATTTTTGTATACCAACCAGGACTCCATCTCTCTGGGTCTGGTGTGTGGTCTGGGGGATATTGCCCATGCCACAAAAAGCATTCCACAAATGCTGGAAGACTTTAAGCGACATCCAACTATTCGGCCATTGATTGCCGGTGGAGAACTACTGGAATATTCCGCGCATATGGTGCCGGAAGGCGGTCTGGCAATGGTTCCAAAGCTGGTCGATGACGGTGTGATGATCGTGGGCGATGCCGCCGGTTTCTGTTTGAACCTGGGTTTCACGGTGCGAGGTATGGATTTGGCCATCGCTTCCGCAGAAGCCGCAGCCCAAACAGCTATTGCAGCAAAAGGACGCCAGGATTTCTCTGCCAGCAGCCTGATGGACTACAAGCGCGCGCTCGAACAGGGCTGCGTGATGCGTGATTTACAGCATTTTCGCAAGATCCCGGCGTTAATGGAAAACCCACGGTTGTTCACTCAGTATCCGCGTATGGTGGCCGACATCATGAGCGATATGTTCACCGTTGACGGACGTCCAAATCAACCGGTTCGCAAGATGATTATGTCCCACGCAAAACAAATCGGGCTGTTGAACTTACTGAAAGACGGTATCAAGGGGGCAACAGCACTATGAATCAGGACAATACCGTTAACGTTGACGTCAAACTGGGCGTCAATAAATTCAATGTCAATGAAGGCCACCCGCACATTATCCTGGCCGAACATCCAGACCTTAATGAATTTCGCAAGCTGCTGAAAGCCTGCCCCGCCGGGCTGTATAAGCAGGACGAGAGTGGAAACATTCATTTTGATTCTGCTGGTTGCCTGGAGTGCGGAACGTGTCGAGTACTGTGCGGCGACACAATCCTCGACCAATGGGAATATCCGGTCGGAACATTTGGCGTTGATTTTCGCTACGGCTAATGGATTTTGCCTGTAGTACACCGGATCGGCCACGCCGGCCATCCGGTCAGATGTATGCCGAAATCATCCTGGGAATAACTTCATGAGTATCACACTAACGTTTAACGCCGAACGCCGCGAAGTCTGGCGGCAACAGGGTTTATGGGGAGATGCTTCGCTTGGCGATTACTGGAACCAAACTGCCAGAGCCATGCCAGATAAAATCGCCGTGGTTGATAACCATGGCGCTTCATACACCTATGCTGCACTCGACAGCGCGGCCAGCAGTCTGGCAACCTGGTTTTTAGCCTGCGGTATTCAACCCGGCGATCGCATTGCCTTCCAGTTACCGGGCTGGTGCGAGTTTACGATTATCTACCTGGCCTGCCTGAAAATCGGGGCCGTTTCCGTACCGTTGCTGCCAGCGTGGCGTG
Organism: Citrobacter sp. Cpo091; assembly: GCF_030332645.1. Classification (NCBI taxonomy): domain Bacteria; kingdom Pseudomonadati; phylum Pseudomonadota; class Gammaproteobacteria; order Enterobacterales; family Enterobacteriaceae; genus Citrobacter; species Citrobacter sp. Cpo091. The sequence continues at coordinate 816,273 of NZ_JAOWHL010000028.1, forward strand.
AAGCAGAGCTGGTATGGGTGCTAAATAAGTGCAAAGCGAAGATTTTTTTCGCACCTACGCTGTTTAAACAGACCCGACCGGTCGATCTGATCCTCCCCTTACAAAACCAGTTGCCGCATCTGCAACAGATCGTTGCCGTGGATAAACTAGCTCCGGCAACGACCTCGCTGGCGCTCAGTCAACTGCTTTTAGCTCCGCCTTTAACCCAGACGATTAATGTTCACGCCGATGAACTGGCGGCAGTGTTGTTTACCTCCGGTACCGAGGGAATGCCAAAAGGCGTAATGCTGACCCACAACAACATCCTTGCCAGCGAGCGCGCCTACTGTGCCCGCCTCAATCTCACCTGGCAGGATGTGTTTTTGATGCCCGCACCACTGGGACACGCTACCGGTTTTCTGCATGGCGTTACTGCACCGTTTTTAATCGGCGCACGCAGCGTATTGTTAGATATTTTCACCCCAACCGCCTGTCTTGAACTGCTGGAGCAACAACGCTGTACCTGTGTGCTCGGCGCAACGCCCTTCGTCTACGACATGTTGTGTAGCATGGAAAAACGACCACGCGATCTCTCATCGCTACGCTTTTTCTTATGTGGGGGCACAACCATTCCACAGAAGATTGCCCGTGACTGCCAGCAGCTCGGCATAAAATTATTAAGCATTTATGGCTCGACAGAGAGTTCACCGCATGCGCTGGTCAATCTCGATGATTCGCTTTCTCGCATGATGAATACCGACGGATATGCTGCTGCAGGCGTCGAAATTAAAGTGGTCGACGAAGCACGCAATACGTTGCCCGCGGGGGTAGAAGGTGAAGAAGCTTCGCGTGGTCCCAATGTGTTTATGGGCTACCTCGATGAACCCGAACTCACCGCCCGCGCGCTGGATCAAGACGGCTGGTATTACAGTGGCGACTTATGCCGAATGGACGATGCGGGGTACATCAAAATCACCGGACGGAAAAAAGATATCATTGTCCGCGGTGGAGAAAACATCAGCAGCCGCGAAGTTGAGGATATTTTATTGCAGCATCCTCGCATTCACGATGCCTGTGTTGTCGCGATGCCGGACGAACGCTTAGGTGAAAGGTCGTGTGCTTACGTGGTCCTAAAACCCCCGCATCATTCGTTGTCGCTGGAATCAGTGGTGGCCTTTTTTAGCCGCAAGCGGGTGGCAAAGTATAAATACCCTGAGCACATTGTGATCGTGGAGAAATTACCGCGCACGGCGTCCGGTAAAGTACAAAAATACCAGCTTCGTCAGGATATTATTCAGCGTTTGAGCGTGGAGAGTATTACAGGATAAAGCGCCGGATGGCGATGCTCACGCATCTTATCCGGCCTACGTTGAATAGGCCGGATAAGGCATGATATTACTTGTTCAGTTCAGCCAGACTCAGCCAGGTTTGTACGACGGTGTCCGGGTTCAGCGACAGGCTGTCGATCCCCTCTTCCATCAGCCAGGCCGCGAAGTCTTCGTGGTCAGAAGGTCCCTGGCCGCAAATACCCACGTATTTACCCTGTTTCTTGGCAGCACGAATCGCCATCGACAGCAGCGCTTTCACCGCGTCGTTACGCTCATCAAACAGTTCAGAAACCACACCAGAGTCACGATCCAGACCCAGCGCCAGCTGCGTCATGTCGTTTGAGCCGATGGAGAAGCCGTCGAAGTACTCGAGGAACTGCTCGGCCAGCAAGGCGTTAGACGGGATCTCACACATCATGATGATCTTCAGTCCGTTCTCGCCGCGTTTCAGCCCCTGGCGTGCCAGCTCTTCCACCACCGCTTTCGCCTGGGCAACGGTACGTACAAACGGTACCATCACTTCAACGTTAGTCAGGCCCATGTCGTTACGGACACGTTTTACTGCATCGCATTCCAGCGCGAAGCAGTCGCGGAAGCTGTCGGCAACATAACGGCCCGCCCCACGGAAGCCCAGCATCGGGTTCTCTTCATGCGGTTCATAACGCTCACCGCCGACCAGGTTGGCATATTCGTTGGACTTAAAGTCCGACATACGCACGATGACGCGTTTTGGATAAAACGCCGCACCCAGCGTTGCGATCCCTTCCGTCAGACGACCGACATAGAATTCACGCGGAGAATCGAAACCTTTCATCATGGCGCGGATTTCATTTTGCAGCTCAGGCGTCTGGTCATCGAACTCCAGCAGCGCACGCGGGTGTACGCCAATCATGCGGTTGATGATAAATTCCAGACGCGCCAGGCCGACGCCTTCGTTTGGCAGACAGGCAAAGTCGAAAGCCCGGTCCGGGTTACCGACGTTCATCATCACCTTCAACGGCAGATCCGGCATGGTCTCCACGCTGGAACTCTTCACGCTAAAGTCGAGCATGTCAGCGTAAACATAACCGGTATCGCCTTCGGCACAGGAGACAGTTACCTTCTCACCATCTTTCATGCGCTCGGTCGCATCGCCACAGCCCACCACGGCCGGGATCCCCAGTTCACGGGCAATGATTGCCGCGTGACAGGTACGACCGCCACGGTTAGTGACAATTGCTGCCGCTTTCTTCATGATCGGTTCCCAGTCCGGGTCGGTCATGTCGGTAACCAGTACGTCGCCTGGTTCGATGCGGTTCATTTCGCTGATGTCATGAATGACTTTGACCGGACCCGCGCCAATGCGGTGGCCGATGGCGCGACCTTCAGCAATAATTTTACCCTGAGCATGCAGCGTATAACGCTCCATCACCTGACCGCGAGAGCGCACGGTTTCTGGACGCGCCTGAACAATGAACAGCTTGCCGGTATGGCCGTCTTTCGCCCATTCGATGTCCATTGGACGACCGTAGTGCTTCTCGATCTGCACCGCTTGCTTGGCCAGTTCCTGCACTTCTTCGTTAGTCAGGGAGAAAATGTCGCGTTGTTCCTGCGGGACATCTTCAATGGTCACCTGCTTACCGTGTTCCTGGGTCGGCGCGTAAATCATGCGGATTTTTTTCGATCCCATTGTGCGACGGACGATCGCCGGACGGTTAGCCGCCAGGGTCGGTTTGTGCACGTAGAATTCATCCGGGTTAACGGCGCCCTGCACGACCATTTCGCCCAGGCCCCAGGCGGACGTGATAAAGACAACCTGGTCGAAACCGGATTCGGTATCGATGGAGAACATTACGCCTGAGGACGCGAGGTCAGAACGCACCATCCGCTGAACGCCAGCAGAAAGTGCGACGCCACGGTGGTCATAGCCCTGGTGAACACGATAAGAGATCGCGCGGTCGTTAAACAGCGAGGCAAATACGTGTTTGATGGCAACCAGTACGGCATCAAATCCCTGGACGTTGAGGAAGGTTTCCTGCTGACCGGCAAATGACGCATCTGGCATATCTTCTGCGGTAGCGGAAGAACGCACGGCAAAAGAGGCATTGGCATCGTCCGCTGACAGCTGCGCGTAGGCATCGCGGACGGCATTTTCCAGTTCGGGCTGGAAAGGAGTGTCGATAATCCACTGGCGGATCTGTGCCCCGGCTTTCGCAAGCTCAGTGACATCGTCGATATCCGTTTTATCCAGCAGCTCATAAATGCGCTGGTTTACACCGCTCTGGTCCAGAAACTGGTTAAACGCATCGGCGGTCGTTGCAAAACCATTCGGTACGGAAACACCCATACCTGAAAGGTTAGTAATCATTTCACCCAGGGAGGCATTTTTGCCTCCAACTCTGTCTACATCATTCATGCCGAGTTGGTTATACCAAAGCACCAGCGGTGACGAGCCATTGTTGGACATCGAACAATCCTTATATATGAACGAGGTTAGGAAACTCAATTTTGCGTAATTATCTTGGCATATTTACTCCGGCGAAAAAAACGGTGAATCGTTCAAGCAACTTTATTTTTTATTTTTTCAGATTGTTTCCGCATTTGCGCAAACCCGCGAGCCACACGGGATCACCACAAAAATGACCGGTATAAACATTTGTTCCGAAAAATGAAATGTACTTTTCATTAAATATAAAAATACCGTTTCATTTTATAAAATAGATGCCGCAATATTCGCTTCTGGCGAATTTTAATTTATGCTTTCAGAGAATTATATCTGCCCCAGGATGAGCAAAATGGATAATGCTGTTGATCGTCACGTATTTTATATTTCTGATGGTACGGCCATCACCGCCGAGGTATTGGGTCACGCGGTGATGTCGCAATTTCCGGTCACGATCAGCAGTATTACGCTGCCGTTTGTGGAAAATGAGAGTCGTGCGCGCGCGGTTAAAGACCAGATTGACGCTATCTACCAACAAACTGGCGTGCGCCCTTTAGTGTTTTACTCCATCGTCCTGCCGGAAATTCGCTCGATCATTCTGCAAAGCGAAGGGTTTTGTCAGGATATCGTGCAGGCCTTGGTTGCCCCACTGCAGCACGAGATGAAACTCGACCCTACGCCTATCGCCCACCGCACGCACGGTCTGAATCCCGGTAACCTCAACAAGTACGACGCGCGCATCGCTGCCATTGACTACACCCTCGCCCACGACGACGGTATTTCGTTGCGCAACCTCGATCAGGCGCAGGTAATCCTGCTCGGCGTTTCCCGTTGCGGCAAAACCCCGACCAGTTTGTATCTGGCCATGCAGTTTGGTATCCGCGCGGCCAACTACCCCTTTATTGCCGATGATATGGATAATCTGGTGCTGCCCACCTCCCTGAAGCCGTTGCAGCATAAGCTGTTCGGTCTGACTATCGACCCTGAGCGCCTGGCGGCCATCCGCGAAGAACGCCGTGAGAACAGCCGTTACGCCTCGCTGCGTCAGTGCCGTATGGAAGTCGCAGAGGTAGAAGCGCTGTACCGGAAAAACCAGATCCCCTGGCTGAACAGTACCAATTATTCGGTAGAAGAGATTGCTACCAAGATCCTCGATATCATGGGACTGAATCGCCGCATGTACTAGAATGCTAGTGCATTGGTTCGATTTTTTGTTATTATGCTCGCCACCAGGCAGGATGAGTGTGATATTGTGATGTACATCACTTCCCGGTAGTCCTGCCGTTGAAGCAACAAATTTCTGAGACAAGTAATGAACAGAACCGATGAACTCCGTACTGCGCGTATTGACAACCTGGTCACTCCAGCAGAGCTTGCGCAACGGCATCCTGTTTCGTCCTCCGTCGCCCGTCATGTTACGGACTCCCGACGTCGGATAGAAAAAATTTTAAATGGTGAAGACCCCCGTTTACTGGTGATCGTAGGTCCCTGCTCGATTCACGATCTTGATGCCGCGATGGAATACGCGACACGGTTACAGGCGCTGCGCACTAAGCACCAGGCGCGTCTGGAAATCGTGATGCGTACCTATTTTGAAAAACCACGCACCGTCGTAGGCTGGAAAGGCCTGATTTCCGACCCGGATTTGAATGGCAGTTATCGTGTGAACCACGGTATTGAACTGGCGCGAAAACTGCTGTTGCAGGTCAACGAACTGGGCGTCCCCACGGCGACTGAATTCCTCGACATGGTGACCGGCCAGTTTATTGCTGATTTAATCAGTTGGGGAGCTATTGGCGCGCGCACCACCGAAAGTCAGATCCATCGTGAAATGGCCTCCGCGCTCTCCTGCCCGGTCGGCTTTAAGAACGGAACGGATGGCAACACGCGCATCGCCGTCGATGCGATTCGCGCCTCCCGTGCCAGTCACATGTTCCTCTCGCCGGATAAAACCGGTCAGATGACCATTTACCAGACCAGCGGTAACCCTTACGGGCATATCATCATGCGTGGCGGTAAAAAGCCGAATTATTATGCTGAAGATATTGCTGCCGCCTGCGATACCCTGCACGAATTTTCCCTGCCTGAGCATCTGGTGGTCGATTTTAGCCACGGCAATTGCCAGAAGCAGCATCGCCGTCAGTTGGACGTTTGTGATGATGTATGCCAGCAAATTCGCAATGGTTCGACGGCGATTGCCGGGATTATGGCGGAGAGTTTCTTGCGTGAAGGTACGCAAAAAATCGTTAGCGGCCAGCCGCTGGTTTACGGTCAGTCCATTACCGACCCGTGCCTGAACTGGGAAGATACTGAACTGTTGGTTGAAAAACTCGCCTCTGCGGTTGATAGCCGTTTTTAATGCTGTTCGCCGGGCAATATCACCTTGCCCGGCGCTAATCCCTTGTTTTCCCCTTGCTTATTGCGCAAAAAACGTTCTCGTCACAATTATTTCACAAAAACGCTTGCCGCAAATTTGTAGTTTGATGATAATGATTATCATTGTTACATTGATTGTTATTTTTAAACACTATGTCACGTATGGATAACACAACGGCAACGCCTGCAAAAGACAAAACACCGCCTTCCGTCGCGCCAAACGAGCGACGAATTGACAGTAAAACCCTGCTTGGTAACGAAGGACGCGTGATCATAGAACATGATGGTCAGCACTACCTGCTGCGCCAGACACAAGCCGGAAAACTCATTCTGACTAAATAAACAACACATTTCGCCAGCCACCCAGGTCATACCCAGGCAGCCAGCGCTTTTCGATTTCCTAATGGAGAGTTGCTATGCCTTACCTGCACACCGCTTCCCTGCGCCCATCGCTGTTGGCGCTGGCGATTATCAGTAACCTGCCCGCCGTCGCCTGGGCGGCGGTCGAGGATATGACCGTTACCGCCACCGGCAATGCCCGTAGCGCCTTTGAAGCGCCAATGATGGTCAGCGTCATTGACGCCACCGCCCCAGAAAACCAAACCGCCAGCTCGGCTGCCGACCTGTTACGTAAGGTTCCAGGCCTGACCCTTGACGGTACGGGCCGTACCAACGGCCAGGACGTGAATCTGCGCGGCTACGATCGACGCGGCGTTCTGGTACTGGTTGACGGTGTTCGTCAGGGAACCGACACCGGACACCTGAACAGTACCTTCCTCGACCCGGCGCTTATCAAACGCATCGAAGTCGTGCGTGGCCCTTCCGCACTACTGTACGGTAGCGGCGCGCTAGGCGGCGTGATCGCCTATGACACTGCAGATGCCAAAGATCTACTGGACGTCGGGCAAAACAGCGGTTATCGCGTGTTCGGTACCGCGGCGACCGGCGATCACAGTCTCGGCATGGGTGCCAGCACGTATGGCCGTACCGATACGCTGGACGGACTGCTTGCCTGGTCCAGCCGCGATCGCGGTGATTTACGCCAGAGTGACGGTACTACTGCGCCGAATGACGAAGCAATTAACAATATGCTGGCGAAAGGTAGCTGGAAAATTGACAGCGCCCAGACGCTGGCCGGTTCGCTGCGTTACTACAATAATGACGCCCGGGAACCTAAAAACCCGCAGACCAGCGCGGCGGATGCCAGCAATCCGATGACCAACCGTTCAACGATCCAGCGTGATGCGCAACTGACCTACTCGCTCGCTCCGGCGGACAATGACTGGCTGAACGCTGACGCCCGTATCTACTGGTCCGAAGCGCGCATTAATGCTCAGAATGCAGATAACACTGGCGAATTTCGCAAGCAAACCACCAAAGGCGGGAAGATCGACAACCGCAGCCGCCTGTTTACCGACTCTTTTGCATCTCACCTGTTGACCTACGGCGGTGAATACTATCGTCAGGAGCAACAACCGGGAGGAGCAACAACTGGCTTCCCGGAGGCTAAGATCGATTTCAGCTCCGGCTGGCTACAGGATGAAATCACCCTGCGCGACCTACCGGTTACGCTGCTGGGCGGTACCCGTTATGACTCTTATCGCGGCAGCAGCGACGGTTATGAAGATGTCGATGCCGATAAATGGTCGTCCCGCGCCGGATTAACGGTTGCGCCAACTGACTGGCTGATGCTGTTCGGTTCATACGCTCAGGCTTTCCGTGCCCCGACTATGGGCGAGATGTATAACGATGCGAAACACTTCTCGATTGGTCGTTTTTACACCAACTACTGGGTGCCGAACCCTAACCTGCGCCCGGAAACCAACGAAACACAGGAATACGGATTTGGCCTGCGCTTTGACGATCTTCTGATGGCGAGCGACGCGCTCGAATTTAAAGCCAGCTATTTCGACACCAAAGCGAAAGATTACATCTCCACCAGCGTCGATTTCGCCGCTGCGACAACCATGTCCTATAACGTACCCAACGCCAAAATCTGGGGCTGGGATGTGATGGCGAAATATTCCACCGATCTGTTCAGCCTCGACATGGCCTATAACCGCACACGCGGAAAAGATACTGACACCGGCGAATACATTTCAAGCATTAACCCGGACACCGTCACCAGCAAACTGAATGTGCCAGTTGCGCACAGCGGTTTCTCTGTCGGCTGGATAGGGACATTTGCTGACCGTTCAACGCATATCAGCAGCACCTACGCTAAACAGCCCGGCTATGCGGTAAACGATTTCTACGTCAGCTATCAGGGCCAACAAGCGCTGAAAGGCATGACCACCACGCTGCTACTGGGCAACGCCTTCGACAAAGAGTACTGGTCACCGCAAGGCATTCCGCAGGATGGTCGTAATGGCAAAATTTTCGTGAGTTATCAGTGGTAATCACTTTTCCCCGGTTCGCCGGGGCCGCAATCTGGAAGGAAGAGACAATGAATCATTACACACGCTGGCTGGAACTGAAGAAAGAAAATCCTGGCAAATACGCACGTGATATTGCGGGGTTGATGAATATTAGCGAAGCCGAACTGACCTTTGCTCGCGTCGGTCACGACGCCTGGCGCTTACGTGGTGAAGTGCGTGAAATTCTCAGCGCACTGGAAGCAGTTGGCGAAACCAAATGTATTTGCCGCAATGAATACGCAGTACATGAGCAGGTAGGTGCTTTTACCAATCAGCACCTCAACGGTCATGCCGGACTGGTTCTCAATCCGCGCGCCCTCGATCTGCGTCTGTTCCTGAATCAGTGGGCCAGTACCTTTCATATCAGCGAAACAACCGCCCATGGTGAGCGTCAGAGCATTCAGTTCTTCGACCATCAGGGAGATGCGCTGCTAAAGGTCTATACCACGCAAAATACCCTCGTTGAGGAATGGGCAGCGTTGCTGACCCGTTTCATCTTTGCAGAAAACCCGCCGCTGGCACTGCAACCCGCCAACAATTCTGCGCCTGCCGCCGTCACAGTCGATGCGCAGACCGTCGATCAAGAGTGGCGAGCGATGACCGATGTCCACCAGTTCTTCGGTCTGCTGAAACGCCATGAACTCACCCGTCAACAAGCGTTTAATCTGGTGGGCGACGATCTGGCCTGTAAGGTTTCTAATAGCGCACTGGCGCAGTTACTCGACACCGCGCGTCAGGATGGCAACGAAATTATGGTTTTTGTGGGTAATCGCGGCTGTGTACAGATTTTTACCGGCGTGATTGAAAAACTGGTACCGATGAAAGGCTGGCTAAACATCTTCAACCCAACCTTTACCCTGCATCTGCTGGAAGAGAGCGTGGCCGAAACGTGGGTAACGCGCAAACCGACCGCCGATGGTCACGTCACCAGTCTGGAACTGTTTGCTGCCGACGGTACGCAAATCGCACAACTGTATGGTCAACGTACGGAAGGCGAGCCGGAACAGACACAATGGCGCACACAGATTGACGCGCTAACGCCGAAAGGACTGGCCGCATGAAAAAACTGCTGGCCCTGATCGCGCTGCTGCCCTTCGCCGCACTGGCTGCACCCGAGGAACGAGTTGTTGCCCTCGGTGGCGATGTCACCGAGATCGTATACGCACTGGGAGCACAACCCTCCCTTGTGGCGAGAGACAGCACCAGCCAATGGCCTGCTGCGGCAACCGCGTTACCTGATGTTGGTTATTTGCGCCAGCTCAACGCCGAAGGGATCCTTGCCACACGCCCTACGCTGGTCCTTGCCAGCGCGCAGGCGCAGCCTTCTCTGGTGTTAAAACAGATCGAGCAGAGCAACGTCAGGGTTGTCACGATCCCAGCAAGCAACGATCTTAACGCGATTGATGAAAAAGTTAGGGTTATCGCCGAGGCTACCCATCGGGAGGCCGACGGCGAAACGCTGCGCGCAACGTTACGTCAGGAACTGGCGACGCTCCCGTCATCTGAACTTAATAAACGTGTGCTGTTTATTCTCAATCATGGCGGGATGACCGCGATGGCGGCGGGCCAGCAAACCGGAGCCGATGCGGCGATTCGTGCCGCAGGTCTACGCAACGCGATGCAGGGCGTTAATCGCTATCAGCCACTGTCACAAGAAGGCGTCATTGCCAGCCAGCCCGATCTGGTAGTGATTTCACAAGAAGGTGTTAAGGCGATGGGTGGCGAGGCAAACCTGTGGGCGCTACCAGGACTTGCGCAAACACCTGCCGGCAGGAATAAACAGGTATTGCAGGTTGACGATATGGCGCTGTTGGGCTTCAGCGTTCGCACGCCACAGGCTATTTTGCAGCTTCGTGCTAAAGCGGAGCAATTACCCTGATGTCCCGGCGGATCACCTGTTCGTTGTGGATGTTGGCATTGATGCTGATTGTAATGACGGTTCTGGCTACCGGTTTTGGCGCGTTGCGCCTGCCGGTAAGTCTGCTCTGGCGTGATGACGATGAGGCATTGCGTCAAATCTGGCTCACGATTCGTCTGCCCCGCGTCCTGCTGGCGCTGGTGATTGGCGGTTCTCTGGCGCTCGCTGGCTGCGTGATGCAGGGGCTGTTTCGCAATCCACTTGCAGACCCTGGATTACTGGGAATAAGCAGCGGCGCCGCCTGCGCTGTGGCCCTGTGGGTGGTGCTGCCTGTCTCCTTGCCCGCGCTGCTGATGTTGTATGCTCCAATGCTGGCCGCTTTTTTCGGCGCGCTGGCGGCAACGGTAGTGATTTTTATCCTCAGCCAACAGCGCGACGGTTCACTCTCACGCCTGCTGCTGGTCGGCATTGCCATTAACGCGCTCTGTGGGGCGGCGGTTGGCGTTTTGTCGTGGGTCAGTAATGATGCGCAACTGCGCCAGCTGTCGCTATGGGGAATGGGAAGTCTGGGGGCCGCGCAGTGGTCCACACTGTTGGCTGTCACTTCACTGACAATCCCGACAGTGCTGATCATCTGGCGACTTGCTCCGGCGCTGAATCTTCTGCAGCTGGGTGAGGAAGAGGCGCATTATCTCGGCGTTGATGTGCGTACAATCCAGCGTATTTTGCTGCTTTGTAGCGCATTACTGGTTGCCTCAGCCGTGGCGGTAAGCGGCGTGATTGGCTTTATCGGGTTGGTCATCCCACATTTAATACGTATGTGGCTCGGCTCAGACCATCGGGCCGTTATTCCGGGTTCCGTGCTGGCGGGCGCGTTTTTATTGCTGATTGCCGACACGCTGGCCCGTACGGCGGTTGCGCCTGCGGAGATGCCGGTCGGTCTGTTGACCAGTCTTCTCGGCGCACCGTGGTTTTTATGGCTTATTTTTCGTCAGCGAGGACCGCATGGCTGAACATTTCATCGCTGAAGGGCTTCACTATCACGTAGCTGGCAGAGCGGTGATCGACGACGTATCGCTCGCCCTTACAAAAGGTGAACTGGTGGCGCTGATCGGCCCAAACGGTGCGGGGAAATCCACTCTGCTACGCTTGCTGACCGGTTTTCTGAAACCGGCTACCGGGCGCTGCGTGCTGGCGGGCAAACCGCTGGAGGAGTGGCCTACCCAAATGCTGTCGCGACACCGGGCGGTAATGCGTCAGCAAACGCAACTGGGATTTGACTGGCCGGTAGAGGCCGTCATCGCGATGGGTCGCGCGCCCTGGACCCAACGACCGGAACCTGGGCTTATTGCACAGGTAATGGAGATGACCGGATGTACGCCTCTGGCAGGCCGGCAATACGCCGCGCTTTCCGGCGGTGAGCAACAGCGAGTGCAGTTAGCCCGTGCGCTGGCGCAACTCTGGTGCGACGGTGCGCCTCGCGGTTGGTTATTCCTTGATGAACCGACCTCCGCGCTGGATCTTTACCACCAGCAGCATCTGTTGCGCATGCTAAAAACGCTAACCGCTTCGGGTGAGCTGCATGTGTGCATTGTGCTTCACGATCTGAACCTCGCCGCACTGTGGGCAGACAGAATAGTGCTGCTGCACAACGGCAGGCTGGTGTCGCAGGGAACACCGGAAACTGTGTTACAGGCCGATGATCTGAAGCGCTGGTACGGTGCTCAGGTACACGTTGGCCAGCATCCGGCCAACGCTTCCCCGCAGGTATTTCTGGCCCCTTAGCTTGAACAACTCACTTCCAGCCGTTTGCCCCAGTCAGGTGGACGGCTGGCATAGTCGTCATCGCGATCGGCAAACGGGGTACGCAACGCCTGGTGCAACCGATGCAGTTCGGCGTAATCCCCCTGCTCTGCCTGACTAATCGCCCGTTGCGCCAGCCAGTTACGTAATACCATCGCCGGATTTGCCGCCTTCATCTGTGTTTGTCTGACTGCATCGGCAATATTGTCTTGCTGAAGGCGCGAGCGATACCGCGTGAACCAGTCGTCAAATGCTGCGCGGTCGATAAACTCATCGCGCAACGGAGATTGCGCACTGTGCTGCTCCGTTTCGCTGAGCATGCGAAACGTTCGCGTATAGTCGCTTCTTTCTCGCGCCATCAGGCTAAACAGTTCGCTAAGCAGTTCGTTATCGTCTTTCTGCTCGCTAAAGAAGCCGAGCTTTTGCCGCATCCGCTGACCATAGCGAGTTAATAGCGCCAGCTGGTAACTGTCCAGCGCATCATTTAGCGCCTCGACCGGGATAAACGGCGACAGGGTTTGCGCCAGACGTTGCAGGTTCCACAACGCGGCGGCCGGTTGATTATCGAAACTGTATCGCCCCTGGTTGTCAGAGTGGTTGCAGATATAATCAGGCACGTAATCATCAAGAAAACCGAATGGACCGTAATCCATTGTCAGACCCAGAATCGACATGTTGTCCGTGTTCATAACACCATGCGCAAATCCTACCGCCTGCCAGTCAGCGATTAACGTCGCAGTACGCGTGACAACATCGTTAAACCACAGCTGATACTTATCGGCTTCTTCCTGCCATTGCGGCCAGTAATGGCGAATCGCAAAGTCAGCCAACTCGCGCACTTTTTCCGGCTCTCGGCGATAGTAAAAATGCTCAAAATGGCCAAATCGCATATGGCTTTGCGCCACGCGAATGAGCATCGCCCCTGCTTCGACCGTTTCGCGATAAACCGGCGTGTCGCTGGTGACAATCGACAATGCCCGCGTGGTCGGTATTCCCAGGTAGTACATCGCTTCACTGGCCAGGCTTTCACGAATGGTCGAGCGCAGCACGGCACGCCCATCACCCATGCGGGAATACGGCGTGAGTCCGGCGCCTTTCAGGTGCCAGTCAAACGTTGAACCATCCGCGAGCTGTTGTTCGCCCAGCAGGATCCCACGTCCGTCGCCAAGCTGACCAGCCCAGACACCGAACTGATGCCCACTATAAACCTGGGCTAAAGGCGACATCCCGGGGAGCAACGATTCGCCGCCCCAAACGCCTGCACCAGTCGGAATATCAAATAGCGCCGCAGGAATTGCTAATTGCTCCGCCAGCGCATCGTTATGCCAGATAAGGCGCGCGTTTTTCAGAGGGGTGGGTGAAAGCGCGGTATAGGTTGCTGGTAGTTCATCACGCCAGCGAGTGGTAAAAGACAGGGTCATAGGGCCTCCTGCCTCTAGTGTAGACTGTTAATAGCCTGTTAAACACTAGCAAATAAAAGGGTTATATCTTAGCGAGCGAAATTATCTGCGCAGGAGGTACCGCAGGCCACAACCCTCCCTGCATGGCACTGAATCCCACAGGCAAGACGCGCTCCAGCATCTCTTGTGTATCAATTCCGCTAATGATTATTGACTCACAGCTGGGCGATAGTTGCGCCAGAATAGCCCGCATAAACGGTTCAAACGAAATATGTGCAATCCTTTGTTGAACAAAGTTTTTATCCAGCACAACGTGTTTGAACAGGCCGTCAAAAATTGCCCGGGTTGATATACCGCCAGAACCATAGTTTGTCAGGACTAATGGAAATCGCGCAGCAAGTGCGGCCAATACTGGATTATCTTTACCTTTGTTTAACTCCGGATAGCTTTCATTAATAGCCAGCTCCAGAAATGAAAATCGTTCAACTTGTGAAGCAAATTCAGTATCTGATAATAAAGTATTAGCAACTGCTGGCGTTAAATTAATCCAGGCGGATACTTTTCGCTGAATAAAAAAATGTTGGCACGTTTCGATTAATTCTAGTTTTTCTACAAATAAACGACATTGTTCGTCGTCTGACATCCGAGGTAGGACCAGCTCGGTGGGTATACGCACATCCCCATGCGCACTGGCGAAACTGGTGATGATATCGACGAATTCAAGATCGCCTTTTTCGCTTCTCGCAGGAAGAAAAGAGAACTCAGAATGGTAAAGATTATCCAGTGAAACAATCATCGTGCCAGCCCCGCTGCATGGGTGTTATCCGGCATCCTGTAGCAAAGGATGGAGAAATACGTTACTGCTGATGCAAGTAGAGGCCCTTTCATTTTTCCCTTTTTAGCCGGTAAATCGAATCCTTTTTTTTAGCTTATCCTGATTATAAGCGAATATCCAGCTTTGCACTTTTTAATATCTCGGAATAAATCATATTTTTAGCAAGATACGCTCTTAATGTTCAGGGGTATTGTCTAACCAAAAGCAGAAATAAAAGTTAACTTTCAAATGGTGATGTTGAGGCTGCGCACTCGATGGCAGCCTCGGAGTTGCGGGGGATTAAATACGTCGCGCCTGCCAAAAGTTTTTACGCCAGTAAACGTTATCCAGAGACGAGCGCATCACGCCACGGCTGGTTGAAGCATGAATAAATTGATTATTGGTATCGTAAATACCAACATGCAGACCGCTTTCCCCAGACCCGGTTTTAAAGAAAACCAGATCGCCGGGCAGCAAATCGTCTTTATCAATTTCGGTACCAATCTTTGATTGCGTACGCGTATCGCGCGGAAGTTGCAGGTCGAATTTATCGCGCATCGTCATCAAAACAAATCCAGAACAATCCACCCCACTACGACTCATGCCGCCATAACGATAGGGTGTGCCATGCCAGGTTTGTAGCTGATCATTAAGACCGGCGATAACGGCAATAGAATCCGACAAGCGGGCATTTGGCGCAGGCGCACGATGGCTGCTGCAGCCCGCCAAAAACAATGCTGTGATGAAAAGGAGCCAAAAGCGCATTCAGTACGAATCCTCTGAATTTTATTTTTATGCCAATTTAGCGTGGAAATTATATGATTTTCAAGAACCCATTTCACTTAAGTGGTTGATATGAGCATTCTGTGCCCTTCAATATCCAAACGTCGGAAGTTGACGCCATAGGCCGCAGACAGATTGGCCGGCGTCAGCACCGCATCTCGTGAACCACTGGCAAGCAGTTTCCCGCGTTTGAGTAGCCAGGCTTTATGCGCATGGCGTAAGGTGTGATTAAGGTCGTGGCTACTCATCACAATCGCTATGCCCTGCAAACACAGCTGACTCAACAAGCGGTCCAGTGCGTTTTGTTGCGCGACATCCAGACTGTTCATCGGCTCATCCAGCAGTAAAAGCTGACCTAATGGATTCGATTGCGGGCAAATCTGCAGGATAACCGCAGCCAGGCGCACACGCTGCCACTCACCGCCGGAGAGTTGGTTCACGCCGCGCCCCAGTTTATCTCCCAGGCCGAGCGCATCGGCGATCTCCTGTAACAGATCGGTACGTGCTTTGTCGGGTTGATGCAGCGTCAGAAAATGCCAGACCGGCATGGCAAACGGCGGATTTTGCTGTTGCGCAAGATAGGCGCGATATTGCGCCAGCCTGGCGGCCGGCCATTCCTCCAACGGCATATCACCAAAAGTGATACTGCCCTCTCCGTTTGTCAGACCCGCCATACGCGCCAACAGCGTACTTTTTCCGGCACCGTTTGGTCCCACTAAATGCAAGATCTCTCCTGCTTTGATCTCACCAGAAAGCGGGCCGAGACGGGTCGATTCCGCGACGTCCTGTAGCTGCATCAATCGAGACATTAGTTTGCCAGCGCCTGCTTGATGGTTTGCACCAGGATGGGATCCTCAGGTGTCATATCCGGTGAGAATCGTTGCAGCACTTTTCCATCGCGACCCACTAAAAACTTCTCGAAATTCCACAGGATATCGTCCGGGTAGAGCGGCGCACGACCTTTGCTCGCCATTCGCTCGTAGAACCCACTGTCCGCAGGCGCAACGGCCGTTGGCGCGGCATCAATCAGCTTCTGATACAGCTGATGGCGTCCCTCGCCGTTGACGTCGATTTTGCTGAACATCGGGAAAGTTACGCCCCATGTGGTACTGCAGTACGTTTTTATTTCCTCTTCGCTGCCCGGCTCCTGGCCCAGAAACTGATTGCAAGGGAAACCAAGAACGCTGAAGCCCTGTTGGTGCCAGGCTTTCTGCAGATTTTCCAGTTGCTCGTACTGCGGCGTCAGTCCACATTTTGAAGCAACGTTGACGATTAACAGCACATTCCCGGAATACGGCTGCAGTGAGGTAACCTCGCCGTCGATGGTCGTCACTTCTGTATCGAGGATAGTGTTTTGCATAGCATCTCCAGAACAACAGGTGGATTTTCAGTTTTTAATCATAGACCGTACCAACGCGTTCTAGCGCGCGGCTTTTAACAATAGCCAGATAAATACCGGTGCGCCCATGGTGGCCGTTACCACGCCGATAGGTAACTCAGCCGAGGCCAGCACCAAACGCGCGACAACATCAGCAAACAATAATGCGATTGCGCCAGCCAACGCACAACCTGGCAGTAAAACACGGTGATCGGTGAGGCCACACAGTCTCAAAATATGCGGGATCACAAGCCCAATAAAACCAATCGCCCCTGCCAGAGCCACGCTCACGCCAACCATCCAGCCTGTGGCAACCACCAGCAGGTTGCGCCAGAACCATAATGGCAGTCCCAACTGACGTGCAGAAGTCTCTCCTAACGCCAGCATATTCATCGGCTGCGACTGACAGCAGATCCACACTAGCACCGGAATCAACGCCACCATGAGCCAGGCCTGATGCCAGTCTACGCCACCGAAGCCCCCCATCATCCAGTACATCAGCTGACGTAAATCAAACGAGGTAGAGAAGTAGATAGCCCATGTCATCAGCGCGCTACAGATAATCCCCAGCGCCACCCCCGCCAGCAGCAGACGGCTGGTAGACAGATGTCGACGGGCGAAACGTAGCAGAATAAGCGTGATAATCAGCGCCCCGGCAATCGCGCAAAGGCCCAACGCCCAGCCGGGGAGTTGCCCCTGCCCCAGCAGCACCGCCGCGATAAGCCCGACTCCCGCGCCGTTAGATACGCCCAGTAATCCAGGCTCTGCGAGCGGGTTTTCAAACAGAGCTTGCATCACTGCGCCAGATAAGGCCAATGCAGCGCCTACCAGCAAAACGGCAAGGGTACGGGGAAGTCGAATTTGCCAGACGAACAGATCGCCGCGGGCGCTGAACCAGTCGCCGGGAGCGATCCATTGTTCTCCTGCGCACAAGCTTAGAATCGTTGCCAGTAGCATAAGTACTGACAGTGACAGTATCCAGCGTACGTTTCGACGCTGCTGTTGATGGGCGAAAGTCAGCATGTTTTCCATTCTGCTGAAAAGAGATGGAGGTGATTCTACGGTGCTGATTCGGTAGTGAAAAGGAAAAAGGCCGCATAGCGGCCTTTTTAGTTATACGCGTCATACTCTGCGTATCGTTAAATCACTCTTCTTTGGGCGTTGCGTTTTCAACCCGGCTTTTTAACTTCTGTCCGGGTCTGAAGGTCACCACGCGCCGTGCTGTAATGGGAATATCTTCGCCCGTTTTCGGGTTACGGCCCGGACGTTGATTCTTATCACGCAGATCGAAGTTACCAAAACCAGAGAGTTTTACCTGCTCACCATTTTCCAGAGCACGACGGATCTCTTCGAAAAACAGCTCGACCAGTTCTTTGGCATCCCGCTTGCTAAGCCCAAGCTTATCAAACAGATATTCTGACATTTCAGCTTTTGTAAGCGCCATAGGTTCAATCCCTCAATGATGCCTGGAATCGCTCTTTTAATGCCTCTACACATTTGGCGACGGTAGCGGCAATCTCCTCTTCTTCAAGTGTACGGCTGGTATCCTGAAGGATCAGGCTGATAGCGAGGCTCTTATAGCCCTCCGCAACACCCTTACCGCGGTACACGTCAAATAAGTTTACGCCAACTACCTGATTTACGCCAACTTTCTTACACTCGGATAAAATATCCGCAGCGGGAACGTTTTCTGCCACAACGACTGCGATATCGCGACGGTTCGCTGGGAAGCGAGAAACTTCACGCGCCTGAGGCACCACGCGGTCTGCGAGCTTATTCCACTCCAGTTCAAACACCAGAGTGCGACCGTTCAGATCCAGTTTACGTTCCAGTTCAGGATGAACAACCCCAATGAAACCAATACGTTCACCTTTCAGATAAATCGCCGCAGACTGACCCGGATGCAGTGCTGGATTCGCTTCAGCTTTGAACTGAATGTCTGCCAGTTTGCCTGTCAGGTCGAGAACCGCTTCCAGATCGCCTTTCAGATCATAGAAATCAACGGTCTCTTTTGCCAGATTCCAGTGTTCATCATGACGGTTACCGCAGATCACGCCAGCCAGCATCAGATCCTGACGGATCCCGAGGTTGGCCTGCGTATCTGGCACGAAACGTAAACCCGTTTCGAAAATACGTACGCGGTTCTGCTGACGATTCTGGTTATACACTACCGTAGACAGCAAGCCAGTCCACAGGGACAAACGCATTGCTGACATATCAATAGAGATTGGGCTTGGCAGCAGCAGCGCTTCTTCACCCGGATGCAGCAGCGACTGGACTTTCGGGTCGACGAAGCTATAGGTAATGACTTCCTGGTAGCCTTTGTCATTCAGCATGGTTTTTACACGTTTCAGCGACAAATCCGCTTCACGATGCGTACCCATGATAAGACCCGCCTGAATCGGCGTGTTCGGGATATTGTCATACCCGTATACGCGGGCGACTTCTTCGACCAGGTCTTCTTCGATTTCCATATCGAAACGCCAGCTCGGCGCGACCGCTTTCCACTCATCCTGCCCTTCCGTCACGTCACAACCCAGACGACGCAAAATGTCGCTCACCTGCTCATCGGCAATATGGTGTCCGATCAGACGATCCAGTTTGCTACGACGAAGCGTAATGGTTGCGCGTTTTGGCAGCGTGGCTTCGTTCGTCACATCAATGACTGGGCCCGCTTCACCGCCGCAGATATCAATCAGCAGGCGCGTTGCACGTTCCATGGCCTTATGTTGCAGCGCAGGATCGACACCACGCTCATAGCGGTGAGATGCATCGGTGTGCAGGCCGTGACGACGCGCGCGACCGGTAATAGACAGCGGGCTGAAGAATGCACATTCCAGCAGGACGTTTTGTGTTTCATCGTTCACACCGGAATGTTCGCCACCAAAGATGCCGCCCATCGCCAGCGCTTTGTTGTGGTCCGCAATCACCAGCGTATCTGCATTCAGCTTCGCTTCGCTGCCGTCCAGCAATACCAGGGTCTCACCCTCTTTTGCCATACGGACAACAATTCCGCCTTCAATGCGGTCTTTGTCGAATGCGTGCATCGGCTGGCCCAGTTCGAGCAGCACATAGTTAGTCACGTCAACCACGGCATCGATAGAACGAATACCGCAACGGCGCAGTTTTTCTTTCATCCACAGCGGGGTCGGCGCTTTAACATTGATGCCTTTCACCACGCGGCCCAGATAGCGTGGGCAGGCTTCCACGGCTTCAACCTGAATCGGCAGGACGTCGCTAATGGTCGCGGCTACTGGCGCGATTTCCGGTTCAACCAGCGGGGCTTTGTTCAGTACAGCAACATCACGCGCTACACCGATGATGCCTAAGCAGTCGGCGCGGTTCGGCGTGACGCTGATTTCGATGGTGTTGTCGTCAAGCTTCAGGTATTCACGGATATCGGTGCCAATTGGCGCATCGGCAGGCAGTTCGATAATCCCGTTATGATCGTCGGAAATACCCAGCTCGGAGAACGAGCACAGCATGCCTTCAGACGGTTCACCGCGCAGTTTCGCGGCTTTAATTTTGAAATCGCCCGGCAGAACGGCACCAACGGTTGCCACAGCCACTTTCAACCCCTGACGGCAGTTTGGCGCACCGCAGACGATATCCAGCAGGCGGTCGCCGCCTACATTCACTTTGGTGACGCGCAGTTTGTCAGCGTTCGGGTGCTGGCCACATTCAACCACTTCACCTACCACAACGCCATTGAACGCGCCGGAAACAGGTTCCACACCGTCAACTTCAAGACCCGCCATCGTGATTTGGTTTGACAGCGCATCGCTATCAATCGCCGGATTTACCCATTCGCGTAACCACAGTTCACTGAATTTCATTGTTTTATCCTGCCTTTATTTAAACTGTTTGAGGAAACGCAGATCGTTTTCGAAGAAAGAACGCAGATCGGTAACGCCGTAACGCAGCATAGTAAGACGCTCCATACCCATACCGAATGCAAAGCCGGAATAGATTTCCGGATCGATTCCAACGTTACGCAACACGTTCGGGTGAACCATCCCGCAGCCCAGCACTTCCAGCCATTTGCCGTTTTTGCCCATCACGTCAACTTCCGCAGATGGTTCAGTGAACGGGAAGTAGGAAGGACGAAAACGAACCTGCAGGTCTTCTTCAAAGAAGTTGCGCAGGAAATCGTGCAGTGTGCCTTTCAGGTTGGTGAAATTGATGTTGGTATCAACAATCAGCCCTTCCATCTGGTGGAACATTGGGGTGTGAGTCTGATCGTAATCGTTACGATATACGCGGCCCGGGGCGATAATACGGATCGGCGGCTGTTTTTCTTTCATGGTGCGGATCTGCACGCCGGAAGTCTGTGTGCGCAGCAGACGCGTCGCGTCAAACCAGAAAGTGTCGTGGTCAGCGCGCGCCGGGTGATGGCCAGGAATGTTGAGCGCATCGAAGTTATGATAGTCATCTTCGATTTCCGGACCGGTCGCCACGGTAAAGCCCAGCTCACCGAAGAAACTTTCAATCCTGTCGATTGTACGCGTCACCGGGTGCAGACCGCCGTTTTCGATACGACGCCCAGGAAGGGAAATATCGATCGTTTCTTCAGCCAGACGAGCATTCAGCGCAGCACTTTCTAATTCGGCCTTACGCGCGTTCAGCGCTTGCTGTACCTGCTCTTTGGCTTCGTTAATCACCGCACCTGCTGCCGGGCGCTCTTCTGGCGGCAGTTCGCGCAGGGTTGTCATCTGAAGGGTCAGGTGCCCTTTCTTGCCCAAATATTCGACGCGGACATTGTCTAACGCGGCAACATCTGAAGCCTGGTTAATGGCGGCCGTTGCACTGGCAACCAGCTCTGCGAGATGTGACATGGTTTTCCTCGTTATGTTGCGATATTCACTAGTCGCTCGTATATACGCAAAATCATTCAAGTTGTATCAACGCGGCCAAAGAGCGAATGCAGCCAATACAGAGACAACTTGAAGGATGACGCGTATAAAAAAAGCCTCCACCAGGGAGGCTTTTAGGCGCTGTTTTCCGTTTCTTCTTTCACGCGCAAGCCTCCTGAGTTCAGGTGCTAAAGTAAAAGAAGAAGCGGAAAATAGCAGCATTCATGCTTGCGTTACCTTGTGTGGTAAAAACCGGACAACCTTTATTGAAAAGGCTTACGGATAAATTGTCAACTAATTGATTGCACTACAAATAAAAGAGAGGGAGCCAGGCTCCCTCTTTTCACCGGCTTATGCCAGAGCTGCTTTCGCTTTTTCGACCAGAGCGGTGAACGCTACTTTGTCGAATACTGCGATGTCAGCCAGGATCTTACGGTCGATTTCAACAGAGGCTTTTTTCAGGCCGTTGATGAATTTGCTGTAAGAAATACCGTTCTGACGTGCTGCTGCGTTGATACGCGCAATCCACAGTTGACGGAACTGACGCTTTTTCTGACGACGGTCACGATAAGCGTACTGACCAGCTTTGATAACAGCCTGGAAGGCAACGCGGTATACGCGAGAACGCGCACCGTAGTAGCCTTTAGCTTGTTTCAAAATTTTCTTGTGACGTGCACGGGCAACTACACCACGTTTTACGCGAGCCATATGTGCTCTCCTGTATCTATATTCTTAGTAAAAAAATGAATTAAACGTTAACGGCTTATGCGTACGGCAGGCACGCGATAACCAGACCCAGATCGCCTTTAGACACGAGGCCTTTTGGACGCAGGTGACGTTTACGCTTAGTAGATTTTTTGGTCAGAATATGACGCAGGTTTGCGTGCTTACGCTTAAATCCACCACCACCGGTTTTTTTGAAACGCTTAGCAGCACCGCGTACGGTCTTAATTTTTGGCATTTTAATAACTTCCACTTCGCATTGTTAATAAACGAAACGTAGGCGAACAACGGCTGTGGAACCCGTAGGCTCCACAGACATTGCTACTTGAAGGCCTTACTGTTTCTTCTTAGGAGCGAGCACCATGATCATCTGGCGGCCTTCGATCTTCGTAGGGAAGGATTCGACTACTGCCAGTTCACTCAGATCGTCACGGACGCGGTTGAGCACTTCCATACCAATCTGTTGGTGGGCCATCTCACGACCGCGAAAACGCAGCGTGATCTTAGCCTTATCGCCATCTTCCAGAAAGCGTACCAGGCTGCGGAGTTTTACCTGGTAATCGCCATCGTCGGTGCCAGGACGGAATTTAATTTCCTTAACCTGGATAACTTTTTGCTTTTTCTTCTGTTCCTTAGAAGACTTACTCTTTTCATAAAGGAACTTGCCGTAGTCCATAATACGACAAACTGGCGGTTCGGCGTTAGGGCTGATTTCAACTAAATCTACTCCAGCTTCTTCAGCTTTTTCGATCGCTTCTCTCAGACTCACAATACCCAAAGCTTCGCCTTCCAGACCTGTTAAGCGAACTTCCAGGGCGCGAATCTCGCCATTGATACGATTCGGACGTGCCGTTTGAACTCGTTTTCCGCCTTTAATACCTTATTCCTCCAGTTGTTGAAGACTGCGGCTGCGAATCTCTTGTTGCAGCTTCTCAATCACTTCATTTACGTCCAGGCTGCCCAAGTCTTTGCCACGACGGGTGCGCACGGCAACTTTGCCTGCTTCTACCTCTTTGTCGCCACAGACCAACATGTAAGGGACACGACGTAAAGTGTGCTCGCGGATTTTAAAGCCAATCTTCTCATTTCTCAAGTCTGCTTTTACACGAATACCCGCATTTTGTAGTTTCTGCGTTAATTCGTTAACGTATTCAGACTGAGAATCGGTGATGTTCATGACCACAACCTGAACTGGTGCGAGCCAGGTCGGGAAGAAGCCAGCGAACTCTTCGGTCAGGATACCGATGAAACGTTCCATCGACCCAAGAATTGCACGGTGAATCATAACCGGAACCTGACGCTCGTTGTTTTCGCCAACGTAAGAGGCGCTTAAACGGGACGGCAGGGAGAAGTCCAGCTGTACAGTACCGCACTGCCATGCACGATCGAGGCAGTCATACAGGGTAAATTCAATTTTCGGACCGTAGAACGCGCCCTCACCCAGTTGGAACTCAAACGGGATGTTGTTTTCTTCCAGCGCAACGGCCAGGTCAGCTTCAGCACGGTCCCACATTTCATCGCTACCGATACGTTTTTCGGGGCGAGTGGACAGTTTGACGACGATTTTCTCGAAGCCAAAGGTGCTGTACATATCGTAGACCATACGAATGCACGCGTTAACTTCATCACGAATCTGCTCTTCAGTACAGAAGATATGTGCATCATCTTGAGTGAAGCCACGAACACGCATCAGGCCATGCAGCGCACCTGACGGTTCATTACGGTGGCAGCTACCAAACTCAGCCATACGCAGCGGCAGATCGCGATAGGATTTCAGACCCTGATTAAAGATCTGCACGTGGCCTGGGCAGTTCATTGGCTTAATGCAGTATTCACGGTTCTCAGAAGAGGTGGTGAACATCGCATCTTTGTAGTTATCCCAGTGACCTGTTTTTTCCCACAGCACGCGGTCCATCATGAATGGGCCTTTCACTTCCTGATACTGGTATTCTTTCAGTTTTGAACGAACGAATACTTCCAGTTCACGGAAGATAGTCCAGCCATCGTTGTGCCAGAACACCATACCCGGTGCTTCTTCCTGCATATGATACAGGTCAAGCTGTTTACCGATTTTACGGTGATCGCGTTTGGCCGCTTCTTCCAGACGTTGCAGGTAGGCATTCAGGGCTTTTTTATCTGCCCATGCAGTACCATAAATACGCTGCAGCATCTTGTTATTGCTGTCGCCACGCCAGTATGCCCCTGCGGTCTTCATCAGTTTGAAGTGATGGCAGAAGCGCATGTTCGGCACGTGCGGGCCACGGCACATATCGACATATTCTTCATGATGGTACAAGCCAGGCTTGTCATCATGGGCAATGTTTTCATCAAGAATGGAGACTTTATAGGTCTCGCCACGCTTCACGAAGGTTTCACGCGCTTCGTACCAGCTGACTTTCTTCTTAATGACATCGTAGTTTTTCTCAGCGAGCTCGTGCATCCGCTTCTCGAGCGCGTCGACGTCTTCCTGGGTTAACGTACGGTCAAGATCGATATCGTAGTAAAAACCGTTATCAACAACCGGTCCGATCGCCATTTTGGTGTGCGGCCAGAGTTGTTTGATCGCGTGCCCTAACAGGTGCGCACAGGAGTGACGAATGATCTCCAGACCTTCTTCATCCTTCGCGGTGATGATGGAGAGTTTCGCATCATGCTCAATCAGATCGGAAGCATCTACCAGCTCACCGTCAACACGGCCAGCAATAGTGGCTTTCGCCAGACCTGGACCGATGTCCAGCGCAACATCCATGGGGCTTACAGCGTGGTCGTAATGGCGTTGGCTGCCATCAGGAAGAGTAATAACAGGCATGTTATATCCTTATTTGCAGTGGTGACCCACACGTAAGATCACATACAAAGATTCAATATTTAAAATTATCAAAAAGGTGTGGGCTGATTCCCGCTTCACTCTGCGAAATATGTCACTGGTTGCCTTAAAGACCACACTGGACCTACACCCGCTTTTTGATAACACCGTTTGACAGTGTACACGGCATTACGGGTCGATCAAAGCAACAATCAACGCGCGCTCTATGATGTAAATCAATTCACTGACACCCAACCGTCTTTGTTACACTTGCACAAAGTCATCTAACCTGAGCAGGAAAAAAACAATGCCCACAAATCGCTTTGCGAAGAAACACTGGAAGATGGTTGTGATTCTGCTCGTTATTTGTGCGGCCATGTTGATGCTGCGCTGGGCTGCGATGATCTGGGGCTAAATGACGCTCCCCCACTGTTCCGGTTTCGTTTATTTATCGATTAATCGAATTAGTCTGAAAATAGCGCGTTATGGCCAGGTAAAAAAATAAAACGCAAATTAAATATTAAATAAACTTAACTTTAATTTAGGAAAGCCAGGTCATTTATTTGACCCGGCTTGTCATTACATCCGATAGCCGAGGGAAACTGTCGTACGGCGATCGGTATGCTCCGGCGCTGTTGCCGGCGGTTCAGAGTTCCAGGTCACGTTGTAAGCCACCTTTAACCCAAAGTGCTCGTTGATGGCAACGTTCAGGGCAGTTTCAGAGTTGAGCGTGGTATCGTCAGCGCCGAATACCGACACACCCTGAGTAAACTTGGTATTGTCCGTCATCTGCCATGCATAGGCCCCGGACGCATAGCCCAACGGCTGTGTTTCGGTGGTGCCATCCGTGTGCTCGTCATAGCGCACGCCAGGACCGAATTCGAAACGGAAGCTGTGCACAGGTCCGTTGAGGAACTGACGACCATAACCCGCTGTCAGCACGTCACGCTCGCGGTAGCCGTTGTAGCGGTCGGTCAACCAGCTTGCCTGTCCAAAGAGATAGTCATAGTCGGTCATGTTGTAACGACTACGGCCACCTACGGCATATTTCTCCGATGAACGCTCATCATTTGAGGAGGTATTGCTGGCATTTCCCCACAGAGACCATGCCGTCGTTTGGCCGTACCAGGTCATGGTGGTATCTGCGGTTAAAGAAGAACTTTTTGTGTTGCCTGACTGGGCGAGATATCCCGCGTTCAGGTTACCTTCAAAGGGTTTTTTCGCGCTGGAAGGGTCATCCATGACAGTAAAAACGGAATCATCGGCTACAGCATGCATTGACGCAAGCAGGCCTCCCGTCAGCAGTAATGCTGCGGGCACTGTCTTCAAAAGCTTCATTTATTAAGAGTCCGTACAACAAAAAAAGAGACCATTACGGTCTCGGAAACTTTCATATGGATCAATGACAAAAGACCCTTGAAAGGTAACAAATTATAAAAAGACTCGAATAACATAGCAATAAATTCTTATTTCATTTTTTGAATAAGAGCGTTCCTAAACCTTTATTTTATTTATATATCTTTATGGCGATAATTTTAAATAAAGATATGAAAAATCATGTTGTTAATTACTTCACTTTCGGGAGGTTAAGTGCCAGACTGAGTTCAGCCTAACAGGAGGTAAAGATGGTACGTATCTATACGTTAACACTTGCGCCCTCTCTCGATAGCGCAACAATCACCCCGCAAATTTACCCGGAAGGTAAGCTTCGTTGTACCTCGCCGGTTTTTGAACCCGGCGGCGGCGGTATCAACGTCGCTCGCGCAATTGCCCATCTTGGCGGAACCGCAACAGCGATTTTCCCCGCGGGGGGAGCAACCGGAGAGCATCTTGTTGCATTGCTCGCCGACGAAAATGTTCCCGTATCTACCGTCGAAGCTAAAGACTGGACCCGACAAAATCTTCATGTCCACGTGGAGTCCAGCGGCGAACAATATCGTTTTGTCATGCCAGGCGCTGCGCTGACCGATGAAGAGTTCTACCAACTTCAGGATCAGGTGCTGGAAATTGAATCTGGCGCGCTGCTGGTCATCAGCGGCAGTTTGCCGCCCGGCGTACAGCTTGAGAAATTGACCCGACTCATTACCACCGCACAAAAACAGGGGATCCGCTGTATTGTCGACAGTTCAGGCGAAGCACTGACGGCGGCGTTAGCCATCGGCAATATCGAACTGGTCAAACCCAACCTCAAAGAACTGAGTGCGCTGGTTAACCGCGAACTGACACAGCCCGATGATGTGCGCAAAGCCGCACAGGAAATCGTGCAAAGCGGAAAAGCGCACCGCGTTGTGGTCTCGCTTGGGCCGCAAGGGGCGCTGGGTGTAGATCGCGATACCTGCGTTCAGGTGGTTCCGCCACCGGTGAAAAGTCAAAGTACCGTAGGCGCGGGCGACAGTATGGTCGGGGCCATGACGCTTAAACTGGCAGAGAACGCGCCTTTTGAGGATATTGTCCGTTACGGTGTCGCCGCCGGTAGCGCAGCAACCCTGAATCAGGGTACGCGTCTGTGCGCTTTGGACGATACGCAAAAAATATATGCATACCTTGCGCAGTAATGGCACCGTCCCCCTTTTAACAGAAGGGGGATGTTCCGGTAAAACTGTCGGCATGGGGGTTATACGTCTATGCTAAAAAATCACGTGATTACAAAGAAGTGAATCATGTGCAGTCAGGTGTCTCCACAACGGTACGGGGTGAAGAAGAACGACAAACATTAAGTGCCTTTCCAGCGATGACGCGTCCGTGGTGTGCGTCAGTTCGTGTTTTTTAACCGCATTCTTGCGCTAACCTTATGATCTGGCAGACAACATGGGGAGAGACATCATGTGGCAGGCTATCAGTCGTCTTTTAAGCGAGCAATTAGGTGAAGGCGAAATCGAACTGCGTAATGAACTGCCCGGCGGAGAGATCCACGCCGCATGGCATTTACGCTATGCGGGGCGAGATTTTTTCGTCAAATGCGATGAAAGAGAGCTGTTAACCGGCTTTACGGCAGAAGCCGATCAGCTGGAGCTACTTTCCCGCAGTCAAACTGTATCTGTACCGAAAGTCTGGGCAGTAGGCGCAGACAGAGATTACAGCTTTCTGGTGATGGATTTCCTCCCTCCCCGTCCGCTTGATGCGCATAACGCGTTTATCCTCGGTCAACAGCTTGCGCATTTGCACGAATGGAGCGACCAGCCTCAGTTTGGTCTCGACTTCGATAACGCGCTCTCTACCACGCCGCAGCCAAATACCTGGCAACGTCGCTGGTCAACCTTTTTCGCTGAGCAGCGTATAGGCTGGCAGCTGGAACTCGCCGCTGAAAAAGGCATTGCGTTTGGCAATATTGACGCCATCGTCGAACATGTCCAGCAACGTCTCTCTTCTCATCAGCCGCAGCCGTCTCTCCTGCACGGTGATTTGTGGTCCGGGAACTGCGCCCTCGGCCCGAACGGTCCGTACATCTTTGACCCTGCCTGCTACTGGGGGGACAGAGAGTGTGACCTGGCAATGCTGCCGTTACATACCGATCAGCCGCCGCAAATTTATGACGGTTACCAGTCTGTCTCGCCACTGCCGCTGGACTTTCTCGACAGGCAGCCAATCTACCAGCTCTATACGCTGCTGAATCGGGCAATTCTGTTCGGGGGACAGCATTTAGTTGTGGCGCAGAAAGCGCTGGATAGATTACTGGCGGCTTAACGACGTACCGTGTTGCTTATCAGGCCTGCCGTTTCGCAACGTGGCAGGCCCGATAGAGTGGCACTTACAAAAAGCCCAGCAGTGAGAAGAAGAAGTAGCCGATCACGATAACGATCACCGGCAGAATATAAAGCGGGAAAATTTGTAAGAAGATCGTATGGTGCGGTACCACAATTCGCGACTCCAGTTGCTCGCGGGATAATCCTTCACTGCCCTTTGCCTGTTCCAGAATTAGCTGATCTTCAACGCCTTCGCGTAAGAAACGCGCCTGGCGGCTCATTCTGGCGCCTGAGTCCTGCAACGCAAGGCCGATAAAAATCAGAATGAATATCAGCCAAAAAACGAGATTCAGTCCACTTTGAAAATCGGGCGTTGGCGAGTTATACCAGAACACGTTAAGAAAAGGTGTGTTCACCCGCATCATGTCGATCATCACATGGGCAAAATCGAGCATGACCGCGTTAATCCCTTCCTGCTTTTCGCTGTGCGCGTACATAAACTTCAGTACTGAAACCAGCGTTGAAATCAGCGCAGGAATGAAAACCACCCATCCCACCAGCCTTTTCAAGATGGCAATGCGTCCAGCTTGTTGATACGTCATGAGTTCCCCTTGATTAAGACGTGTCATTTTGGCCTAAGTTTACCCGTTGATTACCGTTTTCGCCTGATCTTTAAAGGCGGTATACTTCTGAATTAGCCATAATGAACGCTCAGAGTCCGTCCAGGCTGGCTCTAATCCCTTTTATCACCGTAAAGGAGAGGTTGTAATGTCAACCCCGCGTCAAATTCTTGCTGCAATTTTCGATATGGATGGGTTACTGGTCGATTCTGAACCGCTTTGGGATCAGGCTGAACTGGATGTGATAGCAAGTTTAGGCGTTGATATCTCCCGCCGCCATGAACTTCCCGATACCCTTGGCTTACGCATCGACATGGTGGTTGATTTGTGGTTTGCGCAGCAACCCTGGAACGGCCCCTCACGTCAGGAAGTCACCGAGCGCATCATTACCCGGGCCATTGCGTTGGTTGAAGAAACAAAACCGCTGCTGCCAGGCGTTCGTGAAGCTGTGACACTGTGCAAATCTCAGGGAATCAAAGTAGGACTGGCATCCGCCTCGCCGCTACATATGCTGGAAAAAGTGCTGACCATGTTTGATCTGCGCGATGACTTCGACGCGCTGGCTTCTGCAGAAAAACTGCCTTACAGCAAACCGCACCCACAAGTTTACCTCGATTGTGCGGCGAAACTGGGCATTGCCCCGTTAAACTGCGTAGCACTGGAAGACTCAGTGAACGGCATGATTGCCTCGAAAGCTGCCCGTATGCGTTCCATCGTCGTACCAGCGCATGAGAATCAGGACGATCCTCGCTTCGTTCTTGCCGACGTCAAACTAACCTCGCTCACCGAACTCACAGCCGCTCATCTGCGCGGCTAATCCTGTAACGGGCAATGATCGTATTGCCCGCTTTTTCATTTTTCATCTTTGAATTTTTAAAACACCGTTTCATTTTAAATTGTATTTCTGTTTAACCTCTCCTATCCTTGCCCTATAGCGCAAGCGTTAATGACATAAATAGTTGAGGTAAACATGATTCAGGAAGCTTTTCGTCTCGAGGGTAAAGTCGCCATCGTCACTGGATGTGACACCGGCCTCGGGCAGGGTATGGCAGTGGCGCTGGCTGAAGCGGGCTGCGATGTAGTCGGCGTGAATCGTAAAATACCGCATGAAACCGCAGAGAAAATTAACGCCCTCGGTCGACGCTTTATGGCCATTCAGGCCGACCTCAGTCAACAAGATGCTCTCACCAGCATCGTGACACAAACGGTGTCGGCGTTTGGCCGGGTCGATATTCTGGTCAACAATGCAGGAACTATACGCCGTCAGGATGCGCTGGACTTCAGTGAAAAAGATTGGGATGACGTGATGAATCTGAATCTCAAATCCGTTTTCTTTCTGTCGCAGGCCGTGGCGCGCCAGTTTGTGGCGCAGGGCAATGGTGGAAAAATCATTAACATTGCCTCGATGCTCTCTTTTCAGGGGGGTATCCGTGTACCTTCCTATACCGCATCAAAAAGCGGCGTTCTGGGCATCACTCGCCTGCTCGCCAATGAATGGGCGGCCAAAGGAATTAATGTCAATGCTATCGCGCCCGGCTATATGGCGACCAACAACACCCAGCAACTGCGCGCAGACAGCGAGCGCAATAAGGAGATTATCGATCGTATTCCCGCAGGGCGATGGGGCACGCCGGATGATCTAAAAGGCCCGGTTGTTTTCCTTGCAAGTCCCGCCTCTGACTATATTCATGGTTATACGCTGGCGGTGGATGGCGGTTGGCTGGCGCGGTAAAGGCGCACTTGTGACAAAGGGTTACAACGTCACCTCTTCCGCCTACTGTATAAAACCCCTATACTGTATGAATCGACAGTTTATTGGGTTTTATCATGACGGCGGAAGGCCACCTTCTTTTTTCTATTGCCTGTGCGGTATTTGCCAAGAATGCCGAGCTAACGCCCGTTCTTGCGCAGGGTGACTGGTGGCATATTGTTCCTTCAGCCATTTTAACGTGCCTGCTGCCGGATATCGATCATCCCAAATCTCTGCTGGGGCAGCGTCTGAAGTGGATATCAAAACCCATTGCCCGGGCATTTGGTCATCGCGGGTTTACACATAGCCTGCTGGCGGTTTTTGCCCTGCTGGCCACGTTCTACCTGAAAGTCCCGGATACCTGGATAATACCTGCCGATGCCTTACAAGGTATGGTACTCGGCTATCTTAGTCACATTCTGGCCGACATGCTGACCCCAGCAGGCGTTCCCCTGCTTTGGCCCTGCCGCTGGCGTTTTCGTCTGCCTATCCTCGTGCCGCAAAAAGGCAATCAACTGGAGCGGTTTCTGTGTATGGCACTGTTCGCATGGGCAATCTGGATGCCGCAAACCGTACAAGAGAACAGCGCGGTACGCTGGTCTTCGCAGATGATTAATACGCTACAAATGCAGTTCAATCGTTTCATAACGCATCAGATTGACTAATAAATCAGCCAAAAAGTCATTTTAGGTATAAACAATTCCATTTGAATATAAGAGGCAAGTCACAGTTCTGCTAATCTTGCGCCAACAGAATCACCTTTAAACGGTGATACGCATAATAAGATCAGGAGAACGGGGATGAACTTTCCATTAATCGCGAACATTATCGTGTTCGTAGTGCTGCTGTTCGTGCTGGCGCAAGCCCGTCACAAACAGTGGAGTCTGGCCAAAAAAGTACTGGTCGGTCTGGTCATGGGTGTCGTGTTCGGCCTTGCCCTGCACACCATTTATGGCTCCGACAGCCAGGTTCTTAAAGATTCAGTACAGTGGTTCAACATTGTCGGCAACGGCTATGTCCAACTGCTGCAGATGATTGTTATGCCGCTGGTATTTGCGTCTATTCTCAGCGCCGTTGCACGTCTGCATAACGCCTCTCAGTTAGGTAAAATCAGCTTCCTGACCATCGGAACGCTGCTGTTTACCACGCTGATTGCCGCGCTGGTAGGGGTTCTGGTGACCAACCTGTTCGGCCTGACCGCCGAAGGTCTGGTGCAAGGTGGTGCCGAAACCGCCCGTCTGAACGCGATTGAAACCAACTATGTTGGCAAAGTGGCTGACCTCAGCGTTCCGCAACTGGTGCTGTCGTTTATTCCGAAAAACCCGTTTGCCGATCTGACTGGCGCGAACCCGACGTCGATTATCAGCGTGGTTATCTTCGCCGCATTCCTGGGTGTAGCCGCACTGAAACTGCTGAAAGATGATGCACCAAAAGGCGAGCGCGTTCTGGTCGCTATCGATACCCTGCAAAGCTGGGTGATGAAACTGGTTCGTCTGGTGATGCAGTTGACGCCGTACGGTGTTCTGGCGCTGATGACCAAAGTGGTTGCGGGTTCCAACCTGCAGGACATCATCAAGCTGGGTAGCTTCGTCGTGGCCTCTTATCTCGGTCTGGGCATTATGTTCGTGGTACACGGGATCCTGCTGGGTGTGAACGGCGTTAGCCCGTTAAAATACTTCCGCAAGGTATGGCCAGTGCTGACGTTCGCATTCACCAGCCGTTCCAGCGCAGCCTCAATTCCGCTGAACGTTGAAGCGCAGACCCGTCGTCTGGGCGTGCCTGAATCCATCGCCTCATTTGCCGCCTCGTTTGGTGCCACGATTGGTCAGAACGGTTGTGCGGGCCTGTACCCGGCAATGCTGGCAGTAATGGTTGCACCGACCGTCGGTATCAACCCACTGGACCCAATGTGGATTGCCACGCTGGTTGGTATCGTGACCGTGAGCTCCGCAGGGGTTGCGGGTGTGGGTGGCGGTGCAACATTTGCCGCGCTGATCGTCCTGCCCGCTATGGGTCTGCCGGTCACGCTGGTTGCGCTGCTGATCTCCGTTGAGCCGCTGATCGATATGGGTCGTACCGCGCTGAACGTAAGCGGTTCCATGACTGCCGGTACGCTGACCAGCCAATGGCTCAAGCAGACTGATAAAACGATTCTGGACAGCGACGATAACGCCGAACTGGCGCATCGCTAAGTCTGTCAGCTAAAAAACAAAAAACCGCCGGAGTGTCATGCTCCTGCGGTTTTTTTATATCCATTAATCGCTTAGTTCATTTTCCTGGCGAATCTGATTAGCCCAGCGCTGTGCTGATTCCGGGACCGTAAATGCAGGCGAACGTTGAAACGCCTCCCCCATTAAGACAAAAGCGACATATTTTCCGCGTAGTATCCATACGTCACGAAACGCATCCATTTTAATCGCATGCTCTGGTGGCGCGGGCTCCACGCGAGGAACATAGCTGATAACCGGACGATTTTGTTGGCGAAGAGGTTTCATAATCAGTTGCTTCACTAAAGACAAATTCTAAAAATCAGAAAACCGCTATCTTAGCCGATTTTGCCACTGGGCGGTGCAAAAACAGCGTATTCATGAAGGGAATGACTATATCGGGGATCGCAGACGGGTTGCAGGTGCTATTTGTGCCACAAGCAAAAAAATGCGGCGCACGATTGCGCCGCAAACTCAGGAATTACACGTTCAGAAAACTGCCAAGACGATAACCGCGCTCCGCAATTGCATATTTCAGTGACGAAGACGTCAGCACGTCGAGCTCAGTTAAGCGGGGGTAACAGTAGGCACTTTGACGAATAATGTCATCGATAAAGGCCGGATGACACATCACTTCCAGCGAAGACTCTCCCCGGTCGGCTGACGCATCCAGCGTCTGTAAAAACAGAGCCTCGGAAATCGCTTCGCCGTAAAACTCGCTGCTGAATCCCTGGGAGGTACGTAACGTTTCCGGAAAATCAGACGCCTGAAACACGGTCTGACGATCGATACGCAATGCAATCCCCTTCTCGGCAGCAAACCCGGCTACGATAGGGAAAATTTGCGGGAACATATGCACATGGTGATGGCTATCCAGATGCGTCGGCTCCCGCCCGAACAGGTCAATAAAACGCTGATACTGCGCGGCCAGCTCCTGAGAAATTTCATCCAGCGGCAAAGTGTCCTCCTCTGCCATCTGCCAGATCCATTTCCCCAGTAATCCGTCACGGGTAAGGCCCGGCATTGCCGTCAACGGCCTACCCAGCGTCAGAACAAAATGCATCCCGACGGCAAGTGCAGGTATGTCGCGACTCAGCTGTACCGCATGGTCAATCGCCGCACCGTTAACCAATGCCGTTGTCGAGGTGACAACGCCATTGCGACAGGCTTCAACAATGCCGTAGTTTTGTCCTTTACTCAGGCCAAAATCATCCGCATTCACAATCAGTACGCGTTCCATAGCCGACCTCAGTTAGTGTTGTTCGCTTTTGAGTTTCTCAATGCACCCGGCGAAGTTTGGCAACCATTTTTCATGCGCCAGGATTAGCTCACGCGCCAGAATCTCGGCATCGCTGTCAGAATGAACCAGCGGACTCAGGTTTAACGCCAGCAGCACATCATTCAGCTCGCCGCTCAATGCCGCATTGCTCGCCGCAACCTCAAAGCCTTTGATGGTGTAGATAAGACCGAGCACTTTCTCATCAAAATGGGTAATACGTGGGTGCGGCGTAGCACCGTTACGTCCGAGCGTGCAGGTCATCTCAACCGCCCAGTCCGCAGGAATGTTATCAACATGTCCATGATGTGGAATGTTGACGTAGTGCTCGGTCTGTTTGTCGTTGTAGATGGCGTTGATCACTTCACAGGCCGCATCGGAGTAATACGCGCCACCGCGCTGCTCCAGCTCTTTCGGCTTAACGTTTAGCTCAGGATTTTTGTAGAGATCAAACAGTTGTTTTTCTACTTTTTGTACTACCTGGGCACGTGCGCCGCCCTTATAGTACTCGCCCATTTCGATCGCCAGCATCTCTTTTGGCTTAAAGTAGTACAGCAAATACGAGCACGGCAGCAGCTTCAGCGAACGAATCAACCCTTCGCTGAACGGCAGGTCGAAAATGTTCTTCACGGTGGAAGCTTTCAGTTGTCCAGAAGCCACGCCGTCCAGCAGTTCATCAAAGCGTGATGTACCGTTCACCAGCACGTCTTTAATAAAGACCATGTGGTTCAGACCGAACAGATCGATGGATAAATCATCGCTCTCTTTCAGCGCCAGCACATCGCTAATGAACATTTTCATGCCGACAGGAATATTACACACACCGATGAATTTCTTGAAATTCGTGTGGCGATAGACCGCTTCAGTCACCATCCCTGCCGGGTTAGTAAAGTTAATCACCCAGGCATTCGGGCACAGTTCTTCCACATCTTTAATAATGTCAAAGATAACCGGAATGGTACGCAGACCTTTGAACAGCCCGCCAGCACCGTTGGTTTCCTGTCCCAGATAACCATGGCTCAGCGGAATGCGTTCATCCTTCTCACGGGCTTTCAGTTGCCCTACGCGCAGTTGGGTGGTAACGAAATCAGCATCTTTCAGTGCTTCACGGCGGTCCAGCGTTTTAAACAACTTCATCGGTACGCCGGCTTTGTCGATCATGCGCTGGCAAAGGTCAAAAATAATGTCCAGCTTCTCTTTTCCACCGTCGACATCAACCAGCCACAACTCAGAAACCGGTAATTCATGATAGCGCTTAATAAAGCCTTCAAGTAATTCAGGGGTGTAGCTGCTCCCGCCACCGATAGTGACGACTTTTAATTTCTGGCTCATACTTTCTCCCTTCAGTGTCAAAACACTGACGTGTATTATGCTCAACCCGTTTGTCAGGTATAGCGTGGCTGTCCCGACGCTATTTTGGGCAAGCTATAAAAAATGGGTTATTGGCAAATAATATCTACTGATTAAATTCAGTTAATTTCTTACGGTAGCTATTCGGTGTAAACGACGTCAGCTTTTTAAACGTTTTAATAAACAGGCTTGGACTACTGTAGCCAGACTCGTAAGCAATATCCGTTACAGAATAGTTCGTCATTTCCAGCTGTTTTTTAGCAAAGTTAATGCGGATTTCATTAATAATCTGCATCGGCGTTTTGCTGTAATAACGCTGGGTAGCGCGGGTCAGATACTCCTGGGATTTCGCGGACAGGTGTACCATATTTTCCAGCGCATTCTCGCTAAACTGCCGTTTGTCGTGCATGGTCTCGACGGTGGTTTTAAGCCACTGCGGAATATCATCCAGCACCTGCTCTTCGCGATGATGGCGTAACCGATTTATAATATAGAAGGTGACCACTTCTACAAATTCATCCAGCCCGCTCTCACGAAAGTTAAGTGATGCAATAACCGTTTCAATGTAGGTAAGAAACGAGTTATTCGCCCGGTAGACCTGCGATGCAACGAAACAAAATGGCAGCAGCGGGTGATAGTGCTGTTCAAAAAAACGTTTACTGATGCCGACGTTAAGGATCCTTGTCGCACCAAAATCATAAAAACTCTGGTGGTGCGATCCCAACGGGATAAAGACAAAGTCTCCACGTTCTAGCAGTACGCGTTTACCGTTGATTTCCTGATAATAGCGCCCGGTTAAAACCAGGGTAAACTCATAGTAGTCATGCTGATGCAGCCCGCTGATGCTCTCAGTTTTGTTATAGATGAACACATGGAAATTTTTGCCATTAAACAGCTGCTGTTCATAAACGGTTTTGATTTCCGGTGCGTTAATCTGTAGCTGCATTATGCACTCCTCGCTATTTCAGCTTTTCGTGAAGCTCAATCAGTTCAGTCACCAGCTCACGCGCCAGCATTGATGTCATCAGGTGGTCCTGTGCGTGGACCAGCACCAGGCTAACTTTCATTTTACCTTCGCCCTGATCGCCTTCAATCAATTTCGTTTGCACGAGGTGCGCTTCGTTCAGCGCCAGACGAGACTGGTCCATCATGGTCTTAGCTGACTCGAAATCACCCTGCTTGGCCATTTTGAGTGCGCCGTACGCCAGGCTACGCGCCTGACCGGAGTTGATGATGAGGCCCATCACCACTTCTTCAAGTTCTTCTGCTTCTGACTGCGTATCGACGATGTTCTCGATATCCAACATACTTTTTTCCTCTGGTTCAGTCCGGCATGACCGTAAAGCCATGCCGGATTAAATTTAGAATTTTAATGCGTTAGCGATATCTTCTTCGCTTTCTTCTTGGTCAATAACGTTCTGCGCTTTGTTGGCTACCACCACGAACGGCAGGTAAACCAGCGTTGCGATACCGAGGTTGAACAGCGCGACCAGCAGAGCAGCGACGCTACCGTTGGTGTTAAAGAACGCGCCCAAACCGGTTGGCATAGTCCACGGTGCAATGTTGGTAATCGGTGGAATAATGCCTGAGTAGTAAGCTGCCAGCGTAATCGCCGCCAGAATCGGTTGCACCAGAATGAACGGGATAAACATCACCGGGTTCATGATGATCGGCAGACCGAACAGGATAGGTTCGTTAATCTGGAACAGACCTGACGGCAGTGCCAGTTTAGCAACCTGACGATAGTCAGGACGACGCGATGCCAGGAAGATAGCGATAATCAGACCCAGCGTTGCTCCGCTACCCCCAAGGAAAATATAGGAGTCGAGCATCGGTTTCGCCCAGACGTGGAACGTCTTACCGGCTTCCAGCGCGGCATCTACGGAACCAAACTGTTGGTAGATAGAGATGTTTTCCAGCGCCCATGGCGTCATGATACCGCTGTCCAGCGCAGTCAGCGCCAGTGAACCGTGAATACCGAAGAACCACAGCAGCGGAACAAAAATCACGTAGGCCCAGCCCACCACGCTGCCCAACGACGCCAGCGGAGTTGAAATGGAATCCATAATGATTTGGTGGAAGTTCGTACCCCAGGTGTTCAGTGCCCAGGCGATGATCCCCATAATGGAGAGGATAAGGAAGCCAGGAATCAGCGCAGAGAAAGAGCGCGATACGGATGTCGGTACGCTATCAGGTAATTTAATGACCCAATTGCGACGAACCACAAAGGTGAACATTTCCGCGACCGCAAGGCCGATAATAATACCGGAAATAATATTGGCACCGCCGAGCCAGTTCGCGCCAACGGCATAGGCTTCACCCACGCTATAAGGCGTTACGGTCATAAACGCGGCGACGGATAACAGCCCGGCAGCCAGTGAGTCGACTTTACGTTCTTCTGCCAGCGCCATGCCGATAAAGAACGGTGCCATCAATGACATGATACCCAGCGTACCGTTATAGACGTTTCCACCAATGCCTTTCAAGCTATTCAAAGTTTCAATAGTTGAAGCATCAAGTCGAATGCCCATTGAATAAAAAAACGACCCCTCCCCAAAGCTCAGGAAAACGTTATTGATTAATACAAACATAGCCCCTGCGAGGGTTAACGGCATTAAACGAATAAAACCGTTCTTGATTGCATTAACGTGTGGCTGCTTTCCAATTTTTACAGCAAAAGGAAGGAGTACCTTTTCAAGTGAAGCAATAGCGTTACTCATAGAAAAATACCCTTAAATACCGCAATTAATAATTGCGGTGAATGTTAATGAAATAACTCTTTGACGGGAAAAATTAAAATAAAATAATTAATTTGCTGCGGCTTTTTTAATTGCTGCAACAGCAGCCTTAAGCACGCCTAAACCATCGACTTTGCCATACAGCAGCGAGTCAATCACTTCCACAGGCTTGTTGGGTAACAAACGCTGAATTTCGGGCAACATATAAGCAATTTGTGGACCTAATAACACGACATCGGCGACAGGACCTTTTTCTCCGGCCAGCGTTTCAGGAAATGCTTCAATAATAACCGGCACTTCGTATTTTTCGGCCTGAGCACGCATCTTCGAAACCAACAATGAAGTCGACATGCCCGCAGAACAAAACAGATAAATGTGTTTCTTTTCCATTAAAACGATCCTCATGTGCGATTATCTGTCAACCAGACACTCCGCAAGCCATAACCTGCATCCATGCTCTGGGTAACTTGCGTCAGCTAAATTACTTTTTTAGGTGGCTGAAATGAGTATACGGGATTGCACCGGTGGATGGTATTTCCTTGACCAACTAAATTGTCTCTCCTTGACCTATCGTTATGACCCCCCTCACATTTCGGGCAAATAATTCGCGGCAATAAATAAGATCGTTCGGCACAAAAAAACCGGCACGATGGCCGGTTCTTCTGAATGCTCAGGCAATAAGCAGTTGTTACTTCTTCGCCGCCTGCGGGTCAGTGTCGTACTCTGCGCAGGTCTGGTAACCGGAGTTAATCACATGTCCGGTGTCGTCTAAAGCAACAAAATAGGTTTCAGCTTTACCATCTCGTTGACCCAGGATGTAGGTCTGGCATGTCCCGCGCGCATGAATCATACTGACTTCAGAAGAAGGTTTACCGGCAATCTGCGCCACCTGCGCCCTGCTCATCCCTTTCTTCACATCTTTCACCACGGGCTGAACAAATTGGTCTTTGGTGCGATCGTAGGCCGTACACCCTGCCAGCATAGTCAAAACAGCCGCTGCGCTTAGAATTCCTGTTAGGTTCTTGTTCATATTCCGTCCTCTTGTATTTCAGCGTGTTATATAAGCCTGGAGCACAACAACACATTTTTCAAGCAATCAGATGATACTTAGGTCGTTTCGGAAAATTCTATTAAAACAAAATGATGTTAGATCAGGCCTGCATCCCTTGTCGTTTGGGTCCCAACGCGTTAGCTTTAACACATCATTTTTTTTGATCATTTCATTTTTCGGAGGGGGTTAAATGACTCTGCAGCAAGAGATAATCCAGGCGCTTGGCGCAAAACCGCGAATTAATTCAGAAGAGGAAATTCGCCGCAGCGTGGATTTCTTGAAATCCTACCTGCAAACGTACCCTTTTCTGAAATCACTGGTATTAGGGATAAGCGGCGGACAGGACTCAACGCTCGCGGGAAAACTTTGCCAGATGGCTATTTCCGAGCTTCGTGAAGAAACGGGGAATGACGCGCTGCAGTTTATTGCCGTACGTCTGCCGTATGGCGTTCAGGCTGATGAACAGGACTGTCAGGATGCCATCGCCTTTATCCAACCTGACCGCGTGCTCACAGTAAATATTAAGGGTGCAGTACTGGCCAGTGAACAGGCCCTGCGTGAAGCGGGTATTGAACTGAGCGATTTTGTCCGTGGCAATGAAAAAGCCCGTGAACGTATGAAGGCCCAGTACAGTATCGCCGGAATGACCAGCGGTGTTGTCGTGGGTACCGATCATGCAGCAGAAGCCATCACCGGATTTTTCACCAAATACGGCGATGGCGGTACTGACATTAACCCTATTTTCCGCCTGAACAAGCGTCAGGGTAAGCAGCTGCTTGCCACACTGGGTTGCCCGGAACATTTATATAAGAAAGCGCCAACCGCCGACCTCGAAGACGATCGCCCTTCTCTGCCGGATGAAGCCGCATTAGGCGTCACCTATGACAACATCGACGATTATCTGGAAGGAAAAACGCTGGCTGCCGACATCGCGAAAAAAATTGAAGGCTGGTATCTGAAGACCGAACACAAACGTCGCACACCGATTACGGTGTTTGATGACTTCTGGAAAAAAGCGTAATTTTTTTAGTCACATATTGCCGGATAGCACTGGGATCACCGCTGTCCGGCCACTCTTCCTTGTCTGATGCCGCTTTTTTAATCGGTTTCAAACTGCTACACTGGATGAATAACCAGCATCCGGAGTGAAAAGTGGTACGGCGTCAATCAGCCCCACGCCTGACATTTGAGGCAGCGGCAATCTATGAATATCCTGAACACCTGCGTCCATTTTTGAGTGCGCTTCCCACCGCGCCAGGCGTCTATCTGTTTCACAGTGAAAGCGACACTATGCCGCTCTACATTGGTAAAAGCGTCAATATTCGCAGCCGCGTGCTGGCACACCTGCGTACCGCAGACGAAGCGGCAATGCTGCGTCAGGCCAAACGCATTAGCTGGATTTGTACGGCGGGAGAAATTGGTGCCCTGCTGCTGGAAGCGCGGTTGATCAAAGAACAACAGCCGTTGTTTAATAAACGACTGCGGCGCAATCGTCAGCTTTGCGCCTTGCAGCTTACCGACCGAACTGTTCAGGTTGTCTACGCACGAGATATTGATTTCTCCCATGCACCCAATCTGTTTGGCCTGTTTGCCAATCGCCGCGCAGCGCTACAAGCGTTGCAAAGCCTCGCGGATGAACAACAGCTGTGCTACGGCCTGTTGGGGCTGGAAGCCCTGAGTCGCGGGCGCGCCTGTTTTCGCTCCGCGCTTAAACGCTGCGCCGGAGCGTGCTGCGGAAAAGAGAGTCATGAAGCGCATCATTTGCGTCTGTTAGCGGCGCTGGAAAGAGTGAGAGTGATTTGCTGGCCATGGAGCAATGCTATTGCACTGCAGGAAACCGGCGCTGAAATGACACAGTACCATATCATCAACAACTGGCTGTGGCTGGGAGCCGTTTCAACGCTGGATGAAGCGGCTACCCTGGCGCGTATGCCGGCAGGCTTTGACCATGATGGTTACAAAATTCTCTGCCGGCCTGTTCTGTCTGGTCAATATGACATTATTGAACTGTGTCCGGAGAATGCCCCGGCATCCAGTTAATCTCGCTGAACAGCAATTTTCCCTCGCGCTCCAGCAGTCGTAATGTGTGTTTGCCGTCATGCCAGCTCGCACCCTGGTCGGCCGTCAGCAATTTATCGCCCAGTTGCCATGCACCACTGATAACAAACACCACGCCGCCGCGTGAACCAAAGGTCGTAAAGGTGCGATCGGCCACTCTGACTTTTGCCTGGCAAACATCTCGTCGGGTCATGATATTAAAATCCATAGACATCTGCCCTTCCGTCAGCTTTGCTTTTACCACCTTGTCACCGGCAAAGGTAAAAGGTTGGTGCTGTTTGAGGGTATGCGTAAAGATGTTCGCTTCTTCCAGAGTGACCTCCCCTCCCTCCAGCAGCGTAATCACGCGTTCTACACCCGGGAAAAGTGAAAATTCACCGTTTGCTGCAATGGAGGCGATACTCGCCCGCCAGTGAAAATCTCGTGTTGCTGGCGGAAAACAGCAAATCTCACGCGTTTCTCCCGCACCATTCCGCCAGAGATTAACCGGCATTTTGCGGATATCAAAGTATTCCATCATCCCTCCAGAAAGGAGCAGCATGGCAGCCTGCCGTAAACAGACAGCCATAAATCATCATTATTATGTTCACCCTGCAGATTATTGTTATCGGCAGCAGAGTTGATTTGCCTTAGCGATGAACCCGGCATTTTGCAAAAAAGAATAACGCGCTGATCCAGGTAGAATTTTCGCGGGCTTCAGGAGAATAGCGTGTCGTGCGTCCGGTGCAATAGGCAGAAATGAAAAAACCGCCGATCCTGCCCACATCGTTATACGTGTTGTGGACAAGAGCGGCGGTCTTGAGTTTTGTTTCACACTGTGCGGCAATCAGCGCGATACAGTGTGAATGATTTAGTGTAGACGCTGATCGATTACTCGGCAGCTTCCGGCATTTTACCTTTCTGCGCTGCACGTTCTGTCAGACGCTTCTCAAAATTGGCATTAAACTGCTTTTTCTGTTCCGGGGTCAGAATGTTGTAAATTTTGTTCTGGGTTTCCATATGCGCCAGCATGTTGGCTTTGCGCTGTTCTTCCATCTTCGCAATCTGCGCTTCGGCTTTCGCTTTATCGAAGCTATCGCTGGCGATGATATCGTGCATTGCACGGCGTTCTTCCAGCGGCGGACGTTTCATCTGATCGCGCTGGCCTTTCATGATTTCGCGAATCTGCTGTTTCTGCGCGTCGGTCAGGTTCAGGTCTTTGAACATCATGTCGTGATGCGGGGCGAACTTGCCGTTGTGGTGCATCATCGGTTTGGCATCCGCTGGTGCAGCTGTTGTAGTGTCAGCAGCATGAGCCAGGTTCGCAGCACCCAGCGCCAGAGTAGAGGCAACAACCAGAGCAGTCAGTTTACGCATAATTTCTATCCTTTCTTTCAGTTATTTTTACGACACTCATGCGACTCTTATGCAATGTGATGTCGTGTTGACGAGATTAACTTTACCGGCTTAAGCGTCAATTAATCAGAGCAACGGTAAAACAGTGAAAGTGTAAAAAACAAACTTTCATCAATTATGAAGAAAAAAAGAATAAATTGCGCAGAGTTGCAATAAAAAATTACAAGCGGATGATTTTGAAAGGATTATGGAGAACTATACCTGAACCCTGATTATTAAGAAAGCAATTCACCAGGAATAATCCGTAATAAATAAAAACAGCACGCAAAAATAAGCCCTAAAGGATAAACCTGCAGGGCGAATATATTTATCACAACTTTTCGAGCATCAATCCGGCACGTAAACCACAGGCCACGTTAGGGTTGGGAAAGAGAACGTATTCAACATCATGGGTGACGATAAAACGTTCATCTCCGTCCTGCGCCAGCAAGGTGCCTTCTTTAAAGGGGGTA
The DNA here is from genome assembly GCF_030332645.1 of Citrobacter sp. Cpo091. NCBI lineage: Bacteria > Pseudomonadati > Pseudomonadota > Gammaproteobacteria > Enterobacterales > Enterobacteriaceae > Citrobacter > Citrobacter sp. Cpo091. The sequence goes on from NZ_JAOWHL010000028.1 coordinate 859,793, forward strand.
AAGTTTAGCGTCTGGTTATCCATGTGGAGAATGAAATCGTCGCTACGACGCGTGATTTGCGACACCACGCGATAACGCAGCGGGGATATTTCTCTCGTCGGCACCCGCTCACCCCGCAGCAGTTTCTCCAGTGCGTCTGCCGTTTGCGCAAACTGGGTGAGATCGTTTTGCCCGAACGGCAGCGCTTTACCCAGTTCCAACGTACAGGCCAACGCACCAAAATGTTCCCCGCTAAAATGGGTGAACGTGCCGCCAGGCGTCTGATGGAAAACCAGCGCTTCCAGTCCCGCATCCCCCAGCCATTCAAGAAAATCCTCGTCCCAGGCAACGTTGCGTTGTGGCAATACGCCAAAGCGCAGATGCTGTGAACCGCGGATCGCGGTGTGCAGATCCAAATGCCAGCGCACAGGCTCCTTTGCGCGCGAATAAAAATCTTCAAGACACAGCTCAAGCTCGTGGGCTCGGTGCGTTTCTTCACTCGCGGTAAAAATCTGCCACCGGCCGCCAAACATACGATTCAGGTCGCTATGACAATATCGTTTTCCCGCAGCCAGCGCCTGCGGGTTTCCCAGAATCACCAGCAGCCGCCATGTCAGTGTCAGCTCGCCGCTAAACAGACTGGAAAGCAATGAATCGAGTATCTCTACCGGCGCGGTTTCATTGCCATGGATCCCCGCAGACAGCACCAGTGAATGTTCAACGGGTGCAAGCGGCGTCAGTTCCAGAATTCCGTGACCGATCCACTGCCAGTCAAAACCATGAGTGGTTCCTTGCGTTTTCTCTGGAGTGGCGCCTGCGAGCGTGATCGCCAGAAAGTTATCCATGGCGCATCCCCTCCTGCTGGAAAGGATACACTGAACCGAGGTTGAGCAATTGCGTCAGCGTATCCAGCGCTTCACGCCCCTCGCGCAACAGCTGTGGGTCGGTAAGGTCGGCAGCGGTAAGACGATCGCGATAGTAACGGTCAACCCAGTTATTCAACGTGTTAAACAGCGTGTCGTTCATGATAACCGCCGGATTCACCGCCTGCTGTTCCTGCGGGGTGAGCACCACTCTCAGGCGCAAGCATGCCGGACCACCGCCGTTGGACATACTTTCACGCAGATCGAATACCCGCAGGTCATCGATCGGATTGTCTTCCTCGAGAAGCCGGTTCAAATACCGCCACACGCCAGCATGCTCCCGACACTCCTGCGGCAGGACCAGCATCATCGAACCGTCACTACGACTCAGCAACTGACTGTTAAACAGATAAGTGGTCACGGCATCCTGCACCGACACTTCCGCTGTCGGGACTTCCAGCGGGGTAAAACCTGCCACCTGACTGCGCAACTGCTCTAACAATGCCTGCTGTCTGACAAACGCCTGCTGATGACAAAACAGCACCTGGCGATTCGATACCGCAATAACATCGTTATGGAACACGCCAAGATCGATAACGTCCGGGTTTTGCTGGGCAAAAATGCGCTGATGTGGGTTGACCTGATTCAGTCGCGCGACCGCTTCGCTGGCCTCACGGGATTGCCTTGCCGGATAGCGCTTCGGTTGGGATGCATTGCCTTCTTCACGACCGTAAACAAACAGCTGTACGCCGGGGTCACCGTAATCTCCACCCAGCCGGTTATGGTTTGCCGCCCCTTCATCACCGAAAAGCGCAACCTGGGGCAACGCGCCGTGGACCGCAAAGCTATTCTCATCACGGAAAATCGCCCGTAACAATGCTTCGGTAGTAGGCGCTTCCAGTGAACGGTGGAACTTATTATTCAGATTCGCCACCGTCAGATGCACTTTCCCGTCCAGCGAGTCTGCCGAAGGGCAAACCGTTGCCGCATTCGCTACCCACATAGGCGATGCGGAGCTGGCACTGGAGAGCCAGTGAGGCGCCTGACGCGACACTTTCTCCAGCACCTGTTCGTCACTGCCGCTAAAACCCAACTGACGCAGAACCGGAATATAAGGCCGCTCGTGGGGCGGGATCACCGCCTGAGGAAATCCCGCATCTGCCAGCGCTTTCATCTTTAGCAGACCTTGCTTTGCCGCCAGACGCGGGTTCGACACCTGAAATCGATGTTTGGTTGAGGCCTCATTACCAAATGACAATCCAGCATAGTGGTGAGTCAGTCCCACCAGACCATCAAAATTTACCTCACGGGCTTTCATAGCTTATCCTCGCGAGAAAAATCCAGTCCGGGGCTAAGCGCCGTTGGCAGCGTTAGGGCCGGGGATTCCAGACTTGCCATCGGCCAGGCGCAATAATCTGCGGCATACCACGCGCTGGCGCGATGGTTTCCGGAAGCGCCTACACCGCCAAACGGTGCGGTACTGGCAGCGCCGGTTAACGGCTTATTCCAGTTGACGATCCCTGCCCGCGCCTCCAACAGTAGCTGTTCAAACTGGCCGCGATCGGGCGAAACTAACCCACACGACAATCCAAAGCGGGTGTTGTTCGCCATACGAATCGCATCATCAAAGCTGTCATAACGCCAGACGCCGAGCAGCGGACCGAAAACCTCTTCATCAGGTACGTTCCCCGCCCCGGTCAGTTCGATGATTCCAGGGGTCAGCAGTGACGTTCCGGCATTTAACAGACGTGGCGCTAACAGCGTACGGCCGCCCAACGACGCCAGACGCTGCCAGGCATCATAGACGTACTGCGCGGCCTGTTCGGAAATCAGTCCTCCCATAAATGGCTGCGGTTGTGCATCCCAGTTGCCGGGCATTAAGCGCTGACTAACCTCCACCAGACGCGTCAGGAACGCATCACCCTGCGCGCCTTTTTTTACGAGCAGGCGGCGGGCACAGGTACAGCGCTGTCCGGCGGTGACAAATGCGGATTGAATAGTCAGATGCACCGCGGCATCAATATCCTCCGGATTCTCAATAATCAGCGGGTTGTTGCCCCCCATCTCCAGGGCAAGGATTTTTTCCGGCTGGCCGGATAACTGCTTATGCAGCTGATAACCGGTATTCGCACTGCCGGTAAACAGCAGGCCATCGAGGTCTTCCAGCGCACTCAGCGCCTGCCCCGTTTCACGTCCGCCCTGCACCAGATTCAGCACGCCCGGCGGCAACCCCGCCTGCTCCCACAGTTTTGTTACTGCTTCACCGGTCCACGGCGTCAACTCGCTGGGTTTGAAAATCAACGTATTGCCTGCCAGCAATGCCGGAACAATATGACCATTGGGTAAATGACCGGGGAAGTTATACGGACCAAAAACCGCCAGCACTCCGTGTGGGCGATGGCGCAACGTTGCCGCACCATCCGGTAGTTCGCTGTGCTGCTCACCGGTACGGGCATGATAAGCTTTGACGGAGATGGCGATTTTATTGATCATCGCCGTCAGTTCAGTAGCGGCTTCCCAATGAGGTTTTCCGGTTTCCTTGGCGATAATCTGAGTTAGCTCGGCTTTATTGCTTTCCAGCAATAAAGCAAACTTTTCAACAATAGTCTGGCGTGCGCTGAAAGGCTGTTTAGCCCAACCGACAAAGGCCGCACGTGCGGCCTGGCACGCTTGCGTCACCTGCGTTGCATCTGCATCATTACCGTGCCACAGCACATCACCGCTTACCGGGTTGGTTTTCACCCGACGCTCGCCCAGCCCCGTCACCCAGTCACCGTTTATCCATAGTGTCATGCTGTTTTCTCCTCTGCACAAAGACGTACAAAACGTACATGGTCGCCTGCGTGGCATTTCAGGGCATCCAGTTGCGCCGCCGTCAGTACCAGACGTTGGGTATCCGGGTCTGCGCGAACCAGCATGACGCGGAAGTTTTGATAGTTTTCATTGGCAACCAGACAGGCCGGATAATCACCGGTTGCTGGCTGACCTTCCGCCACTTCCACCAGCCTGCTTTTACGAATAGCCCGAACCCGGTCGATATCGCATTCCAGCGTTGGCCCACCGTCGAAAATATCGACATAGTTGCGGTAGCGAAATCCTTCTTTCTCCAGCACTGCCCGAGCAGGAGCCGTTTGCGGATGTACCTGACCAATCACGCTTTGCGCTTCATCAGACAAGAAATGGGTATAAATCGGATGCTTAGGCATCAGTTCAGCAATGAAGGCTTTCTGCCCTGTCCCGCAGAGAAAATCCGCCCGGCTGAACTCCATTGAGAAAAAGCGTTTACCAAGGCTTTGCCAGAACGGCGAGTAACCGTGCTCATCAATCACGCCGCGCATTTCGGCCACGACTTTCTCATTAAATCGGTCGCGAAAGGCCGCCATAAACATAAAGCGCGATTTTGACAGCAAATAGCCGTTGCCTTCTTTTCGCCAGTCCGGATCGAGAAACAGCGTGCAAAGCTCGCTGCTACCCGTGTGATCGTTACTCAGAAACAGCGTCGGCAGCGCGTTATAGACATTCAGCTCTTTCGAGGCGTGGACCAGGGTACCAACCCGATAGTTGTACCAGGGATCGTTAAGCCCTACCGCCACCTCAATGGCGCAAATCCCGGCCACGGTTCCGCTGGTACTGTCTTCAAGCACAAACACATATCCCTGCTCACTTTTTGGCAACTCACCGCGCCAGGTTTGGAGTGAACGTTCGATACGCGCCATCAGCGTAGCTTCATTCGCCGGTAGCGAGGTCAACCCGCCGCCGGTCTTACTGGCAAGCTGCATCAACGCGGTGATATCCGCGCGTTCAATGGGACGAATCACCATCATGATGAACCTCCTGCTTTAATGCGTTCGCAGGCCAGCGCAAAGCGATCCAGTCCGGTGGCGACTTCTTCTTCGCTGACGTTGAGCGCTGGCGCAAAACGCACCACGTTAGCGCCAGCGATCAGTACCATCACCCCGGCAACAGCCGCTTCTTGCGAGATGAGTTTCGCTTTCCCGGCAAATTCCGCGTTCAGCACGCAGCCGATCAGCAGTCCGAGTCCACGAATTTCACTAAACAGTCCAAAACGTTCGTTAATGGCGTTTATACGCTCCACAAACCAGTCGTGGCGCTGTTTTACTCCGTTGAGCACTTCCGGTGTATTCACAATTTCCAGCAATTTACCTGCCACCGCCGTCGCCAGCGGGTTTCCGCCGTACGTTGTACCGTGTGTACCAACCGTCATCACGCTGGCGCAACGCTCTGTCGCCAGCAGTGCGCCGATGGGGAAACCACCGCCCAGCGCTTTTGCTGTCGTCAGCAGATCCGGCGTCACGCCGTAGTGCATATAGGCATACAGCTCCCCGGTACGGCCAACGCCGGTCTGAACTTCATCAAAAATCAGCAGCGCATTATGGCGATCGCATAACTCACGTAGCCCCTGCAAAAAGGCTTTTGTTGCCGGTACCACACCGCCTTCACCCTGCACAGGCTCCACGATAACCGCACAGGTGGTGTCATCAATCAGTTGGCTGGCAGAATCGAGATCGTTGTATACGGCATGACGGATATCCGGCGGCAGCGGCGCGAAATCCTGTGAGTAGGCAGGCTGTCCTCCGGCGCTGACGGTAAACAGCGTGCGTCCATGGAAAGCATTTTTAAACGCTACAATCCCGCTCTTCTGACTGCCAAAACGATCGTGGGCATATTTACGCGCCAGTTTTAGTGCCGCTTCGTTGGCTTCCGCACCGGAGTTACAGAAGAAAATGCGCTCGGCGAAGGTGGCGTCAATCAGCTTTTTCGCCAGACGCAGTACCGGCTCGTTGGTGTAGCCATTTCCCGTATGCCAAAATTTGCTCGCCTGGTCGTTTAATGCCTCGCGCAATGCCGGGTGGGCGTGACCCAGCGCGTTAACCGCAATGCCTCCCGCGAAATCGATATACTCTTTACCCTGCTGATCCCACAGACGTGAACCTTCACCCCGCACCGGAATAAAAGGGGCCGGAGCGTATACGGGCATCATCCATTCATCAAAATTTTCACGCGTAATTGACAGAGACATAGCGACCTCAACGGTAAATAAAAGGTTATTTATATGTTAATAAATATAGTGTTTGCGGTGTAAATGTAGATTGCAGGGTTCGTGCCAGCCAGCGAAAAAAGTGCATAAACGGAGGTCGATGACGGAATATCAACAGGTTACAACGTGGCGATATTCACTGCATGTGCATATAAAGTGAATATGTTTGCGCATCAGGCGACTAAACAGAGGAAAAAACGCAGTTTTATTCAGTCGCCAAATATAATTCTGGAATTGTGATCGTATACGAAATTTTTCGGAAATTATTGCCCCATTCCGACGCGCTTCGCGCCAAAACGGTGCAGTTTTTGCTCCATCGTTAACACCATTAGCAATCATTGTTGGAATCAGGTGACAAGAAGCAGTCAGGCTGCAGAAATTCTGCTACCATCCTTGCACTATTCATCTTGCAAAGTGGCAGCGACTATGAAATTTGTCTCTTTTAATATCAACGGCCTGCGTGCCCGTCCCCATCAACTGGCAGCCATTGTCGAAAAACACCAACCGGATGTTATTGGCTTACAGGAGACAAAAGTCCACGACGATATGTTCCCTCTCGAAGAGGTAGCAAAGCTCGGTTACAACGTCTTTTATCACGGCCAGAAAGGTCATTACGGCGTGGCGCTGTTAACGAAAGAAACGCCAATTGCGGTACGTCGTGGCTTCCCGGGCGATGACGAAGAAGCGCAGCGTCGGATCATCATGGCAGAAATTCCGTCCCCTCTGGGCAGCATCACGGTGATCAACGGCTATTTCCCGCAGGGCGAAAGCCGTGACCATGAAACCAAATTCCCGGCCAAAGCCGCGTTTTATCAGAACCTGCAAAACTATCTGGAGACAGAGCTGAAACGCGACAATCCGGTATTGATCATGGGCGATATGAATATTAGCCCAACCGATCTCGATATCGGCATTGGCGAAGAAAACCGTAAACGCTGGCTGCGTACCGGTAAATGTTCCTTCCTGCCGGAGGAGCGTGAGTGGATGGAACGCCTGCTGGGTTGGGGTCTGGTGGATACTTACCGTCACGCAAATCCTGAAAAGAATGACCAGTTCTCGTGGTTCGACTATCGTTCAAAAGGCTTTGACGATAACCGTGGCCTGCGTATCGATCTGCTGCTGGCGAGCAACCCGCTGGCGGAACGCTGTGAAGAAACCGGCATCGACTATGAAATTCGCAGCATGGAAAAACCGTCCGACCATGCGCCTGTATGGGCTAAATTCCGCGTCTGACCTTCTGCGTCTTTTTACTCTCCAGGCCCGGCCTGGAGAGTCTGTTTATTCTGTGCAAAATCAATAAAGTGACGGTAATACATTGTTACGGCCGGGAATTTATTATATCTTCGCGCGCGCTTTTCGCTGACGAAAATGCTCCATTGCACTCGGTTTTACAGGAGAACCCCCATGAAAAAGAAGTTCGCATAAAGCAGAATACCGGCTGCTGATTGTCGCGGTCCTGTTCTGCGTTCTGGCGGGAGTTTTCCATCATTATGGTCTGACCGACCTGATAACCAATTTCCATCATTTACAAGACGTCATCCGCCAAAGCGGTATGTTCGGCTATACGCTTTATATCCTGCTGTTTATTGTTGCAGCGCTGTGTCTGATCCCAGGCAGCATCCTGGTGATCGTCGGCGGTGTGCTGTTTGGCCCCGTGGCTGGGACGCTTATCTCGTTAGTGGCAGCAACCGTGGCCTCAGCGCTGTCGTTTTTGCTGGCTCGCTGGCTTGGACGGGATCTACTACTGAAATACGTTGGGCACACGGCGACGTTTCAGGCTATCGAAAAAGGCATTGCCCATAGCGGAGTAGACTTTCTAATCCTGACCCGGCTCGTGCCGCTGTTCCCCTATAATATTCAAAATTACGCCTATGGGCTGACGGCCATTCCGTTCTGGTCATTTACCGTAATATCGGCACTTACCACCTTACCCGGTATCTTTATCTATACGCTGATGTCGCATGAACTCGCCAGCGAAGGCATTACCCTGGTATTCATCGGTAAGCTCAGCGTGGCAGGGCTGGCGTTATTCGCCCTCGTTCAGGCAGCCAAAGCCTGGGCCCGATATAAGCACATCGATCCGTCAGCCAACCATGAGTGTACGGGTAAATGATAAAACGGAATAAAGCGCGGCTGACTCGCTATTACCGGGCGGGTTTGATTGCTCTGCTACTGCTCGGGCTAATGGCATGGGCATGGATACCTGGCGTGAGTGATTTTCTCCACGGCAGCCTGACAGCATTTACCACACTCGATCAGCATGCTCTTGAGAACTTTATTCGTTCTTATGGAACCCAGGCGGCGGTGGTGTCGTTCTTCCTGATGATCTTACAGGCCATCGTTGCACCGCTTCCTGCGTTTGTGATCACGTTTGCCAATGCCTCGCTGTTTGGCGCATTTTGGGGCGGCGTACTATCCTGGAGCAGCGCAATGGCAGGTGCGGCGCTGTGCTTTTTTATTGCCCGCATTTTAGGTCGCGGTGCGGTGGAAAAGCTGACCGGAAAAACGGTGCTGAACAATATGGACGCTTTTTTCGAGCGCTATGGTAAGCACACTATTCTGGTCTGCCGCCTGTTACCTTTTGTGCCGTTCGACCCGGTAAGCTACGCGGCAGGCCTGACCTCAATTCGTTTTCGCCATTTTTTCATCGCCACAGGCATCGGACAGTTACCCGCCACTATCATCTACTCATGGGCGGGAAGCCTGTTAACCGGCGGCACATTTTGGTTTGTGACGGGTCTGTTTGTCCTGTTTGCCCTAAGCGTGGTGATATCGGTGGCGAGAAGCCTTTATCTTGATCGCCAACGGAAAAAAAGCTGAGACCTTCCCCCATTTTTAGCCATGGAGATATTATGCGTTACTGCTTATTGTGTCTGAGTTTGTTGCTCTGCCCGCTGGCGACGTTTGCCCAGGACGCCAGCTGGCAACAAATCAAAAATGACGCCCGTGGTCAAACGGTGTGGTTCAACGCCTGGGGTGGCGACAATGCAGTTAACCAGTATCTCGACTGGGTTAGCGGCGAGATGAAAACGCACTACAACATTAACCTGAAAATCGTGCGCCTGGCAGACGCCGCCGATGCCGTAAAACGCATCCAGACGGAAGCGGCATCCGGGCGAAAAACCGGCGGCTCTGTCGATTTACTGTGGGTTAACGGCGAAAACTTCCGTACGCTAAAAGAAGCCGGGCTGCTGCAAACCCAGTGGGCACAATCGCTGCCTAACTGGCGCTATGTTGATATACAAAAACCGGTGACCGAAGATTTCTCCGTTCCAACAGAGGGGGCTGAATCACCGTGGGGCGGTGCCCAACTCACCTTTATTGCCCGGCGCGATCTCACCGCGCAGCCGCCGTTATCTCCGCAGGCACTTCTTGAATTTGCGCAGGCGCACCCTGGCACGGTGACCTATCCACGCCCGCCAGACTTTACCGGAACGGCTTTCCTTGAACAGTTGCTAATTTCGCTCACCACCAAACCACAGGCATTGAAAGTTGCGCCAGATGCGGCGACATTCGCTGAAGTTACCGCGCCATTGTGGCAGTATCTTGATACCTTGCATCCTGTACTTTGGCGTGAAGGCAAAGATTTTCCGCCCACGCCAGCACGAATGGATTCACTGCTCAATAGCGGCACCCTGCGTTTATCATTGACCTTTAACCCTGCCCACGCGCAGCAAAAAGTAGCCAGCGGCGAGTTGCCTAAAAGCAGCTACAGTTTTGGTTTCTCACAGGGCATGCTCGGCAACGTGCACTTTGTTGCCATTCCGGCGAATGCCCACGCCAGTGCCGGAGCAAAAGTCGTGGCAAACTTCCTGCTTTCTCCTGAAGCGCAACTGCGCAAAGCTGACCCGGCTGTCTGGGGAGATCCTTCGGTGCTTGATCCACAAAAATTGCCTGACGAACAGCGTGATGCGCTGCTGGCGCGGATCCCTCAGGGGCTCCCTGCCGTGTTGCCAGAACCGCATGCAGCCTGGGTAAACGCTCTGGAACAAGAATGGCTACGCCGCTACGGTACGCATTAATTCTGCTACTCTGGGCCATCATGGCGGCAGTTTATCTGCCGTTGGCGCCAGCGGCATGGTCTCTGATAACACCGGCGCTTAGTATCACACACTGGCTGGCACTCTTTGCCGATCCTCAACTTCCGCAGGCGTTACTGGCAACGCTGGTTTCCGTCGGCCTCGCGGCTGGGGGCGCGCTGATTATCGCGCTGCTGGCGATCCTCGCCTTGTGGCCCGGCGCAGGCTGGGTACGTCTGTATACGCGTCTTCCGTGGCTGCTGGCAATTCCGCACGTTGCCTTCGCCACCAGCGTGCTGTTGATTTTTGCTGAAGGCGGCATACTTTGGCAATGGCTCCCGTTCCTCAGCCCACAGCCGGACCGCTACGGCATTGGACTTGGCGTAACGCTGGCGGTGAAAGAGAGCGCTTTTTTGTTATGGATTCTCTCGGCCCTGCTGAGTGAAAAACAACTTTCTCAGCAGGTTATCGTATTGGATTCGCTGGGTTACAGCCGACTGCAATGCCTGAACTGGCTGGTTCTGCCCGCTATCGGCCCGGCATTAGGTAAAGCTATGCTGGCGATTGTTGCCTGGTCACTCTCCGTTGTTGATGTGGCAATCGTTCTTGGCCCCGGCAATCCGCCAACGCTTGCCGTATTGAGCTGGCAGTGGCTCAGTCAGGGCGACGTCGAACAGCAGGCGAAAGGCGCACTTGCCAGTCTGTTGCTGGTGCTGTTGCTCCTTGTTATCGCGCTGGTGGGTTATCTGCTCTGGCGTGCCTGGCGACATACTATTCCGGCAGTAAACGGTGAACGCCAGCATTTTTCATCTATGACAATCGTACGCCCGCTGGTACAGATTTTGCCCGTCAGCGGTGTGGTATGCGCGCTGGTGCTGGCGCTTATCGCCAGCTATTCCTCGCTAAACAGCGAGGCGCTCAGCAACAGCCTGCAACTGGGGCTCCTTTCCAGCGTGCTGGCGCTTCTGATACTTTTTGCCTGGCTGGAATGGGGTCCACAAACCGGACACCGCTGGGTCTGGCTACCGCTCATTTTGCCTGCGCTACCGCTGGTAACCGGACAATATCTGCTGGCGTTATATGCCGAACAAGATGGACTGATGACGACCATTATCTGGGGCCACCTGCTGTGGGTGATGCCCTGGATGCTATTTGTGCTTAAACCGGCGTGGCAGCGCATTGACCAACGATTAATTTTGATTGCGCAAACCCTGGGCTGGACGCGGTGGCGGATATTCTGGCTGGTGAAATGCCCACAACTGGCACGCCCGGCATTGATTGCCTTCGCGGTTGGCTTCTCGGTTAGTATCGCCCAGTATATGCCAACGCTGTGGCTAGGTGCCGGACGCTATCCCACGTTAACCACCGAAGCGGTGGCATTAAGCAGCGGCGGTAGCAGTGCGATTCTGGCAACACAGGCGTTGTGGCAGCTGCTTTTACCACTGCTCGTTTTCGCACTTGCAGCCTTTCTCACCGCGTGGATTGGCCGCTTTCGACAAGGACTCCGCTAATGCTTACTGTACGAGGCGCTTCGTTGTGCCAGGGCGTGAAAGCGCTGGTGAAAGACGTTAATTTTCAGGTCAACAAAAGTGACATCGTCACTATTATGGGACCTTCCGGCAGCGGGAAATCTTCGCTGTTTTCATGGATGATCGGGGCGTTGTCTCCCCAGTTCCAGGCCTCAGGCGAACTGTGGCTTAATGAACGACGCATCGATACGTTACCTACCGCGCAGCGCCAGATTGGCATTTTGTTCCAGGATGCGCTGCTGTTTGACCATTTCAGCGTTGGGCAGAATTTACTGCTGGCCTTACCCGCCAGCCTGCAAGGTCCCGCCAGACGCCATGAGATTGAATGCGCTCTCGCGCGCGCTGACCTGGCAGATTTTTATTCGCGCGATCCGGCGTCACTCTCCGGCGGACAACGCTCACGTGTCGCCCTGCTCCGCGCACTACTGGCGCAGCCCCAGGCGCTGTTACTTGATGAACCCTTTAGCAGGCTGGATGCGTCGCTACGCGATAACTTTCGCCAATGGGTCTTCACCGAGGTGCGTAAGCTGGGGATCCCGGTGGTACAGGTGACCCATGACGCGCAGGACGTTCCGCCTGCAGGCCACGTATTTCAGATGGAAAACTGGGCGTGAATGTGGCGATATGCTGCGTTAACGCAAGGTTTTTACGTAACTGGCGGCACAGAATGTCGTCTTCTTTTTTTCAACGTCGGGCTATTCGATGAAACGTGTTTCTCAAATGACCGCGCTGGCACTGGCTTTAGGGCTCGCTTGCGCTTCTTCCTGGGCTGCTGAAACAGCACAGACGCTCACCCTCAACCAGTTACAGCAAAAGCAAGGCGCGGCGATCGATACCCGTCAGAGCGCTTTTTACAACGGCTGGCCACAATCGCTCAATGGTCCTTCAGGACACGAACCTTCCGCACTGAACCTGTCTGCCGCCTGGCTCGACAAGATGAATGATGAACAACTCAGCGCCTGGGTTAAGTCACATCAACTTAAGACCGACGCTCCGGTGGCGCTGTATGGTAGCGATAACGACATGCAGGCCGTTAAATCCCGTCTGCAAAAAGTTGGCTTTAACCAGATTTCAACCCTCAGCGATGCGCTGACAGACCCTGCCCGTCTGCAACGTCTGCCGCACTTCGAACAGTTGGTTTACCCACAGTGGCTGCACGATCTTCAGCAGGGTAAAGACGTGACTGCCAAACCGGCGGGTGACTGGAAAGTGATTGAAGCCGCCTGGGGCGCGCCGAAGTTGTATCTGCTCAGCCACATCCCCGGCGCGGGCTACATTGATACCAATGAAGTTGAAAGCGAACCGCTGTGGAATAAAGTTTCCGACGAGCAGCTTAAAGCGATGCTGGCGAAACACGGTATCCGCCACGACACCACGGTAATTTTATACGGCCACGATGTCTATGCCGCCGCTCGCGTGGCGCAAATTATGCTGTACGCAGGCGTGAAAGACGTTCGTCTGCTCGACGGCGGTTGGCAAACCTGGTCCGACTCAGGTTTACCGGTCGAACGCGGCACTCCGCCAACGGTGAAACCAGAGCCTGATTTCGGCGTGAAAATCCCTGCCCAGCCGCAGCTTATGCTGGATATGGAACAGGCGCGCGGTCTGCTGCATCGCCAGGATGCATCTTTGGTGAGCATTCGTTCATGGCCGGAATTTGTCGGTACCACCAGCGGTTACAGCTACATTAAGCCAAAAGGTGAGATCGCAGGCGCGCGTTGGGGTCACGCGGGCAGCGACTCCACCCACATGGAAGATTTCCATAACCCGGATGGCACCATGCGCAGCGCGGATGACATCGCCGCCATGTGGAAGCAATGGAATATCCTGCCGAATCAACAGGTCTCTTTCTATTGCGGCACCGGCTGGCGTGCTTCAGAAACGTTTATGTATGCCCGCGCGATGGGCTGGAAAAACGTCTCTGTTTACGATGGTGGCTGGTACGAGTGGAGCAGCGATCCGAAAAACCCGGTCGCCAGCGGTGAACGGGGTCCGGACGCCAGCAAGTAAGACTGGCATTATTGCCGGATGCGGCGAGAACGCTTTACCCAGCCTGGATATATCATCGTTGTAGGCCGGATAAGCGAAGCGCATCCGGCAACGCATTACCTTACGCCTGACGCTGAACGGTTTTCAGCGTCAGATATCCGCTCCAGATCCGGGTGAACGTTGTCATCCAGCACAACGCGCCAAAGACCCACGCCAGCACGGCAAAATAGTCCGGGAACAGACACCCCAACACAAACAGCAAAATTGTCTCAGTTCCTTCGGTCAGCCCGCCAAGATAATAAAACGATTTATGCGCGTAACCGGGGTTATCAATCTGATGTTTCGCTGCCAGTGCGGCGAAGGCCAGAAAGCTGCTACCGGTGCCAATAAACGCGAACAACAGCCAACTGCCTGCCAGCGCATTCTGCGCCGGAGCGGCAAGAATAAAACCAAACGGCACAAGGGCGTAAAACAAAAAGTCGAGCGAAATATCGAGAAATCCGCCGGCGTCGGAGAGCCCTCTGCGCCGTGCCAGCGCCCCATCCAGTCCGTCAAACAACCGATTGAGCACAATGGCCACCAGCGCCGCCAGATACCAGCCTAACGCCAGAAATGGCAACGCCAGCACGCCAATGGCAAATCCGACCAGCGTAAGTCCGTCCGGGGTAATCGCCGGTTTATCGATAATACCTACGCACCGATGCAACAGCGGTTTTAATCGTGGATGAAGATGGCGGTCAAGCATGCGGGCGTCCCTTAAAACTGTCGCACAGTCCCTGCGAGGGAATATCGAGAGCGGCATTAAAACGCGCCGAGAGATTTTGAAACGCAATCAGCGCGGTCATTTCCGTAATGGCATCATCGGTAAAATGCTGCTTCATCTGCACTTTCAGCGCATCGTCAACCTGTGGAGGCGTTGCGGTAACCGCATCGGCATAGGCCAGCGCTACGCGTTCTTCAGCGCTAAACAGCGTCGAATCTTGCCAGTTGGCAACCTGCATGACTTTATCCAGCGCGCCACAGCGTTCTGCCAGCCGTAAACTATTCGCATCAACACAGAAAGCACAGTGGCAGACCTGAGAAACGCGGGTCATCAACAGCGCACGCATCACCGGCGTTAAGCGCGCCTTTTTACGCTCCAGAAACCCGACAAACAGCGCCACCAGCCAGAACAGAAACGGCATCCGCCCCCACCAGCGCGTGGGATGCAGCACATCGCCATAATGTTTTTTCTGCGTGGCAACGAGCGGTTTTAAACTGGAAGGGATACGCGTTAACGGCTTTACCCACGACTGAGGTTCGTTCAACGGTGGCTCCTGAATACTTTAGATAAAACAAAGATAACGATAGTATGTCATTTTCTGCTGTTAGATCTTGATGAATATGATGAAAACCCTCGACGTGGTCGCCGCTATCATTGAACGTGATGGCAAAATTTTACTGGCTCAGCGTCCGCTGCATGCGGATCAGTCAGGCATGTGGGAGTTTGCCGGGGGTAAGGTTGAGCCGGGCGAAAGTCAGCCCGAGGCGCTGATCCGCGAACTGCGTGAAGAGTTGGGTATTGAGGCAGTCGTGGGGCGCTACATTGCCAGTCATCAACGCGAGGTTTCAGGCCGATTGATTCACCTGCATGCCTGGCATGTGCCTTCGTATCAAGGGGAACTTAGAGCGCATGAACATCAGGATATCGTCTGGTGCTCACCCGAAGAGGCGCTGCGTTATCCGCTGGCACCCGCCGATATCCCGTTGTTAGAGGCGTTTATCCTTTTACACGCCGCCAGACCAGCGGATTCGTGCTGATCGTTTTATCATCGCGCTGGCACTGCAACAGAACGCCATCGGCTTTAATCACCGCCCCTTCAGAGTAGTTTTGATCCTGATAAATACAGCACTGGCTACAGGGCTGAGCCCGCTGACCGCTGGAACTGAACACTTCCGGCGGTACATTCACCTGCACATCCGGGCGATAAAGCTGATTTGCCAGCGTCGCGCTGGACACCAGTACCAACGCTCCTGCCATGATTAAACGGCGCATTGTGTTTCCTTTTTAACTGACATTTATGCTCAGTATAACGGTATAGATCGGCAGAAACTTTAGTCCCTTCCATCATCGCTTTTGGTTATGACCCACGGCGCAATATTAATTTACTTAGCGGGGTTAATTTTTTCTTGCGTCACGTCACACTGCTGATGGTATAGTCAAAAACTGCACAACACATAACATAAATATCAAAAATATAACCATATCAATACATAAGAGGTTCTTATATCTATGGATCAGACATGTTCTCTGGAGTCATTTCTCAACCATGTGCAAAAGCGCGACCCGAATCAAACCGAGTTCGCGCAAGCCGTTCGTGAGGTAATGACGACGCTGTGGCCCTTTCTTGAGCAGAACCCGCGTTATCGTCAGATGTCGTTGCTGGAACGTCTGGTTGAACCGGAGCGCGTGATCCAGTTCCGCGTAGTTTGGCTGGACGATCGCAATCAGGTGCAGGTCAACCGCGCGTGGCGCGTACAGTTTAGCTCTGCCATTGGCCCGTACAAAGGCGGTATGCGTTTCCACCCTTCCGTGAACCTGTCGATCCTGAAATTCCTGGGTTTCGAGCAGACCTTTAAGAACGCCCTCACCACGCTGCCAATGGGCGGTGGTAAAGGCGGGAGCGATTTCGATCCGAAAGGTAAAAGCGAAGGCGAAATCATGCGTTTCTGCCAGGCACTGATGACCGAACTGTTCCGCCATTTAGGTCCTGATACCGACGTCCCGGCGGGCGATATCGGCGTGGGTGGTCGTGAAGTCGGCTTTATGGCCGGGATGATGAAAAAACTGTCCAACAACAGCGCCTGCGTCTTTACCGGTAAAGGTCTCTCTTTTGGCGGCAGCCTTATCCGCCCGGAAGCCACCGGCTACGGTCTGGTGTACTTCACCGAAGCAATGCTCAAACGCCATGGTCTGGGCTTTGAAGGCATGCGCGTGGCGGTTTCTGGCTCCGGCAACGTAGCGCAATTCGCCATTGAGAAAGCCATGGAGTTTGGCGCGCGAGTAGTTACCGCCTCCGATTCCAGCGGTACCGTAGTTGACGAAAGCGGATTTACTAAAGAAAAACTGGCGCGTCTGTGTGCGATCAAAGACAGCCGTGACGGTCGCGTGGCGGATTACGCCCGTGAGTTTGGCCTGACCTATCTGGAAGGCAAACAGCCGTGGTCGGTTCCGGTCGATATCGCCCTGCCGTGCGCCACTCAGAATGAACTGGATGTCGATGCAGCGCGCGTACTGATCGCCAACGGCGTGAAAGCTGTCGCCGAAGGGGCAAACATGCCGACCACTATCGAGGCCACCGATCTGTTCCTCGAAGCGGGCGTACTGTTCGCACCGGGTAAAGCCGCCAACGCCGGTGGCGTAGCGACATCCGGTTTGGAAATGGCGCAAAACGCCGCTCGTCTGGGCTGGAAAGCGGAGAAAGTGGATGCGCGCCTGCACCACATCATGCTGGATATTCACCATGCCTGCGTTGAATACGGCGGCGAAAGCAAGCAGACCAACTACGTACGTGGCGCCAACATCGCGGGCTTCGTGAAGGTTGCCGACGCGATGCTGGGTCAGGGCGTGATTTAATATTGTCTCTGCAGGCCAGTAGGCCGGATTAGGCACAGGTGCCGCATCCGGCTAAGCCTGATGCGCTATGCTTATCAGGCCTACAAACTTACAGACCCGCCTCTTCAGATGGCGGGCTTTTTTTCGCCGGACGTTTACGCGGCGCGCTTTTTTTCTTATCGCTACCACTACCGCCAGGTGCAGCAATTCCACGAAAGCGTCGTACCGGTGTGCTGCGCGCCTGATCGATAAGCTGATACAGCGTCCCCACCAGCGGCTGCATGAAATCCTGATAGCGACACTGCTTTTCGCTGATTTGGGTCAGGATAGATTCCCAGTGCGCTGTCATGTCCGGGCGCGTCGCCATTTCTGGCAACGAGTGGAACAGCGCTTTTCCCGCGTCAGTCGAATGGATATAACGTCCTTTTTTCACCAGGAACCCGCGCTTAAATAGCAGCTCGATAATTCCGGCGCGCGTCGCTTCCGTACCTAAACCATCCGTTGCGCGCAGGATCTTTTTCAGATCTTTATCCTGCACGAATCGCGCAATCCCGGTCATCGCTGACAGCAGAGTTGCATCAGTAAAGTGCCGCGGGGGCTGGGTCTGACGTTCAACTACTTCGCCTTTTTCGCATAGCAGTTCGTCATCTTTTGCCACCACCGGCAGCGGCGTCCCGTCATTATCTTCGTCGCGCTCTTTGTTGCCGAGCAGCGTGCGCCATCCGGCTTCCGCCAGAAAACGCGCTTTGGCGACAAACTTGCCTTTGGCGATGTCCAGCTCAATGACGCACTTCCTGAATACTGCATCTGCGCAAAATTGCATCAGATACTGACGGGCAATCAGGTTGTAAATTTTCGCTTCGTTGTCATTCAGGTTGATGGATGAACTACGCGCGGTAGGAATGATGGCGTGGTGCGCATCCACTTTTTTGTCGTCCCAACAGCGATTTCGCGTATCGGGATTGACCGCCGGCTGCGGGAGCAAATCCGGCGCATGGACGCTAATCGCGTTCAGTACCGCGTGACGTCCGGCAAAGTGTTCTTCCGGCAGATAACGGCTATCCGAACGCGGATAGGTAATCAACTTATGGGTTTCATACAGCTTCTGGCAGATATCCAGAACGTTATGCGCACTTAAACCGAAGCGCTTCGCCGCTTCAATCTGCAACGCAGACAGCGAGAACGGCAACGGCGCGGATTCTGATTCCCGTTTATCGTTATAGCTGGTGACTATCGCCGGCTGACCGTTAATGCGGTTCACCACGTGTTCAGCCAGCGTGCGGTTCAGCAAGCGCCCTTCTTCATCCTGATACGGCTCACACGCTTCGCTCGGCTGCCAGATAGCGGTAAACCGCTCATCGACGGGCGTTACGATATGCGCTTTCACTTCGAAGAAGTCTTTGGCGACGAAGTTCTCTATCTCTTCATCGCGGCGCACAACCAGCCCGAGCACCGGCGTTTGTACGCGCCCGACCGAAAGTACGCCCTGATAGCCCGCGTTACGTCCAAGAATGGTGTAAGCGCGCGTCATATTGATACCGTACAACCAGTCCGCACGCGCTCGCGCCAGTGCCGACACGCACAGCGGGATAAACTCACTGTTGGCACGCAGCCGCTCAATAGCCCGCTCAACGGCCTGCGGGTTGAGGTCGTTAATCAGGCAACGCTGCACCTTCTGACGCTTTTCAGGTGCCAGTTGCAGGTAATCCAGCACTTCATCTACCAGCAGTTGCCCTTCACGATCGGGGTCACCGGCGTGAATAACTTCGCTGGCCTCATGCAAAAAGCGCTTAATGACGTTGAGCTGTTTGGTCACCGAGGGGCGCGGTTGCAGTTGCCACTTTTCAGGGACAATCGGCAGATCGACCAGACTCCAGCGAGCATAACGACTGTCGTAGGCATCCGGCTGCGCCTGTTCAAGCAGGTGACCAATACACCAGGTCACCACTTGTCCATTTCCGCATTCGATAAAACCATCGCCTTTGCGATGCGGCTTCGGCAGCACATCGGCGATAGCACGCGCCAGACTTGGTTTTTCGGCAATAAACAACCGCATCGAGTTAACGAATCTCAACCATGGCGCGACCGCCACGAGCTTCCACTAACTCACCAATGGCGGTGAGATCGATACCGAACTGCGCCGCTGCCGCTTTCACTTCGGCTTCAGCTTCCGGCGTTACCGCCAGCAGTAGACCACCTGAAGTTTGCGGATCGCACAGCAGATCGCGTACCGATTGCGGCATTTCACTCATCAGGTGTCCGTAGCTGGCAAAGTTACGTTGGGTACCACCCGGCACCGCGCCCTGCGCGATGTATTCTTCAACGCCAGGCAGCTTAGGAATATCCTGGTAGACGATCTGTGCCTGAACGCCTGCGCCCTGGCACATCTCACTCAGATGCCCCAGCAGACCAAAACCGGTAACATCGGTCATGGCTTTCACGCCGTCAATATCGGCGAATGCAGCACCGGCAATGTTCATCCGGCACATCACTTCTGTCGCCAGTCCTTTATGTTCTTCCTTCAGCAGTGATTTTTTCTCTGCGGTTGTCAGAACACCTATGCCCAGAGGCTTGGTCAGGAACAACTTACACCCTGCCTCAGCGGTGCTGTTTTTCTTCACGCGTTCGGTCGGCACAACGCCGGTTACCGCAAGGCCGAAGATAGGCTCTGGGGCATCAATAGAGTGGCCGCCCGCCAGCGCAATACCCGCCTGACGGCAGGCAAAGCGTCCGCCTTCGGTGACTTCGCGGGCGATTTCCGGTGCCAGTTTATCCAGCGGCCAGCCCAGAATAGCAATTGCCATAATCGGTTTGCCGCCCATGGCGAAAATATCGCTGATGGCGTTAGTCGCGGCGATGCGTCCAAAATCAAACGGATTATCGACAATCGGCATAAAGAAATCGGTGGTGCTGATAACGCTGGTGCCGTTTCCCAGATCGTATACGGCCGCGTCGTCGCGGGTTTCATTACCCACCAGTAAGTTCGGATCAACAAACTTCGCCTGCTCGCTGTGCAGGATGGTTTCCAGCACTTTTGGGGAAATTTTACAACCGCAACCGGCTCCGTGGCTGTATTGCGTTAAACGAATAGCTTGCTCGCTCATGGACATCTCCTGTCATTGCAATCCGGATATGGTAGCGCTCATTCCTTGATGTGGTAAGAGTGACTGTCTGAATTCGGGTGTCTTTGCTCAGAATCCAGACAGTTTTGCCGTTGATATCAGAAATAACGGACGAATGCGCTCGGATCGGCAAGGTTAATCGTCGTGGATGCTTTTAGCTGCGGTGTGCCCAGATAGAGGAAACCGACGATTTTATCTTGCGGGCGACAGTCGAATGCTTCGCGAACGACCGCACTTTCGGTTAATGCACCACTGCGCCAGATACCGCCAAAGCCCTGGGCAATTGCGGCCATCTGCATAGCCATCACCGCACAACCGGCAGACATTTCTTGTTCCCACAGAGGAACCTTGTCGTTTTCTTCACATTTCGCCACCACGGTAATAATCAACGGCGCGCGAAACGGTGCGCTGCGCGCTTTTTCCTGGGCTTTCTCGTCACTGCCTGCGGCAATCGCCCCTTTTTCAAGCACCGCGCTAAAACGCTCACGCCCTTCGCCCTCAATGACAAAGAATTGCCACGGTTGCAGCGTTTTGTGGTCTGGCGCGCGCATTCCCGCACGCAGAATGTTTTGCAGCTGCTCTCCTGTCGGGGCTGGCTCGACGAGACGAGAGGCGCTACGACGGGTAATCAGTAATTCGAGTGCATCCATTTGCTTAACTCCAACAATGAGATTTGTTCACAAAATTAACACGTGAGCGGATTTTGTTACAGCACAGGCGGTGATTCCTGCTGACAAGTGCCTGTCGGGTCATTACGATAGCCTCATCTTATCGCCTTTCTCCGGAATTTCGGGATGGCGTGTTGTTAATCGGTAGGGAGAATACATGCGAACCCTGTGGCGATTTATTGCCGGATTTTTTAAATGGACATGGCGATTACTCAATTTCGTCCGTGAATTTGTGCTTAACCTGTTCTTCATCTTCTTGGTGCTGGTGGGCGTGGGCATCTGGATGCAGGTCAGCAGCAGCAATACCAGTGAACACGCTGAGCGAGGCGCACTGCTGCTGGATATCTCGGGGGTGATTGTCGATAAGCCTTCGAGCACCAGTCGCTTAAGCGTTATTGGTCGTCAGCTGTTTGGCGCCAGTTCCGATCGTCTGCAGGAAAACTCCCTGTTCGATATCGTGAATACTATTCGCCAGGCAAAAGATGATCGCAACATCACCGGCATTGTGATGGATCTGAAAAATTTTGCCGGGGCCGACCAGCCTTCCATGCAGTATATCGGTAAAGCGCTGCGGGAATTCCGCGACAGCGGCAAACCGGTCTTTGCCGTGGGCGATAACTTCAGCCAGGGGCAGTACTACCTCGCCAGTTTCGCCAATAAAATTTATCTCTCTCCGCAGGGTTCCGTTGATCTGCACGGCTTTGCCACCAACGGTTTGTACTACAAGTCCCTGCTCGACAAGCTGAAAGTTTCCACGCACGTGTTCCGTGTCGGGACTTATAAGTCTGCAGTAGAACCGTTCATTCGTGATGATATGTCTCCTGCCGCGCGCGAGGCCGACAGCCGCTGGATCGGCGAGCTGTGGCAGAACTATCTCGACACGGTCGCTGCCAACCGCCAGATCCCTGCTCAGCAGGTGTTCCCGGGCGCACAGGCCATGCTGGACGGTTTGACAAAAGTCGATGGTGATACCGCGAAATATGCGCTCGACAACAAACTGGTGGATGCACTGGCCTCCAGCGCCGAAGTCGAAAAAATGCTGACCAAACAGTTTGGCTGGAGCAAAGCGGATAAAAATTATCGCGCCGTCAGCTATTACGATTACTCGCTGAAAACGCCAGCGGATACTGGGGACAGCATTGGCGTCGTCTTCGCGAATGGCGCAATTATGGACGGTGAAGAAACCCCTGGGAATGTGGGCGGTGACACGACTGCCGCGCAGATCCGCGAAGCGCGTCTTGATCCGAAAGTGAAAGCAATTGTGCTGCGCGTGAACAGCCCTGGCGGCAGCGTCAGCGCTTCCGAAGTCATTCGCGCTGAGCTGGCTGCGGCAAAAGCGGCAGGCAAGCCGGTTGTCGTGTCCATGGGGGGCATGGCGGCATCCGGCGGGTACTGGATCTCCACCCCAGCAAGCTACATTGTGGCGAACCCCAGCACGCTGACCGGTTCAATCGGGATCTTTGGTGTGATCAACACTGTGGAAAACAGTCTGGATTCCATTGGTGTACACACCGACGGCGTGGCGACATCCCCACTGGCGGATATCTCCATCACCAAAGCGTTACCACCTGAAGTGCAGCAAATGATGCAACTGAGCATCGAGAACGGCTATAAGCGCTTTATCACGCTGGTCGCCGATGCGCGTAAGACAACACCTGAGCAGATTGACAAAATCGCGCAGGGCCACGTCTGGACCGGCCAGGATGCGAAAGCCAACGGTCTGGTAGACAGTCTGGGTGATTTTGATGACGCCGTGGCGAAAGCGGCTGAGCTGGCCAAACTGAAGCAATGGCACATTGAGTATTATCAGGACGAACCGACATTCGTTGATATGGTGATGGATAGCATGTCCGGTTCCGTTCGTGCCATGCTGCCTGAAGCTATCCAGGCGATGCTCCCGGCGCCGCTCGCTTCTGCGGCGAGTACGGTTAAAGCGGAGAGCGATAAGCTGGCCGCGTTTAACGATCCGCAAAACCGCTATGCGTTTTGCCTGACCTGCGCCAACGTTCGCTAATCTGCCAATGCTGCCCCAAGTCGGGGCAGCATTTTTTATGCATTCTGATGTCGCGTACTGCGACAATCTCCAGGCGTACAGCCAAACTCCCGACTAAACAAACGAATAAAGTGCGCACAGTCGCTAAATCCCAGACGCAGCGCAATCTCCGTGACGCTCTCTCCAGAATTCATTAGCAGCCAGTGGGCATAACGCAAACGCGCACGTCGGATAAACTCTCCCGGCGATTGGGCGAACTCGGCGTTAAACAACCGGGTAAGCTGTCGCGGGCTCAGGTTGACTTCAGCGGCCAGCCAACGGGTCGAAATGGGCTTTACCAGTCCTTGCTCAATTAAAAAGACCGCTTTGCGTAACCGACTGTCGCTCACGTGGGTAAAACCTATCGCTCTGGAGACCGCCACTGACGTGCTGTCTATGCGGTTGGGGACGGACATCTGGAAGATGGCTTTTGTCGCCCTGTCGGGACCACAGTGGCGGCGAATAAGCTCTGTTGCCAGCCCTATCGTCGAAATGCCCCCCGGACATGTCAGAATCCCTTTTTCCTCAACAAAATCGACCCCGCTACGGGCAGCCAGCTGAGGAAATTGCGTTTTAAAATCATTCAGATGCCAGGGATGAATCGCCGCCATCAGCCCATTGAGGAAACCTTCTTGCGCCAGAACAAAGCTGCCCGTGCAGATACCTACCAGCGGAATGTTGAGCTGATGCGCAAGATGCAGGTAACGTCGCGCGGCCCGATCGGCTTTCGCCATACTGCGCAGCAAGCCGCCAATCACCACCACATAATCAAATTGTTCCGGTGCAACGAATGCGCTATCCGGCATCATCGCCATTCCTGAACTGCTTAGAACAGGTCGGTCTGGTGTAGCGCTCATCAGACGCCAGGAGCAGCGAATTTTCTGGCTATCATCCCCCATATCCGCCGCATGACGTAACGCATCGGTTAACCCCGCCAGCGCCAGCAGAGGAAATTCCGGCCACAGAAGAATGCCGACATTCAACTGTGGTCTGCGCGGTGTCTCTGTCTGACTCGCATCGATAGCCGTAATGATGTCTCCATCCGCCCACTCGCCTGTCTGAAAAATTCTCAGGTCTTTCTTCACTTCAGGCTCCATGCGTATTGTCATTAGGACGAAACATGATAACGGCAATCGCTATATCCAAAAAGCAAGGCTGCTACTGTAGGGCCGAGGGTGCAAAACCACACTGAACAAACGGGACAAGGCACTGAACATAAATGACATATTGATCGGATGGCAGGTATGCGTCATTTGCACTGTATTTTTTCAGGGGGGACTTTATACTGCGCCTGTTTATGCACAACTTAACCTGTGACGCCCATGCAAAAGAAATCGATTTACGTTGCCTATACCGGCGGTACCATTGGTATGCAGCGCTCAGAACAGGGTTATATTCCTGTTTCCGGTCATCTCCAGCGTCAGCTGGCACTAATGCCTGAATTCCACCGCCCAGAGATGCCAGACTTCACCATCCACGAATACGTCCCGCTGATGGATTCCTCAGACATGACGCCAGAAGACTGGCAGCATATTGCTGAAGACATTAAAGCGCACTACGACGATTACGATGGTTTTGTCATTCTGCACGGCACTGACACCATGGCGTTTACGGCTTCGGCGCTCTCATTTATGCTGGAGAATCTGGGCAAGCCAGTCATTGTGACAGGGTCACAAATCCCATTAGCAGAGCTACGTTCTGACGGACAAATCAATTTGCTGAATGCGTTGTACGTTGCAGCAAATTATCCGATCAATGAAGTGACCCTGTTTTTCAACAACCGACTGTTTCGCGGTAACCGGACCACTAAAGCGCATGCTGATGGTTTTGACGCGTTTGCCTCACCCAACCTTGCACCACTGCTGGAAGCCGGGATCCACATTCGTCGGCTGGGAACACCGCCCGCACCTCACGGCACAGGTGAGTTGATTGTCCATCCTATCACTCCGCAACCGATTGGCGTGGTCACTATTTATCCTGGGATCTCCGCTGATGTAGTACGCAACTTCCTGCGCCAGCCGGTAAAAGCATTAATTTTGCGCTCCTACGGCGTGGGCAATGCGCCGCAGAATAAAGAGTTCCTGAAAGAACTTGAAGATGCGAGCTCGCGTGGCATTGTGGTGGTGAACCTTACGCAGTGTATGTCCGGCAAGGTGAACATGGGGGGCTACGCGACAGGGAATGCGCTGGCGCATGCTGGCGTGATTGGCGGCGCGGATATGACCGTCGAAGCCACTCTCACCAAACTGCACTATTTGCTGAGTCAGGGACTGGATACGCAGACAATTCGTGAAGCAATGACGCAAAATCTGCGTGGTGAGCTCACGCCTGACGATTAAAGGAGTCTATGCCCATGGCCCGAGCCTTACTGTTGGTCGATTTACAAAATGACTTTTGTGCCGGTGGTGCCCTCGCGGTCCCACAAGGTGACAGCACGATCGATATCGCCAACCGCCTGATTGACTGGTGTGCCATACGCGGCGACACGGTCGTTGCCAGTCTGGACTGGCACCCGGAGAATCACGGTAGTTTTGCCAGCCAGCATCAGGTCGAGCCCTACAGCCTGGGACAACTCGATGGCCTGGCGCAGACGTTCTGGCCCGATCATTGCGTACAAAACAGCGAAGGTGCTGCCCTGCATCCGCTGCTGAACCAGCGTGCGATAACTCAAACGTTCACTAAAGGTGAGAACCCGCTGGTCGACAGCTACAGTGCTTTTTTTGATAACGGTCGTCGTCAGGCAACCGCGCTGAATGCATGGCTACTCGAACACCGCATTGCCGAGCTCATCATCATGGGTCTGGCTACCGACTATTGCGTTAAATTCACCGTTCTGGATGCGCTCGATCTTGGCTACACCGTCAGCGTTATAACCGACGGCTGCCGTGGCGTTAATATTCAACCCCAGGACAGTGCAAACGCCTTTATGGAAATGG
Organism: Citrobacter sp. Cpo091; assembly: GCF_030332645.1. NCBI lineage: Bacteria > Pseudomonadati > Pseudomonadota > Gammaproteobacteria > Enterobacterales > Enterobacteriaceae > Citrobacter > Citrobacter sp. Cpo091. The sequence goes on from NZ_JAOWHL010000028.1 coordinate 885,584, forward strand.
CGGCTGCGGGCGCAACGCTGTATACGTTGGACGACTGGCTGGAAACCCAGTCGTAAGCGATGCCGACAGGGTCACTCCTGTCGGCGCGTTATCTCAGGCCAGCGCTGAAATCTCTTCCAGCGATACTTTGCGTGTTTCGATGCCAAAACAAAAAAGAATCAGCGCGCATAGCACCAACATTACTCCTAGCACGATAAAGACCGTAACCGAGCCATAGCGGGTCAACAAAATAGCGACGCCATAAGGCGTAAACACAGCGACAATCCTCCCCACCGCATTCACAAAACCCGATCCTCTCAATCTAAGATGCGTGGGCCATAGTTCCGGGACATAAACTGCAGAGGCAAAGCAGACATACATATACAGAAAAAAAATCATCACCAGCCCGTAGCTCAGAATTGCCCACTCTTCAGTTTGAAGCGAATAGAAATACCCAAGCAAGGCGATAATAATCAACAAGAATGAGCCAAACAATCGCCGAGGAAAGCGATCGATAATTAACGCGGCAATAAATATCCCAACCGGCGCGCCAATCATAATTATCGCGGTCATAAATATGGATTTCGTTACATCGATTCCCGAATTAACAAATATCGTCGGGATCCATACCGTAATGGTATAGAGCGAAATATTCATTGCAATAAGCACCGTGATCGCCACCAGCGTACAGCGCAACATTGGCCCCTTAAACAAGAGCCAAAATGAACCACTTATCGTGCTTAAATCCGCCGACGAGCATTCGTTCCGGCAGGATGGTAAAGTGATGTTTTTTTCTTTCTCAATTTGCGATTCCACCTGCATAAGATGTTTTTCAGCTTCGCTTCTCTGCCCTTTGCCAGCCAGCCAACGCGGGGATTCAATATAGTATTTTCCCGACAGATACCAAGCCAACAGCATTGCCATGCCGCCGAGCAGAAACATCACCCGCCAGCTTAAAAGTGCAATAATCACGACGCCAATTGCCGCAGATAGCATTGGTGCCCAGTTGCCGACAAATGACAGACGGGCAGACCATTTCCCACGAACCGCGGGTGGAATGAATTCTGTAAATGAGGCATAGCCCACCATAATTAGCGCCCCCATTCCTATCCCCATCAGACAGCGGAAGAAAATAAGCCAGTACATGTTGGGCACAAACGTTGCAGCGCAGGCTGAGACCCCGACGATTAACAAATTGACGCGGAACGCTTTGCGTCGACCGAGATAATCACCAATAAAGCCACCGGCTAGCGAACCGATAAAGTAACCGAACATCAGCGCTGAAGTAAACGCGGCATTGAGATAATTGTTTGACCAGCCTGTGCTGACTAGTTTTGCTAATACCACATTCCCGGAATAGCTGAGAAAACCAGTTATTAACAAACTAACACTAATAATTCCAAAAATACGAAAATGAAATCGAGATAAAGGTAAGCGATCTAATCTTGCGCCGATAGGGTCACATTGTTCCATCTGGATGCCTCAAATTCAGCTAAATAGAAAGTATGGCGATCGCGGCAGAAAAATTTTGCCGCGCCATCCATCATCATTAGATTCTTATGGCATTTACCCGGTGCAAACTTAAAATAATATCGACACAACCCTCGTTATAGCTAATAAACGAGTTGAATATTATTCTCTTTGCAAAATGCAATCCACTCTGCACCCGGTGCCTTATTGGTTATTAGGTAATTAATATGGCTAAAGTCCACGAGCTGAACGAAAGCTTTACGGTCAAACTTTGAGTGATCAACTAACAGGGCCACCTCAGTCGCCTGGCGGATCATGGTTTTTTTGATTTCCGCTTCCGCTTCATTAGAATCAAGCGCCCCACTCTGCATATCCAAACCTTTGCAGCTCATCACCATGATATCAACATGATAACGGCTGATAATCTCCTTGGTGATTCTTCCCTGCAGCGACAGCGTATTCTTATTCAACTCACCGCCGGTAGAAACCACGTTAATTTCTGACTGCGCCAACTCATGAAATGCTTCAGCCGAATTGGTAAGCAACGTCAGATCGTTTCTTTCCTTCAACAGCTTTAATAATTCCATCGCGGTACTGCTGGAGTCGGCAGCCATTGTGGTCTTATTTTTAATAAACGGTAATGCATTACGGGCAATAATCTGCTTTTCTTCGAAGAAAGATTTTGCACGCTTATAAAAATGAATATTGTCGGACAACGCGGTGGTATTGAGCACTGCACCGCCATATGTTCGGGTCAAAAAACCTTCATCTTCCAGTTTTTCAAGATCGCGGCGAATCGTTTCCTCAGTCACCTGAAAGATTGAACTTAAATTAGATACCGCCACTTTCTTATCGTTAGCCACCATTTGCTTAATGGCTTGAATCCTGTCTTTTGCCGCCACGATGACACCTCTGTTTCCTGCAAAGTAATAATAAGACCCTAGTATCTCACAGGCTATGTTTATTTTCAAAAGAACATGTCTGAATCACAGATTTCAATACTTTTTTACGCAGAAACAGAGGTCAATTCTATCCGACTTAATTTATATCCAACGCTTCCGCCATTCGCCTCATCAATAATGAATCATCATCTGTCAGGGGAATGGTTAACGCCTCGACGTTCTCGCGAACCTGTTCAGGTGCGGTTGCACCACTCAGTAAGGTGATCAAATCGCTTTGCTTTAAAATCCACGCCAGAGCTAATGCGGGGATTGTGCAGCGGTATTTTTCACACAGTGGCTGCCACTGCTCTAGCATATCAATCACCCGCAGCATATTTTCCCGCTGAAACCAAACCTTGTTAGCCCGTGCGCCGCCAGGAACATAATCTCGGGCGATAGTACCAGTCAACAACCCCTGCTCAAGCGGTGAATATACCTGCACGATGATGCCATTCTGCTGGCATAGCGGCAGCAGATCAGCTTCCAGCGCCCGGTCAAGAATGCTGTACTTGGCCTGGATGATATCCAGCTCACCGTGTTTGAGATACTCCCTTATATGCCCGGCATCGACGTTCGCCGCACCAATCGAACGGATTTTTCCCTCTTTTTTCAGTGTGTTCAGCGTGTCTACGGTTTCCGCAATCGGCGTAAAACAGGGTTCAACCGACTGCCAGTGGGTCATATAAATATCAATACTGTCGATACCCAATCTTTGCAGGCTGGCATCAACCTCCTCACGAATCGACTCAGGCGTGAGGTTTTTATACAGCTGGCGATCGCCCACTTTGTTAAACAGGCTGCCTGTTCGCTCCCAGACGATGCCGCATTTGGTTTCAACCACTACCTCGCTGCGCGGTAACTTTTTCAGCGCCTGACCGACTATCACTTCACTGTTGCCAAAGTTGTATCCTGGTGCGGTATCAATCAGATTAATACCGCAGCGATGCGCCTCAACAATGGTATCAATACAAATCTGCAAATCGAGATCGCCATTCCATGCCGGACCGCCGCCAATGGCCCATGTACCTAATCCCATGCGGGAAAGCGTAATATCCGTACTGCCTAAAGGAATCATTTTCATCTGCCGCTATTACCCTTCGTATTCGTCAAGAAGTTGTTCAACCAGCTTTCTGTTCTTCACACCCGTTGTCGCACCCACGCTCAGTACCGATATTGCCGCCGTTGCATTAGCAAACAGCGCGCAGTCGCGAAGCGGCTTACCTTCAAGCAGCGCGGAGATAAATCCTGAAGCAAAGTTATCCCCCGCGCCGATGGTGTCGATGGCGGTAATCCCCGACACGGCCGGGACTACCATTTTCATATCGACACGTTTGATAAAGCAGCCTCTTTTACCGGTCTTAATCACGACGGTTTTCACACCACAGTTCAGGAAACTGTCGGCAATCTCATCCAGCGTATCTTTCCCGGTGAGCAGTTTTGCCTCTTCAAAATTGGGAAACAGATAATCCACGTAGCTCAGCGCTTCACGGATGTCGTCCAGCGTTTCGTTAAGCCGTGGCTTAATCATGTCGGCGCAGATAATTAATCCATGCACTTTGGCCTGAGTGAAAATATCCGTTAACGCCTGGCCATCAAGCAGCGGACTATTAAAAATACTCGCCAGCGACAGCAGCTTTGCCTGCGAGAATCGGTCAAAATCAACATCGTTTATATTCAGTTTCCATAAACTGCCGTTACGGTTAGTCACAAAGGTGCGTTCACCATCAGCGGTGACTAAACCCACGTTAATGGAAGTATCAATATCAACATCCTGCTTCAGGCTTTTAATATCAATATTCTCCCGATGGCAGTGGTCGACAATAAAATAACCGGCTGCATCATTACCTATCCGACTCATTAACGCCGTGCGATGGCCAAGGCGAGAAATAATCGTCGCCTCATTAATAGCGTCACCTCCCGTGGTCATTGCTATTCGTTCTAATGGATAAGAGTCAACATCAAAGATATTTTTACTCACTGGTTGCAAGGGAATATCAACAATTGCCGCCCCTATACAAATAACCTCGATATTATCCATATTGTCATTCCGCTTTACCGTCAGAGCCAAACAGTTTGATTTTCTCCAGCGCGCGCTCTTTTACCGCTTTGCGAACTTCACGCTCAACGTGCAGGAACGGCTGGTTCTGGTTCTCCTGCACCGCCGCCATTGCCGCCTGGCACAGTTCGGTATGAATATTGATTTTCGAAATACCTAATGAAATGGCTTTTTTGATATCCGCATCGCTAATGCCGGACGCGCCGTGCAGCACCAGCGGAACGGATACCGCCTCGCGCACGCGTTTGACCACATCGAAATTCAGTTTCGGTTCAGAGGTATAAACGCCGTGCTGGTTACCAATCGCCACCGCCAGAGAATCGCAGCCGGTACGCTCGACAAATTCCGCCGCCTGGCTCGGGTCAGTATAGTGATAGCCCGCCAGCGCTTCTTCATAAACCGTTTCATTCCCCACGTGGCCCAGCTCCGCCTCAACCGGAATACCCAACGGATGGAAGAAGTCCACCGCCTCTTTAGTCAGGCGAATATTCTCTTCGAAATCAAAAGCGGAGGCGTCGCGCATCAGTGAATTCATGCCGTGAGTCCAGGCGTTATGGATAATTTCCATACTGCGCCCGTGGTCCCAATGGGTAATAACCGGCACTGAGGCTTTTTTCGCCATCGAAACCATCATATGCGAAAAATCTTCAAACGATGTATTACCCACAAAACCGGTGCCGAATGAAATAATTACCGGCGATTTAGACTCTTCCGCCGCATCCATCACCCCCATTAACATTTCCGCATTCCACACGTTAAAGTGGGCAATCGCATAATGTTTATTCTGGGCATCATTTTCCCAATATTTAATATCTGCCAGCATAGTTGTTTCTCCCTTTTCAATAAATTAATGGTTAACTTTAATAACGCCTTTGATAATTTCGCGTTTGTTGTTGACTGACTCATCAAACGCGCGCTGAACATCTTCATAATCATAAATATGCGTCACCATCGACTTGACATCGAAACGCCCGGAGGAAATGGCTTCAATAGTGACCGGATAGCGGTTGGCGTAGCGGAAAACGGTCTGAATGGAGACTTCGCGGTTAATTTTGAGGAAATTAATCGCCGAATCACCGGGAACTGTCCCAACGATCATGATTTTCCCACCGCGCATCACCAGGTACGGAGCCTGCTTAACGGTGATCGCCGAGCCGGCAGTTTCAAAAACAATGTCAGCCCCCATATCGCCGGAGAACTGCTGACAGCGGGCAACGGTGTCCTCTTTCGCCCCGTTGATCACAGTCGTCGCGCCAAGCTGCTCGGCCATGGCCAGACGCTTTTCCAGGACATCAACAACGGCGATGTCGGTAGCACCCAAACATTTACAGGCTTGCAGGGTCATTAAACCAATACAGCCCGCCCCCAAAATGACGATTTTCTTGCCCGGTTTAACGTCCGCCAGCATTGCGGCATGCATCCCTACCGCCGCAGGCTCTACCAGCGCGCCTTCCATGGTGTCCATGTTATCGGGCAACTTGTAAGTGAAGCTCTCCGGATGGCACAGATAGTGGGTTAGCGCGCCGCGATAATTAGGCTGCGTGGCCATAAAGTCGACATCAGGACAGATGTTGTATTTGCCCTCCAGACAGTAGCGGCAGTGACCGCACGGCACGCCGGGTTCAATGTTCACCCGGTCGCCCGGTTTAAATTTACTGACGCGATTTCCTACCGCCACCACCGTACCGGCACATTCATGTCCGAGGCCAATTTCCTGGTTCGGGTCTTTTGGCGGAATAAAGGGACCTGATTCGAAACCGTGAACATCTGAACCGCAAATACCTACGTATTCAATTTTGATCAGTACTTCATGCTCTTTGGGTACCGGGATATCGGCGGCAATAATTTTCATCGTGCCCGGCGTTTTTAATATCGCTTTTGAATTTTTCATTTTATTTCCCATCAATATTATTTGCTGGTAACTGCATCAATACCGAGACTTTCGACAGAGACGCCTTTGGTTTCAATTCCGATGGTAGCAATGGCGACAGCGACAATAATGGAGACCGCACCCAGCAGTACAAATACACCCGTCACTCCATAACCGTTAAGCAATACCGCGACCGCATAAGGCGCGGCGATACCGCTGATACGCCCTACCGCATTCGCCAGACCAGAACCGCGAAGTTTCGCTTCGGTCGGCCATATTTCCGGAACATAGACTGCCGAGGCGTAGCAAACGTACATATAGACAAAAGTAATCAGGAAGAAACCTATTAGCGTAATCAGTAGCATGCTGGTTTGCAGTGAATAGATATATCCCAGCACGGCAATTAACACTAATAATCCCACACCCGTTGTCTTCCTGGGAATTTTATCCATTACCAGCATGGCTATAAAAATCCCAAACGGCGCGCCGAACATACTCATGGTATTTAAGACAATGGAGTCTTTCAGATTAATTCCCTGAGTCATAAATATTGTCGGTAGCCAATTAATTAAGGTGTACTGGACGACGTTCATGGCAATCAGGACAAAGGAACCTAAAATAACGCGCTTCAGTAACACACCCGTTAATAAGGCCGAGTAAGGAACCGTGCGCGGGGCTTTGCCGTCATCTTCAAATACCACAGGCGGCAGTGGCTTGCCGGTCTGCTGAACAACCCCTTCTTCAATGGCCCGCATCACCTTTTCAGCTTCGGCGTAGCGTCCGCGGGATTCCAGCCAACGAGGCGACTCCGGGAAACTACGCCAGGCAATAACGGTCGCCACCAGCGACAGTACGGCCGGGATCAGCAACTGCACGCGCCAGTTCCATTCGGCGCTGATCAACGGCGTCAATCCCATCGCGATCAGCGAACAGAGCGGATAAGACCAGTTACCGATAAACGAGACCCGGCTTGACCAGGTGCCGCGATTCCTGCCTGGCATATATTCGGTGAACCCGGCAAACAGAGTCACCAGCAGCGCGCCTAATCCAACTCCCATTACAAAACGGCAGGCGATCAGGAAAGTCATATTGGGTGAAAACGCGCCAACGATCATAGAAATAATATGAATCGCTTCATATAAAATAAATGCGTTTTTACGTCCGGTTTTATCGCCGATAATTCCCCCACCGAGCGCGCCGAGAAACATTCCCGCTGTCGTAATGGCTGAAAACGTGGCGGTGGTGGAATTATCGGTCCAACCAAGCTCTTTTAACTGCGCGAGAATTAATCCGCCAACGGCATTACTCCAACAAACCAGTAATCCAAAGGCAACCATCGCAAACATCGATGTGTGCCAACGGCAGTCAGGTAGCCTGTCCAGCCTTGCGCCGCAGTGCGGTTTTGCTATTTGTTCCATGCGATAACGTCCTTTTAATAAACATGTTATTCATCAAAGTCGTAAGTCATGATGACTTTAATCGCGGTTTTATCGACCATGGCGTCAAAACCTTCGCGCCATTGCGACAGGCCGATACGGTGAGTGATCATCGGTTTAACGTTGATTGCACCGCTGGCCAGCAGGCGTATGGCGTTGCGCCAGGATGTGGAATCGTAGGCCATATGGCCAATGATGCTTTTATTCCACGCGGTGATGTCGTTGATGGAGAAATCGAGAGGTTTAAAGCCCATACCGACGCGAACGACTTCACCATTCGGGCGCAGCATTTCGATTGATTGTTTAAGGGCGATATTCGCACCAGAGCATTCGATGACCAGCCCCAAATTGTCTTTACCGCAAATTTCCTGGCAGCGTGCAACCACATCTTCGGTCGAACCGTTAACGACAGCTGTCGCGCCCAGCTCTTTGGCGATCGGGAAGCGTACGGCAACATCCTCTTCCAGCCCGACCATCACAATATTAACGGCCCCCATAATGCGCGCCATTTGAACAGAAAAGAGTCCTAACGGACCGGTACCAAAGACCACCACATCCTGGCCTGGAAGAAATTTGGATTGCTGAGCGATAGATTTGTAGGCATTGCAGATAGGATCCAGTACAGCCGCCTCTTCATAATCTACCCCTGCCGGGATTTCCCACAGAGCATGGCGGTGAATTTTGAGGATTTCCCCAGGGACCAGACAATATTTAGAAAACCCACCGCCCCAGGTATTGTTGTCCAGACCTAAATTCACCTTTTCTGTACAACAAAGAAAATCGCCCTGTTCACAGGCCGGACAAACGCCGCAAACGTGCCCGCTGTTGTCAGACACAACTCGCTGTCCCACCTTCCAGTCCTTAACCTTGTCGCCAACCTGCACAATTTGACCCGCAAATTCATGACCACGAATCGAATTAAACTGCTCGGATCCACTGTCGACATTGTAGTGTTTCATGTCAGCGCCGCAGATAGCAGCAGCCTTAATTTCAATCACAACGTCATCCGGACCACATACCGGTTCCGGAACATCAATCATCTTGTAGCCGCCAAAGGCCTTGCCAAATCTCGCCAGTGCTTTCATGGAATTTTCCTTTGTGTTTAGTTTTGCATCAGTGACCATCATACTTATCCATATAATTTTTGAGGTCAACATCAAATCTTTAAAACACAGATTTTGATCTGTATTTCACAACCAAGATCACAAATAAATGCAAAGATGAACTGAAACCCAGGTGAACGTGGCTGCCGCTTCGCTAAAATGGCGTGAACCCCTTCGCATTTTTCCTGTTATGAAACTGTTAACCTGCGGGTGCTGTTTTTTTCGCCACGCCATTTCCGTGGCGTGTTTGCTTGTTTAAATGTCAAAGAGGAACACCGATGAAACTATTGCCTTTGTTGGCAGCATTACCCCTGCTCTGCGCCAGCGTTGTTTCCGCCAGTTCACTGATGTCAGTTGGCTACTTTAATGGTGGTGGCGACGTCACTGCCGGTCCCGGTGGCGACATCAATAAACTGGATGTTCGCCAGATAACCCATCTCAACTATTCGTTTGGCCTTGTCTACAACAACGAAAAAGACGAGACCAATGACGCCTTAAAAGACGCCAGCAAACTGCATCAGATTTGGCTTTCACAGAAAGTGCAGGATGATTTGCTGAAAATTCCACAGCTGCGTAAACAAAATCCAAACCTAAAAGTTTTGCTTTCCGTCGGCGGTTGGGGAGCGCGTGGATTCTCTGGCGCGGCAGCAACGAAGGAAACACGCGCAGTGTTTATTCAGTCTGCGCAGGAGATAATTGCGAAATATGGTCTGGATGGCATCGATCTCGACTGGGAATATCCGGTTAACGGCGCCTGGGGACTGGTTGAAAGTCAACCGGCTGACCGCGCTAACTTCACCGCGCTGCTAACAGAACTGCGCGCCGCATTGGGGCATAAAAAACTGCTGACCATCGCCGTGGGCGCGAATGCGGAAAGTCCGAAAAGCTGGGTGGATGTAAAAGCCATTGCCCCATCGCTCGACTACATCAACCTGATGACCTATGACATGGCTTACGGCACCCAGTATTTCAACTCGAACCTGTATGATTCGACGCAATGGTCGACGGTCGCCGCAGCGGATAAGTACAGCGCCGATTTTGTGGTCAATAACTATCTCGCCGCCGGTCTGAAACCGAGTCAAATGAATCTGGGCATTGGCTTTTATGGACGGGTACCAAAACGCGCCGTTGAGCCAGGTATTGACTGGAGCAAACCTGACGCGCAGAAAAACCCGGCTACCCAGCCCTATTTCGAGTCAGCTCAAATTGAGTTGTTCAAATCACTGGGCGTCGACCTGAGCAAAGACACCTACGTGAAGTACAACGATATCGTGGCGAAGTTGATCAACGATCCGCAAAAACGCTTTAGCCAACATTGGGATGATGAAGCGAAAGTGCCGTGGCTGTCGGTACAATCTGCGGATGGAAAAAAACTCTTTGCCCTCTCCTATGAAAACCCGCGTTCGGTGGCGATCAAAGCCGACTACATCAAAAGCAAAGGGTTGGCAGGCGCTATGTTCTGGGAGTATGGCGCAGATGACAATAATCAGTTGGCGAAGCAGTTAGCCGATTCGTTAGGCATCAAACACTGATCCCAACGCCTGACACAATAGGTTATGATTAGCGCATTCCGCTGCGCCAGCTTTTGGCGCAGCTCTTCATTTCTACTGGAGGCATGCGCTTTTATGGCTTTTATCCCTAAAAATTACGCCCGTCTGGAAGTCGGTTACCGGGAAAAGGCGCTTAAACTCTTTCCCTGGGTCTGCGGACGCTGTTCCCGTGAGTTCGTGTATTCAAATTTGCGCGAGTTGACGGTACACCATATCGATCACGATCACTCGAATAACCCGGAAGATGGTAGCAACTGGGAAATGTTGTGCCTGTACTGCCACGATCACGAGCATTCCAAATATACGGAAGCGGACCAGTATGGTTCAACGGTGGTTGCAGGAGAAGATGCGCAAAAGGCCGTAGGCGAAGCGAAATACAACCCGTTCGCCGATCTGAAGGCGATGATGAACAAGAAATAACATCAACTGCAGGCCCGACACAGATATTTGCCGGGCCTGGGTAATCAGGATTTAAACGTCGCAATCGGTTCTGGCGTAATACCAAACTCAACCTTCAACTGCTGCTTGCTCTTCATCACCATCTCACCGTTGGTATCAATCGTCATATGCTGCGCGTCAATATTGTTTCGCGCCTGCCATAACATCACCAGCTGTAAGCTATTCTCTTTTTGTTCTGCCGTTAGCGCTACGCCATCCGGCCATTTTCCGAGTTCAACGGCAGTCGATAAGCGCTGATAAACTTCCGGCGTCATGCTGTTGATCATCTCATCAAGATTCATGTTAAATCCACTCTCCGTAGAATAATTTGCTGAATCGTTTCTTCAACCCTTGGTTTGCTCACCGTTTTCACCATCGGTGAAGTTCAAAGACGCTGAGTTAACGCAGTACCGTTCACCGGTAGGTTTCGGGCCATCCGGGAAGACGTGTCCCAGGTGTGCATCACAGTTTCCGCAGCGGATTTCAATGCGCTGCATGCCGTGTGACGTATCTTTTATGTAACGGATAGCCTCATCGCTGACAGGCTCGTAAAAGCTGGGCCAACCGCAGCCAGAGTCATATTTTGTCTCGGAACGAAATAGCGGATTATCGCAGATCAAACAGTGGTAGATGCCGTCACGTTTGTTATGTAGCAAACGTCCGGTAAATGGCGGTTCTGTCCCGTGATTCTGCGTCACATAGAACTGCATTTCGGTTAAATTTTTTTTCAGTTCTTCTGGAGAAGGTTGATTAGCCATTTGCTCACATCTCGCTTTATCTAAACTCACATCGCGAGACAGATTCTAACAAAACATTAACACCGGAGTGCGAACTTTTGTTCTAAACTTGATCCTTGCGAAATGGCAGCCTGTAATTCGTGATCAGAATCACGTTTTTATCTTGATTGCCCTTTAAAATTCGGGCCGCCGACCCCATGTGGTTTCAAGCCCAAAGGAAGAGTGAGGCGAGTCAGTTGCGCAAAGCTTAGGCAGCAGATTGATTTGTCGCAATGATTGACACGATTCCGCTTGACGCTGCGTAAGGTTTTTGTAATTTTACAGGCAACCTTTTATTCACTAACAAATAGCTGGTGGAATATATGACTATCAAAGTAGGTATCAACGGTTTTGGCCGTATCGGTCGCATTGTTTTCCGTGCTGCTCAAGAACGCTCTGACATCGAGATCGTTGCAATCAACGACCTGTTAGACGCTGACTACATGGCTTACATGCTGAAATATGACTCCACTCACGGCCGTTTCAACGGTACCGTTGAAGTGAAAGACGGTCATCTGATCGTAAACGGTAAAAAAATCCGTGTTACCGCTGAACGTGATCCGGCTAACCTGAAATGGGACGAAGTTGGTGTTGACGTAGTAGCTGAAGCTACTGGCCTGTTCCTGACAGATGAAACCGCTCGTAAGCACATCACTGCTGGCGCGAAAAAAGTGGTTCTGACTGGTCCGTCCAAAGATAACACTCCGATGTTTGTTAAAGGCGCTAACTTTGACAAATACGAAGGTCAGGACATCGTTTCTAACGCTTCCTGCACCACTAACTGCCTGGCTCCGCTGGCTAAAGTTATCAACGACAACTTCGGCATCATCGAAGGTCTGATGACTACTGTTCACGCGACCACCGCTACTCAGAAAACCGTTGATGGCCCGTCTCACAAAGACTGGCGCGGCGGCCGCGGCGCATCCCAGAACATCATCCCGTCCTCTACCGGTGCAGCTAAAGCTGTAGGTAAAGTACTGCCAGAACTGAACGGCAAACTGACTGGTATGGCGTTCCGCGTTCCTACCCCGAACGTATCCGTTGTTGACCTGACCGTTCGTCTGGAAAAAGCTGCTTCTTACGAAGAAATTAAGAAAGCAATCAAAACTGCTTCCGAAGGCCCGATGAAAGGCGTTCTGGGTTACACCGAAGACGACGTAGTATCTACCGATTTCAACGGTGAAGTTTGCACTTCCGTGTTCGATGCTAAAGCTGGTATCGCACTGAACGACAACTTCGTGAAACTGGTATCCTGGTACGACAACGAAACCGGCTACTCCAACAAAGTTCTGGACCTGATTGCTCACATCTCCAAATAAGTTGAGATGAAACAGTAATCTGTAAGAGCGACTCAGGTCGCTCTTTTTTTTGCCTGAAGAAAGGATTGCGTAATGATTAATAAAATTTTTGCACTTCCGGTAATCGAACAAATTACCCCTGTCCTCTCCCGCCGTCAGCTTGATGAGCTTGAGGTTCTTGTTGTCGATCACCCACAGGTTAAAGCTTCTTTCGCACTGCAGGGCGCACATCTTCTTTCCTGGAAACCAAATGGTGAAGAGGAAGTCCTGTGGTTAAGTAATAATACCCCGTTTAAAACCGGCGTAGCGCTGCGTGGCGGCGTACCAATTTGCTGGCCGTGGTTTGGTCCGGCTGCTACGAAGGGCCTGCCTTCGCATGGTTTTGCCCGCAACCTGCCATGGACGCTGAAAGCGCACAACGAAGACGACAATGGCGTGGTGCTGACGTTTGAACTGCAGAGTAACGCTGAAACGCGTCAGCTATGGCCGCACGAGTTCTGCCTGCTGGCCCGCTTCAAAGTGGGAGTCACCTGTGAAATGGAGCTGGAAGCTCATGGTGAGTTTGAAACCACCTCGGCACTGCATACCTATTTCAACGTTGGTGATATTGCGGCAGTGAAAGTCAGTGGTCTTGGCGATCGCCTGATCGATAAAGTGAATGATGCTAAAGAAGATGTGCTGGCTGATGGTATCCAGACCTTCCCGGACCGCACCGATCGCGTTTATCTGAATCCGGAAGCGTGCAGCGTGATTCATGATGATGCGTTGAATCGCAATATAGATGTTGTCCACCACCACCATCTGAATGTCGTGGGCTGGAATCCTGGCCCGGCGCTGTCCGTCAGCATGGGCGACATGCCGGATGATGGCTACAAAACGTTTGTTTGTGTAGAAACGGCTTACGCGACCGCTCCGCAGAAAACCACAGAAGAAAAACCATCTCGCCTCGCGCAAACTATTCGTGTAGCTAAACGCTAACACAGCTCTGCGCACCATGCCGGATGCGGCTAACGCCTTATCCGGCCTACAAACTACACGCAGCCGCAGGTCTGATAAGCACAGCGCCATCAGGCAGTTACACGTCCCCATGCCGGATGCGGCTAACGCCTTATCCGGCCTACAAACTACATGCAGCCGTAGGCCTGATTAGCGCTGCGCCATCAGACAGCTTTACGCACCGTGCCGGATGCGGCTAACGCCTTATCCGGCCTACAAACTACATATAGCCGTAGGCCTGATAAGTGCAGCGCCATCAGACCGCTCTGCGCAACGTGCCGGATGCGGCTAACGCCTTATCCGGCCTACAAACTACATACAGCCGTAGACCTGATAAGCGCTGCACCATCAGGCAGTTCCGCGCACCATGCCGGATGCGGCTAATGCCTTATCCGGCCTACAAACTACATACAGCCGTAGGCCTGATAAGCACAGCGCCATCAGGCAGTTCCGCGCACCATGCCGGATGCGGCTAATGCCTTATCCGGCCTACAAACTACATACAGCCGTAGGCCTGATAAGCACAGCGCATCAGGCAGTTCCGCGCACCGTGCCGGATGCGGCTAACGCCTTATCCGGCCTACAAACTACATGCAGCCGTAGGCCTGATAAGCTGCGGGAACATCGGCATTTGGCAAATCAGGCCATATCCAGCGCGGTTTTACCGTTTGGCGCCGGATACGCCTTATCTAACTGCTTCAACTCATCTACAGAGAGCGTTATCTCCAGCGCGGCGGCATTTTGTTCGACATGCGCTACGCTTGCGGCTTTCGGGATGGCTATTACACCCGACTGACGAATCACCCATGCCAGCAAAATCTGCGCAGCGCTAACATTGTGCGCACGCGCGATGTCATTCACCACAGAGTTAGAAAGCAAATCGCCACGCAGTCGTCCCGCCTGGGCCAACGGACTGTAAGCCATGACCGGCATCTGCTGCTGCTGGCACCACGGCAGTAAATCATATTCAATACCGCGCGAGGCTAAATGATAAAGCACCTGATTAGTTGCACACTCTCGTCCACCGGGTACCTGCCATAACGCCTGCATATCATCATAATCGAGATTTGAGACTCCCCAACGGCAGATTTTCCCCTGCGCAATCAGTGTTTCCATGGCATCGATGGTCTCTGCAAATGAAAAATCGCCCATCCAGTGCAGCAAATAGAGATCCAGATAATCAGTTTTCAGTCGACGCAGGCTCGCTTCGCAGGCGGCAATGGCTTTCTGTCGACCGGCATTCCATGGGTAAACTTTCGAGACTAAAAAAGCGCTATCACGCCGTCCCGTTAATGCTTCACCCACCACCTCTTCCGCTGCACCATCAGCGTACATTTCTGCGGTATCAATCAATCGCAGGCCGAGATCCAGTCCGGCCTGCAGCGCAGACACTTCATCCCGGCGTCGGCATGGATCCTCGCCCATGTACCATGTTCCCTGCCCAATAGCAGGAAGCGATACCTGGTTTGTAAACGTCACCTGTTTCGCTGTCATCGCACCCTCCTGTGTTAATGCACCACAGTAAAGCAAAACAACGTGCATGTGTCCTGTTAGGGTGCACAAATTGCACCATTATGGATTGGAAACCGATCGTTAAGGCGAGCGAAATAAAAAGCCCGGGAACAGCAAATGTTCCCGGGCCGAAAAAATACAAAATCTTATCTACGAAGTGGTTATTTCAACCGACCCAAATATTTTCCCTCTTTCATAGCGTTGATTTTTCCGTTTTTATAGACGATGACGGAAATCAAACCTGCGCTATAAGACTGAGCTTCAGCACTATTCTCATCATTTGCCGCAGGTTTGCCATTAATATAAGCAATGCCATCAGCACCACGTTTAAAGTCCACTCCAAGTTTATTCACATGCACGGGCGTGATTTTACTGGCGTGTACCGGGGCATTCGTGTCACTGACCATGGTTTTATGTTCATGCTGTAACTGTTGACGATAAGCCTCACTGATGGCATACGCAGGCGCAGCAGAGGAAGCCACCAGAGCAGCGATAATAATTAATTTCTTCATTAGTTAAACCTTAATATTTATCGTGTTTGTGGTGGTGACTGGAATTTGTATCATTTGTGCCATACAAGTTTTGCGCATTTTCCATAGCCTGTTTTTCAGCGGCAGCATTGATTGTCGCCTGACGGTTTTGCTCCGCAACATAACAGGCATCACGGCTCACACCCTTGCTTTCGCAAGCATTCATGCGTGAAGCCTCGGTGGAACAACCAGCCAGAATCCCGCCCATCACAGCTATCATGATTAACTTTATCATTATATATACCAGGTTTATTCTCAAAAAATCCACATGGCGCATTATATTTAATGCTATGAAGAGTTGCTGTCGATACTTTAAAGTTTACTTAATATCTGCAATGGGATATTTAATGTCAATTTAATTTTTTTCAGATAAATACCTAAAGATGTAAAATTAAAATCAATCGATTAATTTTTGTTTTTTTCACATGAAAGTTAACTTTCGCCATGAGATAAACATGCTAAAAGAGTTATCAATAATTTTCATTGTGCTTAACAATAAGAAAATAACGCTTACCTCGATCATAAACCCTAGTATTATCAACGCATTGTATAGCTACAAACCATTACCTCATGACAATGACTTGCTAAACCTTCACGACTATATTTCATTCAAAAATGAATAGATAACAGGCTAATAAAATAGCAGGTTTATTTTTAGTAACAGCGACAGGAATAATACGTTAAAAATTCGTTGTCGCCTGACAGAATGCCAAAACAGCACAAAAAATCAAATCTCATGTTTTAGATCAATATTCATCTCCGTCACGCACAAAAAAGCCCGCACTGATGCGGGCTAGTGCTTGACGCGCAGTAGCATCAGAACTTGTAAGTTACACCCACCGAGAAGATGCCAGACCAGGACTTATCGACCATCGGACTGTCCTTCACTTCATCACTCAAGCGCACATAACGGCCAGTTCCGTATACGTTCCAGTTTCCAATGAAGTTATAGCTCGCGGTCAACTCCAGGTACGGATCCCATCCATCGTCAGCGTTGTAGCTTTTCAGACCACTGCGGCGAGACTCGTGATTGGACACGCCATAATAATAGTCGTTGTAGTTTTCGCTGCTGTACTGCACACCGATACCCGGCGTCAGAGTCAGCCCACCATTAGTGTAACGGTAGAGCCAGGCCAGATCCCAGATAAAGCCGTTGCTGTTATCCAGAGTATCACCCGCCAGTGCAGTACGCAGGAAACCATACTGGGTGTTATGTACATACGAAAGGCCAGCCATCATGCTGCTTTTACGCTTGTCGAGTTGGCGCAAAGCATGGCTATCGCTATCACCTGGCTTGAAATGCGTCGGATCATAGTACGCCATGATGGAAAGCTTATCTGTCGTATCATTCCACAAATAGTAACCGCCACCCAAGCCGTGGAACCAGACATTATCGCCTTCATAGGTGACAACCGGAACAGGGTAAACATCGCGGTCATACTGTTTGTACGGGCTGTTAATCACGCCGACACCCGCGCCAACAGTCCACTGACTTTCCGCCTGTGCGGTGCTAACTGCGGTTGCGGCAAGGACGCCAAGTGCCAGAAGTTTGAGTTTGGTCACAATCCATAATTCCTTATTCAAATGTGTAGCGGTCAAAGTGTAACCGCCAATACGCTTCAGCCCAACTATTTTACGTATTCGCCCCAGAATGTAACCCCCTAATTTCTCAGCGAGTGATGACATTTTGCTTGCAGGACGGTGAACACCGCATGAATCCCGCTCCAATTCTTTACATAAGATGTGCTTTTTTTGCTGATGAGTTATTGATATGCCATTGAAATTCATTTGCGCACACAGGCAAGTTTTGCAAATGCCATCTACGCTTAATTTTAGAAGGTGTATCACCGAATACGTTGATCTCCTGACCACCAAAATGGCATGAGAGTTGCTTATTTATTCAGCAGCGACGTCGTTCAGTTTACCTCTTCAGGGGCCTCTACTATTCATATGAACGGCTCTTAACATGTGCTAAAAAACGAAAGGACGGCATACCATGAATATATTCGATCACTATCGCCAGCGTTATGAAGCTGCCAAGGACGAAGAGTTCACGCTGCAGGAGTTTCTTACCACTTGTCGGCAAGATCGCAGTGCTTATGCCAACGCGGCAGAGCGGCTATTAATGGCTATTGGTGAGCCTGTCATGGTCGACACTGCCCACGAACCTCGACTTTCTCGACTCTTTTCGAATCGGGTAATTGCACGCTATCCCGCCTTTGAAGAGTTTTACGGCATGGAAGATGCCATTGAGCAAATTGTTTCTTATTTGAAACATGCGGCTCAGGGTCTGGAAGAGAAGAAGCAGATCCTGTATCTGCTGGGGCCTGTGGGAGGGGGGAAATCATCTCTTGCTGAGCGACTGAAGTCGCTGATGCAGAGAGTACCGATTTATGTCCTGAGTGCCAATGGCGAACGTAGCCCGGTCAACGATCATCCGTTATGCCTGTTTAATCCGCAGGAAGACGCGCAGATCCTGGAAAAAGAGTATGGGATCCCGCGTCGCTATCTCGGTACGATCATGTCGCCCTGGGCTGCGAAACGTCTGCACGATTTCGGCGGGGACATTACAAAATTCCGCGTCGTCAAAGTCTGGCCGTCTATTCTGGAGCAGATCGCAATCGCCAAAACGGAGCCTGGTGATGAAAACAACCAGGATATTTCTGCGCTGGTCGGGAAAGTGGATATTCGTAAACTCGAACACCACGCCCAGAACGATCCTGATGCCTACGGTTATTCGGGTGCACTGTGCCGCTCAAACCAGGGGATTATGGAGTTCGTTGAGATGTTTAAAGCACCGATTAAAGTGCTGCATCCTCTGCTGACCGCCACCCAGGAAGGAAACTACAACGGGACAGAAGGTATCTCTGCCCTGCCGTTTAACGGGATTATTCTTGCCCACTCGAACGAGTCCGAATGGGTAACGTTCCGTAATAACAAAAACAATGAGGCGTTCCTTGACCGTGTTTACATCGTCAAAGTGCCTTATTGCCTGCGTATCTCTGAAGAGATCAAAATTTACGAAAAACTGCTTAACCACAGTGAGCTGACCCATGCGCCTTGCGCACCGGGCACACTGGAAACGCTCTCTCGCTTTACCATTCTTTCTCGCCTGAAAGAACCTGAGAACTCGAGCATTTACTCGAAGATGCGCGTTTACGATGGCGAAAGCCTGAAAGATACCGATCCGAAAGCGAAATCCTATCAGGAGTATCGGGATTACGCCGGGGTTGATGAGGGAATGAACGGTCTGTCCACGCGTTTCGCGTTTAAGATCCTCTCTCGCGTCTTTAACTTTGACCATGCCGAAGTGGCAGCTAACCCGGTACATCTGTTTTACGTACTGGAGCAGCAAATCGAACGTGAACAGTTCCCGCAGGAACAAGCTGAGCGTTATCTTGAGTTCCTGAAAGGTTATTTGATCCCGAAATATGCTGAATTCATCGGCAAAGAGATCCAGACGGCTTATCTCGAATCCTATTCCGAGTACGGACAGAACATTTTCGACCGTTATGTCACTTATGCGGATTTCTGGATTCAGGATCAGGAGTATCGCGACCCGGATACCGGTCAGCTGTTTGACCGCGAGTCACTGAACTCAGAACTGGAGAAAATTGAGAAACCGGCGGGTATCAGTAACCCGAAAGATTTTCGTAACGAGATCGTCAACTTTGTTCTGCGTGCCAGAGCGAATAACAGCGGTCGCAATCCAAACTGGACCAGTTACGAAAAACTGCGCACGGTCATTGAGAAGAAAATGTTCTCCAATACCGAGGAGCTGCTGCCGGTCATTTCGTTCAATGCTAAAACCTCGACTGACGAGCAGAAAAAACACGACGATTTTGTCGACCGTATGATGGAAAAAGGCTACACGCGTAAACAGGTGCGTTTACTGTGCGAATGGTATTTGCGCGTACGTAAATCGTCTTAACATAAGTGCCCGGTGGCGCATGCGCTTACCGGGCTTGCAAAACAATGTTCCGTAGGCCGGATAGCGCTAGCGCCATCCGGCACTTACAGACATGGCGAACAGTTGGCAGTACGGGGGGCTTATGACCTGGTTTATTGACCGGCGTCTTAACGGCAAAAACAAGAGCACGGTAAACCGCCAGCGCTTCTTACGCCGTTATAAATCGCAAATTAAACAGTCGATCTCCGAGGCCATTAACAAGCGTTCGGTGACTGATGTGGATAGCGGCGAATCTGTCTCTATTCCGACTGATGATATTAGCGAACCAATGTTTCATCAGGGACGTGGTGGCCTGCGCCATCGCGTGCATCCGGGTAACGACCATTTTGTGCAGAATGACCGCATTGAACGCCCACAGGGCGGCGGTGGCGGTTCAGGAAGCGGACAAGGCCAGGCCAGCCAGGATGGTGAGGGTCAGGATGAGTTCGTCTTTCAGATCTCTAAAGATGAATATCTCGATCTGTTGTTCGAAGATTTAGAACTTCCTAACCTGAAGCAGAATCAGCAGCGTCAGCTAACGGAGTACAAAACGCACCGGGCAGGTTTTACCTCTAACGGTGTGCCTGCCAACATCAGCGTGGTGCGATCCCTGCAAAACTCACTGGCGCGCCGCACGGCGATGACAGCGGGTAAGCGTCGCGAACTGCATGCTCTCGAAGCGGATCTGGAAACCATCGCGAAAAGCGAACCAGCACAGTTGCTGGAAGAGGAACGGTTACGCAAAGAGATTGCCGAACTACGGGCAAAAATCGAACGCGTGCCATTTATCGACACCTTTGATTTACGCTACAAGAATTATGAAAAACGCCCCGACCCTTCCAGCCAGGCGGTAATGTTCTGCCTGATGGACGTTTCTGGTTCAATGGATCAGTCGACCAAAGATATGGCTAAACGTTTTTATATCCTGCTGTATCTGTTCTTAAGCCGGACCTATAAGAACGTGGAGGTGGTTTATATTCGCCACCATACCCAGGCGAAAGAAGTGGATGAGCATGAGTTCTTCTACTCTCAGGAAACCGGGGGAACCATTGTCTCCAGTGCGCTGAAGTTAATGGATGAAGTGGTGAAAGAGCGCTACAACCCTGCCCAGTGGAACATCTATGCTGCACAGGCATCGGACGGTGATAACTGGGCTGATGATTCACCACTGTGTCATGAGATTTTGGCGAAAAAACTGCTGCCAGTGGTCCGCTATTACAGCTATATCGAAATCACTCGCCGCGCTCACCAAACCTTGTGGCGTGAATACGAACATCTGCAATCAACTTTTGATAACTTTGCGATGCAACATATTCGCGACCAGGATGATATTTATCCGGTATTCCGCGAACTGTTTCATAAACAAAGTACGACCAGCAATAGTTAACCACCTAAACAAATCAGCCAGAGGTTATCTTCTCTGGCTGATTTGTTACGGGTGCTGTTTTTTCATCTTATCAATATTCATCCGTTTATCCTTTTTATTTTCCCTTTACAGAGCAGCAGGCAATGTAATTGAGTTGATGACGTTGCGAACGGAAGAAGCGAAACATTTTCAGGAAACGACGACGATTTTCGCTCGTGCGTAAGCCGTTAAACACAATTTTTACCGCCCCCGTAAGCCCTTCATCACGAACTAATCCGCGCGGCGACATCAGCGACATGTTGCCATTCTGCTGCAGGACCTGTTCGAACCCGCAGTTAAGAAACAAATCACGCCAGCCTTGTCTGGTCATTGGGCTAACGTTTGATTTCACCACATCGACAAGCTGGCCCTGATCGCCCGCGCCCAGTTTTTGGGCGGTGAACATAATATCGTGGGTGAGCAGACGCCCACCGGGCTTCAACACGCGATAATATTCGGCAATTAACTTCGCCTTCGCTTTATCGGCATACATTGTCAGCATGGCTTCGTTAATCACAACATCGAAACTGTTATCCGCAAAAGGAAGAGTGTTGGCGTTAGCAGCCATCACATGAATATGATTTTCCAGACCATTTGCCGCTACGTTATTCCTTGCATTTGACAGTGCGGTTTTATCCATATCAATGGCGTATACGGTACAGCCATAGCGTTGAACTAACTCTATCGCCGTCGTGGCCATGTTGCACGCCACTTCAAGTACCTGGCTGCCGGGCGTCAGCTGTGACTGGCTAAACAACCATTCTGTTGCTTCAACGCCGCCCGGACGCAGACGGGTTTTGCCCAGGCTGGCTAAAAATGTATGACCCGCTTTTTCAGTCGCGCTCATTGGCCTGTCTCCTTTCCATAAGTTGCATTATAAATACAACATTAAGAGTTAAAGGTGAAGTACGCGAATGATTTTTATTTCAAAATGTCCTTTCCCGTAGCGTTAGAGCGGATGTATGCCGTGTGATAGACTGAAGTATCAGACTTACAGGGCTGTAAATCATTATGAAATTGCATCATAAAGCGCTCAGGATCTTTATCTCCGTCAGCGTAATTGTTTTGACATCTTCTTTTTTGGTTTATGAGCTCATTGCTAGTGATAAAGCAATGAATGCGTACATGCGCTATATCAATGAGAAAGCCGACTCCTCGTTTCTCTATGATAAGTACACAAATCAGAGCATCGCAGCCCATCTGATGCGCACATTTTCGTCCCCTCAGGGGCCTGCTTCTCTCGAACAGCAAAAAGTACTTTGCAACGCTTTCGACAGCGTTAACGGCACTCATGGGCTCAATCTCACTAAGCGCAACTATCTGCCATTACACGGTACGTTGCAGACCACCTCAACAAAATGTAGTGAACAGCTTGATGACATTTTTCTGCTGCCCTCTTTTGACCGGGCGGTCAATGTTAATCGCCAGCAGAAAGATTACGGTCAGGGATTAGGGACGCTGGAGTATAAATTTCGATATTACGTCGATCTCAAAAATAACTACGTTTATTTCTATGATGTGATCGACTCGCGGAAATTTGCGATACACAACTGGTCGTTTTTGCAAAAAGGTACGTTGGGAATCGACCAGAATGATATTGACGGTATTTTTACTGGCCGCACGGTGATCTCCAGTATTTATGAAGATAACCTGACCGAGAAAAAGGTGATGAGCTTTTTAACACCGGTTTACTACGCCAATAAGCTAAAAGGCGTGGTGATGGTGGATATTAATAAAGAGAATTTACAGAATATTTTCTATACCAGCGACCGCCCTCTCGTCTGGCGTTATCTTAACGTAACGGTCTCTGACACCAGTTCAGGTAAAGAGATCCTCGTTCACAAAAGTGAAACCGATCTGTTCCGCTATGTTCACTATGAGAAGGACATACCTGGCGGTATACGTATCACCCTCTCACTTGATGTTATGTATTTTATTGTCTCGTCCTGGAAGATATTCGCCTTCTATCTACTGGCAACGATATTGCTGCTGAATATGGTCAGAACGCATTTTCGCTTGTATCACAACGTCACACGGGAAAATGTCAGTGATGCGATGACAGGGCTCTACAACCGTAAAATTTTAACGCCAGCGCTTGAGCAGCGTTTGCAACAGTTGGTGAACACGGGAACGCTCGTGACCTTTATCGCCATTGATTGTGACAAACTAAAAGTTATTAATGATACGTTGGGGCATAAGGAAGGCGATCGCATTATCACCATTTTGGCCAAAGCTATTCAAACGTCCATTCGCAAAAGCGACTATGCCATCCGCCTCGGCGGCGATGAGTTTTGCATTATCCTCATCGATCACCCCAGTGAATTAACGCCCCGCCTGCTGGAGAGGATTCGCTATAACTTACAAATTATTGCGCAAGATAGATCAATCAGCTTCTCTGTCGGGATTTATAATATGCAGCCAAACGACACCATTGATGATGCCTACAAAGCATCTGATGCACAGCTCTACCTGAACAAACAGAAAAAACGCACCGATGCGTAATTATTTTTCTGACAGGATTTTCATTGTTGTACCAGGAGTAAGTCATGACGGAAGTAAACAAAGGTAACGCAACGCACCAGCGTTTAATCTCCCTGTTGTCAGAACACGGTGCGACCTACCGCGTAGTCAGCCATGAAGCCGTAGGCAAATGTGAAGCTGTCTCTGAAATTCGCGGTACCGCACTGGGTCAGGGTGCAAAAGCGCTGGTCTGCAAAGTAAAAGGCAACGGCGTCAATCAGCATGTTCTGGCGATCCTCTCTGCCGATCAGCAGGCCGACCTGAGCCTGTTGGCCAGCCATATTGGCGGGTTGAGAGCGTCACTTGCCAGCCCGGCGGAGGTAGATGAACTGACTGGCTGCGTATTTGGCGCTATCCCACCGTTTAGTTTTCATCCGAACCTCAAGCTGGTCGCCGACCCGCTGTTGTTTGAGCGTTTTAATGAAATTGCGTTCAATGCCGGAATGCTGGAAAAATCCGTGATCATGGATACCGCAGATTACCTGCGCATCGCACAACCGGAATTAATCCCGTTCCGCAGAGAACAATAACTTCACAAGTTAGCAGTAAAAAACATCGCTTCGTGCGTTAGCCCAAAAAAAATCATAATCATTAAAAAAAGCCTGTTCCGTCACGCATTTACGCGTACAGTAAGCAGGCTTATTTTTTCTTTTGGCAAGGAAACTACGATGTTTGATGTCACTCTGCTGATCCTGCTCGGACTGGCAGCTCTGGGCTTTGTCAGCCACAACACCACTGTCGCTGTTTCAATTCTGGTGCTGATTATTGTCCGTGTTACCCCACTGAATACCTTCTTTCCCTGGATTGAAAAACAGGGCCTGACCGTCGGGATTATAATTCTGACTATTGGCGTCATGGCGCCGATCGCCAGCGGAACGCTACCGCCCTCCACGCTCATCCACTCCTTTGTGAACTGGAAATCACTGGTTGCTATTGCCGTTGGGGTATTTGTCTCCTGGCTTGGCGGACGCGGCGTTACGCTAATGGGTAGCCAGCCTCAGCTTGTTGCTGGTTTACTGGTGGGCACGGTACTGGGCGTGGCGCTGTTTCGCGGTGTGCCAGTGGGGCCGCTTATTGCGGCAGGTCTGGTCTCATTGATTGTTGGGAAGCAGTAGCCAGCCCGTTCAGATAACGGCCTGGTGTCTGTCCCAGGCCTTTTTTGAACATAGAGATAAATGCCGTGGTCGAATCGTACCCGAGCATTTGCGCGACCTGTTGTACATTGCGGCCATCAATCAACGCCTGCAGCGCCAGAATCAGCTGGAGCTGGTGACGCCAGCGGCGAAAACTCAACCCCGTTTCTTTGACGACCAGGCGAGCAAGGTTACGTTCACTCATCGCAAATACGCTGGCCCATTGCCCCAACGTCTGCCATTGTGCAGGCTCTCTCGCCATCGTTGCGACCATTCTGCGAATTTTCGGGTGATCGGAAACCGGCAACTGCATTTGCTCCTGGGGTTGCTGCGGCAGTTCATCAAACAACACTTGCGTAAGCCGCTGGGTTGCCGGCTCCAGCCGTTGGGCATCCGTTTTGGATGCCAGCGCCAGAATAAGCTCCCGGCACAACGGAGCAATTTTCAGCGTGCAGCAACGATCGGGCATCACGACGGCCTGCGGCTCAATAAACAAAAAGCACAATTGTGCGCCAACGGTAACGTGGTTGCTGTGTGGAATTTCACCGGGGATCCACACCGCATATTGCGGGGGCACCATCCACATAGCATTCTCAACCTCACAGGTGATCGCGCCATGCAGTGCCAGAATCAACTGGCCTTTACGGTGCTGATGCAGCGGACTGAAAAGTTCATCTTCCCGGGCCTGAATACAAAACGCCACCGCCGCATCGTGGTGAAGATCGGGTTCGTATCCATCCAGCCTCAGTCCTAACATAAAAATGTCCGATTTAAGCGATAAACTGTCATTTTAGCTTGATTCATCCATTGAGTAAAAACGCTAAGGTATCGCCTCGCCTGACGATATGAGAAAAAAATGACAAATACTCCTTCCTCCCGTGGCAAGAACGCAGCGTTGCTGATCGCGGGGATCCTGATGATTGCCACCACATTGCGCGTCACCTTTACCGGTGCAGCCCCGTTGCTGGATGCAATTCGCGCCGACTACGGTCTGAGCACCGCCCAGACGGGGCTTCTGACCACCCTGCCACTGCTGGCTTTCGCACTGGTTTCACCTCTGGCTGCCGCCGTTGCGCGCCGTTGGGGTATCGAACGCAGCCTGTTTGTCGCTATGCTACTCATTTGCGCGGGTATTGCGATACGTTCGCTGCCCTCACCAGGGTTCCTGTTTAGCGGCACCGCTATCATTGGTTGCGGAATCGCATTGGGAAATGTGCTTTTACCCGGACTGATTAAGCGTGATTTTGCTCAGCATGTGGCGAAACTCACTGGCGCATACTCGCTGACCATGGGCGCAGCAGCGGCACTGGGTTCCGCCATTGTGGTACCGCTGGCGTTGAACGGGTTTGGCTGGCGCGGCGCGCTGATGGTACTGATGGCCTTTCCGCTGCTGGCACTGATTATCTGGTTACCCCAATGCCGCCAGACGGCCAATGCCAGCTTGAGCAACTCACGCGCTCTGCATTCCCGCGCGATCTGGCGCTCCAGCCTCGCCTGGCAGGTGACGCTGTTTCTGGGGATCAATTCGCTTATCTACTACGTCATCATCGGCTGGTTGCCCGCCATTTTGATCAGCCACGGCTACAGCGAGGCGCAGGCCGGTTCGCTGCATGGTTTACTGCAGCTGGCGACCGCCGCGCCGGGATTATTGATTCCTCTCGTCCTGAACAGATTTAAGGATCAGCGCGCCATCGCCGCTCTGGTTTCATTAATGTGCGCCGTCGGCGCGGCGGGATTCGCCATAATGCCCGACCAGGCATTGCTATGGACCATCCTGTTTGGCTTTGGCTCGGGCGCGACGATGATCCTCGGCTTGACCTTTATTGGCCTGCGCGCAAGCTCAGCGCATCAGGCTGCAGCCCTGTCCGGCATGGCACAATCTGTTGGGTATTTACTGGCCGCCTGCGGGCCACCGCTGATGGGGAAAATTCACGACCTCAACGATAGCTGGCTGATTCCTCTTGGCGGGGTCGCCGTGTTAGCGATGCTGATGGCGGCATTTGGTTTGTGCGCGGGGCGCAATCGGGAGATCGCGAGCGCATAATGCACAGGGCAGGTTCGTGAACAACTGCCCGTTTTTTTATCCGCGCGCGGCGCGCAGCATCGCCTGAACTAACGGCACGGGTTTTCCCGCCAGCGCTCCGCGTTCATGCTGAAAGAGCGTGCCAACATAAAATGGATGCGTCACCAGCTCAATGGCACGAATATCACCAGCCTCATCCCAACCGGTCACCCGAAGATCGCCGCTTTCAAGCTCGGCGGCAAAATCCTCCGATACGCCATAGTTGCAGTGATATCCCTCGGTGATAACATCCCGCCCGTAGGCTTTGGCAATCAGCGTATTGGCCCGCAGCTCAATATCATCCGTTTTTTCTACCAGCGAGCAGGTCAATGGTGCTATCACCATCCGACCCGTGGTGTCAGTCTCGGCGTGGGCGGCGTCGCGCCAACCCAGCACGTTGCGGGCGTACTCCAGAATTGCATGTTGAAAGCCGCCGCAGGTCCCCAGGAACGGGATGCTGTTTTCACGCGCGTAGCGTATCGCTATCAGCGCCCCTTCAAGATGGCGATATGGACTGCCTGGAACGACCCAGATGGCATCATAGCCAATCAAGTCCTCACTGCTGTTGATATCAGATGTAGTTAGCCAGTCATAATCAGCCACCAATTCCAGGACGGCGGCAGCATCATCGATAGCAAGGGGAATAGCCTGGTGCGCCACAATATCGGGGCTGTAATCGCCCACCAGCGCAATGCGAAGCGTATCTTTAATTGGGGAAATTTCCATTAAGCTTTCCTTGTGTCCTGACAATAAGGGACAGCATAAGGAGCCTCAGCCTACCGACTTTTTAGTGGTATCACAATCCCTTAAATTGGGAGTCAGGGTGGGCAAAATGCTATAATGGTCACGTTTTACGATCTTATTTAACCGTAATAAAGTTGATGAGCAATACCTGAGCGGTAGCTGAAAGGAGCGGATGAAGAGATGAAGATTCAGTGTAAACGCGTGTATGACCCGGCAGAAAAAAGCGATGGTTATCGCGTGTTGGTCGACCGGTTGTGGCCACGCGGGATAAAAAAGACTGACCTTGCTTTCAACGAATGGAATAAAACGCTGACGCCATCCTCTGAATTGCGCAAAGCATTCCACGCAGAACTGATCGATTTTTCACACTTTTCCGAGCAATATCGCGCAGAGCTGGCCCAACGGCAGCAGGAAGGAAAGCGCCTCGCAGAGATTGCCCGACAGCAAACCTTAACGCTACTGTATGCGGCGAAAAATACCCAGCAAAACCACGCGCTGGTGCTCGCTGAATGGCTACGTCAATGCTGACCGCGTATTACTTGGCCGTTGCCGGATGATCTCTACGCCAGAGTGACCATTCATCAATTACTTCCCCGTTGGGTAGTTTGCAGTCAGACTTAACACCTTGCGGAGTCTGCACCGCAATCAGCGAGCCGCCCTTTTGTTCGCAATACACCGATGCTGGATTCGCCATGCCAACTTTCGGTGGCACAGGCGCTTCCGATTCCGTGGTACACCCCGCCAGCACCAGCAAGCCGGGCAAAACAATAAATGCCAGTTTCATATTTACTCCTGTTTAAAACCTTATCTTGGCAGGTTACCCCGACTTTCCATCTATCTCCATATTTTCCTGCCAGCTATCCATTTTATGTTTACATTCTGAGCTGGATGGCGTGTTTCATCTTTCACCTCGATGTTCTATCATGCGGGCAACGTCAGCCCAGTCATTACTCAGGAGCATTTACATCTCATGTCGGACATGATCCTTGCCAGAGTCTCACAATCCTTAGCCACGGAGCAGTCTGTTGAAAGTCTGGTTCGGCAACTTCTGGAGATGCTGGAGATGGTGACTGAGATGGAATCGACCTACCTGACCAAGATCGATCTGGATGCCCGTCTGCAGCATATTCTGTATGCACGTAATAGCCGCCAAATGCAGATCCCCGAAGGGCTATCCGTGCCGTGGGATGAAACGCTGTGCAAACGCGCTATTGAGGAAAACTGTCTGTACAGTGACAACGTGCCCGCACGCTGGCCGGAATGTACCGCCGCTCGCGCACTGGACATCACCACCTTTCTGAGCACTCCCGTTCATCTTCCTGACGGAACGTTTTACGGTACACTCTGCGCTACCAGCCGCCGCCAGCAGGCATTGAGCCAACGTGGAGAACAAGTATTACATCTGTTTGCCGGTCTGATCGCCCAGTCGATTCAAAAAGAGTCGCTGGTTGCTCAGTTACGTGAAGCGAACGCTGCGCTGATTGCTCACTCCTACACCGATGCCCTGACCGGTTTACCGAATCGGCGCGCAATATTTGAAAATGTGGAAACCCTTTTTTCGCTTGCCCGCCATCTCAGGCAGAAGATAGTTGTCGCCTATATCGATTTGGATGATTTCAAACTGATTAATGACCGCTTTGGCCACGAGGTTGGTGACCAGTTCCTGATCCAGATTGGGCAGCGCCTGCTCCGTGAATGTAATGATAATGACATTCTCGGTCGACTGGGCGGTGACGAATTTTTAGTCGTTCGCCTGTCAGCGGAAGATGAACTTGATCAACTTATGCGTCTGCAGCAGGTGAAAAATCAGCTGCAACAGCAGATTTGCGGTGACTACCACCTGGGTGACATTCATCTGTATTATCCTGGTGCCAGTCTGGGTGTGGTGGAAATTGATCCTCTGGAGACTGATGTAAACTGTGCGCTTCATCTTGCAGACAGCGCAATGTATCAGGATAAAAAGCGTCAGGATAAAACCCCTTTTGTCGTACATTAAGCCCTGCTATGCTGGCTCGTCTTTAAATAACTCTGGTAGATAATCGTATGCGACTCGGTATTATTTTCCCTGTCATTATTTTCATTTCCGCTGTCGTTTTCTTATCCTGGTTTTTTATTGGCGGCTACGCTGCGCCGGGAGCATAACGATGAAAAAAACAACGATTATTATGATTGGCGTGGCGATCATCGTGGTTCTGGGCACGGAACTGGGGTGGTGGTAACCAAAATAAAGGCCACTTATCAGTGGCCCCTATTATCTGTATGTTTACTTAGCTTTTGATTTTTCTATAGATAAACAACACCACAATCGCACCGATAACCGCTACGACGAAACTGCCGAAGTTGAAACCATCAACTTTACCAAAACCAAAGAAGGTACTGATCCAGCCACCCACTACCGCACCGACAACCCCTAAGATAATGGTCATAAAGAATCCGCCGCCATCTTTACCCGGCATAATCCATTTTGCCAAAATCCCAGCGATAAGACCGAAAACCACCCATGAAATAATGCCCATAATTTTCCTCACTTATGTTTTTAAATTAACGATTCACTCGTTGTATAAAAGCATAGCATAGCGCTGAAAAATTAAAATTTGTGATCGTCATCACTTCATATTTTCATCTTTTTCCGATGTTTCATAAGGTTATGACTGCTGACCGGCAGGCTAAATTTTTGCCGCTCCTCGTCATTAATGTCGAATCGTCAGTCATTATGCTTAACTCTTTTGCCGTCAGCCCCGTTATTGCTGGGTTTTCACTTCTGGCACACTTTATGCTTAAACAACCCGTCGATACGACAAATCGTAGTCCGCGGTGCTTATCGCGCGGCTGCGTCTACAATTCGCGCTATTTCAGCATTTAACAGGTCTGTTATTGATGAAAAAAATCACCAGTGTTTGCCCATACTGTGGGGCCGGGTGCAAGCTCAAGCTTGTTGTCGAAAATAACAAAATCATCCGCGCCGAAGCCGCAGAGGGTGTAACGAACCAAAATCAGTTATGCCTGAAAGGCTATTATGGTTGGGACTTTCTTAACGACACACGCCTCCTGACTCCCCGTCTGACTCGCCCGATGATCCGTTATGAAAAAGGTGGCAAATTCACGCCCGTTAGCTGGGATGAAGCCATTCGTTACACCGCAAAACGCTTATCTGAAATCAAAAATACCTATGGCCCTCGCGCCATCATGACCACCGGCTCCTCCCGGGGAACCGGAAATGAAACTAACTACGTGATGCAAAAATTCGCACGTGGCGTACTTCATACCAATAATGTCGATTGTTGCGCCCGCGTCTGTCACGGTCCTTCCGTTGCCGGGTTACAAGAAACGTTAGGCAATGGCGCCATGAGCAATTCCATCAGCGACATTGAAAACTCAAAATGCCTGCTGATCTTTGGTTATAACTGCGCCGACTCGCACCCAATCGTAGCCCGCCGGGTAATTAAAGCTCGCCAGAACGGCGCAAAAATCATTGTCTGCGACCCACGTCGTATTGAAACCGCCCGTATTGCTGACCAACATTTGCAGTTGAAAAACGGTTGCAACATGGCGCTGGTTAATGCCTTTGGTCATGTTCTTATCGAAGAGCAACTCTACGATCGCGAGTATGTGCAAAAGCATGCGGAAGGGCTGGAAACATACTGGGAAACCGTTAAGGACTATGCGCCTGAAGCCGTTGAACATTTGACCGGCGTTCCCGCACAGCAGGTTCGTCAGGCAATGCGTACATTTGCCGCAGCACCATCGGCAACCGTAATGTGGGGGATGGGCGTCACCCAGTTTGGTCAGGCCGTTGATGTGGTTCGCGGTTTGTCGAGCCTGGCGTTGTTGACCGGGAATCTGGGTCGCCCTAACGTCGGCGTTGGTCCGGTGCGCGGGCAAAATAACGTGCAGGGTGCGTGCGATATGGGGGTACTACCTAACCAGTTCCCGGGGTATCAGGATGTGACCGATTCCGCCGTCAGGGAAAAATTCGCCAGCGCATGGGGCATTGACGTTAATCAGATGGATGACAAGGTTGGAACGCGCATCACTGAAGTTCCACATCTGGCTCTCGAAGGCAAAATAAAAGCCTACTACATCATGGGAGAGGATCCGCTGCAAACTGAAGCCGATCTGGGCCTGGTCCGCGAAGGGTTTAACGCGCTCGATTTTATCGTCGTGCAGGATATCTTCATGACTAAGACAGCGGAAATGGCCGACGTCCTCCTGCCGGCCACCTCATGGGGCGAACATGGCGGTGTCTTTACCTGCGCCGATCGTGGCTTCCAGCGTTTTGAGAAAGCGATTGAACCCACCGGTGATG
Source organism: Citrobacter sp. Cpo091 (assembly GCF_030332645.1). Lineage (NCBI taxonomy): Bacteria > Pseudomonadati > Pseudomonadota > Gammaproteobacteria > Enterobacterales > Enterobacteriaceae > Citrobacter > Citrobacter sp. Cpo091. Next base: position 917,658 of record NZ_JAOWHL010000028.1, read on the forward strand.
TAAAGCGTGACTGGGAGATTATCAGCCTGCTGGCCAGCGAAATGGGCTATCCGATGCAGTATCAAAATAACCAACAAATCTGGGATGAAATGCGCGAGCTGTGCCCGCTGTTCTACGGCGTGACCTATGAGAAAATGGGGGAAATGGGGCATGTTCAGTGGCCGTGCCCCGATCTCGATAGTCCTGGTACGCCGTACCTTTACGCGCACAGCCAGTTTGATACCGCCAACGGCAAAGGCAAACTGTTTGCCGCACCGTGGCGAGCGCCCGCAGAAGTTCCGGATGACAATTATCCGCTGGTGTTGTGTACCGTGCGTGAAGTTGGGCATTACTCCTGTCGCTCGATGACCGGTAACTGCGCAGCGTTACAAGCGTTGGCTGATGAACCAGGATATGTGCAAATCAATACCCATGATGCCGAAAAACTGGGTATCCGTCATCGTGATCTGGTGTGGGTCAGCTCGCGTCGGGGTAAGGTCATCAGCCGTGCGGATGTATCCGAGCGTATCAATTCCGGAACGGTGTATATGACCTATCAATGGTGGATTGGTGCATGCAACGAGTTGACCCAGGATAACCTCGATCCAATCTCGAAAACGCCGGAAACCAAATATTGTGCCGTAAATATCGAGCACATTAGCGATCAGAGATGGGCTGAAAAGTATGCCGCTCAATCGTATAGCGACATGAAATCACGCTTATGTGAGGCCATTGCGTAATTCCCCACCCTCGCCACCTGAGTCTGGATACCCAGACTCAGGTTTTATCTCATTACTTTACCAGGTGTGGTTCACTGAAGCGGATGGAGGAAGATTCCTCCTGCATATCCCGCTGCATAAAACCGAGGTTCATCAGAAACAGGCCAGCCATAAACGGCAGTTCGTACAATTCTTCAATCATATCGCCATATTGGACATTGTGCAGGAAGATGGGAGCCAGCAGACGATGATGCTCTACCGTATCGGAAATCAAAAATGCGCAGGCGGTGATCGCCAGCAGCCAGAGCGGTAGCGGTTCATTACGCACGCGTCGGACAATATCCAGGCGTAAGCGCTTCGACAACAGCACCGGCAGAATAATCATGGAAATCATTACAACAGAGATAGCTCTGAACAGAAGTTTAGGCTGCTCCGGGAAATAGTCACGGCCCCAACTGGTGCTTCTCCCCAGCAATACCAACCACCACACGGCTGCCCAAAGCCAAAATTGCTTCTCGCCTTCAGGGCGTGATAAAGGCCGGATATAGCCAAGGGTAAATACGGCACCAAACAGTAGCCATAGCGCCTGCCCATTTTCGATCCATCTGACGACAGTGCCGTTAAGCAGCGGAAGATTCCAGTTCGCGGTGAACGGGATCGCCACAATGACCAGTCCTAGAATAAGTGTGGGGAATGTAATTTGGGTATTCAGTTTCATAAGCGCGATGTTCTGTATTGTTACTGTTTTGCGATCATAACTCCTGTGAATGATCGACAATTAGCATTCAATGCGAATCTCTTAAGGTATTCTTAAGGAATCTTTTTTCGGACATCACTACGTTCAACACAAATAAAAAAACCGCACGGCGCCGTCAAAACGCTGTGCGGTTAGTACATTAAAATTCTGTGTATTCAATCAGTAAGAGTATTTAACGCCTACCATCCGCAGACTTCATGCTCATTCTCGGTATCGTACGAACGAACGGTATTGACCAAGTCTTTGACCACTTCTGCTGCCACATCCGGCACCAGTAATGTCATCGGCGCTTCTGTTTCATAATCAACAGAAACACCGTTACTGTTATTGGTCACGGTTACGGTATAGGTTGCTTTGCCCATGATTTACTCCTTGCCGGTGCGCACGACTTTTCGTTGATTTGCACTCTCCATCAGAACTTCCGGTGCAACGAAAAAATCGATATTAAAGTAAGTGTCGTCGGTCATCACTTCGATGTTATGCCATTTTTCCGGCGGAAAAACGCCAAACTGACCGGCTTCAATAACCATCACCTCTACTGGCTCCGGACTGTGTTCATCGGCGTATCCGAGATATTTGACCGCCCCCTGCATAACAGAAAGTCGTGGATAAACCCCGGCACGAGTTCCTTTATCAAGGTGGCGTTCGAAAATTCCGGCAGGCGCAGTTTCTTTGTTCCAGAATGGTGTAGAGCGTGTATGGATATGATTCTGTGGAATTTGAAGCATTTTTCTTCCCTTTTCCAGTCGACAACCAGCGAGTCTTATTGAATCGCTGCTGTACACAGGGTACGCCTCAAAATATACATTTAAAATACCATTTATTGGTTATAACCCTACAATTATAAATGAAAAGCAAAGCGTCATATTGAAGGCCCGCCGCAACCAGCGGGCCGATAGCATCACGACTGAAGCGTGGCCAGACGAGCGGCAAAACCAACGAAAATCAGGCCGATTAGGGAATTACCCACTTTGGCCAGTTTTTTCTTCGTGCGAATATACTGTGTCACGAACGCGCCGGAGAAAATAAGGAAGCTCAGATAGAAAAAGCTCACTACTTCAAGCGTAATGGCCAAAATAAAGAATGACAGCCCTGAGTGCGGTGCATTGACATCAATAAACTGCACAAAGAACGAAACATAAAACAAAATAGCTTTGGGATTCGTCAGGCTCAGAATTAATGCTCGCTTAAAAATAGCGCCAAACGGGACTTCCTCAGGTGCGGAGTCGCTTGCTTTCGATTTCAGTGTCGCATACAGGATCTTCGCACCGAGGTACAGCAGATAAAACGCGCCAAGATAGCGAACGATGTTGAACAAAACGGGCGTTGTTTTGATCAATGCGGCAACACCGGCATAGGCCAAAAACATCAACACGGCATCACCGATAAACACACCACTTGCGGCGAGATAACCACCCTTCACTCCCCGACCGACGCTGTTCTTCAACACAAATATCGTATTTGGCCCCGGTACCAACACGATAAAAATGGCTCCCACCAGATACGTCCAGTAATTCAGAACTCCATACTCTGCGAACACGTTAACCTCTTCCTGAAAAAACACATGCACTTGCTGCGATACAATATGCTAACGAATGCATCGGGTGATGGAAAGAGAAGGTTATGAATTAAAAAACCCGCCACTGGTGACGGGTGTGTACAGATAAGGTTAGCCCGGATTAATGGTGCAGCATCTCATCCACAACCTCTTCTCCCTTCAACTGATAAGGGTAGTAGGTAGGCCAGTTTTCCATCTCTTCAAGCAAGGCTGCCTGCGAGGTATTTCCCATAAAGATATGGAAGTGGCTCGATTTACGCGGCGCGATAATATGATCGCTAAATTGCACATATTTAGGCGCTTTGCTGTCAGCAGCTTTACACTCAAACAGATACCGTACACCTTTCTTGCCTGATTTATAATTCAGGATCTTATATCCGGCGTAGTCGTATTTACATGATGCAACCTGATTCCCGGTATGAAACTCCATCACGCCATTTTCAATACCGATAGTGTCTACGTTGGTTGCATAGCCTGTACGGTAATACGCTTTGATTTGTTCTGCCGTTTTGCTTTTATCTTTCTCCGCTTTCTTTTTGAATACTGGGTCAAGTTCGCCGCTGACCAGATACGGATAAACAGATTGCCACATGCCATCCCAGTCGGTCAGCGCCCTGTTCTGCACCTGGTTGTCATCAAATACCCCTTCCGACGCCTTTTGTTCTGCTTCACTCATTGGCGCACCATGGGAATGATGACCATGCGCCAGAACCGAACTACTGACTAAAAGCATCCCCAGAGCGATTGTCAGTTTCTTAAAACGAATAGCCAAAATTTCACCCTCAAATCATTTGCGAGTGAATTGTTATAATATAACATCACATTTAAATCAACGGCGTTGTGAAGCATTTAACCGCTCTGGTGCGCGATTTTCCAACGGCTGTCAAAATGGGCCTGATACTGCGCAACAACGGCAGGTTCGTCACGAATAACTAACACATTTTCAGAGTTGGCAAATTCTGCGGATTTGGCAAAGTTGAACGAACCGGTTTCCAGCGTGTCGCCATCAATAATCATTACCTTGTCATGCTGGATGTGGTAGTGACCATCCAGTTGCACATCAACCCCATTCGCGGCAGCAAACGCGATGGCCTTCTGGCTAACCTTGCCCTGGTTACGTTTCTTATCGATCACAGCCCGAACCACTACGCCTCTCTTTTCAGCGTTTACCAGGGCCTTAACAATATCTGCAGACTGAAATGAATAAGCCATCATATCGATGCTGTGCTGCGCATGGTTAATTGAATCCAGCACTAAAGCCCGAGCCGACCCTTCCGGTGAAAAACCCACCTGAATGGAAGCATGTGCTGCAAAAGCACCCGCCCCGTACATTAGCGCAGCCACAGCGATAGTTTTTACGATCACGTTAGTTATTTGCCTGAAATGCGAAAGAGACCTAAGAGAGTAGCGCTCGCGTGCAGATCTGATCAAGCAGCGCCTGCTGATGACTGATAATGAGCATACCCAATGGCCGACGCTGAGATTCTTCAAGCAGCAGCGCCCAGATATCCCGTTGAATAGAAGGATCAAGCTGGGCTGTAATTTCATCGGCAATAAGAAAACGTGTCCGCGGGTCCAGCGCGCGAAGTAAAGCAATTCGCGCCAGTTCACCACCAGAAAGTTGTCCGGGACGGCGGGTTAACCACTCTGGATTGATGTGAAGACGGGTAAGCATTGCAGCATCCGGTCGCCATGCATCATGCACCGCATCACCGGTGCTGCGTCGGGGGTTAAAAGTTAATTCTGGATGCTGTGGCACCAGTTGCACCGGACAATACTGGTGCATCGGCAACGGTTGGTCATCAATCAGAATGTCACCGGAAGTTGGTTTCTGCCAGCCCGCCAGCACGCGTCCCAGCGTCGTTTTGCCAGTTCCACTGGGCGCACAAATCCCAATACGTTCTCCAGGGCGTAGAGAAAAGGTCAGATTTTGCCACAGAACCTTTTCCCCCTGACGGGTCGTTACATCACGACAGCACAGCATCGCGCTCTCCAAAAAGTTGATTTCTTTCAGGCAGCGCCCGCCATTGTCGTTGCAGGTGTTCGCTAATCTCTCCGCGTAACAACTGTTCCCGGCTGACGTTATCCGACACTCTTCCCTGATGCAGCGCGACAATACGATCCGCATGGCGGGCCGCCAGCGTGAGGTCATGTGTTACCCATAAAACGCCAGCCCCTTGCTCACATTGCTCACGCAACTGTTCAAGCAGTTGATTAGCGAGAGGTGCATCAAGCCAGGCGGTAATTTCATCCGCCAGAATATAGCGAGCCTGACTCAGAGACGCATGACAAGCCAGAACACGTTTTGCCATACCGCCTGAAAGCTGACGCGGAAAAGCATCTAATACGCGACTTTCCAGTCGGCTACGCTGGAGCAATCGTTCAATTTTTCCGGCATTCCATTGCTGGTCAGAAAGCTGGCATGCCCTGCGCAGATGCTTTTCAATCGAGAGCAGCGGGTTAAGTGCCTGAATACCTTGTGGGACGTAGCTGAAGGTATTGCCACGACATTTGCGAATATCATCACTGCCCAGCGCTTTACCTTCCAGGGTAATAACGCCGTTGAAACGCAAATTGTCTGGTAAGAGATCGAGCAGACATTGCAGCAACAGGCTCTTACCTTCCCCACTTCCCCCAACTAGCGCCACCATCTGACCAGGCGCTACGTCGAAAGAGATATCCTGCAACAGCGAAGACCAGTTTTTCGCGCCGTACCAGCGATAACGCGCCACGTCCAGCGAGACCTGCCTTAAACTCAACATGCGTCACCTCGTAACCATAAACGATGCACCGCCCTTGCGAGCTGATCGAATAACATCACCAGACTGAACAGCATCAGTCCTGGAAACAGCACTAACCACCAGTCGCCATGACTGATAAACCTCAGCGCATCCGCCAGCAGCAGGCCCAGCGACGGTTCATGCGGTGCCAGTCCAAAACCGAGGAAGCTTAACGCCGCGCTGTGTAACACCGCATGGGGAAACATCAGCAATGTCCCGGTTAACCACTGGGGTAACAACGCCGGTAGATAGTGATGCCGCCAGCAGTAAAAATGGCCGTGTCCCAGACGCCAGGTCAACGTCAGATAGTCACTGTGGGCCACGCGCTGCGCTTCAGCACGCAGGATCAGCGCCAGACGCGGCCAGTGCGTTAGTGCAACCGCCATGATTACCCCGTTTTTCCCACCACCCAGCGTAAAACAGATCAAAATAAGCAACAGCAGATGCGGCATCGATAGCATGGCATCAGTAATCAGACGCATAAGCACATCCAGACGCGGATGCATGCGCGAAACCGCCGCCATCATTAGCGCAATCAAGCCACTGCACAACGCCGCACCAATACCAATTTGCAGACTGGTTAGTGCCCCCTGAAAACAACGGATCCACAGATCGCGACCGAGGTTATCGGTGCCAAACCAGTACATCGCATCAGGTGGAAGATGACGGGCAAGCAGATTAACGCTCAACGGGTTATCCAGCATTGCGGCACCATACACTGCAATGAATAACAGGCAGCTAAAAGAGAACAAAAGACGAATTAGCGTCGGCGTCGGGTTATAGAGCATCAGGTCGCTCCAGAGCACGGTTCAACATACGGACAAGCCAGGTAGACAGCGAGTTGCCAATGAACACCAGTACGGTACTGAACAACACAATCCCCATCAGTAACGGCAGATCGCCGCGTAACCCGGCATCAATTGTGGCCTGCCCCAGTCCTGGATAAGCAAAGACTTTTTCGGCCAATAGTGCACCTCCCAACAGTTCTCCCAGTGAGGCAAACTGCAAACACAGCGCAGGCGTAATTGCATGACGCAGAACCTGATGGCGTAACAGTGACCAGCCTTTATCTCCCTGGGAACGTGCAAAACGGACAAATTCGCTTTTCATTACGCTGGCGATGCTTTCCCGCGTGTGAAGCGTAATTTGCCCCAGCCCCAGCAAACTGAGCGCGCAAACGGGAAGCACCAGATGACGCAGACGCTCGGTCAGCGTCGCCATATCGCCGCTGTTGCCCGGCTCCCACGCGCAGCAGACCGGAAATACCGGCCAGCGCACGGCAAATAGCGCCAGCAGCAACATGCCAACCCAGAAGGTCGGCAGCGAAGAAAGCAGATAGCTGAGGCGACAGATTGCTTTGTCCGGCCAGCGATTCAGGTAGCGACCCGCGACAAACCCCATTGCCGTTCCCAATATGCCGGAGAGTAGCCACGCGCCGCCAAGCAGCGCAAACGAGGTGGAAAAGCGTTCCTTGATCACGCTGGCAACCGGCGCATTAAACAACATGGAATAGCCGAGATCGCCCTGCAATACACGAACAAACCAGTGACCAAAACGCTCCCATAGCGGCTGGTCCAATCCCCAGCGAGCAGCAATGCGTGCATATTGCTCCGGCGGCACATGCAGGAGATCGTTGCCGATATAAGCGCGAATCGGATCGACTGGAGAAAAACTGAGCAGCACAAAAGTGCCAGCCGCAACCAGCACTAATAGCACAATCAGCCGTAGAAAATGGCCCACAACAGACTTCATCAACGGCAGGTCCAGGTCCATTCGTCCAAATTATTGAGCAGTGACCAACTACCGTGAATCTCCGGTGCGCCTTTGCCTAAATCAATACACGGATTTGCCAGATAAGTGTGCTGAATATTCAGCAGCCATGCCCAGGCAGCATCGCCCTGCACGCCAGCCCCTTGCTTACCATCCCACTCCACCTGTTGCCAGAAAGGTAACGCCTTTTGCCAGTCTGGGGCGTCGATAGCCTGTTTAAGGTGCTGTTCAACAACAGGATTGCTGTAATAACCTGGGTTGTAATATTCCACGCCCGCGGCCTGATTACTGTAATGATGGAAAAGCTCCATCGGATCCAGACTTCCCCAACCAAATAACGTCGGGTTCGCATGCATGTGACGTTCAACGGTTTCCCAGCTTCCTGACTGTAGTGATACCTGAATGCCCACCGGTTCCAGCATTGCGCGAACAGCTTCGGCTAAATCCCGGCGCGTACTGTCACCGCTGGCGTACCATAAAGTCAGTCGAGCCTCTTTGCCGTCTTTCACTCGTACGCCATCTTTACCCACCTTCCAGCCGGCTTCTTCCAGAATCGTGCGTGCTTTTTCGCTGTCACCATCTTTGAACGCAACGGATTGCCCCTGCCACGGCAGCCCCTGCACTGCGCTATACGCAGGAATCGCATGACCCTCCATGACCTGATCGGCAAGCTGCTTACGGTCGATGGCATAGTTGATGGCGCGCCTGATGGCAACATCGGCAGTGATATCGTTCCCAATCGGATAGCCATTGGCATCTTTTTTACCTGCAGGAACCATCGGGAACACAATGCCCCGGTTTTCCACGCTATCGCGTACCCAAAGTTTCAAATTTGTCTGCTGAGGAGCGACCGCCATCGACGGCGCGATACGTACGAGTCCCAGTTGGCCACTGCGCGCTGCGGCATAAGCGTTATCTTCATCAAGGAAGACAAACACCAGCTTACTGAAATCATTTTTCTTACCGGCATACCAGGGGTTAGCCTCCACGATCAACTGCTGTCCCGGCTGAAAACTCACCAGCCGATAAGGACCTGCGCCAATCGGATTTTTGGCAAATGTTTTTTCGTCATACCGTTTCGCCGGAACAATACCCAAAGAACCCAGCACATTCACAAAGGTGCTCTGTGGGCTATTTAGCGTAATTTCTACCGTACGGTTATCTTTCAGGCTGGCATGGGTGAAGTTTCCCATGTCGATTTTGCCGCCGCTTTTTGCTGCTTTGTTATAGGTGAACACCACATCTTCAGCGGTTAGCGGGGAACCATCAGAGAATTTAAGGTCAGGTTTTAACGTCAATGTCCAGGTTTTGCCGTCTGCGCTGGTTTCTACTTTTTCCGTCAGCAGGTTTCCCCAGCTCATATCTGCATTTTGTTTTAATAATGGTGCATGCAAAAGCAAATAGCTGCCATGACTCCAGCCCAGCATCGGGTCAAACCCTTCCGTTGGTTCTGGTCCAATTGCCAGTTTTAACGTCTGCCCTTCGCTCGCATTTTGCGCGGCAAGAAGTGGTGAGGTTAATGCGAGAGTCAATGCGCACGTAAGCAGTGCCAGCTTGCCTTTGATCATTATGTTATCCAGATTTACGTTATTTTTATGCCGCATAACGATTTACCGTCGTTAAGCAGTCTCCTGGGGAAGGGATTATGGCGGACAGAAATGACGAAAAAAATGATGCGGCGCAGAAAAGTATGACGATTTTCTAAAATTATCATACTTTTTTCTGATACTCCGTTATGAGTACGATGTGAATCTCAGAAAATAGATTAATCCCTCGCCATTTATTCACAGAAATATTAATCCCGAACTAATAATTGCCTATGCGGACTATTGTCCCTTCCTGCTAATTCCTTATCTAAAACTCATGACAATTTATGTATATTTATTCAAGAAAAACACCAGAAGTGACAAGTTATGTAAATTTGTAATGATAATTATTTGTATTATCATTTCCATCAATTATCTTACTGCCTTTGAATTTTTAACAAAGGAAGTTTGACTATGCGTTTAAAACCAGTTGCCTCTGTCGTTCTGTCCTGTTTAGGATTTTCCAGCCCCCTGGTATTTGCTGAAGATGTCATGGTGGTAACCGCTTCCGGTTATGAAAAGAAAATCACCAATGCCGCCGCCAGCGTCTCTGTTATTTCTCAGCAAGAGTTACAAACCAATAAATATAATGACTTAGGTGAAGCCCTGCGTTCTGTTGAAGGGGTAGATGTTGAAAGCAGCACCGGTAAAACCGGCGGTCTGGAGATCAGCATCCGTGGCATGCCTGCCAGCTATACCTTGATCCTGATTGACGGTATTCGTCAAAACGGCAGCAGCGACATAACGCCAAACGGTTTCTCTGCCATGAATACCAGCTTTATGCCCCCGCTGGCGGCAATCGATCATATTGAGGTGATCCGCGGCCCGATGTCGACACTTTATGGGTCCGACGCAATCGGTGGCGTGGTGAATATCATCACCAAAAAAAGCACCGATAAATGGAGCACTTCCATCAATACCGGCGTTAACCTGCAAGAGAGTAATAAATGGGGTAACAGTACGGTCGCCAACTTCTGGTCAAGCGGCCCGTTGATTGCGGGCGTACTGGATATGCAGGTTCGGGGGAGCACAACCCAGCGTCAGGGTTCCAGCGTCACCTCCCTCAGCGATACCGCCTCCACCCGCGTACCTTATCCTACCGAATCGGAAAACTATAATATTGGCACGCGCCTCGACTGGAAAACCAATGAGAACAATACGCTGTGGTTAGATCTCGACTCCGCCAGACAGCGCTATGACAACGATGACGGGCAGTTGGGCAACCTGACAGGGGGGTATGATAAAACGCTACGCTATGAGCGTAACAAAGTGACCCTCGGCCACGATACAGCCTTAACGTTCGGCACCTGGAAATCCTCCCTCGGCTGGAATGAAACCGAAAACAAAGGCCGGCAATTGGTATCTTCCGCACTCACACCAGAGAACGCAGGCCGGGCCGGTGACGCGCGTGAACTGAAGAACACCAACGTCATTCTTGACTCAGTGCTGCTGACGCCATTAGGTGATTCGCACCTCTTAACCCTTGGCGGAGAATACTGGGATGCCCGGATGAAAGATGGTGTGGTACTGGCCAATACCGGCGAGACGTTCCATCAAAAAACGTGGGCAGCCTATGCGGAAGATGAATGGCATATTCTCGACTCGCTGGCCTTAACCGCAGGAACACGCTATGAGCATAACGATGTCTTTGGCGGTCATCTCAGCCCACGAGCCTATATGGTATGGGACGTTTCCGACGCCTGGACGCTCAAAGGTGGCGTGACGACAGGTTATAAAGCACCATCACTAAGCCAGTTGCATAACGGGATCAGCGGTGTAACCGCACAGGGAACGGTGAATACGGTCGGTAACCCGGACCTCAAACCTGAGGAAAGTATCAGCTACGAAACCGGGCTGTATTACGAGAACGACGCCGGGCTTAACGCCAACATTACCGGCTTCTATACCGAATACAAAAATAAAATTGTCTCATATTCTATCGATGATAATACCAACAGCTATACCAACAGCGGCAAGGCGAGGACCGATGGCGTTGAATTTGCCAGCACCTTCCCTCTATGGTCGGATGTGCTGACCCTATCTCTCAACTACACCTACACTCAGAGCAAGCAAAAAGATGGTGACAATAAAGGCGCGCCATTAAGTTACACCCCAAAACATATGGCTAACGCCCGTCTGAACTGGCAGGCAACGGAAGATATGAACGCCTGGCTCAGCGCACGTTATCGCGGCAAAGCCCCACGCTTTACCGAAAATTACGACAACCTTAGCGCGGTACAAAAGGCCGTCTATGACGATAAAGGCGCTGATTTAAAAGCCTGGACCGTTGTCGATATGGGGATGTCTTATAAGCTGACCAAAGATCTGACGCTTAATACGGCGGTTAATAACGTGCTGGATAAAGACTTTAGTGAGGTCAAATTGTACCAGGTGGGCCGCAATAGCACCTACGCAGGTGATTATTATCAGACTGCACAATCCACTACCGGATACGTAAACCCTGGTCGTAACTACTGGGTATCTTTAAATTATCAGTTCTAATTTTATAAGATCCTGCTGGTCGGGGCACACTAATACCCCGACCAGCAGAATATTATTGAAAGAAGACACAAGATATAATCAGCAACTTATTTTAACATATAAGAATATTTAAACAATTAATACAGAAACACCCCTTCCTGCACCATAAGATATAATGCCAAAACAATAACCCCGACGATACCGCCTAAAAATAGTACTGCGGCAATCGCAAGCTGGTTGCGATTTGTGTTCTTCGCTTTGCTTCGCACATCCAACTTATTTTTCGCCGCTCTATGACTTGAATCACGCTCCATCGCGAATGTTATATCTGCCATACCATTATCCAGTTGCTGTATATGAAAACATAAATAACCACCACATCGATAAGGGTATAGATTTTAACTAACAGAATCTGAGATTTGTCTCACGATAAAGATAATCGTCGGATTTTTGCTACCGAAGCAGATTTCATGCTCACTTTTCATCAATTAGGTTATCTTGTATTTATTCGACAAAAACCTTCACTTTAGGCTTTGACAGCAGAATCATGACGAACTCAGTGAAGGTTACTGGTTTATAGAAATAGTACCCTTGCAGGAAAACAATGTTGTTTTTGTTGAGATAATCAAGCTGAGCCTTTGTTTCAACCCCTTCTGCAACGATGCTTAAAGACAGCTTGCGCGCCAGATCGAGGACACAATCTAAAATTCGGGTTGAATCGGGAAGCTCATTTACCCTTCCCACAAAGCTCTGATCGATTTTAATGTAATCAATGTGCAGGTCATGCAAATAAGAAAGCCCAGAATAGCCCGTACCAAAATCATCCAGCGCAATCACAAAGCCATTCTCATGCAGGATATTGAGCCTCTGCACAAGATCTTCATCCACATCTAACGGCTCGCGCTCAGTAACTTCGATTACCAGATTGAGGTCATCGCGGTTAAAACTATCCCTGTAATGCAGACACTCCTGCACGAATGTAGGGGATGTGATATGGGATGCGCTGAAGTTAATGCCGACATGGAAGCCGGATGGCAGTTTGCTGGCAATGGCGTTCATGTTTTCCGCGACCTGCCTCATCAGGCTTTGAGTTAGTGGCACTATCAGGCCTGATTTTTCAGCGACGGGAATGAAGGAAGCAGGAGAGATATATCCGGCCTTAGGATGTTTCCATCGGGCCAGCACTTCAACACCGCGTAACGTCCCCTCGCGACCATTTACGATAGGTTGATAAAAAGGCACGATCTCTCCTTTTACTATCGCCCTGCGCAACGTTTCTTCAGGGGTATCGTTCTTGTTCAGATACTTATCAATGGCATAAGCGGCGGCGAGCGATATCAGTAGGATAAAAATCAGGATCCCTAAGCCATGCCTGATCAGCCTGTTAGCACTAAACAATGGTGGTTCAGCGTAAATGATGCTGAAGGAATATTTCGCGGAATTCACTTGGCCAAACTTCTGTGCATTTGCAGCAACAGGTTTCACATCGCCCAATAAACCGAGTACTGCGTCACCCACAAGCAACGAGTAGGTTACTCCCGCTAACGGGACATTCAGTGCCCCTCGGATATGCACGCCACTTATAGTGACGATGATACGGCCTGTGCGAAAACGTGTTTGATACAGCAGAACTGGTATTTCATTCTCGGTATTGCTTGCGGGAGTCAGTTGTAAATTAGTATCAGCTATAACGGGAATATGCTTAAGTAATATCCGATTACCCGGCAAAGAGGTACACCAAACCTTCCCCTGTCGAATAATTATCAGCGTTCGCAAATGGGGTCGGAGCGCAGCTTCGGTTCCAAGTTGGTATTGCCCCTCCAAATCGCATTTTTTTTCAGCGATGTGCATAGCGGTACGGGTTGCCTGGAAAGCTTCATCAAGTATGTTATCCATATTTTTCGCGGCATATCTGGCCCCCCCGAGGGTTTCCATCGAGGAGGAATACCAAAGCTGCATATTAAGAATAAAAACACCGATTAAAAAAAGACACACCGCAGCAGTTACCGGTAAAAGTGCTTTGCGCATTCTCATGTCCTGTGGTGAAAACTGATCAGTCGTTGCGATGAGCATTGACGTGTTCTAATTTATCTCTACAGAGCATGGTAGACAGAAACAAAAGTCGCCATGCGCCCAGTCACATTTCCTCAATAACAACGTAACTTACTAATTTATTGATAAAATCATTACTGAAATTCGCAGTACAAAACCGGCGTTGCACCTCATCCAATTTTGCTATCATAGGAATGCACTAATAAGAGGTAATCAAATGAAAATCTTTATCACTGACAATGACGGGAACCTGATTCCTGTTGACGGAAAAAGCGTTGTCATCGAATTGAATAGTGGCGGAACCATCGAGATCGCCGAGGAGTACAGCCGGGACGATGTTCCTGAAGGCATTAATCTGTGGGGCGGACGAGAACCCTCCCCTTCACTCTCTTTCGAGGAAATCAAAGCCAGAACAGAAGGCCTGGGCGTTTATCCCATCGCAGCCAACGCTCTGCATGTATTTCCGTACAAACTTTCAGCAAAAGAATAATTGCACACAGCAGACGAAGCGTTTTTCTCAAACCAAAGTAAGGCCATGGTTATCATAAAAAACTCTGGCTTTGGGGGGAAGTCAGCTCGCTGATATCTGCTACTTTCTAATTGCAGCCCATGCCGGCGCTGCATTATTTCATCACTATATACAGAAGGATAATACGCTTTTGAGAGTGAAGACTGAGCATAACCATTTGAATAATTAATAAATGATTAAAATATCAAGAACATAAGCACTCAAGACCGTATGTGCGTGTTCTTAAATATTAATCGTCATCATAATGCTTATGTTTCTTGTGATCACTCATAGCCTCTTTGAAAGCATCCGCTTGTGTATTAGCGGCCTGCAGTCGACTCATATTAGCACTGTAATTATTCCAATATTCTTTTTCTTCGTGATAACAAACATCACGGCTAATTCCCTTCGCTTCGCACTTTGCTAAGCGTTGTTCTTCTGATACACAACCAGACATCAAGGAAACAGCAGAAAACGCACCCAATATTATCATTAATTTATTCATATAAATAACCTTAGAATTTCCAGCCGGCGCCGACTACAATACTATTAGCTTGTGCGCCAAAGACCTTAGAACCTTCATAGCCTGCATCAACAGTGAAACCTGCAATGGGGATAAACTGAATACCAGCGCCATAGGCAAAACCTGTAGAAGTGTCAGTTTCACCATTAGCTTTGATCGCACCTCTCCCAATACCCGCCATTACATAAGGTTTTACCACATCATTTACTTTATAACTTGCGCCGACTAATGCAGAACCATAATCACGATCTATATCATTATCGTCATTTGCTGAAATGGTTAAGGATGTCATAACACCAAAATCACTCTCATCTGGGGTATAACCATATTTAGCGTTAAAACCATTAAGGTTCTGCCCATCTGTCCGGGTATGTACATAACCGCCGGTGACTACGCTTTCTCCTGCATAAACCGTCATAGCAAAACATAATGTAACAGCCACTAAACCTGTTTTTAAACTTAGCATTTTAATAACCATTTTCGTCATCAACTAATAGTGAGTAACACACATAATAAGGAATCATGCTTTGAGTTTTATTTCTCAAGCATGTTGCCAAGAGAAAAACAGAAAGGTAAAAAAACATCAATCGGAGAAAATGTTCTTTTTTGGACATTACTAATGCTCAGAATAATCAACTGTCATAACACGCTGATAAAAATAGATTTAAAATTAGAGTAAAAAATCTTAAAACGCTTCTTCTTTATAAAAATTTCCGATATTTTTCTTATTTTTAAAATGATTATTTCCCATCTGATAATCAATAAGATACAAACACCACTCAATTATAGTTAGTTCTCATACCCGAATAGAGTTAAATAAAGCAATATTGACAGCCATGGGAATTTTTATCAAAAAATAA
This sequence comes from Citrobacter sp. Cpo091, assembly GCF_030332645.1. Classification (NCBI taxonomy): domain Bacteria; kingdom Pseudomonadati; phylum Pseudomonadota; class Gammaproteobacteria; order Enterobacterales; family Enterobacteriaceae; genus Citrobacter; species Citrobacter sp. Cpo091. The sequence goes on from NZ_JAOWHL010000028.1 coordinate 933,231, forward strand.
AATTGTAATGGCAAAGATAAAAATTTGTTCTCCAGTGCTATTTAAATGAGTTTAATAGTATGAGCGCCAGGAAAGCGTTTTGCAGGTAAAAAAAACGGGAACCTCTCGGCTCCCGTTCTCATACAACCCAAGGTCTGGATTACATGTTTTCGATGATCGCGTCACCAAACTCTGAACATTTCAGCAGCTTAGCGCCTTCCATCAGACGTTCGAAGTCATAGGTTACGGTCTTGGCGTTGATCGCGCCTTCCATACCTTTAACAATCAGGTCAGCCGCTTCTACCCAACCCATGTGGCGCAGCATCATTTCAGCAGACAGAATGATGGAACCTGGGTTCACTTTATCCTGACCTGCATACTTCGGTGCAGTACCGTGGGTTGCTTCGAACAGAGCGCATTCGTCACCGATGTTTGCACCCGGCGCGATACCAATACCACCAACCTGTGCGGCCAGCGCATCGGAGATGTAGTCACCGTTCAGGTTCATACAGGCAATCACGTCATACTCAGCCGGACGCAGCAGGATCTGTTGCAGGAACGCATCGGCGATAACGTCCTTAACCACGATCTCTTTACCGGTTTTCGGGTTCTTGATTTTCACCCATGGACCGCCGTCGATCAGTTCACCACCGAATTCTTCACGCGCTAACTGGTAACCCCAGTCTTTGAACGCGCCTTCGGTGAACTTCATGATGTTGCCTTTGTGTACCAGGGTAACTGAATCACGATCGTTGGCGATGGCGTATTCAATCGCTGCACGCACCAGGCGTTTAGTCCCTTCTTCAGAACACGGTTTGATACCAATGCCGCAATGTTCCGGGAAGCGGATTTTCTTCACGCCCATCTCTTCGCGCAGGAATTTAATCACTTTCTCAGCATCGGCAGAGTCAGCTTTCCACTCGATACCCGCGTAGATGTCTTCGGAGTTTTCGCGGAAGATGACCATGTCGGTCAGTTCAGGGTGTTTAACCGGGCTTGGTGTGCCCTGATAATAACGCACCGGACGCAGGCAGACATACAGGTCAAGTTCCTGACGCAGAGCTACGTTCAGAGAGCGAATACCGCCGCCAACAGGGGTGGTCAGAGGGCCTTTAATGGCAACACGATATTCACGAATCAGATCTAAGGTTTCAGCAGGCAGCCAGACGTCCTGGCCATAAACCTGAGTGGATTTCTCGCCGGTGTAGATTTCCATCCAGGAGATTTTACGCTCGCCTTTATAGGCTTTCTCGACAGCAGCATCGACAACTTTGATCATCGGTGGGGTTACATCAACGCCGATACCGTCGCCTTCAATGAACGGGATAATCGGATTTTCAGGAACGTTGAGTTTGCCGTTTTGCAGGGTGATCTTCTTACCTTCCGCCGGAACAACTACTTTGCTTTCCATTCACCTCTCCTTCGAGCGCTTCTGGTTCTGCTCGTCTGTCATCACGCTGCATGTGCGTTTGCGTCCTGCTACACGGATGCGTTAGAGCAACTTTTTGTTAATGATTTGTAATGAGCGTGTCAATACTACCCTATTGTTCGCCGCCATGAAAGACACTCGTTCTTAGGCTATAATGCGGCAATTGATATAATCTGAAAATACCATGCAAAAAACTTCTTTTAGAAATCACCGGGTTGAGCGATTCAGCTCACGACAAGTCACTAAGCAGCGTAAAGAAAACCAGCCAAAACGCGTGGTTTTGTTCAATAAACCCTACGATGTTTTGCCACAATTTACTGACGAGGCTGGCAGAAGCACGTTAAAAGATTTTATTCCCGTGCCGGGAATTTATGCGGCGGGCCGACTCGACCGGGACAGCGAAGGGCTTTTGGTGCTGACCAATGACGGCGCGCTGCAGGCGCGGTTAACGCAACCTGGTAAGCGTACCGGGAAAATTTATTACGTCCAGGTTGAAGGCGAGCCGACAGCAGAAGCGCTGGACGCCCTGCGTAACGGAGTAACGCTCAATGATGGCCCCACGCTACCCGCAGGCATTGAAGTAGTAGAGGAGCCCGTATGGCTGTGGCCGAGAAATCCGCCGATTCGGGAACGGAAAAACATTCCCACCAGCTGGTTGAAAGTTACCTTATATGAAGGTCGCAACCGTCAGGTACGTCGTATGACAGCGAATGTTGGATTTCCTACGCTGCGCCTCATCCGCTATGCCATGGGGGATTACACGCTGGAAAATCTTGCTAACGGCGAGTGGCGGGAACTGAAATCGTAACCGTACGGTTTAACGTGAGTGTTAACAGGGAAGAATGATAAAAAATGGATAAGCAGCTTTTTGCAGCATTCATCCTGCTCGGCGTGTCACCGTTTTGTTCAGCAAAACTGGACTGTGAGACAATTGCCGGAACAGCAGCCGGAGAGGCAAACTACCTTTATGAGTCTGCCAAAGTAAAAACCGACTCACGCCTGCATTTCTATTCTGCACCAGCAACAGAGTGTCAACTCCCCGCGTTCATGGTCAATGGCGACACCGTCGAGGTACTCAGGAGTTCACAGCGCTACAAAAGCACGGGCATGCTTTCCAAAGATGAGCCTTATAGTTACGTACGTTATCGGGACGCTAAAGGAACCTTCGCCACCGGCTGGGTCTCGGTAGATGGATTAACGCCGTTATCCAGTCCGCTTGCAGTAAGCGCGTCTTGCCAGACATGGGCAAATAAAGCGATGTCGCAGCGCGGGTTCTTACCCTCCTCCTCCACAAACCACTATCAGGTAACAGGAGACACCCGCGCATGGTTCTATACGATGCCAACCGAACAGTGTCGCAGCCCGTCCGTATTTTTAGTGCCCGGCGACCTCGTCTCTGTACAAGAACAATCCAACGATGATTTTATGGAAGCGGTCTACTACACCACCGATCGCCAAATTATACGCGGTTGGTTAAAAAAGTCGCAGTTACAGGCTATAAACAGCGGTGACCACTATCGCGACGACATCAACCCGCTGTCGACAGAAAAGGCAACGAGAGTCGCCACCCTTGGGCTACGTCACGACCACCAATGTATCTTTTATGAAAGCTGGAATGCTAAAAAGGCCATTGAGATTATCGTGCGCGAGGATCATCAAACCGCATTGTGCCGTGGAGGGGCCGACCCACAAACGTCACCTCCCGTGGCTTATATCAGTATCGACAAGGCCAGCGGCGAAATTAGCTGGCCAGATGTTACCGAAGGATTTGCTGAGGAATAAGGGGAAAACATGTTCAAACCGCACGTCACGGTCGCCTGCATTGTGCATGCAGAAGATAAATTCTTAGTCGTTGAAGAAACGATCAATGGCAAAGCCTTGTGGAATCAACCAGCAGGACACCTGGAAGCCGATGAAACGCTGGTGCAAGCCGCAGCACGCGAACTGTGGGAAGAAACGGGCATTAAAGCGCAGCCGCAGCATTTCATTCGTATGCATCAATGGATTGCGCCGGACAGAACGCCCTTTTTGCGTTTTCTTTTCTCTATCGAGCTTGCCAATATGTGCGCTACAGAACCCCATGACAGCGATATAGATTGCTGTCGTTGGGTCAGCGCAGAAGAGATTTTCTCTGCGCCAAACCTGCGTTCGCCGTTGGTTGCAGAGAGTATTCGCTGTTATCAGAGCGGACAGCGCTACCCACTGGCCATGATCGGCGAATTTAACTGGCCGTTTACAGAGGGTGTCAAGTAAAGGGCTGCGTGCTAGAATATGCCGCCTTGAAGTTCAATGTCGTGAGTATTCCTATGTCTGAAAGCCCAAAAAAAGTGATCGTCGGCATGTCCGGCGGTGTCGATTCCTCCGTTTCTGCCTGGCTGTTACAACAACAGGGCTATCAGGTAGAAGGCCTGTTCATGAAGAACTGGGAAGAGGACGATGGCGAGGAATACTGCACAGCGGCCGCCGACCTTGCGGATGCGCAGGCTGTCTGTGACAAACTCGGCATTGAACTGCATACCGTCAACTTTGCCGCAGAATACTGGGACAACGTCTTTGAACTGTTCCTTGAAGAGTACAAAGCGGGCCGTACGCCAAACCCGGATATTCTGTGCAATAAAGAAATTAAGTTTAAAGCCTTCCTTGAGTTTGCCGCCGAAGATTTAGGTGCCGATTACATCGCCACCGGTCACTACGTGCGTCGCGCGGATGTCGACGGCAAAAGCCGCCTGCTGCGTGGGCTCGATGGCAATAAAGACCAGAGTTATTTCCTCTATACACTCGGCCATGAGCAAATCGCGCAAAGCCTGTTCCCGGTCGGTGAACTGGAAAAACCGCAGGTGCGTAAAATTGCCGAAGATCTTGGTCTGATTACGGCCAAGAAAAAAGACTCCACCGGCATCTGCTTCATTGGCGAACGTAAGTTCCGCGAGTTTCTTGGTCGTTACCTGCCGGCTCAGCCAGGCAAAATCATCACCGTTGACGGCGAAGAGATTGGCCAGCATCAGGGGCTGATGTACCACACTCTGGGTCAACGTAAAGGTCTGGGTATTGGCGGAACGAAAGAAGGGACAGAAGATCCATGGTATGTGGTGGATAAAGACGTTGAGAACAACATTCTGGTTGTCGCTCAGGGTCATGAACATCCACGTCTGATGTCCGTTGGCCTGGTGGCGCAACAGCTGCATTGGGTCGATCGCGAACCGTTCACCGGCACCATGCGCTGCACGGTGAAAACCCGCTATCGTCAGACCGACATTCCGTGCACCGTTAAGGCACTGGATGCTGAGCGTATTGAAGTCATTTTCGACGAGCCAGTCGCGGCGGTCACGCCGGGTCAGTCGGCTGTCTTTTACAATGGCGAAGTGTGCCTCGGCGGCGGCATTATCGAACAACGATTGCCTCTGCCGGTATAATTACTTACACATTTGATACAAGGAAGCAGTGAACGTGGCAAAGAATTATTATGACATCACCCTCGCCCTGGCAGGCATTTGTCAGTCGGCACGTCTGGTGCAGGAACTGGCGCACCAGGGGCATTGTGATGCCGATGCATTACACGTTTCACTGAACAGTGTCATCGACATGAATCCCAGCTCTACGCTGGGCGTGTTTGGCGGCAGCGAAGCCAACCTGCGTCTTGGCCTTGAAACGCTGCTTGGCGTGCTGAACGCCAGCAGTCGTCAGGGACTGAATGCGGAACTCACCCGCTATACGCTAAGCCTGATGGTGCTGGAGCGTAAGCTGTCAGCGGCCAAGGGCGCTATGGACACGCTGGGAGACCGTATTAGCGGCTTGCAGCGCCAGCTGGACCATTTTGATTTGCAGTCAGAAACGTTGATGAGTGCGATGGCTGGCATTTATGTTGACGTCATCAGCCCACTCGGCCCGCGTATTCAGGTCACGGGTTCCCCGGCCATCCTTCAGAGCCCACAAGTACAGGCTAAAGTACGCGCTTCGCTGCTGGCTGGCATCCGTGCTGCCGTGCTCTGGCATCAGGTTGGTGGAGGCCGTCTGCAACTCATGTTTTCTCGTAATCGCCTGACGACTCAGGCAAAACAAATTCTTGCTCATTTAACCCCGGAGTTGTGATCTATGGAATTATCCTCACTGACCGCCGTTTCCCCTGTCGATGGACGCTACGGCGATAAAGTCAGCGCGCTGCGCGGGATTTTCAGCGAATACGGTTTGCTGAAATTCCGTGTACAGGTTGAAGTACGCTGGCTGCAAAAACTGGCCGCGCACGCAGCGATCAAGGAAGTTCCTGCTTTTGCTGCCGACGCAATCGGTTTCCTTGATGCGATCGTCGCTAACTTCAATGAAGAAGATGCTGCGCGCATCAAAACCATTGAGCGTACGACCAACCATGATGTGAAGGCAGTTGAGTATTTCCTGAAAGAGAAAGTGGCGGATATCCCGGAACTGCACGCTGTTTCCGAATTTATCCACTTTGCGTGTACCTCAGAAGACATCAACAACCTGTCTCACGCGCTGATGCTGAAAACCGCACGCGACGAAGTGGTTCTGCCGTACTGGCGTAAGCTTATCGACGCGGTGAAAGATCTGTCTGTTCAGTATCGCGATATTCCTCTGCTCTCCCGTACCCACGGTCAGCCAGCCACCCCGTCTACGCTAGGCAAAGAAATGGCTAACGTGGCTTACCGTATGGAGCGTCAGTATCGTCAGCTCAACCAGGTTGAAATTCTTGGTAAGATCAATGGTGCAGTCGGTAACTATAATGCCCACATCGCTGCTTACCCGGAAGTTGACTGGCATCAGTTCAGCGAAGAGTTTGTCACCTCGCTGGGCATCCAGTGGAACCCGTACACCACGCAGATTGAGCCGCACGACTACATTGCCGAGCTGTTTGACTGCATCGCCCGTTTCAACACTATCCTGATCGACTTTGACCGCGATGTCTGGGGTTACGTGGCGCTGAACCATTTTAAACAGAAAACCATCGCGGGTGAAATCGGCTCTTCCACCATGCCGCACAAAGTTAACCCCATCGATTTCGAAAACTCCGAGGGTAACCTGGGTCTGTCTAACGCGGTTCTGCAGCACCTGGCGAGCAAACTGCCGGTCTCCCGCTGGCAGCGTGACCTGACTGACTCTACCGTTCTGCGTAACCTGGGCGTAGGTATTGGCTATGCGCTGATCGCCTATCAGTCCACGCTGAAAGGCGTGAGCAAACTGGAAGTGAACCGCGATCATCTGCTGGATGAACTGGACCATAACTGGGAAGTTCTGGCAGAGCCGATTCAGACCGTGATGCGTCGCTACGGTATTGAAAAGCCGTACGAGAAGCTGAAAGAACTGACCCGCGGTAAGCGTGTTGACGCCGAAGGTATGAAGCAGTTTATCGACAGTCTGGCGCTGCCGGAAGAAGAGAAAACTCGCCTGAAAGCAATGACGCCTGCCAATTATATTGGTCGCGCCATCACCATGGTTGATGAACTGAAGTAATCTGTTTGATGCCGGAGCGCGCTTGCACCTGTTCCGGTATTTCGTTCATATCGTAGTAAGCCGGAATGCATCAGCGTTTCCGGCTTTTTTATTGCCCACGAGATTATCCCTTCCCCCGGTTTATTAAATGTTTATCCCCACAGCCACATAATCAGCGTTAAACTATTCATACCATTATTTTAGGGAGAAACGATGATGCGCGTACTGGTTGTCGAGGATAATGCTTTATTACGCCACCACCTCAAGGTTCAGTTGCAGGATTTAGGGCATCAGGTGGATGATGCAGAAGATGCGAAGGAAGCGGACTATTATCTGAATGAACATCTGCCGGATATCGCGATCGTTGATTTAGGACTCCCCGATGAAGATGGTTTGTCGCTGATCCGCCGCTGGCGCAGTAATGAGGTTTCGCTGCCGATTCTGGTATTAACCGCACGCGAAGGCTGGCAGGATAAAGTGGAAGTCCTCAGCGCCGGTGCTGACGATTACGTCACCAAACCGTTTCACATCGAAGAAGTGGCTGCGCGCATGCAGGCACTGATGCGCCGCAACAGCGGTCTGGCATCGCAAATTATCTCCCTTCCGCCTTTTCAGGTGGACCTCTCTCGACGCGAGTTATCCGTCAATGATGAAGTTATCAAGCTCACTGCGTTTGAATACACCATTATGGAAACGCTCATCCGTAATAATGGCAAAGTGGTCAGTAAAGATTCGCTCATGCTGCAGCTTTACCCGGATGCCGAGCTGCGCGAAAGTCACACCATTGATGTTCTAATGGGACGTCTGCGTAAGAAAATTCAGGCGCAATATCCGGACGACGTCATCACCACCGTGCGTGGTCAGGGATATCTTTTTGAACTGCGCTAATGAATAAACTATTGCGTCATTTTTTCCCGCTATCGCTACGGTTGCGCTTTTTACTGGCAACCGCAGGCGTTGTATTAGTGCTCTCGCTGGCCTACGGCATGGTTGCTCTGGTGGGCTACAGCGTCAGCTTTGATAAGACAACGTTTCGCCTGCTGCGGGGTGAAAGTAATCTGTTTTATACCCTGGCAAAGTGGGAAAACGGCAAGATAAACGTCGAGCTGCCTGAAAATCTCGATATGCAAAGCCCAACAATGTCGCTGATCTATAACGAAAGCGGTGAGTTGTTGTGGGCTCAGCGCAATGTTCCCTGGCTGACGAAAAGTATCCAACCGGACTGGCTAAAAACGAACGGTTTTCATGAAATTGAAGCCAATGTAGACGCCACCAGCACTTTACTGGGCGAAGATCACTCCGCTCAGCAGCAGTTAAAAGAAGTCAGAGAAGATGATGACGACGCCGAAATGACCCACTCGGTGGCGGTGAACGTCTACCCCGCCACTGCCAGAATGCCGCAACTGACCATTGTAGTTGTCGATACCATTCCTATAGAGCTGAAGCGCTCTTATATGGTCTGGAGTTGGTTTATTTATGTGCTGGTCGCCAATCTGTTGCTGGTCATTCCGCTGTTATGGGTGGCCGCCTGGTGGAGCCTGCGGCCGATTGAATCGCTGGCCCGCGAAGTCCGTGAGCTTGAGGAACATCATCGTGAGATGCTAAACCCCGCTACCACACGCGAATTGACCAGCCTGGTTCGTAATCTCAATCGACTTTTAAAAAGTGAACGTGAGCGCTACGATAAATACCGCACCACGTTAACCGATCTCACTCATAGCCTGAAAACGCCACTGGCGGTACTGCAAAGTACGTTGCGCTCAATGCGTAATGAAAAGATGAACGTCAGCGACGCAGAGCCTATCATGCTGGAACAAATCAGCCGTATTTCCCAACAGATAGGCTATTACCTGCATCGCGCCAGTATGCGTGGCAGCAGTGCCCTACTCAGCCGCGAGCTGCACCCGGTCGCGCCGTTGCTGGATAAGCTCACCTCGGCGCTGAATAAGGTATATCAGCGCAAAGGGGTCAACATTAATCTCGATATCTCACCTGAGATCAGCTTTGTGGGCGAACAGAATGATTTTGTCGAGGTATTGGGCAACGTCTTGGATAACGCCTGTAAATATTGTCTGGAGTTTGTCGAGATTTCGGCGCAACTGTCTGAGGAGCAGCTGCATATTCTGGTCGAAGACGATGGTCCTGGTATTCCGCAAAGCAAACGGGAAGTGGTGTTTGACCGCGGACAGCGCGTAGATACACTACGTCCCGGACAAGGCGTCGGTCTGGCGGTGGCGCGAGAAATCACCGAACAGTATGACGGGCAGATTATTGCTGGTGATAGCCTGCTGGGTGGTGCGCGCATGGAAGTTATTTTTGGTCGCCAGCAGCCGGGCCAGAAAGACGAGTAACCGTCGCATGTAATAAATATGTACTGACTTCACGCTTGAGGTTAAGTATCCGTTATAATCGGTTGCAGATACCAGCCTGCGGGATGCTCACTATGGAATACCAACTCACACTTAATTGGCCCGATTTTCTTGAACGCCACTGGCAGAAACGCCCGGTGGTCTTAAAACGCGGGTTTAACAACTTTATTGATCCTCTTTCTCCTGACGAACTGGCTGGACTGGCAATGGAAAGCGAAGTCGACAGCCGACTCGTCAGCCATCAGGATGGTAAATGGCAGGTTAGCCACGGTCCCTTCGAAAGCTACGACCATCTTGGCGAGAACAACTGGTCTTTGCTGGTGCAGGCGGTCAACCACTGGCACGAACCTACCGCCGCGCTGATGCGCCCGTTCCGTGAATTACCGGACTGGCGTATCGACGATCTGATGATTTCTTTCTCTGTACCCGGCGGCGGCGTTGGCCCGCACCTGGATCAGTACGATGTATTTATCATTCAGGGAACCGGTCGTCGTCGCTGGCGCGTAGGCGAAAAGCTGCAGTTGAAGCAGCACTGCCCTCACCCGGATCTCCTTCAGGTCGACCCGTTCGAAGCCATCATTGATGAAGAGCTGGAACCCGGCGATATTCTGTACATTCCACCGGGATTCCCGCACGAAGGCTATGCGTTAGAAAACGCGATGAACTATTCGGTTGGCTTCCGTGCGCCAAACACTCGCGAGCTGATCAGCGGCTTCGCCGATTACGTTTTACAACGCGAACTGGGCAGCACCTATTACAGCGATCCTGATCTGCCACCGCGCGATCATCCGGCAGATGTTCTGCCGCAGGAAATGGACAAGCTGCGCGAAATGATGCTGGGCCTGATTAATCAGCCAGAACATTTCCAGCAGTGGTTTGGCGAGTTTATTTCTCAGTCTCGTCATGAGCTGGATATTGCCCCGCCGGAGCCACCGTATCAGCCAGACGAAATTTATGATGCCCTGAAACAAGGTGATGTGTTAGTGCGTCTGGGCGGATTGCGCGTATTGCGCATTGGCGACGACGTCTACGCTAACGGTGAGAAAATTGATTCACCGCATCGTCCTGCGCTGGAAGCGCTGGCCAGTCATATTGTGCTGACGGCTGAGAACTTTGAGGATGCGCTGGAAGATCCTTCTTTCCTTGCAATGCTTGCCGCGCTGGTCAACAGCGGGTACTGGTTCTTCGAAGGGTAATGCGGACTGTGCCTGATGCGACGCAATGCGTCTTATCAGGCTACTGGAGTGAAATATTGTAGGCCGGATAAGCAAAGCGCCATCCGGCAACTACACATATTTTATTTTTGTTTCGCGGCCAATTCAGCAATACGCACAATCACCTGCACCGCTTTTTCCATTCCTTCCAGGGTTACAAACTCATGCTTACCATGATAGTTGTAGCCGCCGGTGAACAGATTCGGACACGGTAATCCCATAAATGACAGCTGTGCGCCGTCAGTGCCGCCACGGATCGGTTTCAGCACCGGCTCAATATCGCAATCGCGCATCGCCTGCTGGGCGATATCCAGCACGTGCGAATGCTCAATCACTTTTTCGCGCATATTGTAGTAACTGTCTTCAATCACCAGTTCGATATAGCAGTCCGGGTGTAACCCTTTGCCGACCTTCTTGGCGATATCCATGATCTTGCGTTTACGCGCTTCAAACTGCTTACGGTCAAAATCACGAATAATGTAGTGCATATCCGCCCGATCGACCGTCCCTTTCATGCTCGCCAGATGATAAAAGCCTTCGTAGCCTTCCGTCTTCTCCGGGCTTTCATCTGCCGGGACCTCAGCGTGAATACGCGCCGCCAGCGACAGCGCATTCACCATCACCCCTTTTGCGGTGCCGGGATGCACATTGTTGCCAACAATTTTGATATTAACCGACGCGGCGTTGAAGTTCTCAAACTCCAACTCACCTACGCCACCACCGTCAACGGTATAGGCCCACTGCGCATCGAATGCCGCAACATCAAAATGCTTCGCCCCTTTACCCACTTCTTCGTCCGGCGTAAAGGCCACGCGGATATCACCGTGCGGAATATTTTTTTGGATAAGCACAGCCAGTGCGGTCATGATTTCCGCCACGCCTGCTTTATCATCCGCGCCCAGCAACGTTTTACCGTCTGTGGTGATCAGCGTCTGACCCAGAAGTTGATGCAGCACCGGGAACATCACCGGCGATAAAACTTCATCACCAATGCCTAACGCAATATCGCCACCGCGATAGTTTTCAACGATTTGCGGATTGACATTTTTACCGCTGAAATCCGGTGAGGTATCCACATGGGAAATAAAGCCGATCGCAGGAATATTGCCAGCAACGTTCGCGGGTAACGTTGCCATCAGCGTGCCTTTTTCGCTCAGTGAAATATTAACCAGCCCCATCTCTTCGAGCTGTTGTTTGAGCAGTTGCAATAATTTCCACTGTCCTTCGGTGCTGGGTACCTGCCGCACGCCCGATTTTGATTGGGTGTCCAGCGACACGTAGTGTAAAAAACGCTCAAGTAGTTTATCCATGCAGTCACCCTCACTTTTTGTGACAACATTATCAATAAGCAACAAAAGACAAATATTGCGTCAGGTCACTTTTATCCCCGCAAGTGAGAATATTTCGCCCTGACATCCCCTCTGACTATAGGGCTAAGTCAGTAATTCGCAACAAGGATTGGCGATTACAATGGTTTGCCGTAGAATAACGGCCCTCATTAAGAGTCATCAAGGTGGTTAACCACAAACCCCGCATCGGTCAGCCATCCGTTGCGTTTACATGGGACAGAGTAAAAAATTGAATAAACAACCGCGTTCGCTTTCTCCACTGGTGCAATTAGCGGGAATTCGCAAAAGTTTCGATGGCAAAGAGGTGATTTCCAGCCTGGATTTGACCATCAATAATGGCGAGTTTCTTACGCTGCTTGGCCCCTCTGGCTGCGGTAAAACAACCGTTCTTCGCCTGATTGCCGGTCTGGAAACGGTTGATTCCGGTCATATTTTGTTGGACAACGAGGACATCACTCACGTTCCAGCGGAAAATCGCTACGTGAATACCGTCTTCCAAAGCTATGCGCTATTCCCCCACATGACTGTGTTTGAAAATGTGGCCTTTGGTTTGCGCATGCAAAAAACGCCCGCAGCCGACATTTCTCCCCGCGTTACCGAAGCCCTGCGCATGGTGCAACTGGAAGAGTTCGCCCAGAGAAAACCGCATCAACTTTCCGGCGGACAGCAGCAGCGCGTAGCGATTGCCCGAGCAGTGGTCAACAAACCCCGCTTACTCTTGTTAGATGAATCCCTCTCTGCGCTGGACTACAAACTGCGTAAGCAGATGCAGAATGAACTGAAAGCACTGCAGCGTAAGCTTGGTATCACTTTTGTCTTTGTCACACACGATCAGGAAGAAGCGCTAACCATGTCCGACCGCATCGTGGTGATGCGCGATGGTAAGATTGAGCAGGACGGTACGCCGCGCGAAATCTACGAAGAGCCAAAGAATCTGTTTGTCGCCGGGTTTATCGGCGAGATCAATATGTTTAACGCCACGGTGATTGAACGTCTGGATGAACAGCGTGTTCGTGCTAACGTTGAAGGCCGCGAGTGCAATATTTATGTCAACTTCGCGGTAGTTCCCGGACAAAAGCTGCACGTCCTGTTACGCCCTGAAGATTTGCGCGTTGATGAAATCAATGATGATAATCATATCGAAGGCCTGATCGGCTACGTGCGCGAACGCAACTACAAAGGCATGACGCTGGAGTCGGTTGTAGAACTGGAAAATGGCAAGATGGTGATGGTCAGTGAATTCTTCAACGAAGACGATCCTGACTTTGACCACTCGCTCGACCAGAAAATGGCAATTAACTGGGTAGAAAGCTGGGAGGTCGTACTGGCTGATGAAGAGCACAAGTAAATTCCAGAGTGTGGTGATCTTCACCATTGTCGGTTGGCTTGTGTTATTTGTCTTTCTGCCCAACCTGATGATCATCGGCACCAGCTTTTTGACCCGTGACGACGCCAATTTCGTCAAAATGGTCTTTACGCTGGAGAACTATACGCGCCTGCTCGATCCGCTCTATTTTGAGGTACTGGTTCACTCCCTCAATATGGCGCTGATTGCCACGCTCGCCTGTCTGGTACTCGGCTACCCGTTTGCCTGGTTTTTGGTGAAACTGCCGGAAAAAGTACGCCCGCTGCTGCTGTTCCTGCTGATTGTTCCGTTCTGGACCAATTCTCTGATTCGCATCTACGGACTCAAAATTTTCCTCAGTACCAAAGGCTATCTCAACGAGTTTCTGTTATGGCTCGGCGTTATCGATACACCCATTCGCATTATGTTTACCCCCAGCGCGGTGATTATCGGGCTGGTATACATCCTGCTGCCGTTTATGGTGATGCCGCTCTATTCCAGCATTGAAAAGCTCGATAAACCGCTGCTGGAAGCCGCACGCGATTTAGGCGCCAGTAAGCTTCAGACCTTCACCCGCATCATTATTCCGTTGACGATGCCGGGGATTATCGCCGGATGCCTGCTGGTCATGCTGCCCGCAATGGGGCTGTTTTACGTTTCCGACTTAATGGGCGGCGCGAAAAACCTGCTGATTGGTAACGTAATTAAAGTTCAGTTCCTGAACATTCGTGACTGGCCGTTTGGCGCCGCCACCAGCATAACGCTGACTATCGTGATGGGGCTGATGCTACTGGTCTACTGGCGCGCCTCCCGCTTACTGAACAAGAAGGTGGAACTCGAATGATCGGTCGACTGCTTCGCGGCGGTTTTATGACCGCTATCTACGCGTATCTGTATATTCCAATCATCATTCTGATTGTGAACTCCTTTAACAGTTCGCGCTTTGGCATCAACTGGCAGGGTTTTACTACTAAATGGTACGGCCTGCTGATGAATAACGACAGCCTGTTGCAGGCGGCGCAGCACTCGCTGACGATGGCGGTGCTATCCGCCACCTTTGCCACCTTGATCGGCTCACTCACTGCGGTTGCGCTGTACCGTTACCGTTTTCGCGGTAAACCGTTCGTCAGTGGCATGCTGTTCGTGGTGATGATGTCGCCGGATATTGTGATGGCAATATCTCTGCTGGTGCTGTTTATGCTGATCGGCATTCAACTGGGCTTCTGGTCGCTGCTGTTCTCGCATATCACTTTTTGTCTGCCTTTTGTGGTGGTGACGGTTTACTCTCGCCTGAAAGGTTTTGATGTCCGCATGCTTGAGGCGGCTAAAGATTTGGGTGCCAGCGAAGTAACTATTCTGCGCAAGATAATACTACCACTGGCTATGCCTGCGGTGGCTGCGGGTTGGTTGCTGAGTTTTACGCTGTCGATGGATGATGTTGTTGTTTCATCTTTCGTCACCGGACCGGGTTATGAAATTTTGCCATTAAAAATCTACTCAATGGTTAAAGTCGGCGTATCACCAGAGGTGAACGCGCTGGCGACCATTTTGTTGGTTCTGTCGCTGGTTATGGTGATTGCCAGCCAGCTTATTGCACGTGATAAAACCAAGGGCCGCTAAGGCCCTTAATTCAGGGGACGTTAAATGATGAAAAAATGGTCACGCCACCTGCTCGCGGCGGGTGCTCTGGCACTGGGCATGAGCGCCGCTCACGCGAATGACAACAACACGCTCTATTTCTATAACTGGACTGAATACGTCCCACCGGGTCTGCTGGAACAGTTCACCAAAGAAACCGGCATTAAGGTTATCTATTCGACCTACGAGTCGAATGAAACCATGTACGCCAAGCTCAAAACCTATAAAGACGGCGCATACGATTTGGTGGTCCCGTCCACCTATTACGTCGATAAAATGCGTAAAGAAGGCATGATCCAGAAGATCGACAAGTCGACGTTGACCAACTTCCACAACCTCGATCCGGAAATGCTCAACAAGCCGTTTGACCCAAACAATGACTACTCCATCCCGTATATCTGGGGTGCAACGGCCATTGGCGTCAACAGCGATGCTATCGATCCGAAAACCGTCACCAGTTGGGCCGATCTGTGGAAGCCGGAGTACAAAGGCAGTCTGCTGTTAACGGATGATGCGCGAGAAGTGTTCCAGATGGCGCTGCGCAAGCTGGGATATTCCGGCAATACCACCGATCCCAAAGAGATTGAAGCCGCCTATAACGAGTTGAAGAAGCTGATGCCTAACGTTGCGGCATTTAACTCTGACAACCCGGCCAATCCGTATATGGAAGGCGAAGTCAATCTGGGAATGGTGTGGAACGGCTCCGCGTATGTTGCGCGTCAGGCGGGCACACCGTTGGAAGTGGTATGGCCGAAAGAAGGTGGCATTTTCTGGATGGACAGCCTGTCTATTCCGGCTAACGCGAAAAACAAAGAAGGTGCGCTGAAGCTGATTAACTTCCTGCTGCGCCCGGACGTCGCGAAAGAAGTCGCAGAAACTATCGGTTACCCGACGCCGAACCTGGCAGCACGCAAGCTGTTAAGTCCTGAGGTCGCGAACGACAAAACGCTCTACCCTGACGCGGAAACCATCAACAAAGGGGAATGGCAAAACGATGTCGGTTCCGCCAGCGCTATCTACGAAGAGTATTATCAGAAGCTAAAAGCAGGACGCTAATACTCGTGCAACCCGGCAGGCGTCGCTGCGCCGGGTTGCTACCTGCCAATCCCTACTTTTTACGCCTTTCGGCTGATTCCCGCTCCCCAGTTTCTGGCTATGCTTACAGTATTCCAGGCCGGCTTCTGAGGCTTCCAATGACAACGTTCTGGCTGCTACTTGAGTTGGCTAATCTGATCGTATTTACGCTGGTGATTCTCCCACGTAAGCAACCGGTAAACGCTCGTCCTTTGCTGCCTGTCACCGCAACCCGCCTGCTACGGCTCACCTTTTTAATACCGATCCTGGTTTTTGGTTATAGCCTGTTTTTCAGTCATCAGATTGGTCCGGTGGAGTGGGGATGTCTGATTTTGGCGATCGTAGGTAACGCGCTGGTCATCAAAGGAAAATGGGATTTGGGGGAGAGCCACACATGGACAGGCTACTATTTACCTCGTGCAAAAAGGGTTACGCGCGGCATTTTTGCCTGGATTGCGCACCCCATGTATACCGGAATTATTCTGGTGATTATCTCGTGCAGCCTGGTTTACATTACCCGACTACCCATATGGCTGAGCGCACTGGGGCTGATCTGTTGTTTTTACATCGTTGGATTTTTGATTATGGCGGCCCTGCGTGAGGACCGCCAGCTTGTACAGGCTTAAACAGTATTATCCGGATAGCCGTTACAGCCCTTTCAATAACTTCTCAACGAACTCAGGCACTACCTGGCTTGCCGGACCGTAATACTTCTCTTCAAACTCACTGCCTACCTGACTCGGTTCGAGATTGAGTTCTACCGTATGTGCCCCATGCAGCCGCGCCTCATGCACAAAACCCGCTGCCGGATAAACATGTCCCGATGTGCCAATCGCAATGAACACATCTGCCATTGCCAGTGCCATATAAATTTCATCCATACCCAGCGGCATTTCACCAAACCACACTACGTGTGGTCGCAGCGGTGCCGGAAACTGGCAGCAATGACATTTATCTTCCGGTGTCACATCGCCCGTCCATTCCAGAATCTGCCCGCTTTGCGAACAGCGAACTTTGAGCAACTCGCCGTGCATATGGATAACGTTCTGGCTACCCGCACGCTCATGCAGATTATCAATGTTCTGCGTCACCAGTAAAAAACGATCGCCCAGCTCGGCTTCGAGTTTTGCCAGTGCGATATGCGCCGCGTTGGGTTGGATTTCAGGCTGCTGCAACTGATGGCGACGGGCGTTATAAAACGACTGAACCAGTTCCGGGTTTCGACTAAATCCTTCTGGAGTCGCAACGTCCTCTACCCGATGTTCTTCCCAGAGACCATCCGCCGCGCGGAATGTTCGAATTCCTGACTCAGCGGAGATTCCCGCTCCAGTCAGTACCAGCACTCTTGGTTTTTCCATCAATTCAGGCACCACTCTGTCTCTGAAAAAGATTCGTTGACGCAGGCGATCGCGCAAATGGCGTTTATTTTTACGAAAGCGGCTTAACCGATGACCCCGACGCGACAGCATAACAACCTCTTTGTATTAATCGGTAAGATGTAGGAAAGCAGCCCCGCGCATCCCGCCGGCATCACCGTGCCGTGCCTGCTCAATACGCGGTACCCGGGCAACCGGCAGCAGATGACGTGGCAGTCGATCCGCCAGTTGCGTCGTAATAGCGGTAAAATTCGACAAGCCTCCGCCAATCACCACCAAATCAGGATCGACGATAGTCAGGATATTCCCAAGACACACCGCCAGCAAATCCAGATAGCGTTCAACGTGGGCACGCGCGTGTTCATCACCCTGCTCCCACAGCGCGATAATTTCGCGGGCATCCAGCGGTTGATGGTAGTAATGCTGATACAACCACGCAAATCCACCGCCGGAAAGATAGCTTTCGATGCATCCCAGTTGACCGCATCCGCAGCGGCGCAGCGGGAAATCAAAGCCCATCAGCGTCAGCGCATCGACCGGCAAACGAATATGACCAAACTCACCTGTGATATAGCTGCGTCCGGTGATGGATTTCCCGTTAAGCACCAGGCCGCCGCCGACGCCCGTACCGAGGATCAACCCCATTACCAGCGGATATTGGGTGAACTCGTCATCCCAGGCTTCGGAGAGAGCAAAACAGTTCGCATCGTTATCCAGACGCACATCGCGGTCAAGGCGAGCGCTGAGATCGGCGCGGAGCGGTTTGCCACTGGCGGCAGGAACATTGGCCGCGTACAGCGTGCCGTCTTCGGTTTCCGGCATGCCCGGAATGCCGATGCCTACCGAACCTTTGATGCCGAACCGCTGATCCGCTTCCGTCACCAGATTGCAGACCGCATCAAGGAAAGCGTCGTAGCTGTCGCGAGGCGTAGGAACGCGAGTTTCCCATTGCAGACGACGTTGCTTATCAAACACGCCCAGCGCAATTTTGGTCCCGCCGATGTCAAATCCGTAATACATCACCGCTCCTTGATACACGTCATCCTTCAAGATGCCTCTACGTTGGCTACGCCTTGATGCAGCATGAATGCTGTCGTGTATTATTGTTGTTATTGGCCGCTAAGTACTCTCGCAGGATCAATATTGCTGGCGCGACGCGCCGGATACCAACTTGCCAAAAGACTCAGCACGAGTGCTGTCACCAGCACGTAAATCACATCCAGCCAGTGTAATTCCGATGGCAGGAAGTCAATGAAATAGATATCGCCGGACAGGAACTGATGGCCGATAAGCGCCTCAATCCCGTTTATGATCGGCGTCAGTTGCAACGACACAACCACCCCTATGACGACGCCTATCAGGCTACCGAACAGACCCGCCAGCAGGCCGTACCAGACAAAAATGGCACGGATCAACCCATCTTTCGCCCCGAGGGTTCTTAATACCGCAATATCGCCGCTTTTGTCTTTTACCGCCATCACTAACGTGGAAACGATATTAAAACAGGCCACGCCAATCACCAGCACCATAGCCAGATACATAATGGCGCGGATCATCTGAATATCGCGGTACATATAGCCGTAGGTGCCGATCCAGCTCTTGATGTAAACATAGTTATTGGTGACTTCACCCGCGTCTCGCACCAGCTTATTGGCTTTAAACACGTCGTTAACCTTCAGCGCGATCCCGGAAACGCTGGTTCCCATATCAAGATATTGCTGCGCATCTTCCATTGGGATCATGGCAAAGCTGTGATCGAGCTGACCACTCAGTTGCAGGATCCCCGTCACGTGCAAACGCACGCGTTTAGGCTGCTGTAGCTTATGATCCGCACTGGCGTTAGGGATCATAATCGACACCCAGTCGCCCTGCTTCACCTTCAGCGCATCGGCAATACCCTTACCAATGATGATTTGTTGTTCACCGGCTTTAAAATTATCCCAGGCGTGGTTTTGCACAAAGGATGGCAACGCGCTTAAACGCTGTTCCTGTTTCGGGTCAACGCCCTTCACCTGCACCGCGCGTAAGTTCGCCCCGCTCTCCACCAGTCCGGTAAAGTTGATATAAGGCGCCGCGGCGACAATACCCGACACTTTTTGTACCTTGTCGAGCGCTTCCTGCCAGTTATTCCACGGCTGATTTACGGCTTCAATCTCTCCGTGTGGGACTACGGCCAGAATACGGTTGTTCAGCTCACGCTCAAATCCGTTCATGGCACTTAAACCGACGATCAACACCGCCACACCCAACGCGATGCCAACGGTAGATATCACCGAAATTAACGAAACCATACCGCCGCGCCGCCGACCACGGCTAAAGCGCAGACCAATCAATAACGATAAAGGCGAAGCCATTACTCAGCTCCCATCAGGCTCAGTTCAGCCGTCAGGCGACCATCGCGCATTTCAAGCTGGCGACTCATTCGCTTCGCCAGTTGCAGATCGTGCGTCACCACCAGAAATGCCGTGCCCTGAGAGCGGTTCAGCTCACCCAGAAGCTCGAAAATGCTGTCCGCGTTACGCGCATCCAGGTTACCCGTTGGCTCATCTGCCAGGACCAGGCGCGGGTTATTCACCAGCGCACGCGCGATGGCCACCCGCTGACGTTCGCCGCCAGACAGTTCAGACGGGCGATGACTGGCACGATGATCCAACCCTACCGCTTTCAGCATATCCCGTGCGCGCTCGGTGATTTCAGCCGGTTTTTTCTTGCCGATCAGCAGCGGCATCGCTACGTTTTCCAGCGCCGTAAAATCCGGCAGCAAATGGTGGAACTGGTAAATAAAGCCCAGCTTCTGATTACGCAGTTCCGCTTTCGCCGCCGACGAGAGCTTGCTCATTGGCTGACCGCTAAAAATGACGTCGCCGGAAGTCGGGGTATCCAACCCACCTAACAGATGCAGCAACGTACTCTTGCCGGAGCCTGAGCTGCCGACAATCGCCATCATCTCACCTTCGCCGACGCAAAAACTGACATCGTGCAGTACATCGGTCTGCACAGTGCCTTCCTGATAGCGTTTGCACAGGTTGTCGCATTGCAACAGGATCTTATTCATAACGTAAAGCCTCAGCGGGTTGAGTGGCGGCAGCGCGCCAGGAAGGATAAAGCGTAGACAGCAGCGCGATGGCCATCGCCACCAGCGCAATGACGATAACCTGCAGCGGCTCGATAGCGACCGGCAGCGCAGCGCCATCCAGCAGCACACCAATAATTGGCATCAGATTGTTCAGTTGGCTGGCGAGCAAGGCACCCAGTACAGCGCCCAGCAGCGCGCCAATCACCCCGGCACTGGCCCCCTGAACCATAAACACCATCATTATCTGCCGCGGCGTTAGCCCCTGCGTTTGTAAAATCGCCACTTCCCCTTGCTTCTCCATTACCATCAGACCCAGCGAGGTAATAATATTAAAAGCCGCCACCGCCACGATCAGGCTAAGCAGCAGCCCCATCATGTTCTTTTCCATGCGCACGGCCTGGAACAGTTCCCCTTTGCGCTCGCGCCAGTCCTGCCATTTGGTGCCTTGCGGCAGCGTTTGCTGGCTCAGCGTGTCAACTTTTAACGGTTCGTTCAGCCACAGACGCCAGCCAGTGATATTACCCACCGGATAGCGCATCAGACGCGAGGCATCCTGAATGTTGGTCAGCATCTGGTAGCCATCGACTTCGCTGTTGGCGGCGAAAGTGCCAATCACCGTAAACAAACGCTGGCTCGGCAAACGCCCCATCGGCGTAAACTGGCTGGCCGAGGGCACCATCACACGGATTTGATCGCCACGGTTCACGCCCAACTGCCCGGCAAGCTGCTCGCCGAGGATGACATTATACTTACCCGGTTGCAGATCTGTTTGCTTCACATTGACCAGATACGGCGTTAACGGATCTTTTTGCGCCGGATCGATACCGAGCATCACGCCGACCGCCACGCTACGCGCACTTTGCAGCACCACATCTCCCGTAGTTATGGGTGCAACGCGGTTGACGCCGTTCAACACCACCGCTTTTTCCGGCAGTTGTTGCGGGTTGAGGGAACCCTGTTCAGACGAGAGTACGGCCTGAGGCATCAGGCCAAGAATATTGTTTTGCAGCTCGCGCTCGAAACCGTTCATCACCGACAACACCGTGACCAGCGCCATTACCCCGAGAGTAATGCCTATGGTGGAGAGCCAGGAAACGAAGCGACCGAAGCGATCTGCTGCACGCCCACGCATATAACGCAGGCCGATGAATAGAGCGACAGGTTGGTACATGAAATCCGTCTGGTTGCTGTTAGCAAAGTCACGAGTATATAAGCGAAAGCGGAATGGGTAAATGACTGAACCGTAAGTGTTCGTCAGCACTATTCCTAAAAGTATAAATAAATCAATTCGCTAAAGTTGTCCCTCTTTCCTTCAGCCCGGGTCCCTGATCTTTATCTTAAAAAAACAAAATGCAGACAGTTACGCATTACAGCGCACAGCGGGTTGCGCAGGATGGCAGGCTATAGCCAACAATATGGATACGCCGTCTCGATGAAGAAAAAAGAACTATGGATTAATCAAATCAAAGGGTTATGTATTTGTCTGGTGGTAATTTACCACTCGGTAATCACGTTTTACCCGCACCTCACTACTTTTCAGCATCCGCTTTCAGAGCTGCTGAGCAAATGCTGGATTTACCTCAATTTGTACCTGGCGCCGTTTCGCATGCCGGTCTTTTTCTTTATTTCGGGGTATCTGATCCGTCGCTACATTGATAGCGTCCCGTGGACAACCTGCGTGGATAAGCGGATCTGGAGCATTGCCTGGGTGCTGGTGCTTTGGGGAGTGGTGCAATGGCTGGCGTTAGTCGCGCTCAATAACTGGCTGGCCCCACAGCGCGATCTGAGTCATGCCGCCAACGCCGCGTATGCCGATTCGATCGCGGGTTTTACCCACGGAATGCTGACCGCCAGCACCAGCTTGTGGTATCTGTACGCGCTGATTGTCTATTTTGTTCTGTGTAAGATTTTCAGCCGCTGGGCGGTGCCGCTGTTGGCGTTATTTGTGGTGCTGAGCGTGGCGATCAATTTTGTCCCGACGCCGTGGTGGGGAATGAACAGCGTGATTCGCAATCTGCCCTGGTACAGCCTCGGTGCATGGTTTGGCGCAACGCTGATGGTATGGATCAAGGAGGTGCCCCTGCGCCGCCATGCGGTCATTGTTCTGGTTAGCGCAATCGCCGCCGTCGTCGCGTGGCTGGCAAATGTCTCACTATTACTTTCTCTGCTTTCCATTGTGCTGATCATGAAGCTGTTTTATCAATTTGAGTTGCGCTTTGGTATGCGTGAGTCCGGCCCGTTAAGCGTGATTGGTGCCAATACCATCGCCATCTACACCACCCACCGTATTCTGGTTGAGCTGTTCAGCTTAACGCTAATCCCCAAAATCAATCATACCGCCTGGCCTGCATATGCGGAGCTGGCCCTGCTGCTGGTGTATCCGTTCGCCTGCCTGCTACTGTGCACCTTGTTTGGCCTGTTGGTACGTAAAATTTCACAAAAAACAGTGGCCGACCTGCTCTTTTCTCCACCTTCTTTATCAGCCGTCTCGCGCTAACCCCAACGCGCTTTTTGCCCCCATCAGGGGGCGAATCAATTTGCTTATGAGAAACGATCACGGATAATAAAGAACATTGCTTATCAGATGTATATCTAAACGAGATCCTGACAACCGAATGCCTGAACAACATCGTTACACGCTCCCAGCGAAAGCAGGCGATCAGCGCCAGTTGGGTGAGCTTACCGGCGCCGCCTGCGCAACGCTGGTTGCCGAAATCGCCGAACATCACGCGGGTCCAGTGGTCCTGATCGCGCCGGACATGCAAAATGCGCTGCGTTTGCATGATGAAATTCGTCAGTTTACCGACCAGATGGTAATGAACCTGGCCGACTGGGAAACGCTGCCTTACGATAGCTTTTCCCCTCATCAGGAGATTATCTCCTCGCGTCTCTCCACGCTGTATCAGCTGCCTGCCATGCAGCGCGGCGTGCTGATCGTTCCGGTAAATACCCTGATGCAGCGTGTCTGTCCGCACAGCTATCTGCACGGCCATGCGCTGGTCATGAAAAAAGGTCAGAGGCTTTCTCGCGACGCCCTGCGCGAACAGCTGGACAGTGCGGGCTATCGCCATGTTGATCAGGTCATGGAACACGGCGAATACGCCACACGCGGCGCGTTGTTGGATTTGTTCCCGATGGGCAGCGAGTTGCCTTATCGTCTGGATTTCTTTGATGACGAAATCGACAGCCTGCGTCTGTTTGATACCGACACCCAGCGCACGCTGGAAGAAGTCGATGCCATTAATTTGCTTCCCGCACACGAATTCCCGACTGACAAAACGGCCATCGAGCTATTCCGCAGCCAGTGGCGTGATACCTTTGAGGTGAAACGCGACGCCGAACATATTTACCAGCAGGTCAGCAAAGGCACGTTACCTGCGGGTATTGAATACTGGCAACCGCTGTTTTTCAGCGAGCCGCTGCCGCCGCTGTTCAGCTACTTCCCCGCCAATACGTTATTGGTGAATACCGGTGATATCGAGACCAGCGCAGAACGCTTCCAGGCCGATACCCTGTCACGCTTTGAAAATCGCGGTGTTGATCCGATGCGCCCACTTCTGCCGCCGGAATCGC
The DNA here is from genome assembly GCF_030332645.1 of Citrobacter sp. Cpo091. Lineage (NCBI taxonomy): Bacteria > Pseudomonadati > Pseudomonadota > Gammaproteobacteria > Enterobacterales > Enterobacteriaceae > Citrobacter > Citrobacter sp. Cpo091. The sequence goes on from NZ_JAOWHL010000028.1 coordinate 957,095, forward strand.
TGTGGCTGCGGGTTGATGAGCTTTTTTCTGAACTTAAACGCTGGCCGCGCGTTCAACTGAAAACCGAGAGTCTGGCGAACAAAGCAGCGAATACTAACCTCGGGTTCCAGAAGCTGCCGGATATCGCCGTTCAGGCACAGCAAAAAGAGCCGTTAGATGCGTTACGTAAATTCCTTGAAGGCTTCACCGGTCCGGTGATTTTCTCGGTGGAAAGTGAAGGCCGCCGTGAAGCACTTGGCGAACTGCTCGCCCGTATCAAAGTGGCGCCGAAGCGGATATTGCGACTCGATGAAGCCGTAGATAACGGTCGTTATCTGATGATTGGCGCAGCTGAGCACGGCTTCATCGATAGCAAACGCAATCTGGCGCTGATTTGTGAAAGCGATCTGCTTGGGGAACGCGTGGCGCGCCGCCGCCAGGATTCTCGTCGCACCATCAACCCGGATACGTTAATTCGTAACCTCGCAGAGCTGCATCCCGGTCAGCCGGTGGTGCATCTGGAGCATGGCGTGGGTCGTTATGCCGGTATGACCACGCTGGAAGCGGGCGGCATCACCGGTGAATATCTGATGCTCACCTATGCCAACGACGCCAAACTGTACGTGCCGGTGTCGTCACTGCATCTGATCAGCCGCTATGCAGGTGGCGCAGAAGAGAATGCGCCGCTGCATAAACTTGGCGGCGATGCCTGGTCACGTGCCCGACAGAAAGCCGCTGAGAAGGTGCGCGATGTTGCGGCAGAGCTGCTGGATATTTATGCCCAGCGCGCGGCGAAAGAAGGCTTTGCCTTTAAGCATGACAGTGAACAGTATCAGCTGTTTTGCGACAGCTTCCCGTTTGAAACCACGCCTGACCAGGCGCAGGCGATTAACGCGGTACTCAGCGATATGTGTCAACCGCTGGCCATGGACCGACTGGTCTGCGGCGACGTCGGCTTTGGTAAAACCGAAGTCGCGATGCGCGCGGCCTTTCTCGCCGTAGAGAACCACAAGCAGGTTGCCGTGCTGGTGCCGACCACCCTGCTCGCACAGCAGCACTTCGACAACTTCCGCGACCGCTTTGCCAACTGGCCGGTACGCATTGAGATGTTGTCCCGTTTCCGTAGCGCCAAAGAGCAAGCGCAGATTCTGGAGCAAGTTGCCGAGGGAAAAATTGATATTCTCATCGGCACGCACAAACTGCTGCAAGCGGATGTGAAGTTAAAAGATCTGGGTCTGCTGATTGTCGATGAAGAGCACCGTTTCGGCGTGCGCCACAAAGAACGCATCAAGGCGATGCGCGCAGATGTCGATATTCTGACCCTGACGGCAACGCCAATTCCACGTACGCTCAATATGGCAATGAGCGGCATGCGCGATCTGTCGATTATCGCCACGCCACCCGCTCGTCGTCTGGCGGTCAAAACCTTCGTGCGCGAATACGACAACCTGGTGGTACGCGAGGCGATCCTGCGTGAAGTTCTGCGCGGGGGACAAGTTTATTATCTGTTTAACGACGTCGAAAACATCCAGAAAACCGCTGACAGATTAGCAGAACTGGTGCCGGAAGCGCGTATTGGTATCGGTCACGGACAAATGCGCGAGCGCGAACTGGAACGCGTGATGAACGATTTCCACCATCAGCGTTTTAACGTGCTGGTGTGTACCACCATTATCGAAACCGGGATCGACATCCCCACCGCTAACACCATCATCATCGAACGAGCGGATCACTTCGGTTTAGCGCAATTACACCAGCTGCGCGGTCGTGTGGGACGTTCTCACCACCAGGCTTACGCCTGGCTGCTGACGCCGCATCCGAAAGCAATGACCACCGACGCGCAAAAACGTCTGGAAGCCATCGCCTCGCTGGAAGATTTGGGTGCAGGTTTTGCGCTGGCGACCCACGACCTCGAAATTCGCGGCGCCGGGGAATTACTGGGTGAAGATCAGAGTGGTTCCATGGAAAGCATCGGCTTCTCGCTGTATATGGAACTGCTGGAAAACGCGGTCGATGCGCTCAAAGAAGGGCGTGAGCCGTCACTGGAAGATCTCACCAGCCAGCAAACCGAAGTTGAACTGCGCATGCCGTCTCTGCTGCCGGATGACTATATTCCCGATGTCAACACGCGACTGTCGTTCTACAAGCGTATTGCCAGTGCGAAAGGCGAAAACGAGCTGGAAGAAATTAAGGTCGAGCTGATAGACCGTTTTGGTCTGCTGCCCGATCCGGCCCGTACGCTGCTGGATATCGCCCGTTTACGCCAGCAGGCGCAGAAACTGGGGATCAGAAAGCTCGAAGGCAATGAAAAAGGCGGTACCATTGAATTTGCCGAGAAAAACCACGTCAACCCGGTCTGGCTGATTGGTTTACTGCAAAAGCAGCCGCAGCACTTCCGTCTGGACGGTCCAACCCGGCTGAAATTCATGCAGGAGTTGAGCGAGCGTAAAACGCGGATCGACTGGGTCCGCCAGTTTATGCGTCAGCTTGAAGAAAACGCCGTAGCATAAGCATAGTGAACAGGCCGGGTGAGCACACCACTCACCCGGCCAGATGAATTTACAAACTCTTTGCACTTCCCTGCACTTCCCGACACAGCAAACAGCCATAATTCTCGTTTACTTTTACATAATAAAAACCACGTAAAAACAATGGATTTATGGTGATGTTAAACAATAAACGACTCTCTCGCTGGCTCGCGTTTTTTACGCTTGCAGCGACATTCGCGTTAGCACTTCCGGCTCAGGCAAACACCTGGCCGCTGCCGCCACCGGGAAGCCGTCTGGTGGGTCAGAATGCCGTTCACGTTGTTGAAGACAATGGCGGTTCTCTGGAAGCGATTGCTAAAAAGTACAATGTCGGCTTTCTCGCGCTGCTGCAGGCCAACCCTGGCGTTGACCCTTACGTACCACGTCCGGGCAGCGTTTTGACGATCCCGTTACAAACTCTGCTACCTGATGCCCCGCGCGAAGGTATTGTTATCAACCTCGCCGAACTGCGTCTTTATTATTACCAGCCGGGGACCAATTCGGTGACCGTGTATCCTATTGGTATTGGCCAGTTAGGTGGTGACACGCTGACGCCTACGATGGTAACCACCATCTCAGATAAACGCGCCAACCCCACCTGGACGCCGACGGCAAATATCCGCGCGCGATACAAAGCAAACGGGATTGACCTGCCTGCCGTTGTGCCTGCCGGTCCGGATAACCCGATGGGCCATCATGCGATTCGCTTAGCGGCATACGGCGGCGTGTACCTGTTGCACGGTACAAATGCTGATTTTGGCATCGGAATGCGCGTCAGTTCCGGCTGTATTCGTCTGCGCGACGGTGATATCGAAACCCTGTTCCGTCAGGTAACGCCCGGAACTAAGGTCAATATTATCAATACGCCGATCAAAGCATCCGTTGAGCCTAACGGCGTGCGCCTGGTGGAAGTACACCAACCGCTGTCCGAAAAAATCAATGACGACCCGCAACTGCTGCCGATCGTGCTGAACGCGTCCATGCAGACATTTAAAAATGCGGCGCAAACAGATACCGCCGTCATGGATCATGCGATGGAGATTCGCTCAGGCATGCCGGTCGATGTGACCCGTCATCATGACGTTGCTCAACAACCGCTGTAAACGTAGCGTATAAAAAAACCCCCGCTGGATTTTATTCCGCGGGGGTTTTTTATTTAACTCGCAGTGGCATTGCGATGGGTTAAATCTTATTTGTAGATAACAGCAGTTCCGTGAAGAGTGTTAGGACCGGTAACGGAAGTAATACGGAAAGACTTCGCACCCATCTCATCGGCTTTCTGCGCCAGTTGATCTTCCAAAGAACCTAAGTTAGTCCCCGCATTCGCAGAAATAGTACCGACTTTCTCTTGGCCCGCAGGAGTGGATTGAACTTCAACAGCGGCAAAGCTTGCAAATGACAGTGAGCTAAGAACAGCAGCAACAAACAGTGTTTTTACGTTTTTCATAATAGTGACCTTTAGCAGATGAATGGGTGTCGAAAAGATTAACTTAACGATCGATAGGTAAATCATAGATGTGATCCAGGTCACACGTCAACATTTTTTTATAATGATCGTTATATAAAATATAAAGGTCTTATTTTTCATACTAATAGCTATAAATTATTTTTATCGTGAATCCGCTGGAGTGTGCAGTCGAATATTTTTATAATGGTTATTCAATAAACCCAACAAAGGTACATCGGCGCCATGACAACTGAAACGACAGGTTGTGCAAAAAAAAGCCGTGGCCGACCAAAAGTGTTCGACAGGGAAGCCGCGCTTGATAAGGCCATGACACTCTTCTGGCAGCACGGATATGAAGCGACCTCGCTCGCCGATCTTGTGGAAGCCACCGGCGCAAAAGCGCCCACGCTGTATGCGGAGTTCACCAATAAAGAAGGGTTGTTCCGTGCCGTACTGGACCGCTACATCACCCGCTTTGCGGCGAAACACGAAGCCCAGCTGTTTTGTGAAGAAAAAAGCCTTGAGTCCGCACTGGAAGACTATTTCACCGCTATAGCGACCTGCTTTACCAGCAAGGACACCCCGGCTGGATGTTTCATGATTAATACTTCTGCGACGCTGGCAGCCTCTTCCCGCGATATTGCGCACACGGTGAAATCCCGCCATGCAATGCAGGAACAGACGCTTACCCAGTTCCTTCACCAGCGCCAGCAACAAGGCGAAATTCCGGCCCATTGCGACGTGCAAAAACTGGCCGAATACCTGAACTGTATTTTACAAGGTATGTCGATCAGCGCCCGTGAAGGCGCAACGTTTGAAAAACTGATGCAGATCGCACACACAACTCTGCGGCTGTGGCCCGAACTCGTCAAAGCTTAACCCTTTCCCGCAATTCCCCCGCTGTACTCACACCACCGGGAGCTGATAAAGCCCCCGGTTAGATTCCCGTTCTATTGTCCCTACATTTCTCATTGTTTTCATCGTGTTACCCGATCATTTTTTGTAAAAAGTATTGATAACGACAATTATTATCAGCAATATTCGCATTTGTTTTAATGCCTGTTTCACAATGTAACCATCGGTTTCTCTACCGCTATAACAAAAACAGACCGACTTTTTTTAAAAGGAATACAAATGCATAAGCGTCTCTGGGTGCTCAATCCTCTTCTGTTATCTTTAACTTTACCCGCTGTTGCGGCTGAGGAAGAGAACCTCATCGTCAGCGCCAACCGTAGCCAGCGCACAGTAGCAGAAATGGCGCAAACAACCTGGGTTATTGAAGGAAGCGAGATTGAACAACAGGTTCAGGGAGGAAAAGAGTTCAAGGATGTTCTTGCTCAGCTAATCCCAGGAATCGATGTTAGTAGCCAGGGACGCACAAACTACGGCATGAACATGCGCGGTCGCGCCATTGTCGTGCTAATTGACGGCGTCCGTCTGAACTCCTCGCGAACCGACAGCCGTCAGCTTGACTCCATTGACCCATTTAACATTGCGCATATTGAAGTCATTTCAGGCGCAACCTCTCTTTATGGCGGTGGCAGTACCGGCGGATTAATCAACATTGTCACCAAAAAAGGTCAGCCGGAGCGTGAAGTAGAACTCGAACTGGGGAGCAAAAGCGGCTTCAACAATAGCAACGATCATGATGAACGCGTTGCCGCGGCGGTGAGTGGCGGAACCGATCGCGCTTCCGGGCGTATGTCCGTCGCGTATCAACGATTTGGCGGCTGGTATGACGGTAATCACGATGCCCTGCTGCTCGATAACACCCAAACCGGGCTACAGCACTCCGATCGCCTGGACGTCATGGGCACCGGGACGATTGAACTTGACGACAACCGTCAGTTGCAACTGGTTACGCAGTACTATAAAAGTCAGGGGGATGACGATTACGGGCTGGATCTCGGCGAGAACATGTCCGCCGTGACCGGAAACGGCAAAGCATATACCAGCAGCGGACTGAATTCCGATCGTATTCCCGGCACCGAACGTCATCTTATTAGTCTACAATATTCAGATGCGGATTTTTTTGGCCAGAACCTGGTCAGCCAAATCTATTACCGTGACGAATCGCTGAAATTCTACCCCTTCCCTACGCTCAGCAAAGGCAAAGTCACCAGTTTCTCCGCATCACAGCAGGACACAGACCAGTTTGGTGCCAAAATTACCCTCAACAGCCAGTTGATGGATAACTGGGAGCTGACGTGGGGTGTCGATGCCGATCACGAAACCTTCGACTCTAATCAGAAATTCTTCGATCTGGCCTGGTCCCTGCCCTCCGGCGGCATGGACAACCGTACCGCTTATACCACCGGACGTTACCCCGGTTACAGCATCACCAACTTCGCGCCTTTCCTGCAAAACAGCTATGACATTAACGATATCTTTACCCTCAGCGCCGGCGTGCGCTATCAGTGGACCGAAAACAGGGTTGATGATTTCGTTGGCTATGCTCAACAGCAGGGAATCGCGACCGGGCTTGCGAACTCTGCCGATACTATTCCGGGCGGCAAAACCGATTACGATAATTTCCTGTTCAACGCCGGTATCCTTGCCCACCTGACCGACCGTCAGCAAACGTGGTTTAACTTTTCTCAGGGCGTGGAGCTTCCGGACCCAGGGAAATATTACGGTAATGGTACCTATTCGCTGGTTGGCGATCATTACCAGCTCCAGCGCAGCGTCAACGTGGCGGATTCACGTCTGGAAGGGATTAAAGTTAACTCGTACGAACTGGGGTGGCGCTACACCGGCGATAGTCTGCGCACGCAACTGGCCGCTTACTACTCGACTTCAGATAAATCGATCGTTATCAACCGCAGCGATATGACCATTAACGTTCAGCCCGACGATCGCCGCATTTATGGCGTTGAAGGTGCGGTGGATTATTTCATTGCGGACACGGACTGGAGCCTGGGTGGCAACTTCAACGTCATTAAATCGGAAGTGAAACAGAACGGTAAATGGCAAAAATGGGATGTCACGCTGGCCTCACCGTCCAAAGCAACCGCGTGGGTCGGCTGGGCACCAGAACCGTGGACCTTGCGCGTACAGAGCCAGCAAACATTTGATCTGACCGACGCCAGCGGTAACAAGCTGGATGGCTATAACACGATGGACTTTATCGGCAGCTATCAGCTCCCGTTGGGTAAGCTGACCTTCAGCGTGGAAAACCTGCTGAATGAAGAGTACACCACACTGTGGGGACAACGTGCGCCACTGCTGTATAGCCCAACCTACGGCAGCCCGTCACTGTATGAATACAAGGGCCGGGGTCGTACTTTTGGTCTGAACTACGCCTTAACCTTCTGATAAAAAAAGCCCCCCAGCCTGAGCGAATGGGGGGCTAATGTTCAGGATAATGCTATTTTACGCTTTGTTATTCAGTACCAACTGTCCGTTGTTATCCAACGGAATTTGCGCGCCGGGGTCCTTATCCATACGGATTTTCCCCTGCTGATCGCCAATTTTGTACGTCACGTCGTAGCCCAGCATCTTTTCAGATTTGTCATACACCGTTTTACAACGCTGCTGCGTGGTGGTGTAAGTATCGTTTTCCTGCATCGAACCCTGAATCTGGTTACCTGCATAGCCGCCGCCTAAAGCACCGGCCACGGTAGCAATATCTTTACCACGTCCACCGCCAAACTGATGCCCAATAACACCACCCGCAACCGCGCCCAGTACGGAACCCGCGATACGGTTTTCATCTTGTACCGGCTTGCGGTGGGTGACCGTTACGTTCCGGCACTCCTGACGCGGTGTTTTTACCGACTCTTTAATCGGTGTTGCAGAGACAACTTGCGCATACTGTGGGCCACGCTCGAAAACGTTCAGACTGGCCACCGCTGCAACACCCAGCGCAGCAGCTACGCCAATCCCTATACCCGCCAACATTGATTTATTCACGGGACTACCTCCTTTTTTGCTATTAGCAACAACTTTGCAACAGAAGGTAAGGAATGCCAATCAGATTACGGATGAAAATAGCGGGAGGTGGAGCGAAAGCGGAATGATTCAGACAACTCTGAAGGAAGGCGTCGGATGCGTAAAATCATCCGACGCCACAGGTCGATATTAATGCAGTTTCAGACGCGGGCGAATCACCCGGTTGATACTGCCGACCAGCATCATCAGCCCGGTTTTGAAGTAGCCGTGCAAAGCAATCTGGTGCATGCGGTACAGTGAGATGTACACAAAGCGCGCAATACGTCCTTCCACCATCATCGAACCACGGGTCAGGTTGCCCATCAGGCTACCCACGGTAGAGAAGTTAGAGAGCGAGACCAGAGAGCCGTGATCTTTGTACTGATACGCTTTCAGCGGCTTACCGTTCATCTGTGCCAGAATATTGTTCATCGCGCAGGTCGCCATCTGGTGTGCTGCCTGAGCGCGCGGAGGCACAAAACCGCCTTCCGGGCGAGCGCAGGAAGCGCAATCGCCAATCGCGTACACGTCAGGATCGCGCGTGCTCTGCAGAGTTGGCTCAACCACCAGTTGGTTAATACGGTTCGTTTCCAGACCGCCAATGTCTTTCATAAAGTCTGGCGCTTTGATACCCGCCGCCCACACCATCAGATCGGCTTTAATGTATTCGCCATCTTTGGTGTGCAGTCCGCCTTCATCAGCGCTGGTTACCATCGTCTGGGTCAGTACGCGTACGCCCAGTTTGGTTAACTCATTATGCGCAGCACCGGAAATACGCGGCGGCAACGCAGGCAGAATACGCTCACCGGCTTCGACCAGCGTAACGTTCAGCGCGTCATTGGTCAGCCCTTTGTAACCATAGCTGTGCAGTTGTTTTACCGCATTGTGCAGCTCAGCGGAGAGTTCAACACCCGTCGCACCGCCGCCCACAATGGCGATATTCACTTTTCCGTTAGCGCCCAGATTCGCGGAATACTTCAGGAACAGATTCAGCATCTCCTGGTGGAAACGACGCGCCTGATGCGGGTTATCGAGGAAAATGCAGTTTTCTTTCACGCCAGGGGTGTTGAAATCGTTAGACGTACTGCCCAACGCCATCACCAGCGTGTCATACGGCACTTTACGCTCAGGAACCAGTAGCTCACCCTTCTCATCGCGCAGCTCAGCGAGAGTAATGGTCTTCGCTTCACGATCGATATCCACCACCGAGCCTAACTGGAACTGGAAGCCATGGTTACGGGCATGAGCCAAATAACTCAGCGCATCCACACCTTCGTCCAGTGAACCCGTCGCCACTTCATGCAGTAACGGTTTCCACAAGTGACTGTGGTTTCTGTCTACCAGTGTGATTTTGGCCTTTTTCTTACGCCCGAGTTTTTTACCCAGCTGCGTCGCCATTTCCAGTCCGCCAGCACCGCCGCCGACAATCACGATCCTTTTCAATGGTGTAGTCAACGTGACCCCCTCAAATTTATTAACCAATTGTTAATTAAAAGTTATGAGCATAGCCTTTAATTAACAACAAGTTACGGCAATGAAAATGTTCTTCGAGAGTGAGAATAACACGAACGGTGCATTGGTCATACCAAAATTGATATGTATCAAGTTTTGATGCTGAAAAGATAGACAACCGGAACTTTAAGAACAAAAAAACCAGCCCGATGGCTGGTTTTTTACACACTCAATAAGAATTAACCTAACGTCTTGAACGCTTTGATGCGCTGCAAATGCGGAGAGATATTCTTAAACTTATGCGTCTGCTCTTCGTCCCAGACTATCTCGTAAAAATGATGCAGCTCTTCCGACGAACGCTGACTGTTAAGCGCTTCATCATGACGTGACAGGATCACCAGGCAGCGATCGCGATTCTTCTCACGGAAATTGGTCACGCATTTTGTTGCGATGTCTGCATACTCCTCAGGTCTGTCGATTTTGCCTTCCATGTTCTCATACGGGAACAGGTTGGGATTAAACACTACCTGACGAATATCACACAGGAAACCAATCCGTTCAGCCCAATATCCCCCGAGCCCCACACCACAAATCAGCGGACGGTCATCCACATTCAGCTGCAGCATTTTGTCCACTTCTTTCAGCAGATGCTGCATATCATGTTTAGGATGCCGCGTACTGTAGCTAATCAGCCTGACATCCGGGTCGATGAATTGCAGCTGCAACACCTTCTCATGGTTGCCCGGGCTGTTAGAGTCAAAACCGTGTAAATAGATAATCATCGCATCCTCGCCAAACTTGCGTTAATGACCTGCTTTCTCTTCCTGCCAGCGCTCATGAAGTTGGTTAAGCTGAGCGCTTACCGTCTTCCAGCGTGCCGAGTCCATCAGTTCCTGACGTGAAAATGAACCTTTATGATACAAACGTGTAACACGTTCTGCATTGATCGGCGACAGATTATCTAACACACTGACCGCTCCCTTACGATTATTGCAGACCAGGATCATATCGCAACCTGCATCCAGCGAGGCCTGTCCACGCTCCGCATAGCTTCCCATAATCGCCGCCCCTTCCATCGACAAATCGTCGGAGAAAATGACACCATCGAAGCCAAGCTCCTGGCGTAGCACCGTTTTCAACCAGTGAGGTGAACCACTCGCCGGACGCGGATCGACATCACTGTAGATGACATGCGCAGGCATAATGGCATCCAGTTTGTTTTCCGTAATCAACGTCTGGAACACGGACATATCTTTCGCACGAATCTCGGCTTCTGGGCGTGGATCGGTTGGGGTTTCTTTGTGTGAATCCGCCGTCACCGCCCCATGTCCTGGGAAATGTTTACCAGTCGTTTTCATGCCAGCAGCATGCATCCCGTCAATGAAGCGGGTCGCCATCGCCAGCGCTTTTAGCGGATCGGCATGGTAAGAACGCTCGCCGATTGCCGCGCTGATATGGCCCACATCCAGCACGGGTGCAAAGCTGATATCAATGTCCATCGCGATCATTTCGCTGGCCATCAACCACCCAGCGTCCTGAGCCAGTTTGCCGCCCTCTTCCAGACCGTGCAACGCAGCAAAGGATTGAGCTGCAGGCAGGCGGGTAAAGCCCTCACGAAAACGCTGTACGCGTCCGCCTTCCTGATCTACCGCCACCACCAGATGGTTACGTGACGCAGCCCGGATCTGACGCACTAATTCACGCAGCTGTTCCGGGTCATGATAATTTCGGGTAAAGAGGATCAACCCACCTACCAGCGGATGTGCCAGAATCTCACGCTCTTCAGCGTCCAGCTCATACCCTTCGACATCCAACATTACTGGGCCCACACTGCTCTCCTTATCCTTTCATTGTTAGCTGCCGCCAGGTTTCATCGGCCAGCCTGATAAATTGTCGATCGCCGGTTTGCCGCCAGCGATACTCAAACCACCCCGCCTTCAGCATCATTATCCAGGGTTGCCATTGTCTGACCTGTCGCCACAAAACGTCTGGCTCAATGTGCGCTCGTTGGGCGTAGGTGCTAACCAACTGTTGGTGCTGGGATTCATCGCTAACCCATACTGCCGCCAGCTCCAGGGCAATATCACCGTCTCCGGCGTATTCCCAGTCAATCAGCCGCAGCCCTGATGCCGTACGTACGATGTTGTCACCGTGAACATCCATATGCAGCGGCCCCAGGCGCAAAGGTCGAGGCTCACCTCGTTTCCTTAGCCGCTTCAGCGCGCGCAGCCAGCATGGTGTACGACGCGCCGGATCGCCACACTGCCAGTACTGTTCAAGTAGCGGAAGCAGGTTGATTCGCCAGCCCAATCGGGGTTGCTGGTGCAGATGATACAGTAAGCCTGCGAGTTCGTCGGCGTCCGGTAATCTGGATTCTACCTTACCGTGAAAAAACTCGACTGCCATCCACCCACGCGTATAAAAGTGAGGACGTGGCGCAAGGCTTTCTGGCAGGTGTTTTAGCGCATGATATTGGCGTAAGAAATGAGATTCCGGCGCGTCAGGGTCGTGATGGCAGCGCAGTACCAGTCGGTGGGAACGGTGTTCAATGATGCAGCTCCCGCCGCTCAGGCCGGTTTGGCTGGTTGCGACGGGATGATACTGCGGGAAATAGCGCGACAACACTTCGCCGCGCGTGAGTCTGTTATTGTTGCTGAACGGCACCTTTACCTGACCAGATTATCTCGCCAGTTTGTACCAGCATTAATTGCATTTGCAGCGCAGGCGAATTGACGTTGCCGGATGCGCTGGAATAAAGCACATACTGCGCGCCAACGTTACGGGCGATACCAATCGCTTTACTGCGCGTTCCCAGACTGTCATTCGGCGACAGACCTAACTGCTGTTTGGCGACAGCCAGCTGTTGGGCAGAAATCAGCGTAAACTTACCGTTATTCGCCAGCGCGTTACGTAAGGTTTCGGTGGCTTCACCCGCGTTCAACGAGCCGTTGGTGCGGTTATTCACGCTATCAACCAGCAGAACGCCGCCCGCTTTGACGCCGTCTGCCTGCAGCATTTTGCCGACCATCGGCTGCATAGCCCCGTTCCAGTCATAGTGACGTTGACGTGGCGTAGGCTGCGCTGTTTGGTCCTCGTGCTCAATTGGACCCGGCTGCTGCGGTATGCTTGGCACCGTTGGCACAACCGGCACCGGCTGTTGCGGCTGCGCAGGCTGTTCCGGTACCGGCTTCACTTCCTCTACCGGCGCGGGCTCACGTTGCACCACACAGCCTGAGAGAAACATCGCCAGCGCGGCAATCAATGCGTAGCGATTCATTTTGTTCATCAAGATTCACCCCTTACAAATAAAGATAAAGTCTAACCTTGTGCGCCCCCAGAAAATTGGCGCTGCCGTACAGCGTCACCGACGAATGAGCCGGAATAGTCACACTGCGTGGCGCTTCCAGAGGGTGCATTTCCAGCCCTCTGGCGTCATACCAGTAAAACCGATAATGAACGGTAACGGGTTCTTGTCTTTCGTTATAGAGTCGAGAGGATGCCGAAGCCTGAATATCAGACGTTGTTAACGTGGGCTGCTCTGCTGTAATACCCGCCGCCAGAATTGTTGATTCCATCACCAGCGACTGTTCATCACTTACCGGGATTTCAGGATGTGTTCGACAACCCGCCAGCAACAACAAGCCCAGTGAAAGCGCAATGCATCCTCTGGTCATGCTTACAGACCTTTATGCGCAAGCATTGGGCCAAGCGCACGTCCACCCAGCAGGTGCATATGAATGTGATACACCTCCTGCCCCCCGTGGCGGTTGGTGTTCATGATTAAGCGGTACCCATCTGCAGCAATGCCTTCCTGCTCAGCAATTTTCGCCGCAACGGTGATCATGCGGCCCAATGCCTGTTCATGTTCCGCCGTCACATCATTGACAGTTGGGATCAGAATGTTAGGAATGATCAGGATATGCGTTGGTGCCTGAGGGGAAATATCACGAAACGCAGTGACCAGTTCGTCCTGGTATACGATATCCGACGGAATCTCACGACGAATAATTTTGCTGAATATAGTTTCTTCTGCCACGACGTTTTCCTTTTTCATTATCAGCCCAAGCGTTTTGCCATGCTACGCCGGGTAACTCTGCGAGTATAGAGTATGAGCGAGTTACTCACGCTCTTTCAACTTTAACCCTCGATTTTTTAAGCGAAAACCCCAGTCAGTGCTGCTCTTATAACCATTTCCCTGCGCTATTGCTCAAGCATAGTACTGAAACAATATTTCATTTATGCCGTAGCATCTGTTTACACATTGAGTGCTAATGCGTATATTTCGCATTTGTATTTACATGCGCATTTAATAATTTACAACCAAAGGGTTCATCACAACTACCGGTGATTTGAACTTAATATTAATAATTATCAAGGACTTTTCGATGTCTTTCACAACACTCAACGGGAATGTTCAACGCCAACCGGGCCTTGCCCCTTCTTTGCTGGCAGCATGCATCACGCTAGCGCTTTTACCTTCCACCAGCCTCGCAGCCCCTGCTGAAGAGACAGTGATCGTGGAGGGTTCTGCTCCAGCCGCATCCAGTGAGGAGCAGGATTACAGCGTTAAATCGACGACCGCTGGAACAAAAATGCAGATGACACAGCGCGATATCCCGCAATCAGTCAGCATTGTCAGCCAGCAGCGCATGGAAGATCAGCAGTTGCAAACGCTGGGCGATGTGATGGATAACACGTTGGGGATAAGCAAAAGCCAGGCGGATTCAGATCGCAGCAGCTATTACTCGCGCGGATTTCAGATTGATAACTATATGGTCGATGGGATCCCGACCTATTTTGAATCCCGCTGGAATCTCGGTGACGCCCTTTCTGACACCGCCCTTTTTGAGCGTGTCGAAGTGGTCCGTGGCGCAAACGGGCTAATGACCGGGACGGGTAACCCTTCAGCCTCCATTAACATGATCCGTAAGCATGCCACCAGCCGCGAGTTCACCGGTAATGTTTCAGCGGAATATGGCAGTTGGAACAAACAACGCTATGTGACCGATCTGCAAAGCCCGCTTACAGCAGACGGCAACGTGCGCGGTCGCATCGTGGCGGGTTACCAGAATAACGACTCCTGGCTTGATCGCTACAATAGCGAAAAAATGTTCTTCTCCGGGATTGTCGATGCCGATTTGGGTGACACCACCAGCCTGTCTGCGGGCTATGAATATCAGCGCATTGATATCAACAGCCCAACCTGGGGTGGATTGCCGCGCTGGAATACCGATGGCAGTAAAAACAGCTACGACCGTTCGCGCAGCACTGCACCGGACTGGGCTTACAACGATAAAGACTTCAACAAAGTGTTTGTCACCATCAAACAACGTTTTGCCGATACCTGGCAGGCGACCATGAACGCCACCCACTCCGAGGTCAAGTTCGACAGTAAAATGATGTACGTCGATGCCTATGTTAATAAGGCCGACGGCACGCTGATTGGCCCATATGGTAACTATGGTCCAGGATATGACTACGTCGGAGGAACCGGCTGGAACAGCGGCAAACGTAAAGTGGATGCTGTCGATCTATTTGCCGACGGCGGTTACGATCTGTTTGGTCGTCAGCATAATCTGATGCTGGGCGGCAGCTACAGTAAACAGAATAACCGTTATGAAAGCTCGTGGGCGAACGTTTTCCCCAACGAAATCGGCAGCTTCTATACCTACGATGGTAACTTCCCGGAAACCAACTGGAACCCGCAGTCATTAGCTCAGGACGATACCACGCACATGAAATCGCTGTACGCCGCAACGCGTATTTCGCTGGCCGACCCACTGCATTTGATTGTTGGCGCACGTTACACCAACTGGCGTATCGACACCCTGACCTACAGCATGGAGCAAAACCACACCACGCCGTATGCGGGTCTGGTCTATGACATTGACGATAACTGGTCTACCTACGCCAGCTATACCTCAATCTTCCAGCCGCAGAACAAGCGCGACAGTTCCGGTAAATATCTCTCTCCGATCACCGGCAACAACTATGAGCTTGGCCTGAAGTCCGACTGGATGAACAGCCGTTTAACCACCACGCTCGCGGTGTTCCGCATTGAACAGGATAACGTAGCGCAATCAACCGGCGTGCCAATCGCCGGTAGCAATGGCGACACGGCCTTTAAAGCGATGGATGGTACGGTCAGCAAAGGGGTCGAATTCGAAATTAACGGTGCGATCACCGATAACTGGCAGATGACGTTTGGTGCGACACGCTATGTTGCTGAAGACAACGAAGGCAATGCAGTAAACCCGAATCTGCCGCGGACCACGGTCAAACTGTTTACCCGTTATCGCCTGCCAGCCATGCCGGAACTGACCGTCGGCGGTGGAGTTAACTGGCAGAATCGTGTTTACAGCGATACGGTCACGCCTTATGGCACATTCCGCGCGGAACAGGGAAGCTACGCCCTGGTAGATTTGTTCACCCGCTACCAGGTAACAAAAAACTTCTCAGTGCAGGGTAACCTTAATAACCTGTTCGATAAAACCTACGACACGAATATCGACGGTTCTATCGTTTATGGTGAGCCGCGCAACGTCAGCGTTACCGCCAGCTATCAGTTCTGACACCGGGTATTGCGTAGAATCGCTAACTCGCTGACTTAGGTTGCAAATTCTCATCAAACTCCAGCCGCTTTCTGTCGGGTTCTACCGCAGTCAGCGGCTCCACTTCTGCAAGCGTCTGCTGACAGCGCCCCACCAGCACCTGATACTCGCGAGTGCCCTGTTTTTTCCACACCAGTTCCTGCTCAGTTAACATGCGAATCGCTTTCGCCGGGCTGCCGACAATCAGATGGTTGGCGGGCATCTCAGCGCGCGCTTTCACAAACGCCGAAGCACCAACGATACTGTTTTCACCGATGATCGCGCCATCGATAATCACCGCGCTCATGCCGATCAGCGCGTTACGCCCAATCACACAGCCGTGCAGAATCGCGCCGTGGCCGATATGTCCGTCCTCTTCCACCACCGTATCCTGGCCGGGAAATCCGTGCATCACGCAGTTATCCTGGATATTCGCCCCATCTTTAACCACGATACGCCCAAAATCTCCGCGCAGGCTGGCGTTGGGACCAACATAAACACCTTTGCCGAGAATGACATCGCCAATCAGCACTGCGGTTGGGTGAACATAGCTTTCTGCAGGAACTACCGGGATCATCCCGTCAATCTGGTAAATCGGCATGGCTTCTCCTGTTACACCTCGGCTAATCCGCCGAAGCGTTGATAATAGAGCGGACCCGGCGCGGGCAGTTCCCCCACCGAGCTCTCGCCTTTTTCGCTGACGAAAACCTGGGCGCCGGGCGCAACACGTTGATAAATATTAATGCACAGCTGACGCGCCGTCTGACCCAGCCAGTGAGCAGGCAACAATTCTTCCGGCAACAGCGGATCTTTGAGCACAACCCGACGATAGAAGTGAATGAGCAACAGGCGGATCTGGAAGCAGCGCTCTGGCGTAAGTTCGTCCGGCCCGGCGTCACGCAGTAGCGGTAACAACGGACGGAACAGCGTGATAAACGCCTCGTACATGGCATTTTGTTCGGTTAAGTGCCAGCACCCTTCTACCCGCTCACGCAGCGCAGCGCGGGAGAGTGCCAACGGCGAATGCGCCTCAAAAACGATGACGTTTTCCGCTACCCCAGCTTCATGAAGCAGCGACTGTACGTCCGCCAGCTTTTGCGATGGCGACGCCAGCAGACTCGGCGCCAGTACGCCAAAACCTTGCCATAACAGCTGCTTTTTAACTTCGGCCAGGGTATTTTTCTCCAGCCCCTCCGACAGCAGCAGCAGCCAGGTACCGTCCCACTCAGGGGCGCTGGCACGGTAGATTTTGCTCTCGGCGCGGCGCGTCAAGCGTAGCCCTTTATCACTCAGGCGGTAGAAACTGCGGCGGCCGATACGTACTACGTCCAGCCATTCTTCTTTATTAAGGCGAAACAGCGCGGTACGTACAAAACGTTCACCGAAGCCAAGCCCTTCCAGCAGCGCGGCAACGCTACCGAGCCAGACTTCTCCACCGCGTTGCGATAAACAGTCCCCGTAAAGCGAGGCGATAAGAGAGGTGCCGCTGACCGGCATTGCGGTTACCGCCTGCTGAATAAAACTATCGAGTTTTTCCATATGATTCATACTGTTGTCTTTTTTGTCCTTTTTGAATCATAGCACAGGATAATTTCCGCGATATGGCAGGAATTTGTAGGCCGGATAAGGCAACGCCGCCATCCGGCAACTTGTGCGCTCTCGCCTGGTGGCGCTGCGCTTATCAGGCCTACGAGTCTTAACCGTTGGCGGCAACTTTGCGCAGGTCGAACACCCGGCACGCCTTTCCTTCTGAGCGCGGAATGCTGCCGCAGTTAACAATGCTTACGTCCGTTGAAATACCGACCATCGACTTAATACGATGACGCAAATGATGGCAAATCTGGCAGCGCTGCTCATGGCTTAGCACCAGGCTACTCTCTTTAAGCTCCACGCGTACCGAAAGCGAATCAAGATGCCCTCGGCGATCCACTTCCAACTGGTAATGCGGAGCCAGATGTTCAATCTTGAGGATCTCTTCTTCCACCTGCGATGGGAAGACGTTGACGCCGCGAATAATCAGCATATCGTCGCTGCGCCCGCTAATGCGATCCATACGACGCATCGTGCGCGCGGTACCCGGCAGCAGGCGCGTCAGGTCGCGGGTACGATAACGAATGACCGGTAGCGCTTCTTTCGTCAGCGTGGTGAACAGCAGTTCGCCGTGCTCGCCGTCGGCCAGTGGCGTACCGTCATCCGGATTGACCACTTCCGGGAAGAAATGATCCTCCCATATTGTCGGACCATCACCCGTTTCGATGCACTCCATCGCCACGCCCGGCCCCATCACTTCCGAGAGGCCATAAATATCCAGCGCCGTAATACCCAGGCGACGTTCGATCTCCGCGCGCATCCCCGTTGTCCACGGCTCTGCGCCAAAGACACCGGTACGCAGCGAACAACCCCGTGCGTCACCGCCCATCTGGCGCTCCAGCTCTTCAATCAGGTTCAGACAGTAGGATGGCGTGACCATAATCATGTCAGGTTTGAAATCGCGAATCAGCTGCGCCTGTTTCTCGGTTTGACCGCCGGACATCGGGATGACCGTTGCCCCCAGGCGTTCCGCGCCGTAGTGCGCGCCCAGTCCGCCGGTGAAAAGGCCATAGCCATAAGCGACGTGGATTTTATCTTTCGCGGTACCGCCTGCGGCACGCAGCGAGCGGGCGACGATGTTAGCCCAGGTATCGATATCATTTTGCGTATAGCCCACCACCGTCGGTTTACCCGTGGTGCCGGATGATGCATGGATACGCACCACCTGCTCCATCGGTACCGCGAAGGTGTCGAAGGGATAGTTGTCACGCAGGTCCTGCTTGGTGGTGCAGGGAAACTTGCTCAGATCGCTCAGCTCACGGAAATCATCCGGGTGAACCCCCGCCGCGTCGAACTTACGGCGGTACATCGGGACATTTTCATAGGCGTGTTTTAACGTCCATTTCAGGCGCTTGGTTTGCAAAGCCTGTAATTCGTCACGCGATGCGGTTTCAATCGGATCTAATTTTGTTGTTGTCGTTGTCATTTTGTAGGGCACTCGCAGGTCAATTAGCTCACACTCGCTCAAGGATCATGGCAATGCCCTGACCCACGCCAATACACATCGTACACAGCGCATAACGTCCATTGCGTCGTTCCAGCTCCAGCGTTGCAGCCAGCGCTAACCGCACACCGCTCATCCCCAGCGGGTGACCTAAAGCGATAGCCCCCCCATTGGGATTCACGTGTTCTGCGTCATCTGCCAGTCCAAGCTGTCTCATCACACCCAACGCCTGGGCGGCAAAGGCTTCATTCAGCTCAATCACATCCATATCGTTGATATTCAGCCCGGCGCGCTCCAGCACTTTTCGTACCGCAGGAACTGGCCCAAGCCCCATAAACTTCGGCTCCACGCCCGCCGTCGCCATCGCGACAATGCGTGCACGCGGCGTTAGTCCCTGGGCCTTTATGTGTTGCTCGCTGGCTACGATCATTGCTGCCGCGCCGTCGTTCACCCCAGAGGCATTGCCTGCGGTGACCACGCCGTTCTTACGAAACGGTGTTTTCAGTTGTGCGAGTTGCTCCAGCGTGGTTTCTGCACGCGGATGTTCATCTTCACGTACTGCGCTAACTGCCCCTTTCTTGCCAATGATTTGTACCGGCACAATTTCCTGCGCCAGAATGCCGTCACGCTGGGCTTTCGCCGTGCGCTGCTGGCTGCGATACGCAAAGGCGTCCTGGTCCTCTCGGCTTATATTTAACAATTCAGCTACATTCTCCGCCGTTTCCGGCATGCTGTCAGTTCCGAATTGTTGCTGCATGAGCGGGTTCACAAAACGCCAGCCAATGGTGGTATCAAACATCTCGGCCTGACGCTGAAACGGCGCGGTGGCTTTGCCCATTACAAACGGCGCGCGTGACATTGACTCAACACCACCAGCGATCAGCAGGTCGGCATCACCGGCTTTGATCGTGCGAGCAGCGAAGCCGATCGCATCAAGCCCGGAGCCGCACAGACGGTTGATGGTCGTGCCGGCAACGCTGTGCGGATAACCCGCCAGCAGGGTCGCCATATGCGCCACGTTGCGGTTATCCTCGCCCGCCTGGTTGGCGCAACCGAAGATCACATCGTCAATAGCACTGGGATCCAGGCGTGGGTTGCGGTTGAGTAATTCACGCAACGGGATGGCCGCCAGATCGTCGGCACGCACGCCTGCCAGCGCCCCGCCGTAGCGACCAATCGGGGTACGAATACCGTCACAAATAAATGCGTCACGCATTAGACTTCTCCTGTAATCGTGCCACCGATGCGGTGGGATTTGCCGCGAAACAGAGCCACGGTTTTGTGTTGCTGATTGACAATTTCAATGTCGTAAACGCCAGTGAGTTTGCCTTGCTGCTTGACCCGCGCGGTGGCGGTCAGTTTGTCACCTGCAAAGGCCGGACGCAGAAAGTCGATACTGGCCGCTGAGGCTACTGCCGCCAGTCCCTGACTGTTGCAGGCGTAAGCAAAGGCAGTATCCGCCAGTGAAAACAGTTGCCCGCCGTGACAGGTCTGATGGCCATTCAGCTGCGACGGCGACACGGTCATAGTCATCTGCGAATAACCGTCGTCCATCTCAATAATTTCAATCCCCAGCGCCTGCGCGCAGGTGTCTTTCACATACATGGCGCGGGCGTTGCGCCAGGCTTCGTTACTCATGACACATCTCCATCAGCGCTTTCTGGCGCAGCAGCGCACTCGGGCGATAGCGTTCTTCGCCGTAGTGCTGTTGTAGATTTTCCAGCAGACGAAGCACACGTCCCCAGCCTAGCGATTCGCCCCAGGCCAGCGGCCCGTGCGGGTAGTTGACCCCCAAGCGCATGGCGGCATCGATATCCTCGGCGCTGGCGACTCCTTTTTGCAGCGTATCCAGCGCTTCGTTCACCAGCATCGCTACCGTGCGCCATACCAGCAGCCCTGGGTAGTCGGCAATACGCAGCACTTTTTTGCCCTGCTGCTGGAAGTAGTACACCGCTTTGTCGGTGGCTGAAGCCGGGTTGGTTGGTGCGCTTGCCAGCACGACGGTGTCGCCCGCAGCATGGTCATACACCACCACCGGGCGCTGGTGCCGCACGCTTAAGGCCAGCGCGGTTTCACCGGTAGTTTCAAGGAGCAGCACATCATCCAGTTCAGTGACAACGTCACTCTTGATATTTTTTGCTGCATTTTCAGGCGCTACCGCTGCAATAGCCAGTTCAGGCGATACTTCAGCAGGCCAGCGATAGACGCCGTGGCCGCTCTTCTTTCCCAGACGCCCCGCCAGAGCGAGCTCCTGTTGCAGCAAAGACGGTAGAAAACGGCGGTCCTGCCAGAAGGCGTTAAACACCGAACAGGTCACGGCAAAGTTGACGTCCTGACCAATCAAGTCGGTCAGCGCCAGCGGTCCCATCGGGAAGCCGCCGCCATCACGCAGCGCCGCATCAATCACTTCCGCTGACGCAACCTGTTCTTCCAGCGCGCGCCAGGCTTCAGCGTAGTACGGACGCGCCACACGGTTGACGATAAAACCCGGCGTTGAGCGGCAGCGCACCGGCTGCTTGCCCCAGGCAGTCACGCACTGGCAAAGCTGCTCGACTACCTCGGTTGAGGTGGCAAGCCCGCTCACCACTTCCACCAGTTTCATCACCGGTGCCGGGTTAAAGAAATGCAGCCCCGCCACACGTTCCGGATGCTTCACTCCCGCCGCAATTGCGGTAATTGAGATCGACGAGGTATTACTGGTCAGCAGCGTTGACGGCAAACAGATCTCCGCCAACTGACTAAACAGCGCTTTTTTAATTTCCAGCCGCTCGGAAGCGGCTTCAATCACCAGTTGTGCATCGGCAAGCTGATTCAGTTCAGTCGCGGGGGCGATCCGTGCCAGCAGCTCACTAGCCTGTTCCGCACTGATTTTTCCACGACCAACACGAACGTCAAGTCGCTGGCGAATACCCTCAATGGCGCGAGTAATCGCCTCAGCGGAAATGTCATACAGCAGGACCGAATGTCCGGCGCTGGCAGCCACCTCGGCAATGCCTGCACCCATTGTTCCGCCGCCGATCACGGCAACGCGGTGAAGAGTTTGCGTCATGGCTTATTTCCCGCTGAACTGTGGTGGACGTTTGGCGAGGAAGGCGCTGACCCCTTCGCGATAGTCGTCGCTGCGACCGGCCATGCGCTGGTAGTCGCGCTCAAGCTCAAGCTGCTGATCCAGCGTGTTGGTTTCGGAAAGCTGCAAGGCTTTCTTAATCAGCCCCAGGCCATAGGTCGGCTGCGTCGCGAAATGGCGCGCCATGGTCAACGCGGTATCTTTCAACTCGGCATCGTCGACCACTTGCCAGATCATGCCCCACTGCGCGGCCTGTTCGGCGCTGAGGTTATCGCCAAGCATCAGCAAACCCACGGCACGAGCGCGACCGGCTACGCGCGGCAGCACCCAGCTTCCGCCGCAGTCCGGCACCAGACCGAGCTTGCTGAAGGCCATGACAAACTTCGCCGAGCGCGCGGCGAGGACGATGTCGCAGCCCATTGCCAGCGTGGCACCAGCACCAGCGGCAACGCCGTTGACGGCGCAGATAACCGGCTTCGGCAGCGCGGCTAAGCGGCGCACCAGCGGGTTGTAGAAGCGTTCCACCGACATGCCCAGATCCGGCGCGGGGCCGCTCGGGTCAACGTTACGGTCGTTCAGATCCTGTCCGGCGCAAAATCCGCGTCCGGCGCCGGTGATCAGCAGGCAACGAATGGTGTCGTCGCGCTCGGCCTGTTTCAGGCAATCGGCAAGCTGCTGGTGCATCACGTCGTTAAAGCTGTTGAGTCGGTCCGGGCGGTTCAGGGTGATAGTCATCACGCCCTGCTCCACTTCGCTGAGAATAAATGCGTCCACGATTAGCGTCCTTTAAATTCCGGTGTGCGTTTTTCTAAAAAGGCGCTGACGCCTTCACGACGATCTTCGGTGCCGCTCAGCAGCGTAAACAGCTGACGTTCCTGCACCAGACCGGCCTGGAGACCCACTTCTTGCGCAGCGCGTAGAGACTGTTTTGCCGCCCGCAGCGCCAGCGGTGAGTGACGGGCGATGGTCGCCGCCAGCTTGAGCGCGTATTCATCGGAGAGGTTCGCCGGGTGAATGTCACTCACCAGCCCGGCCTGTTGCGCTCGTTCGGCATCAATGCTTTCACCGCTCAGCACCATTCGGCTGGCCAGCGCTTTGCCAACACAACGGATAAGCCGCTGCGTACCGCCCGCCCCTGGCATGGTGCCGAGAGTAATCTCCGGCAGACCAAAGCGGGCGTTATCCCCGGCAATCACCAAGTCGCACAGCAGAGCCAGCTCGCACCCGGCTCCCAGCGCGTAACCGTTAACCACCGCGATCAACGGCTTGTTGAAGGCATCAATACGTGCCCACAGGCGAGGACGAATATCGTCGAAAGTGGCGGGCAGATCTTTTTCCGCCATTTCATTAAGATCGGCCCCGGCGGCGAAATAGCGCGGGTTGCCGCCAATCACGCAAACGCTGATGCTGGCGTCCGCCGCCGCGCTTTCCAGCGCATCAGCAATCTGCGTTAGCAGCGCATTGTTCAGGGCGTTACGCGCCTGCGGACGGTTCAGGGTCAGTTGCAGTACACGGTCGTGACGGGAAATCAGCAGTTCGCTCATGCCATCCCCCGCGCATCGAAGTCGACCACTACGTCACCGCTGGTTGGCAGCGCCTGGCAGCTCAGCACATAGCCCGCCGCCAGTTCATCGGCTTCAAGGCTGTAGTTGGCGGCCATCGCCACCTCGCCGCTGACCACCTTGCATTTGCAGGTGGCGCACACGCCGCCTTTACAGGCGAACGGCAGGTCAGCGCCCTGGCGCAGCGCGGCGTCGAGAATGCTGTCATCTTCCGCATTCAGTGAAATCAGGCGATCGCGCCCATCCTGACGAAGGGTGACCGTGCGGCCTTCCGCCTGCACGCCGGTGGCGCGTTTCACGCTGGTCCCCGGCGTATTGAAACGCTCAAGGTGAATGGATTTTTCCGCTATGCCCAGTTCGCGCAGTGCCACTTCGGCTTCATCCATCATTGCCGATGGGCCACAGATAAAGGCGTCGTCAAAGCGGCTGAAATCGAGCAGGTTTTTGCCCAGCGCACGCAGTTTGTCGCCGTCGATACGACCCTGTAGCAGATCGCTGTCCATCGACTCCTGACTGAACAGGTGCACCACCTGTAAACGCTGCGGATAGCGGTCTTTCAGATCGGCCAGCGCCTGACGGAACATCATGCTGTGGCTGCTGCGGTTGCCGTAGATCAGGGTGAACTGGCTGGCCGGTTCGGTCGTCAGCGTCGCTTCAATAATCGCCATCATCGGCGTAATGCCGGACCCGGCGGCAATCGCCAGATATTCGGCTTCGCGCTCGGCCTGCGGCTGGTAGCCGAAGTGCCCCTGCGGCACCATCACCTCCAGCGCCATACCCTGCTGGATATCCTGCTGGGCATAGCGGGAGAAACGCCCACCGTCGATAGCTTTAACCGCGACGCTAATTTCCGACGGCGAGCGGCTGCGACAAATGGAGTAACACCGACGCAGCTCTTCTCCACCGAGGTGAGCTTTCAGCGTCAAATGCTGGCCCGGTCGGAAGGCGTAGTCATTACGCAGCGCGTCGGGAATGGTGAAAGTGATGGTCACCGCATCGCGCGTTTCCGCTTCGACGTTGGCCACGGTAAGCGAATGAAATGTTGTCATCGCAACCTCAGATGCATTTAAAGTAATCAAAGGGTTCACGGCAACTGTCGCAGCGATACAACGCTTTACAGGCCGTGGATCCGAATTCGCTAATCAGCGAGGTATGGGTGCTGGCGCAGCGCGGGCACTGTACGTCAGTTGGCATTTCGGCATGACAGGCATGGGCCTGCGGCGGGCTGATACCATACTGGCGCAGGCGTTCGCGGGCGTCCGGGCTCATCCAGTCAGTGGTCCACGGTGGGTCAAGCTGCAGGACGATATGTACTGGCGTATAGCCGTGCTCCGCCATCACCATGCGAATTTCACCCAGTAGATGCTCGGTGGCCGGGCAGCCGGAGTACGTCGGCGTAAAGCCGATTACCCAGCCGTCGCCGCAGCGCTCAACGCTGCGTACCATGCCGAGATCGGTGATGGTCAGCACCGGCACTTCCGGATCGGAAATCGCACTTAACAGCCCCCAAACGGTGTGCACCTCTGGCGGTGCGATCGCGGTAAGACGTTGCATAGCCACCTCCTGCTACCACTGCTGCCCAGGATACGCACGCTGCAAGTACTGCATCTCGGCCAACATCGGCCCGAGATGTTCGCTGTGTAGCCCCTGCTTACCGCCGTTGCGAAACGCCGCCTCTTGCGGAACCTGTAAACCAGAATCAATCAGCGCAGTGTGTACCGTCGTTTGCCATTCGGTTTGCAGTTCGCGCGGATCGACGGCAATACCCTGCCTGGCCAGAGCGAGCTCCAGTTCGTCGGCAAGGAACAATTCGCCGGTGTAACGCCACAGATTGTCCACCGCCTTCTGCATCAGTTGCGCGGAGTAATCAGTACCATTCCCCAGTCGTTCCAGCCAGCCGCGGCTGAAGCGCAGGTGATAACGCACTTCTTTCAGTCCT
Organism: Citrobacter sp. Cpo091; assembly: GCF_030332645.1. Lineage (NCBI taxonomy): Bacteria > Pseudomonadati > Pseudomonadota > Gammaproteobacteria > Enterobacterales > Enterobacteriaceae > Citrobacter > Citrobacter sp. Cpo091. Next base: position 982,623 of record NZ_JAOWHL010000028.1, read on the forward strand.
TTGGCAGCGATAGCGGCAATCTGCTTATCGCGGCTGTTAACCAAACGAGTGAACAGCGCCACATGCCAGACGTCGATAAAGAACTGGCGAGCGATCGTGTCGGCAAAGTTGCCGTTAGGCTGTTCCACCAGCAACAGATTGCGGAACTGACGCTCGTCACGACCAAAAGCCAGTGTGTCTTCGTCGCCGCTACCCGCCAGTTCGGCGGCGTAGCTGAGGAAATTGCGCGCCTGCCCCAGCAGGTCGAGGCCGATATTAGCCAGCGCCAGATCAATCTCCAGCTCCGGCGCATGACCGCACCAGGCACCCAGACGCTGAGCCAGCACCAGGCCGTTATCGCCCAGACGCAGGGCATAGGTTGCAACGGGATTCAGGTTATTCATCGTTGCCTCACATATGTTCCATGCCGTCCGGCACGGTGTAGAACGTGGGATGGCGATAGACTTTGCTCTCCGCCGGGTCAAAAAACTCACCGCGTTCTTCCGGCTGTGACGCAACAATTTCGCTGGCTTTCACCACCCAGATGGAGCAGCCTTCGCTGCGGCGTGTATAGGCATCGCGGGCATTTTCCAGCGCCATCTGGTCATCGGCGGCATGCAGACTGCCAACGTGACGGTGTGATAACCCCTGTTTGCTGCGGACAAAAACTTCGTATAACGGCCAGTATGTTTTGCTCATGACTCTCTCCTTACGCCGCGTCGCGGGCCTGTTGCTTTTCGGCGTGCGCCAGTGCGGCCTCGCGCACCCATGCCCCTTCTTCCCAGGCCTTACGCTTTGCGCCCAGACGTTCGTGGTTGCAGACACCACGACCGTTGATGACCTCATTAAATTCCTGCCAGTCGATCTCACCGAATCGATATTTCCCCGTCGCTTCATCAAGCTGTAGGTCGGCGTCCGGCACGGTCATACCGAGAATTTCTACCTGCGGGACCGTGTTATCAACAAAGCGCTGACGCAGTTCGTCGTTGGAGTGCAGTTTGATTTTCCACGCCATGCTGCGGGCGCTGTTCGGTGAGTTGTCGTCGTTCGGGCCAAACATCATTAGTGCAGGCCACCAGAAACGGTTGATGGCGTCCTGCAGCATCTGACGCTGATCCTCGCTACCGGTAGCCAGCGCCATACACGCTTCGAAGCCCTGACGCTGATGGAAGCTCTCTTCTTTGCAGATTTTGACCATCGCCCTGGCATACGGGCCGTAGGAGGTACGACACAGCGCCACCTGGTTAACAATCGCCGCGCCATCGACCAGCCAGCCGATCACACCGATATCCGCCCAGCTCAGGGTTGGGTAGTTGAAGATGGAGGAGTATTTCATCTGGCCGTCGAGCATCTTCTGGTACAGATCTTCACGCGCGCAGCCCAGTGTTTCCGCCGCGCTGTAGAGGTACAGACCGTGTCCGGCCTCGTCCTGTACTTTTGCGAGCAGAATGGCCTTACGCCGCAGCGTGGGTGCGCGGGTTATCCAGTTGCCTTCCGGTAACATGCCGACAATTTCCGAGTGCGCATGCTGGCCAATCTGGCGGATCAGCGTCTTACGGTATGCGTCCGGCATCCAGTCCTGCGGCTCGATGGCCGTTTCCTGCGCGATGCGCTGGTCAAAGCGTTGTTCTTCTGTCACGTCATCACCTTATGATTCCGATAATTTCAACAAATCAATATTTGCGAATCACTTTGTTTTATAAAAGTTACATCTTGGTTAAATAAAACCACAAATTTTGTTTGCTGATTTTGCGATACTTGTCGCAAATGGTTTTTGTTTATTCATTAATAACAGATAGATAACCAATAAAGGTAAAGTGTTCGCGATCTCATTGTTAACAAATTATTAAAATCCCACTTGCATTTTGTGATTCATAAAAGAACTATTTAAAGAGATATTACGGAACACATCTGGAGATTAACGATGCAGCAGTTAGCCAGTTATTTATCCGGTGCCTGGCAGACAGGCCGGGGCCGCACCCGCACCATCCACCACGCCCTTACCGGTGAAGCGCTTTGGGAAGTGACAAGCGTTGGACTGGATATGGCGCAGGCGCGCCGCTTTGCTATTGAGCACGGCGGCAAAGCGTTACAGGCAATGAGTTTTATTGAGCGCAGCGCGATGCTAAAAGCGGTGGCGAAGCATTTAATGGAACTGAAAGCCGATTTCTATGCCATATCCGCGCAAACCGGAGCAACGCGCGGTGACAGCTGGGTCGATATCGAAGGCGGTATTGGCACGCTTTTCACTTATGCCAGTCTCGGTGGCCGCGAGCTGCCGGACGATACGCTGTGGCCGGAAGACGAACTGATCCCGCTGTCCAAACAGGGCGGTTTTGCCGCACGCCACGTGCTGACCTCCAAATCCGGTGTTGCGGTGCATATCAACGCCTTTAACTTCCCCTGCTGGGGTATGTTAGAGAAGCTGGCGCCAACCTGGCTTGCCGGGATGCCTGCCATTATCAAACCTGCAACCGCCACCGCGCAGCTCACTCAGGCAATGGTGAAAGCGATTATCGACAGTGGCCTGGTACCGAACGGCGCAATTAGCCTTATCTGCGGCGGCGCGGGTGACCTGCTCGATCACCTCGACAGCCAGGATGTGGTGACCTTTACCGGTTCTGCTCATACCGGACAGCAGCTGCGCGTGCACCCCAATCTGGTGGCTAAATCGGTTCCTTTCACCATGGAAGCGGATTCACTCAACTGCTGCGTGCTGGGTGATGACGTCACCCCAGAACAGCCTGAGTTTGCATTGTTTGTACGTGAAGTCGTGCGCGAGATGACGACCAAAGCCGGGCAGAAATGTACCGCTATCCGCCGCATTATCGTGCCACAGGCGCAGGTGAAAGCGGTCAGCGAGGCGCTGATTACCCGTCTGCAAAAAGTGGTAGTGGGCGATCCGGCGCAGGAAGGCGTGAAGATGGGGTCGCTGGTGAATAACGATCAGCGTCAGGACGTGCAGGATAATGTGAATCGTCTGGTTGAAGCCGGGTGTGAGGTGCTGCTGGGTGGAAAAGCAGATCTGAGCACGGCTGGGGCTTTCTTCCCGCCAACTCTGCTGTTTTGTCCGCAGCCGGATGAAATTGCCGCGGTACATGCAATTGAAGCCTTTGGTCCGGTCGCCACGCTGATGCCGTATCAAAATACCGAGCATGCCATGACGCTGGCGCGCGCCGGTGAAGGCAGTCTGGCAGGAACGCTGGTGACGGCGAGCGGCGAACTGGCGCGAGAGTTTATCCTCGGTGCGGCCCGCGCCCACGGGCGTATTCAGGTGCTGAACGAAGAGTCCTCGATGGAATCGACCGGTCACGGATCTCCGCTGCCACAGTTGGTCCACGGTGGGCCTGGACGTGCAGGCGGCGGTGAAGAGCTGGGTGGGCTGCGCGCGGTGAAACACTACATGCAACGCACCGCCATTCAGGGCAGCCCAACCATGCTCGCGGCGGTAAGCCAACAGTGGGTGCGTGGCGCTCGGGTGGAGGAAGATCGTATTCACCCGTTCCGTAAATACTTCGAAGAGATCCAGCCGGGCGACAGCCTGCTGACGCCACGTCGTACACTGACCGAAGCGGATATCGTTAACTTTGCCTGCCTCAGCGGTGACCACTTCTACGCCCATATGGACAAGATTGCAGCAGCCGATTCCATTTTCGGCGAGCGCGTGGTGCACGGTTACTTCCTGATTTCCGCCGCAGCCGGTCTGTTTGTTGACGCGGGCGTCGGTCCGGTGATTGCCAACTATGGCATGGAAAACCTGCGCTTTATCGAGCCGGTTAAGCCGGGCGACACTATCCAGGTGCGTTTAACCTGCAAACGCAAAACGGTGAAACGTCAGCGCAATGCCGAAGAAAAAGCGACCGGCGTGGTGGAGTGGTCGGTGGAGATCTTTAATCAGCACCAGCAGGCGGTGGCGCTGTATTCCATTCTGACGTTGGTTGCGCGTCAGCATGGGGATTTCCCGGCGTAAGATTCCGGCGTAGCTTCGCTCGATCAGGCTTGAAACAAAAAAGCAAAAAGCCTGCTTAGTTTCCTAAGCAGGCTTCTTAAATATGGCTCCTCTGACTGGACTCGAACCAGTGACATACGGATTAACAGTCCGCCGTTCTACCGACTGAACTACAGAGGAATCGTTGTGGAGGCTTATCTTAGCGGCGAAAAAAATTTTGTCAAACTCCATTTCCTCAAATGCGAATCAATTGATGCTTCTCTCGACAGTTTGTTGCATTTACAGACATTTTAAATAGAAAAAACTTTGCAGCTTTTTTGATTCTCCCTCATCATTTGAAATGAGGTTTCAACTTTCTTCGTTAAGGTCCACTTTGAACGTCTCCGCTGCCTTACGCCAGGTCGCTTCCCGCACGCCCTGGTATGCCAAACGCAAGAGTTATAAGGTTCTCTTTTGGCGCGAAATCACTCCGCTGGCTGTCCCCATTTTTCTGGAAAACACCTGTGTGCTATTGATGGGTGTTCTGAGTACTTTCCTGGTCAGCTGGTTGGGAAAAGAAGCGATGGCCGGGGTTGGACTCGCCGACAGCTTTAATATGGTCATCATGGCATTTTTCGCCGCCATCGATCTGGGCACCACCGTGGTTGTAGCATTTAGCCTCGGGAAACGAGATCGTCGACGGGCCAGAGCCGCGGCCAGACAATCACTGGTGATCATGACAATTTTTGCTACCGTGCTGGCAGCTGTCATTCACTATTTTGGTCAACAGATTATTGACGTTGTCGCAGGTGAAGCAACGCCAGACGTTAAAGCTTTGGCACTCACCTATCTGGAGCTGACGGTGCTCAGCTACCCGGCGGCAGCCATTGCGCTGATTGGCAGTGGCGCACTACGTGGAGCCGGAAATACAAAAATACCGTTGTTGATTAACGGCGGCATGAACATCCTGAATATCATCATCAGTAGCATCCTGATTTACGGGATCTTTTCCTGGCAAGGTCTGGGATTTGTGGGAGCAGGCCTGGGACTGACCATTTCGCGCTACATCGGGGCGATTGCCATCATCTGGGTACTGATGATTGGTTTTAACCCCGCGCTGCGAATTCCCTTCAAAAGCTATTTTAAGCCACTCAATCTCGCCATTATCTGGGAGGTGATGGGGATCGGCATTCCGGCAAGTATCGAGTCCGTGCTGTTCAATGGCGGTAAACTTTTGACGCAGATGTTTGTTTCAGGCATGGGAACCAGCGTTATCGCCGGGAACTTTATTGCATTTTCTATCGCCGCGCTTATCAACTTACCGGGGAATGCTTTAGGTTCCGCGTCGACAATCATTACCGGCAGGCGTCTGGGAAATGGCCAGATTGCCCAGGCTGAAATCCAGCTACGGCATGTATTTTGGCTGTCGACGATCGGCCTGACGGCAATTGCCTGGTTAACCGCTCCTTTCGCCGGGGTGATGGCCTCATTTTATACCCACGATCAGGATGTAAAAGAGGTCATAGTCATCCTGATTTGGCTCAACGCAGCATTTATGCCGATATGGGCAGCCTCCTGGGTGTTACCAGCAGGCTTTAAAGGTGCGCGAGATGCACGTTTTGCTATGTGGGTATCGATGCTGGGCATGTGGGGCTGCCGCGTAGTCGCGGGTTACACCCTGGGTATCGTATTAGGATGGGGAGTTGTCGGCGTTTGGTTAGGTATGTTCTTCGACTGGGCCGTACGCGCCGCGTTATTTTACTGGCGTATGGTCACCGGCCGCTGGCTGTGGAAATACCCGCGCCCCGAACGCGAAAAGTGCATAAAACAACCGGTTGCGTCTGAATAAGCGGCGAAATGGGGAATATTTCAGCAAACGATCGCATTTATCCATTCAGGCTTTGACAACGCTGAGCGGCATCGCTAATATTCGCCTCGTTCAAACGATTCCTCTGTAGTTCAGTCGGTAGAACGGCGGACTGTTAATCCGTATGTCACTGGTTCGAGTCCAGTCAGAGGAGCCATATTTAAGAAGCCTGCTTAGGAAACTAAGCAGGCTTTTTGCTTTTCTGCGATCCCATTCGCCAGGTAGAGCGCTTCACTCCACACCAGGTTTTTCCATACTGCCGACGGGAGAATGTCCGTCTGCTTATGCAAAATGTCTCTATGATCCAATTCGTTAACGTCAGGGTTAAGTATCTTATCGTGCAACGACATCAGAATGAGACCCATACTTGCCCATGCCGATACTGCTGAAAGCAGCGCTAACCGCTTTATTAGTAATCCCACTGAGTACAATAGCCGGTGAGAAAGTCACGCTACGTTGCCCGGACAGAGGCTGGGCGGAGGTGACATTTCATTTGTTCCAGCACGTTAGCGTGCTGTGGGAAAACAATAGTTTTTATATTTCCGATGCCCGCCGTAGTCAGAGTAATAAATTCTATACGTTTACCAATCGAGATGTTCTTTCGGTGAAGAATGGATTTCAGTTTATTTATGCGGATTCGGGCCGGGCGGTGTCTTGTTCGATATTGTCGCGGGTGCCGACGCAGGATCTGAGGCTGGAGACCTTGAGGTAACGCAGCTTTCTACCCGCCATTCAGCGACGTCAGAGAAGCCCGTTCGCTCACGGGCTTTTGTAGTTAAATCTGATAATCAATCACCGCCTCATCTGGCTCCATCGCCTGGCGCTTAATTTCATCGACGGATAGCCCTGCATTGCATAGCTCGATGAATCGCCAGACGTAGTTGCGCTGCAGCTGTCCGCGTTTAAGCCCCAGCCAAACGGTATTTGCATCAAACAAATGCCGGGTATCCAGACGGGTTAAGGTCCCCTCTTCCTGCTCGCCGCTGGATTGCTCTGCCACCAGCCCAATCCCCAACCCCAGCGACACGTAAGTTTTAATCACATCTGAGTCCTGGGCGCTGAGAATAATATCCGGTATCAGCCCTTTGCGAGCAAATGCTTCATCGATGCGGGAACGCCCTGTAATCCCCTGACGATAGGTAATTAACGGCCAGTGAGCAATAGACTCCAGCGTGAGCGGAGAGGCTTTCACTAACGGATGGTCATGAGGAACAAGCAGGCTGTGGTGCCAACGAAACCAGGGAAAAGCCACCAACAATGGATCGCTGCTCAGCCGCTCACTGGCAATTCCGATATCTGCCCCGCCATTTTGTAGCAGGACATCAATCTCCTGTGGCGTACCCTGAATAAGTTCCAGACGCACCTCAGGGAACAGCTCACGAAAATCTTTTATCACCGCAGGCAAGCTATAGCGTGCCTGGGTATGCGTGGTGGCAATCGTCAGAACGCCGGACGTGTCATTGGTAAACAGATCCGCCAGTCGACGAACATTGCTGGCCTCATTCAGAATACGCTCGGCAATAACCAGCAAGGCTTTACCCGGTTCGGTCATGCCCAACAGGCGTTTACCGCGACGGATAAAAATCTCGATACCAAGCTCATCTTCAAGTTCACGAATGTGTCGGCTGACGCCCGACTGCGAGGTGTACAGTATATTCGCGACCTCTGTCAGGTTGTAATCCTGACGGGCCGCCTCGCGGATTATTTTAAGTTGCTGGAAATTCACGTTTCGCTCCGGGCACATCAGACATTACGTTATTGTTAAAGTCTGATGCCCGGCATAACAAATAATAAAAACCTGCATCTTATTCCTTGCGGGAATAAGGTTTAGCTGACCAGCTGCAGCTCGCGATTTTCCAGCGCCGGACGGCTGACCAGCGACAACAGGATCTCCTTCACGGCCTGCGCCTGGGGCGATAAGCTCCCTCTGGCGGATACGTTCAACGATAATGGCAGATTCATCGACGGTGTTGTGATGCGCGCCATCCAGCCGTTAGCCGCATTGCATAATGAACGGGCGGCCGACTCAGGCAACACTGTGACACCCATACCACTGGCAATGGCGGCCGTTAGGGTGGAGATAGACTCAATTTCGCCAATCACTTTAGCCGTTAAGCGACGTAGCGAAAAAGCTTCATCCACGCGCAGGCGAACCGCGCTGTAATCCCGTGGCAAGAACAAATTCATCTGCGCCACTGCGGCTAAATCGACGCTTTGCCCCGGACACTCACGCGTGCCAACCAGGTACAGATCCTCTTTAAGCAACGGTTGACTGCTGATGCCCGCCACGGGTGAACGCTCATAGAGCACTGCCATATCTAATTGCCCGCTGAGCAGCTTGTCATTCAGCACTGCCCCACTGTTTTCATGCAAATAGACCAGCACATCAGGCAGTTCGGCACGTAGCGTCTGTAATAACGGCATGGTAATGGATGACGCGGCTGTCCCCGGCGCAAGGCCGATAGAGACCTGTCCACTCAAGGTCTGGCCCACGTTATTAACCGCAAGTTGCGCCTGTTCGCACTGACGTAAAATCGTCCGGGCGTGGGTATATAGCACTTTTCCTGCTTCCGTCGGCGTGACGCCACGCTTGGTACGAATCAGCAATTGCTGATCCAGCTCACCTTCCAGCGTAGCGACCTGCTGGCTCAGCGCGGGTTGCGCAATGTGCAACACTTCCGCTGCCTGGGTCAGGCTACCAATATCGACGATTTTCACGAAATATTTCAGTCGTCTGAAGTTCATTTTGCCTCCTGTCGGAATACCAGAACCCGTGCTGGCAGTCATTAAATTCAGGATTGCAAGATGCTTGCCACTTTCGTCTAAAACGGTGTTTTACGGTTAAAGCCGCGTAAAGTCAGGAGTAAAAGCGAAGGAAGATCATTCTGCACACCTAAGTATCTCATTCAGGCTGCCCTGGAAGAGGTAGACACGCACCAGAATGGGGCAAAAGCATAAAAAGACGGAAAGATCGCCGCTTTGCTGATTTTGTCAGCAAACGAACACACAAATGTATTTACCCCTTTGACAAGCCTCACCACCCTCGCTAATATGCGCCTCGTTCAAACGATTCCTCTGTAGTTCAGTCGGTAGAACGGCGGACTGTTAATCCGTATGTCACTGGTTCGAGTCCAGTCAGAGGAGCCATATTTAAGAAGCCTGCTTAGGAAACTAAGCAGGCTTTTTGCTTTTATGCCATTGCTCATTGCGCATATCAAAACCTCAACTTAGTCTGGCCAACACTTCATTCATAATAGCCGCAGGTATTTGTTCCAGACGCTTGCCGTTCCAGGCTTCCATATCAATAGACCGGAACAACAATGAGTTGAGATGTCCACTCTTCGCTCACAGTAGACTTTAAACTCACCCAGTACGTCCGCTCTGTGCCCAGAAGCGGCGTTTTCTATCACCGCTGATATATTAATCAATGTAGAGCAGGCCATATTTATAATATAAATTGACGGGTACGCTGAATTTTACAGGAACATCTCCAATGAATATTGCCGCCTCAATTGCCCTTTTGGGCGCTTGCCCATTTGTGAGTCTGGCGGCAGTACCGGTGACCTTTTCCGAAACTGCCCTGGATGCCGCAGGGCCAAAAGGCCCTTTGAAAGGCACGTTACTCACCCCGAATTCAAAACCAACAGCCGTTGTTCTTATCGTTCCTGGCTCCGGGCCAACCGATCGGGATGGAAACAACCCGCTTGGTGTGAATGCATCGCCTTACCGACTTCTTGCTGAAGGCCTGGCTGCCAAAGGTTTTGCGACGCTTCGTATCGACAAACGTGGAATGTTCGCTAGCGCAATGGCCGTAGACGATGCCAATGCGGTGACGATTGCTGACTATGTTGACGACATTCGATCCTGGGTAGACGTGCTTAGACGTCACATGCACACTCCCTGTGTTTGGGTTTTAGGACACAGCGAAGGGGGTGTAGTCGCACTTGCCTCGGCTCAAGAAGAGAATGTGTGCGGTGTGGTTCTTATCGCAACGCCTGGGAGGCCGATGGGCGAGGTGTTGAGGGGGCAACTTAACGCTAATCCGGAAAATGAAATTCTATTAAAGCAGGCGCTGCCGATAATTGATGCTCTGGAGCATCGGCGGCGAGTCGATATTACGAATATTCACCCAGCACTGCAAAGTATCTTTAATCCTGCTGTTCAGGGGTTTTTGATCAATGCATTTTCATATAATCCGGGTCATCTCATTTCGAGTATTTCCAAACCCGTGTTAGTGCTACAAGGGCAACGCGATCTCCAGGTGGAAGAAACGGATGCAAGACTGCTTAAGGCCGCGAATCCTCAAGCGTCCCTGGTTATACTGCCCAATATGAACCATGTTATGAAAGAGGTGACTTCGGACGATCGCAAAGCGAATATCGCGACATACGCTGAACCCGCGCTCCCCTTAGCTCCCGGTTTAATCGACTCGATTGAGCATTTCCTGATCCGCAACTCACCTTTTCCCGAAAAGTAACAGCTGCTCTGCTCTCGGTGTCCTCCCAAGACGGTTTACTTTTAAAGAGTTCAGCATGCTTTAAAGCATTCGTCTGCTCCATGCTCACAGCAGACATGGTCAGATGTCATTCCAACCGTCACATGCCAGAAGCAGACTCCCCTTCCCCATCCGATATCCACCTCATAACATTTTTATAAATAACAACGCATTAAGAAGTTCAACGTAATACAATTATATTTATAATTGTAATGATAACCATTCTCATATTACTATAATCGCGTGATAATTAACTTTTGATACATTCCACATGTCTGACCACGCCACTACCACTGCTTCCTTTACGCTCGAGTCGCTTTATGGCGCACATCACGGCTGGTTGAAAAGCTGGCTGACGCGCAAACTCCAGTCCGCCTTTGATGCAGATGACATTGCCCAGGACACTTTTCTACGGGTAATGGGCAGCGACTCGCTCTCGACGATCCGCGATCCGCGCTCCTTTCTGTGCACTCTAGCCAAACGGGTGATGGTCGACCTGTTTCGCCGAAACGCGCTGGAAAAAGCCTATCTGGAGATGTTGGCGCTTATGCCGGAGGCGCTCGCGCCTTCCCCCGAGGAACGCGAGAGCCAGCTCGAAACCCTGCAACTCATCGACAGCATGCTTGACGGGCTGAACGGAAAAACACGAGAAGCGTTTCTGCTTTCGCAACTGGATGGTCTGACATACAGCGAGATCGCGCTGAAGCTCGGTATCTCCGTCAGTTCGGTGAAAAAGTATATGGCAAAGGCTATCGAACATTGTCTGCTGTTTCGTCTGGAGCACGGTCTGTGAACGCTTCTATCACCGATTCTCGCCGCCAGGCATTGCGCTCGGCATCGCACTGGTATGCTGTATTGAGCGGCGAGCGTGTCAGCCCACAGCAAGAAGCGCGCTGGCAACAATGGTACGAAGAGGACAAAGATCATCAGTGGGCCTGGCAACAGGTTGAAAACCTGCGCAGCCAGCTCAGCCGCGTACCGGGCGATGTTGCCAGCCGGGCGCTGCACGATACGCGCCTTACCCGTCGTCATGTCATGAAAGGGCTACTGCTGCTGCTCGGCGTGGGCGGCGGCTGGCAGCTCTGGCAGTCTGAAGCCGGTGAAGGTCTGCGCGCGGATTACCGCACCGCCAAAGGCGCGGTCAGCCATCAGCGGCTGGAAGATGGCTCGCTGCTGACGCTCAACACACAAAGCGCCGCGGACGTTCATTTTGATACGCGTCAACGCGCTGTCCATCTCTGGTACGGAGAAATTGCTATTACTACCGCAAAAGACGCGCAGCAGAGACCTTTCCGCGTTGTGACCCGTCAGGGCCAGCTCACCGCATTAGGCACAGAATTTACCGTCTACCAGCATGACAACGTCACACGCGTTGTCGTTCAACAACACGCTGTTGAAGTCTTACTGGCAAATCGTCCGCAGGAAAAACGCATCGTCAGCGCTGGCGAGAGCCTGCAGTTTAGCGCGTCTGAATTTGGTGCAGTAGCCTCAGCGGATGATGAAAGCGCCACCTGGACGCAGGGCATTCTGAGCTTCAGCGATAAACCTTTGAGTGAAGTGATTGCCACGCTGAGCCGTTATCGCAACGGCGTGCTGCGCTGCGATCCGGCTGTAGCCGGGTTACGCCTGAGTGGCACTTTCCCGCTGAAAAATACTGATGCAATCCTGGATGTTATTGCCAAGACTCTTCCAGTGAAAATTCAGTCAGTTACGCGATACTGGGTAAATATTTCCGCACTGTAAGAAAAATAATTCTCATTTCGATTGTCCTTTTTCCCCTTCTCATTCGACTCATAGATGAACACAACAAAAATGATGATGGAGAAGGTATGACGCCTTTACGCGTTTTTCGCAAAACAACACCTTTGGTTAACGCCGTTCGCCTGAGCCTGCTGCCGTTGGCCGGGCTGTCGTTATCCGCCTTCGCAGCGCAGGTTGATATTGCACCGGGTTCGCTCGACAAAGCCCTTAATCAGTATGCCGCGCTCAGCGGAATTACCCTGTCGGTTGACGCCAGCCTGACGCGCGGCAAACAGAGTAACGGTCTTCACGGTGACTACGACGTCGAAACCGGCCTGCAACACCTGCTGAACGGTAGTGGCCTGCAGGTGAAACCGCTGGGTAATAACAGCTGGACGCTGGAGCCCGCACCAACACCGCAAGAAGATGCCCTGACCGTGGTGGGCGACTGGCTGGGGGATGCGCGCGAAAACGACGTTTTCGAACATGCTGGCGCACGTGACGTTATCCGCCGTGAGGATTTCGCCAAAACCGGCGCAACATCCATGCGCGAGGTACTGAACCGCATTCCTGGCGTTACCGCCCCAGAAAACAACGGCACCGGTAGCCACGATCTGGCAATGAACTTTGGTATTCGCGGCCTGAACCCGCGCCTGGCCAGCCGTTCAACGGTGCTGATGGACGGTATTCCCGTGCCGTTTGCCCCTTACGGCCAGCCGCAGCTTTCACTGGCGCCCGTCTCACTCGGAAATATGGACGCCATCGACGTGGTTCGCGGCGGTGGCGCGGTGCGTTACGGGCCACAGAGCGTGGGCGGGGTGGTGAACTTTGTTACCCGCGCTATTCCGCAAGACTTCGGCATGGAAGCCGGCGTGGAAGGCCAGCTCAGCCCAACATCTTCACAAAATAACCCAAAAGAAACGCACAACCTGATGGTGGGCGGCACGGCGGATAACGGTTTTGGTACCGCCCTGCTTTACTCCGGTACACGTGGAAGCGACTGGCGCGAACACAGCGCGACCCGCATCGACGACCTGATGCTGAAAAGCAAATATGCGCCAAACGAAGTGCATACCTTCAACAGTCTGTTGCAATACTACGACGGTGAAGCTGACATGCCCGGCGGCCTGTCTCGCGCGGATTACGACGCCGACCGCTGGCAATCCACGCGCCCTTACGATCGCTTCTGGGGGCGCCGCAAGCTGGCAAGCCTCGGCTATCAGTTCCAGCCGGACAGCCAGCATAAATTCAATATTCAGGGCTTCTACACTGAAACCCTGCGCAGCGGCTACCTGGAACAGGGAAAACGCCTCACCCTTTCACCGCGTAACTACTGGGTACGCGGCATTGAACCACGCTACAGTCAGAGCTTTATGGTGGGGCCTTCCGCGCACGAAGTGGGCGTGGGATACCGTTATGTGAGCGAGTCGACGCATGAAATGCGTTACTACACTGCCACCAGCAGCGGACAACTGCCGTCCAGCGCCAGCCCTTACGATCGCGACACTCGTTCGGGCACCGAAGCGCACGCCTGGTATCTGGATGACAAAATCGACATTGGCAACTGGACTATCACACCGGGTATGCGCTTTGAACATATCGAGTCATACCAGAACAACGCCATCAAAGGCACACATGAGGAAGTAAGCTACAACGCCCCACTTCCGGCGCTAAATGTGCTTTATCACCTGACTGATAGCTGGAATCTTTATGCAAACACTGAAGGCTCATTCGGCACCGTACAGTACAGCCAAATTGGCAAGGCTGTGCAAAGCGGCAATGTGGAACCGGAAAAAGCGCGAACCTGGGAGCTCGGAACCCGATACGACGATGGCGCGCTGACGGCGGAAATGGGGCTGTTCCTGATTAACTTTAATAATCAGTACGATTCCAACCAAACCAACGACACCGTTACTGCACGCGGTAAAACGCGCCATACCGGACTGGAAACTCAGACTCGCTATGATCTCGGCACATTGACGCCAACGCTCGACAACGTTTCAGTCTACGCAAGCTATGCGTATGTGAACGCTGAGATTCGCGAGAAAGGCGATACCTATGGCAATCAGGTGCCGTTCTCGCCGAAACACAAAGGCACGTTGGGCGTGGACTATAAGCCGGGCAACTGGATCTTCAACCTGAACAGCGATTTCCAGTCCAGCCAGTTTGCGGACAACACCAACACCGTTAAAGAGAGCGCTGACGGCAGTACCGGTCGCATCCCTGGCTTTATGCTCTGGGGCGCACGCATGGCCTATGACTTTGGTCCGCAGATGGCAGACCTGAACCTGGCGTTTGGCGTGAAAAATATCTTCGACCAAGAGTATTTCACCCGCTCTTACGACGACAACAACAAAGGCATCTACGCAGGCCAGCCGCGCACGCTGTATATGCAGGGTTCGTTGAAGTTCTAAACCCCGTTTACCCGGCCTGCATGCTGTTTTGTAGGTCGGGCAAACGAAACGCCACCCGACACAGGCAATTTACATGTTCACACCATTACGCACGCTATTCGCCGCTCTGCTGCTCACCGGCCATGCTTTTGCCGCCACGGTTCATGACGAACATGGCACCTTTACGCTTGATAAAACGCCACAACGGATAGTGGTGCTGGAACTGTCGTTCGCGGACGCACTGGCTGCTGTCGATGTCAGTCCGGTCGGCATTGCCGACGATAACGATGCCATGCGCATTCTTCCAGAGGTTCGTGCCCATCTGAAACCCTGGCAGTCTGTCGGCACGCGTGCGCAGCCGAGTTTAGAAGCCATCAGCGCGCTGAAACCGGATCTGATCATTGCCGACAGCAACCGCCATGCGGGTATTTACAGCGCCTTACAGCAAATCGCACCTGTGCTGCTGCTCAAGTCCCGCAATGAAACTTACGCTGAAAATCTGCAATCTGCGGCCATCATCGGTGCAATCGTGGGTAAAAAGGCACAGATGCAGTCACGCCTGGCGCAACACCAACAACAGATGTCAGCGTGGGCCAACCAACTGCCAAAAAACACGATGGTGGTGTTTGGTACGTCCCGGGAGCAGCAGTTCAACCTGCACACGCAGGAGACCTGGACCGGGGGCGTCCTGACCTCTCTGGGGCTGACAGCGCCTGCGGCTATGGCGGGTTTGTCTATGCCGTCCATCGGTCTGGAACAGCTGCTGGCGCTCAATCCGGCATGGCTGCTGGTCGCGCACTATCGTGAAGAGAGCATCGTGAAACGCTGGCAACAAGACCCGCTGTGGCAGATGCTAACTGCGGCGCAAAAACAGCAGACGGCGTCGGTCGACAGTAACGCCTGGGCGCGGATGCGCGGCATTTTCGCAGCCGAACGCATTGCCAGCGACACGGTAAAAATCTTTCACCACCAGCCTTTATCCGATGTGAAATGACAGTTTTCAAACATCCAGCGCTACAGTGGGGGCTTCCCCTTGTCGCGCTTATCGCTATCTTCTGGCTGAGTCTGTTTTGCTACTCGGCCATTCCTGTTTCTGGCGTTGATGCCATTCACGCCCTGCTGCCAGGCCATACGCCGACGCTTCCACAAGCGCTGGTGCAAAACCTTCGTTTGCCGAGAAGCCTGGTCGCCATTTTGATCGGCGCAAGCCTGGCTCTGGCGGGAACGCTGCTGCAGACCCTGACGCATAATGCAATGGCCTCCCCTTCACTACTCGGTATTAACAGTGGCGCAGCGCTGGCGATGGCGCTTACCAGCGCTATCAGCCCTGCGCCAGCTACGGGTTACTCCATCGCCTTTATCGCCGCCTGCGGCGGTGGCGTAAGCTGGCTGATGGTGATGACCGCAGGTGGTGGATTTCGCCACACCCAGGACAGAAACAAACTGATCCTCGCGGGCATCGCGTTCTCGGCTTTCTGCATGGCCCTTACCCGCATCACTCTGCTGCTGACGGAAGATCACGCCTACGGCATTTTTTACTGGCTTGCGGGAGGCGTATCCCACGCACGTTGGCAGGAGTTCTGGCAGCTTTTCCCAATGGTAGTGGTTGCTGTACCGGTGGTATTGCTGCTGGCTAATCAACTGAACCTGCTTAACGTCAGTGACAGCACCGCCCGCACGCTGGGGGTGAATCTGCCGAAGCTCCGTTTGATCATCAATATTCTGGTGCTGCTTCTGGTCGGTACCTGCGTCAGCGTGGCAGGTCCGGTGGCGTTTATCGGTCTGCTGATGCCGCATCTGGCTCGCTTCTGGGTGGGATTCGATCAGCGCAAGGTCCTGCCGATGAGCATGCTTATGGGCGCCACGCTGCTGCTGCTGGCTGATGTTCTGGCCCGAGCGCTGGCCTTCCCTGGCGAATTGCCCGCGGGGGCAGTAGTGGCGCTGATTGGTGCACCCTGTTTTGTCTGGTTGGTCAGGAGGCGTGGATGAAAATTGCGTTCGTCATTTTCATCGCCCTCGCGTTGGCAGGACTTTCGGCTTTGTCACTACAAATGGGGGTGATCGCCGTTCCCTGGCGTGCTCTGCTGAGCGACTGGCAGACCGGGCGCGAATATCATTACGTATTAACGGCGTACCGCCTGCCGCGACTGCTGCTGGCGCTGCTTGTCGGTGCAGCCCTCGCGGTGGCAGGCGCGCTGGTGCAAGGGATCGTGCGTAACCCTTTGGCATCACCGGATATCCTCGGCGTAAACCATGCCGCCAGTCTTGCCTCTGTAGGCGCACTGCTTCTCTTACCGTCACTACCGGTGATTGCTCTGCCGCTGCTGGCCTTTGCCGGTGGCATGGCGGGCCTGATCCTGCTGAGAATACTGGCGAACACCAGCCAGCCGATGAAGCTGGCGCTCACGGGTGTTGCGCTCTCTGCCTGCTGGGCCAGCCTGACGGATTATCTGATGCTTTCGCACCCGCAGGATGTGAACAGCGCCCTGCTGTGGCTGACCGGCAGCTTATGGGGCCGTGACTGGAGCTTTGTGAAAATAGCCGCCCCACTGCTGATTTTGTTTCTGCCGCTGAGTCTGCGTTTTTGCCGCGATCTCGACCTCCTGGCATTGGGCGATGCGCGCGCCACCACGCTCGGTGTGTCGGTGCCGCGTATTCGGCTCCAGGCTTTACTACTGGCCGTCGCCATGACATCGACCGGCGTGGCCGTCTGCGGCCCAATTAGCTTTATTGGTCTTGTGGTGCCGCATATGGTGCGCAGCATTACCGGTGGAAGTCACCGCTGGCTGCTGCCCGTTTCAGCCATGGCAGGTGCGTTGCTGCTGGTGGTTGCCGACCTGCTGGCGCGAATTGTTCATCCTCCTCTGGAACTTCCGGCTGGCGTGCTGACCGCCATTATCGGTGCACCATGGTTTGTCTGGCTGCTTGTGAGAATGCGATAAATGACATTACGAACTGAAAATCTGACGGTCTGTTACGGTACAAACAAGGTGCTTGATGGCGTTTCACTCGCCCTACCAGCGGGGAAGACAACCGCCCTGCTCGGCCCTAACGGCTGCGGGAAGTCAACGTTGTTAAACTGTTTTTCACGACTGTTAACGCCGCAGTCCGGCGGCGTATTTCTCGGCGATAGTGCCATCAATACGCTCTCATCACGCCAGCTAGCCCGCAGGCTGGCGCTGCTGCCCCAGCACCATCTAACTCCCGAGGGGATCACCGTCCAGGAGCTTGTTTCGTACGGTCGCAACCCGTGGTTGTCACTCTGGGGGCGTCTCTCCGTTGAAGACAATACGCGGGTCCATGATGCTATGAGCCAGACGCAGATCCAACATCTTGCCGACCGACGGTTAACCGATCTTTCTGGCGGTCAGCGACAGCGCGCATTTCTGACGATGGTCCTGGCGCAGGATACGCCCGTTGTACTACTCGATGAGCCAACCACCTATCTCGATATCAATCATCAGGTGGAACTGATGCGGCTGATGGGCGGGCTCCGGGCTCAGGGGAAAACGGTGGTCGCCGTGCTGCACGACCTTAATCAGGCCAGCCGGTACTGTGACCATCTGGTGGTCATGGCGAACGGACATATTATGGCGCAAGGCACACCAGAAGAGGTGATGAACCCTGGATTGCTGAGAACCGTATTCAGCGTGGATACGGAGATACACCCCGAACCAGTATCTGGCAGGCCGATGTGTGTAGTGAGATAGATGATACAGTCTGTAATGGTAGCAGGGTCTCAACAGGTCGCTTGTCATATCACGCATGCTGCGATGACTTCACTCTGCCCTGTGAGTTCAATCGGTCGATGCAACGCTATCCTTAATCGAAGGGGGACGTTGGACGCTGTATGTTCACTAGAATACGGTAGATTCAGGTATGATGATTAACCATTACGCGTGGTTGCCGTTGTATCAACGTACTATCCTGGAGAGGATAAAATCCACACATCCCTCTATAGAAGCGCATAGCAATTCATAAGAAAATCTGTCGGCGCATCACCACTGATTTTTTTATGAAAATTATTTGACTGATCGTTCCATAATCAATACTATGCCGCCTCAACTCATTTCAAGTCCCACATCCCTATGAGTGCTGAAAAACCAACCTTTCCAGGTCGTCCACGAAAGTTCGAAGATCAGGATGTCATTGATGCTGCCGTCGCTGTTTTCAGCGCCAATGGTTATGCAGGCACCTCTGCGCAAGATTTATGCAATGGTACGGGATTAGGGCGGGGAAGCCTATACAATGCCTTTGGAAGCAAGCAAGCCCTGTACGAGCAAGCTTTGTTGCGCAGCCACGAACAAACTATGTCAGCACAGTTAACAATACTCACACAACCAGGTCTGGTAAAAGAGCGATTGCATACCCTTCTGCTCTGGGGTATTGCCGAAGATCTTTCTCAGCCAGAGCAGCATGATGCGATGGTCTTATTTTCAGCCTTAGAGATGGGCAGTAAAGATGAAGCCGTTGCGAGCCTGAATAATGAATATCGTCAGCATTTAGAAAAAACGCTGGTGTCGGTATTCATCGAAGGCCAACGAAGCGGCGAACTGAACAATAAAGCATCAGCCGTCGAAATGGCGAGAGGCTTTATGGCAGGCTATTACGGTTTACGTGTCCTGAATAAAAACATTACAGATAGAAAAATCCTCGAAGATGTCGTCGCTGGTCTGTTAATCAATTTATAAATTTAAGCGAAAAAATTCATTATTTACTTGCACTCATTTTTGTAACGATCATTCCAATACAAGGAAAAATAAAAAAACATGCCATTAGTCGTTTATATTTTAGGGTTAGCCATTTTTTCATTAGGTACAGCAGAGTTAATGGTGGCGGGTATGATGACCACGCTATCTGAAGCATTTGGTGTTACAGTCGGCGAAGTCGGGCATTTGATTTCATATTATGCATTCGGTGTAATGCTAGGTGGCCCGGTATTAACCTACACCTTTCTTAAGTTTAAAGCGCCCTATCGCTCAACGTTATTATGGCTGTTAGGGTTATATGTTATCGTACAAGGATTAAGCGTCTTTGCCTCTGATTACAATGTGTTAGTTGCTATTCGAATCGTGACAGGTATTTTATGTGCAGGGTGTTTAAGTCTTTCACTCGCGACAAGTATGGCTCTTGTATCTGTTGAAAATCGCCCTCGTGCCGCATCAATAGTGATAGCTGGTTTTATGGTATCCAATGTCTTTGGTGTACCTATCGCGACAATCATTGACCAGCACTGGGGCTGGAAAATGAGTTTTGGGCTGGTTGCGGTCCTGGTTTTCATATGCCTGCTAGCATTAGTACGTTTATTGCCACATATGAGCGGCGGCGGTGCTATCAAGATGGCTGAAGAGATTAAGGCATTTAAAAATAAAGCCTATTGGAAAGCCTGTGCAACTAGCTGTTTGATTTTGGGAGCAAGTTTTGCGGCATTCAGTTATTTTGTCCCCGTGCTGACTGATGTCAGTGAATTTACAATGCAGACGGTTCCCTTAATTTTGATGCTTTATGGACTAGCCAATATCATCGGGAATATGGTAACGGGACGTCTTGCATATCGCCATAGTTTAACTGTTATGGTTGTCGGCTTAACAATATTGAGTATTTCTTTGCTCGGCATGGCGCTATTTGTTCAATATCAGGTCATTGCTATTCTGGCTGTTATACTTATCGGTTTATCTGGCGTACCAATGAATCCGGCAATGATGGCAAGAATTGTCAGCGTGGCACATCCAGGGCCAATGGTCAATGCCGTTCATACTTCCGTGATCAATATTGGATTAGGTGGCGGTTCTTATTTAGGTGGAATGGCAATTTCATCTGGATTCGGTTTACGTTCAGCTCTATGGATTGGAATGGTATTAGCGGTTCTGGCTTTATTATCCGTATTACCTTATATCCGTCGTAGTAAACAAGGCTGGAGTTAATAGGTTCTGAAGATAAAAATGCCCCACTTATAAAAATTACGGGGCGTCGATTTATCCGTTAAATTTTATTCAAAACTCACTGGCTGCATGTCGCTCAAAGTTGCCCCTCAGTTCCACGACAGGTGCGGAGTAAACCCATCCGTGTAAGTGCACAATTTTCATGTGTTACTAAAGCAGTGTGTTCCCATCAACATTCAGTCAGTTTTATACGCCTGCCACTCGCGCCAGACATTCTCAGGATCAATATCGCGGTAGCCGCGCTCTCTGATTATATCCTCGGCTGCTTCGGCTGGCAGGCGGATGGCTGTAGCGCCATCGCGAATGGACTCAACCTCATAGCGGGTCAATT
Source organism: Citrobacter sp. Cpo091 (assembly GCF_030332645.1). Taxonomy (NCBI): domain Bacteria; kingdom Pseudomonadati; phylum Pseudomonadota; class Gammaproteobacteria; order Enterobacterales; family Enterobacteriaceae; genus Citrobacter; species Citrobacter sp. Cpo091. The sequence goes on from NZ_JAOWHL010000028.1 coordinate 1,003,298, forward strand.
CCCGTCCTATGTCCTGTTCTTTATCAATCAGAACTACGATCAACGCAGGGATAAAAACAATCTTCATACTGATAAGCCTCTGAAATGTTCGCATCCCACTGTATCACTGACAGTTTTGATATAGTTCAGTAATCGTTAATTTATTACCAGGACAGGAATCATTCATGACATTACAAATCCGTGAAGCCACACCTGCCGACGCGATGTTGCTTAATGCGCTGGGCTACCGCATCTACCGCGCACACTTTGAACATCTGTGGGAGTCAAAGTCTGAACTGGAAGCTTTTTTAGCAAGCGAATATTCTCTGGACGAGCTGGAACAGAGCCTGAATGAGCAAGCGGTCTGTTGGTATGTAGCAGAGACCGATAGGCCAATTGGTTTTGCGAAAGTGACCTATGAAAGCAGCATCCCTGATACGAATATGTCAGGGATGCTGCTTAACAAACTCTATCTTGATCCTGCAGACACCCGTAAAGGTTACGGTCAGGTCATGTTTGACACCGTCAAAGACCTGGCCCGGGCCAGGGGGAAAGACTTTGTATGGCTGGAGGTTCTTGAACAGAACGAACGCGCCTGTAATTTCTACCGCAAACAGGGCATGACCTTAATTAAAAGAGACTATTTCAAAACAGCTTCACAGCAGAGCGTCATCAGGATTATGGGGATTGCTGTCTAGCGGGTGACCGGCCGCTTCGTGCCAACAGCGGACATTGTTTCGGTCTACTGTCAGTGTTGTAACTTTTCTTAACTGACTGTTTTTGTGGGGCTGGCGGGAATTGAATCTGCGAGCACACAGAAAAGTGATCCAGAAAATTAACCATTAAAGGCAATTTATCCGTAACCGAGCCCCACTTAACATAAGTGCACGACTGGTTATTTCATTAATTTAGTAATATTGGGCCGATTGCGATATTTATTATCCCATGGCATACCATAGCCAATGAGTAGATCATCACTCTCCATTTCATAGGCAAAATACTGTTTTACAGGAATATTCACTCTTCCAGGTTTGACGAAGAGGACGGCAACAGACAGGGATGCTGGATTGAAATTATCTAAGATATATTTAATAAGGCGCTTCATTGTACCACCTGATTCTATTGCATCATCAATAAGAATGACATGACGATTTTCAATCTCAATATTTTGATGGTAAACAATAGTGGAGTTGTTATTTCGTTCCCCAGGTGTGTGAGGGCAGGATATGTAATCCATGCTTACATCAAACTTCAGCTTTCTTGTTAAGTCTGCTGTATAGAGAATACCGCCTGGAACAACAGTTATAACAACAGCATCGGTGTAGTCATTGTTCAACTGCTCAGCCACACGACTGACACCGACAGCAATACTTTCTTCATCAAGAATAACTTCACCAATATGATGATTCATCGTTCGAACTCCACGTATGTTGTAATAACGAACTAAGCATTCAACTTATCAATCAAAAAGACTTCTTTCCGATTAATTTTCAACCAGAGACAATAGCCTGTTTGCAAGTATTTCACCATCGTGTTTACCACGCACCCAGACATCTTCAAACTCATCCAGCACACAGGTGTAGCGGGTTGATTCATTGATTTCATCCGAGAGATAGGCAAATTCACCCACATATTTTTCAATTGAAAGAAATCTCTGATTTCCCAGAACCATCAACTCAGGCAAGGCAATGGATGCGTCTGCATCGTGCCATTGCTGGATAAAACGATTAGCAACATCCTGCAAACCCAGTCCATGACTCTCACGGCATTCTAAAATATTAGCGATCAGTGCTACGGGGCATCCTGCTTTTGCTATGGCTGCGATTACGCCCTTAACCTGAAGATGTGGCATGATACTGGTATAAAAACTGCCAGGACCGAAAGCGACAAGATCCGCGTTCTTTATGGCTTCCAGCACGGCAGTATTTACCTGAGCATTGCTTCCGTTGGACGTTTGCAATGTGACAGAATTGATGCCAATCTCCGCCTGTTGCCTAGAAAGATGGGTAATTCTGTCCTGAGGTGAAACATGCTGCCCATCATTAAGATTAGCGGAAAGCACAAGATCATTATTGAGTGAAGAAGGCCAGACTTCTCCTGTAATGCCGCAGAGTTTTCTGAAAACAAAAATCGCGGTATTCATATCCCGATTATGTGCCAAATAGGCGCCGGTTAAGATGAAATTCCCGATACTGCCATTACGGTAGTCAAATGCGACACCCACCGTGGTAGAAAAAATCTGGAGATAATTAACAATTGCGCCTCTCAATCCAGTATCGAGGCGCTCAAGCAAAGGATGTCTGTCCTCCGCATAAGCCTGAAATTCTCTCAAAGCTTCCTGAGTTTCCCCCTCGGATGATAAACGGGTATTGCAGATGCGAACGATATCACCCGAACAGTTTTCACCATAGGCCATGGTCATTAGCGCCTGGCGGATATCACCTACAGATAATACATCGATATTTTCTCTAATTGATCGTGAGCTTCCACCGCTATCCCACGCAGGAACAATACGAGTCAAAGAAACTGGATGGTGGCAAAGCGCAATATTCAGAGAACGGCATGCACTGCCACCAGAAAACAAAACAATACGCTTCACTTTAAATCTCCTGGTGCAATTTTAGTGTTTTACTTAATGCCAGACTTAGCATTAATACGAGAATCATGAGTGCCGCTACAAAGATAAAGGCAGCAGGCAAAGAACTTCGGTGGGCAATAAAACCAATCATGGCTGGTCCTGCAAGTACGCCGATATACCCCATCGTAGTCACAGCTGGAACTGCAACTGCCTGCGGCATGCTCTGCTGTTTGCCAATCTGGCTGAACATAACAGGTACAATGTTTGCGCAGCCTGCGCCTATAAAGAAATAGCCGGCAAGGAGTGCGGGAATTGAGCTAACCAGGATAATGAGGCAAAAACCGAAAAAGGCCAGAATTGCACCGTAAATGACGACAGGCAAAGGGCCAAGGCGACTAATGACCGCATCACCGCTAAGTCTTCCCACCGTCATAGCGACAGCAAAGCAAGTGAAACCGAGACCTGCCTGAGAATCCGCAACTTGCCTTACTTCCGACAGATAAACAGCACTCCAGTCAAGTACGGTTCCTTCAGCCAGAAAAACGATAAAGCAGATGACACCTAAGAGCAGGACATCTCCTTTAGGAAAGGAAAATGATGGGCCTTCTGCTGGGCTGGCATAGGTAAGAAGTTGTCTGTAACTGGCTATTAACAACAAGAAGATAATGAGACAGACTGACAATGATGCTGTGTGAATGTTCAGACCAACAGTGAGCAGGCCGGTCATTACGCCAGCTCCCGCAATACCTCCTACGCTATACATCCCATGGAAACCGGACATAAGTGGGATGCTTTCGTTTTTCTCTACCAGTATTGCCTGAATATTCATGGCGCAGTTGGCAAGGCCAATCCCAGTGCCGAACGTGAGTAGAAGAAGGCCAAGTGAAACGGGGTCATTGGCTAATGTTAAAAACGGCATGGATAACAGAATAATCAGTACTGCACAGCCGATAATTTTACGACAGCCGAAGCGAGCTGTGAGAGGCCCTGCAAGGGGCATAGAAATAATAGCGCCCCCTCCTAGGCACAGGAGTAAAACACCCAAAACTGCCTCGTTAGCTCCAGTATTAATTTTTGCAAAAGGGACCATCACAGCCCAGGCTGACGTTGCCAATCCTGCGATGAAGAATATGCATCGTGTTGCAACTTTTTCGTTCATTCTTGTGCTCGCTTTGCGTTCGTTACGAGAGCGGTCTTTCGCATTTTCGCACTGCACCAGCCTGACTCATGGATACACAAATGTTGCTCTGATAATGAGATAAAGGGGCACGGTCGAAACATGCTTTAACCAGCTGAAATTTATGTTGATTTATGAATCCCCTATGCGCCGGGGAGTAATGTAAATCAACGGAGTTGACACAGATAATATGAATGCACGATCATGCACCCTCTTGCTCGTTTAAATGAACTTAGGAGTTAACGTGCTCGATTATGCAGCTTTCCCGGATCAACGACAAGCCCTAATTCGTGAGCTCTTACAAGAAAAAGGACGGGTTGTTTGTGTCGAGCTTTCTGCTCAACTAGGTGTGTCAGAACACACAATTCGCCGTGATTTACATGAGCTTAGTAAGGATGGCGTTTGCAAAAAGGTATACGGTGGAGCTGTGGCCACACTGCCTGAAGTAGGGAATTATGCTGATCGCACAACTACAAAAACAGAAGAAAAGAGCATGATCGCGCAAAAGTGCGCGCAACTTATCAAAGCAAATAGCTGTATCTTTATCGATTCAGGCACGACGAATCTTGCTATGGCCATAGCTCTTCCGGAGTCAGTGGCTTTAACTGTGGTGACAAACTCGCCAGAAATAGCTGCCATTCTATTAAGAAAACCGTTATGCGAAGTCATCATGCTGGGTGGAGCGGTTCAACGCTCATCTGGAGGGTGTGTTGGCAGTCCTGCCCTTGAACAAATTAAAGCAATTATCTTCGATCAGGGTTTCATCGGAGGTTGTGCAATGTCGTTAGAATCAGGTCTGACTGGTTTCGATTATGCTGATTGTGAGTTCAAGAAAGCGGTTATCAGACAGTGCAGCGAAGTGATTGTGGGATTAACATCCGACAAGATCCCTGCGGCCGCTCGCTATGTCGTTGCAAGTAGCAGCCAGATAGATGTGCTCGTCATTGAGGGGGGTGTGAGCAAAAAATATGCTGAAGTATTCCAGGAAGCTGATCTTCAGATTTATGAAATTTAGGGTAAGACTGTGCTGCCAGTCCGCAGAACCCCCATGTCTGACTGTTTATGCTAACGCCGTTGTGGGGGGGGAAGTGCAAACGTCTGCTGTTCGCTCACAGCGGACCTTCAGCTCAGTTGCCTGGTCCGCTTCGCGCCAAGAGCGGACATTGAACAAGATTTGATGTAGGGTATTGCGCGATTCGTATAGCCGCAACGTTAATGAGAGCCAGACTTATGAACTACTTTATTCGACCAGCTACGCCTGACGATATCAATAAAATAATCGAATTCACCACTCAGGAAGCACAAGAATCTGAAGGTTCAGTGATTGACCTTGTTGCTGTGGAGCGTGGCGTTTCGTCGGCGTTTAGTGAAAACCCACGTTCAAAATATTGGGTCATGGAAGATTCTTCAGGAACAGTGATCGCCAATACCTCTGTCGTAAAAGAATGGAGTGATTTTCATGGAAATGACTACTGGTGGATCCAAAGTTTTTATATCGCCCCGGAGCATCGTGGGATGGGGTTAGCTGATGAGCTCATCAAACATCTTACAAAAGAAGCTAAATCAGAAAAGGCACTGGAGCTTCGTTTATATGTCCATGGAGATAACGGGCGTGCGATTCGTGCTTATGAGCGATGTGGTTTCACCGAATCTCCGTATACCATTATGAAAGTGGGTTTATAACTTCCCCAAATACAGCGCTCCTAATGCTCCACCTGAAATCAGAACACCCCTGACAGCCCACGATTCCACCAAGTTCAGATTTCTCATTCATCTTATTTTTCATGTTGCCATCAGATGAGGGAGATAATCGTTTTCACTTCCTGTCTGTCGCGGTAATCTCATAACGGTCGTTAATATTGCGACTGCAATGTGTGTAACCCAACTCAAATACTAATAACTAAAAAACAGTACAGACAGGATAACTATGGATTCCTCCCTCACCTCCACGGGTCCCCAACAGGACGCCTCTTCACTTAACCGCGCCCGACGCGCTGCGCTTGGTAGCTTCGCGGGTGCCGTGGTCGACTGGTATGATTTTCTGCTTTACGGCATCACTGCCGCACTGGTCTTTAACCGCGAGTTCTTCCCGCAAGTCAGCCCGGCGATGGGGACACTTGCCGCATTTGCTACCTTTGGCGTCGGATTTTTGTTCCGCCCGTTAGGCGGGGTGATCTTCGGCCACTTCGGCGATCGCCTGGGGCGTAAACGTATGCTGATGCTCACCGTCTGGATGATGGGGATCGCCACTGCACTGATAGGGATTATTCCTTCCTTTGACACCATTGGCTGGTGGGCTCCCGTTCTGCTGGTGACGCTGCGTGCTATTCAGGGATTCGCCGTTGGCGGTGAATGGGGCGGCGCGGCGTTGCTCTCGGTCGAAAGCGCGCCGAAAAATAAAAAAGCCTTCTACAGCAGCGGTGTTCAGGTCGGTTATGGCGTCGGGCTACTGCTTTCTACCGGTCTGGTCTCGCTGATTAGCTCGCAAACCACCGATGAGCAGTTCCTGAGTTGGGGCTGGCGTATTCCATTCCTGTTCAGCATCGTGCTGGTATTGGGCGCGTTGTGGATGCGTAACCGAATGGATGAATCAGCCGAATTCGAACAGCAGCAGCAGGCACCGCAACCAGAGAAAAAGAGACTACCTGTAGTCGAGGCGTTAATCCGTCATCCAGGTGCCTTTTTGAAAATTATCGCTCTGCGCCTGTGTGAACTGCTGACGATGTATATCGTCACTGCGTTTGCCCTAAATTACTCCACGCAGAATCTGGGCTTACCCCGTGAACTGTTTCTGAATATCGGCTTGTTGGTGGGTGGGCTGAGCTGTCTGACCATCCCCTGCTTCGCCTGGCTCGCCGACCGTTTTGGTCGCCGGCGCGTTTACATTACCGGCGCACTGGTCGGGACGCTCAGCGCATTCCCGTTCTTTATGGCGTTAGAAGCGCAATCCATTTTCTGGATCGTGTTCTTCGCGATTATGTTGGCCAACATTGCACACGATATGGTGGTCTGCGTGCAGCAACCTATGTTTACCGGTTTGTTTGGCGCAAGCTATCGCTACAGCGGTGCGGGCGTTGGTTATCAGGTAGCAAGCGTGGTTGGCGGCGGTTTTACCCCCTTCATTGCTGCTGCGCTGGTAACATTCTCCGGCGGAGACTGGCACAGTGTGGCCATTTATCTGATGGCGGGTTGTCTTATTTCCGCCACTACAGCATTGCTGATGCGGGATAAGCAGCACGGTTAAGCCAGGGTGCGGAGGCCGTCCGGTCTTCGCACAATCTTCCTCAACGTCTGACTTTTGTTTCACATTCCTGTGACATACTATCGGGAGAGCAGTACATCTGTGGAACAAGGAGACAGACATGAACAATAAGGGCTCCAGCCTGACCCCGGCTCAGGCACTGGATAAACTGGACGCGCTGTACGAGCAGTCGGTTAAAGCACTGCGTAGCGCCATTGGTAAGTATATTGAAACAGGGACGCTCCCTGACGTAATTGCCCGCCATAACGGTCTTTTTGTTTACCCATCACTGTGTGTCACCTGGGATGGCAGCGCCACCAATCCCCCGAAAACCCGCGCCTATGGTCGTTTTACCCATGCGGGCTGCTACACCACTACGATTACCCGTCCGTCGCTTTTTCGTCCGTATCTTGAAGAACAACTCACGCTGCTGTATCAGGATTATGATGCGCATATCTCCGTTGAGCCGTCGCAGCATGAAATCCCCTATCCGTATGTCATTGACGGTTCTGAACTGACGCTCGACCGCTCGATGAGTGCCGGCCTAACGCGCCATTTCCCCACAACCGAGCTGTCACAGATTGGCGATGAAACAGCCGACGGTACCTATCATCCGGCGGAATTCTCCCCGTTGTCGCACTTCGACGCCCGACGAGTAGATTTTTCGCTGGCTCGACTACGCCACTACACGGGAACACCGGTTGAACATTTTCAGCCGTTTGTGCTGTTCACCAACTACACCCGCTACGTCGATGAGTTTGTGCGTTGGGGTTGCAGCCAGATCCTCGACCCAGACAGCCCGTATATCGCGCTTTCTTGCGCGGGCGGGATCTGGATCACCGCTGAAACTGAAGCGCCTGAAGAAGCGATCTCCGATCTCGCCTGGAAGAAACACCAGATGCCCGCCTGGCATTTAATCACCGCCGACGGTCAGGGGATCACACTGGTTAATATCGGCGTTGGCCCGTCTAACGCCAAAACCATTTGCGATCATTTGGCCGTACTGCGTCCTGATGTCTGGCTGATGATTGGTCACTGTGGCGGGCTGCGTGAAAGCCAGGCGATTGGCGACTATGTTCTGGCCCACGCTTATCTGCGTGACGACCACGTGCTGGATGCCGTACTGCCGCCAGATATTCCAATTCCGAGCATCGCGGAAGTGCAGCGCGCACTGTATGACGCCACCAAAGAAGTCAGCGGTATGCCCGGCGAAGAGGTTAAACAGCGCCTGCGTACCGGTACCGTCGTCACCACTGACGATCGCAACTGGGAGCTACGCTATTCCGCTTCTGCGCTACGCTTTAACCTCAGCCGCGCGGTGGCTATCGATATGGAAAGCGCCACCATCGCCGCCCAGGGATATCGTTTCCGCGTTCCGTACGGCACGCTGCTGTGCGTTTCCGACAAGCCGCTGCACGGTGAGATCAAACTGCCTGGTCAGGCCAACCGTTTTTATGAAGGTGCCATTTCTGAGCATCTGCAAATAGGTATCCGGGCTATCGATCGTTTGCGTGCTGAAGGCGACCGACTGCACTCCCGTAAATTACGTACATTCAACGAACCGCCGTTCCGTTAAGGCCTGAAGGTAACTATGCACAACTCAACTCCTCTTTCCGCCCTGCGTAACCTGCTGATAGCGCAGGGGCTGGATGGCATGATTGTCCCGCGCGCCGACGCTCATCAAAGCGAAGATTGTACGCCGCATGACAATAAACTAGCCTGGCTGACCGGTTTTAGCGGCTCTGCTGGCCTCGCGTTGGTCCTTCGGGATCGCGCGTTAATGTTTGTCGATGGACGCTATCAGGTCCAGGTACGCAATGAAGTCTCGCTGGATGATTTTGAAATTCATCATTTACACGATGAACCGCTGGCCGACTATTTGCAGTCTCATGTTGCAGCAGGCAAACGTATCGGCTTTGAACCGATGCTGATGGTCAATAGCCAGTTTGAAGCACTGTCGGCAACCCACTGCGAGCTGGTGCCTCTTGAGCAAGATCCTTTTGACCAGGTATGGCTAGACCGCCCGGCAGCACCCTGCGGCATCATTCGTGAAATGCCCATTGAAATCAGCGGGGAAAGCAGCACGCAAAAGCGTGCCCGCGTCGTGGAACAACTCGCTCAACACCAGGCTGACGTGCTGGCAATTACCCTGCCGGATAACATTGCCTGGTTATTGAATGTGCGCGGTTCGGATCTGGCCATGGTGCCAGTGCCGTTTTCGTTTGCCCTGCTCCATCGCAGCGGTGAGCTGGAATGGTTTGTGGATAGCAATAAAACGCAACAGCTCCCCGCATCACTGCTGGATACGCTTACTCTGGCCCCGCAAGATAATTTTCTGACTCGCTGCCAGCAATTAGCTAATGGGAAGCGTTTCCTGGTCGATAAAGACTACGCCCCGGTCGCATTGCGTTTTGCCATTGAAGAACACGGTGGCAACGTTCTTTGGGCGCCCGATCCCATCACTCTGATGAAATCCCACAAAAATGACGTTGAACTGGCAGGCTATCGGGAATGCCATGAACAAGATGGCGCAGCCTGGGTAAACTTCCTTGCCTGGCTGGCCCATGAAGTTCCTTTGCGCGAAGCGGCAGGCAATCCGGTCACCGAGCTGGAAGCGCAGGCCAAGCAACTGGAATTTCGCCAGCAGCAGCCGGGATTTATCGAGCAAAGTTTCAGCACGATTTCGGCCTCTGCCAGCAATGCCGCAATGTGCCATTACCACTCCAGTGAAAAAACCAATACGCCAATTACCTCGCAGGCCATGTATCTGAATGATTCCGGTGGCCAGTACCACAATGGTACGACGGATACGACGCGTACCCTCGCGTTTGGCCCACAGGATCCACAACGTCGCCTGCATTACACCGCCGTGTTGAAAGGCTTTTTGTCGCTTATTTCGCTGCAGTTTCCCAGCGGGACTCAGGGCCATCAACTGGATGCTTTTAGCCGCCGGGCGTTGTGGGAGCTGGGTCTGGATTTTGATCATGGTACGGGACACGGCGTGGGTCACCAGTTGCTTATTCATGAGCAACCCCATCGCATCGCCAAAAAGGTAAACCCGTGGCCACTGGTCGCAGGCAACATCATCACCATCGAGCCGGGTTATTATCTGGTCGGACAATATGGGATCCGTATTGAGAATCAGGTGGAGATTATCAACAGTCGTCCTGCTTTCTGTCGTTTCTCAACGCTGACGCTGGTACCGATTGATTTGAATCTGGTCGAACTGCATCTGCTGAGTGATGCTGAGAAACAGTGGATTGATGATTACCACCAGCAGGTCAGAGAGACGCTATCCCCGCGCGTGAACGCAGAGGCACGTCCCTGGCTGTTCGCCGCCACCGCACCGATTCGCGTTCAGGCTAATTAATGCAATAAAAAAGGCAGCCCGCAGGCTGCCTTATTTCTCCCCAACTTCTTACTGCTTAGCTGTTACGGATGTACTCATCCATTTCAGTTTTCAGGTTATCGGACTTAGTCCCGAAGATAGCCTGAACACCGGAACCAGCTACCACAACGCCTGCCGCACCCAGTTTCTTCAGGCCAGCCTGATCCACTTTAGCAACGTCAGCCACGCTGACACGCAGACGAGTGATGCACGCATCGAGGTTAGTGATGTTTTCTTTACCGCCGAATGCAGCAACCAGAGCCGGAGCCATTTCACCGGTCGCACCTGCTTTGCTGTCTTCGGTAGCATCTTCACGACCTGGCGTTTTCAGGTCCAGCGCTTTGATCAGCACACGGAAGATGGTGTAGTAAACAATCGCATAACCGATACCGACAATCGGGAACAGCCACAGTTTGCTGCTGTTACCGGACAGAACGATAAAGTCGATCAGACCGTGGGAGAACGACGTACCGTCGCGCATACCCAGCAGGATACAGATCGGGAATGCCAGACCAGCCAGAATCGCGTGGATGATGTACAGGATCGGCGCCACGAACATGAAGGAGAACTCGATCGGCTCGGTAATACCGGTCAGGAACGAGGTCAGCGCCGCGGAGATCATGATACCGCCCACTTTCGCGCGGTTTTCTGGTTTAGCAGAGTGCCAGATAGCGATAGCAGCAGCCGGCAGACCGTACATTTTGAACAGGAAGCCACCGGACAGTTTGCCCGCAGTCGGGTCACCCGCCATATAGCGAGGAATATCACCGTGGAACACCTGGCCCGCAGCGTTGGTGTATTCACCGATCTGCATCTGGAATGGAACGTTCCAGATATGGTGCAGACCAAACGGTACCAGGCAGCGCTCAATGAAGCCATAGATACCGAACGCCACGACCGGGTTCTGGTATGCAGCCCACTGAGAGAACGTCTGAATAGCAGTACCAATCGGCGGCCAAATGAAGGACAGAACCACACCTGTGAAGATGGCAGCCAGACCAGAAATGATAGGAACGAAGCGCTTACCCGCAAAGAAGCCAAGATACTCAGGCAATTTGATACGGTAGAAACGGTTGAACATATACGCTGCAATCGCACCGGAGATAATCCCCCCGAGAACACCCGTATCAGCAAGGTGTTTAGCGGCGATCTCTTCAGCAGGTAAATGCAGAACCAGCGGCGCAACAACAGCCATGGTCTTAACCATGATGCCGTAAGCAACAACGGATGCCAGTGCAGATACACCGTCATTATTAGTGAAGCCTAACGCAACACCGATAGCAAAAATCAGCGGCATGTTCGCAAAAACAGAACCGCCTGCTTCTGCCATTACGTGCGATACAACGGCTGGCAGCCAGCTGAAGTTAGCGGAACCGACGCCCAGCAGGATACCTGCAATCGGGAGTACGGATACCGGCAGCATCAGCGATTTACCGACCTTTTGCAGGTTAGCAAATGCATTCTTAAACATAATTAGGAGTGCTCCTGAGTATTTGTGCTTATACACTTCATCCTTCAAACCGCCTCAGGGCGGGCTGCGCTCGCTCATCCCAGTCACTTACTCTAGTAAGCTCCTGCAATTCACTCACTTGCCGCCTTGATGCAGCTTGATTGACTTTGTGTATTCTACGTTCTCACGCATTGGCGAGGGGGGAGAACCTCGCCGTGTACAGGGCATCTAAGTACCCTTTATTTATTACACAGAGTAAAATAATTCAGTTTGTTTTTGTTTGACGGCTATCACAGTTCAGTCGTGAATGGCCGCAAAATCCGCACATTCCGATAAAATGCGTTTCTGAATGTGTCAAACTGATGATTCACCGCCCATTTTGTGGCGGTGAACTTTACTCGCATTAGTGATTAATTACGAGCTTTAAAAAAAGTCAGTTAACGAACAGATTGCAGGCGAGAAGCGTCGATGTGAAACAGGCGGGCAAAGTTATCAGTGGTTGCCTGCGCCAGTTCTTCAACGGCAACACCTTTCACTACGGCCATGTACTCTGCAACGTCACGAGTCATGGCGGGCTGGTTCTCTTTTCCACGATGCGGTACAGGCGCAAGGTAGGGAGAATCCGTCTCGACCAATAACCGGTCCAGAGGAACATAGCGGGCGGCATCACGGAGCTGCTCTGCATTTCGGAACGTGACGATGCCGGAAAACGAGATATAGAATCCAAGGTCCAGTAATTTGCCCGCCGTTTCTCTGTCCTCTGTAAAACAGTGTAGTACGCCGCCACAATCCGTCACTTTTTCTTCGCGCAGAATAGACAGCGTATCGGCTCGCGCATCGCGGGTATGCACGATAACCGGCTTCTGTAACTCACGGCCGATCTGAATATGGTGGATAAAAGATTCCTGCTGGCGCACCTTTGTTTCCGGCGTGTAAAAATAGTCCAGCCCGGTTTCTCCCATCGCCACAACCCCCTCTTCGGCGGCAAAACGACGCAGGTCCTCAACATCATAGGTTTCATCCTGATTTAACGGATGCACGCCGCAGGAGAAAACCACATTGTCACGCTCACCGACCAGTTCGCGCATACTGCGATATCCTGGCAGGGTGGTCGCGACGGCAAGACAGAATTTCACATCACGTGCGGCCGCTTTTGCCAGCACGTCATCCACGTCCTTATGCAGAGATTGATAATCCAGGCCATCAAGATGGCAGTGTGAGTCGACTAAAAACATAATGTCTCTCTCAAAGATGGGGAACAGGCAGTACGGTGCCTGGTTGCAGGTAATGCTCAATACGAAGAATAAGATCGGTTAACACCAGCTCACGGTTTACGCCTGTTACGTTCAGCAGTTGCTGACGACAATGACAAACGTCACCGAGTATCGCCTGTATCTGGGCAACGGATAACCGTTCTGCGATAGAAGATATCAGGTCCAACGCATCAGGATTCGTTAAATGGGAAACCCCATATGGACGTTTCAACGCATCCGTCAACAACGTTGCCAGCCAGTGTAAACGGGCGGCAGCCTGATCGTGGTTTAACGCCGCGAGCAAGATATACCAGTCGCCTGCGTTTAATGTGTTCACCAGTGCCGCACAAAAATCTGTGCGGTGCGCCCAGCTTTCAGCCTGTAACAACGTGAGTGCCGCGCCTGGCGAACCTGCACTCAGGCGTAACGCGCTCAGCAGCGCTTCTGACGATGCAGTCACCTCACGAGCAAGCCAGGAGATCGCATACGACTCCGGAGGTGGCGCAAGATGATGTAACCGGCAACGACTGCGTAATGTCGCCAGCAAGCGAGCTGGCTCTGTGCTGGCGAGGAAAAACCAGGTTTGTGCCGGGGGTTCTTCCAGCGTTTTCAGCAAGGCGTTGGCGGCGGCATCGGTTAACTGGGCAGCATCCGGGATCCACACGACCTTCGCACCGCCGAGACGCGAATGCTCGTACAGCTTTTCACTGACTTCGCGTACCGCATCAACCCCGAGCGTGCTTTTGCCTTTTTCCGGCAGCAGCGAATAGTAGTCAGGGTGCGTCCCCGCCTGCATTAGCTGACAGCCGCGGCACTGTCCACAGCTTTTATGCCCTTCCGGCTGCTGGCACATTAAATAGCGGCTGAGGGCGTAAATCAGCGCGTCGTCGCCCATTCCGGGTAACGCCTGAATCAGTAACGCATGGTGACCACGACCCGTCTGGTAGCTGGCTACCAGTTTTTCAAAATCCGGTCGTAACCATGGGTACCATTTCATGCGCCCTGCTCCTTCACCCATTGGGTGATGGTATGACGGATATCAGCCATCACAGCCTCCAACGGCTGCGTAGCGTCTATAGTACGAATGCTGGTGTCTTTGGCAGCCAGCTCAAGATAGCGCGCGCGAGTACGATTAAAGAAGTCGAAAGATTCCTGCTCAATACGATCCAGCTCGCCGCGGGCACGGGCACGCTTCAACCCGACTTCTGGCGTCACATCCAGATAGATCGTCAGGTCCGGGCGAAAATCACCAAGCACCGCATCACGCAGGGTTGCCAGCATGTTTTGATCGATACCGCGTCCACCACCCTGATACGCCTGGGTCGACAGATCGTGACGATCGCCAATTACCCACGCGCCTTTCGCCAGTGCAGGTTTAATAACGGTTTCGACCAACTGTACACGCGCCGCGTAAAACATCAGAACTTCGGCTTTATCGGTAATGACCTCGTCACCGACCGATTTAATATCCAGCACCAGACTTCTTAGTTTCTCAGCCAGCTGCGTTCCACCAGGTTCACGGGTGAAAACCATGTCACGAATACCGAGTTGCTCAAGTGTCTCCACCACCACGTTACGCGCGGTGGTTTTTCCGGCGCCTTCCAGGCCTTCAATGACGATATAGTTACTGCCCATTTTTTTCCTTAAGCACTTTCAGGTAATCCTGCACGGACCGGTTATGGCTGGCAAGATTGGTGTTAAACGTGTGGCCGCCTTTACCGTCAGCCACAAAATAGAGATACGGCGTTTTTGCCGGATGCGCCGCGGCCTGCAATGAAGCCTCTCCCGGCATGGCAATCGGGCCTGGCGGCAGTCCCGTAATGGTATAGGTGTTATAGGCGGTCGGGGTGTCTAAATCCACACGCGACAATTTGCCATTATACCGTGTACCCATCCCGTAAATCACGGTCGGATCGGTTTGTAAACGCATACCGATACGTAAGCGGTTAATAAAGACCGAAGCCACCTGGTCGCGCTCGCTGGCAACCGCAGTTTCTTTTTCAATAATAGAAGCCATGGTTACCAGCTGATTTTTGTCCTGATAAGGCAGGCCATCAGCGCGTCCCTCCCAGACAGTATCCACCGCTTTAACCATTTTCTGATGCGCACGTTTTAGCAACGCTACGTCAGTAGTATTGGCGGTATACATCCAGGTATCTGGCCAGAACCAGCCCTCCACCCATTGCGGGTTTTCCAGCTTCAGCGCCTCGGCAACAGTCTCATAGCTATCGTCGCTCAGCGTATGTTTGATATACGGGGCATCACGCAGCTGTTTGAGGTAATCGCTCAGGCGCATCCCTTCAACCAGACGTAACGGGAACTGCGCCTCTTTGCCGCTTTCCAGCAGTTGCAGCATGTCCCGCACCGTCATGTCAGGCGTGAAGCGATATGTTCCGGCCTTAAAATGCGACAGCTCGGGCTCCACACGCAGCAGCCACTGGAACACGCGCGGACGATTGATAACTTTGTCTGCATACAGCTGTTCGCCGAGAGCCAGACGGCCCGTTCCCGCTTTCAGCGTAAAAATCGTTTCTTCTTTAATCAATAATTTGCTGTCCGCCAGATGGCGAACTTTCCACATTCCCACTCCAGCGGCAATGCCCAGCACAACCAGCAATAACAGGACAACAAGTAACAGTTTTTTCATGACTAATTCGGGTGCTCACAAAGTGGGGCTAAATAATCGAATAACAAACGTGAAGACAACAACGTGTCGCCACAGGCACGCACGGGAATAATGGGCATTAACGCGTTACAGACGACGATTTCATCAGCCTGCATTACCTCCTCCAACCCGGCATACACTTCGACAATACTGAATGGCGATTGTGCCAGCATCCGGATACAGAATTGTCGCATAATACCGTTCACTCCGGCCTGGTCCAGCCGGGGCGTGTAAACCACATCGCCTTTACGCCAGAACAAATTAGCCGCACAGCATTCCGTAACCCATCCCTCGCTGTCAAGAACCAGCGCTTCATCGGCGTCCGTCTGTTCAAGATGAGAGCGAATCAACACCTGCTCCAGTCGATTCAAGTGTTTAAGCCCGGCAAGCAGTGGATTACGTCCCAGCCGCACTGGGCTTAGCGCCAGCGTAATACCTTCTTGCCGCCAACGATCGTAATGATCGGGCCAAGATGAAACGGAGAGGATGCGTGTGGCACTATGACAATTTTTGCCACTGTAACCCCGGCCTCCACTGCCACGGCTGATAATCACTTTCAACACACCGCGTACGTGCCCTTTCGCCAGCATTTTCATTTCATTTTGCAGCTCGGACCAATCTTCAAAAGAGATCAGCAGTTTTTGGCAAGCGTCTTGTAAACGCTCAAGATGCGCTGCAAAGAGAGGAATTTCACCGTCGATAATACAGGCAGTGGTAAAACAGCCATCACCAAATTGGGTCGCTCGATCGCTTGCGGCCAGCATATCTTGCTCGCAGCCATTAATTAAGAACATGGTGGCTCCTTATTTCTGGTCCGCTAGTTTGGCAGGATGAGTAACACAGGACAAGGGCGGAAAACCGAATAAAAAAAGGCCCGACAAGCGGACCTTTTCAATTTGCTATCGATGCTAGCGCATCACCTGACGGACTTAAATCTTTTTAAAGATCAAAGAGCCGTTGGTACCACCGAAGCCAAAGGAGTTACACAGCGCATACTCCAGACCACTAACCTGACGCGCTTCGTGAGGTACGAAGTCCAGGTCACAACCTTCATCCGGGTTATCCAGGTTGATGGTTGGCGGAATAGCCTGATCGCGCAGCGCCAGGATAGAGAAAATAGACTCTACCGCGCCCGCCGCACCCAACAGGTGTCCGGTCATGGATTTGGTGGAGCTTACCATCACACGGCTTGCCGCATCGCCAAAGACAGATTTCACTGCCTGGGTTTCAGCTTTATCGCCTGCAGGCGTAGACGTACCATGCGCGTTCACATAGCCAATCTGACCCGCTTCGATAGCCGCATCGCGCAGTGCGTTGACCATTGCCAGCGCAGCGCCTGCACCGTTTTCCGGCGGCGACGTCATGTGGTAAGCATCGCTGCTCATACCGAAGCCAACGACTTCAGCATAGATTTTTGCACCGCGCGCTTTCGCATGCTCGTACTCTTCCAGTACCACCATGCCAGCGCCGTCGCCCAGCACAAAGCCGTCACGCTCTTTGTCCCATGGGCGGCTTGCCGCTTGCGGGTTATCATTACGCGTAGACAGTGCACGTGCCGCGCCAAAGCCACCCACACCCAACGGCGTACTGGCTTTTTCAGCACCACCCGCAACCATCGCGTCTGCATCGCCGTATGCAATGATACGTGCGGCATGACCGATGTTATGCACGCCTGAAGTACAGGCGGTCGCGATGGAGATGCTTGGCCCTTGCAGGCCGTACATGATGGTCAGGTGACCAGCCACCATGTTAACAATCGTCGACGGAACGAAGAACGGGCTGATCTTACGCGGTCCACCGTTTACCAGTGAGGTATGGTTTTCTTCGATAAGACCGAGACCGCCAATACCAGAGCCGATAGCGGCGCCAATACGATGAGCGTTCTCTTCCGTAATTTCGAGGCCAGAATCCTGCATGGCCTGAACGCCAGCGACAATTCCATATTGAATGAAGGCATCCATCTTGCGCTGTTCTTTGCGCGAGATAATGTCTTCACAGTTAAAATCCTTTACTAAGCCAGCAAATTTCGTTGCATAGGCGCTAGTATCGAAATGGTCGATCAGGCTGATGCCACTCTGACCGGCAAGGAGAGCTTTCCAGGTAGACTCTACGGTATTGCCGACAGGAGACAACATGCCCAGTCCGGTCACAACTACACGACGCTTAGACACGGTTGTCCTCCAGGGAGGGAAAATAATTCAAGTGGGATAAAAAGATAAAACTCAGGCGGTCGAATGACCGCCTGGAGATGTTCACTTACGCCTGGTGGCCGTTGATGTAATCAATGGCAGCCTGAACGGTAGTGATTTTCTCAGCTTCTTCGTCCGGAATCTCAGTATCAAACTCTTCTTCCAGAGCCATTACCAGCTCAACGGTGTCAAGAGAATCTGCGCCCAGGTCTTCAACGAAGGAAGCATTGTTGGTTACTTCTTCCTGCTTAACGCCCAGCTGTTCGCCGATAATTTTCTTAACGCGTTCTTCGATAGTGCTCATACTCTTAAATTTCCTATCAAAACTCGCTTTCGCGATGGTTTTCGTAGTGTATAAAATGTTGAAAAATTTGCAACTAAATCCCGGCAGGTCTTACCACGATTTTACGTTATTTTGAGGCCAAGACCTACAATAACGCAAATATTTTTCATCGTGGTTAAACCATGTACATCCCGCCGTTGACGTGCAAAGTCTCACCTGTGATGTAACTTGCTTCGTCAGAAGCTAAAAATGCAACCGCACTGGCGATTTCCTGAGCGCCACCGAGGCGACCCGCAGGAACCTGCGCCAGAATACCCGCACGCTGATCATCAGACAGCGCACGCGTCATGTCCGTTTCAATAAAGCCCGGAGCAACAACGTTTACAGTAATGCCACGAGACGCAACTTCGCGCGCCAGTGATTTACTGAAGCCGATCAGACCCGCTTTCGCCGCAGCGTAGTTAGCCTGACCCGCATTTCCCATGGTACCAACCACAGAACCGATAGTGATAATACGCCCATGACGCTTTTTCATCATAGCTCGCATTACCGCTTTTGACAGACGGAAAACAGATGACAGGTTGGTTTCGATGATATCGTTCCACTCGTCATCTTTCATGCGCATTAACAGGTTATCACGAGTAATCCCGGCATTATTGACCAGGATATCGACTTCACCAAATTCTGCGCGAATATTTTCCAGAACAGATTCGATAGATGCCGGATCGGTCACATTCAACATCAGACCTTTACCATTTGCACCTAAGTAATCGCTAATGGCCTGCGCGCCGCTTTCGCTGGTAGCAGTACCGATAACTTTCGCGCCACGGGTAACAAGTGTCTCAGCAATTGCGCGGCCAATGCCACGGCTTGCACCGGTAACCAGCGCGATTTTTCCTTCAAAACTCATGGTCTTCCTCTTTTATTGCTCTAGCGCCGCAGACAGTGCCGCCGGCTCATTCAGTGCCGAAGCAGTCAGGGTGTCAACAATACGTTTCGTCAGACCGGTCAGAACTTTACCCGGACCGACTTCATACAGGTGCTCTACGCCCTGGGATGCCATAAATTCAACGGTTTTAGTCCACTGAACCGGGCTATACAGCTGACGAACCAGCGCATCGCGAATTGCGTCTGCCGTGGTCTCGCACTTCACGTCGACGTTGTTCACAACCGGAACAGTCGGCGCGTCAAAGGTGATTTTCTGCAGCTCAACGGCCAGTTTCTCAGCGGCAGGCTTCATCAGCGCGCAGTGAGAAGGAACGCTGACCGGCAGCGGCAGCGCACGCTTAGCGCCCGCGGCTTTACAGGCAGCACCAGCACGTTCTACGGCTTCTTTATGCCCGGCAATAACCACCTGACCCGGTGAGTTAAAGTTTACCGGTGAAACCACCTGGCCTTCGGCAGACTCTTCGCACGCTTTAGCGATAGCGGCATCGTCCAGACCGATAATAGCAGACATGCCGCCAGTGCCTTCCGGAACCGCTTCCTGCATGAATTTGCCACGCAGTTCAACCAGACGTACGGCATCGGCAAAACCGATAACACCCGCACATACCAGCGCAGAATATTCGCCCAGGCTATGACCCGCCATCAGCGCAGGTGTTTTACCCCCCTGCTGCTGCCATACGCGATAAAGCGCAACAGATGCGGTCAACAGCGCGGGCTGCGTCTGCCAGGTTTTATTCAGTTCTTCAGCCGGACCTTGCTGAGTCAACGCCCACAGATCATAGCCCAGTGCAGCTGATGCTTCAGCAAATGTTTCTTCAACAATTGGGTAGTTTGCTGCCATTTCAGACAACATCCCAACGGTCTGGGAACCCTGCCCCGGAAACACAAATGCAAATTGCGTCATGTTTAAATCCTTATACTAGAAACGAACCAGCGCGGAGCCCCAGGTGAATCCACCCCCGAAGGCTTCAAGCAATATCAACTGCCCAGCTTTAATACGCCCGTCGCGGACGGCTTCGTCCAGCGCGCACGGTACGGAGGCAGCAGAGGTATTACCATGTCTGTCGAGCGTCACGACAACATTATCCATCGACATACCCAGCTTTTTAGCTGTCGCGCTGATAATGCGCAGGTTAGCCTGATGCGGCACCAGCCAGTCCAGCGCAGAACGGTCGAGATTATTGGCTTCCAGCGTTTCATCAACGATGTGGGCAAGCTCGGTCACCGCGACTTTAAATACTTCGTTACCCGCCATCGTCAGGTGGATCGGGTTTTCCGGGTTCACGCGATCGGCGTTAGGCAGCGTCAACAGTTCGCCGTAGCGACCGTCAGCGTGCAGATGCGTGGAGAGAATGCCTGGCTCTTCTGATGCGCTCAGTACAACCGCACCAGCCCCATCACCGAAAATGATGATCGTTCCGCGATCGGTTGGATCGCAGGTACGGGCCAGGACATCGGAGCCAACGACCAGAGCATGCTTAACTGCGCCAGATTTAACGTACTGGTCGGCAACGCTCAGGGCGTAAGTGAAGCCAGCACAAGCGGCTGCAACGTCAAACGCCGGACAGCCTTTGATCCCCAGCATACTTTGGATCTGGCACGCCGCGCTTGGAAATGCGTGAGTGGATGATGTGGTAGCAACCACAATCAGACCAATTTGTTCTTTGTCGATGCCCGCCATTTCAATCGCACGGTTTGCGGCGGCAAAGCCCATCGTCGCAACTGTTTCATTTGGCGCTGCAATATGGCGTTCACGGATACCTGTACGAGTGACGATCCACTCATCAGATGTCTCAACCATTTTTTCCAAATCGGCGTTAGTACGCACTTGTTCAGGCAGATAGCTGCCAGTACCAATAATCTTCGTATACATGTACGCTCAGTCACTTTTTGGTTATATACCGCTACGAGCAAATCGCTGATACGTTGGCCACATTCACAAACGCACGGTTATCTGTGTGCTCGTGATTTTGCGCTTTCGCCACCGTCCAGCAGTTCGAATCCAGCTGGGTATACAGATTCCAGGCGAGCGGCAATTCGCTGAGGAACTTGTCGCTGCACCGCCTGCACTGCCTGTTCAATCGCGACTTCAAATGCTCGCTGATTGGCCGCACCATGACTCTTAATCACCGTGCCGCGCAATCCTAACAGACAGGCGCCATTATACTGGTCGGGGTTGAGGTGACTAAATCGCCTTGTCAGGCTTTTTTGTAACCAACGTTTTAATAACAGAAGCCACCACGACCGTTTTTTGCCCTCACCCTGAGATTTCAGCAGTGAAAGGAACATTCTGACAACACCTTCCATCGTCTTTAATGTGACATTACCTGTAAAACCGTCACAGACCAACACATCGGTTTTGCCAGTCAGTAACTCATTGGCTTCAAGATAGCCGATATAATTAATGGAAGGGATTGTTTTTAGCACAGCTGAAGCATCTCGAATACTGTCAAGACCTTTCGTTTCTTCTTCGCCGATGTTGAGTAACGCCACGCGAGGATTGGCAATGCCAACAACCTCTTCTGCCAGCACGGAACCCATGACGGCAAATTGCACCAACATCGTGCTATCACAATCTACGTTGGCGCCCAAATCCAGCACCACCGTTTTGCCCTTTTGCTGATGGGGTAACACCGTCACCAACGCAGGACGCTCAATCCCCTCAAGAGGTTTGAGCAATAACTTCGCAAGTCCCATGAGTGCGCCCGTATTACCGGCGCTGACACAAGCTTGTGCCTGACCTTCTTTCACGAGCTCCAGGGCAACACGCATTGAGCTTCCACGACTGGCGCGAATAGCTTGCGAGGGCCGGGCATCACTGGCAATAACTGACTGAGCAGGGATAATCTGCAGACGCGAACGTTGTTCGAAGTCAGCTTTGGCAAGTAATGGCGTGATTGTATCGGGATCCCCGACTAAAAGAAGTGTGAGTTGCGAATTAGAATTCAGTGCCTGCAATGCTGCAGGCACTGTCACGGTAGGGCCAAAATCTCCCCCCATGACATCTAACGCCAGGGTTAGACGTGTCAAGGTATCGTCGCTGCCCGGTTAGGTGTTTCCCCAGTCACCCGGGGAAAGCCTCACTAAGCTTCATCACGCGTTCACTCTTTGTCTTTCTCACCAGAAGTGGGAAAGCCATTGAGTCATGCGTGATTACTTAGCGATTACCTTACGGCCACGGTAGAAACCGTCGGCAGTGATGTGGTGACGCAGGTGTTGTTCACCAGAAGTTTTGTCTACAGACAGGCTGGTGACTGCGGTCAGAGCGTCATGAGAACGACGCATGCCACGTTTGGAACGGGTTGGTTTATTCTGTTGTACGGCCATGGACCTTACTCCTCAATTACTTACGCTTTAAGCTGGCTAATACGGCAAATGGGTTTGGTTTTTGCGCTTCATCAGGCAATTTGCCAAAGACCATGTCCGCCTCGGACACTTCACAGTGTTCAGAATCATGCACCGGAACTACCGGCAAGGAGAGGATAATCTCATCTTCAACCATTGCAAGCAGATCGATTTCACCGAATTCGTTAACCTCAATCGGCTCATACGCTTCCGGGAGTGCTTCAGCCTGCTCGTCAGAACGGACAGGACTAAAACAATATGTTGTGTGAACATGAAGTGGGAACGGTTTCCCGCAACGCTGACATTCGAGCGTAACCGATACCTTCGCATCACCGGTTATAACGGCGAGACGCTGGTTATCGATAGCGAACGACATGGAGCATTCCACATCACTGTCCACACTGACTACAGAATCGGCGACGCGCTCAACCAGATCAGAAGTATAGATACCTTCATAATCGAGGCGTTTTTGAGCCGTACGAACCGGATCAAGAGTCAGGGGTAATTTTACCTTTTGCATAGGGCGCGCATATTAACTTTGTAACGTCATATAGTCAAAGAAAAAGGCAGCCTGTGGTTGCCTTTTGCCAATAATTCGCACACATTGCGGGTCATCGACTTAAAATCGCTCAAGACAAGCCACTACAGCCAGCTTGTAGGTCGAAGTCCATAGTTTAAAATGGCTCTCATCAATACGCTATATGCGAGGGAAAAAATATGCCTCAACTTATTCTTGCTTCTACCTCCCCCTGGCGTCGCGCTTTACTCGAAAAACTGGCAATCCCGTTTGAATGCGCTGCGCCAGAGGTTGATGAAACGCCGTTGCCCGGCGAAGCACCACGCCATTTAGTCTTGCGACTGGCGCAGAAAAAAGCGCAATCTCTCGCCCACCGTTACCCATCGCATCTGATTATTGGCTCCGATCAAATTTGTGTTCTTGATGGTGAAATAACCGGCAAACCATTAACTGAAGAAAATGCCCGCCAACAATTACTCAAAGCCCGTGGCAATATTGTGACGTTTTACACCGGACTGGCGCTGTATAATTCTGCGACCGGACATTTACAAACTGAAGTAGAACCTTTTGACGTCCATTTCCGTCATTTAAGCGAGGCGGAAATTGATGATTATCTGCGTAAAGAGCGCCCGCTCCATTGTGCAGGTAGTTTCAAAAGTGAAGGGTTAGGTATTGCACTCTTTGAACGCCTGGAGGGTCGTGATCCAAATACCCTGATCGGTTTGCCGCTTATCGCGTTGTGTCAAATGCTGCGGCGGGAAGAGATGAACCCGTTGAATGCCTGATTGATCTGCCTGATGGCGACGCGATGCGTCTTATCAGGCCTACGGTGCATCACACGATTGTAGGCCTGATAAGCAACGCGCATCAGGCTTTACTGCGTAAAACCTCAAGGCAGCGCTTCAATTGCTTATCCATCGGCGCCTCAATACGCATCACTTCACCCGTTCCCGGATGGGTAAATTTCAACGCTGCGGCGTGCAGGAAAAGTCGATTCAACCCCGTATCCGCCAGTTGCTTATCGAACTCACGGTCACCGTAGCGATCGTCAAATGCAATTGGATGACCGGCATACTGGGTATGCACACGAATCTGGTGCGTACGTCCGGTCACCGGGCTACAGCGCACAAGCGTGGCAAACGCATAGCGCTCTTCCACTTTAAAACGTGTTTCTGACGGTTTGCCTTCCTGGTTCACCCGCACGATACGCTCGCCGCTTTGCAGAATGTTCTTTAACAGCGGCGCCTGCACGGTTTTGACATGCGACTGCCATTGACCTCGAACCAGCGCGAGATAGTCTTTCTGCATGCCTTTTTCACGCAGTTGTTCATGCAATGAACGCAAGGCTGAGCGCTTTTTAGCCACCAGCAAAACGCCGGAGGTATCCCGGTCGAGGCGATGCACCAGTTCAAGGAAACGCGCTTCAGGTCGCAACGCACGTAATCCTTCAATGACGCCAAAGCTTAACCCGCTTCCGCCATGTACGGCCGTACCTGAAGGTTTGTTAAGCACCAGAATGTGGTCATCTTCATATAAAATGACGTCGGTCAGCGCCGCGACCTTTTGCAGGTTCGGTGAAATGGCCTCTTCTTCACGTTCAGCGACACGCACAGGTGGAATACGCACAATATCCCCGTCTTCGAGTTTGTACTCGGGTTTAATGCGTTTTTTATTCACCCGCACTTCGCCTTTACGCAAAATGCGATAAATCATACTTTTCGGCACGCCCTTAAGCTGGGTGCGCAAAAAGTTATCGATGCGTTGCCCTGCTTCGTCGGCAGTAATGGCAACTGTTTTTACGGCTGGAGTCTCTGTTTTCATGGGGGCCGATTTTAAATAGCCATCAAGATTCGCGCCACACATTTTTCTATGCTTATATTAACTGCTATACCCTATTACTTAAGTTTGACATAGCCGATTTGGTGGTTATTAAAGCAATCACTACGCGGAAGTGAAAAAACTGTGAGTAACCGGGTGATAAATGGCAAAAGTCATCTTGCTATAACAAGGTTAGCAGTGGAATAATGAGGTTGTTTCCGTGTTGAATCTTGTTAAAACAAGAACTTTTCCGGAATGACCCAATTTTGCCCGACCGATCATCAACGCAGCAATGGCGTAAGACGTATTGATCTTTCAGGCAGTTAGCGGGCTGCGGGTTGCAGTCCTTACCGGTAATATGGAAGCTTTTCTGGAGAGTAACACCCAGACTGTTCCCCTGATAATTGCGCTGTGTTTCCGTATGAAATGCAGGCAACCGACACTCTGCGCCTCTTTGAGCTGACGATAACCGTGAGGTTGGCGACGCGAATAGACACGAGGCCATCGGTTCACACCCGGAAAGGCATTACTCTGCCCGCAGCTTAGTCGTCAATGTAAGAATAATGAGTAAGTTACGATGAAAAGAATGTTAATTAACGCAACTCAGCAGGAAGAGTTGCGTGTCGCCCTTGTAGATGGGCAACGTCTGTACGATCTGGATATTGAAAGTCCTGGACACGAACAGAAAAAAGCCAACATCTATAAAGGCAAAATTACCCGTATTGAACCGAGTCTGGAAGCTGCTTTTGTTGATTACGGCGCTGAACGTCACGGTTTCCTCCCGTTAAAAGAAATTGCCCGCGAATACTTCCCCGCTAACTACAACTCCCATGGTCGTCCCAACATTAAAGACGTGTTGCGCGAAGGTCAGGAAGTCATCGTTCAGATCGATAAAGAAGAACGCGGCAATAAAGGCGCTGCGCTGACTACCTTTATCAGCCTGGCGGGTAGTTATCTGGTTCTGATGCCGAACAACCCGCGCGCGGGCGGTATCTCCCGCCGCATTGAAGGCGACGACCGTACCGAATTAAAAGAAGCGCTGGCAAGCCTGGAACTGCCTGATGGCATGGGCCTTATCGTGCGTACCGCAGGGGTCGGCAAATCCGCCGAAGCGCTGCAGTGGGACCTGAGCTTCCGCCTGAAGCACTGGGAAGCGATTCAAAAAGCCGCTGACAGCCGCCCTGCTCCGTTCCTGATCCACCAGGAAAGCAACGTTATCGTTCGCGCTTTCCGTGACTACTTACGTCAGGACATCGGCGAAATCCTTATCGATAACCCGAAAGTGATGGAGATGGCGCGTCAGCACATCGCCGCATTGGGTCGTCCGGATTTCAGCAGCAAAATCAAACTGTACACCGGCGAAATCCCGCTGTTCAGCCACTATCAGATCGAGTCTCAGATTGAATCCGCGTTCCAGCGCGAAGTGCGCCTGCCGTCCGGCGGCTCAATCGTTATTGACAGCACAGAGGCCCTGACCGCTATCGATATCAACTCCGCGCGTGCAACTCGCGGCGGCGACATCGAAGAAACTGCGTTCAACACTAACCTTGAAGCAGCCGATGAAATTGCCCGTCAGCTACGTCTGCGCGACCTCGGCGGTCTGATTGTAATCGACTTCATTGATATGACGCCGGTTCGCCACCAGCGCGCGGTTGAAAACCGTCTGCGCGAGGCCGTACGCCAGGACAGAGCGCGTATTCAGATCAGCCATATTTCTCGCTTCGGTCTGCTGGAGATGTCTCGTCAGCGTCTGAGCCCGTCTCTGGGTGAATCCAGCCATCACGTGTGCCCGCGCTGTTCCGGCACCGGTACCGTACGTGATAACGAATCACTGTCGCTGTCTATTCTGCGTCTGATCGAAGAAGAAGCACTGAAAGAAAATACGCAAGAAGTTCACGCTATTGTTCCTGTGCCAATCGCCTCTTACCTGCTTAACGAAAAACGTACCGCGGTTAATGCTATCGAAACGCGTCAGAATGGCGTGCGCTGTGTGATCGTGCCAAACGATCAGATGGAAACCCCGCACTATTCTGTGCTGCGCGTACGCAAAGGGGAAGAAACACCGACCCTGAGCTACCTGCTGCCGAAACTGCATGAAGAGGCAATGGCATTGCCGACGGAAGAAGAGTACGTCGAGCGTAAACAGCCTGAGCAACCGGCGCTGGCCACCTTCGCCATGCCTGACGTTCCGCCAGCCCCTGCTCTGCAGGAACCTGCCGCGAAAGCCGCCGCGCCTAAAGCTGCAGCAGCAACCGCAGCCGCTGCCGCACAGCCCGGTTTGATTAGCCGTTTCTTTGGCGCACTGAAGTCCATCTTCGGTGGTAGCGAAGAAGTGAAACCGGTTGAACAACCTGCGCCGAAAGCTGAAGAGAAAACCGAACGCCAGCAGGATCGTCGTAAACCGCGTCAGAACAACCGTCGCGACCGTAACGATCGTCGTGATAACCGTGATAATCGCGGTGACCGTGACAACCGTAGCGAACGTTCAGAAAACGGCGAAAACCGTGAAGATAACCGCCGTAACCGTCGTCAGTCCCAGCAGCAAAATGCGGAAGCTCGCGATAACCGCCAGCAAACCACTGATGTTGTAGACAAAGCGAAATCCGGTGATGAACAGCAGGCGCCGCGTCGTGAACGCAACCGCCGTCGTAACGATGACAAGCGTCAGGCTCAGCAGGAAGTTAAAGAGCTGAACCAGGCTGAACAACCTGTGCAGGATACCGAGCAGGAAGAGCGCGTACGTCAGCCTCAAACCCGCCGCAAACAGCGTCAGTTGACTCAGAAAGTGCGTTTCACAGACAGTCCGGCGGTTGAAGCCGAAGTGGCTACTGTTGCTGCAATCGCTGAAACTGCTGTTGCTCAACCAACAGAACAGCCGGTACCGGCACAGCGCACCGAACTGGCGAAAGTTGATCTGCCAGCCGTCGTTGCGACTGAGCAGGAAGACAACAGCGAAGCTCGTGACTCCAACGGTATGCCGCGTCGTTCTCGCCGCTCTCCTCGCCATCTGCGCGTCAGTGGACAGCGTCGTCGTCGTTACCGTGACGAGCGTTATCCGGTTCAGTCGCCGATGCCGTTAACGGTCGCCTGCGCATCTCCTGAATTAGCGTCCGGTAAGGTTTGGATCCGCTACCCTGTTGCACGTCCTCAGGATCAGCAGGTTGAAGAACAGCGCGAACAGGAAATGGTCCAGCAGCAAGCTGCACCTGTCGCCGTAGAGCCTCAGGTTGCTGCCGCTGCCGTTGAACACATTGTGGATACCCCTGCGCCGGTTGAAGCCGTGCAACCAGAGGTTGTCGTAGCTGAGCCTCAGGCCGCCGTTGTTGAAACCACACAGGTTGAAACCACGCATCCGGAAGTGATTGAGACCCCGGTCGAGGAAGAACCGCAAATTATCGCTGCATCTGATGCGCCCGTAGCAGAAGAAATCACCGCTGAAGCCGAACCTGTGGCTGACGTTGTGACTGCACCGGTTGCCGAAGAGCCTGCAGAGGTTGTTATTCCCCAGCCAGAAGTGGTTGAAGAGATTACTGAGGTTGTGGAAACAGCGCCAGTTGTTGAAGAAGTTGCAGCGCCGAAAGACGTTGTTGCCGCGCCTGTCGTCGAAACTGAAGTCGTTAAGGCTGAAGTTGTCGCAGCCAGCGCTGATGCTGAACACCTGCACAGCCATGCAACCGCGCCAATGACCCGCGCTCCGGCACCGGAATATGTGCCAGAAGCGCCGCGTCATAGCGACTGGCAGCGTCCGGCATTCGCCTTTGAAGGCAAAGGTGCCGCAGGTGGACATAGCGCAACGCATCAAGCGACTGCGCCAGCAACACGTCCACAGCCTGTTGAGTAAGCCATAATCAATATCAAAGCCGGCCTTCGGGTCGGCTTTTTTATATCTGTTCTACGCCTTTCATCCCCGTCAGCTGCGGCATAACATCCTTCATTAGGGCCAGAAACTTGCGTAAGCGGGTCGGATAGTAACGCGCCCACGGATAAACCAAATGTACAGGCAACGGCGCCGCATGCCACTCAGGTAGCAACGCAACCAGACGTCCGTCGGCAATGTCCTCCGCCACCATCCAGCTTGAAACAATAGTCACTCCCAACCCTGCCTGCGCGGCATTTCTTGCGACATAAATACTGTCTGTGCTTAATCTGGGTGAAATATTCAGCGTGACTGGCTCATTACGCAATTGGTGCAACAACGAAACGCTATGCTGATAAAACGTGTTCACGGCAATCCAGGGCAGCGCTGATAACTGCTCAGGATGAGAAAGCTCGCCATATTGCTCCAGCAGTCCTGGACTCACCACCATACTACGGGGGACTTCAGCCAGTAAGACGGAAACCGTGGCCGGATCCACCTCAGCACCAACCCTGATCGCGCAATCAATATTATCGCTCAGAAAATCAACGGTTTTATCGTTGAGCATCCACTCTACTGCCAACTGGGGATAGCGCGAAAGAAACTGCAAAAGCGGCTCAAGTAGTTGTTGTTGCCCGAAGGCATGCGGTGCGCGGACTCGCAACGTCCCCACCGGTTCATCTTCTGTGACATTAAGTCCATCTTCCAGCGCCAGCCAGGCATCAATAATCTTCTTAGCATGCTGATAGCCTCTTTCGCCGTCGTCGGTCAATTTCATCGCATGCGTGGTACGCATAAGCAGTTTCACACCCAGCAGCGTCTCCAGCGATTGCAGCCGTCGGCTAACGGTCGCCTGTGTCGTCCCTATCTGTTTTGCCGCTGCCGAAAGCGATCCTGCTTCGACAATACGTACAAACGTACGCATCAGCTCCACCCTGTCTATACGTTCATTTTTTATCATTTTCAGTTTCATCATACGTCTGACGTATAACTGTTTTACCACTGCGCTCGCTACCGCGCCACTCGCTTATGGATAAAAATAGCCGTACATCCTGTGATTGAGGAATCATTTGTGAACACACATACCGCACTTTCCCGTTGGGTCATTTTTGTTCTGGCAATGGGCGCCGGATTCAGCGTGGCCGCTATCTACTACGCCCAGCCTCTTCTGCCTTTAATGGGTCAGGATCTGGCCTTAAGTCTCACCGGTATGGGGTTGGTCCCGACGCTGACCCAGGCGGGATATGCGTTAGGTATATTGTTTTTATTGCCATTAGGCGATCGTTATGACCGCCGGACATTAATCCTGCTGAAAAGCATCTCTCTTGCCGCGCTGCTGCTGGCCTGTAGCTTTACCGGTCAGTTGCATTCGCTATTACTGGTGAGCCTGCTGATGGGGATGGCGGCAACCATGGCACAAGATATTGTGCCTGCGGCGGCAATACTGGCGCCCGACGGCAAGCAGGGAAAAACGGTGGGCACCGTGATGACTGGCCTTCTGCTGGGGATTTTACTCTCACGTACCGTCAGTGGACTGGTGGGCGAAGCGTTTGGCTGGCGCGAGATGTATCAACTCGCTGCCGTCAGCATTGCCATAATTACCGCGATTATGTGGAAAGTACTGCCTCGCTTTACGGTCCATTCCACGTTGAGCTATCCATCATTAATGCTCTCAATGGCGCAACTTTGGCAACGATATTCCACCTTGCGCCGCGCAGCACTGGCACAAGGCTTTCTGTCCATTGCTTTTAGCGCCTTCTGGTCTACGCTGGCGGTAATGTTATCTGAGCATTACCACATGGGTAGCGCTATAGCGGGTGCTTTTGGTATCGCGGGAGCAGCCGGAGCGCTTGCCGCACCGATGGCAGGCCATCTTGCCGATAAAGTGGGTGCGGCAAAAGTGACGCAATTGGGTGCTTTGCTGGTAACGGTATCTTTCGCACTAATGTTTTTGTTACCCGCCCTGCCCGTTCAGGGGCAGTGGCTGCTCATCGCCCTTTCGGCGGTAGGTTTTGATCTCGGATTGCAATCCAGCCTGGTTGCTCACCAGAATCTGGTCTATAGCCTGGAGCCTCTGGCACGAGGACGATTGAACGCTCTGCTGTTTACGATGGTGTTTATCGGTATGGCGCTGGGTTCGGTTCTCGGAAGTCAGGTCTACGCCCTGGCAAATTGGGAAGGTGTCGTTGCGTTGGCTACCTTCAGCAGTACAATTGCGTTGGTCATAAGACTGACGGGGAACCCGTCGCTTAGTAAGACGTCGGTTGCCTAAAAAAATGCCCGCTCCGGGGTGTTAAAGGAGCGGGCAGACAAACATACCCAGTTTCAAGATATGTTTCAAAACGAGACGTTAACGATTGAGCTGGAACAACGACATTCCCTGCATATCGGTGAACGCTTTATAGGATGCCTGTAGCGCAGCCTGCTGCATGACATAAGACGAGATCGCGGCGTTCCAGTCGACATCCACCAGATTACTCATCTGCTGAGTTTGGCCTAATGCACGATCGGCGCCCAGTGAATCCAGCGAGCTTAATTCACTCAGTTGCGTACCTAATTCTGCACGAACGGACAGGACGTTATTCAACGAGTTTTTCAGGCCACGGTTGGTTTTATCAATGGCAGCAGCGGCGGTAGCTTTTGCCACGTCATTACCCTCAATAGGGGTTTTGAGCGCATCAATAGCGGTATCCAGCATTTTGAACAGGTTCTTTTCCTGAGTGCCGCCACCAGGTTCCGGTACAGCGTTGCTGGTCAGGTTGGCGAATACTTTATCGCCAGTATGACCAATCACCATGGTTCGGGAGGCATCGACCTGTTGGGTAACGTTTGTTGTACCGCCGCTGTAAGCGCCATCTGTCTGGGCAAACGGTGCGGATTCTGTTTTATATCCACCGAAAATATAGCGACCATTACCGTCGGTACTGTTTGCCAGGTTCATCAGCTGATCGCGGATCCCCTGTAGGTCGGTGGCCAGCGATGCACGGTCATCATCACTTAACGTTCCGTTCCCGGCATAAACGATTTTTTCCTGTGCAGCCTGAATTGCCGTCGTCACCTGGCTCAGAACATTCTCTTCCAGCGACACCTTTTGCGTCGCGAATGAGCGTGCCAGCGTATATTGGCTGTTCTGCGCCTGAGCCTGAGAAAGTACCACGGCCTGCGAGGCGGCAATCGGATCGTCTGATGGGTTGATCACGCGTTTGCCCGTTGACATCTGCTCGCCGAACTTCATCCATTCAGCCTGAGAGTTAGTGATGCCACGCATATTCTGCTGGTACATCATCTGGGTGCTGATACGCATTGTGTCCCTCTCCCTTAGCGGATATTAATCAGTGCATCAAACAACGCATTCGCGGTCTGCAGCACTTGCGCGTTAGCCAGGTAATACTGCTGAAAACGCTGTAAATTACCGTACTCTTCGTCGAGGTTAACGCCGGAAATAGACTGTTGCTGCCGGTAAAGCTGTGTCACCACGTTGTTCTGGGTGGTGGCGCTGGTTTTCAGCGTAGCGGTTTTGTTCCCGACATCGCTTACCAGCGTGGCATATGCATCGTTGAAGGTCTTATTACCGACAGTCGCTTTGGTTTGCAGATCTAACAGTTTCTGACCGTTACGGTTGTCGCTCTTGCCTTTATCGATGGTGGGGTCCGTATCATTTTTAGACACTTGAGCCATGGCGATTTTCGACTCGTCGGTCACCATAACTTTCATATCAACGATAGCGTTACTCACGGGTTTTACAGTAAAACTGTCATTAGCTTTCGCGCCAGCATTAACGGTGATTTCCATCCCGTCAAAAGACATTTTTCCACCGGTAACGGTGGCTTTGAAGCTGGTATTATCCGCCAGGCGAGTAACCTGCCAGTCCGTCCCATCAAAAACGATTTTATAATCTGTCGCCTGCACAGCGGAGCTGTCAGTGATCTTAGCGCTTAACGATTCTGTGCCCGTATTTTTCGCGTTGTTGAAGACTTCCGGGCTGCCGATAGCAAAGAAATCCTTACCCTGATCGCCGTTGGCATCAAAACCTTCTTTATGCTGGGCGTTAAATGCACTGGCAAATGCAAGCGCCAGTTGACCGAGGGTATTACGCGTCTGATCCAGCTCCTGAGAACGGAAGGTGAGCAGTCCGCCCAGTGAACCGGTATTCAGCAGTTTCTCCGGAATTTCAACAGCTCCGGCAACGCCATCAACGTAGGCCACGGTTGTACGATTAGGATCATCGCTGGAAGGCACTGCCGCCAGTTGACGTGCATTGCTGCCCTGCACCAGCGAATAGCCGTTGGCCATGGTCAGGTTGTAAGTGCCACCATCCTGAACGCTGACTTCAACACCGACAATCTGATTCAATTCACTGACCAGCTGATCGCGCTGGTCAAGCAGGTCGTTAGGAGACGCGCCTGCGCCGACGCCTGTCATACGAGAAATCTGGTCGTTGAGGCTGGCAATTTGTTTCGAATAGTTGTTGATCTGATCAACGCTGGCTTTAATCGCGGTGTTGACCTGCTTATCCTGATCGCGCAGATACTGGTCGGTCGTTTTAAACTGATTCACCAACCCATCAGCTTTACCGATTAGCGCCTGGCGTGCCGCCGGATCTTCGGCGTTGCTGACCAGCGTTTGCAGGCTGGTAAAAAAGTCCTGCATGGAGGTCGAAATAGAACTGGTTTTGCTGGAGAGCAGATTGTCGATTTTTGACATTTGCTCATAACGTGTCGTCAGACCGCTGCTCTGGTTCTGCGCTGCTCGCAACTGGTTAGTGATAAAGGAGTCATATTCACGTTGTACACCAGAAACATAGACACCATTGCCTACCCAGCCCCCCGCACCCAGCGTGCTGTTCGCTTGCGCCATAATTGTCGTCTGTCGGGTATATCCGGCAACGTTATAGCTGGAGATGTTGTTACTGGCAGTATTCAACGCGGCCTGCGCTGCGCTGAGTCCACTCATCGCGTTATTAATCAAGCTGGACATGGAGGTTCCTTGTAATCCTTCAATACTCGTTATTATCGGCAGCAGGTCGGTAGACTTGAGCTATTTAAAAGAGATTATCGATGTTCGTGCTGTAGGTTTTGCTCACTTTTTCACTCATCGATTTCAACTGCTGGATCATGCTGGTTAATTTTCGCGCATAGTTAGGGTCCGTGGCGTAACCCGCATTTTGCAATGCCTGCGCCCCTTGCTCGGCGGTCGCGGCAGCGGTCACTGCCGCATAGCGCGGGTTACGCGATATCAGACCGACATAATCCGACAACGCTTCAAGGTAAGAGCTATAGACGCGGAATCTGGCTTTCACCTTTTTCGCCTCACCGTTCTCATATTCAGTCGTGGTGATTTCAGTGGTTGGACCTTTCCAGCTTCCTGAAGCCTTCACGCCAAAAATGTTAAAGCTTGGTTCACCGTTCTCACGGCGAATTTGTCGCTGCCCCCATCCGGATTCCAGCGCCGCCTGTGCCAGAATCAGATGATGCGGGACGCCGCTTTGCTGGCTGGCCAGCTTAGCCGGCAGCGATAGCTGGGCGAGGAAGTCTTTACTGTCACCTGACAGCGGCTCATCATTGCTTTCTGTCGCCCGGGGGATGGCTTTGCGGACCAGTTGCGTCAATGCCTGATTTTGATAGCTGGTCACCGTTTCCAGTGAAAACTTCATCGGCACCTGCGGCGCGTCATCCGCAGGTTGCGCTTGCCCTTCAGTCATCTGCTTGACCATCATTTCAGCCAGCCCCAGACCTTTGCCTGCGGTCATTTGCTGCGCAATTTGTTGGTCATACATACTGGTATACAAGCGCGTTGAATCGCTGCTAAACACGCCATCTTTCGGCAGCGCTTCACGCATGCTTTTCAGCATCATCTGCACGAACATCCCTTCAACCTGACGGGCGACCGGACGGATATTCGCCGCCGGGTCCTGGCCCGCTTTCGCTTTCAGTTCGTTCAGTGATTGCGCATCCCAGGCAGCGCTGGTCAACAGTTTGCTGTCACCAATCATTAGATGATTTCCAGTTTGGCGCGTAAGCAACCCGCGCTCTGCATCGATTGCAGAATGGACATCAGATCCATCGGCGTTGCCCCCAGCGCATTCAGCGCACGTACCACATTGTTCAGGTTGGCGCTGGAACGCACGCTCTGCAGCGAGCCACCGCTCTGGCGCAGGTCAATCTGGGTTTGAGGCGTCACCACGGTTTGTCCACCGCCAAACGGTGTGTCCGGCTGGCTGACGTTCGCCTGGCGGTTTACCGTAATCGACAAGTTGCCTTGTGCCACGGCACAGCTATCCAGCGTCACTTCACGGTTCATGACGACAGATCCGGTGCGCGAGTTGATAATCACTTTCGCATCCTGCGGCGTAACGTTCACCTCAATATTCTGGATATCAGCGAGGAAACGCACCTGCGAGCTGTTGCCACTTGGCACGCGCACCTGAATGGTTCGGGCATCCAACGCTGTTGCGCTACCAAAGCCACGCGCGCGGTTGATGGTGTCGGTAATCTGCTGCGCCATCGTGAAATCTTCATTATTGAGCTGCAGATTAATGGTGTTACCACCGCCGAACTGGCTGGGTAATTCACGTTCGATAATCGCACCGTTGGTAATGCGTCCACCATTGAGCTGGTTAACCTGCACGCTACTGCCACCTGCAGCCGCGCCCGCACCGCCCACCAAAATATTCCCCTGGGCCAGCGCATATACCTGACTATCGACCCCTTTTAACGGGGTCATCAGCAGCGTACCGCCGCGCAGGCTTTTGGCATTCCCCATAGAGGAGACCACTACGTCGATGGTTTGTCCCTGACGACCGAATGCAGGAAACGACGCGGTAACCATCACCGCCGCCACATTTTTCAGCTGCATATTGGTACCAGTTGGCACGGTTATCCCCAACTGCGAAAGCATGTTATTGAGCGTTTGCGTCGTAAACGGCGTCTGGGTGGTCTGGTCACCGGTACCATCCAGCCCGACCACCAGCCCGTAACCTATCAACGAGTTTTCCCGCACGCCCTGCACGCTTGTCAGGTCACGAATACGGTCAGCATGCGCAAAGGTGGTTATCAGCACCAGTACCATTCCAACAAAAGATTTAAACACTGGGTACCTCGCTTACATCGGCGACAAGTTAAGGAAGAAACGCTGCAACCAGCCCATATTCTGCGCTTCATTGATGTAGCCGTTACCGACGTACTCAATACGCGCGTCCGCAACCTGGGTTGACGGTACGGAGTTGCTGCCACTGATGGTGCGCGGGTTAACAACCCCGGAGAAGCGGATGAATTCAGTGCCCTGATTTATAGCGATCTGTTTTTCACCCACGACATGTAAGTTGCCATTCACCAGTACCTGATCGACCGTTACGGTCAGCGTACCGCTGAAGGTATTTCTGGCGTTCGCGCCGCCTTTACCGTTAAAGGAGTTACCGCCGGAGGCTTCTACGTCTGCACGTTCGTTACCGAACAATCCTTCCAGATAGCGCGGTACGGTATCAAAGCCAAAGTTTGTCTTGCCGTCGCGACTGGCGTTCGCCGAAGAGCTTTTGCTCGCGCTGACGTTTTCCTGCAATACGATGGTCAGCGTATCGCCAATATTGCGTGGACGACGATCTTCAAAGAGTGGCTGATAACCATAGTTAATCGGTTGTGCCGACTGGAAGATTGAGCCATTCGCCACCGGCGTTGGACCTGGAACGGGCTGGGCGGACGTTGCGCCCTGCACGAGCGGCGTGGCCGGGATCCAGGCACATCCTGTTAGTGAAACCACCAGCAGGGCTAAAATTGGGTATGGGTGAAGCGCGTATTTTCGCATTGCGGTCATCTTCAAAATCAGTGTGCCGGTGAGGTTTTCACCCCACCGGGCTCCACTTTAGAGTTGCGTCAGTTTTTGCAGCATCTGATCGGTGGTCGATACCGCTTTACTGTTGATTTCGTAAGCGCGCTGAACCTGGATCATGTTTACCAGCTCTTCCGCCACGTTGACGTTAGAGGTTTCAACATAGCCCTGATACAGCAGACCCGCGCCGTTCAGCCCTGGCGTGCTCTCATTCGGCGCACCGGATGACTGCGTTTCGGTGTACAGATTCTCACCAATGCTTTCCAGACCGGTATCGTTCATGAAGGTTGTCAGGTTAAGCTGCCCGACCTGAACAGGCGCCGCCTGCCCCTGTTGGGTCACGCTGACAATACCGTCACGTCCAATGGTGATACTGAGCGAGTTAGCCGGAATGGTGATGGCAGGCTGAACCTGAAAACCACCCGCCGTCACCAACTGACCGTTCTGATCCACCTGGAAAGAACCGTCGCGGGTATAAGCGGACGTACCATCGGGCAACATGACCTGGAAAAAGCCCTGGCCTTTTATCGCCACATCTTTACTGTTGTTGGTCTGCGACAGGTTACCCTGGCTGTGTAAACGCTCGGTCGCAACCGGACGTACGCCGGTACCAATCTGCAAACCAGACGGCAGTGTGGTCTGCTCAGAAGACTGTGCGCCAGGCTGACGAATCGTCTGGTACAACAGATCTTCAAATACGGCACGTTGGCGCTTAAATCCGTTGGTGCTGACGTTTGCCAGGTTGTTGGCAATCACATCCATGTTGGTTTGCTGCGCATCCAGGCCGGTTTTGGCGATCCATAATGAACTGATCATAAAATGTCCTGTATTAACTCATCGACAGCAGTTGGTTGGCGCGGCCCGCGTTATCATCCACGCTACTGATAATTTTCATCTGCATTTCAAAGCGGCGGGCGTTGGCGATCATGTCGCTCATCGCAGCAACCGGTTTAACGTTACTGCCTTCCAGCACGCCAGACATCACACGGATGCTGGGGTCAGCCTGTAACGTCGCACCACGGGTTGCCTGTGTGGCCTGGGTCAGACGGAACATACCGTCATCGCCACGTTGCACTTCAAGCCCTGTAGCCTTCACCAGCTTCAACCGCCCCACTGGCGCGACCGTATTAGCCGGATCGCCAGGGTTAAGTGCAGAAATGGTCCCGTCCGCCGCAATGGTGACTTCCGAGCCTTCTGGTACGGCGATCGGTCCGGCTTCGCCAATTACCGGGTGTCCCTGAATAGTCAGTTCACCCGTTGGGCTTACCTGAATAGCGCCGTTACGGGTATATCCTTCGCTACCGTCCGCAGTCTGCACAGCCAACCAGCCATCTTGTTGCAGCGCCACATCCAGCGGGCGGGAGGTATAGTCCATCTGACCGGGCGTCATATCGGCCCCCGGCGTGGAGGCCACCACCAGCGTACGCGTTGGTAAAGACAATCCTTCTACAGGAACCGCGCGCAGTGCATTGAGCTGCGCACGAAACCCTGGCGTGGAGGCGTTTGCCAGGTTGCTGGCCGTCACCGCCTGTTGATTCAGCGTCTGACTGGCCGCGC
Source organism: Citrobacter sp. Cpo091 (assembly GCF_030332645.1). Taxonomy (NCBI): domain Bacteria; kingdom Pseudomonadati; phylum Pseudomonadota; class Gammaproteobacteria; order Enterobacterales; family Enterobacteriaceae; genus Citrobacter; species Citrobacter sp. Cpo091. The sequence goes on from NZ_JAOWHL010000028.1 coordinate 1,041,366, forward strand.
CCATGGCGGTATAAATTGCGTGATCCATTAAGCCATCCCGTCAGGCGCTTAGCGCAGGTTGACCAGCGTGTTGAGGATCTGATCCTGGGTTTTGATGGTCTGCGCGTTCGACTGATAGTTACGCTGGGCGACAATCATATTCACCAGTTCTTTACTCAAATCCACGTTTGACGCTTCCAACGCGCCGTTGGTCAGCTTGCCGAAGTTACCTTCGCCTGCGGTCCCCAGCAGCGCCACGCCAGAAGACTGAGTCGCCGCCCAGACGTTGTCGCCCTGAGACGCCAGACCTTCGTTGTTGGCAAAGTTTGCCAGCACGATCTGCCCCAGAACCTGTTGCTGTTCGTTGGAGTAGTTACCGACCACGGTACCGTCATTGTTAATCTGGTAGCTCACCAGATCGCCCGGCTTGTAGCCGTTCTGATTCGTGGCAACGATGTTGTTGGCACCGGTGTTCTGCTGCATGGAATTCAGGAAGCTCAGGGAGAAGTTCGCCGGAACTGCGCCATTGATCGGACCGGTTGTAATTTTGATATCCTTTGGCCAGACGGCTGGAGCCGTCGGTGGTACTTCGGCTGCCGTGGCGCTAATACCTAAAAACAAACCATTATTATCAAAACGCATAAACCCTGCCGATTTCTCAGCATCCCCAGTAGAAGCATCTTGAGTGAAGACTTCCCAGGTGTTGCTCTGCGCGTTTTTGACATAAAAAATGTTCATGTCATGAGCGTTACCCTGGCTATCGAAAACGGTAACACTACCTTTTTTGTTGTAGGAATCCGCATCGCTTGGATTAAACGGGGTCTTGGTTGGCACTTTGTCAGTGGAATTCAGGTTGACCTGCATTGACGCAGTAGTGGTTGATTTAGCCGCCATCAGCGTATTCGGGATAGTGATCGGTGCCGGGTTCGCACCCTGCTGAACTGTTGGCGGTGTACCGGTAGCCGGATAGCCTGTCAGCTGCAGCCCCTGCATGTTAACGATATTGCGGTTTTCATCGAGCTTGAACTGACCGTTACGGCTGTAGAAAACGGAACCGTTGCTGTCTACCATACGGAAAAAACCGTTCTGGCTGATAGCAACATCCAGACCACGTCCGGTGTTGGTGGTAGTACCGTCGGTAAAGTCCTGAGTAATACCCGCAACTTTAACGCCCAAACCGACTTTCGAACCGGCAAACATATCGGCAAAAGATGCCGTGCCAGATTTAAAACCGTAGGTAGCGGAGTTGGCGATGTTGTTACCAATGACATCGAGGTTGGTCGCTGCAGCGTTCAGACCGCTGACCGCTTGAGAAAAGGCCATGACTTACTCCTGATAAGTGTGAAGGCTTAAATTATCTGCCGTACTTCGTCGAGGGTGGTGGTTCCATAGGTGCCCAGATCCAGCGTATTACCGCCGTTACTGCGAATAACGCCCTGCACCAGCGCAAACTGAAGCGGCTGGGCCACCAGTTGCGTTCCGCCATTACTGGCAGCAATTGACACATTGTAAGAACCGCTTGGTGCATCCGTGCCATCGGTCATGGTGCCGTCCCAGGTGAAGGTATGAACGCCTGCTTTCAACCCGCCAATGTCAATGGTGCGCACCACTTTGCCGTCTTTATCGGTAATGGTTGCGGTAACCTTATCTGCCGGTTGCTGCAGTTCAATTCCAAATGGTGTTGTCGTGGTTTTGGCACCCTCTTCTGTCCCTTTACCGGTCAGGATGGTGGTACCCGGGATCATGACCCCGTGGCCAATCAGCGTACTGGCCTGCAGCGACTGACTGTTGTCGATCTGCCCGGAGATCGACCCTAACGTGGTGTTCAGTTTCTCAATCCCGCTCACGGTACTGATTTGCGCCAACTGGGTAGTCAGCTCGTTGTTTTGCAGCGGGTTGGTAGGATCCTGGTTTTTCAGTTGTGCAACCAGCAGCGTAAGAAAGCTGCTTTGCAGGTCAGCGGCGTTGCTGCCCGTCAGTGAGCTATTCCCCGTGGCGGCATTAACCCCCGTCGTGCTCGGGTCATTCATTTTTACAGCAATAGACATGTGCGCCTCCTTTACTGGCCTAGCGTCAACGTTTTAAGCATCAAGCTTTTCACGGTGTTGAGCACTTCGACGTTTGCCTGATAGCTACGTGAGGCAGACATGGTGTTGACCATCTCACCAACAACGTCCACATTCGGCATTTTCACGTAACCGTTCGCATCGGCCAGCGGATTACCGGGTTCATAAACCAGCTTATCCGGCGCCTGACTTTCAATGACATCAGCGACTTTTACGCCACCTGTCGCCGCGCCTGGCGCAGCATCTACCTGAAAAACAACCTGCTTCGCGCGATACGGCTGACCGTCGGGTCCGCTGACGCTATCCGCATTCGCCATGTTGCTGGCCGCGACGTTCAGGCGTTTAGACTGAGCCGTCAGCGCAGAACCTGCGATATCAAAAATATTTAACAGCGCCACGGATTAGTTCCCTCCTTGCAGCACATTCATCATGCCTTTGATTTGTCCGCCCAGCGCCGTCAGCCCCATTTGATATTTGAGGCTGTTGTCTGCAAATTGCGTGCGCTCCCGGTCCATATCTACCGTGTTGCCATCAAGAGATGGCTGGTCAGGAATACGGTAGAGCAGCTCCGTAGACGGCGCAGAAACGGTCTGGGCCGGAATGTGTTGTGCAGAGGTCAGCGTCAACGAAACGCCGCCGGTTTCTTCCCGTCCTCGCACCATGACTTTTTTTAATTCACTGGCGAAATCCAGATCGCGCGCCTGGTACCCCGGCGTGTCGGCATTGGCAATGTTGGCCGCCAATATTTCCTGGCGTTGGGCGCGCAAATTCAGCGCTTCCTGTTGAAAACGTAAGGCGGCGTCGAGCTTATCGAGCATATCTCCTCCGCAAATGACAAAATTCAGCCGACAGCTTAAATCCCATTACGCGCGCGTTATCGCCGGAATAAACGCAAAATGCGTCGCTATTTGTTGCGTTGATGACTGCGTCACACAGGTAAAATCCTGCCACTACCTGAAAAAGCGCGAGGTTTTGATGCAAACGTTTAAACGTGGAATAGTCGTGGCAGCACTGCTGTTCAGCCCTATGACGCTGGCACAAGACCTGAATTCGCAGCTAACGGCATGGTTTTCCCAGCGCCTGGCCGGATTTAGCGATGAGGTGGTAGTCACTATCCGAACGTCACCAAACTTATTGCCCAACTGCGAACAACCGGCATTAAGCGTGTCAGGTAGCGCAAAACTGTGGGGCAATGTGAATGTGCTGGCCCGCTGTGCCAACGAAAAACGTTATCTGCAAGTGAACGTGCAGGCGACGGGAAACTACGTTGTTGCCGCTGCATCCGTAGCGCGAGGTAGCACCCTGACCCCAGCCAGCGTAACGCTGAAACGTGGTCGACTGGACCAACTACCGCCGCGCGCGGTGCTGGATATGAGTCAGGTGCAGGATGCAGTGAGCCTGCGCGATCTGGTGCCGGGCCAACCGATACAGCTTTCGATGTTGCGCCAGGCATGGCGGATCAAGGCCGGTCAGCGCGTACTGGTAATTGCCAACGGAGATGGCTTTCGGGTCAATGCCGAAGGTAAAGCGCTGAACAACGCCGCTGTCGCACAGAATGCGCGAGTGCGGATGATTTCAGGCCAGGTGGTGAGCGGCGTCGTCGATTCTGATGGGAATATTCTTATTAACCTATAATAGGTTAAAGATTTTTTAGCGTGTGCCGATAGATAAACAACCAATGATTACAGCGGGCCGCTATAGCGTAACCCCTCGATGAGGAAAAATAAAATGAGCATTGATCGTACCTCACCATTGAAGCCAGTAAGCACCGTTCAGCCGCGTGAAACCAGCGATGCGCCGGTACAAAAAGCGCGGAAGGAAAAAACCACCGCGACCACCAGCACCAGCGTCATGCTGAGCGACGCCCAGGCCAAACTGATGCAGCCCGGCAGCAATGACATCAATATGGAACGCGTGGAAGCACTGAAAACCGCAATCCGTAACGGTGAATTGAAAATGGATACCGGAAAAATTGCCGACTCGCTGATTCGCGAGGCGCAGAGCTACCTACAGAGTAAATAAAGTATGACTCGTTTGTCAGAAATACTTGACCAGATGACGACCGTCCTCAATGACCTGAAAACGGTAATGGATGCTGAACAGCAGCAGCTTTCCGCAGGGCATATCAACGGCAGCCAGCTACAGCGTATTACAGAAGAAAAAAGCTCCTTGCTGGCAACCCTTGATTATCTTGAGCAGCAGCGCCGCCTGGAGCATGACGCCACGCGCAGCGCCAATGATGAGATTGCTGAACGCTGGCAGACTATCACCAAGAAAACACAGCATTTACGCGACCTCAACCAGCACAACGGTTGGCTGCTGGAAGGGCAGATCGAGCGTAATCAACAAGCAATACAAGTGCTGAAACCGCACCAGGAACCGGCGTTGTATGGCGCAAACGGTCAAACCTCTGCTGCGCACCGCGGCGGGAAAAAATTCTCTATTTGATGTCAGCCTGATAACGTTTTGCTTATCAGGCCTACGCCTTTTGTAGGCCGGATACGGCGTTATGCCGCCATCCGGCATTGATCCATTACGCCGTCCGGCGCACGAACTCTTTTACTTTAAAGCCCAGTACGGCGAGTGCTGCGAAGTAAGCGGCAATACCTGCCACCACGACCGCCATCAGACGCAGCAGACGCCACAACATCGTTCCCTGCGACCAATCCGGCATGATGTAGAGCATGCCAACCAGAACCGCAGACATGACCAGCACGGAAATCACCAGACGCGCCAGGAACCAGCTCCAGCCCGGTTGTGGGGTAAAGATTTTCTGTTTCCGCAGTTGCCAGTACAGCAGTGAAGCGTTCAGACATGCCGCCAGACCAATCGACAGCGACAATCCGGCATGCTTTAACGGCCCGATAAACGCCAGGTTCATCACCTGGGTCATAATCAGCGTCACAATGGCAATCTTCACTGGCGTTTTAATATCCTGGCGCGAGTAAAAGCCCGGAGCCAACACTTTCACCACGATCAAGCCAATCAAACCTACCGAGTACGCCACCAGCGCACGCTGGGTCATCGCGGCATCAAAGGCGGTAAATTTACCGTACTGGAACAGAGACACCGTCAGCGGTTTGGCCAGAATACCCAACGCTACGGCACTCGGTAATGCCAACAGGAAACACAAGCGCAGGCCCCAGTCCATCAGGCGACAATATTCATCATGATTACCGCTGGAAAAGCTTTTGGACAGCGATGGCAGCAGGATAGTCCCCAGCGCCACGCCCAGAACACCGGACGGAAACTCCATCAGACGGTCGGCATAATACATCCATGAAACTGAGCCAGAGGCCAGAAACGAGGCGAAAATCGTATTGATGATCAGTGAAATCTGGCTGACCGATACCCCAAGGATCGCCGGGCCCATTTGCTTGACGACACGCATCGCCCCCGCATCACGGAAGTTCACGCGCGGCAGCACCAGCATGCCAATTTTCTTCAAGTGCGGAAGCTGATAAATCAGCTGTAGCACGCCGCCAACCGTAACGGCCCACGCCAGCGCCAGCACCGGCGGGTTAAAATAGGGTGCCGCAAATAGCGCGAAGCCGATCATGCTGATATTCAGAAAGGTCGGGGCAAACGCAGGAATGGAAAAGCGGTTCCAGGTATTAAGGATCGCACCAACCAGTGAGGCCAATGAAATCAGTAGAATATAGGGAAAAGTGATCCGCAGCAGTTGAGTGGTCAGCGCAAATTTATCCGCTGTGTCGGCAAATCCCGGCGCGGTGACTAATATCACCCATGGCGCAGCCAACATCCCGGCTACTGTCACCACGGCCAGCGCCAGCGTCAACAGTCCGGAAACGTAGGCAACAAACACGCGGGTAGCATCTTCCCCCTGCTTGCTTTTGTACTCAGCAAGAATCGGCACAAATGCCTGCGAAAATGCGCCTTCGGCAAAAATTCGGCGCAACAGGTTAGGAAGTTTGAATGCCACAAAAAAGGCATCTGTCGCCATCCCTGCACCAAAGATTCTGGCGACAATCGCATCACGCGCAAAACCCAGCACACGTGAAAACATCGTCATCGAGCTGACGGCTGCCAGCGACTTTAATAAATTCATCTATGTTGTATTCCAGACTCTGAGGCAAAACCCCGACAAACCTGCCCGTAGGTCGGATAAGGCATTCTCGCCGCCATCCGACACTTTTGCTGTGCCTGATGGCGACACCCTGGCACCTTATCAGGCCGACAAACCAGCCTATGGTTGAAAAGAGGTGTTATTTTGAGTGGGCATATAGTACCTGGATTACAATGAATTACTACCGCCAGATGTTACAGGGGGTTATTCAGCCATCGCCTCCCGCCACAGCTTTTCAACAACACGCTGGGCCAGTAGCGCCTGCTCGCCTGCCGTTTGGGGAACCGTCTGATTTTGCACGCACTCAATGAAATGACGCGCACATCCGGCAAAACCACGCTGTTCTAAGGTCGTTTGCCAGCCCGCTATCGGCTTATGAACAACACCTTGCCCACGCTCTTCCCGCCATTCCCGCATATCAGTTACGTCAATCAGGCCGCCGTCCGTCACCGCCTGCACGCTCTCGCGCTGGCTACCGGCACGGCGGTGCATACTGGTCGTTATCTGCATTTGACCGACAGAAAAATGATGCTCGGCGTAGAGCATCGCACCAGATTCATTGGTCAGCAGCGTGCCGTTTTTTAACTGCGCCTGCCCTCCCGTCAGCCACAAAGCGGTATCGACCACGTGCAGATAGTCGTCCAGCAGAGTGAAGCGCAGATCGTGCGGCCCAACGCTATCCGTACGGTGCTTATCCATACGTACAGACGCTGCGGTGCCCAACTGGGTTTTGAGATCCTGGTACAGCGGTGCAAATCGACGGTTAAACCCGACCATCAGCGTGAGTTTTTTCCGCGCGGCCAGCTCGACCAGTTGCTCAGCCTCGTGCAGGTTTTCCGCCAGCGGTTTATCCACACACACGTGAACTCCGGCATTCAGCAATTCACTAACTACCGCATAGTGCGTCGCGGTACTGGAATGGACGAAAACCGCGTCGCAGGTTTGCGCCAGATTCTTCAATGAATCCACGTAGGGTATTCGCCAGGTGTCACAGATACGCTGTGCTTTATCGCGTGAAGGTGAAAATGCGCCTTGCAGCGTCCAGTCCGCGGAGGTGCCTAGCACGGGTAGCCAGGCCTTTTGTGCAATACCTCCCAGGCCGACTACGCCGATACGTAATTTTTTCACGTTAGTCTCCCAGGTGCGCTAGCAAGGAATCAAGTCGCTGCTTAAGCTCTGCGACTTCCGTTTCCAGCGCTTCCACGCGCGCCTGCAGATCACCGGAGGCTACAGGGGGTTCATCTGCCGCGGCAATGGCTTCATCAACCTCACCACAAAACAGGTGCATATAGCGACTTTCACGTTTGCCCGGCTCACGCGCCAGGCGGATCACATAAGGCCCATCTTCCCGGTTCGCCAGATTTTCCAGCGTCGACTCCACTTCGGCCATATCGCTGAATTCGTACATACGGGATGCGCGGCTACGCAGTTCACCAGGCGTCTGAGCGCCCCGCAGCAGCAGTGTGGTGATTATGGCCACCTCTGCGGCACTAAGCTTCAGATTGCCAAATTCAGAGTTGCAGAAACGCTGCTCATATTTCGTGACGCGATTGCCAAAACCGCTCACCGTGCGCAGAAAATGTCGCTTAACCAGGTTATCCAACTGCTCCTGCACGTCCGATTCCGACAGGTTCATCACCGGTTCACGATTCGTTTTTTGATTGCAGGCTGTTACGACTCCATTAACGGAGAGTGGGTACTGTTCCGGCGTGGTCACTTGTTTTTCTAATAAACAGCCAATCACTCGTGCTTCGGTGGCGGTTAATTCGTATTTCATCGTCTTCTCCATTAATCATGGCTGCATCTGAAACTTAGCGGCCGGGGATCCATTCTGATGTGGTCAACGCCGTCAGCACGTGATCGCGCCACTGCCCGTCAATCAGCAGGTAGTCTTTGGCATACCCTTCTTTTTCAAAACCCAGTCGCGCCAGCAGGTCACCGCTGCGCTTATTATGTGGCATGTAGTTAGCCATAATGCGGTGAATATGCTGCGTGCGCTGCATATAACGGATGGCCGAGGTTAAGGCTTCATACATTAGCCCCTGCCCCTGCCATTTCTGCGCAATGGAGTAGCCGAGATAACAGGCATGGAAGGATCCCCGCACTACGTTTGAGAAGTTCGCAACGCCGATAATCTCTTTTTCGTCCGGATCGAGCAGCGCAAAATAATAGGCGGTGCCCTGTTTATGAAACTCAGAGATCATGCTCAGACGCGCCTGCCAGCCGGACGGATAGCAGTGGCTTTCATCGCGAATAGGTTCCCAGGGTTTTAAGAAATGACGATTTTCTGCGTAATAATCTGCCAGACGCCAGGCATCACGCTCATGCACTAAACGCACGACCAGGCGGTCGGTGGTTAAGCGCACTTTTGGCACGTTACTGCGATAGCCAAACATTCTATACCTACTCCTTCCCGTAACGTCTTCAATACGCTATTCGCATTACTATACCTGTGCGAATACGCCCTGTGAAAAGAGCAAAATGCCATTTTTTGAATTATTCACACATTTTGATGAAAACTCTCTATCAAGACGGACTTTTGATAAAAAAATATTGTCCCGCGAAGGGTGGGAAAAGCGATGACGACACCGCAGAATAGGAGGTGCTTATCTTTTAAACTCTATCCAGAGTGACGAGTTTTTCCCTGGAGGGGAAATGTCGCAAGTCTCGCAGGCAAGGAACCTGGGTAAATACTTCCTTCTCATCGATAATATGCTGGTCGTGCTGGGTTTCTTCGTCGTTTTCCCGCTGATCTCAATTCGTTTCGTCGACCAAATGGGCTGGGCCGCCGTGATGGTCGGTATTGCACTAGGATTACGTCAATTTATCCAGCAGGGGTTGGGTATTTTCGGCGGTGCTATTGCGGACCGTTTCGGTGCAAAACCGATGATCGTCACCGGCATGCTGATGCGCGCTGCCGGGTTCGCCACCATGGGCATTGCCCATGAGCCGTGGCTGCTGTGGTTTTCCTGCTTTCTCTCCGGACTGGGCGGTACACTATTCGACCCACCCCGCTCGGCGCTGGTGGTTAAACTGATCCGCCCGGAAAAGCGCGGGCGCTTTTTCTCTATTCTGATGATGCAGGATAGCGCCGGGGCCGTGGTTGGCGCGTTGCTTGGCAGTTGGTTATTGCAATACGATTTCCGTCTTGTCTGTGCCACCGGCGCAATTTTGTTCGTTCTGTGCGCGGCGTTTAACGCCTGGCTGCTCCCGGCATGGAAGCTGTCGACGGTGAAAATTCCAGTGCGCGAAGGGATGAGCCACGTGATGCATGACAAGCGCTTTGTCACCTATGTGCTGACGCTGGCGGGCTATTACATGCTGGCGGTACAGGTGATGCTGATGCTGCCAATCATGGTGAACGACATCGCAGGTTCACCGGCCGCTGTGAAATGGATGTATGCCATCGAGGCGTGCCTCTCATTGACGCTGCTCTACCCAATTGCCCGCTGGAGTGAAAAACGTTTTCGCCTTGAACATCGTCTGATGGCCGGTCTGCTGGTGATGTCTCTGAGCATGATGCCGATCGGTCTGGTGGGGAATTTGCAGCAGTTGTTCACCCTGATCTGTACGTTCTATATTGGCTCGATCATCGCCGAACCCGCGCGTGAAACCCTTAGCGCCTCACTGGCGAATGCTCGTGCCCGAGGAAGCTATATGGGCTTCAGTCGACTGGGGCTCGCTATCGGCGGCGCAATTGGATATATCGGCGGCGGCTGGCTGTTTGATATGGGCAAGGCCCTGGCACAGCCTGAGTTGCCCTGGATGATGCTCGGTATTATCGGCCTCATCACCTTCCTGGCGCTGGGCTGGCAATTCAGTCTCAAACGCCCAACGAGAGGCATGCTTGAGCCAGACGCCTGATAGCCGAACCTGCGTCCGGGCGCTTTTCAGTTTTTTCTGCTGGCGTCCGGGGCGCTGGTACTCGATGATGCTTTGTGTCACGATTACGCCACATGCATCATGTTGAGGAACCCCATGAAAAAGTTTTTTTTTGCCGCTGCACTGATTGTCAGCGGCCTGTTGGTTGGTTGTAATCAACTCACGCAATACACGGTTAGCGAGCAAGAAATTAATCAGGCCCTGGCAAAGCATAATAACTTTTCTAAAGATATCGGCTTGCCCGGCGTTGCTGAAGCACACATCGTACTAAATAATCTCGCCAGTCAGATTGGCCGTGAAGAACCCAATAAAGTGACGCTGACCGGTGATGCCAACCTGGACATGAATTCCCTGTTTGGCAGCCAAAAAGCGACCATGAAGCTGAAGTTAAAAGCCTTACCGGTATTCAACAAAGAGAAAGGCGCAATTTATCTGCAAGAGATGGAAGTCGTGGATGCGACCGTTACACCAGAAAAAATGCAGTCGGTACTGCAAACGCTGATGCCTTATTTAAACCAGTCGCTGCGTAACTATTTCAACCAGCAGCCAGCCTACATTCTGCAGGATGACAGTAGCCAGGGTGAAGCACTGGCGAAAAAACTGGCGAAGGGAATTGAGGTGAAACCGGGGGAAATCATCATCCCGTTCACCGACTAATAAAACTGAGGGCGCCGATGCGCCCTTTTTTTTCGTGCAAACGAAAACGTTTCCGCTTATCCTTTGTTTCCGGCAAAAAAGACTATCCTCAGCCGGAGCATATTAATGACTGCACCATCCCAGGTTTTAAAGATCCGCCGCCCAGACGACTGGCATCTTCACTTTCGCGATGGCGACATGTTAAAAACTGTCGTGCCCTACACCAGTGAAATTTATGGTCGCGCCATTGTCATGCCGAACCTGGCACCGCCCGTCACCACGGTTGACGCGGCTATCGCTTATCGCCAACGCATTCTTGACGCGGTACCTGCCGGACACGACTTCACACCATTAATGACCTGCTACTTAACGGATACGCTGGATCCCAACGAGCTGGAACGTGGATTTAACGAAGGCGTATTCACCGCAGCAAAACTCTATCCGGCCAATGCCACCACCAACTCGACGCATGGCGTAACCTCTATTGACGCCATCATGCCGGTGCTGGAGAGGATGGAAAAATTGGGTATGCCGCTGCTGGTGCACGGCGAAGTGACGCATGCAGATATCGATATTTTCGATCGCGAAGCGCGCTTTATTGAAACGGTGATGGAACCGCTGCGCCAGCGTTTGACCTCGCTGAAAGTAGTGTTCGAGCATATCACTACCAAAGATGCTGCCGAATACGTGCGCGACGGTAACGAGCTTCTGGCAGCGACTATTACGCCACAGCACCTGATGTTTAACCGCAACCACATGCTGGTTGGCGGGATTCGTCCTCACCTGTACTGCCTGCCGATCCTCAAACGTAACGTCCACCAACAGGCGCTGCGTGAACTGGTTGCCAGCGGGTTTACGCGCGCCTTCCTCGGTACCGACTCAGCGCCGCACGCACGTCATCGCAAAGAGTCAAGCTGTGGCTGTGCTGGATGCTTTAATGCACCGACCGCACTAGGCAGCTATGCCACCGTGTTTGAAGAGATGAATGCGCTGGACCATTTCGAAGCCTTCTGCTCACTCAACGGCCCACAGTTCTATGGTTTGCCGGTAAATGAGACCTTTATTGAGCTGGAACGCGTGGAGCACCTGGTTCCTGAGAGCATAGCGTTGGAAGACGATACGCTGGTGCCTTTCCTGGGTGGCGAAACGGTACGCTGGTCAGTAAAAAGCTAAAAAAAGTGTAGCCAACCGATTCGAATAACTGTATAAATAACCAGTATATTCCACAGGGGGCTACTATGCGTATTGAAGTCACTATTGCCAAAACTTCACCTTTACCTGCCGGTGCAATTGACGCACTGGCAGGTGAACTCTCCCGCCGTATTCAGCACCATTTTCCGGATAACGAAGGTAACGTTACCGTCCGTTATGCCGGCGCAAACAATCTGTCGGTTATTGGCGCGACCAAAGAGGACAAAGAACGCATCAGCGAAATCCTACAGGAAACCTGGGAAAGCGCGGATGACTGGTTCATCAACGAATAAATAATGATATGCAGTGATGTTTGTTTGCCGGGTCGCCCCGGCTTTTTTATACACGCTATCTTGTAATCAATCGCACATTTCTTCTGACGAGCATTTAATTTAATATTAACCCACCGATTATCTTTTAACCAAAACAACAAAATAATTGTGCAACATACTAAAAAAAAATGAATAACATGTCGGTTTCTTAGTCAGATAACGCTGAAAACAAAAAATTTATGCTCTTCCCTCTTTAAATTTTCAATGAATACCCTTATTTATTGATATACTGAAGTTGCTTCAGAAAAAAACGCATTGAACCTCGAAAACCGTTGTCTAGTAACACGAATTAGGGGGCATGATGGAAAAGAATAATGAAGTCATTCAGACTCATCCGCTTGTAGGGTGGGACATCAGCACTGTTGATAGCTACGATGCGCTGATGCTGCGTTTGCACTACCAAACCCCGAACCGCCCTGACCCGGATGGGACTGAAGTTGGTCAAACGCTCTGGTTAACCACTGATGTTGCCAGGCAATTTATTTCGATATTAGAAGCAGGAATCGCCAAAATTGAATCTGGCGATTACCAGGTAAATGAGTATCAGCGACATTAAACCTGATACATCCAACCATCAAAAGGCACCTTAGCGGTGCCTTTCTTATTTCCAGGTTGAATATTCCAGGTCAGTTATTTACCCTTCTACTATCGCGATTGCAGAGAGAAGCGGATGAAATACGACTTAATCATTATTGGCAGCGGTTCGGTAGGCGCCGCAGCTGGATACTATGCCACTCGTGCCGGTCTGAAGGTTCTGATGATCGATGCGCATATGCCACCACATCAACAGGGCAGCCACCACGGCGATACTCGATTAATTCGTCATGCTTATGGCGAAGGCGAAAAATACGTTCCGCTGGTGCTACGTGCGCAAACATTGTGGGATGAACTGTCCACCCATAATGAAGAACCGATTTTTGTTCGCTCCGGAGTTATCAACCTCGGTCCGGCAGAGTCAACCTTCTTAGCAACTGCAGCGCAAAGCGCAAAACAGTGGCAACTTAACGTTGAACAATTAGATGCAGCGGCCATCATGGCTCGCTGGCCGGAAATTCGCGTACCTGACAACTATATCGGTCTGTTTGAAGCGGAGTCCGGTTTTTTACGCAGTGAGTTAGCAATTAAAACCTGGATCCGTCTGGCGGAAGAAGCAGGCTGTGCGCAACTGTTTAAATGCCCGGTCAGCGCAATTCATCACGGTGATGATGGCATCACGGTAGAAACGGCTGACGGTGACTACCACGCGAAGAAAGCAGTGATCAGCGCCGGCACCTGGGTGCAGGCTTTAGTCCCTGAACTACCGATACAACCTGTGCGCAAAGTGTTCGCCTGGTATCAGGCCGATGGGCGCTACAGCGTTAAGAATAACTTCCCGGCCTTCACCGGCGAACTGCCAAATGGCGATCAATACTACGGTTTCCCGGCTGAAAACGACGAGCTGAAAATTGGTAAGCACAATGGAGGACAGGTAATTCACTCTGCAGAAGAGCGTAAGCCATTTGCCGCTGTAGCCAGCGACGGTTCTGAAGCCTTCCCATTCCTGCGCACAATTCTGCCTGGCGTTGGCTGTTGCCTGCACGGCGCATCCTGCACTTACGATAATTCACCGGATGAGGACTTTATAATTGATACTCTGCCGGAACATGACAATACGCTGATCATTACCGGGCTGAGCGGACATGGCTTTAAGTTTGCTTCTGTACTGGGAGAGATTGCGGCAGACTTCGCTCAGGACAAACCGTCTGAATTTGACCTGACCCCCTTCAGGCTAAGCCGTTTTAAGTGATAATAAGTGAATGGCCTCGTTGGTGAGGCCATTTTTAATGACAGGAATAACGTCAATGCGCCGTATCTTTCACTATCTGGTTAATAATATTCGCGAGCACCTTATGCTCTACATTATTTTATGGTCGCTGCTGGCCATTATGGATGTAATATATATTATGTTTTTCTAATTCCTGCGCGCTGACAATAGTTGACAAAAATTGAGATTAGCTTAATTTTCATTGCAATAAACTGAACAATAACAAAAACCATAACATCCCATAGACTAAGCCCCACCACATATTTTCGCACTAATCCCTTGATGATTACCTCAACAATCAGTCAACTTTATTGAACAAAAAATAAATATCATCACAATTGTTATTTATTAGTTGCATTAATGTCTTTTACACGCCATTTTCATTCACTTCTGAAATATCAATCGGTGTGCTTATGCAATTCAATAATACTCCACAGCGCTATGGCGTAGTGTCAGCCACATTACATTGGCTGGTTGCGATTGCTGTATATGGCATGTTTGCGTTGGGGTTATGGATGGTCACGCTTAGCTACTATGATGGCTGGTATCACCAGGCCCCCGAACTGCATAAAAGCATCGGCATCCTACTCATGATGGGACTGGTTATCCGCGTTATCTGGCGGTTGTTCTCCCCTCCGCCTGCTGCGTTGGCAAGCTACTCCCGTTTAACCCGTATCGCCGCGGCAATGGGTCACCTCGCACTTTATTTGCTGCTCTTTTCAATAGTCATCAGCGGATATCTGATTTCCACCGCAGATGGCAAAGCGATAAGCGTCTTTGGCTGGTTCGACATTCCCGCCACCCTGGCCAATGCGGGTTCCCAGGCCGACCTCGCCGGTAGCTTGCACCTGTGGCTTGCGTGGACCGTGGTGATTTTATCCCTACTACACGGACTGATGGCCCTGAAACATCACTTTATTGATAACGACGATACCCTCAATCGCATGTTGGGAAAATCGTCATCTGACTATGGAGCTTAAAATGAAAAAAAACCTGCTGGGACTTACACTCGCTTCTCTTTTATTCACCACCGGGTCGGCCGTGGCGGCAGATTACAAAATTGACAAGGAAGGACAGCATGCCTTTGTTAATTTCCGTATTCAGCATCTGGGTTACAGCTGGCTGTACGGCACTTTCAAAGATTTCGACGGTACGTTTACCTTTGATGAGAAAAATCCCGCAGCCGATAAGGTTAACGTAACCATCAACACCAACAGCGTTGACACTAATCACGCCGAACGCGACAAGCATCTGCGCAGTGCAGATTTCCTTAACGTGGCAAAATTCCCGCAGGCTACCTTCAGCTCCACCAGCGTGAAAAAAGAGGGGAATGACCTGGATATCACCGGTAATTTGACCCTGAACGGCGTTACTAAACCGGTTACGCTGGACGCGAAGCTCATCGGTCAGGGTGGCGATCCCTGGGGCGGTACGCGCGCTGGTTTTGAAGCGCAAGGTAAGATTAAGCTGAAGGATTTCAACATCACCACCGATCTCGGACCTGCATCGCAGGAAGTCGATTTGATCATCTCAGTGGAAGGTGTTCAGCAGAAGTAACGCATGAATTACCGGATGAGGTTCTGCCCCTCATCCGGCATCATGTTATTGCGCAGGGTCTGGAATACCCAGTTTGGTATTCAGGTGACCGCGTGATTTATTGAAGATTTTATTGCCATTTTCACGTCCCGCACGACGACGCCGTTGTTCCTCTTCCGGCAACTCACTCTCTTCGCTACACAGCTCGCTACAGCAGCCTTTATATTTCTGCGCACAAGCCGGGCACTGAATAAACAACAGATGGCAGCCATCATTTTTGCAATTAGTATGGCTATCGCACGCCGTGCCGCACTGATGGCAATGCGCGATAACATCTTCAGAGATCCTTTCGCCCATACGCTCATCAAAGACAAAGTTTTTACCGACAAAACGTACCGGAAGTCCCTGTTCACGCGCCTTGCGGGCATACTCAATAATACCGCCCTCAATGTGCCAGACTCTGCTAAATCCATTGTGTTTCATCCAGGCGCTGGCTTTCTCACAGCGGATCCCACCCGTGCAGTACATCACGATTTTTTTATCTTTATGCGCCTGCATCATTTCAACAGCTTTCGGCAACTGGTCGCGGAACGTGTCTGCCGGGATCTCCAGCGCATTCTCGAAATGACCCACCTCATATTCATAGTGATTGCGCATATCAATGAATACCGCTTCAGGATCGTCCAGCATGGCGTTCACTTCTGCTGCCTTGAGATAATCCCCCACGTTGCTGGCGTCAAAGTCTGGATCGTCAATACCATCCGCCACGATACGTTCGCGGACTTTCATACGCAGTACCCAGAACGATTTACCGTCATCATCCAGCGCAATATTCAGACGTAAATCCTTCAATGCAGCATCAAACGCATAGAGCTGCTGGCGAAATGCCTCGACGTTGCTTTGCGGTACGCTGATTTGCGCGTTAATTCCTTCATGGGCAAGATATACTCGCCCGAAGACGTTCAATGCGGTGAACATCTGGTACAGCGCATCACGCGTGTGCTGAGGATTGGCAATGGTGAAATATTTATAGAATGAGATCGTCGTGCGCGGCTCGGTCTCGGCCAGCATTTTGGCTTTGAGGGCGTCGTTCGAAATGCGGTTGTGTAACACTGGCATGGTGTACGTATCCTGCAAATAAGGAATAAATGAAAATCGGCGGCATAATAAAGCAAACATCGCCAATTTACATCCACACATTTTACGCTACATTTCATACTTCACGATAAAATCGCAACAACAATTGCGGAATTAATCACCGTTCTCCCGTCACAAATTTTTGATACGCGCGAAAAAATGCGACAATACAGGGAATTGGTCGTTTGAAGACAGGATAGACATGACGAATTTACCCAAGTTTTCGGCTGCGTTACTGCATCCACGTTATTGGTTAACCTGGCTGGGTATTGGCATCCTTTGGTTAATCGTGCAGTTACCCTACCCCATCCTCTTTAAGTTGGGCTGTGCATTAGGTCGACTGGCGCTACGTTTGATGAAACGTCGGGCAAAAATTGTTTCCCGAAATCTGGAACTGTGCTTCCCGCAGATGAGTGAGCAGGAACGCCAGCAGATGGTCGTCAAAAACTTTGAATCAGTAGGCATGGGCGTAATGGAAACCGGGATGGCCTGGTTTTGGTCCGATAAGCGTATTTCGCGCTGGACGGAAGTGATCGGAATGGAACATATCCGTGACGTTCAGGCGCAAAAACGCGGGATTCTGTTAGTGGGTCTGCACTTTCTGACTCTGGAACTGGGTGCGCGCCAGTTTGGCTTGCAGGAGCCGGGTATTGGTGTGTATCGCCCTAATGACAATCCGCTGCTGGACTGGCTACAAACCTGGGGCCGCATGCGCTCGAATAAATCAATGCTCGATCGTAAAGACCTGAAAGGGATGATTAAAGCCTTGAAAAAGGGCGAAGTGGTCTGGTACGCGCCGGATCATGATTACGGCCCTCGCGCCAGCGTGTTTGTACCACTTTTCGCCGTTGAACAAGCCGCAACAACCTCAGGGACCTGGATGCTTTCACGCATGTCCAATGCCTGCCTGGTACCGTTTGTTCCCCGCCGCAAACCTGACGGTAAAGGGTATCAATTGATTATGTTGCCTCCAGAATGTTCACCACCGTTGGACGACGCAGAGACTACAGCTGCGTGGATGAACAAAATTGTTGAGCAATGCATCATGATGGCGCCAGAGCAGTATATGTGGTTGCATCGTCGCTTCAAGACGCGTCCTGAAGGCTCCCCTTCTCTGTACTGACGCAGAGTTGCAGCCCAGTGGGCTGCAACCCGCTCTCTACCCGTTTTAGGTTTAACTGCTATCCGCATTGCAGCAACTATCAACCAGGCGCATAATTAGCCTGCTTACTTATATTCAATCGATAGCGCAAACAGCGCATCACACTGCGGATCGCTATGTCACCCTCAGATGCCCCCATAAACTGGAAACGCAACCTCACCGTTGCCTGGTTAGGTTGTTTTTTAACCGGAGCAGCATTTAGCCTGGTCATGCCCTTTTTGCCTCTTTACGTCGAGAGTCTCGGCGTCACGGGTCATAGCGCCCTGAATATGTGGTCAGGCCTGGTCTTCAGCATCACCTTTCTCTTTTCAGCCATTGCTTCTCCTTTCTGGGGTGGCCTTGCCGATCGCAAAGGACGAAAAATCATGCTGCTGCGTTCCGCGTTGGGCATGGCAATTGTGATGCTGCTGATGGGACTGGCGCAAAATATCTGGCAGTTCTTAATCCTGCGCGCCTTGTTAGGGCTGCTTGGTGGATTCATCCCCAATGCGAATGCACTGATCGCCACCCAGGTTCCACGCAATAAAAGCGGCTGGGCACTGGGAACGCTTTCAACCGGTGGCGTTAGTGGCGCACTGCTCGGGCCGCTAGCTGGCGGCCTCCTCGCGGATCAGTACGGATTACGCCCGGTATTTTTCATCACCGCCAGCGTGCTGCTGGTCTGCTTCATCCTGACGCTATTTTTTATCCGCGAGCGTTTCCAGCCGGTGAGCAAGAAGGAGATGCTGCACATTCGTGAAGTCGTGGCCTCTTTAAAGAACCCCAAACTGGTGCTGAGCCTGTTTATCACCACTTTGATCATTCAGGTAGCCACCGGTTCTATCGCGCCAATACTGACCCTGTACGTTCGAGAGTTGGCTGGCAACGTCAGCAATATTGCGTTTATCAGTGGGATGATAGCCTCTGTCCCCGGCGTTGCGGCATTAATCAGCGCCCCGAAACTTGGCAAATTAGGCGATCGAATTGGCCCGGAGAAGATCCTGATCGTCGCGCTGATCGTTTCTGTGTTACTGCTTATTCCGATGTCATTTGTCCATACGCCCTGGCAGCTTGGTGTTCTGCGCTTTTTATTGGGTGCGGCCGACGGCGCTCTGCTCCCGGCGGTACAAACGCTGCTGGTTTACAACTCGACCAATCAAATAGCTGGACGTATTTTCAGTTATAACCAGTCATTTCGCGATATCGGTAACGTAACAGGACCTCTAATGGGGGCAGCGATATCCGCCAACTACGGTTTTCGTGCCGTTTTCTGTGTGACCGCGGGCGTCGTACTGTTTAACGCCCTGTACTCGTGGAATAGCCTGCGCCGTCGTCGGAGTACAGAGGTCGTGGGATGATTTGTGTATTTGTATTCGCCGGTTCGGAATAATAAACTTATCTTACACGGCGTATATTTCAACCTTAATGATAATAGTAACACACCTTATTTCTGCCAGAATTTTTGGCTTCATACAATGCGGCATCGGCGTATGAAACAACTTTATCCGCTGATTCATCATCAATTTTACTGCAATATACACCGATACTTATCGTCATTTTTTCTTTTAACTCATACGAATTTGGTATTGTCGTAGCATTCTCTACATTTCGCCTAATTCGCTCTGCAACAACAATTGCCTCATCTTTATCGTTACACTTAAGAAGGATCGCAAATTCTTCGCCGCCTACTCTGGCAAAAATATCCGTATCTCTGATTGATTTATTGACAATATCGACAATGCTGATTATCACTCTGTCACCTTCCTGATGACCGTAAGTATCATTAATCCGTTTGAATTTATCAATATCCAGAACCATTACACATACTGTGCCTTTTGCTAATGATGATTTTAATGACTTATAGAATAGTTTACGATTATATATTTTAGTCATTGCGTCTTTAATAGCTGAATCCGTTTCTTTTTTTAAGATGATGAAGGTGTTGTACATCAGTATTGAGATTATACACAGGGCACTTATCACCTCAATCCCCCGGCTTACATACCAAATATACATGCTATATTCATCCAGGCTCAGAAGTAGTACATTGGTCAATATTGCTGAGCAACACAGTAGCCCTATACTTTTCCACAAGATGTTATGCGTTCTGGTTTTAATGATTAAATACAACAGGACCAGTCCCCAGGATACAATAAGCGAATAAATGTACCCAATATGCCAGTGCACGGTGACATTATCAGGCTTCAGGCTTGTGATCTCGAGTGTAAAATTAGGGTTGTAACTGGCCAGAGCGTGCGCCACCACCGCGATAACAAGCATGATTAAAAAAGACAGAACGATATAGCAAGGTTCTCTTTCTTTGGTTTCAATAACTGTCGAGGATACTTTATAAGATTTTAATGAAACAAATAGCAGAGCAATGAAACTAATCTGCCGAAAGTAATAGAATATGGCTATATCGTTAGTTCTTTTTTCGATTGAGGCATAATCATTAATCAAGTCCTGAACGATGTAGATAGTCTCGATGAAAAATATGTTATTCCCAAGAAACGCCATGCCTAATATCATAAGGCAGGTGAGATCTTTTCTACAAAGATACTGGAATAACATAAACAGGAAGATTATCCCATATAAAAAGAATAACCCTACAATTATAATCAGATATACTGTTTGCGGCACACTTTGTATCGTTAATTTAAATTGTGTAAGACACACTCCACCAAGAACATAGCTAGCCAAACAGATTATATAGAAAGCCATTAACCTTCTATTATTTGAATTGCCGTTATCCATAACAACCTTAAGGGCTCTCTTAATTTTGCATTTTATATAATAAAGCATAAGATTTTGCAAACTATTATATCTGCACAGATTCAATGACACTAATTCATTTCTTATTTAATGGTTTCTTATAGATTTATAACCTTTGTCATTAATAACATTTTATTATGTATACTATTTTAGTATCACTCACACCATTCACAGCCCCCATACACAAAAGATACTTTGTCACTACCAGAGACACCACTAAGTTTAGCCACTTTCATTGATTGCCCCTGCGACACTTCCGTATTGGGCATTAATTTTCTTCTTTATTTTTATTAAGTTATGAAATATTACGTCATAAGCGATCGGATTCCCCCTCTAAAACACATAAAAGATAACGTTTAACCCTGAAGATTTCCTTATATAACGTCATTTTTTAATTTTTCGATTTTCATTACTACATTGCAAACCACATACATTACTATTTTTTCTTGAATTTTTTTCCTGATATTACGTCGGCTTCAGTATCTGCCAATGTAAATTTTTTCATAAACAACCGAAGTTACTTTCCCCCAGTCTCGTAGGCATTGCAGGCAGTAATCATCTGATTGAGTGAGCCATGCAGCTAACGGGTTTGACGCTCTGCGGATCGCCGTCTATAGATTGAATCATCCCCCTTTATTGTTCGCCTTAGGAGAAGAAATATGGCAAAGAATGACATGAATTTTTATGCCACGTTGGAAGAGGCTATTGATGCAGCTCGTGAAGTGTTTCTGGCTGATAACCCTGACCTTGAGTCAGACGACGCCAGCGTTCAACAGCTAAGCGTCCAAAAATACGTGCTACAGGATGGCGACATTATGTGGCAGGCGGAATTCTTTGCTGACGAGGAGGATGTAGATGGTGAATGTCTTCCAATCCTGAGCGGAGAAGCGGCCCAGAGCGTTTTTGATGGCGACTATGATGAAATTGAAATCCGCCAGGAGTGGCAGGAAGAAAATACGCTTCACGAATGGGATGAAGGTGAATTCCAGCTGGAACCTCCCCTTGATACTGAAGAGGGACAGACCGCAGCCGATGAATGGGATGAGCGATAATTACTCGTAAGGTCCATGATGTATGTCGAGCGGCAGCAGCAACGTATCAAACACCAGCGAAAATGGCAGATCGAGGATAGTGACGTAGCGCCATGCGGAGTCCCTAACATCCCATTGCACGCCAGGATAGTATTGGTTTCCGTGTCCTTGCCCTGGGATGGTACGACTAATAATGCTGCCGCATCCGCTCAGGAAGAAGATCATTATTCCTACAGCCAATATTCGCACCTGCTACCTCACGACTCATTCTATTCAATATAAAAAAATACCGGCACCAGGCCGGTATTTTCACGTTACAGAACGCTTATTTTTTCCTGAGCGCCAGCGGGTTCAGTGTCAGTCCCTGATAGTAGTTCACCCACGAAGAATACTTATCAGGTGAATTCCAGACACGGTAATGTAAACGCGCCATGGTCACCGGATCGCTCAACAACACCAGGCGACGATCGCGATTCAGTTTCTCCGGCGTTTCGTTCAGTGCCTGTTCCACATGACGATCGCGTGCAATCTCCAGCACGTTGCTGGCGCGGTGGCGTGCAGTCGCCATGGCCGTGGCCAGTGCGTTAAACGACGGATTAAACACCGCATGCATAAAGCCATCGTCCAGCGTACGTTTACGGTTCATCACCAGATAAGTATCGGTATCCACCAGCACCTGCGGCGGAGAATACTCTTCCGGGATCAGGAACAGCTTCCAGCGCTTGGTACGTAACCCCACCGTGGAACGGCTGGAAATCACGGAAACAAACGGTGACAGGATCAGCGAGAAGACAATCGGTGCCAGCCAGAACAGGAAACGCAGATCCAGCCAGGCCATACCCACAGCCCACACCAGCCCCAGCAGTAACTGAGAACCGTGACGCATAAACGCTTCACCCCACGGGGTCGAATCGTCATCACGCTGCGGCGAATTCCACACAACTTCCCAACCGAGGAAGGCACTCACGACGAAGACGGTGTGGAACAACATACGCACCGGCGCCAGCAACACGGAGAACAGAACTTCCAACAGTAGCGACAGCGTGACGCGGATAAACCCGCCGTACTCTTTCGTCCCTTTACACCAGATGAGCAAAATACTCAGCAGCTTCGGCAGGAACAGCAGCACCATCGTTGAAGCAAACAGCGCGATCGCCAGTTCAGGTCGCCACTGCGGCCAAACCGGGAACAGCTGACGCGGTTGCAGGAAGTACTGCGGCTCCGTCAACGCATGCACCACCTGCAATGCGGTAGAGAGCGCGAGGAACATAAACCAAAGCGGCGCAGACAGATAGGACATTACACCGGTCAGGAATACCGCACGGTGAACCGGGTGCATCCCTTTCACCAGGAACAAACGGAAGTTCATCAGGTTACCGTGGCACCAGCGGCGGTCGCGCTTGAGTTCATCCAGCAGGTTCGGCGGCAGCTCTTCATAAGATCCCGGCAGATCGTAAGCAATCCACACACCCCAGCCAGCACGACGCATCAATGCCGCTTCCACGAAGTCATGGGAGAGGATCGATCCCGCAAACGAGCCTTCGCCCGGTAACGGCGCGAGCGCACAGTGCTCGATAAATGGCTTCACGCGGATAATTGCGTTGTGGCCCCAATAGTGTGATTCCCCTAACTGCCAGAAGTGAAGCCCGGCGGTAAACAGCGGTCCGTAAACACGGGTCGCAAACTGCTGGCAGCGCGCATACAGCGTATCCATACCGGAAGCCTTCGGTGAAGACTGGATAATCCCGGCATTCGGATTCGCTTCCATCAGACGCACCAGGCCGCTCAGACAGTCACCACTCATCACTGAGTCAGCGTCCAGCACCACCATGTAGCTGTACTGATTTCCCCAGCGACGACAAAAGTCATCAATGTTGCCGCTTTTACGCTTCACGCGACGACGACGACGGCGGTAGAAAATCTGTCCTTCGCCCTGCACCTCAGCAATCAGCTCCATCCACGCTTTTTGTTCTGCCACGCAGATATCAGGATTGTAGCTGTCGCTCAGGATATAAACATCGAAATGTTCGGCGTTGCCCGTTGCTTTGACCGATTCCCACGTGGCGCGAAGTCCCGCAAATACGCGGTCAACGTCCTCGTTACAGATAGGCATAATCAGCGCGGTACGGTGTTCGGGATTCAGCGGTTCGTCCCCGACCGTTGAGGCCGAGATACTGTACTTATCTCGTCCAATCAACAGTTGCAGGAAGCCCATCAGCGCGGTCCAGAATCCCGCAGACACCCAACAGAAAAGCACGGCAAACAAAATGAGAATTCCGGTTTGCAGCATGTAGGGCAGCAGTTGCATAAAGGAGACCCACAAGTTCTGTCCCATCATGTCTACCGGATTAATAAATGCCCACCCCTGATACGGGAGGATCGTCTTCATATACCAGGTTGCTACGACCGTTTGCGCCAGCGTTAGAATCAACAGCGTATAGCGGCGGATGGTGCCTACGGTACGCCATTTTTGCTCGCTTTCCTGTTCTTCTTTCGTCAAACGCGAAAGATAACGCGGCGTCACATCGCGCCCACGCAAGCGATCCCAAAAACGACCAACCGGGTTGGTACGCCAGGGATCGGGGAACATAGAGGTACGCGTTGCTTTTGGCATCGCCTGCAGCTGATCGCGGCCCTCATCGTCCTTAACCAACTGCTCTTTAGCCAAAGAATCCGGCCATGCTTGCTCAAGGCGAGCTTTCACAGAACCCTGCGGTGAATCATCTTCGCGCGAGTAAGTACGATGCTCGGCATCCAACGCCTGATGAACGGCGCGGATGTCAGTTTTCGGCAGTGCCGCTTTCTCGATATCCGAAAGCGGCATTGCGTCAATATACTCAGTTGTCTTATTCATTGGCAGGTAACTGGTAGCTCCAGGTTTCACTCAGCGTCTGATCGGCATTGACCAAGGCAGCACGCATTTCAGTGGTTTTCTTCACGTCTTTCACTTTCACGCGCAGCATCAAACGCCAACCCTTAGATACCGGGTTATAGCGCACAGTGCTTTCAACGATTTCACCGTTGTCGCCAATACTGGTTTGTGCGGTAACCGGGGTATCCTGCGGCAGCTTTTTCATATCTGTGCCGGTAAAGTCCACCACAAACGCGATGGTACCGTCAGGCTGACGAATCAGGTTGGACTGTTTTACATCACCGGTAGAACGACGAGTCTGCTGTACCCAGGCGCTTTCCGGCGCATGAAGCTTGTCTTCATCACGCGTGAACGTCAAAGTGTACTTGAAGTTCATCTCTTTGCCCGCTTCAGGCAGTTGATCCGGCGTCCAGTACGCAACGATGTTATCGTTCGTTTCATCGTTAGTTGGGATTTCAACTAACTCAATCTTACCTTTACCCCAGTCACCTTTTGGCGTGATCCAGGCGCTTGGGCGCAGATCGTAACGATCGTCGATATCTTCAAAACGCGAGAACTGACGGCCACGCTGCAACAGTCCGAATCCTTGCGGGTTTTCCATTGCGAAGCTGCTCACCGCGAGATGTTTCGGGTTATTCAGCGGACGCCAAATCCACTCCCCATTGCCCGCGTGGATAGACAAACCGTTAGAATCATGCAGTTCCGGACGATAGTTTGTCGCCGGAGACGGCTGGTTCGGTCCAAACAGGAACATACTGGTTAACGGTGCCACACCCAGTTTGCCCACTTTGTCGCGCAGGTAAACTTTGGACTGAACATCAACGACCGTGTCACGGCCTGGAATAATGACAAAACGATACGCTCCGGTTGCACGCGGAGAATCCAGCAAAGCATAAATGGTTAAACGTTTATCAGTCGGTTTCGGACGTTCGATCCAAAACTCACGGAAGCGGGGAAATTCTTCACCAGAAGGCAGAGCGGTATCAATCGCGAGGCCACGCGCTGACAGGCCGTAGACCTGACCTGCACCCAGAACGCGAAAATAGCTGGCACCGAGCATGCTGACGATTTCATCGTTTTTATCTTTGCTGTTGATCGGATACAGCACTTTGAACCCGGCGAAGCCGAGATCTTTTACCGTGTCTTTATCATGCTGAACATCGCCAAAACTAAAATAATCCGGGCTGTATTTGATTCTTTTCACCGCCGTGGCGGTAACTTCGTTGATTTTGACCGGCGTGTCGAAGTACATACCCTGGTGGTAGAACTCGAGCTTAAATGGGGTCTTGAGATTGCTCCAGTACGCTTTATCGCGATTGAACTGGATCTGTTGATAATCCGCATATTTCATGTCGCGGAAAACGGAGGGCAAGTTACTTTTTGGCGCCTCATAGCCTTTCCCGGCTAAGGATTGAGCTTGTTTTGCAACATCATCAATACTGAACGCCCAGCTCGATGATGTGTACAGCGTTAACATGACTGCTGCACCCAACCAACGCATTTTCATCATTTGTAGTTTATGTTTCATAATTAGTAAGCACTTCCCCCTTTGTGTGCTTATATTGATCCGATCCATTTTAATGGATAATCGGGTACTCCGACAACTGAATCCCTGTATTGTTCGCGCGCTGGCTCATGGTTTAAGCAGGTTCATCTGCCTGTTTTCACTTTGCGTGCTTATCCTGGAGACAGGTTGTTGGACTTCGTGTAGGGTTGCCCTCGAATGTAACCATTATTCGTCTTAGGGATAAGACGAAAAGTCTGAGAATACGTAACTGTCTATGAGCTCTGTATCACCACCACGTGAATATTTTCTTGACTCCATCCGTGCCTGGCTAATGTTGTTAGGGATCCCATTCCATATTTCATTGATCTACTCCACCCACACCTGGCACGTGAACAGCGCAGAACCGTCATGGTGGTTAACCCTTTTTAACGACTTTATCCATGCATTTCGCATGCAGGTCTTCTTTGTCATTTCAGGTTATTTTTCCTACATGCTTTTTTTGCGCTATCCGTTAAAACGCTGGTGGAAGGTGCGTGTAGAACGCGTGGGGATCCCCATGCTGACCGCGATTCCGCTGCTTACGCTGCCGCAATTTATCATGCTGCAATACGTGAAAGGGAAAGCAGACAGCTGGCATACCCTCAGCGGCTATGACAAATACAATGCGCTGGCCTGGGAGCTGATTTCCCATCTGTGGTTTTTACTGGTTCTGGTGGTGTTAACGACCCTGAGCATGTGGGTGTTTACCCAGATGAAAAACAGACTATCGCGTGGAGACGGTACCCCTGCATCGGGGGTGTCAATGACCAAATTAACGCTGATTTTTATATTGTTGGGTGTCGGCTATGCCGCCGTCAGAAGAACGATTTTCATCCTCTACCCTTCGATTCTCAGCGATGGCATGTTTAATTTTATCGTTATGCAAACGCTGTTCTATGTGCCTTTCTTTATGCTCGGTGCGCTGGCGTTTATCAATCCGAATCTGAAAGCACTGTTTACCACGCCATCGCGCTGCTGCACGCTAGGCGCCGCATTCGCATTTGTCGCATACCTGCTCAATCAACGTTACGGCAACGGCGATGCCTGGATGTATGAAACCGAATATGTCATTACCATGGTCATGGGGCTATGGATGGTGAATGTCGTCTTTTCGCTTGGCCACCGTTTACTGAATTTCCAGTCGGCTCGCGTGACCTATTTTGTCAACGCGTCGCTGTTCATCTATTTGGTGCACCACCCGTTAACGCTGTTTTTTGGCGCGTATATCACACCGCATATCAAGTCGAATCTGCTGGGTTTTCTCTGCGGTCTGCTTTTTGTGGTTGGAATTGCGGTCATACTGTACGAAATCCATTTACGGATCCCGGTGCTGAAGTTTCTCTTTTCGGGTAAACCGCCCATTAAGCAGGATAAAAACAAGGCGGTAGCCGGTTAGTTTTCTTGCATTGAATGGTTCAGAGCAGCCATTCAATGGGCAACACGGATGCAAGCCTCACCAGAACCCGCTTCCAGAATCCTGTAGCGGGTTCTTTTTTCAGTACCTTTTCGCTGCCAGAAAGCCGATCAACCCAGTTGATTCTGCCCCAACGGTCAAGACGTAGTTGCCAGGCCATGTCACGCTGACTTTGCATAAAACGTTTATGAATCAACTCGGCCAGTACTTCACTCTCAATCACAAACCCCATTTCCGTATTGAGCAGCGTTGAACGGGGATCAAAATTAAGCGATCCTATAAACACTTTACGACCGTCAATACTGAAGGTTTTCGCATGCAAGCTGGAGCCTGAATTACCGGTTAATCCCCGGTCATGAACTGCTGAAACGCGATCGCGGGTTGGTTTGAGCTCGTATAACTCCACACCGTAGCGCAAGAGTTTTTTTCGCCAGCGCGCGTAGCCTGCGTGAACAACCGCGACATCATTCGCTGCCAGAGAATTAGTTAAAATTGCGATCTTAACGCCTTTTCTCACCAGTCTCAGGAGCTGCGCCACACCGGCGCGAGTTGGTACAAAGTAGGCGGAAATAATATCAATACGCTCGGTGGGAGATCCCATCACGTCAAACAAACGCTGTGGTAATAGTGAGTGGCGCGGCGCTTTCCCCTCTCCTTTTGCAGGATCATCACTCAGCAAGCGCGTTTTCGCCCAAATTAGCGGCAGCGACCTCTGATCGAGATGGGTCATAAACTGGCTGGTTTCCAGCTTATGTAGATAGCGACGCGTGATGTCATCATTATACCAGGATTCGGGAAGTTCGATTTTTTGCGTAGAAGCTGGTTCAGCCACCTCAAGTACGTTTTGCAATGTTGAAACCGAGCGGCTGTGCCAGTAACGCTCAAAGTCGTCTGCAACATCCTGGACAACCGGTCCAATAGCCATAACGTCCAGATCGGAAAACAGTGGTTGTTCGCCTGCGCCAAAGTAGGCATCGCCTATATTTCGCCCCCCCACAAGAGTTACGACGCCGTCAGCGGTATAACTTTTGTTGTGCATACGCCGATTCAACCGGGCAAAATCGGTTAAATAGCCCAGGGCACGCAGGATGCGAAAGGAAAAGGGATTAAACAGGCGAACTTCAATATTAGGGTGATTGTCCAGCAAACGCAGCGTGTCATCCAGACCTGGCGTGTTGTTATCATCCAGCAACAAACGCACCCGGACGCCCCGCTTCGCTGCGGCCAGCAAAACGGAAAATAACAATAGCCCGGACATGTCGCTTTCCCAGATGTAATACTGAACATCCAGGGTACGTTCCGCCATTTCCGTCAACCGATAGCGAGCAGCAAACGCATCCAGGCTGTCATCCAACGTCAGAATGCCGCATTCTCCCGGGTGGTTTACGCATAGCGGCGTGATGGCACGCTCAAGTCGCGTCATATCAGTCCGTGCGTTCATCGCCTTGTTGGGTAAGTAATCTCTTGTATAGTCGAGCGTTTTCTTCATCAAAGCACACGAAGTATATTTGATCGGGTAGCGTACGTCGGGTGATAAATTTCAACACCGTTTTCACCGCGATCTCTGCCGCTGCAGCACGTGGGTAACCATAAGCTCCGGTGCTTATAGCAGGAAAAGCAATGGATTGATAACCATTGGCTAAGGCCAGTTGCAATGTATTTAGATAGGCCTCTTCAAGTCGTTCAGCCTCGTGGTGATCACCGCCTTGCCAGACGGGTCCTACGGTGTGAATAACTGCTTTTGCCGGAAGCGCGCCAGCCAACGTGATAACGGCATGCCCGGTCGGGCATTCTCCCTGTTGTTGTATAACCTGTTTGCAGGCCTCCAACAACGCAGGCCCGGCAGCACGATGAATCGCGCCATCGACTCCACCTCCTCCCAGTAACGAGGAGTTGGCCGCATTGACGATCACATCTACCGCGATCGTCGTAATGTCGCCCTGTAACACATGAACACGCGATTGCATAAGTTCCCCCTGACAAAACACTCTCCGTTAAGTGTACAGCAGGGTTTTCCTTGAAATCTCACTTTTTAGCCATAAGCGTGCATACCTACGCCAGAATGATTCATTTATATTCAATATTCAGAATAGCCATGCTTTTCTGTTCATTGAGGTAATGCATTTTCACCGTGGCAATTTGTTGCACACTCTGAGGCGCTGTCGTGACCTGTTGCAGGTCGTAGAGACTATTACTCATCGTGCCATCACGCATACATGACAATTCAATCTGTTGTTGTCGAGTGTTAACGTCGCAAGGTGCTTCAACTATTGCACCACGAAAATGAATTACCCCGCCGGGTAAGATTTGCGTCGCCATTGCGGGGAGGGTTAAAAGAGAAAAAGCCCACAAACCGGTATTTAAAATACGCTTTAATAATGTACACATAAGGGTTCCTCAATGATTAATCATCCTTGAGGGATCGCAATGATCCTTCACCGCTGCGAGTTACGATCAAATAAAACGTTTGTTCGTTTCTATATTCATAGAACAGCACTGCACTCCCAGCCACACCCTTAATGCAAATCCGGCAAAAAATTATGGGTGACTGTTTGAGTCAGGCCATTGTTGCGACAGATGCAGAGACTGCCCGTCAGAAACGGTAACGATAATTTTGACCGAATCCTCCGGTGAAATATTAAAGCTCATTTTTGTTAATTCAATTGGCCGATTAGCAGGGACCGAAAGGCTTGTTTTCTGCTGTGACTGACTTTGTCCGCCCTTTCCTTTACGTACGGCAAGGACTTGCACTTCACATACGCACGGTTGAGCTAATGTCACCTGAGGAATAATGGTGTACATGTCACCTTGCTGAGTTGTATTGAATGTTATTTGATTTGCCAACGCGGCAATGAGTAATAGCGTGTGCATAATATTCTCCCGAAAAAAAACAGGGCTTTCGCCCTGTTTATTATCAGTCAGAAAACTGAATTAGTGCTGGTTAGCTGTAGCATTGTTGCCATAACCAACCTGCTGAATCAGCACATTGGAGTCAGACGCTGTCTGATTAACCACAGCACCGTTACGACCACCGAACTGAGTTACGCTGATATCAGCATTTTTTGCATTCCACTGATTGATATCAGCACTGTTCTGGAAGCCGGTCTGTTTCAGGCTAATGGTACTGTCATCAGCACCTTGGCCGACGGTCGCACCGTTACCATGTCCGTGTTGTGTGATAGTCACGTCTGATTTACGTGCATCACTTTGCAGCGCATTCGCAACGTTACTAGAACCAAATTGGTAAATACTCATTGAAGAGTCTGGGCCATAGTTGCTACCGCCACCATGATGATTACCGCCCCATTGCGGAACAACACCTGCCAGAGCACTGCCAGAAACTACGATTGCTGCGAATGCTGCCACTTTTAAAAGTTTCATGGTAAACCCCCATCGGATTGATTTAAACGTCGTTTATGGATTAGCGTTGAGTAACGCGAATTGCCATTTGCGACTGTCTCTGCACCACAACTGCTGTTTTTTGTGTACCGTACTGGGTAATATTGGCTTTATTACCAGAGCCTTTCTGGATAATCATCGCCGTATTACCGTAAGAGCTTTGTTTAATACTCGCATCATTAGAGCTACCCGTTTGATCAATATATGCAAAGTTATTTGATCCCGTCTGGTCTGTTTTCGCCCGGTTACCTGAACCTTCTTGCGAAATGACCGACAATAACTTGGTGCCCTCCTGGCGAGTATTTGCACTATTAGCAGTACCAACCTGACCAATAATGGCTGCCTGATTAAATGAAGACTTACTTAATTCATTTACCGCAAAGTTATATTCTGAATTAGCTAAATCATAACTGGTTGCGGATGCAATCCCAGGCACTCCCAGTATTGTAAACATCATAAATAACAACTTGTTTTTCATGTTGTCACCCTGGACCTGGTCGTACATGAAGTTAAATTAATTACCACTCAAATTGTTGTTAACATGACTTACATTTGTTAACGCCACGTTACGATGAAGAGTATGTCCGTGGAAACATTTTAAATAACTCACCCGCGAGTGGTATTTTTATATCCGGATTCACACCAAAGTACTAATTAACAGTGAATAACACCGCTTCAGGTCTGGCTTTTATTTTTATTTTGCTATCAGTAATGAATTTCTATGCAGTCACTGAGAAAGTGCATTTTGCACGATATCAGGGCCTCTCAGTACAACGTCGAGATAGACATCGGTACAAGTCGTGACAAAGGTCATTTTTTTCCATCTAAAATTGACCAACGTAAATTGAGACAAGGATTTTAGAATTCATTAGAAATCTAAAACTCAACATCTATTAATTAAATGATTTAAAATCAATGGGTTACTATAATTTGTATGATTTTTTAAATCTATGCAGCAAAGGTAAAATGTACAACTTTCCTATCAAATCTAAACTCTAATAAAACCATAAAATCACATTTCAATATATAATTTTACAAGTTGTTACATGTTTAACACTTGCTTTAAGATTTGTAATAGCTAGATTGAAATCAGTTGAAGTCCATTTGTTTTAATATTTTCACCCCTTTGGGTCGATATTTTATATCTACACAGCAGTGCAACATCTGTCAGTACTTCTGGTGCCTCTATTTTAGTAGAGACAGCTGTCAGGTGTGCGACTAAAAAGTGGAGTTTCATCATGTTTAATGAAGTCCATAGTATTCATGGTCATACATTATTGTTGATCACAAAACCTTCTTTGCAGGCAACTGCATTATTACAGCATTTAAAACAATCACTGGCACTCACCGGAAAACTACATAATATTCAACGTTCTCTGGATGATATATCCTCCAGCTGCATTGTTTTACTGGATATGATGGAGGCAGATAAAAAACTGATCCATTACTGGCAAGATAATTTGAGTAGAAAAAACAACAATATAAAGACGTTATTGTTGAATACTCCTGATGATTACCCTTATCGGGATATCGAAAACTGGCCGCATATCAATGGTGTTTTTTACGCAACTGAAGACGAGCAGCGTGTCGTAAGCGGCTTGCAGGGTATCTTGCGCGGTGAATGTTACTTCACGCAAAAACTTGCCAGTTATCTGATCACGCACTCTGGAAATTATCGTTATAACAGCACGGAGTCGGCACTGCTGACGCACCGTGAAAAAGAGATCCTTAATAAATTGCGTATCGGCGCCTCAAATATTGAAATCGCTCGCTCACT
This sequence comes from Citrobacter sp. Cpo091, assembly GCF_030332645.1. Classification (NCBI taxonomy): domain Bacteria; kingdom Pseudomonadati; phylum Pseudomonadota; class Gammaproteobacteria; order Enterobacterales; family Enterobacteriaceae; genus Citrobacter; species Citrobacter sp. Cpo091. The sequence goes on from NZ_JAOWHL010000028.1 coordinate 1,073,968, forward strand.
GTTTATCAGTGAAAATACGGTAAAAACACATCTTTATAATCTTTTCAAAAAGATAGCTGTCAAAAACCGTACGCAGGCGGTCTCATGGGCCAATGATAACCTCAGGCGATAAAGCCATGAAACGGTATTTGACCTGGATTGTGGCAGCAAATTTATTCTTTGCTGCCGGGAGTCTGCACGCAGCGACAACCGTAGAGGTGGAGGTTCCCGGGCTGTTAACTGACCACACTGTCTCTTCAATCGGGCATGATTTTTATCGGGCCTTTAGTGATAAGTGGGAAAGCGAGTACACAGGAAACTTAACCATTAATGAAAGACCCAGTGCGCGTTGGGGAAGTTGGATCACCATAACGGTCAATCAGGACGTTATCTTCCAGACTTTTTTATTTCCGACGAAAAAAGACTTCGACAAAATTGTAGTCTTCGCATTGGCACAAACTGAGGAAGCATTAAATCGCCGGCAAATAGATCAAACACTATTAAGCACTAGCGATTTAGCGCGTGATGAATTCTAAAACATGATTTTGTCCGGAGGCTTTCATGCGTGTTAAACATGCAGTGGTTTTGCTCATGCTAATTTCACCATTAAGTTGGGCCGGAAACATGACGTTCCAGTTTCGCAACCCAAACTTTGGTGGCAACCCGAATAATGGTGCTTTTCTGTTGAACAGCGCCCAGGCCCAGAACTCATATAAAGATCCAAGCTATGACGATTACGGTATTGAAACCCCGTCAGCTCTGGATAACTTTACTCAGGCGATTCAGTCACAAATTCTCGGTGGCCTACTCACCAACATTAATACCGGTAAACCAGGAAGAATGGTGACCAATGATTTTATCATTGATATCGCCAACCGGGACGGACAACTGCAATTGAATGTCACCGACAGGAAATCGGGGAAAACTTCGACAATTGAAGTGTCGGGTTTACAAACACAGTCGACCGACTTCTAAGTTATAGCCACGAAAGGAAATAATCATGCAGCGTTTACTTATCATGGTGGCAGTAATTTTACTCAGCGGATGTTTAACAGCTCCGCCTCAAGAAGCCGCTAAGCCGACATTAATGCCCCGAGCCCAAAGCTATAAAGACTTGACGCATCTGCCTATGCCTACAGGTAAGATCTTTGTGTCGGTATACAACATTCAGGATGAGACTGGCCAATTTAAACCTTACCCGGCAAGTAACTTCTCAACCGCCGTCCCGCAAAGCGCCACGGCTATGCTTGTCACTGCATTGAAAGATTCTCGTTGGTTCGTCCCACTGGAACGTCAGGGGTTACAGAACTTGCTTAACGAACGCAAAATCATTCGTGCAGCTCAGGAAAACGGTACGGTTGCGATTAATAACCGGATCCCGCTACAGTCCCTGACCGCGGCAAACGTCATGGTTGAAGGGTCAATTATCGGTTATGAAAGCAACGTTAAATCGGGTGGTGTCGGTGCACGTTATTTTGGTATTGGCGCCGATACGCAATACCAGCTCGACCAGATAGCGGTAAACCTGCGCGTAGTTAACGTCAGCACCGGTGAGATCCTGTCGTCAGTGAATACCAGTAAAACCATTCTGTCTTATGAAGTACAGGCTGGGGTGTTCCGCTTTATTGACTACCAGCGTCTGTTGGAAGGTGAAATTGGCTACACCTCTAACGAACCGGTTATGCTTTGTCTGATGTCAGCGATTGAAACGGGCGTTATCTTCCTGATTAATGACGGCATCGATCGCGGATTGTGGGATTTGCAGGATAAGAAACAAGTTGATAATGACATCCTGGTTAAATACCGTCATATGTCGGTACCGCCAGAATCCTGATGGGTCTATACAGCATAAAAAGCGTGAGGAAAACCCTCACGCTTTTTTATTTACTGGTCAGCGTCGACGATATTCTATTTTCACGGCGAGATGCCAGCCACAGACCACTGTTTTTCATTGCATAGCCGAATACGAGGCCCAGTGCCAGTGACGGTACAACCAGTCGCCAGTCGCCCTGCCCTGCAAATGTTGCACATGCGCCAATGAACGTGCCCGGTACAAATGAAAGCAACCATTGCTTTGCCTGGATACACATCAGAAACGCGACAATTCCTGTCATGACATAACCAATAATGTCCATATGCGGAGCAAGCGCGCTACCGTTAATAATCACCAACGCCCACACCACACCGCTTAACAGCGTACACGCCGAGATCCACAGTCCTTTTAACCCACCTTGCGGGCAGGCGAAATAAGCCGTGCAACCCAGAAAGCCAGCCCAACTGAGTAAACCAAGAGAAACGGCCACCCATCCCCAGATCCCGGAGAGAATGCCCGTTGTGATTGCAATTGAGAGAAGTATGTTCATGCCGCGCATCTTAGCAGAAAAACGGCATGGTAATGAGATCGCGCACACAATTTATGCAAGCTTATAAATTGAGTTGCACTATTGGGTGACGCACGTCACATTTATTCGTCTGTATCTTCCTGCAATTCGTCCCACATCGCACCAATGGCATCACGCGTCAGCGGTGCTATCGTACGCCAGAAAGGCGTGTTCGCGTGCGCTTCAACTTTACCAAGGAACGTACCGCACCAGGGCAGCAAGTAGTCTACAAACAAGGTTTCAAGCGCCTCACTTTCATCTTCCGCAGACTGGTCTTCAAGCCATGAAGCCGCCAGCAACAGCGTACCAATGTGATCTGCCGGTGTATCAGCAAGCGGCATGCCCCGGGCTGAAAGAAATGCACGAACATCGGATTCTTTCGCCCCTTCTACCCAGGCACTACGATAAGGCGGCACTGCACACTCGTCACCGACAAACAGCGCGTTGTAATCTGCAGCCAGCTGGGGCATATCGCAGCTCTTCTGTAAACGGGTGAGCAGTTCGTCCTGTTCCAGCGGCCAGTTGGCGGACAGTTTACCTTCACTAATCAGGGTAAACAGGGGAACCAGTAAAGGGTCCTGCGGTTGGCGGTAAAACAGCGAGCCCAGTACACGACACAGGATAGAAAACTCGTTCATTGATATATTCCAGTTAGTAACAATTACAGTTCAGCAAATTCCGCGATCGGCTCCATGCCTCGCGATTCCAGAAACGCCAATAGACGTTTAGGTGTGACGTTTAAAATTCTGTCTTCAGGGAAATTAACATCATCCAGGATTTTACGGCATTCGCCAAATTCTCCCAGCGTGAAAGCGGTATGTGAATCCGACCCTAACGCCACCCATCCACCAGCATCACGCACAGCCGCAGCAACCGCACGGCAATTATCCTCACTGCCCTTACGCGAATGCAAAAACGAAGAGTTATTGATTTCCAGTGCAACCTGGTACTTTGCCGCCGCCTGCGCAATTGCTTTAATATCAACAGGATATTTTGGATTTCCCGGATGACTGATGATGTGCACATTACCGCTGGCCATCGTAGCTATCATTGCCTGGGTATTGGTGTCTTTATCGTGAGGTGCAAAAACCGGCTCATGGAAGCCCGCAATAATGAGGTCCAGGGAGGTAAACATCGGACCTGAACAGTCAATTTCACCTTCAATATTCTTAATATTGGCTTCTATTCCACGCAGGATCCCCACGCCATCCACGACACGCGGCCAAATACGCATATTGATAAAGTGCCAGTGGTGAGGTGCATCCGCCATGTCCGGTCCATGATCGGTAATGGCAAATAGCTTGATGCCTTTGCGACGAGCTTCCGCGATGTAATCACTTAAGGTGCTGTAGGCGTGGGTGCTGGCGACGGTATGCATATGCAGGTCAACGGGATACATAACTCTCTCCTGTAGTCATTTTCCGTCAAGGATAGCAGGTATCGCCGCCATTAATACCCTAAAAATTCGAGTCGCAGGCAGGTGGCAAGGGAGTGATACCCGAATCACTTACTTAAGTAAGTGATTCGGGTGAACAACCGTAGCCAACGCACATGCAGCTTGAAGTATGACGGGTATTTTAGCTGAAACCCGGTACCTGCCGGGTTACCATTAATATCCCCGAACGCGATTGACCTGACCTGTTACGACTTGCCCGCTCTCCAGGTTCATAATCGTGCGGGAGATATAGTCCACCGCTTCTGCCGGACGGGTAACTGCGGCAATATGTGGCGTCATCGCCACACGCGGATGTTTCCATAATGGGCTGTTTTCTGGCAGCGGTTCACGGCTATAAACATCCAGCATGGCCCCCTTCACCTTGCCGCTTTCCAGCGATGCCAGAAGATCGTCTTCATTGAGATGAACACCGCGTGCAAGGTTTAGCACGTAGGCGCCATCCTGCAATTGGCTAAGTAAATCAGCGTTAATAATGCCTACGGTTTCTGCCGTATTAGGCAGAAGGTTGATCAGCACGCGAGTTTGACTCAAAAACGCGCCCAGTTCCTCAGTACCGGCGAAGCTTTCCACGCCAGACCAGGATTTACGCGTACGACTCCAGCAGCGCAGTGGGAATCCCCATGCCTGCAGGCTTTCGGCAACTTTTGCGCCCAATACCCCAGCCCCCATGATCCCGACGGTAAACTCCTCGCGAGTATATTCTGGCAACGGCTGCCATTTCGCCTGATTTTTCAATGCTTGATAATCATCAAAGCGACGAAACCAGTGCAGCACCTGACTGACAGCATATTCCTGCATTTGCAGGCCCATACCCGTATCTTCCAGACGGAAAAGCGGGATCGACGCATCCAACATTTCCGGATGAGCATTGAGTTTACTGAGAATAGAATCGACGCCCGCGCCCAGCGCAAATACGGCTTTTAATTTTCGTCCTGCGAGCATTTCAACCGGCGGATGCCAGACCAGCGCATAGTCAGCATGTGCATTATCACCCGCTTTCCACTCACGTACGTTCGCACCAGGTATTGCCTTTGCCAACGCATTAATCCACCAGGTCGTATCGAATGTTGGGTGATAGAAAATTATATCCATATTGTCTCCTGAACATTGTTGTGCGGAACTTTCTCGCACTTATTATCATCATTTTTCGAGGGAACATCAGAGTAGCAAATTTTAGGATGCTGGCAAAAAAAACAATTCCCGCTTATTTATGCTCCATGTTGCTTGAAGTTTGTGTAAATGCACATTTTTTTCAAAAAGTTGATTGACGGCGGGGCGGTGTTTCCCCTACATTAGCGCCCGTTCCGGTAGCACAGGAACAACAATATGGTGAGGTGTCCGAGTGGCTGAAGGAGCACGCCTGGAAAGTGTGTATACGGCAACGTATCGGGGGTTCGAATCCCCCCCTCACCGCCATATTTTAAGAAGAGCTCGTACGCAAGTACGGGCTTTTTTTTCGCATGTTGCACATCTGCGGGGGGATGAGAAACCCCGACCGGGGTTCGACTGCTGGCGCAGCCAGCTGGACAGACCGCGAACGGAGTGAGTGGGCTGCCCGAAGGGCGAGCAAAGCGAGTCAATCCCCCCCTCACCGCCATATTTTAAGAAGAGCTCGTACGAAAGTACGGGCTTTTTTTTCGCATGTTGCACATCTACGGGGGGATGAGAAACCCCGACCGGGGTTCGACTGCTGGCGCAGCCAGTTGGACAGACCGCGAACGGAGTGAGTGGGCTGCCCGAAGGGCGAGCGAAGCGAGTCAATCCCCCCCTCACCGCCATATTTTAAGAAGAACTCGTACGCAAGTACGGGCTTTTTTTTCGCATGTTGCACATCTACGGGGGGGATGAGAAGCCCCGACCGGTCATGTACTGGCGTCAAACAACAAAGCCCGGTTTCCCAGGCCTTGAAGACGGAGTACTTATCAGTTGTAAGCGTTGAGCGTCCGCTGACAGAGCGCAGAGCGGACGCAATCGTCTTTATTGAAACGAACAATCCCAACCATCTCATCTTCTTCGAAACGGGCCAGCGCATCGCTAAGCCCTGAGCGAACGTGGGCTGGTAGATCGCACTGGGTCACATCCCCATTCACAATCACCGTCACATTCTCCCCGAGGCGGGTCAAAAACATCTTCATTTGCGCAGCAGTGACGTTCTGAGCCTCGTCAAGAATGACCACTGCATTTTCAAATGTACGTCCACGCATATAGGCGAACGGCGCGATTTCCACCTTACCAATCTCAGGTCGCAGGCAATATTGCATGAAGGAGGCTCCCAGCCGTTTGACAAGCACGTCATACACGGGGCGAAAATAGGGAGCAAACTTCTCGGAAACATCTCCAGGTAAGAAGCCGAGGTCTTCATCAGCTTGCAGAACTGGACGGGTTACAATGATCCTGTCCACATCTTTATGGATCAGGGCCTCTGCTGCTTTTGCCGCGCTGATCCAGGTTTTACCACACCCGGCTTCACCGGTGGCGAAGATCAGCTGTTTACTCTCGATAGCATTCAGGTAGTGCGCCTGAGCTTCATTCCGCGCCGTGATTGGCGAGGCGTCGCGACTGTCACGCGCCATACCAATCGCTTCTACGCCGCCCATCTGCACAAGCGAGGTGACCGATTCATCTTCACGTTGCTTATGGCTACGCGAATCCCGCCTCAGCACACGTTTTGCTTCACGACGAGCTTTGATCACTGCTTTTTGTCTTCCCATGGATAGCACCTTGAGTTGTAGGTATACATCACACGCGCCGTTGGCGGCACGATTATGCGCACGAACATCTGAGGGTTGGCTTCCTTGTAAGCCATTGCTTGCTTTCGGATAAGACGCCACGCACAGCTACGCGCACCGTACAGGGCGTCAGTTGCGAAGATAAGAAGTGAATGAGAGAGAGATTTAGCGGTGACGAGGAGGCTACCGGAAGAGAAACGTCCGCGTAAGGTACTGCTGTTACTGTGAAAAACGTGTCCAATACAGGACTTTTCCATTCGCGATCTCCATAGTGAATGACAATCACCGCCGGGAACTACCGCTATTACTTATAAGTACATCATAACCTTTCGCTAATGCAACAATATTTTTACTTGTTGTTAACTTAAATTCTATCTTATCACCAGAGACAGTCTCTTGCAGAGAGATGACAGAATTATTTCAGTCGCATACCGATCATAAAAAATAGTTTGTTCCTTCATCAAGATGTCAGGAAAAACCCCGCTGTACTGCGGGGCATAATCATCAGGCTTCAAGCAGAGACTGTCCCAGATAATTATCTGCAGTTTTAACACCCGGCAAAGCAAAGAAATATCCCCCACCAATCGGTTTGACATATTCTTCCAGCGCTTCACCGTTCAGACGTTTCTGCACTGTCAAAAAACCTTTTTCCAGATCGTGTTGATAGCAGACAAACAACAGCCCCATATCCAGTTGACCGGAATTAGTCACACCGAGCGAATAACTGTAGCCACGACGCATCATCAGGCTGGAGTCGGTCTCTTTCGTACGCGGATTTGCGAGACGGATATGGCTGTCGAGCGCAATCACCTCGCCTTCAGGATCGCTGGCATAGTCAGGCACATCATGCTCATGCTGCATACCCAGCGGTGCGCCGGTGTGTTTATCGCGACCAAAAATCGTTTGCTGCTCTTTCAGCGGCGTACGATCCCAGAACTCAACGCGAAACTGAATGAGCCTGACGGCCTGATAGCTTCCGCCTTGCGCCCAGGCAGGCTCGCCCTGCCCGTCCGTAACCCACACCACGTCTTGCATCAACTTCGCATCCGTAGCGTCCGGATTCGCGGTGCCGTCTTTAAAGCCAAGCAAATTGACCGGGGTCTCTTTGCCTTTACTACGTGCGGCGTGGTCGGAAATAAAACCTTCACGTTTCCAGCGCACGCTAAGGAGATCGGGCGTATGTTTAATGATATCGCGCAACGCGTGGATGACGGTGTCCTGGGTGTTGGCACAAATCTGCAGCAACACATCGCCATGACATAGCGCCGCATCCAGTGAATCATTCGGGAAGCGGGTCATTTTTTGCAGCTTTTTCGGCATCTGGGATTTCAGGCCATAGCGTTCATCAAACAGCGAGGAGCCGACTGACAACGTCATCGTCAGGTTGTCTGGCGCAATGTATGCGCCAAGGATACCTGAATCCATAGGGGGAAGACGCGGATTCGGCGTATCCGGCGCCGGTCCACCGGTGGTCAGAAACGCAAACCGGCTGGTCAGCAACCGGAATAAACGCTCAAGATCGGCCTTGTCGCTGGCGAGAACATCGAATGCCACCAGCATCATTGATGCCTGCTGCGGCGTCAGGATCCCCGCCTGATGCTGACCATAAAACGGCTGCGCTTCACTACGTGCATCCGGAGACAACGTGCCCGGCGCGCTTTGTGGTTTTTGCGCGTGGGCAACCGGACACCCACCCGCCAGCGCCAGCGCCCCACCCAGGGCGCCCATCCCTTTCAGTAAACGTCGGCGTGACGGTTCGCTCACGCCGTTTTCATTATCTTGCTGCATAGTGCTTAATCCAGACCCAGAACACCGCGTAATTGCGACAAATCTTCCGCCAGCGTCGTGATTGGCCCTTTCAGTGCATTACGATCGGCATCAGTCAGTTTGTCATAGGTTTCAAAGCCGTCTTTGGTACGGTACTTGCTCAGAATGGTATCGACCTTTTTGAAGTTCGCATCCACCTTCGCAAGCAGTTCAGCATTGGATTTTTGCAACTGAGGACGCAAGAGATCGACAATTTTCTGCGCACCATCGACGTTAGCCTGGAAATCCCACAGATCGGTATGGCTATAGCGATCTTCTTCCCCACTGATTTTGCTGGCAGCAACTTCTTCAATCAGTCCTGCTGCCCCGCCAACAACTTTAGACGGTGGGAAAGCCAGCTCGCTAATACGCGTTTGCAGGTCAAGAACATCGCTGTTTAATTGGTCGGCGTACTTATCCATACCTTTGGTGGTATTGTCGCCAAACAGCGCTTTCTCCAGGCGGTGGAAGCCGGTGAATTTAGGATCGGCGGCTTTTTGTTCGTAATCATCTTCCCGCGCATCGATGCTGCCGTCGAGATCGGAGAACAGTTCAGCAATCGGTTCAATACGCTCATAATGCTGACGGGTTGGCGCATACAGCGATTTCGCTTTTTCCAGATCACCTGCCTTAATCGCATCGGTAAAGGCTTTAGTGCCCGCAACCAACTGCGCGGTTTCGGCTGTCACATAGGCTTTGTATTCGGTAATCGCGCTGCTCAGACTCAGCAGAGCATCGCTTTGCGCGGCATCCGCCGTTGCGCTACCTTTTACGATCAGTTTGCCTTTCGGGTTAGTCAACAGACCGCAGGTCATATCATATTCGCCTGGCTGGAGGTTAGCGGTCATTTTCTGGCTAAAGCCTGGTGCAATGTTTTCGCGCTCTTCAACCACCATAACGCCTTTGAGGATCTCCCACTCCAGCGCTTTCTGGCTATGGTTCTGGATGATGAACTGCGTTTTCCCGGCATTAACCGTGATAATCATCGGTTCACATTGTTTGTCGTTAACAGTGACTTTCACCTGCGGAATATCGGCAGCTTGTGCATTAAAAGCGGAGGCAAACAGCGCGGCGATACCTAGCTGCAGCGCACTACGGCGAAAATTAAACGTCATAACCTATCCCTATAAATAAGTATGTTGTAACTAAAAAGTATTCTGCATCGCGTTTTTATCAAGGTGCGGTACGCGATGCCGTAGTGCCTGAACGCGGCGGTAACGCAAACATAATCAACGCCGGAATCAGGTAGATAAACCAGACAGCGACTTCACTAACGCTTGGCGCTTCCTGATAGCCGAAAATGCCTTCCATCAATGTGCCAAACAGCGAATGCGTCGACAGCACACTGCTCAGGTCAAACGCCACATCCTGAAAATGATTCCACAACCCAGCTTCGTGGAAAGCGCGGATCGCCCCAGCGGCAAGACCGGCAGCCACCAGCAAAATGAACAGGCTGGTCCATTTAAAGAATGCCCCGAGGTTGAGGCGAATGCCGCCGAGGTAAATCAGGTAACCCAGTACCACCGCGGTAGCCAGTCCCAGCATCGCGCCTAACGGCGGCCAGATACCTACATCCTGCTGGAAAGCTGCCAGCAGGAAGAACACCGACTCCAGCCCTTCACGGGCAACAGCAAAAAAGACCATCATCACCAGCGCCCAGCCGTGATGGTTGCCGCGTTGCAACGCGTTATCGACAGCCTGTTCAAGCTGGACTTTGACGTTGCGCGAAACTTTACGCATCCAGAACACCATCCAGGTGAGGATCACCACGGCAATGACCGCCACGATGCCTTCAAACAGCTCCTGTTCTTTTTGCGGAAATTCACCGGTGGTTTCGTTGATGAAAATCCCTAACGCCAGGCATAACGCCGCCGCCAGCAGAACACCAATCCACATCACACCAATCCATCGACCACGCTGAGTCCGTTTCAGGTAGCTGGCAATCAGGCTGACAATCAGCGCGGCCTCTAACCCTTCGCGCAACATAATTAGAAATGGAACAAACATGCGAAGAACCCTTAAACGTTATTCTCAGTCAATTGATGAAAAGAAAAGTAAATTACAGTGATATTGATTATCATTACAGCAAAGAAAAACTCAAGCAGAATGTTTTGAGAATGATGACTGAATGTAAAAAGCCAGGCGGGTAATGGTTATAGCAGGTTTACAACGGAAGCAATAAAAAAGCCCGCACGCGGCGGGCTTGAAGACAGAGGCAGATTATTCTGCCTGTAAACGCGATGGCGGAGCTGAGTGATAATGCGCATCAGCCTCGGCAAAACGTTGCTGCATAGCAGTTGAAGGCGCTTTACCCAACAGGCTGAAGACCACAATACCGATGCTGCCGAAAACAAAGCCCGGGATGATTTCATACAGACCCAGCCAGGCAAACTGTTTCCAGACGATTACCGTCACCGCACCAATGATCATCCCTGCCAGCGCGCCGTTGCGGGTCATACGCGACCACATTACGGAGAACAGGACTACCGGACCAAACGCAGCGCCGAAGCCCGCCCAGGCGTAGCTTACCAGACCAAGTACGCGGTTCTCCGGGTTCGCCGCCAGCGCGATAGACACCAGCGCCACGACCAACACCATGATGCGGCCAATCCATACCAGCTCTTTCTGGCTGGCATTTTTACGCAGGAACGCTTTGTACAAATCTTCGGTGATTGCGCTGGAGCACACCAGCAGCTGGCAGCTCAGGGTCGACATAACCGCAGCGAGGATCGCAGACAGCAGGATACCGGCAATCCACGGGTTGAACAGGATTTGCGCCAGTTCAATAAACACACGCTCGGCGTTCTGGTTAACGGCACCGGCAAACTGTGGGTTGTTGTTAAAGTAAGCAATACCAAAGAAGCCCACGGCCACAGCACCTGCCAGACACAGAATCATCCAGGCCATGCTAATGCGGCGAGCATGAACGATGCTATGGTGGGAATCTGCAGCCATAAAGCGCGCCAGAATATGCGGCTGACCAAAGTAGCCCAGACCCCAGCCCATCAGGGAAATGATGGCAACAAAATTCAGCCCTTTGAACATGTCCACGTTCTCAATGCTCTTTTGTTTAATCACTTCCAGCGAATCGTCGAATCCACCCACGCCAATGACTACCATCACCGGCGTCAGGATCAGAGCAAAGATCATCAGGCTGGCCTGGACGGTATCGGTCCAGCTAACCGCCAGGAAACCACCAATAAAGGTATAAATGATCGTCGCGGCCGCGCCCGCCCACAGTGCTGTTTCGTAGCTCATGCCAAAGGTGCTTTCAAACAGACGTGCCCCTGCCACAATACCGGAAGCGCAATAGATGGTGAAAAACAGCAGAATAACCAGCGCGGAGATAATACGCAGAATTCGGCTTTTATCTTCAAAGCGACCGGTAAAGTAATCCGGTAACGTCAGCGCATTGTTATTGTATTCGGTGTGTACGCGTAAACGTCCGGCCACCAGCTTCCAGTTGATCCAGGCGCCCAAAATAAGGCCGATGGCGATCCAGCTTTCTGAAATCCCCGACAGGAAAATCGCGCCAGGCAGACCCATCAGCAACCAGCCGCTCATGTCAGATGCCCCGGCGGATAACGCGGTCACGAATGGACCCAGACTGCGTCCACCCAGAATGTAATCGTCAAAGTTTTTGGTTGAACGCCATGCAATAAACCCTATCAATATCATGCCGAAAATATAGACACAGAATGTCACTAACATCGGTGTGCTAATAGCCATCAAAACTCTCCAAAATTATGTATCAGCAATGCCGTGGCTTGCCGTTTTATTACCCTGCCGGAACGTGGCAAAGATATCTATGTTGACCAGGGCGACCGTATCCTGCCGGAAGCGATGGTTATTCACAATCGATTTAACACACCATTTACATCAAATTTGATCCAGAGTAGATAGCATTTTTCTGTAGGTTGCACTCTCTCACATTTTTTTCGGTTGCACCTTTTAAAAGTGTTAACTACCGCAGAGAAAAAGATTCTGTAATTTATACAGCCCACATCATAAGACTCATATTTATTAACATCTCATTCATTTTCAAGCTTGCAAACCAAGTCACATTTAACACGGTTGCACAAAGTTGCAACATAGTGGATATTTCTCGGTAACTATCAGACCCGTATTTCAGTACAACAGGAGTAAACGGCATGGGAACCACCACGATGGGGGTTAAACTGGATGACGCCACTCGCGAGCGTATTAAAACAGCAGCATCACGAATCGATCGCACGCCACATTGGCTGATCAAGCAAGCCATCTTTAATTATCTCGAAAGACTGGAAAATGACGATGCGCTTCCTGAACTGCCGGCCCTGCTGGCGGGTGCCGCGAATGAGGGTGAGGAGTCAACCACGCCGCAGAATGAAGCGCATCAGCCTTTCCTGGAATTTGCCGAACAGATCCTGCCGCAGTCAGTTTCCCGCGCAGCAATCACCGCCGCGTACCGCCGAGCCGAAACCGATGCTGTGCCGATGTTGATGGAACAGGCTCGTCTGCCGCAACCCATTGCGGAGCAAGCGCACAAGCTGGCGTACGATCTGGCCGACAAACTGCGTAACCAAAAGACCGCCAGCGGCCGCGCCGGGATGGTACAGGGTTTATTGCAGGAATTCTCACTTTCTTCGCAGGAAGGGGTCGCGCTGATGTGCCTGGCCGAAGCCCTGCTGCGTATTCCTGATAAGGCAACCCGCGATGCGTTAATCCGCGACAAAATCAGCAACGGCAACTGGCAGTCGCACATTGGACGTAGCCCGTCCCTGTTCGTCAACGCGGCGACCTGGGGGCTGTTGTTTACCGGTCGTCTGGTTTCTACGCATAATGAAGCCAGCCTCTCACGCTCACTCAACCGTATTATCGGTAAAAGCGGTGAACCACTGGTGCGTAAAGGCGTCGACATGGCAATGCGCCTGATGGGCGAGCAGTTCGTCACCGGAGAGACTATCGCCGAAGCGCTGGCTAACGCCCGTAAACTGGAAGAAAAAGGTTTCCGCTACTCTTACGACATGCTGGGCGAAGCGGCTCTGACCGCCGCCGATGCCCAGGCTTATATGGTTTCGTACCAACAGGCAATCCACGCCATTGGTAAAGCCTCAAATGGTCGCGGCATCTATGAAGGGCCGGGCATTTCTATCAAGCTGTCAGCGCTGCATCCGCGTTATAGTCGCGCGCAGTATGACCGCGTAATGGATGAACTCTATCCGCGCCTGAAGTCGCTTACTCTGCTGGCCCGCCAGTACGACATCGGTATCAATATCGATGCTGAAGAGGCCGACCGACTGGAGATCTCCCTCGATCTGCTGGAGAAACTGTGCTTTGAACCTGAACTCGCGGGCTGGAACGGTATCGGCTTTGTTATTCAGGCCTACCAGAAGCGCTGCCCGTATGTTATCGACTACCTGATTGACCTCGCCACGCGCAGCCGCCGTCGCCTGATGATCCGTCTGGTTAAGGGCGCCTACTGGGATAGCGAAATCAAACGTGCGCAAATGGACGGTCTGGAAGGTTATCCGGTCTATACCCGTAAGGTCTACACCGACGTTTCCTATCTGGCCTGCGCGAAAAAACTGCTTGCGGTACCGAATCTGATCTACCCGCAGTTCGCCACCCACAACGCCCATACGCTGGCGGCGATTTATCAGTTGGCCGGTCAAAACTACTATCCGGGTCAGTACGAGTTCCAGTGCCTGCACGGTATGGGCGAACCGCTGTATGAGCAGGTCACAGGTAAAGTTGCCGATGGCAAACTGAACCGTCCATGCCGTATTTATGCGCCAGTCGGCACGCATGAAACGCTGCTTGCGTATCTGGTGCGTCGTCTGCTGGAAAACGGCGCCAACACCTCGTTCGTCAACCGCATTGCAGACACTACCCTGCCGCTGGATGAACTGGTCGCCGATCCGGTCGAAGCCGTTGAAAAACTGGCGCAGCAGGAAGGCCAGGCTGGTCTGCCACATCCGAAGATTGCCCTGCCGCGTGACCTGTACGGTAAAGGCCGCGAAAACTCAGGCGGGCTGGATTTAGCGAACGAACATCGTCTGGCCTCACTGTCCTCCGCCCTGCTTAACAGCGCGCTGCAAAAATGGCACGCTAAACCGATGCTCGAACATCCGGTTGCTGACGGTGAAATGACCCCAGTCGTCAACCCGGCCGAACCGAAAGACATTGTCGGTTATGTGCGTGAAGCGACTCACAGCGAAGTGGAACAGGCATTGCAGAACGCGGTAAATAACGCGCCGATCTGGTTCGCCACACCGCCACAAGAGCGCGCCGCTATTTTGCATCGCGCCGCCGTTCTGATGGAAGGCCAGATGCAGCAGTTAATTGGCATTCTGGTGCGCGAAGCGGGCAAAACCTTCAGCAACGCCATTGCGGAAGTGCGCGAAGCGGTAGACTTCCTGCACTATTATGCCGGTCAGGTCCGCGATGATTTCGATAATGAAACCCATCGTCCGTTAGGGCCGGTGGTCTGTATCAGCCCCTGGAACTTCCCGTTGGCCATTTTCACCGGGCAGATTGCCGCTGCGCTGGCGGCGGGCAACAGCGTGTTGGCAAAACCCGCGGAACAAACTCCGCTGATTGCCGCCCAGGGTATTGCCATTTTACTCGAAGCAGGTGTGCCGCCAGGCGTGGTGCAACTGTTGCCCGGCCAGGGCGAAACGGTCGGGGCACAGCTCACTTCCGATGAGCGCGTACGCGGCGTCATGTTTACCGGCTCAACGGAAGTCGCCACGCTGTTGCAACGTAATATCGCGACCCGCCTGGATGCTCAGGGGCGTCCAATCCCGCTTATCGCCGAAACCGGCGGGATGAACGCCATGATCGTCGACTCTTCTGCGTTAACGGAACAGGTCGTGGTCGACGTTCTGGCTTCTGCCTTTGACAGCGCCGGACAGCGCTGCTCCGCGCTTCGCGTCCTGTGCCTGCAGGACGATGTCGCCGACCATACGCTGAAAATGCTGCGTGGCGCAATGGCGGAATGTCGCATGGGTAACCCGGGCCGCCTGACCACCGATATTGGACCGGTAATCGATGAAGAAGCCAAAGCCAATATTGAGCGCCATATTCAGGCCATGCGCGCCAAAGGGCGTCCGGTGTTCCAGGCCGCGCGCGAAAACAGCGACGATGCGCGTGAATGGCAAACCGGTACCTTTATCGCGCCGACGCTTATCGAGCTGGAAAGCTTCGACGAATTGCAAAAAGAGGTGTTCGGTCCGGTACTGCACGTTGTGCGTTACACCCGCAACAATCTGGGCAGTCTGATTGAGCAAATTAATGCCTCCGGCTACGGCCTGACGTTGGGCGTGCACACTCGTATCGATGAAACCATCGCCCAGGTCACGGGTTCGGCACATGTGGGGAACCTGTACGTTAACCGCAATATGGTCGGCGCCGTCGTCGGAGTGCAGCCATTCGGTGGCGAAGGCTTGTCAGGAACCGGGCCAAAAGCGGGTGGACCGCTGTATCTGTACCGCCTGCTGGCAAACCGTCCGGAAAATGCGTTAGGCATTACGCTTGCCCGTCAGGATGCCGAATACCCTGTCGATGCACAGCTTAAAACGGCGCTCGTTCAGCCGCTGGAAGCGCTTAGCGAATGGGCAACCGATCGTCCAGCACTGCGTGCGCTCTGCCAACAGTTTGGTGAACTGGCGCAGGCCGGAACGCAACGCCTGCTGCCAGGCCCCACCGGCGAGCGCAATACCTGGACGCTGTTGCCGCGCGAACGCGTGCTGTGTATCGCCGATGATGAACAGGATGCGCTGGTACAGGTTGCCGCTGTAACTTCCGTTGGTAGCTTAATCCTGTGGCCAGATGATACATTCCATCGCGACCTGGCAAAACGCCTGCCAGCAGTAGTTTCCGGGCGCATCCAGTTTGCCAAAACAGACAACATCACTACACAGCCGTTTGATGCGGTTATTTTCCACGGTGATTCCGATCAGCTTCGCGCACTGTGTGAAGCGGTGGCGGCCCGCGAAGGGGCGATTGTGTCGGTCCAGGGCTTTGCCCGCGGCGAAAGCAATATCCTACTGGAAAGGTTGTATATTGAGCGCTCCCTGAGCGTCAATACCGCCGCAGCCGGGGGGAACGCCAGCCTGATGACAATCGGCTAAGGTTGTGGTTAATTAAGGCTCCGGTAACGGGGCCTTTTTTTATTAAGCCAGAGGGAAGCATGAAACGAATCGTACTGACATGTGCAGCGCTGCTGCTGAGCGGCCAGGCGCTGGCGGATGACTGCGCCAACGCGAACACGCAGATTGAGATGAACACCTGTGCGGCAGAGCAGTATAAGGCGGCCGACGCCAAACTTAATGAAACTTATCAGAATGCGCTGAAGCGCGCCGCCCCAACCCAGCGCGATTTACTGAAAAAAGCGCAAGTATCCTGGATAACTTTGCGCGATGCGGACTGTGCGTTAATCAGTTCTGGCACTGAAGGCGGTAGCGTTCAGGCGATGATTTCCAGCCAGTGCCTGACGGATAAGACCAACGAGCGCGAAGCGTTTCTCGCCTCACTTTTGCAGTGTGAAGAAGGCGATTTAAGCTGCCCGTTACCACCGGCCAGTTAACGCACGCGGATCCCTTCAATAATCATCCGCTGTACGCTCTCCACCGTTTGGTTAAAAAAGGCTTCATCACGCAGCGTTGCGCCCGTCACCGCCTCTACCTGTGGGGCAAAATCGGCGTAGTGCTGAGTTGAAGCCCAAATCATAAAAATCAGATGATGCGGATCGACCGGAGCCAGTTTTCCGCTTTTGATCCAACCGGCAATCAGCGCGGATTTCTCATCAATTAGAGTTTTGAGATCCCCCTCCAGTTCTGCCATCAATAAAGGCGCTCCGGCCAGCATCTCCATACAAAACAGCCGTGAGGCCTGAGGGTAATCGCGCGACACTTCCAGCTTAAGGCGAATGTATTCTTTAATGGCCACCAGCGGCGCAAAGTCTTCGCGAAAAGCTTTCAATGGAGCCAGCCAGATGTCGAGGATCTGCCGTAAAACGGCAATATAAAGCACCTCTTTTGACGGGTAGTAATAAAGTAGATTGGTTTTTGACACGCCCGCCTGCTCTGCCACCTGCTCCAGGCGCGTGCCGTGGATCCCATATTGGGAGAAGATATTTAATGCCGCGGTTAAGATGGCCTGGCGTTTTGCACTGACGGCCTGCGAGCGCTTACCTGTTTTTTTCTCTGCGCGTTGGACCATGCGCCCTCTCCTTCTTGTGAGGGCGTCAGCATACCAAATCACGCGGTGAATGGTTAAATTAAAGCGATTCCGGCGGCGCCTCTTGTCCAAGCGCTTTTTTCTTTTTGAACTTCAGCTCGCTGACCAGTACGCCAACAATAATGAATGCCGCACCAAGCAATGCAAGTAGCGGTAAGCGTTCACCCGCCAGACGGCCAAAGATCCCCGCCCACACCGGTTCACCGGTATAAATAACCGTCGCGCGCGTCGGCGAAACGCTGCGCTGCGCCCAGTTCATGGTGACCTGAATAATCGCGCTAAAAATCCCCAGCCCCAGCGCCACCACCAGCAATCCGGTAGACATTGGTGGTACGGTCTCTCCGGCCGGTCCCATCGCCATAAACGCCACTATCGAAGCGGTTGCCAGTTGCACTACAGTTACCCGACGAACATCCACTTTTCCCGCCCACGCGCTAATCAGGATAATTTCTGCCGCAATCGCCACCGCACCGGCGAGCGTGATCCACTCGCCTTCGCCTAAAGCCAGTAAATTGCCTCCCGGTCCGGCAAGAAAAATCAATCCGATAAAGGCCAGCACAATGCCGACGCACGGCATCAGACCTGGCATGCGTCCCAGACACAACCATTGTAAAAGCGGCACCAACGGTACGTACATCGCGGTAATAAACGCCGATTTACTGCTGGGAATAAACTGTAACCCCCAGGTTTGCAGACTATAGCCCAGCGCAATTGCGATACCGATTGCAACCCCTGCTTTAACTTCCAGCCACGTCAGCTTATGCAGTGTGTGTAGCGACAAAAGCGCGACCGCCAGCGCGGCAGTGGCAAAACGCACACCGACAAAGAAAAAAGGGCCGCTCAGGGTAACGGCATATTGCACCGCCAAAAACGTGCCACCCCAGAACATGGTGATCACAATGAGGATCGCTTCCTGAGGTTTAACAGAGAAGGAATAACGAGAAAGTAATGACATGAGACACCCGATTAACTGAATGTCATTAGTCTGCGTTGCGTTTTGTTACAGTTCAACCTTGCAGACAAAAAAAACCGCCGGAAAGACCCGGCGGCGGTGGCTACGTAACGTCTGTCTCTGACTCTCAGCCGTCACGACATATCTGACAGATAGCCCGACAATTACGATTTGTTGTTGCCGTGACTATTTTTGCCCCCTTTTTTGCCTGCCTCTGAAGCGCGTTGCGGGTCATTCTTGAAGTTGCCCCCGCTGTGCTGGCCACCTTTTCGACCTGCTTCTGATGCTCTTTCGCGGTCTTCCGCAAAGTTGCCGGAACCGCCCCGATGGTTTGCCATTACTGACCTCCGTCATTGATTAGACATCATATTGCATAGGTACTGAGGAGTGATACCTCACGCAGCGTTACGGGCGAGGCCCTGAAAATAACTGCGTGGGAATAAGCATAGTGAAGTGTGGCCAGGGCAGACGCTAACTGTAATATCCTGCAACAGGATCAGGAGTGACAAATAAATAATCACCATAAGAAATCAATAAGTCTTTCTTATGACTACCGAATTCTACCCGGTTAAATATGTATCATTTTGCTACAAAGAAGGTTGTTATAAAAATTGTTATAAATCAAAGAAGTGATTGTGAAATTTGCACTCCTGACAGTACGTCATATCTTTAAAGGTAGGTAGCGAATCGCTACGGACACGGTTAACTCGAGGAGTAGTGTAAAATGGCAAAAGTTCTGGTGCTTTATTATTCCATGTACGGACACATTGAAACTATGGCCCACGCAGTCGCAGAAGGCGCAAATAAGGTAGATGGCGCGGAAGTGATTATTAAGCGTGTACCAGAGACCATGCAGCCCGAGATTTTCCTTAAGGCTGGCGGCAAAACACAAAACGCACCAGTCGCAACCCCACAAGAACTGGCTGATTACGACGCCATCATTTTTGGTACTCCCACGCGCTTTGGCAATATGTCCGGTCAGATGCGTACCTTCCTCGACCAGACTGGCGGGCTGTGGGCCTCTGGCGGCCTGTACGGCAAACTCGCCAGCGTATTCAGCTCAACGGGAACCGGCGGCGGTCAGGAACAAACCATTACATCAACCTGGACTACGCTTGCCCACCATGGGATGGTGATTGTACCTATCGGTTACGCGGCGCAAGAGCTGTTTGATGTCTCTCAAGTTCGCGGAGGTACCCCTTACGGTGCAACCACCATTGCCGGAGGCGACGGCTCCCGCCAGCCAAGTCAGGAAGAATTATCTATCGCCCGCTATCAGGGTGAATATGTCGCAGGTCTGGCAGTAAAACTCAACGGCTAATCTTCAACAGGAGGATTCGAATGCCAACTCAAGAAGCGAAAGCCCATCGCGTCGGCGAATGGGCAAGTCTGCGCAATACATCGCCGGAAATAGCCGAAGCCATTTTTGAAGTCGCACATTATGACGAGAAACTGGCGGAAAAAATTTGGGAAGAAGGTAGCGATGAGGTACTCATCAAAGCCTTTGAAAAAACAGACAAAGACTCGCTCTTTTGGGGTGAACAGACTATCGAACGCAAAAACGTCTAGCGCGCTGACTCCCCCGCGAACACGGGGGAGTTTTCTTTTACTTAGCCGCCTCATTCAGCACGCTATCGAACTTATCTATCGGGCAAAAACCATCCGCATCTATCGGACATCCTTTCAGCTCCAGCGTTACGCGCTGCGCCGGGGATTTCAGCGTCAGAACGTCTGCATTACGCAACTGCTGCGAGCTCTGATACACATACTCGATTTTCATCAGATCACGATTTGCATTGCTGTCATGCCAGCGCTGGAAGACAATCTTCCCGCCAATCGGCGTACGCTCGTTCTGATCGTGAAGCTGGTACGGTTTAAAATCCAGCGCGGTGAGCAGCGAAGCGATATTTGAATCATGCCCCACCAGCACGGTTATTTTCGGTGCTTTCGCGCGTTCAGTAACCAGCGCATTATCAATATATTTCACCAGCGGTTTGGCGACGTTCTGCGCCACTTCCGGGGAGGTGAACAGGCTATCCTGATAGCCGTTTTTCAGCTTCGACAGAACCTTCCACTGCTGATCCGATTTAATCTCGCCCCAGGCAACCTTGTCCATCGGGAAGCCTTCGTAATATTGCAGCGTGAAGGCATCAACCAGCGAATTCCCCACCTTCAGCGGCCCCGAAACCCCAGGCTCCTGCTGGTACTTCGCGCTAAACGTATCTTTGGCATCGGTCAGGGAACACTGCTGTTTTTCTTTGCAGGACGGAGAGTCTTTGTAGTCGGTCATTTGCTCAAGCAACTGATAGCTATCGTTGAGCTGCATTTTGCTGCGCTCTTTCTCCATGGCCTGAACGGCCTGCTGGCTGAAGGCGGTGGAATCATCGGTGATCACCGGGTTAAAGGTGGGATCCATGGTGCCCATTTTTTCCTGATGATGGACCGGAACATCGCAACCAGGGAAAGCACCGGTGACAAAGAACTGCGCCGTGGCGACCGTACGCTGCAGACTGTTAGCATAGGTATAGACCGTGTTCTGTGCCGGGCATTCGCCCGATGTCACCATCCCCTGCTCTGCCAGCCACTCTCGCATGTAGTGGCCCATATAGATTTCCAGCACACCGCCTTTAGTAGTGAGTTGCCCACCGGGGACATCCCATTCTGGCCATTGTTTGGGGGTGGACTGCTCAAGAACGCTGCCATTATTGGCTAAAGGTGCGCGTAAGTTATGCCGACTCATCATCAATACTTGCTGAAGCTGATAGCCTTCCGGCGCGGTCTGCGCCTGCGCGGCGGTTGACAATAAGACAGCCCCTGCCACGGCTGTGGCGATTAACGATTTATTCATCCCTACGACCTCTTGTTGTTATCAATCACAACAGAGTGTGACAGAAATATGACATATTTCCGGGAACGCTTTCGCAAAACAGACCATCTAGCGTGTCGTTTTAACACCAAACTCGGTTTCGAGTTTACGAATGCCAAGAGGTGTGAAGATGACATGGCGGCTGCCCTGTTCGGTTTTTATCCATCGCTGTTCACTGAACCAGCGCAGCAGCGTTGCGCCAAGCACACCACCAGGATGATAACGTCGTTCGCTCCAGTCCAGACAACCGCAGGTTAACTTCCGCCGGGATGAGCCCGCCGCCAGGACAATCCCCATCTGTGCCAGCTTTTCCAGGCCAAGTGGAGTCAGCGTTTCACCATCCGGCGTTAACCACTGACGGGAAACCAGCGTATCGAACAACCTCACCGCAACCTCTCCGGCGAGATGGTCGTAGCAGGTGCGGGCATGCCGCAAATCTGGCGGTGTAGTGATTCTGCGGGGCGTTGATGTCGCCCACGCAACGCCCATCAGGCGTTCCAGCAGTTCAGCGATATCGGAACCTGCAAGGCGAAAATAACGATGTCTGCCCTGCGCCAACGCGACAACAAAACGTTGTTCGCACAGACGCGCCAGATGCGCGCTGGCGGTCGACGCGGATATATCCGCCACCGCGCTGAGCTCAGTTGCAGTCCAGGCGCAGCCATCCATTAGGGCGCACAACATACGCGAGCGCGATTTATCGGCCATCACTGCCGCAGTGAGTGCCATTTTTGACTCCAGATCGCCCTCTTCTTCATGTAACATCACGGATGCCATAACGACCTCATTGGCCCTGAATATCTGAATTAACGATGCCATGAAAGTCGCGCAAAGTCACCGCACCGGTCACACAGCACGCAGCATCATCTCTGTACCCAACCCTACCAGACAAAACAGAAAACAGCGTTTAAACACGAGCGGAGAAATAACCCTTCGCACACGGGTACCTATCCATTGGCCAATCAGCGCAGGAACAATGGCCAAAGCCGACAAACTTAGCGATTGTATGGGCAGCGCGTTGTGCCACCACAGACCCAGCGCCAATGCCAGGGTCGAAAAGGTAAAAGAGATCCCGAGCGCCTGCACCAGTTCATCTTTCTCAAAGCCGAGGGACTGGATCCAGGGCACGGCGGGCATCACAAACACCCCGGTTCCGCCGGTCAATAAGCCGGTCACAAATCCAATAACGAGGGAGTACGGTTTTTCACGCTGCGGGGCCACCGCGATTTTCTTTCCCGCCAGCGTCCAGATAGCGTAGGCCACCAGTGCTACGCCGAGTGCAAACTGGGTTCGGGTGGTGTCACCACCGGTAATCCAGGCGCTGGCAAGCAGTGTCGCCACCACTACTGTCAGCAGCATTGGCCACAGTCGTTTGAGTAATTGGCGTGTATTTCCACCACCGCCAAACTGGAACAAATTGCTTATCAGCGAAGGCAATAACAGCATGGCCGCCGCGGCAACCGGCGAAATAAGCGATCCGAGGATCCCCATTGCCACGGTGGGTAACCCCATACCCGTAACGCCTTTCACCATCCCGGCGAGGACAAATGTGACGGCAATCATCACCACCAGAGCGGGTCCAAACGCTAAAGAACTCGTCATGTTGCACTTTCCTGGAAAAGAGAAGATGACTGATTCTGGACGTTAATCACCGTGTTTGCTTCGTCAGGCAACGAAATATGCCTTCCTGGGGAGGGCGACGCCATAAAAAATGCCGGGTTTCCCCGGCACATTTATCAGAACGTTTTCGCCCACCACAACCGAAGTTTCATGCCCCAGTAGCTGGTCCAGCCGCTGGTGGTTGATACTACCCGACCTTGTGACATCACCACCAGCGTTGGCGTGACGCTGATTGCCCAACTGCGGGAAATGGCCCCGTTCGCATCATTGATGACCGGAAAGTCCACGCCTTTACGCGACAGCCAGCGAGATACCTCAGCTTCATTTCCGGAACGTAACGCAATGGTCATCACATTTTCCCCTTCCGAACGCAGCCTGGCGACTTCCGGCGTCGTGAAGCGGCATACGCCGCACCAGCTCGCCCAGAAATAAAGCAACACCGGCTCGTCTTTGCTGAGCGCCGCCAGCGTGACGGTTTCACCATCCAGTGTTTGTAAAGGCGTGCTGTCAAAGGAGGCAGGGAGCTGCGGCGCGCGCCAGACATCCATCAGCAACATTGCCCCCGCCAACAGTGCCAGTAAGATCAGCCCTTCGCGCAACCAGCGGCGCAGTTTACTGAGCATTGGCCGCCGCCAGTTTTTCTTTTACTACTTCCTCAAGGGTTTCCCACGGCACCGCGCCGGGAATAAGTTCATCACCAATAATCGTTGCCGGGGTTCCCTGCACCCCCACCAGTCGCGCCAGTTGCAGGTTAGTGCTCAGCGTTTCAGCACTTTGGGCGTCCAGCGTCACCGGACTGGCCCCCGCTTTTTCCTGCGCCTGTTTGATACTGACGTCGGTATGATAGCCCTTCTTCTGCATCAATTTTTCATGTAATGCCAGGGACTGTTGCGGATGCTCATGCCATGTCGTCAGCACGGTCCGCGCCGCCAGTTCCGAACTTTCACCTTTAAACGGCAGCGGTTTAATTACTACCGCCACGTCAGGATATTTCTGCACAATTTTTTCCAGCATTGGATCCAACTGCTTGCAGTATGGGCAGTTGTAATCGGTGAAGTTTATCAGGGTCAGTTTCGCCTGCTTCGCGCCAATCCGCGGGCTGTTAGGATCGTTAAACAAGGCTTCCTGAATTAATGCTTCAATTTGCTTTTCCTGTTCCGGGGTAAACGGCGCAGGCTCTTTCGCGATACTGACGGCAGAAAACAGGGTCAACAGCAGAACAATCATCATTTTCATGGGGTTACTCCTTTGGCATCATTCAACGTTTGCAGTACCGCATCGCGGGTTAACAACGTGGGTAACGCCTGGCCATCCGGCAGACCGGGGCCATAAATTTGGTTATACGGCACAGCAACCTGGCCGCGTTTTTTTAGAAATTCTGTAATAGCTTCAGAAGGGAGTGTCCAGTCGCCGCGCAGCGCCACCACATCCGGCTGTTGCAATGCGGCCTGTACGTCTTCTTTATGCAACACGTTGTATTTGTTTACCTTACAGGTGATGCACCAGTCGGCTGTGACGTCAATGAATACGCGCTTATGTTGCGCCAGCGCATCCTCAATCGCCTGCTCGCTTAGCGGTTGCCAGTTCACGCTTTCTTTAGCGCTACTTTGTCCGCTAACCCCTAAGTGTGGGAGCAACAACGTCGCAAGCCAGATAGCCGAACCCAGCATCATCACGCCAAGCAGACGCCGCAAAATATTCATCCACCGCCCTGGCCGCGGCAAACGCAGCGCCAGACCGGGACGCAGGGCCACCAGCAGCCACGGTAAGCTCATCCCCAGCCCAAGTGCGATAAACAATCCCCACAACGTCGGCAGCGAAGCAGTCAATGCTACCGCCACCGCCGTTCCCAGAAACGGGGCACTGCACGGCGTGGCAAGCAGTGTCGCAAATGCACCTTGCCAGAAATGTCCCGACAGTCCGTTGCCGCCGTGAGTCGCCAGCGTAGTGGTCATCGCAGAAGGGAGTCGGAATTCAAACCACCCGAACAGGCTGGCGCTGAACGTCAGCATCACTAGCACCATGACGCCAATGAACCACGGATTCTGAAACTGGATCCCCCAGCCAAGGGCCTGATTGGTTAAACGCAGCACCGTCATCAATAGCGCCAGTGCCATAAACGAGACCAGTATTCCGGCTACCGATGCGAGGAACTGACGACGGATCTGGCGACGACTTTTTTCCTCGACCAGCAAAATAGAGCCCAGCTTCATGCCCAGAACCGGTAACACACAAGGCATCAGATTGAGGATCAAACCGCCCAGCAGCGCCATGAGCACCACTTGCCACAGTGGGAGTGAGGCGTTCTCAATAACCGGGGCTTCGCCAATCGCAAGACGACTCTCCTGGGCAACACCGTTGTCTGCCAGCACCAGCGTGACTGACTTACCACGCAGATCCGGCGCGCCTTCTCCCCAACCGTCATGTACAGGTACCGTAGCGCGTAACGTCTCCCCCGCAACATGAATTTGCGGCATGCCAAAATCCGCATCATCAACAGCATCCAGATACAGCCCTGGTTCAGTCCAGCCTCCCGCACGGCGAGCCTCGACGACTAACTCTCCCGCCCGTGCTCCAGCGCTCAGAGCATCGGTCAGGCCGCTGGCAAGTGGGATCTGTCCCATCGCCTGAGCATAGTCATGTGCAAAAGTCGGGTCCTGGGCTGTGGGCGTCACGGAAAAAGGAAAATCCGTCAACAGGCAAACGTTGCTACAGGTGGATAGCGTCAAAACGCCGTTAAGCGTGGCGGGCGCTCTACCGCGCACCACCATCGGGAACGTCACCTTATCGTGATACCCCTGGGTA
This sequence comes from Citrobacter sp. Cpo091, assembly GCF_030332645.1. NCBI lineage: Bacteria > Pseudomonadati > Pseudomonadota > Gammaproteobacteria > Enterobacterales > Enterobacteriaceae > Citrobacter > Citrobacter sp. Cpo091. The sequence goes on from NZ_JAOWHL010000028.1 coordinate 1,099,784, forward strand.
GTGATATTGGCGACCTCAAAACGAGCAGGGGTTGGCCAGGACCAGTCGACCGCGGGCATTTCCCCTTTCCAGACGATAGCAGGTGCAACGCCTCCCTCGCCCGGAGAACGCCAGTAGGTTTTCCAGCCGTCCTCCAGTTTGACATCCAGCAACAGACGGGTTTCTCCACCTGCGGACGTATCAGCGCGTAACCGCACGCTGGCGTGATCGTTATCGGGTGAACGCAGCCAGCCGGGTTCAGCCGCCCAGGATACGGGCAGCCATAGCAATAACAGACAGAGCAGCGCCTGTCTGAAAACAGTCATCATAGTTTTTCTCCGTGAATAATTATCTAACAGTCAGCAACGGCTGTTCTGTCATTCACGGAAGACGCAAAATCGGAGATGCACCCGGAGAGTGGGCGGCGAGATGGCTCGCGGTGGGAAAAAAGGTAGACGAAACGCCCGTACTGGCGCCAGCAATGACAGCAGCAGGCACAGCACCAGAATAGCACCTTCAAACAATACGGGTGGCGCAGCCAGTAATGATTTCGCACTCAGTTCACAAGGGGTAACGGGTGAGGCCTCATCGGTCTGCACTTGTGCGCTGGCGACAACGCTTGTAACGGCGGTATCCATCTGCAACGCGTGCAGGCCCGCCATGCGTTGTGCGGTGCAAACCATCACCACAACACATGCCAGACAGAGGAACCACCATCCCATCCGTTGACGTTTCGCCATTATACCCTCACTCATTGATGCGAGTTATCTTAACCACTCGCCAGGTTTTGGCAACCTTTCCGCTGTAAAGTTATGTCCTGCTATCTGCTGGATATACCGCGATTTCAATCAGATTAAGATCGGGATCCCTGACATACACCGAGCGAATAGGTCCTGTCGCACCGGTACGTGCAACGGGCCCTTCAATAATCTCGACTCCGTGGGTTTGAAACGTCTCCATCACCTCTTCCAGCGTACGCGTGGTGATAAAACATAAATCCAGCGCCCCCGGCGTTGGCGCGTAGGCTTTGGGTTCAAACTCTTTTCCCCGAATGTGGAGATTGATTTTCTGATTGCCAAAGACGAAGGCTTTCCGACCTTGCGCGAAGGTTTCCAGCCTCATGCCTAAGAGCTCGACATAGAAACGAACGCAAGCCTCTTCATGATTGGTGGTTAGTACCAGGTGATCCAGGTGGTCAATCATAGCGATATCCATTTGGGTTGCTCATCTCTGACACTTACCCTATTCATTCACGCGCGACAAGAAAAAGAAAATCTACGGAGTTATTTGCAGAACTTAACGCAACAACCTGTAATTCACGCTTTAAAAACGAAATGATAATTAATCATATTTCCGCCTTTATTTATTACGCTATAACATTGCTAAAAACATCCCTGAAAATATCACGCAAGTTATCATTCACTATTTACGAAGAATGCCAAAAGATATTTCCATGACAGCACACAGATAATGCCCACCACGTACTGATGCGTAAATGAAAGTAAGGGTCAGCGCATTTCCAGAGAATTTCCTTATTATATTCAGACGCAATGAATAACGTATTCATTAGCAGATAATTTGTTTATTAAATGTTATTTAGAGTATATGGAAATGAAAAAATATTTATTACCCCTGATTGGGTTACTTTTTACAGTTAGCGCTCAGGCAGCATCATTTACCGACGGCAAAGAGTATATCTCACTGGAAAAACCTGTCGCTTCCGCTCCAGCCGCACTGAAGTTTTTCTCATTCTATTGCCCTTCCTGTTATCAGTACGATGAAGTTTTTGAAATCACTGATAACGTGAAAAAAGTATTGCCTGCAGATGTCAAACTCACCGAATACCACGTCGACTTTTTAGGTCCGCTGGGGCAAGACATGACCCACGCCTGGTCCGTCGCCATGCTGTTGAACGTACAAGATAAAGTTAAGCCGTTGCTTTTTGATGCCGTTCAGAAAAAACAAACCGTTAAAACAGCGGACGATATTCGTAACGTATTTATCAGCGCGGGCGTCAGCGCCAGTGATTATGATGCGGCATGGAATAGCTTTGCCGTGAAATCACTGACCGCTAAGCAGCAAGAAATGGCGAAGGCAGTTGATTTAACCGGTGTGCCCGCCATTTTTATCAACGGAAAATATATGATCAATCCAAAAGGACTGAAGTCAGATGATCTTAATGCATTCGTGCAAAACTATGCTGATACGGTCCGCTTCCTGATAAGCAAATCCTGATGTTTAGCTAATCTCATTTTTCGCACCACACAACAGATGCCGTAACCTCAACTGCGCTGTTGGTGGTGCAATGCCTGCATCGTTTATCGCAATATCCTCCCTTCCCGGTTGGCATTCGCCGTTATCAGGATTACCCTAAACTTAGCGGTGATACCTGTTGTCAGGGTTCACCTTCTGCAAGTGTTGATTTACACGAGAGAACGCTATGGAATTAAAGGATTATTACGCCATTATGGGCGTGAAACCGACAGACGATCTCAAGACAATCAAGACCGCCTATCGTCGACTCGCCCGTAAATATCATCCTGATGTCAGCAAAGAGACTGACGCAGAGGCCCGGTTTAAAGAGGTTGCAGAAGCCTGGGAAGTTTTGAGTGATGAGCAGCGACGCGCCGAGTACGACCAGCTGTGGCAGCACCGCAACGACCCACAGTTCAGCCGTCAATTCCAGCAAGGAGAGAATCAAAGCTACAGCGCCGAAGATTTCGACGATATCTTCTCCTCCATTTTTGGCCAGCGTGCGCACCAGTCGCGCCAGCGCCCTGCCAGCCGCGGGCACGACATTGAAATTGAAGTTGCCGTATTCCTCGAAGAAACGCTTACTGAGCATAGCCGCACTATCAGTTACAACCTGCCAGTCTATAATGCGTTTGGCATGGTAGAACGAGAAATTCCTAAAACGCTGAATGTGAAAATTCCGGCTGGCGTCGGTAACGGTCAGCGTATCCGTCTGAAAGGCCAGGGTACCCCCGGCGAAAACGGTGGACCGAACGGTGATTTGTGGCTGGTGATTCATATTGCGCCGCATCCGCTGTTCGATATTGTTAATCAGGATCTGGAAGTTGTCGTTCCCCTCGCGCCGTGGGAAGCTGCGCTGGGTGCGAAAGTAACCGTTCCGACGTTGAAAGAGAACATCCTGCTGACCATTCCTGCAGGCAGTCAGGCCGGCCAGCGACTCCGCATTAAGGGCAAGGGTCTGGTAAGTAAAAAACATACCGGCGATTTGTATGCGGTGATCAAGATCGTCATGCCACCGAAACCAGACGACGCCAGTGCCGCCCTGTGGCAACAATTGGCGGATGCACAAAAGACCTTTGATCCGCGCAAAGAGTGGGGGAAAGCATAATGGCTAACGTTACCGTCACTTTTACCATTACCGAATTTTGTCTGTACACCGGTGTGTCAGAAGAAGAACTGCATGAGATTGTCGGCTTAGGGGTGATAGAACCCCATGAAGACGAGACGTTTGACGATCATGCGCTGACAGTAATGCGTCGCGCGGTGCGCCTGCGTCAGGAGCTGGAACTTGACTGGCCAGGGATTGCCGTTGCGCTGACGTTGCTGGAGGAGAACGCTCAGTTACGCCAGGAAAACCGCCTGCTGCGCCAGCGCCTGTCTCGCTTTATCAGCCATCCTTAGTGTGTCAGGACCGGCATGGTGCTGGTCCTTTTATTATCCGCCCCGCGCTCTTAATGACATTGCCCAGCAGATGGCATACAGTCTGAGATAAGAATTATCTTAAACAATAAGACGTTGAGTCATGCAGCTTAAACCCCTCACGAAAGGTCGTTTTCACAACATCTGGCAGCAGGATGATGCCTTGATTGAGAAGATATTTCAGGAACTGCTCTCTGAAACGCAGATTATCCAAGAAGATGAGTATCTATACCGCCAGGGACAGGTTGTCGATCGACTGATCATGGTGCAATCCGGAAGAATTTCGCTGCGTTACAGCGCGGAGAATGGTCGCCGATTCCAGTTGGGCGCCATGGAATGCGACGAGCAGCTGTTTGGTGAAATGGAGTTTTTTACCGGGTATCGCTGCCAGCTTGATATCGTCGCGGAAGAACCACTGACCGTAGCGGTGTGCAGCTGTGACCGTCTGGAAGAAGCGCTAAATCAGCACCCCAGACTGGCGATATTTTTTGCCAGTGCAATGGCGATTGATTATCAGGATATGCTGGAAATCTTCCTGCACCGGATGCTCTACCCTATCGTACATAACGTGGCGTATGACCTGTATCGCCAGCATCAGAACAAGCAGCCGATGGATGGTTTCCATAAAAAACACCAGGAAGCTGAGCGATTCGGTACTACCGACCGGGTCTATCGGCGGGCGGTTAAAGCGCTGACGGATGCCGGGCTGGTAACGCGAACGAAGCAAGGACTGGAAATTAAGGATCTGGATGGGCTGCGTAAATTTCTCGGCAATGACATCATTGACTGACACACCAACGCTCGTTAACAGAACATTGGTGTATCATTTCGGCGCAATCAGAACTTATAGGTGAGGCTGAAATAGTGACCGAGCCCGGTGGTACGCCCTGCTCCGCCGTGGTTTTCCATCAATGCCATGTTACGGAAATACTTCAGGCCATAACCGACTGCATAATGCTCTGAATGCCAGTAGATACCGTTATACCATTCAATCGCGTTATTGCTGTATAACGGTTGATTAGCAATCTTATTCGCGGCGAACTGGTAGTCAAAGTACCCCTGATAGTTCAGATAACTGCCGTTGGCAAAGGTATAGAATGGCGTCGACCAGTTAGTCGAGAACATATAGCCATCCCACTTTCCTTCGTTATCCGCACCGTAGTTTTCACGAACATAGTGCGCATAGATGTTCATTCCCACCAGACCAAACCACGGGACCTTCACATCTGTACCCAGGCCAACGTAATGTTCAAATAATTCCCGGTCGCCAATGTTATTTACCGTTGCAATATAGAATTCGTTAAACGGCCCAACGGATAAATCTTTATTAAAAATGGCGTCCATGGAAAAACGCGGAGATATCTTGGCAAAGAAGTTATCACCACCATGACGATCGTCCTGCTCGCGATCCAAAATATCAAAGAAATCCACATAACCGTACAGATCGATAATGCCAGAGCGTGCACCAAACTCCAGCTCCAGATAGGTGTCATTGCGAATACCATATGGCACTTTCGCGTCCACACTTTGCATTAAGTTCATCTGCATCCAGTTAAAATCATTTTTACGGATGTTGCCATCAGTATAGTCAGCTGCGAATGCTTGCATACAGCTCATTGTCACTACTGCACCCAGGATTGTTTTTTTTATCATTAACTTATTGTTCTTCAGCATTTTTCAATTCCTTTGAGTAAGGTTGAGTATCGCCCCACCATATAAATAGTGTGGCGACTGGCTATTTAATTAAAGTGGTAAGTGTTATTAGTGCTTTTAATTACGCTTGAGTTTTAATGTCACCATCAACATGACAAAGATAATTAAATACAACACCGGTATTGCGTACATAATTTTCTGCAATCCCATTGTTTTTTCCATGAGCGCGCTAATCGCCGGACTAAACATGGCCCCGGCACTGCCGCTAATTAAAATATAAGAAACGTTCTGACTGCTCGCGCGCTTCACGAAAGAAACACCGTAGGCAATAAATGAGTTATACAGTGCAGCACAGACAAACCCGTAACTGTAGGCCAGATAATCAAGCCCGGAGATATTATCCTTCGTGACGATAATTGTGGTAATAATGCTAGCCAGCAAAATAATACTTAGCAGGAAATAATGTATCTTCACCCGAGAAACAATGACGGTTGATACTAATGCCCCGACCAGTGCAGCGCCCCAGTATTGCGTAATAATATTTCCTGCTTCTTCAAAGGGAATGCCAAATTTGTTCTTCACAAATAATGGTGCCCAGGTCAGGAAGGTGTACAGCGCCAGCATACCTAAGAACAGGCCAATGCCTCCGCTGATGATCCCTGGATTCCACTCTGATTTTACCTTGTCTGTCCGATCTGCCGTGGGAGCCGCCTCGCAGGCAGTAAAGCGGGTGAGCGCTACAACACCCAGCGTAAGTAAGGCCACCATACCTACGCTCAGATAGCTGTAACTCCACGACATATTGTGCGTCAGGGCGAAGGTTGTGATCAGCGGAAAAACCACGCCCGCGACGTTAAAGGTGGCGTCCTGCACCACCAGCATTGTACTTTGAATGCGATCCTGCCAAACCGAAACCACGATCGTTCCCGCCACGCACAAACCGATCCCGCCGCAAAAACCCACCAGGGTCATGGCGACCATCACCGGCCATAAGCATGGGCTTAAATGCATTGCCAGAGCGCAAAGGAACACTATCGAATAGATAATGAGCGTCATACGCTTCACACCGATTTTCTCAATCAGGAAAAAGGCGGCGATGGTGCCGGCTAATGCTCCACCATTGAGCAACGAAAATATCGAAGCAACGGTATTCACATCGGCACCGTAGCGTAGTGCAATCGGTTCAATCAGCATGCCAAACTGACTGGCAAACCCTGCCATAATAAAATTTGCCAGAAAACTAATCAGCGTAAGTGCTATTTTATTCTTCATATAATGCCATCTCTGATTGGTTCAATTAAAAGCCGGAACTAAGCGGTAACAGCCGTATTTAGCGCCAGCTCAATCATGTTGTTAAAGGTCAATTGCCGTTCTTCTGCGGTTGTTTCTTCACCGGTCAGACAATGATCGGAGACAGTTAAAATAGCCAGCGCTTCAATATTAAACTGATGCGCTAAAGCGTATAAGCCTGCTACTTCCATATCTACACCCAGCACACCGAATTTTTCCAATGCCGGTATTAAATTTTCGTCAGGATCGTAATAAAGATCGCCGCTGAAAACATTGCCGACTTTAATATCGATACCGGCCTTCTGTGCCAACGTCCACGCCTGCTGTAATAATGGGAAATAGGCGGATGTTGCCATCGCATAGCCTGCGCTACGTTTTAAATTTGTGACTGAATCCGTTCCGGCGGCGACGGCCAGGATAATATCGCGCATTTTGACATGATGTTGTGTTGCCCCTAAACTGCCGACGCGAATAATTCTTTGCACACCAAAATCATGTACCAGTTCATGGGCATAAAGCGTCATTGAAGGAATGCCCATTCCATGTCCCATCACCGATACAGGTTGCCCAAAATATAAACCGGTATAACCCAGCATATTACGTACATTGGTGACTTCGCGGTAATCCATTAGATAATTTTCGGCAATAAATTTAGCGCGGAGCGGATCGCCCGGCATAATAACGGTTGGCGCGAAATCACCTGGCCTGGCATTAATATGTGCAGTCATAACAATTCCTGAATTATGGGTATTGAAGATATGCAGGGATTGTAACCAGACGTTTGTGAGGTGATTGAGGACAAAAGTCCTGCTCAGAGGATCGGCCTCTCATTTTTGAGAGTTAGTGTTGTAGTGCCCCCGCAATACAGGCTGGGGACACGTCAGAGATTGTCAGGGCTTGTCGACCTTTCCGAACAGTAACGCGGTGTAATGGGTGTTTATTTTACCGCTGCGCTTACCGTCGGTGCCGAAATAGCGGTCATCCCGACACAAACGTTCGTTGGTGTCACAAAACAGGCCACCGCGGAATGTAAAAGCCGAGGTATCGAACTGTCCGGCAGCTGCCAGTTTTTCGGCCTGCTGCTTGCCAAGATATTTCGTGGTCAACGCCACCGACAAACCGTGTTCATCGGCACAGATGGTTTTATCGCACAATACGCCCGGCGCTGGACTGTTTAGCCCAGTCGTTGCTGCGTACGCCGACAATGACAGAATGCTTAGCGCCAGCAAGGTGCCAACTTTTATCATCATAATCTACTTATATCAGCTGACTTGCGCCAAAAGTATAAAGCAAAAAGGGGTTACCTTTCGGTAACCCCTTTTCATGTTTGGCGGAAGCGTAGAGATTCGAACTCTAGAACCCTTTCGGGTCGCCGGTTTTCAAGACCGGTGCCTTCAACCGCTCGGCCACGCTTCCAATGAGGCGCACTATAAACATCCCGAACGGACCTGTAAAGCACCAATGTGTTCGCTTGCCTGAAAAACAGCCAAAATGTTGTTAATCGACTGAAATAACAACAAATTGACCATTTATTCAGCACGAATACCGGCTATAGCGCTTAATGTTTTTTGATGTACATATCTTTGGTGTAGTAATTTCCCCGGTTATCCGGCGCAAATCCCCCCACCCACGGCTTCACCAGATGCGTGCGGACATAGTGGTAAACCGGAATCGCGGGCACATCCTCACCTAAAAGGTCTTCAGCCTGCTGATAGTATTTACCGCGTTCTTCCAGTGAACTTGCTTTTGCCGCATTACGCATCGCTTCATCAAAGGCGGGGTTACTGTACTTGGTGGTGTTCTCGCTATCACCGGTCCGGAAGATATTGAGGAAACTTGAGGCATCATCATAGTCGGCTATCCACGCATAGCGCACGACGTCAAAATTACCGGTGTGCATAGTGTCCAGCATGGTTTTCCATTCCTGGTTTTGCAGCTTCGCCTCGACGCCAAGGTTTTTCTTCCACATCGACGATGCGGCAATCGCAATACGCTGGTGCGTTTCGAAGGTGTTGTAGAGCAGGTTCAAGCTAAGCGGATGCTCAGGACCAAAACCGGCTTCAGCCAGCAGTTTTTTGGCTTCAGCAATACGTTTTTCGAGCGGCCATGACGCATACTCCGGCGCATGCAGTTTCACCCCACCTATTTCCGGCTGGCTGATAACCCACGCTGCTCGCTGCCCCTGCCCCATCACCTTTTGCGCAATGATATCTTTATCCAACGCCATATTCAGCGCCCGGCGCACGCGCGGATCATTAAACGGCGCGCGGGTTGTATTGAACTGATAGTAATACGTTGAAAGCTGAGGCGAGACATGCAGTTCATCCCCCATTGTTTTTTTCAGTTGCGCGAACTGGTTAACCGGTACGCTATACACAATGTCGATTTCACCGGCCTTATAGCGATTTACGTCAGCCGACTCTGAGCTAATAGGCAAATAAGTAACTTTATTAATAACCGTATGCCGATCGTCCCAGTAATATGGGTTACGCTCGGCAACGATGCGCTCATTAACCACCCACTGCGATAATTTGTACGGCCCGCTGCTGACAAAATGCTCTGGCCGGGTCCACTTATCGCCAAAACGACCTATCAGCACTTTATCCAACGGGACCAGAGATGGATGTGCCAGCATCGCCAGAAACGCCGCCGTCGGTTGCGTCAGGGTAATTTCCAGCGTGGTATCATCCAGGGCTTTGACTCCCAGCGTGGCGGGATCTTTTTTCCCCTGGGCAATATCAACCGCGTTCGCAACGTGCATGTTGCCCAGATACGAAGCATAAGGTGAAGCCGTTTGCGGCGAGACCAGACGCTGCCAGCTCCAGACGACATCCTGTGCGGTAATAGCAGATCCATCTGACCAGGTTATGCCCGGGCGTAAATGGAAGGTCCAGACAGCGTTGCCTTTATTCTCCCAGGACGCGGCTAGACGGGGTTCGATAGACCCATCCTGCTTGACAGCCACCAGACCGTCGAACATATCGCTGATTAAATTAAACTCAACGTTGCTTTCAACTTTATGCGGATCCAGCGATGCCGGCTCACTGCCGTTGTTTCTGACCAGTTCCTGTTTTTCTGCCAGTAGTGTTCCTGCGGGAACATTTGCCGCCCTCGCCGCGCCATTTATAGACATCAAACAGACAGCCAACAGCGTAAACGTCAATATCTTCGATTTATGTTGAATCATTCCCTTTACCTTATTGCTCTGTTTTATGTAGACACCGATGTCACTGTCAGAGAGATTCAGGAATAACGCAATATTTTTCAGTTACCTGGTAGATAGCGATCTGACATTTTTGCACATACAGTGCTAACATCTAATTCGGGAACTTTTGTTGAAATAATATGCTTAAGTCTGGCGGGCTAAAATGCGTAAAGATGGGTAAAACCGCTGTGTCATTCCCCTTGATTTCATTATCCTCCATCATTAATTACATCTGTCATAAGAGAGTGACTCATGGATCGTATTATTAGTTCTTCGCGCGAGCGTACATCGCTACTCAGCACGCATAAGGTGCTGCGCAATACCTATTTCCTGCTCAGCCTGACGCTGGCGTTTTCAGCGATCACTGCGACCGCCAGTACCGTACTGATGTTACCTTCTCCGGGACTTATCCTGACGCTGGTGGGTATGTATGGTCTGATGTTCCTGACCTATAAAACGGCAGATAAACCGGTTGGTATTTTGTCAGCGTTCGCCTTCACTGGCTTCCTGGGCTACATCTTGGGACCGATGCTGAATACATACCTGTCCGCAGGCATGGGTGATGTTATCGCCATGGCGCTGGGCGGTACGGCGCTGGTCTTCTTCAGCTGCTCGGCCTATGTGCTGACCACGCGTAAAGATATGTCCTTCCTCGGCGGTATGCTGATGGCGGGTGTTGTAGTGGTGTTGATTGGTATGGTTGCCAATATCTTCCTGCAACTGCCAGCATTACATCTGGCAATCAGCGCGGTGTTCATTCTGATTTCTTCAGGCGCAATCCTGTTTGAAACCAGCAATATCATCCGCGGCGGTGAAACCAACTATATTCGTGCCACCGTTAGCCTGTATGTTTCGCTGTACAACATCTTCGTCAGCCTGCTGAGTATTCTGGGCTTCGCCAGCCGCGATTAAGATGTCCACACGCATTATCCAGCCCCGCTTATGCGGGGCTTTCTTTTTTGGTAAACTGCCGCCAGTTTGACTAACGCAGTGACGAATTATGTTGATCTTTGAAGGTAAAGAAATCAGTACTGATAGCGAAGGCTATCTGAAAGATACCACGCTGTGGAGCGAGGCGCTGGCGGAGAGAATCGCCGAAAACGAAGGCATTACGCTCTCCGCGGAACACTGGGAAGTGGTGCGTTTTGTCCGCGAGTTTTATCTGGAGTTTAATACCTCCCCCGCTATCCGCATGCTGGTAAAAGCAATGGCCAACAAGTTTGGCGAAGAGAAAGGCAACAGCCGTTATCTCTACCGCCTGTTCCCGAAAGGTCCGGCCAAGCAGGCGACTAAAATTGCCGGCCTGCCGAAACCGGTGAAATGTATTTAATAGCGGATACTAAATCCCTTTAGCTCGTCGCCAGGACGATGTGGTTCACTAAGAACCCGGTCAACCCTGGCGCTGCTCGGCCCCCCGGCTTTCAACCACTTCATCAGTTGTTCAACCCGGTCGCTTTCACCGCAGGCGACAACCTCTACGCTGCCGTCATCCATATTCTTCGCGTAGCCGGTCAACCCCAGCCGTTGTGCTTCATGCTGGGTGGTGTAGCGAAATCCTACCCCCTGAACCCGGCCATAGACCCAGGCGATTATGCAGACTTTCGACATTGCGGTTCTCCTTATCATCACAGCGCGCGTTGCAAATATGCGTAAAACTCAGGACAATGGCGCCCATTTCTTTGAATTGACAGAATAGTAAATTATGAGTGTACGTTTAGTGTTAGCCAAAGGGCGCGAAAAATCATTACTGCGCCGCCATCCGTGGGTATTTTCCGGTGCTGTCGCACGTATGGAAGGTAAAGCCAACCTCGGTGAAACCATCGATATTGTTGACCATCAGGGTAAATGGTTAGCACGCGGCGCGTACTCACCCGCGTCGCAGATCCGTGCACGCGTCTGGACATTCGACAAGTCTGAGTCCATCGATATTGATTTCTTCACCCGTCGTCTGCAGCAGGCGCAGACATGGCGTGACTGGCTGGCGAAAAAAGACGGTCTGGACAGTTACCGTCTGATCGCCGGAGAATCCGATGGCCTGCCGGGCATCACCATTGACCGCTTCGGCAACTTCCTGGTGTTGCAGTTGCTCAGTGCGGGGGCTGAATACCAACGCGCCGCGCTGATTAGCGCTCTGCAAATTGTTTTCCCGGACTGCGCCATTTATGACCGTAGCGATGTGGCCGTACGTAAAAAAGAAGGTATGGAGCTAACTCAAGGGCCAGTAACGGGTGAGCTTCCGCCAGCCCTGCTGCCAATTGAAGAGCACGGAATGAAGCTGCTGGTTGATATTCAGCATGGTCACAAAACCGGCTATTACCTCGATCAACGCGACAGCCGCCTGGCCACGCGTCGTTATGTGGAAAATCAGCGTGTGCTGAACTGTTTCTCTTATACCGGCGGCTTTGCGGTCTCAGCATTAATGGGCGGATGCCGTCAGGTTGTCAGCGTTGACACCTCTCAGGAAGCGCTCGATATTGCCCGCCAGAACGTGGAATTGAACAAGCTGGATCTGAGCAAAGCTGAGTTCGTGCGTGATGATGTGTTCAAACTTCTGCGTGCTTATCGCGATCGTGGTGAGAAATTCGACGTCATCGTGATGGATCCGCCGAAATTTGTCGAAAACAAAAGCCAGTTGATGGGCGCCTGCCGCGGCTATAAGGACATCAATATGCTGGCTATTCAGTTGCTCAATCCGGGCGGTGTGCTGCTGACTTTCTCCTGCTCTGGGCTAATGACCACCGATTTATTTCAGAAAATCATCGCTGATGCCGCAATAGATGCTGGTCGTGATGTACAATTTATAGAGCAGTTCCGTCAGGCCGCCGATCACCCGGTGATCGCTACCTACCCGGAAGGGCTGTATCTGAAAGGGTTTGCCTGTCGCATCATGTAACTTGAAAAGTGGAATATTACCCTTACATTAAGGGTATCTATTTCCCGGGAGGTGACTATGATTGCCAGCAAATTCGGTATCGGCCAGCAGGTCCGCCATTCCCTGTTAGGTTACCTCGGAGTGGTCGTGGATATCGACCCGGAATATTCGCTTGATCAACCGTCAGCCGATGAGTTGGCGGTTAACGACGAACTTCGCGCCGCTCCCTGGTATCACGTGGTGATGGAAGACGATAATGGTCTGCCAGTGCATACGTATCTGGCCGAAGCACAACTGAGTAGTGAGCTACAGGAAGAACATCCGGAGCAACCGTCGATGGATGAACTGGCGCGAACAATTCGAAAACAGCTTCAGGCCCCGCGCCTGCGCAATTGATGCTAACACAGGCCCGATGGCGATTCGCTAATCGGGCCTGTGCGTTTTGTTCGGCTACAGATCAGCCTTACTTCGCCAGCCCCAGCCGCGGAATCTCAATCGCCGGGCAGCGATCCATCACCACCGTCATCCCTGCATCGCGAGCCAGCACGGCTGCCTGCTCGTTAATCACGCCGAGCTGCATCCATAAGGCCTTCGCGCCGATGGCAATTGCCTCCTGAGCAACACCCCACGCCGCTTCAGAATTACGGAAGACATCTACCATATCCACTTTCTCTGGTACATCTGCCAGCGTCGCATAGCCCTGCTGCCCCAGCAGCGTTTTTCCGGCAACCTTCGGTGAAACAGGAATAACGTGATAACCCTGATCGAGTAAATATTTCATCACCCGATAGCTTGGACGATCGGGTTTATCGCTTGCCCCCACCAGCGCAATCGTACGGGTCGTTGTCAAAATGCCAGCAATATCGGTCTCTTTCATCGTTTTCCTCCAGGCTGTTTAGCAAAGTGTACGACAAACCTGCCCCCGCAACCATTCATCCCATACTGGCGCATGAGAGCTAAACTTAAAAATATGTCTATATGTTAGTAAACATGATTATCGAAAAATTTAGATACATCTTATAGAGATATTTTCTGGACAGGAGAAACCTATGAAAGCCGGCATTGTGACAGCCTTGATTGCCCTATGTTTGCCGGTAACCGTTTTTGCTACCTCTTTACGTCTGTCTAATGATATTGACCTTCTGGTACTGGACGGAAAAAAAGTCTCCAGCTCATTACTGCGTGGTGCCGACAGTATTGAGCTGGAAAATGGTCGGCACCAGCTCGTGTTTCGCGTAGAAAAAACCATTCGCCTGTCCAGCCACGAAGAACGTCTGTATATTTCGCCTCCGTTGGTCATCAGCTTTGATACCCAACTCGTCAGTCAGGTTAATTTCCACCTCCCACGTCTGAGCAACGAGCGGGATGCAACGCATTTTGATGATGCCCCGCGCGTAGAACTGCTGGATGGGGACTCCATGCCTATACCGGTTAAGCTGGATATTCTGTCAATCACGTCCACCGCAAAAATCGTAGATTATGAAATGGAAACAGAGCGCTATAACAAAGCGGCTAAGCATGCGTCTTTACCGCAATTTGCCACAATGATGGCCGATGACAGTTCGCTGCTTTCCGGGGTGTCTGAACTGGATCGCGTACCGCCTCAGTCGCAAACACTGACCGAGCAGCGCTTAAAATATTGGTTTCAACAGGCTGACGCACAAACGCGAAGTAACTTCTTACAATGGGCGGAGAAACAACCCCCATCGTGACATTTATGTTCGTATACGCATTTTTTTTGTCTTTCTCTTGCAGCGTCAAGTGCTTCCAGTACTCTGTAACAAGGTTAACTTGGGAGCTGTACTATGGAATTAACGACTCGCACATTGCCAGCGCAGAAACATATTGCGTTGGTCGCACACGATCACTGCAAAAAGATGTTGATGAGCTGGGTTGAACGCCACCAGCCATTACTGGAAAAACACGTTCTGTATGCTACAGGAACAACAGGAAACTTAATTCAACGCGCGACAGGAATGGACGTCAACGCCATGCTGAGCGGCCCGATGGGGGGTGACCAGCAGGTGGGTGCGCTGATTTCAGAAGGGAAAATTGATGTGCTGATTTTCTTCTGGGATCCGCTCAACGCCGTTCCCCACGATCCTGATGTTAAAGCCCTGCTACGTCTGGCCACAGTCTGGAACATTCCAGTCGCCACCAACGTGTCAACGGCTGATTTTATTATCCAGTCGCCAAACTTCAACGACGCAACGGATATCTTGATCCCGGATTACGCCCGTTATCTGGCAGAACGCCTCAAATAAACGCTAAGCAGGCGGTAATTGCCGCCTGCTTTTCAGGGTTTCCGGGTCACCGGAACGTCTAATTGCTTAAGCTCATCAACAAAGCATGATGGCGCGTCTTTGCTAAACAGTAGCCATACCCGATGCCGCGCACGCGTTAGCGCCACATACAGCAACCGTCTCTCTTCCGCATCAGGAAAATCTTCAACAGCCGGGAGTAACGCCTCTTCCATAATCGACTCGCGAGCCGGAGCCGGGAAACCGTCATTCCCTTCATGAAGCCCCATAACAATGACATAATCCGCCTGCTGCCCTTTGCTGGCATGAATAGTCATAAAATCCAGCTGCAGCTTGGGCCAGCGGGTGGCCGCTTTGTCCAGGCTGGCAGGTTTGAGATGATGGTATCGCGCCAGCACCAGAATTCTCTCTTCGGCTTTCACAAAACCCGACAGCTTATCCAGCAACAGATCTAACTGGCTTTCGTCGAGCAACGTGACGGCTTTTTTATCACCGGTCGTCAGACTGTTCAGCGGTTTCGTGAGCTGATGGGGATTTTGCTGGATAAACTGGTTTGCTACCTCACCAATACGGCTATTAAAACGGTAAGTCGTATCCAGATTACAGCGATCGCCCTCGCCGAAGTTTTGCTGGAATGCGGTTGTCAGAGAAAGCTGTGCCCCGCTGAACCGGTAAATTGCCTGCCAGTCATCTCCCACGGCAAACAGCGTGGTCTGCGAGTTTTGCTTACGCAAGGCGGCCAACAGGGCGGCGCGCTGAGGGGAAATATCCTGAAATTCATCGACCAGAATATGTTTCCACGGACTGATAAACCGCCCCTTCTCCAGAATGACAATAGCCTGATGGATCAACCCGGAGAAATCGACGGCATTCTCATCCTTCAGGGCACTCTTCCAGGCCTTGAGCAGCGGCGCCATTAGCTTTATGCGTTTACTGAACAGATCACGGATCTCCTCCGGAGCATTAGCAATCATCTCCGCCTGTGCTCCGCCATGCATACGCATCAAACTAACCCAGCGATCCAACCGGGAAGCCAGACGGCGCTGTAATTTTTCGTCATCCCAGAAGTTACCTTCGGGTACAGACCACTGCATTTCTTCTTCTAACCATTGTCGCCAGCCTTTAGCCTGAGCCTTTTTCTCACTGCACTGCTGACGCCAGGTTGTTATAAAGAGTTTGTTGCGCGCGATAGCATCATTTTCAAGCTTGCTCACCGTTGGAACTTTTTTGCTACCTTGCGAAATAATATGCAACGCGAGTGAATGGAACGTCCGTGCGGTGACCTCATCCGTATGCAGACGCTCACGGATGCGGTCATCCATCTCCTGGGCTGCTTTGCGTCCAAACGCCAGCAACAGGATTTGTTCTGGTGCAGCTTCTCCTCGTGCAAGCAACCAACCAGCCCGGGCAACCAACACAGATGTTTTACCGCTTCCAGCACCTGCAAGTACCAACAATGATTGCTCACCATTCACCACCGCGCGCGCCTGAGCAGGGTTCAACGGCGAAGATTCAATATGCTGGAAAAACTCGGCATACTCTTCCAGCATTGCATCGGTGTACGCCTGATTGTGCTGTAAGCGACAGGCTTCAATGTCTTTCAACCATGCCTGGCATTGACGTAACGCCTCCCGGCAATTTTCAAATTCCTCCAGCCGATTAACCGGGAGCGGTAACGCGGCAAAGGCACGGCGAATCTGCTGCTGCAGCCCTGACGTTTGTTCGCGCGTCAGCCATTTACTTTCACTAGTACGCGCCGCTATCGCATCCAACTGCTGCTGTAAAACCCCCGCAGCAACGTCACTCATTTCCTGGCTCCACTGTTGCCAGAGCGCATTCAAATGATGATGGAAGCGCTGGGTTTCCGCCCACTCTGTACCGTGAAGACGAACCACCTTCTCATCCGGGAGTACAAACTCCAGCTCGCCCCATACCAGGCCGCGTTTGCAATGAATAGCCAGTAACTGATTGAAGGGAATAAGATACTCGTGACGATCGCCGGAAACTTTAATCCCGGCATTGAGAATAACGGCCCGATCGTAAGGGTGTTGTGCCAGACGTTTTCCAAGAGAAGTTGCTTTCAGTTCCATAAGACTCAAGCGGATCCACACGAAGAGGTTTGCTTATCAGTGTAACCGCCAGAGAAAACGTGCTCCAGCCCAAAAAAACGTTACAATTGCCGAATTCACAGAAAACCAGAGTTAACCGAGGGTTTATGCGTACTGTTCTGAATATTTTAAATTTTGTGCTTGGGGGGTTCGCCACCACCCTGGCCTGGTTACTGGCAACACTGGTCAGTGTCGTGCTTATTTTTACTTTACCCTTGACCCGTTCATGCTGGGAGATAACCCGACTTTCGCTGTTTCCCTATGGTAACGAAGCGATTCATGTCGATGAACTGAATCCGGCCGGTAAAAGCGTCCTGTTAAATACCGGCGGCACCGTGCTCAATATTTTCTGGCTGATTTTCTTCGGCTGGTGGTTGTGCCTGATGCACATTATCTCTGGTATTGCCCAGTGCATAACGATTATTGGTATACCGGTTGGCATTGCGAACTTTAAAATCGCTGCCATTGCGCTCTGGCCGGTGGGTCGCCGGGTGGTTTCAGTAGAAGTTGCCCGTGCAGCGCGTGAAGCCAATGCACGTCGTCGTTTTGAATAATCAGGACCGATGGCCTTTATGTTAAGTCCTCTGCTCAAACGCTATACCTGGAACAGCACCTGGCTGTACTACGTGCGGATTTTTATCGCGCTATGCGGCACAACGGCGCTACCCTGGTGGCTGGGTGACGTCAAGCTGACTATCCCACTCACGCTGGGTATGGTCGCTGCCGCACTTACCGATCTGGACGATCGTCTCGCAGGCCGATTGCGCAATTTGATCATCACACTGGTGTGCTTTTTTATTGCCTCAGCCTCCGTTGAACTGCTCTTCCCATGGCCATGGCTGTTTGCTATTGGTTTAACGCTTTCCACCAGCGGCTTTATTCTGCTGGGGGGATTAGGCCAGCGCTATGCAACTATTGCTTTTGGTGCATTGCTGATCGCCATTTACACGATGCTGGGCACCTCGCTTTACGATCAGTGGTATCAACAACCCATCCTGCTGCTCGCTGGGGCTATCTGGTATAACCTGCTGACGCTCACCGGACATCTTCTGTTCCCCATCCGCCCCTTACAGGACAATCTGGCACGCAGCTACGAACAGTTAGCGCACTACCTGGAACTGAAATCGCGTCTTTTTGACCCCGACATAGAAGATGAAAGCCAGGCACCGTTGTATGATTTAGCTCTCGCGAATGGCCAACTGATGGCAACGCTGAATCAGACTAAAGTATCGCTGCTGACCCGCCTGCGCGGTGACCGTGGACAACGGGGAACACGTCGCACGCTACATTACTATTTTGTGGCGCAGGATATTCATGAACGCGCAAGCTCTTCACATATTCAGTATCAAACGCTACGCGATCATTTCCGTCACAGCGATGTGATGTTCCGTTTCCAGCGGTTGATGTCGATGCAAGGGCAAGCCTGTTCACAATTATCTCGCTGTATTTTATTGCGCACGCCTTACCAGCACGATCCGCACTTTGAGCGCGCCTTCACCCATATAGATGCCGCACTTGAGCGCATGCGTGCCAGTGGTGAACCTGCCGACCTGCTCAATACGCTGGGTTTTTTACTGTCAAACCTACGGGCAATCGACGCGCAGCTTGCTACCATAGAGTCTGAACAGGCTCAGGTACTCTCGCGCAATGAGTCTGAAAATCAGCTTGCCGATGACAGTCCCCATGGATTCAGTGATATCTGGTTACGTCTGAGCCGTAATTTCACCCCTGAGTCTGCTCTATTTCGCCATGCCGTTCGCATGTCGTTAGTGCTCTGTGTTGGTTATGCCATTATCCAGATAACCGGCATGAATCACGGATACTGGATCTTGCTGACCAGCCTGTTTGTCTGTCAGCCAAACTACAACGCCACCCGACATCGCCTGGCGCTCAGGATTATCGGCACGTTGGTTGGGATTGCCATTGGTTTACCGATCCTGTGGTTTGTGCCCTCTCTCGAAGGGCAACTGATACTCCTGGTGATCACTGGTGTACTGTTTTTTGCCTTTCGCAACGTCCAGTATGCTCACGCCACCATGTTTATCACGCTGCTGGTGTTACTGTGCTTTAACCTGCTCGGCGAAGGCTTTGAGGTTGCGCTGCCGCGTGTCATCGATACGCTAATTGGCTGTGCTATCGCCTGGGCTGCTGTCAGTTTCATCTGGCCAGACTGGCGTTTTCGTAACCTACCACGGGTAATTGAACGGGCGACTGACGCTAACTGCCGCTACCTTGATGCTATTCTCGAGCAATATCATCAGGGCCGTGATAATCGTCTGGCATACCGTATCGCTCGCCGTGATGCGCATAATCGTGATGCTGAACTCGCCTCCGTGGTGTCAAACATGTCGAGCGAGCCTGATGTCACGGCCCAGACGCGCGAAACGGCGTTCCGTTTACTGTGTCTCAACCATACGTTTACCAGCTATATTTCTGCGCTGGGCGCACATCGCGAACAGTTGACCAATCCAGACGTTTTGGCATTGCTGGATGACGCTGTTTGCTATGTTGATGATGCCCTTCACCATCAACCCGCTGACGAGCAGCGTGTATACCAGGCGTTAGAAGGGCTGAAGCAGCGAATTCAGCACCTGGAACCACGCCCGGACAGTAAAGAGCCGCTGGTCGTTCAGCAAGTTGGGCTATTGATCGCCCTGCTCCCAGAGATCCGGCGATTACAGCAGCAAATTGACGTGCTGCCGTCTAATACCCCGGCTCCGGAGTAAGAGAACTTACCCACTCAACCAGCTCCTGGCGACGCGTCGCCGGGAGCGCGGCTTCATGTATCCCCCCTACCGCGCCTTCAAGGGCATAGAGTACTTTTACCGTCAGAGCCGGGTTATTTTGCCGAAGTTTCAGCCAGCACATTTGTGCTCCCAACGATCGCATGGTCCCCTCATCTTTAATTCCTGCTTCATTCAACAGAGTCTCCAGATGAAACGTCATATTCGGCAATTCCCGCAGACGATGCTGGGCAAAGCGACTCTGTTTTTCCTTAACCGCTGCATCCAACGAATATCGCGATAGCGACACCAGCTGCTGCTGGTTTTGCCACAGGGCATCGTTCACCTGGTAATAATTAAGTACAAGAGGACGTCCGCGCTTAATAAATGTCAGCCAGACAGGAGAATTTTGTACACAATACTGGGCGCTCTGCTCACAGGCGCGAAGATACAGCTCACCATTAGCGACCATGGCAAAGACCGTATCGCCAACCGTCAGACTGTAGCCACCAAACAGTGAGCGATAGTGAATTGTCCCCAGAGAAGCCAGATATTCCTGCGATTTATAGATCCTTGCATAAGAAAGCTCTTTCATAAAAATCCTTTTTAAATCATAACGTAAGCAAATGATTTTCAGTAGCGGATCCGTTAATGACGAAAATAGGCAACTTATGCGTATGGGGCAAGATGAATTTTATTTTTCCCGTGACGACGACTAAAAAATGCGAACCTGTTTCCGAAAATAAGGTTGATCTTTGTTGATGGCAGGGTTACTGTATATCCATACAGTAACTCACAGGGCTGGATTGATTATGTACACTTCAGGCTATGCAAATCGTTCATCGTCGTTCTCTTCCACATCAAGCAACATTGCGCGCGTTTCATCAGAGAACGCAACCGCTGGGCTTATCAGTGAAGTTGTCTATCGCGAGGACCAGCCCATGATGACACAACTGCTGCTTCCCCTGCTGCAACAGTTAGGGCAACAATCACGCTGGCAGCTGTGGCTGACGCCTCAGCAAAAATTAAGCCGGGAGTGGGTGCAGTCAGCTGGACTTCCATTGACGAAAGTCATGCAAATTAGTCAGCTCTCCCCCTGCAATACGCTGGAATCGATGATTCGTGCGCTGCGCACGGGTAATTACAGCGTCGTTATTGGCTGGCTGGCGGAAGAATTAACGGAAGATGAACATGCCGAACTGGTCAAAGCGGCTGATGAAGGTAATGCGATGGGTTTTATCATGCGTCCGGTTCGCGCCCAGACACTTGCGGGGAGACAGCATTCCGGGCTAAAAATTCACTCGAATTTGTATCATTGAGTAAAATTAGGATTTATCCTGGAATTTTTTTTCATCTCTCAATTTGTCTTTGAGCTGTAATGTGTTTTTCGTCTGAACGCTTGTCTGAAGCGGTTTTCAGGATATCCTCAGTACATTTATTCAGCCATAAATGTTAAATATTGTGTATACAAGCCTTTTTTTTTCATATGCCTGACGGACTTCACACTTGTAAGTTTTCAACTACGTTGTAGACTTTACATCGCCAGGGGTGCTCGGCGTAAGCCGCAGATATCGGTAGAGTAACTATTGAACTGGTCCCCGGGTGAAGGATTTAACCGTGTTATCTCTCTTCGGAGATATTCATGGCGAATTTTGGATGATAACGAGGCGCAAAAAATGAAAAAGACAGCTATCGCAATTGCAGTGGCACTGGCTGGTTTCGCTACCGTGGCGCAGGCCGCTCCGAAAGATAACACCTGGTACGCTGGTGCTAAAATGGGCTGGTCTCAGTACCATGATATTGGCAACAACCAGATCAACAACGCCGGTCCTACCCACGAAAGCCAACTGGGTGCTGGTGCGTTTGGTGGTTATCAGGTTAACCCGTACGTTGGTTTTGAAATGGGTTACGACTGGTTGGGCCGTATGCCGTACAAAGGCTACACCGACTCGACTCATCAAAACGGCGCTTTCAAAGCTCAGGGCGTTCAGCTGACCGCTAAACTGGGTTACCCAATCACTGACGATCTGGACGTTTATACTCGTCTGGGTGGTATGGTTTGGCGTGCAGACGCTAAAAACAACGAAGGCTTCAAAGACCACGACACTGGTGTATCCCCAGTATTCGCTGGTGGCGTAGAGTATGCAATTACTCCTGAAATCGCTACCCGTCTGGAATACCAGTGGACCAACAACATCGGTGACGCGAACACCGTTGGCGGTCGTCCGGATAACGGTCTGTTGAGCGTTGGTGTTTCTTACCGTTTCGGCCAGCAGGAAGAAGCAGCTCCAGTAGTTGTTGCTCCGGCTCCGGCTCCAGAAGTACAGACCAAGCACTTCACTCTGAAGTCTGACGTTCTGTTCAACTTCAACAAAGCAACTCTGAAACCAGAAGGCCAGCAGGCTCTGGATCAGATGTACAGCCAGCTGAGCAACCTGGATCCGAAAGACGGTTCCGTAGTAGTTCTGGGCTTCACTGACCGTATCGGTTCTGACGCTTACAACCAGGCTCTGTCCGAGAAACGTGCTCAGTCCGTTGTTGATTACCTGATCTCTAAAGGTATTCCTTCTGACAAAATCTCTGCACGTGGCATGGGTGAATCCAACCCAGTTACTGGCAACACCTGTGACAACGTGAAAGCTCGCGCTGCACTGATCGACTGCCTGGCTCCGGATCGTCGTGTTGAGATCGAAGTTAAAGGCATCAAAGACGTTGTAACTCAGCCTCAGGCTTAAGTTATCGTCTTATAAAAAACCCCGCTATGCGGGGTTTTTTTTCATCTGTTTTCATCCAAAGTAAGCCACGCATTAAACCAGCCGACCGCTACTCTTTCCCCAGCAACGCCTGTAAATCCTGTTTCAATGTCGACATTTTGTTCGCGTACTTCTCTTTATGCTCTGCGTCTTCAATCAGCTGCACAATAGTTTCAGAAAGCGTTTTTCCGCGCCGCTGCGCAAGACCTGCCAGACGCTGCCAGACCATAAATTCCAGATCGATGGATTTCTTCCGGGTATGCTGATGCTCAGCATTAAAGTGCCGCTTGCGCCTGGCACGTATGGTTTGTTTCATACGATTAAGCAGCGCAGGATTCATGTGTTCTTCAATCCAGCTATTGACCCGAACCGGTTCATTTTCGAGGGTTAGCAATAAATCAACGGCTTCTTTGGCAGCGCTGGCCTCGACGTAACGGGTGATTAATTCCCCCTCACGATGCTTCTTCACCAGGTACTTCCATTTCCAGCCGCTTTCAAGGTTTTCAAGTTGTTGATATTTCATTGCGATCTCAATGTTACCGTGTAACTCTTATCAGAATATCAGCTTTTTCGGCATCTGAAGAAAAGAATATCCAGCCTGTGAACTGCCGCGCGTCATCACAAGCGTTTCGCGGCGCTTTCCAGGTGTTTAGTGGTGAGGGTTACGGTATAATCTCGTTTTTTACAACAGACTAAAAAACATCAACTTTGACCATTACGAAACTTGCATGGCGTGATCTGGTTCCTGATACCGACAGTTATCAGGAAGTATTTGCACAGCCGCACGTCACTGACGACACCGACACCTTACTTAGTGATACTCAGCCACGTTTACAATTCGCGCTAGAGCAGCTTCTTCAGCACTGGACAACATCCTCGTTCATGTTGGTAAAAGCACCGGAAGAGCTTGAGTATCTCAACCTTATTGCAAAGGCTGCACGTCCCTTGCACACGGATGCAGGAAGCCTGACTGGCGGTCATTACGACATCTCCGGTCACACTATTCGTTATCGTACAGCTGAGAAAGCGGAAGACAATTTTGCGACGTTGACGCAGGTGGTCAGCGTTGACTGGGCCGAAGCCGAACAACTGTTTGGCTGTCTGCGTCAGTTCAATGGCGAAATTACGCTGCAGCCAGGTCTGGTACATCAGGCCAATGGAGGTGTGCTGGTTATCTCATTGCGCACGCTGTTGGCCCAACCGCTGTTATGGATGCGCCTGAAAGCCATTGTCAGCCACGAGCGTTTTGATTGGGTGGCTTTTGATGAGTCTCGCCCGCTGCCTGTCTCCGTTCCGCCTATGCCGCTTAAACTGAAAGTGATTTTAGTAGGTGAGCGTGAATCGCTGGCGGATTTCCAGGACATGGAACCAGAGCTGGCTGAGCAGGCCATTTACAGCGAGTTTGAAGATAATCTGCAGATAGTGGATGCCGAAACCATGACGCAGTGGTGTCAATGGGTCACGCATACTGCTATGCGCAATAATTTGCCTTACCCCGCTCCTGATGCCTGGCAGGTTCTGATCCGTGAAGCCGTTCGCTATACCGGTGAACAGGATACATTGCCGCTTAACCCGCTGTGGATCACCCGACAGTTCAAAGAGGTGGCTCCGTTATGCGAGGGCGAAACCTGCAACGCTGAACAGTTCAGCCTGATGCTGGCTCAGCGCGAATGGCGTGAGGGATTCCTGGCTGAACGCATGCAGGATGAAATTCTGCAAGAGCAGATCCTTATCGAGACAGAAGGCGAGCGTATTGGCCAGATCAACGCCTTGTCGGTGATTGAGTTTCCAGGCCACCCACGCGCATTTGGCGAGCCTTCTCGTATCAGTTGCGTCGTGCATATTGGCGACGGCGAGTTTACGGATATTGAGCGCAAAGCCGAGCTTGGCGGAAATATTCATGCCAAGGGTATGATGATTATGCAGGCGTTCCTGATGTCGGAACTCCAGCTGGAGCAACAAATCCCCTTCTCTGCCTCGCTGACCTTTGAGCAATCTTACAGTGAAGTGGACGGTGACAGCGCGTCTATGGCAGAACTGTGCGCATTGATTAGCGCCCTCGCCGACGTTCCTGTTAATCAAAGTATCGCCATTACAGGTTCTGTCGATCAGTTTGGTCGGGCACAACCTGTCGGTGGTCTGAATGAGAAAATTGAAGGTTTCTTCGCCATCTGCCAGCAGCGTGAGCTGACGGGCACGCAGGGCGTTATCATTCCTTCGGCTAACGTCAGACACCTCAGCCTGCAGCCTGCGCTGTTACAGGCCATAGAAGAAGAAAAATTCACTATCTGGGCGGTGGACGACGTGACCGATGCGCTGCCACTGTTGTTAAATCTGGTGTGGGATGGCGAAGGCCAGACAACGCTGATGCAAACCATTCAGGAGCGTATTGCCACGGCAACGCAACAGGAAGGTCGTCACCGTTTCCCATGGCCGCTACGTTGGCTGAACTGGATTATTCCGAACTGATCGGACTTGTTCAGCGTACACGTGTTAGCTATCCTGCGTGCTTCAATAAAATAAGGCTTACAGAGAACATGGTAGATAAACGCGAATCCTATACGAAAGAAGACCTTCTTGCCTCTGGTCGCGGTGAGCTGTTTGGCGCTAAAGGGCCACAACTGCCAGCACCAAGCATGCTGATGATGGACCGTGTCATCAAGATGACCGAAACCGGTGGCAACTTTGACAAAGGTTATGTTGAAGCTGAACTGGATATCAACCCGGACCTGTGGTTCTTCGGTTGTCACTTTATCGGCGATCCGGTGATGCCGGGCTGCCTGGGTCTCGACGCCATGTGGCAACTGGTTGGATTCTATCTCGGCTGGCTGGGCGGCGAAGGTAAAGGCCGTGCGCTGGGCGTAGGCGAAGTTAAATTCACCGGCCAGGTTCTGCCGACCGCGAAGAAAGTCACTTACCGCATTCACTTCAAACGCATCGTTAACCGTCGCCTGATCATGGGCCTGGCAGATGGTGAAGTGCTGGTTGATGGTCGTCTGATCTACACTGCAAACGATCTGAAAGTGGGTCTGTTCCAGGACACTTCCGCGTTCTAATCCAGAACTGCGAAGCAGCCAGACATTAACGTTTCCCCGTTTTATCTGGTGTGCAAAAAGGCGAAACCTCCGCTCTGCGGAGGTTTCTTTTATCTAAAGAGACAGAATCAGGCCATTAAAACCCTATCCCCCATGGCTTCTCGCCAGCCTCCCAGCCAGTATGACCTCTGATTCAGCGTCTGATAGGGACACATTTCTTTTGAGCGTCCGGCAATGCCGGCCTGATATCCACGTTGATGTGCCCGTTCCAGGCGATCTCGTTTTTGTCTCTTCATGCCTCGTTTCCCTCATTTTTGGGTCTGGTGGAAAAGAAAACAGTGATTACTAAGTGTGCAATCACACTAAACGAATACCCCTAAACATCAGGCTCGTCAATGCGCAAAATTCACGCCAGTGTCATATTTGTGAGCTAGCCTCTAAATCATTTGTACAAAAATAGTCAGTCAGAACAGCTATCTTCACGGCTAAAAAAATAAAAAAAACCGCCCCGGGCAATGAACCAGGGGCGGCATAATTTACAATTATTTAAGCTTAAGGGATGCGTTTCAGCTCTTGAGCAATGGCCGTCGCTTCCTGACTCCAGGCATTGGCTAGAACCTTCACCATCTCATCGTAGCCGTCTTTGGTTTGTACAGCTTCGATGTGGAATGGACGTTTGATCAGTTGTCCCTGATGATTCAGCAACCATTCACCGCTCACAATAACCTTACCATCGTACCGACCGTGGAAGCCGGTTACGGTAACGTTCAGCGTATCCTGAGTGCTTCCCAGCGGTTGTGAAGCGACAACCCAGCCAGGCAACTGCATACTGAGGTTCGCAACCAGTGTATTGCGCAATTGCTGATCTAATGGGCTGGCCCAGAGATTATTATTGGCTATCACATATTGCACATCGCTGGTCTGGTAAACCACCCCATTACCGGCCAGATAATCAGGTACCGCAATCTGTTCAACCCACAGCAGACGGTTTCCCTGATTGGCAGAGCTCTGCACACCACCTTGTGCGATAGGGAGCTGGTAATAGCTTTTATTTTCTCCGCTGGAGCTGCATGACGTCAGCCAGACCGCCATCATCACCACTAGCCACTTTTTCATTGTTTCGCCCTCTTCGGCTCTGGATCTTTTTTGTCCTTCGCTTCAAATACCAGCGCATTACTCTTATCGTTCAACGTTTTCAGTACCGGTTGCAGTTCACGCAGTACCTGATCAAGACGCTGCATATCCGCCACCATCTTGTTGTAGGCCGCGGAACCAGGCTGGAAGCCCTGCATACTACGATTCAGTTCACGTAGCGTGTTCTGCATATCCGCCGGCAGATCCTGCATCGACTGGCTGGACGTGATCTTGTTCATATTATCCAGCGTGGTTTGCAGATGTTTCATTGTGCGCTGGCTTTCCGACAGCGTATTGGTTGCCTGCTCAATCATCGGATTCAGCGGCAGATTGTTAATCTTATCCAACGCTTCCATCAGACGCTGTTGGATCTGCGCCAGACCACCGCTCACGGTCGGAATAATTTGATAACCATTGAATTCGCGTACACCGGTAATCGGCGGCTCTTTCGGGTAGAAGTCGAGATCGACATACAGCGCGCCGGTTACCAGGTTCCCGGTTTTGAGCGATCCTCGTAATCCGCGTTTAAGCAGTTGCTCCAAATGAGCGCCAACATCGGTATCTTCTCCCAGCTGTGCCTTCAGACGTTCAGGTTCAATACGCACCAGCACCGGAATGCGGTAATCATTGTTAAATACCTGACGCATATTCGGTGAGAAGAAAGGTACTTTACTCACCGTACCCAAGCGGATGCCACGGAATTCCAGCGGTGCACCAGGCTGTAGGCCACGAATCGAATCTTTAAAGAACATCAGGTAATCAATATGATCGGTATACAGGGAATCCTGAATACTTTTTTGATCGTCATAGAGGTTAAATGAGGCCTGCTGCTCAACCGGTTGACCTTGTTCCAGCCCTTCGGGCACATCAAAACTTACACCACCGCCAAACAGCGTGGAGAGCGATCCCATTTCTACGCGCATACCTGCTGAGGTAAGATCTACGGCGATCCCGCTGTCTTTCCAGAAACGTACATTGCTGGTCACCAGACGATCGTTAGGCGCATTGATGAAAAGCTGATAGCTGATCGTACGCTTTTGCGCATCAAACGTGCTGGTTTCAACCGAGCCCACACGATAGCCGCGGAAAAGCACCGGATCGCCTGGGCTCAACTGACCGGCTTTTTTGCTGTCCAGAATCACACGGATCCCTTTTGCATCTGGCGGGGCCAGCGGCGGTGAATCCAGCAGTTGGTAATTTTCCAGCTTACTGCCTTTATTGCCAGGCTGCAGTTCAATATAAGCCCCGGACAATAGCGTGCCGAGCCCACTGATACCTTCACGTCCAACCTGCGGCTTCACCACCCAAAAGACAGAATCTTTATGCAGCAGCTTTTCCATTCCGGAGTTAAGACGCGCTTTAATCTCCACATGGGTCAAATCATCAGTCAGGGTTGCGCTCTCGACGATACCGACATCCACGCTGCGGCTCTTAATCGTCGTTTTGCCCCCTTCAATACCTTCGGCATTGGTGGTAATCAGCGTGACTTCCGGCCCCTGATGACTGTAGTGATAAAACAGAACCCACGCGCCAATGAGTGCAGTGACGATAGGGAATATCCACACGGGCGACCAGTTTTTTACCTTTTGCACTTTGGCTTCCCCACTTTTAGATTCCATGCTGTCAGGACTCCTCATGGCCTGGTTCTGGTTCACGGTCCCACGACAGACGCGGATCAAATGTCATCGCAGAAAACATTGTCATAATGACGACTAAAGCAAACATCAAAGCACCCATTGCAGGATAAATGTTCATTAACCCTCCCATGCGCACCAGCGCAGAGAGTACCGCAATCACAAAGACGTCGATCATTGACCAGCGACCGACAAATTCCACAACTTCATAAATCAGGTGCATACGTTCGCTGTCACGTTTGCCGTGGCCTTTGGCATCCCAACATAACCAGGCAATGGCGATCATTTTCAACGTCGGCACCATAATACTGGCGATAAAAATAACCGCAGCCACCGGGTAAGAGCCTTCGCTCCAGATTAAAACCACCCCCTCAAGTATCGTTGATGGCAGCTTTGACCCGAGCAGATCGGTAATCATAATCGGCAAAATATTGGCAGGAAGATAAAGCATGATTGACGTAAACAGTAATGCCAACGTCCATTGCAGACTGTTTTTACGCCGCACATAGCCTTTCGTCTGGCAGCGCGGACACACCCGCTCATCAGCGGGAAGAATCGCGGTGCAGCAAGAGCAGGAACGCAGTCCCTGTCGAATGCCGGGCACGCCAGGTTTTAACTCCTGCTTAATCACTGGCATTGGCGCAATATCATCCCACAGCCAGCGACGGTCAACGCACTGGAATGCGCGCAGTTGCAAAACGCAAAAGAAGCACCACGGAATAAAGCTGCTGCCCACGCCGATATCGCCGTAAGCCATAAGCTTAACGAAGCTGACCAGCACGCCGGCAAGGAAGATTTCCGCCATCCCCCAGCTTTTTAACTGGAACAGGACGCGTGCAAGACCCGCCTTAAGTCTGGCGGGCATCTGCACCCGATTCACCAGCAGCAGGATAGTCAGCAGGCAAAACGCGGGGACCAACTGCACGAATAATAAAAAGAAGGTGCCGAGACTGGCGTAGTCTTCAGAAAAGAGAACGCTGGGGATCTCCATCAACGTCACTTCGCTGCTCACCCCTGCAACGTTCATATTCACAAAGGGGAAGAGATTTGACAGAAGCAGCATGAACAATGCTGCTAAAACATAGGCGGTAGGACGCTGCCGCGGCGCGTCCCACTCAACCGTTAACGTAGTGCCACATCGTGGACATGCCGCTTTCTGACCATGCTCAAGGCGAGGTAACGCCACCAGCATGTCACACTGCGAGCACAAAATATGCTTCGCGGCATGGTGATGTTCGCACATATGTGCTCCTTTAAATTATGCGCCGTTCTTCAAAGACTCAAGATACTCCCAGCGCTCAAAGGCTTGCTCAAGTTCTTGTTCCGCTTCGTTCAGATTAGCTAATACCTGCTGTGTTTGCTCATGTGGCTGACTGAAAAAAGCGGCGTCAGCAACCTGAGCTTGTAGTCTTTCCAGTTTAGCTTCCAGTTCTTCAAGCTGAGCGGGGAGCTGCTCCAGTTCGCGCTGCAGTTTATAGCTTAGTTTGCTCGTGCCACGTTTGACAATTTCTGCTTTAGGAGCAACAGCTTCCTCTGTTTTTTTCGCGACCGGTTGTTTAAACGCCACATACTGAGATTGCTGGCTGCGCGCGTCATGATAACCGCCGACATAACGACCAATTTTACCACCGCCCTCGAAGATCCAGCATTCAGTTACAGTATTATCCACAAACTGACGGTCGTGGCTTACCAGCAGTACAGTCCCCTGATAGCTATCAATTAGTTCTTCAAGCAGTTCCAGCGTTTCGACGTCAAGATCGTTCGTTGGTTCATCGAGAATCAAAAGATTGCTGGGTTTCAGAAAAAGACGCGCCAACAGCAGGCGATTTCGTTCCCCACCAGAGAGCGCTCGCACTGGCGTCATCGCGCGTTTCGGATGGAACAGGAAGTCCTGCAGATAACCCAGCACATGGCGAGGTTTACCGTTAACCATCACCTCTTGCTTACCTTCAGCCAGGTTGTCCATCACGGTTTTATCGGGATCCAGTTCGGCGCGGTGCTGATCGAAATAGGCCACTTCCAGCTTGGTGCCGACGTGAATGCGTCCACTGTCAGCCTGAAGCTGGCCTAACATCAGCTTCAGCAGCGTTGTTTTGCCGCAGCCGTTCGGTCCGATTAGCGCAATTTTGTCGCTGCGCTGTACCTGTGCGGAGAAATCTTTTACCAGCTGCTTTCCATCAACCTGGTAATCCACGTTCTCCATTTCGAAAACAATCTTGCCTGAACGGCTCGCCTCTTCGACCTGCATCTTCGCCGTGCCCATCACTTCGCGACGTTCGCCACGCTCGCGACGCATGGCTTTCAGTGCGCGCACGCGGCCTTCATTACGGGTACGGCGCGCTTTGATCCCCTGACGGATCCAGACCTCTTCCTGCGCCAGCTTGCGGTCAAACTCTGCATTTTGTAACTCTTCTACGCGCAGCGCTTCTTCTTTATCCAGCAAATACTGATCGTAATTCCCCGGATAAGTCACCAGCTTGCCACGATCGAGGTCGACGATACGCGTCGCCATATTTCGTATAAATGAACGGTCATGGGAAATGAAGATGATTGTCCCATTGAAGGATTTCAGGAACCCTTCCAGCCAGTCGATGGTTTCAATATCCAGGTGGTTCGTTGGCTCATCCAGCAGCAATACACGCGGATTACTCACTAACGCGCGGCCCAGCGCCGCTTTACGCAGCCAACCGCCAGAAAGCGAAGAAAGTGCGGCGTTTGGATCCAGCCCCAACTGCTCCAGCACTTCATTAATACGGCTTTCGAGCTGCCACAGATTGTGGTGATCGAGCATTTCCTGAACCCGCGCCATCTCATTCAGATTTCTGTCGCTCGGATCAGTCATCACCAGACGCGAAATATCGTGATAACGCTTGAGATATTCGGCCTGCTCTTCGATACCCTCGGCAACGAAATCATACACGCTGCCCTCAACATTACGCGGCGGATCCTGTTGCAGACGCGCCACAACCAGATCCTGCTCATAAATGATACGCCCGTCGTCAAGCCCCTGCTCACGGTTCAGGATCTTCATCAGCGTCGATTTACCTGCGCCGTTACGGCCAACCAGACAGACGCGTTCGTTATCTTCGATATGCAGTTCTGCATTATCAAGAAGCGGCGCATCGCTGAACGACAGCCATGCACCATGCATACTGATCAATGACATTTATTTATCCTTTCAGGCTGCGGTAATCAGCCAGCAATTGTGGATCTGACGGTTACGGGCAAAATCCTGGGAAAGCGTTTTTTGGGTAATTTCTTGTGCTTTCAATCCCAGTTCAGCCAAACCGTCGAGATCCATACGGAACCCACGTTTGTTGTTGGAGAACATGATCGTGCCGTCTTTACGCAGCAGACGTTTCAGATCTTTCATCAGCGCCAGATGATCGCGCTGCACATCAAACGAATCTTCCATACGTTTTGAGTTAGAGAACGTCGGCGGATCGATGAAAATCAGATCAAACTGTTCATTCGCATCACGCAGCCAGCCCAGGCAATCGGCCTGAATTAAACGGTGAGCGCGACCGCTCAGGCCGTTCAGACGCAGGTTACGTTCCGCCCATTCCAGATAGGTACGCGACATATCGACCGTCGTGGTGCTACGCGCGCCGCCCAATCCTGCATGTACGCTGGCGCTACCGGTGTAGGAAAACAGGTTGAGGAAGTCCTTACCTTTACTCATCTGCCCCAGCATGCGGCGCGCAATACGGTGATCGAGGAATAAACCCGTATCAAGGTAGTCAGTCAGGTTAACCCACAGGCGCGCGTTGTACTCGCTTACCTCAATGAATTCACCCTTCTCATTCATCTTCTGATACTGATTCTTGCCTTTCTGACGCTCACGGGTTTTCAGCACCAGTTTGTTTGGCGCGATTTCCAGTACTGACAGCGTGGCGGCAATGATGTCGAACAAGCGTTGACGTGCTTTTTGCGCATCAACCGTCTTCGGCGGTGCGTATTCCTGAACCACGACCCAATCACCGTAACGATCTACTGCAACGTTGTATTCCGGCAGGTCAGCGTCATACAGGCGATAGCATTCAATGCCTTCCTGACGCGCCCATTTTTCCAGCTTCTTAATATTCTTGCGCAGGCGGTTGGCATAATCTTCCGCTACCGTAGCCGGCTTGCTGTCCGCAGTGGTCTCTGCAACGTGATAATTCTTCTGCACACAATCCAGCGGGCCGTTTTTCGCTTTGAACTGCTTGTCGGCACGTAATTGCAGGCTGCTGAGCAGATCCGGCGAGGCGCTGAACAGCGACAAATTCCAGCCGCCAAACTGGTTTTTCATCGTACGGCCCAGCAGGCTGTGCAGGGCAATCAGCGCCGGTTCGCTATCCAGACGTTCGCCGTAAGGCGGGTTACTGATAACTGTCCCATACGGTCCTTTCGGCAGCGGGTTGCTCAGTTTGGCGACATCTTTCACGTCAAACGTCATCAGATCGGCGATACCGGCGCGGCGAGCATTACTACGCGCTTTTTCAATCACGCGCGCATCGCAATCGGATCCATAAAAATGCGAGGTATAGTCAGCCAGTCCCTTACGCGCACGCACCTGCGCTTCGGCTTTAACTTCTTGCCAGACAGCTTCGTCGTGTTGCGCCCAACCGCTGAAGCCCCAGTATCCACGGTGCAGACCCGGCGCGCGATCGGTCGCCCACATTGCCGCTTCAATCAGCAGCGTGCCGGAACCACACATCGGATCGAGTAACGGGGTTCCTGGCTGCCAGCCAGAACGCATAACAATTGCCGCGGCCAGCGTCTCTTTAATCGGTGCCTGACCCGCGCGATCGCGATAGCCACGCTGATGCAAACCGTCACCGCTCAGATCGAGCGCAATGCTGGCAGTATCTTTGTTCAACCAGACGTTGATGCGCAGATCCGGAGATTCACGATCCACATTCGGACGCGGCATATTTTTGCGGGTAAAGGCATCGACAATCGCATCCTTGACCTTCAGCGCGCCGTACTGGCTGTTACGAATGGTCTCGTTCAGTCCGCTAAAATGGACGGCAAACGTAGCACCAGGGTTAAATATCTCTGTCCAGTCGATTGCCTGAACACCGAGGTACAGATCAAGATCGCTGTAGACCTTGCACTCTCCCATCGGCAGGATAATGCGCGAGGCCAGGCGGCTCCACATCAGGCTCTGGTAAACAAGCCGTGTGTCGCCCTTAAAATGGACCCCACCCTGAACGACCTGACACTCCAGCGCGCCGAGGTTTTCCAGTTCAGTTTTTAACAGCTCTTCCAGCCCGCGGGCCGTACTGGCAAACAGAGAATTCATAATGTCACTTTTACTCCGAGAAAATTGCTGCGCATTATAGCTAATATGGGCTGTATGTCATAAAGTTGAAGGCTTATTTTCATTCGAGGGGCTGTACAGTGGTCACGTTAACCCGACTTTTTATTCATCCGGTTAAATCAATGCGCGGCATTGGGCTTACGCATGCCCTGGCAGATATTAGCGGTCTCGCCTTTGATCGCATATTTATGATCACTGAACCTGACGGAACGTTCATAACTGCCCGCCAGTTCCCACAAATGGTCCGTTTTACGCCTTCCCCATTCCACGATGGGCTGCATCTTACTGCGCCAGATGGCAGCAGCGCGCTCGTGCGATTTGCCGACTTCGCTCCCCAGGATGCGCCAACAGAAGTATGGGGAAACCATTTTACCGCGCGTATTGCGCCAGCGGCTATCAACCAGTGGCTTAGCGGCTTTTTCTCCCGTGAAGTGCAGTTACGCTGGGTCGGACCGCAGCTGACGCGCCGTGTAAAACGCCATGTTGATGTTCCTTTATCCTTCGCTGATGGTTATCCCTATCTGCTGGCCAACGAAGCATCCCTGCGCGATCTGCAACAGCGCTGTCCGGCAAGCGTCAAAATGGAACAGTTTCGCCCCAATATAGTAGTTTCGGGAGCTGGTGCCTGGGAAGAAGATACCTGGAAAGTGATTCGTATTGGCGACGTCATTTTTGATGTAGCAAAACCCTGTAGCCGCTGTATTTTCACGACAGTTAGCCCGGAAAAAGGCCAGAAACATCCATCCGGTGAACCGCTTGCCACATTGCAAACCTTCCGTACTGCGGTAGATAACGGCGATGTCGATTTCGGTCAGAATCTTATCGCGCGTAACAGTGGCGTTATTCGCGTCGGCGATGAGGTAGAAATTTTGGCAACCGGCCCCGCCAGAGCGTACGGCGCGGCTGAATCAGACGAAACTACACCCGAACAACAACCTGATGCCACGGTGCTTATTGACTGGCAGGGACAGACCTTTCGCGGAAATAATCAACAGGTATTGCTTGAGCAGTTGGAAAACCAGGGTATCCGGGTTCCCTATTCATGCCGGGCAGGCATTTGCGGATGCTGTCGAATTCGACTGGTAGAAGGCGAAGTTAGCCCGTTGAAGAAATCAGCGATGGGGGACGACGGAACGATTCTGTGCTGTAGCTGTGTTCCCAAAACGGCAATCAGGCTGGAGAGCTAAACCGCCTGCTCAAGGCTGAAACTGTCAACAACGGCCTGCGGTTTCAGTCTGTCATTCATTATTTTAATCGCATCGCCAAGCTGCATCGTACGCCCGGCGATAACCACGCCAGGTTGCGCAAGCAGGCAAAGCGCGGCGTTTTCACCCGGCTCAACCACTAGCAGGTTTACCTGTTCATCGGTATCGCTTAAATCAACACAGGCTGCGTCACCCACGACCGGCGACCAGTTAATACCGTGTGCGACAAAGTGCCAGCTTTTTGGCATTTGCGGTTTGAGATAACGAATCGCCACCAGCGCATTAAGCACCAGTTCCGCTTTTTGTTCTTTGGCTAAATCCAGGTAGCGACATTTTTCTTCAAAGGAAAAATAAAGCGCGGCGTCATCAACACAAAAACCTGACGGAGAAAATGCATCAGGAGTGAGCATTTTACGAGCAAAACGCGAACGGAATAACATGCCATTGGCTAAATCGAGCATCATACGATCGTGCTCTTCATCATAATACCAGCGCCAGTTATCGTCGGGTTTAATTCGCATCAGTTTCTCTCCTTTCCTTAATCATCACCGTTACGACAGTATCCTTTTGCCGCTTCGTTTATTGCCCTAATAATAAAAGCTCAGAATGTTTAAATAAGCAACAGTAAAGGAATATAAAACAACCAGGGCTAGAAATAAAGCCCTGGATTGTGATTAAGGTAGCATTCAGATATTGCTGACGATTTCTTTTATCAACGGCGGACCTTTAAAAATAAAGCCCGAATAAATCTGTACGAGGGTTGCACCAGCAGCTATTTTCTCACGTGCAGCAATCACCGAGTCGATACCACCAACACCAATAATCGGCAGCTGACCTTTTAATTCCTGAGACAACTGGCGAATAATTTCTGTACTTTTTAATTGCAACGGTCGACCGCTCAGACCACCCATTTGATCGCAATTTTTCATTCCCTGAACAAGAGAACGATCGAGGGTGGTGTTAGTCGCAATTACGCCATCAATATTATGACGAACTAAACTATCGGCGACCTGGATCAGTTCTTCCACAGAAAGATCCGGCGCGATCTTTACCGCCACCGGAACATATTTATGGTGGATCGCTTGCAGATCGTTTTGCTTATTTTTAATTGCCGTCAGGAGATCGTCCAGCGCCTCGCCGTATTGTAGCGTACGTAATCCCGGCGTATTCGGCGAAGAGATATTAATCGCGATATAACCAGCATAAGCATAGACTTTTTCCATACAAATCAGATAGTCATCTTTGCCGTTCTCCACTGGGGTATCTTTGTTCTTACCAATATTAATCCCCAGAATACCGTCGAAATGCGATTTTTTAACGTTCTCAACCAGGTTATCAACCCCGTGGTTATTAAACCCCATGCGGTTGATCAAACCTTCTGCATCGACCAGACGGAACAGACGTGGTTTATCGTTACCCGGCTGAGGGCGTGGCGTCACGGTACCAATCTCAATGGAACCAAATCCCATCGCGCCGAGCGCATCAATGCACTCCCCGTCTTTATCCAGTCCGGCAGCAAGCCCGAGCGGATTTTTAAACGTCAACCCCATACAGGTAACCGGTTTTGCCGGTACTTTCTGGCGCACAAGCGCTTCAAGCGGTGTGCCGGTAATGCGACGTAATTGCTGGAATGTCAATTCATGAGCGCGCTCTGGATCGAGCTGAAAAAGGGCTTTACGAACGAAGGGGTAGTACATGAACTCTCCTGGATTCCCGGTGTGCAAACCGGGGGCGTATTATGTGCGATCGCGAGCAAAAAGGGAATTGACCTGCGGCAATAAATAGCAATCGTTTTCCTCGCTTCTGCCTTTTTATTCAATTTCTAACTTTTCTATCCCGTATAAATCATTTCGATAAACAAAATCTCTCTGCCAGACTGCTCAAATTGTTATCAATGTTAACCAAAAGCAAACAATTAGTTATAAGGGGAGAATGAAATTATGCGCGTCATCACTCTGGCGGGGAGCCCTCGCTTTCCCTCTCGATCCAGTGCGTTACTGGAATATGCCCGAGAAAAACTTCACGGTCAGGATGTCGAAATCTTTCACTGGAACCTGCACAATTTTGCCCCGGAAGACCTGATCTATGCTCGTTTCGACAGTCCGGCGCTGAACACATTTATCGAACAATTGCAGGATGCAGACGGGCTGATTGTCGCAACACCAGTCTATAAAGCCGCTTACTCTGGCGCCCTGAAAACCCTGCTCGACCTACTCCCCGAGCGGGCGCTGGAAGGGAAAGTGGTTTTGCCGTTGGCGACCGGCGGCAGCGTGGCGCATTTACTTGCCGTCGATTACGCGCTGAAACCGGTACTGAGCGCATTAAAGGCCCAGGAGATCCTGCACGGTGTGTTTGCCGATGATTCACAGGTGATTGATTATCAGCATAAACCTCAGTTTACGCCCAACCTTCTGCAGCGTCTGGACAGTGCGCTCGATACCTTCTGGCTGGCGTTGCATCGTCGCGATGTCCAACTTCCTCAACTGAACACCCTGCGAGGTGCCGCTCATGCTTGATTTTCTCAGGCGTCACACGTCATGGCTGGCACTGACCGGGTTGTTGTCGCTGTCAACGCTGGGGCATGCCGCAGAATCGGCCCCCGATGCTCTGCGTATTGGTTACCAGAAAGGAAGCGTCAGTATGGTGCTGGCCAAAAGCCATCAGCTACTCGAGAAACGCTATCCGCAGACTAAAATCTCGTGGGTCGAATTCCCGGCTGGACCGCAAATGCTGGAAGCACTCAATATCGGCAGTATCGATCTCGGCAGTACCGGTGACATTCCGCCGATTTTCGCCCAGGCAGCCGGGGCCGATCTGGTTTACGTGGGCGTCGAGCCGCCCAAACCGAAAGCCGAAGTGATTCTGGTGCCAAAAAATAGCCCGATCCAGAGTGTCGCGCAGCTTAAAGGACATAAAGTCGCCTTCCAGAAAGGCTCCAGCGCCCACAATTTACTGCTCCGGGCGCTGCAACAGGCCGGACTGAAATTTACCGATATTCAACCGACGTATCTGACTCCCGCCGATGCGCGAGCGGCCTTTCAGCAAGGAAACGTGGATGCGTGGGCTATCTGGGATCCCTATTATTCCGCCGCGTTACTGCAAGGTGATGTACGCGTACTGAAAGACGGCTCAGACCTCAAGCAAACCGGTTCGTTTTATCTCGCCGCCCGTCCTTATGCCGAGAAAAATGGCGCTTTTGTACTTGGCGTACTGGATACCTTTAGCCAGGCCGATGCGTTAACGCTCAGTCAGCGCCAGCAAAGCATTACCCTGCTGGCCAAAACCATGGGGCTACCCGAACCGGTGATTGCGTCTTATCTGGATCATCGTCCGCCAACCACCATTGTGCCAGTCAACGCCTCTGTTGCTGCCCTGCAACAACAAACCGCCGATCTGTTTTATGACAACCGTTTGGTGCCGAAAAAAATCGATATTCGCCAGCGTATCTGGCAACCCACTCAGCAGGCAGGAGAAAAATTATGAGTCTGAATATGTTCTGGTTTTTACCCACCCACGGTGACGGTCATTATCTTGGAACGGAAGAAGGTTCGCGCCCGGTCGATCACAGTTATCTGCAACAAATCGCGCAAACGGCCGATCGTCTTGGATTTACCGGCGTCCTGATCCCAACCGGTCGCTCTTGCGAAGATGCCTGGCTGGTCGCCGCTTCGATGATCCCGGTCACCCAGAGATTAAAGTTTCTGGTCGCGCTGCGCCCAAGCGTCACCTCGCCAACGGTTGCCGCACGTCAGGCTGCGACGCTCGACAGACTCTCAAATGGCCGGGCGTTATTTAACCTGGTGACCGGCAGCGACCCGCAGGAGCTGGCAGGCGACGGCGTGTTCCTCGATCACACAGAACGATATGAAGCCTCTGCTGAATTTACTCAGGTCTGGCGGCGCTTGCTGCAAGGTGAAACGGTGGATTTCAACGGCAAACATGTTCATGTCCGCGGCGCAAAGCTGCTTTTCCCTCCCGTACAACAACCCCGGCCACCACTTTATTTCGGCGGCTCGTCTAATGTCGCACAAGACCTTGCTGCCGAACAGGTTGATCTCTATCTGACCTGGGGCGAGCCGCCGGAACAGGTGAAAGCGAAGATTGAACAGGTGCGGGCCAAAGCAGCGGCGCTCGGGCGCAAGATCCGCTTTGGTATTCGTCTGCATGTGATCGTACGGGAGACAACCCACGAGGCGTGGCAGGCAGCGGATCGGCTGATAGCCCACCTTGATGACGACACCATTGCCAAAGCCCAGGCCGCCTTCTCAAGAACGGATTCGGTTGGTCAGCAGCGAATGGCTGCACTGCACAATGGTAAACGCGACAAACTGGAAATTAGCCCGAACCTGTGGGCAGGCGTTGGACTGGTACGCGGTGGTGCGGGTACCGCGCTGGTCGGAGATGGTCCGACTGTCGCGGCGCGTATCAACGAGTATGCCGCGCTGGGAATCGACAGCTTTGTGTTGTCCGGATACCCACATCTGGAAGAGGCATACAAGGTTGGCGAGCTGCTGTTCCCGCATCTGGATGTTGCTATACCGGAAATTCCGCAGCCGCAATACCTGCAACAACAAGGTGAAGCGGTGGCAAACGAATTTATCCCGCGCAAAGTCGCGCAAAGCTAAGGAGCGGCTAATGGCAACGCCGAAAAACAGGTGGTTATTACGCCTCGCGCCCTGGTTTTTACCGGTAGGTTTGGTGGCGCTCTGGCAGCTCGCATCTTCAATGGGCTGGCTGTCCACTCGCATTCTGCCCTCTCCGGAAGGTGTTATCGAAGCTTTCTGGACGCTTTCCGCCAGCGGCGAGCTTTGGCAGCATCTGGCCATCAGTTCCTGGCGCGCGCTGATCGGATTCTCCATCGGTGGATCGATTGGCCTGACGCTGGGACTGATCAGCGGTCTTTCGCATTGGGGAGAACGCCTGCTGGATACCTCGGTGCAGATGCTGCGTAACGTACCGCATCTGGCGCTGATCCCGCTGGTGATTTTGTGGTTCGGCATTGATGAATCCGCCAAGATCTTTCTCGTGGCGTTGGGCACGCTGTTCCCAATTTACATCAACACCTGGCATGGGATCCGTAGTATCGATCGTGGGCTAGTAGAAATGGCGCGCAGCTATGGATTATCCGGCTTTTCACTGTTTGTTCATGTGATCCTCCCCGGCGCCCTGCCCTCGATTATGGTCGGCGTGCGTTTTGCTCTCGGGCTGATGTGGCTGACGCTGATTGTGGCGGAAACCATTTCTGCCAATGCTGGTATTGGTTATCTGGCGATGAACGCCCGCGAATTTCTGCAAACCGATGTGGTCGTGGTGGCCATTATTCTCTACGCCCTGCTCGGCAAACTTGCCGACATCAGCGCCCAATTGCTGGAGCGAGTCTGGCTACGCTGGCACCCAGCTTATCATGTAAAGGAGGCTACCATATGAATACCGCTCGCCTGAATCAGGGTACACCGCTGTTGCTGAGCGCCGTGACAAAACAATACGCTGCCAATACAGTGCTCAATCAATTAGATTTGCATATTCCGGCCGGACAGTTTGTTGCTGTGGTTGGCCGCAGCGGCGGTGGTAAAAGTACATTGCTGCGTCTGCTGGCAGGACTGGAATCGCCAACCTCAGGCGCATTACTTGCCGGAACCACCCCACTGGCGGAAATTCAGGATGATACGCGTATGATGTTCCAGGATGCGCGTCTGCTGCCATGGAAGACGGTTATCGATAATGTGGGCCTGGGTCTGAAAGGTCAGTGGCGCGATGCGGCCCGAGATGCGCTGGCCGCCGTTGGGCTGGAGAGTCGTGCTCACGAATGGCCGGCTGCGCTGTCCGGTGGACAAAAACAGCGTGTCGCCCTGGCACGGGCATTAATTCATCGCCCCGGTTTGCTGCTGCTGGATGAACCCCTCGGCGCTCTGGATGCCCTAACCCGCCTTGAAATGCAGGATCTGATCGTCTCTTTATGGCAAGAGCACGGCTTTACCGTACTGCTGGTCACTCATGACGTCAGTGAAGCGGTGGCAATGGCCGATCGCGTGTTGCTGATTGAGGACGGAAAAATCGGACTGGATCTTACGGTGGATATTCAGCGCCCCCGCCGTTTGGGATCGGTACGGTTAGCCGATCTGGAAGCGGAAGTGTTGAACCGGGTTATGAAACGCGGCGAGACGGAACAACCGATCCTTCGACATGGATAACCGCTCAGAAAACCAGGCCCGGTAGCGCTTACCGGGCCTTTTGCCGGATGGCGGCGTTACCGCCTTATCCGGCCTACTAAACTACAGGTCAACGTTTCAGGCTAACGCTTTGTCAATCTTCTCGAACAGATCGCCGGAGAGATTCTCCAGACCTTTCAGCTGTTCCAGCGCCGCACGCATTTTCGCCTGACGTTTTGCATCATAACGTTTTAAGCGAATCAGCGGCTCAATCAGACGTGACGCCACCTGCGGGTTACGACTATTAAGCTCAGTCAACATGTCGACCAGGAACTGATATCCACTACCATCTTCCGCATGGAATGCCGCCGGGTTGCTACCTGCAAAGGCACCGATCAGCGAACGGATTCGGTTCGGGTTACTCATACTGAAAGAGCGATGCTTCAGCAGGCCGCGTACCGTTTCCAGCACGTTTTTCGCCGGGCTGGTGGATTGCAGGATAAACCATTTGTCCATCACCAGACCGTCATGGTGCCACTTATCGTCATACTCCTGCATTAGCGCGTCGCGACAAGGCAGCTGCGCCGCCACTGCCGTGGATAGCGCCGCCAGCGCATCGGTCATATTGTTCGCTTCACGATACTGCTTGCTTACCAGCGTGTCAGCCAGATGGGTTTCGCCAAAGGCCAGGAAACGCAGGCAGGCGTTACGCAGCGTACGCTTGCCAATATCGGCATGCTCAACGCGGTACTCATCAAGATGATTAGCGTTATAGATGGCGAGGAATTCATCTGCCAGCTCGGCCGCCAGCGTGCGGGTTAACGCTTCGCGTACTTCGGTTATCGCCACCGGATCGATGATGTCGAACAGTTCGGCTATTTCATTTACTGAAGGCAGCGTCAGGATCTCTGCCGCCAGCGCCGGATCGATTTTCTCATCCAGTAAAATTGCGCGGAATGCATCAGCCACGTGTACCGGCAGCGACAGCGGTTGTCCCTGCTGATGACGAGCAACGTTAAGCTTAATATAGGTCGCCAGCAGGCTTTGCGCCGCGTCCCAACGAGAGAAATCGTTACGCGCATGACGCATCAGGAAGGTCAGCTGCTGATCGCTCCATTTGTATTCCAGTTTTACCGGCGCGGAGAATTCGCACAGCAGCGCCGGAACCGGCTGGAAGTAGACGTTATCAAAGACAAAGGTCTGCTCTGCCTGGGTGACGTTGAGTACAGAATTCACCGGGTGCCCGCCTTTTTGTAACGGGATCACTTTCCCTTCGTTGTCATACAACTCGAGGGCGAAAGGAATATGCAGCGGCTGTTTTTCGGCCTGATCCGGCGTGGCCGGCGTGCGCTGGCTGATCGTCAGCGTGTACTGCTCAGTTGACGGATTGTAGTCATCACGCACGGTCAGAATCGGCGTACCGGACTGACTGTACCAGCGGCGGAAATGGGAGAGATCAACGTTAGAAGCATCTTCCATCGCCTGCACGAAATCATCACAGGTTGCAGCACTGCCGTCATGACGCTCAAAGTACAGTTGCATCCCTTTCTGGAAGTTAGCCTCACCGAGCAGGGTGTGGATCATACGAATGACTTCAGCGCCCTTTTCGTACACGGTCAGGGTATAGAAGTTGTTCATTTCAATGACCATATCCGGACGGATAGGATGCGCCATCGGGCTGGCATCTTCAGCAAACTGCAGACCACGCATGGTGCGCACATTGCTGATGCGGTTTACCGCGCGTGAGCCGAGATCGGAACTGAACTCTTGATCGCGGAACACGGTTAAGCCTTCTTTCAGGCTCAACTGGAACCAGTCACGGCAGGTCACACGGTTGCCGGTCCAGTTGTGAAAATACTCATGACCGATAACGCGCTCAATATCGAGGTAGTCTTTGTCGGTGGCGGTATCGGTACGTGCCAGCACATATTTGGAGTTAAAGATGTTCAGACCTTTATTCTCCATCGCGCCCATGTTGAAGAAATCCACAGCGACAATCATATAGATGTCGAGGTCATACTCGAGGCCAAAGCGCTCTTCATCCCATTTCATGGAGTTTTTCAGCGAGGTCATCGCCCACGGCGCGCGGTCAAGGTTGCCGCGATCGACGTACAGTTCCAGCGCCACTTCACGCCCGGAACGGGTGGTAAAGGTATCGCGCAGAACGTCGAAATCACCGGCTACCAACGCAAACAGATAGCACGGTTTCGGGAACGGATCTTGCCACTGTACCCAGTGACGACCATTTTCCAGTTCGCCCTGCGCCACACGGTTGCCGTTAGAGAGCAGGAACGGATATTGGGTTTTATCGGCGATAATTTTGGTGGTAAAACGCGCCAGGACATCAGGCCTGTCCAGATACCAGGTAATATGGCGGAACCCTTCCGCTTCACACTGGGTGCACAGCGCTTCGCCAGACTTGTACAGCCCTTCCAGCGCGGTATTGGCCGCTGGGCTAATTTCATTCACGATACGCAGCGTAAAACGTTCCGGCAACTGACTAATGACCAGAGCGCCCTCTTCTTCTTTATACTCTGTCCACGGCTCGTCGTTCACGTGGATCGACACCAGGGTCAGATCTTCGCCATTCAGGCGCAGGGGCACATCGGACGCGCCATGACGGACAGCCTGGCTCACTACGGTGACCACGGTTTTTTCAGCATCCAGGTCAAAGGTCAAGTCAATATCAGTAATCTGGTAATCCGGCGCACGATAGTCGTGACGGTATTTGGCTTGTGGCTGTTGTGTCATAAAAAAACCTTTAGCATCTTTAATAGAGTCTCGGCTTCAGTCTATTCCTGTTGCGTAAATCGCGCTACGCAGAATGTTCATCTTTTCAGGCACAAACACCCTTTTTGCTACATTTTCATAACACGTGGCACGAATTGCCCTCGACCAGAAAGAGAGCTTATGGTGTGATCGGGGTTCAATAAATCGCTAAACAGGGTATACTCCAGCGGTTTTCTTAGTTGTTTATTGTACTAAACGCTCCCGTGAGAGGATGCTACTGCGCACCTATGACACAATTCGCTTCTCCTGTTCTGCACTCGCTGCTGGATACAGACGCTTATAAGTTGCATATGCAGCAAGCCGTTTTTCACCACTACTATGATGTACAAGTAGCGGCTGAATTTCGTTGCCGTGGCGATGACCTGCTCGGTATTTATGCCGATTCTATTCGTGAGCAGGTGAATGCTATGCAGCACCTGCGACTGCAGGAGGATGAGTACCAGTGGCTCTCCGGCCTGCCTTTCTTTAAAGCTGATTACCTCACCTGGTTACGTGATTTCCGCTATAACCCGGAACAGGTTTGCGTCACCAATGATAACGGCAAGCTAAACATCCGCTTAACCGGTCCGTGGCGTGAAGTGATCATGTGGGAAGTCCCGCTATTAGCGGTGATTAGCGAACTGGTACATCGTTACCGTTCACCTGAATCAGGCGTCCCGCAGGCACTCGATGAGCTGGAAAGCAAACTAGTAGAATTCTCTGCTTTAACGAAAGATGTCGATATGTCCCGCTTCCATTTGATGGATTTCGGTACGCGTCGTCGTTTTTCGCGCGAAGTACAGCAGGCTATCGTTAAACGCCTGCAGCAAGAGCCCTGGTTTGTCGGCACCAGTAACTACGATCTGGCCCGCCGCCTGTCATTAACCCCAATGGGTACGCAGGCGCATGAGTGGTTCCAGGCTCATCAGCAAATCAGTCCAGAACTTGCCACCAGCCAGCGCGTAGCCCTGGCAGCCTGGTTAAATGAATACCCTG
Organism: Citrobacter sp. Cpo091; assembly: GCF_030332645.1. Classification (NCBI taxonomy): domain Bacteria; kingdom Pseudomonadati; phylum Pseudomonadota; class Gammaproteobacteria; order Enterobacterales; family Enterobacteriaceae; genus Citrobacter; species Citrobacter sp. Cpo091. The sequence goes on from NZ_JAOWHL010000028.1 coordinate 1,144,527, forward strand.
ATCAACTCGGCATTGCATTGACCGATTGCATCACCATGGACGCATTTTTACGCGACTTTGGCGTTGAGTTCGCTACCCGCTACCAAGGGTTACGCCATGACTCAGGCGATCCGGTGGAATGGGGTGAAAAAGCCATCGCTCATTATGAAAAACTGGGTATTGATCCGCTGAGCAAAACGCTGGTCTTCTCAGATAATCTCGATCTGAAAAAAGCGATTGAACTCTACCGCCACTTCTCTTCCCGCGTACAGTTGAGTTTTGGTATTGGGACACGGCTAACATGCGACATTCCGCAGGTTAAGCCACTCAATATTGTGATCAAGCTGGTGGAATGTAACGGCAAACCGGTGGCGAAGTTATCTGACAGCCCGGGTAAAACCATCTGCCACGATAAAGCATTTGTTCGTGCATTGCGCAAAGCCTTCGATCTTCCGCATATCAAAAAAGCCAGTTAAGCCTTCCAGGGAGCCATTTTGGCTCCCTTTTTCGCGTTTATTTCCGAAATCTTTCACTCCAGCTACGAATTCTGCTTGTCTGATTGCAGATGCCAGGTAACATAGGTATCCCCCCATTACGGGTGGACATGTGTTTATATATCCGACTATTAACAGAGAGAATATTATGAGCGTTGTGCCTGTAGCCGACGTACTCCAGGGCCGCGTAGCCGTTGACAGCGAAGTCACCGTGCGCGGATGGGTGCGTACCCGCCGAGATTCAAAAGCTGGCATCTCCTTCCTCGCCGTTTATGACGGTTCCTGCTTTGATCCTGTACAGGCCGTCATCAATAATTCTCTGCCCAATTACAATCAGGACGTACTGCGCCTGACGACGGGTTGTTCAGTTATCGTAACGGGTAAAGTCGTTGCATCTCCTGGACAAGGACAGAGCTTTGAAATTCAGGCCACTGAGGTTGAAGTAACGGGCTGGGTTGAAGATCCTGACACTTACCCAATGGCAGCCAAGCGTCACAGCATTGAGTATCTGCGTGAAGTGGCGCACATGCGTCCGCGTACCAACATGATTGGTGCGGTAGCGCGTGTACGTCATACGCTGGCGCAAGCTCTGCATCGTTTCTTCCACGAGCAGGGTTTCTTTTGGGTATCGACTCCGTTGATCACCGCTTCCGATACGGAAGGTGCCGGTGAAATGTTCCGTGTTTCTACGCTGGATCTGGAAAACCTGCCGCGTAACGATCAGGGCAAAGTCGATTTCGACAAAGACTTCTTTGGTAAAGAAGCCTTCCTGACCGTTTCCGGTCAGCTGAACGGTGAAACCTACGCCTGCGCCCTGTCTAAAATTTATACTTTTGGCCCGACATTCCGTGCAGAAAACTCTAACACCAGTCGTCACCTGGCAGAGTTCTGGATGCTGGAACCAGAAGTGGCTTTTGCTGACCTGAATGATGTTGCAGGCCTGGCTGAAGCGATGCTGAAGTACGCGTTTAAAGCCGTACTGGCAGAGCGTGCGGATGATATGAAATTCTTCGCTGAACGTGTCGACAAGGACGCGATTTCACGCCTGGAACGTTTCATTGACGCTGACTTCGCGCAGGTGGATTACACCGACGCGGTAAGCATTCTGGAAAAATGCGGTAAACAGTTCGAAAACCCAGTTTACTGGGGTGTGGATCTGTCTTCTGAGCATGAACGTTACCTTGCTGAAGAGCACTTTAAAGCGCCGGTGGTAGTGAAAAACTACCCGAAAGATATCAAAGCGTTTTATATGCGCCTTAACGAAGACGGTAAAACCGTTGCTGCAATGGACGTACTGGCCCCGGGAATCGGTGAAATCATCGGTGGTTCTCAGCGTGAAGAGCGTCTGGACGTGCTGGATGCCCGTATGCTGGAAATGGGTCTGAACAAAGAGGATTACTGGTGGTATCGCGACCTGCGTCGCTACGGTACCGTTCCGCATTCCGGCTTCGGATTGGGCTTCGAGCGTCTGATCGCTTACGTCACCGGCGTACAGAACGTCCGTGATGTTATTCCGTTCCCGCGTACTCCACGTAACGCCACCTTCTAACGTGCGTTATTGTTTCAAAGGCCAGCATTGCTGGCCTTTTTTATACCCTTTTCGTGTTATCTGGATACCCATCTCACGTTAAACACAACCTTTCAATCCCCTCCACCTGTTACGTAATATTTCATCGCAATACATTTGCACAAAAAATAATCAGCAATTTTATTGTGGATTAGCATTTTCTGATTAAATAGTACATTTTTTAGCCTCTCGCACGGCACTCCAGACGTCCAAAAATCGTTACCTGTAAAATCCGAACTTTCCGGCATAACGGATAAAAAACGACCTTAGCAAAATTAAACATAAGAAAATCATATAAATAGAAATAAAAACGAGAATTTTAAGCGCAGGGGCATCCGAAGTTTGACGCTGTTCACAAAGTTGCACAAAAATAACATCTTGTTACATATTTTTTCTTTTTGAAACCAAATCTTTATATTTGTAGCACTTTGACGGTAGCGAAACGGTAGTTTGAATGGAAAGATGCCTGTCAGACACATAAAGACACCAAACTCTCATCAATAGTTCCGTAAATTTTGATTGACGGAATTTATTGGCGGCAGTGGCAGGTGTCATATAAAAACCGATGAGGGTAATAAATAATGATGAAGCGCAATATTCTGGCAGTGGTTATCCCTGCTCTGCTGGTAGCCGGGGCAGCTAACGCTGCAGAAGTTTATAACAAAGATGGCAACAAGCTGGATGTATACGGTAAAACCGTAGGTCTGCACTATTTTTCTGATAACGCTGGCAACGATGGCGATCAGACTTATGCCCGTCTTGGTTTCAAAGGGGAAACTCAGATTAATTCCGATCTGTCCGGTTACGGTCAGTGGGAATACAACTTTGCCGGTAATAACTCTGAAGGCGGCAGCGACGCTCAGAACGGCAACAAAACCCGTCTGGCATTTGCTGGTCTGAAATATGCCGATCTGGGCTCTTTCGACTACGGTCGTAACTACGGTATCGTTTACGATGCACTGGGTTACACCGATATGCTGCCAGAATTTGGTGGTGATACCGCATACAGCGACAACTTCTTCGTTGGCCGTGTGGGTGGTGTTGCAACCTACCGTAACTCTAACTTCTTCGGTCTGGTTGACGGCCTGAACTTCGGTATCCAGTATCTGGGTAAAAACGAGCGTGATGGCAATACCGGTCGTTCTAACGGTGACGGCGTTGGCGGTTCTGTAAGCTACGAAATGGATGGCTTCGGTATCGTCGGTGCATACGGTGCAGCTGACCGTACCAACGCGCAGGAAAACTCTTTCTACGCTAACGGCGGCAAAAAAGCTGAGCAGTGGGCAACTGGCGTTAAATACGATGCTAACAACATCTACCTGGCAGCGAACTACGGTGAAACCCGTAACGCAACTCGCATCTCAGGTGCCGGAAACAGTGGCTTCGCCAACAAAACTGAAGATTTCTTTGTTGTCGCTCAGTACCAGTTCGATTTCGGTCTGCGTCCATCCCTCTCCTACAACAAATCTAAAGCGAAAGACGTAGAAGGCGTGGGTAACGAAGATCTGGTTGACTACATTGAAGTAGGCGCTACCTACTACTTCAACAAAAACATGTCCACCTATGTTGACTACCAGATCAACCAGATCGACTCTGATAACAAACTGGGCGTGAACTCTGACGACACCGTAGCAGTCGGTATCGTTTACCAGTTCTAATAGCAGACCTCTTTGTTAAATGCCTATAAAACAGGACTTCGGTCCTGTTTTTTTATATCTGCTAGCGAATTCTTGCGTCTTAAAAAAACACCTCAGCTTTTCGTCAGTAACGGTTGGCATTTTGTAAATCTACCGTTAACCTGATAGCGGACTTCCCTTCTGTAATCACTATGGAACCTCGTCATGTTTGAGAACATTACCGCCGCTCCTGCCGACCCCATTTTGGGTCTGGCTGATTTGTTTCGTGCCGATGACCGCCCTGGAAAAATAAACCTCGGGATCGGTGTATATAAAGATGAGACAGGCAAAACGCCGGTGCTGACCAGCGTTAAAAAAGCCGAGCAATATATACTGGAAAATGAAACCACCAAAAATTACCTTGGCATTGACGGTATTCCAGAGTTTGGTCGCTGCACTCAGGAATTACTGTTTGGTAAAGAAAGTTCGCTGATCAACGATAAGCGTGCACGTACCGCACAGACCCCTGGCGGCACTGGTGCACTGCGTGTGGCAGCTGATTTTCTGGCAAAAAATACGTCGGCTAAACGCGTATGGGTGAGCAATCCAAGCTGGCCGAACCATAAGAGCGTCTTTAACTCTGCAGGCCTGGAAGTTTGTGAATACAACTATTACGATGCAGCAAACCACTCGTTAGATTTTGATGCGCTGCTGGCAAGCCTCAGCGAAGCGCAGGCTGGCGACGTGGTGCTATTCCACGGCTGCTGCCATAACCCTACCGGCATCGATCCTACGCTGGAACAGTGGCAAACGCTGGCTCAGATGTCTGTCGAAAAAGGTTGGTTACCGCTGTTCGACTTCGCATACCAGGGTTTTGCCCGTGGCCTGGAAGAAGATGCAGAAGGTCTGCGCGCATTTGCGGCTCTGCACAAAGAGCTGATCGTTGCCAGCTCCTACTCCAAGAACTTTGGACTGTACAATGAGCGTGTAGGCGCCTGTACGCTGGTTGCTGCCGATACTGAAACCGTTGACCGTGCGTTCAGCCAGATGAAATCAGCCATTCGCGCTAACTATTCCAACCCACCAGCACACGGTGCATCCGTAGTGGCCACGATTCTGAGCAACGACGCGCTGCGTGCTATCTGGGAACAGGAACTGACTGATATGCGCCAGCGCATTCAGCGCATGCGTTTACTGTTTGTGAATACGTTGCAAGAGAAAGGTGCAAACCGCGACTTCAGCTTTATCATCAAACAGAACGGCATGTTCTCGTTTAGCGGCCTGACCAAAGAGCAGGTTCTGCGTCTGCGTGAAGAGTTTGGCGTCTATGCCGTCGCTTCCGGACGCGTAAACGTGGCAGGAATGACGCCAGATAATATGGCGCCGCTGTGCGAAGCGATTGTCGCAGTACTGTAATCTATCGCGCACAAAAAAGGCCGCAATAGCGGCCTTTTGTTTATCTGAGATATTACCAGACAGGCATTTCATCCTGCAGGAACGGGTTATGTAGCCGTTCGTTACCCAGCGTAGAAAGTGGTCCATGACCCGGAATAAACGTCACATCATCGCCCAACGGCAAAAGTTTACGTTTAATCGAATCGATCAGTTGGCTATGATCTCCGCGCGGGAAATCGCTGCGCCCTACGCCGCCTTTGAAAATCACATCACCAGAAATCAGTAATTTTGATTGCTCATCAAAGAAGACCACATGTCCCGGTGTATGACCCGGACAATGCAGAACCTGTAACGTCACGTTGCCAACGCTTATCCGGTCACCTTCATTCAACCAGCGATCGGGCGTCAGCGGCTCACAATCTCCCAAGCCAAACATGCGGCTCTGAGCAGGGAGTCCCTGTAACCAGAACTCATCTTCTTTTTCCGGGCCAATAACCGGTACACCATAATGCTGTGCCAGTTCAGCCGCCGCTCCAACATGGTCAAGATGACCGTGAGTAAGCAGGATCTGCATTAGCGTCAGACCGCTGGCATCCACTTCCTGTTTGATTTTCTCGGCATCGCCGCCGGGATCGACCAGCGCGGCCAGACGAGTCTGCTCACACCAGATTAGCGAGCAGTTCTGGGCGAAGGCAGTGACCGGAATAATACGATAGTTCATACAGCTCCTGTTTCATTAAGCTTATGGATCACCAGTGCCGTGCAGGGCCGGTGTCAATATGCACAAAGTTACTGCTGGGGTAGTATCCTACACCACCTGCGCGCATAGATAACGCAGCTTTGCGAATATTACTTAATGCAATGCCTTCAATATGGAAATCCATGGCCTGACCTTTAGTGTGGTAGCTTTTCTTGGCCACACCACGGCTACGTGCACGGAGTTCATTATTGGTATCGATAGAGCGATAGCCTGAGATCAGCTGTACGGGTTTACGCGTGCCCAGCAGGCCCTGCAGACGGAAGAGTTGATCAAACAGTCCCGGGTCAATGGATTTCACTTTATTGGCCCGAAAATCACGGAAAAAGTGGTTAAGTTTTGCTAATTCGTCCTGAATATAGCCCCTGCCATCAAAAAACTCTGCTTTTATTGACTCACCGGTATGCAGGTTATTCAGAGTCAATATACGCGGACGTGGGGTAGAGAGTGTTGCAAATGCAGGCGTAGGCAAGATGGCAGCGCCGAGGGCAATACCACCAAGCGCCAGCAGTTTGCGGCGATTAGCGTCAAATTTGTCCATGGTATTAAGGTCTACAAGGTCAATGTTATCGTATGTATGCTCTAGCGCACGCGGGAAACCTTATCTGGCTAAGTAGTCCACGTCAAGGCTCCCAACCCCAGGAAATACGGGGCTCACAGCCATTTTGCCCCGTTTCCAGCATAACTTACGACAATCATTTTCCTCGAACTGCTTCATTTATCTGATTAATTGCTCGGCTTTTGACACAATTTGTGCGCTGGATCGCGCTGTCAGATCGTAATTGTAAATATCTGTACGATACTGCGTGCGCCCATCAGGGCCGACAAATGCGGTCAGATAGTAGAGGTTGACCGGAATATTCTGGCGAATATTCACATACCGCGTATCCCCTTGCTTCAGGGCATCCGAGATGCGTGAATCATTCCAACCCGCGTCCTGTAGCAGCATATTCGCCAGCTCAGATGCCTTGTTCACACGCACGCATCCGGAGCTTAACGCCCGCGTATCTTTCTGGAACAGATTGTGGTTCGGCGTATCGTGCAGATAAATAGCGTCCGAACTCGGCATATTGAATTTATAGCGTCCGAGCGAGTTACGTGCACCCGGAGCCTGCTGAAAGCGGAACGGCAGATTGGACGCAGTGATGGTCGCCCAGTCAACCTGCCACGGATCTATCGTCTCTTTACTGTTCCAGCCGCGCATTACGGTATAGCCGTGACGTTCAAGATATCCCGGATCATTCCATAACTTAGGCAGAATATCTTTACGTGCCAGCGTCGGCGGAACGTTCCACGGTGGGTTAACGACCACGTTATTTAGCGCACTGCTCATCATCGGCGTTTTACGATCGGGACGCCCGACAATAACGCGCGAGGCCAGCACCTGATTGCCATTCTGATAATAAACCAGCGAATAGGCAGGAATGTTCACCATGATACCGGTAGACAGCTCACTCGGCAGCAGGCGCAAGCGCTGAATATTTAACGCCAGCACGCCCGCACGCTGAGCAGGCGTCACGTTCAGCCAGTCACGCGTCGCAGGGCCAATCGCGCCATCTGCGCCAAGTCCCTGCCACGTCTGAAAACGCTTTACCGCATCAACCAATTCACGATCGTAGGTACCACGCCCTTCTTTGCCAGACGTACTGACGGCAGGCTCCAGCATCCCGGTTCGACGCAAAATTTCACGTAGCGCGGGGATGTCATTACTCCACTCCCCCGGACGCAGCGTTGCTGTACTGGTGAGCTGTGGCCAGGGACGTGTATCGCCCACCAGCTTGAGCAGTGATTCATGCATGGCTGCATACTGCGGATGTTGAGGCGCAAGGCTGGCCACAAATGAAGTCAGTTGACCGTTATCCAGTGCGACCTGCCACTGGTTGATGACGGAAATCGGCGGCGTCGTTAGCGCATAGGGCTTATCGCTGTAAAGCCAGCGATTACCTTTGACAGGGATGTTAGCGATAAAGTGCAGATACCCCATCATCGCATCAGAGAGCACGATGTCTCTCGCCTGACCGGTTACTGCCGGGTCAGTCAGAAGTGCAACCCAGGTAGTGAACTGCGGCTGAAAGCCGGCAATTGCGACCTCGGCTAACTGTTGCTGAAATGCCTTTACCGCATCACGATTTTCCCACATCGGCTTCATTTCGCGTGCGGCATACAGCAGTTCCAGCTGGCTCATGTAAACCGGCGTATAACCTGCTGGCAGCTGAGAGTGTATTTCGGCGCGGGCTTTATCAACAGACACGCCTTCTGGCAGCGGTTGAATACCCGCCATGATAGCCGTCGCAGAAGATTGAACCTGCGGCTGCGATAACGCTGTTGGCTGTTCACTGACGGTCGCAGAGCTATCGCCAGGGATCATTTCAGGCTCATCGGCCTGAGCATTGAACAGTGGAGCGAATGTTACGGCCAGGCACAAACTAATTGCCGACAGCCGACGACCACACATTTTATTAAGCAACATCCCTTGCCCCCTGTTTTCTTTATCATACTCTGAATAGCCAGGCCGTCTGTATTCCCCTTTATTCTGACGAGGGTCGGACCTGTAAAACGCCGATACAAACTGAAGTATGACGAGCAAGCCCGTGACGCGTTAGGCTTACCTTTAGTATATAAACATCAAAAACTTTTTGCCTAACCTAATGTAAAGAAGTCTAAAGAAATTACACCAGGCATGAAGTCTTTTCGGAAAAAATAAGGCGGCCATGTAGCCGTAATGCCAGTCAGTTAGCGCCTCAGTTTCAGTAAACTGGCGGAGGTAAAGAACATGCTATCTCGGAAATAGAGTTCCGTTCACCTCATGCTCATTGTTTCTCTGAAACACGGATTCCCGTGAACGTGTAAAGGGCGTTCTCCGCCACGCCCTTTACAATCCCGGCTCCCGGCGGGAAAATTGTTGCTACGCAATACCCTCCGCTTATTCCTCCTGGCTACCGGGCCGGGCGCGAGGAAGCGTCCCTGCAAAGCGCGCCCTGAGCCAGCATCCATGCTGGCTCTCCCGGCCTTACGGAAACACGTCGGCAATTTTCAGCCGGACCAGCCCACACCTGACCATCTGCGTTTTTGTTTAAACAGCAAAACAGCTTTTACTGAAAGTCAGGGCATTGAAGCGATGACCCCTGTCCGGCTGAAAATCGATGAGGCGTTGACGTCTGCCCGGGACTGCCCGCAGGGATGCGGGCAGAGGGGATGGCCTGCATGGATGCAGGCTCGGCCCCGACCCGACAGGCAGACGGCATAAGACGAATAACTCGCGCAGCGACGATTTTCCCGCCGGGAGCCTGGGTTGCAAGGGAGGTGGCGGTGAGCCTCCCTTGCACGTTCACAGGTATCTGCGCTTCAGAGAAATGACACCACTGAGGTGAACGGAACCCTGAGCAAGAATCACATGTTCATCATACATGCTTAACTGATGAGCATTAGCCATGTAGCCGCCTTTTTGCTTAGCTTGCCTGCGAGGAGGCATCTTCAGTCCCCGGCAGCGGTTCCGGTAACTGAGGCGCAAATCCGCGCAGCCCCACCACGTGAACGTGTTCGGTGTTCTGGAAGACTTTACGCACCAGTTTGTAGGTGGTGCCTTTCTCTGGGCTGATGTTTTCCGGCGCAGCGATAATCAGCTGCATCTGCAAACGCTCACACAGCTCAAACAAGGTCGCAATAGAACGCGCATCGAGTCGTGCAGCTTCATCAAGGAACAGCAGGCGGCAAGGAGAGATATCTTTCCCGCGCAATCTGCGGCCTTCATCTTCCCAGCTTTGCACCACCATCACCAGAATAGACATCCCGGTCCCGATCGCTTCACCCGTTGACAACGCACCAGACTCAGCACGCAGCCAGCCGTCAGAGCCACGGTTAACCTCAACTTCCATTTCCAGATAGTTACGGTAATCCAGCAGCTCTTCACCAATGGTTTGTGGCGTGCGTTGCCCCATGTCTATCTGCGGATTCAGACGCTGATACAGCTTCGCCAGCGCTTCTGAGAAGGTCAGGCGATTGCTGTTAAACAAATCCTGATGCTGTTCATGCTGCTCTGAAAGTACGTCCAGCAAGGTAGCATGTGTTTCACGCACATTGACGTTCAGGCGAACGCTGTTGACCTGGCCAAACGACACGCTTTGCAACCCCTGGTTCAGCATGCGAATACGGTTCTGTTCACGCTGAATGGTCTTACGAATAATGTTCGCCACGCTGCGTGAGCTGATCGCCAGCTTCTGTTCGCGTGAGGTTAACTCTTCCGTCAGACGGCTCAGCTCAATCTCCATCTGTTCAATGGCTTCAACCGGATCATCGGTACGAATAATATCCTGGCGAATACGTTCACGCAGATGCTGGTAAACCGCGACGAAGAACTGAATTTTGCGCTCTGGACGTTTTGGATCTTCAGACAGACGCAACACATCGCGCAGGTGCTCGTTATCTGCAACCGCCAGACGTAGCGCACCGAGCGCCTTATCCGACATGGAACGCAGTTCGTCACCGGAAAGATAGGCCAACTCGCGGCGGTGCAGACGACGTTCCACACCGTTATCTTTCACCATCCGCATGACTGCACACCAGCCGGCTTTGGCGGTGACTACCTGCTCGCGCATTTCATGATAATCACGTTCCAGCTTGCGCAGTCTGCGGGTCAGGTTTTCCATCTCCGCTTCGCAGAAGGTCAGTGCTTTCTCAAGTTGGTTGCGGCGTGCACGGTTGTTGCTGAGCTGCGCATGCAGTTCGTCACGGCGAATACGCGCGCGCTCTTCGGCACCGCTGTCCGCACGAACGCCGATATCCTGCAGTTCACGTTGTAAATCGTTAAGCAGCTCTTTTTTGGTGTCATAAGAGCTTTTCAGCGATGCCATGACCTGGTTGTACTGGCTTAACTGTGCGGCGTGGCTGCGCAGCGCTTCACGAGCGCGGGTACGTTCGGCTTCCGCCTGTTCCAGGCGTTCACGCAATTTTTCGTTCAGATCGCTATTGCCGCTCAGCATTTCGGCTGAGTCGGAATAACTAAAGTGCGCCCGACGCTGTACGACTTCGGTCAGCGCAAAAGCCTGCTGACGCGCATCGCGCTGCATCTGCTGGGAATACGCATAGTCTTCCTTCAGCTGTTCAAACTGCTCAGGGTCATTTTGCAGAACCGAAACGATAGGTTCCAGTTTCGCCAACTGATTGCCATGTTGCTGTACAAAACGCGCGGCTTCCTGAGCTTCATCCAGACGCTCGCGAATTTCGTCTACGCGATCGGCTAGCGTATCATCTGCCAGCAGATTCAAGCGCGGCAGCAGGCGGTTCAGCGCAGAGACGCCCTCTTTCGCCTGTTCAAACTGCATACGGCTTTGCTGGTTATCATTTTCATGATTGGTCAGCGCACGTTCCAGTTCAACGCGACGGCTATTCAGTTGGCGAATTTCCGCTTCTGGATCGGCTTCAAACGCCACCGACAGATGGCTGCCGATAAAGCGACTGAACGCCTGATGCAGACGTTGGGTTTTCTGGACGTCAAAGGAGAGCGTGGCGAAACGTTCAGACAGCCCTTCACGCTCGGCATGCAGGGTTTCGATACGGCTTTCACGTGCTGCACGCCCAAAAATAGGCACCGTCGGGAAGCGAGAATAACGCCACTGACGCTCGGCAGTTTTCACCACCACCGCATTTTCCAGTTCATCAACGCTGAAGACGCTGTCATCAAACGACTGCGGATCCCCTTCGATGAAATAGAGATCTTCCGGGCAATCCATCAGCCCTTCAAGCTGTTCGGTAATCAGCGACAGATCCGGTACCACAATGGCATGACGCGAAGGACCGTATAGCGCAGAGAAGTACGGTGCATCTTCAAGGCTAACGTCATCATAAATTTCTGACAGCAGTACGCCGCCAAAGCGTTCCGCCAGCGCGTTCAGACGCTGATCTTCCGCCCCGCCCGGCTGACTTAAACGTTCAATCTCTTCATCAACGGCATTTTTACGTGCACCGACTTCATCACGCTCAACAATGGCCTCACGCTCGCGCTTCAGCAATTGTTGCAGATACTCGGTCACGTCCTGGCTGGAGGTAAACTCTTCGCCACACTGCTCGCTAAGCTGATTCAGGCTATTTTGCGCAGCCAGCCAGACAGGTGCCCGCTTCATCAAATGCTGAATACGGGATTGCAGTTGTTCCTGCTCCTGACGCAGTGTCATACGCTGTTCGCTGGCAGACGAGACGCTGTCCGACAAGGCGGCGATGCGCGCTTCCAGCTCCTGGTGCAGCGCTTCCAGCTCATCGATATCGAACTGTTTACCCTGACGCTTGCAGAATTCGGCCAGCAGACGCTCGGCATCCTGCTGTTCGCGCAGACGCTGCTCCAGTTCGCTCAGTCGCATACGCAACGGCTGAACCTGTTCTGCCAGGTGGCGCTGTTCCACGCCTTCGCGCAGCAGTTCACGCGCCACGCTCCAGGCTTCACCGCGCGCCAGCGGGCCGTTGATAGCCGCCACCAACTGATAAGCCTGTTCGAACTGGCTATGCGCGGTTTGCGCCACGCTCATTTTTTGTTCTAGCGTCAGCAGCTTTTCAGTGGCTTCCTGCTCTTTGGCCTGGAAAGTCTCCAGCCATTCGGCGGCGCTGTCGGCTGTCAGGTCCGGTAAGTGGCAGAGTTCTTTCGCCCGGTTTAGGGCCTGGATCGCCTGGGTATACTGGATGGCTCGCGTTTGCTGGACGTCCAGCGCTTGCTGGTAATCGGCAAGCTGGCTTTTCAGCTCATCCACTTCCAGCTCAGCGGCTTCTGCGCGGGCTTCGTTTTCATCCTGGCGGTCAACGGCTTCCGCGACCACCTCGTTTTGTTCTTCAAGACGGACCTGCAATTCTTCGAGATCCGCCTCGTAGCGTTCAATTTTTTCCTGCTGACGCAGCGCGGTTTGCACCAGATTCAGGTGATCGCTCGCGGCCTGGTAATCAGCTTCCAGATCGCCTTCCGCACCGTTGTGCTCACCCAGTTCACGCGCCATATCCACGTGTTTGTACTGCTCTGCCGCCAGCTGCTTGCGAGAGGTATACAGTTCACGACGATATTCCAGTGCTTTATCCAGATGGATACGACGTTCATTGGCGTGGCGCATATAATCTGCGGCCACATAGTTGGTCGCTTCACTGATTAAATGCTTAAACAGGTCGCGGTCAGACTGCGTTACGCGAATCGCTTCCAGCGTCATACGGTTTTCACGCAGCGCGGCTTCCATATCCTGGAACGCTTTACGTACGCCGCTGTTTTCCGGCAGCAGGTAGTCACGCAGTGAACGGGTAATGGCGCTGGAGATCCCGCCGTACAGCGAGGCTTCAATCAGACGGTAGAATTTACTACGATCGGACGCAGAGCGCAGACGACGGGCAATGATGCCCAGATCGAACATCAATGAGTGATAATCGGTTATTGAGTTGAACTGCTTAAACTGCACGCCTTCCATCTCATCAAGCTTCTCTTTCAGCTCAGGTAGAGACAGTACGCGCGCCTGGCGTTCGTTCAGCGTTTCCGTCACCAGTTGGGTTGGCTGTACCGACATCGGCAGCCCCTGAATGGCAAACGGTTTGATATCCACTTTGCGATCGCGACCAGCAACCTGTTGCAGACGCACACCCACGACCACGCGCTGATGACGCGAATTAAGGACGTCGAGCATTGAATAACAAACCCCTGCTTTCAGCTTACCGTGCAGGCCTTTATCACGTGAACCGCTGGTTGCACCGGCTTCGGTGGTGTTACGGAAATGCAGCAGGGTTAAGTCCGGAATGAGCGCCGTAACAAATGCCGCCATGGTGGTGGATTTACCCGCACCGTTACCACCGGACAGCGTGGTGACCAGCTCATCGAGATCAAACGTACGGGCAAAAAAACCATTCCAGTTAATCAGCGTAAGTGAGCGAAATTTACCGCGTTCAATCATTATTCTTCTTCTCCACTGTCCGGCTGATTCTCTTCGGGCTCATCGTTGAGCTGCAGACGGTTCTCGACCGCCATCGCTTCACCATCACGAATTAAGCGACGCTGTGCTTCACGCGGATCGTCACCGCTACGCACATCCGCACCAAAGCGGAAGACAGATTCCGTAATACGGAATTTGCTGCTGTCGTGGCCCAGAAACCACACCATGCCTAAGCGGCGCAAGCGGTTGAGCGAAGAACGCACTTTTTCCTGTAGCTTCTGGCGGTCAACGTCAGAACCGGTTGAACGGTTGTTCACCAGCTTCAGTAACTTCGCTTCATCTGCCAGCGTTAGCAGCTCGTCGTACAGCTCTTGCTGGGTAAAAATCCCTTCGTTCGCCAGGCGTTCCGGGCTGAGATAGAGATAGCAAAGAATTTTACCCACCATCATGTCCAGTTCAGACAGGACCGAACGCGGAATGAGCGTCGTTGAACGCGGACGAAGGTAGAAGAACCCTTCCGGCGCACGGATCAATTCCACGTTATAGCGGCTGTAAAACTCTTCAAAATATTCCTGAAAATCCATCAGGAAGGCATGATTATCCAGTTCATCCAGACCGATATGGCGGCCCGAACGTAAGGCACTATCCAGTGCCGGAAATAACGGATTCGCCAGCGCCTGCGCCAGCTTTACCGGCATCACTTGTTCAATATTTGTCAATGACATGCGCCTGTACCTTGGCTCCGTAATCATTAATCGGCTGCCATTTGGCTGGCAGTCCGGTGAAGTCTGCTTGCGCTACGCCAAGGCGTACCGCCTGATCGATAACAATACGCGCGACGTCGAAATGACGCGCACGTGGGTATTGCGCCAGATACTCGCGCACTACCAAGCCGAGATCCAGTGGTGTTTGTCTGGATTTGTAGATAGCCAGCTGTTCTTCGATGATCGCCGCCAGCTGCTCACGGATCTCGTTAAATTCTTCATATTCCAGGTCTTCCGGAAGTTCACCGGTGACCTCTTCGTCACGCAGCACCATCTCCTCGTCACGCATATCCAGCAGACGATCGGCGTTGGCATAGGTCAGCGCCCATGGGTCGTCAAAGTAGGTCTGCACGGACTGACGCAGACGCTGGGCGAAGACGCGGTTTTTATCCATGTCGATCGCGGTACGGATAAATTTATGCACGTGACGATCGTAGCCGATCCACAAGTCAATTGACTGCTGGCCCCAGCTAATAATGCGGTCGAGCTTGCTTTGTAAATCAAACACCAGCCGATCGACAAAATGCAAATCGTCATGCGTCATCGTGGCGTCCTGGATGCGTAACAGGTTAGCCTGCAGCTTATCCCCTGCCGCTTCCAGCGTATCTTGCAGCTCACGCAGCGTACCAGATGTTTCAGACAGCAGCATTTCACAGCTGGAAATCGCCGCCCGCCAGTCTTTGTTTAGCAACTGTGCGATGTCGTCTTTTACCTGCTGCTGCTGTTCATCCATGATGCGCTGGGTCAGATCGATACTGTCGAAAATCTCCGCCACCGAGTATTTCAATGGCGCATAGACGTTGCGATGCCAGTGGAACTCATCACCACCTTCCGCTGCCGCATCCGCCGCGCGCTTCAGTTCGCCTGCCACAATTGACAGCTGCATAGAAAGACGCAGCGTAGAGAATTCGCGCTGACGAATATAGTAATCTGTGATGCCAATCCCGAGCGGCGTTAAACGGTAAATGGCATTGCCTTCAGCCTGCTCGCTGGTAAAGCGGTTCAGCAGACGTTGACGCACCATATCGTTGATCGCGTTGTTGGCGCGGACGCCGATGGTTTCGCTGGTTTGCTCAAACGCATCACTCACATGGCGGAACGCATCCACCAGTTCACCTTCACTCATCTCACCGTCAAGTCGCTCACCGTTTAGTGTGGCAACAGCCAGCAGGAACGAAAGTCTGTCTACCGGCAGAGAGATGGAGAAGTCATTTTTTCTGGCCCAGGCAACCAGTTCGGGGACTGTCTGGGAAAATTCACTCATAGGTTATCCTTGCATCTGCGGCTCGGGCCGGACGTTTAATCGCGGTGACATGAATATAGCGCCCAAGGCTGATATACGGTTCCTGGCGGCAATAACGTGTTTCTATTTCTGTTAAAGCATCAAAACAGTCATGCTGTTTTTGTTTATCACGCAGATAATCATGAAACACCCTCACGCCCGTTTTACCGGTTATCTCCCAGCCAATCTCCTCCAGCCAGCCATAGACCTGCTGAGGGTCGCGCGGAAAATCGGGAGACAACGTGCGCCGTTTCTTTTTATACATTCCCTGCTGTACATAGCCGAAATTACCGACCAACACATTACGCATCAACAGACCGTTTGCATTGTAGAACATCAGCGATAAAGCACCGCCCGGGCGTAACATCGACCACAATGTTTTTAAGACGGCTTGCGGATCGGCTACCCATTCCAGCACAGCATGAAACAATATCAGATCAACCTGAGAATCCAAATGCTGTGGGATGTCCTGAGCGGCACAATGTATAAAATGCATGTTGTCGCTCACACCTTGCTCTTCTGCCGCCCGTTGCGCTCGCGCCACCATCTCAGCAGAAAGATCGCACAAGGTGACGTGATGGCCCCGCTGCGCCATCAGAATGGCTGTCTGTCCTTCTCCGCCACCCGCATCAAGCACACGCAACGTTTGGCCCGCGTAGTCGGCAAGAAGTTTGTCCAGATCCTGCCAGAGGATCGTCTGACGAAGCTGACCTTTGGTGGTGCCGTAAATGTTACGGGAAAACTTCTCTGCAATGTCATCAAAATTGCGATCCCGCATCGGGCTCTCCACATGCTGGCTTTAGGGTGACTAAGTAAAACCGCTATTTTGTCACACCCACGCCGAGAATGAACCTTCCTGGTGTAATATCCCTGCTGATCCCCTGCTGTATGGTTAAAAAAGGAACCAAAAAGGATGCTTTTTACGCTGAAGAAAGTGATTGGCGGTATGATGCTGCCACTTCCGCTAATGCTCATTATCATGGGTATAGGCCTGGCGCTGCTCTGGTTTAGCCGCTTTCAAAAAACAGGGAAAGTGTGCATTAGCCTGAGTTGGCTGGCACTGTTACTTCTAAGCTTGCAGCCCGTCGCCGACAGTCTGCTGAAACCGATTGAGGATAGCTATCCAACCTGGCAGGATACACAAAAAGTGGAATACATTGTGGTGCTGGGCGGAGGGTATACCTGGAATCCACAGTGGGCGCCGAGTTCAAACCTGATCAGCAACAGTCTTCCGCGTCTGAATGAAGGTATTCGCCTCTGGCGTGCTAACCCGGGATCGAAGCTTATCTTTACCGGTGCTGCGGCAAAGAGCAATAACGTCAGTACTGCAGAAGCGGGCGCCCGCGTAGCGCAGTCACTGGGTGTGCCGCCCGGTGATATCATCACGCTGGATAAACCTAAAGACACCGAAGAAGAAGCCACAGCGGTTAAGCAGGCCATCGGCAGCGCGCCGTTCCTGCTGGTGACCTCCGCATCGCACTTACCGCGAGCAATGATTTTCTTCCAACAGGCCGGACTACATCCGTTGCCCGCGCCAGCCAACCAGTTAGCGATTGACTCACCGCTTAATCCGTGGGAGCGCGCGATCCCCTCTCCCGTCTGGTTGATGCATAGCGATCGTGCTGGTTACGAAACGTTGGGGCGTATCTGGCAGTGGCTAAAAGGATCGGAGCATTGACAGGAATGTTGCCTGATGGCGACACTAACGCGTCTTATCAGACCTACGTGTTCAGCGCAGAATTGTAGGCCGGGTAAGGCGTTCACATGTTCATCAGGCGAGCCACGGCAGCAGTGATTTCGTGGCCAGGTCAAAGTTGGAGCGGTTAAAACGTCCGGTGTTGACCAGTTGCGCCACCTCATCCCATAACACATACAGCCAGCGCCGCCAGATGAAGGACTCCGCCACGGGCGCGCGTTGCAGGTATTGCCAAAGCAGACTTTCCGCCAGTGCATTATCCATTAAACGGAACAATTCATACTCTCTGGGCGCCCACAGCATCAAACCCGGTCCGACCATCGCCAGAAGCTGATCGCTACGGGCGTCTTTGAGCATGCTACGTAAACTAAAATTACCGTGGATCAGCACGCAGTTATCATTGAATCCTTCAAATAAAGCGGGCAAACACTCACGGGTACGAAACAGGATCCGCTTATCCTGCATCGTCAGCCCGGTATTGTTGAACTGATTTAACGTGGTCCACAACACTTCAACACGCTGACGATACCAGGATGGCCAGATATTCTCTTGCGTGTTATCCACCATTCCCACGCAGCCACGGCTATCCTGCCGATGCCATGACAGCAGACCTTCTACGATCTGATCTTTTAAATGTTCCCAGCGTTCGGGCGTTCGGGCTGGCGCTTCCACCGGCACACCGCGTAAACGCTCAAGCAGTAGCACATCAGGACCGGGATGCTCTTCGTGGGTTAAGACCCCGTAAATGACGGGCATTCGCACCGTACCACTGCGCGCCAACATGGAGGTTTTCCATGCCAGCTGCTGCGCCATACCTGGCGTGGTGAAACTTCTCGCCATCAGCGGCATCGGATTTCCCTGGCTGTCGTACAGTGACCACAGGGCCGTATCCACTTTTTCATTCACGCATTCTATGCGACTGAGTTTTTCGCCCAGCAGGTGGCTGAGTTCGGCACGCAACTGTTCCATTTCAGATTGCCCTCATAAATGCTACTGCTTTCATAATGAGCGTCGTGCAGACAGATGTCACCCGGATGAGATCAATTGATGAAAAGAAAAGTGGAGGGAAAGCGCAACGATACGACACTCCTCCCAAAAATACGCCTCAATATGGGGGGAGTGCCGTGAGAAAAACTAATGCATTTCGGCGCGAACGCGCTCAAGATCTTCGGCAGTGTCTACGCCGGTACCCGGGACTTCTTTTGCGACGGCAACGTGAATTTTTTCGCCGTACCACAGCACTCGCAGCTGCTCCAGCATTTCGATATGCTCAAGCGGGCTAGGCTGCCAGTTAACATAGCGGCGAATAAAACCGGCGCGATAGCCGTAAATGCCCAGATGGCGCAGGAAGGTGTCCCCCACCGTTTCCAGACTTTTGGCGAAACGATCGCGATCCCATGGGATGGTCGCGCGTGAAAAATAGAGAGCATATCCTTCAGCGTCCAACACGACTTTTACCGCATTCGGATTAAATGCCTCTTCCGCACTGTGAATCGGAGCCGCAAGAGTCGCCATACCGACCTGACGTTGCGCCAGATTCTCAGCCACCTGGCGAATAATGACCGCAGGAATCATCGGCTCATCACCCTGTACGTTCACAATAACGGTATCATCGCTAAAACCACATTTCTCAACGACTTCCGCCAGGCGCTCCGTACCAGACTGGTGATCGGCGCGAGTCATGCACACTTCGCCACCCACCGCTTCTACCGCGCGAGCGACATCCTCGTGATCGGTAGCAACGATGATACGTTCAGCGCCAGATTCACGCGCACGCTCCAGTACATGCACGATCATCGGTTTACCGTTGATATCCAGCAACGGCTTACCCGGCAGACGTGTGGACGCATAGCGCGCAGGAATAATGACCACAAAACTCATGATTTACTCTCATCAGCAGTCAGAACGCGGGCTTCGGTTTCCAGTAACACGGGAATGCCATCACGCAGTGGGAAAGCAAGGTTATCCAGTTTACAAATCAGTTCCTGTTTTTCCTGGTTAAACCAGAGTTTGCCATTGCATACCGGGCAGGCAATGATTTCAAGCAGACGATGATCCATAGTTCCTCCAGATGGACCGGATTGTGAATCCGTAAATATTAACATAATCGCTTAAAGGGCTGGGTCTATTTCCCAACCATGGCGTGCATCAGCAAATAAACCTTCAGGATAACGTCCCAGCGTCACGCGTGTTGCCTGTTGCCAGCGGGCAAAATCGTCAATCGCCTGAAACAATCCTTTTTGCAACGTCACTCCAGGCTTAACCCCATCCTGTAACCACAGCGAAATAACGTCCAGCACACCTGTTTTGCGGTGCATTTTGGCATCCATCCGCCCAACCAACTGTCCACGATGCAGCAACGGCAAGACAAAATAACCATACTGACGTTTCGGTGCTGGCGTATAACACTCCAGCCGGTAGCTAAAATCGAATAGCTGCTCTGCCCGTTTACGATCCCAGACCACCGGATCAAAAGGTGATAATACTGCACTGTGGGTCGCCGTTAATTTGCCCGCCAGCGCCTGTTCAAGCAGCGGCTGAAGGTGGCTATGCAGCCACAAAGTTCCCAGCCCCTCAACGTCGACAGGAATAATCTGCCGCTGTTCCGCCCGTTCGTTGCACCAGTTTTTTAGCGCCGGGCGCTTCAGGCGGTAGTAGTCTGCCAGCCATTGTTCGCGGAAAATCCCCAGACTGCGGGCGCTGTTATCCAGCATGACACTTTCCGCATCTTCCTGCGAAAGTGGGTCGCGTTCATCGTCCCAGTGCGGCATGACGCGATGGGTTAAATCATACACTCGCTGGAAATTACGCCGTTCCACGACCATCACTTTCCCGGCGGTGAACAACCCTTCAAGATGACGCTTCTGCGGTTTCCATTCCCACCAGCCGCTGGTCCCTTTGCGTGGATGCTCAAAATCAGCTGAGCGTACCGGCCCGTTATGCTGGATGTGCTGGAGCAGTTGCTCAATCTCATGCGCATGTTCTTTCATCCACGCCGCTTTATATTTCCAGCCCATATTCTCCGGGGCCAGCATGCGGTGACGTATCAGCATAAAATCGCTGCGCGGCAAAAAACAGGCCTCGTGCGCCCAGTATTCCATCAGTTCGCCCTGCTGTAACGAGTCGTCCAGCCATTGGGGGGAATAATCGCCTAAACGACTAAACAGCACCAGGTAAGGACTGCGCGCCACAATATTGATGGTGTCGATTTGCAGTAACGACATGCGCGAAATGGTCGCGAGAATATCTGCCGGGGTTGCCCGGCGGCGTGTTTTTTTCAGCAGACCTTGAGCAGCAAGGTGAAGATGACGGGCATCCGTCAGAGAAAGGCGCGGCAACGACATTTATGGCCTCATAATTGATTCGCTGCCGCAGCGTGAATCAGTTAGCGAGTCAGCGAGATTAAGCTATTCAGCAATACATCAGGCCGATCGCCTGACAAATGTGCATCAACGGGTAAATACCACCAGTTTTCATCGGCAAATGCCCGGCACTTAACCGCATCTTTTTCCGTCATGACCAGCGTTTGCCCGGCGTCTACAAACGCACTGACGTCACTGTAGGTCAGAGACTGATGGTCTGCCAGCGCAATGCTTTTTTGCACGCTGGCACCACATGCTTTCAGCGTGGCAAAAAAACGCGGTGGATGACCAATGCCCGCCATGGCGACAATATTGGACAATTGCGCCACATCACGGCGTTCACCTGTACGTAAATTAACGGCCAGCCCCGGTTCAAGTCGCATAGGGATTTCCCCTGGTTGCGCAACGCCACCGTTAACAATAGTTGCATCCACCGATTTAAGGCGACCTGCGCGTTCCCGCATTGGACCAGCGGGAAGCCACCAGCCGTTGCCAAACCGACGTTCGCCGTCAATGACTACGATTTCAACATCTCGCGCCAGACGATAGTGCTGTAGTCCATCGTCCGTCACAATAATCTGCACGTCGTGTTGGGCCAAAATGGCTTTTACCGCATCCGATCTTACCGGGGATACCGCTACCGGCACGCCGGTACGTTGGGCGATCAGCACAGGTTCATCGCCCGCTTCTGCGGTAGTAGTATCAGCGGTTAGCAACAGCGGGTAAGCAGTCGCTTTCCCGCCATAACCACGCGACACCACACCCACGCGAATCCCGCGTTGTCGCAGTTGTTCAACCAACCAAATCACCACCGGCGTTTTACCGTTTCCGCCCGCGGTAAGGTTTCCGACCACCACTACCGGGACTGGCGCGCGCCATGCGCGTTTAAGCCCCAACTTGTAGCATAAGCGGATCGCGCCACTCACCAGGCCATACAGCCAGGAGAGTGGAAGTAACAATCGCCACAGCGGCGATTCACCAGACCAGATACGTGCGATCATTGACCAAATTGCATTTTGTGTAATTGCGCATACACCCCGCGCTGCTCAATCAGCTCGCTATGGGTTCCGCGTTCGACAATCAGACCATCCTCCACCACGATGATTTCGTCGGCTTGTTCAATGGTTGAAAGACGGTGAGCAATGACCAGAGAAGTACGGTTTTTCTGTAGCTCATCCAGCGCAGACTGAATCGCGCGTTCAGATTCAGTATCAAGAGCCGATGTTGCTTCATCAAGGATCAGAATTGGGCTGTCACGCAACAAGGCACGGGCGATAGCGATACGCTGACGTTGTCCGCCGGAAAGCAGGACGCCGTTTTCACCAATCACCGTATCCAGGCCATTATCCATCTTGTTGATGAAATCCATGGCGTAGGCCATCTGTGCCGCTTTTTCGATCTGCTCACGGCTGTACATATCGGTACGAGCGTAGGCGATGTTGTTGGCAACCGTATCGTTAAACAAGTGCACATTCTGCGAAACCAACGCAACCTGATCGCGCAGTGATGCCAGGGTATATTCGCGCAGATCGTGTCCGTCCATCAGAATCTGCCCTTCATCAATATCGTAGAAGCGCGTAATCAGGCTGGCGATGGTGGATTTCCCTGAGCCCGAACGGCCGACCAGAGCAACAGTTTTACCCGCGGGAATATTCAGGTTGATGTTACGCAGAGCCGGTACTTCACGTCCCGGATAAGTGAAAGTCACGTTGCGGAACTCGAGATCGCCGGTAGCACGCTCGATCACACGTTTACCTTCATCTTTCTCCTGTTCGCTATCCAGAATCGTAAATAAGGTCTGGCATGCCGCCATACCGCGCTGGAACTGCGCGTTGACGTTGGTCAGCGATTTCAACGGACGCATTAATGCGATCATTGAGGAGAAGACAACCGTAATTGTCCCTGCTGTCAGGTTTTCCATTACGCTTGGGAAGCTAGCCGCATATAACACGAAGGCCAGTGCCAAAGACGCAATCAGCTGGATGATAGGGTCGGAGATAGAAGAAGCGGAAACCATCTTCATACCCTGCAAACGCATCTTGTTGCTGACCTTATCAAAGCGCTTGGTTTCAACTTCCTGACCACCAAAAATCAGAACTTCTTTGTGGCCTTTCAGCATCTGCTCCGCACTGGTCGTAACCTGACCCATGGTGTTTTGCATGTTTTTACTGATGCTACGAAAGCGCTTGGAAACCACACGGATTGCCACTGACACAATTGGCGCCAGTACAATCAGGATCAGTGACAGCTGCCAGCTGTAATAGAACATCATGATAAACAGGCCAATAATTGAGGCCCCTTCACGCACCACGGTGATCAGCGCGCCGGAAGACGATGACGCAACCTGTTCTGAATCATAGGTAATACGCGATAACAATGTCCCTGTAGACTGTTTATCAAAAAAGGAGACGGGCATGCCCATCATATGGCCAAACAGGCGGCGGCGCATGGTCATGACCACTTTGCCTGACACCCATGAGATACAGTAGCTGGAGACATAGCTGGTTAAGCCACGAACTATCATCAGCCCAATGACCACCAGCGGCATCCACAGCAGCACCGAGCGATCCGTTTTACCAAAACCATCATCCAGTAATGGTTTAAGGAGCGATAACATGAAGGTATCGCTGGCCGCGTTAAGGACTAACGCTATACCCGCCACGATCAGACCCGATTTAAAAGGCGCTATGGTTGGCCATAGTCGGCGAAACGTCTGCCACGTAGAGAGATCTTTATCGTTATGCATTCAAAAAACCAGCATTTGTTAGAATAGCCGCATATTCTACCCGTTATCCTCCGACACGCCAAACCACTGATGATACCAACGAGGTAAAATCTGATCCCGCATGCTGCGTATGCGCCAGTTTTTTTGATAAAAATCCAGCGTAATCTGCCCCTGATGGGGGGTATCCAGCCATTGATAATTTTGTTGCCGATAACGTTGCTTCACTTTCCAGGACGGCAGACGCCAGGCGTTGTAACGGGATGCAGAGGCGAGTGCGACCTGCCCGTCAACCCGCTGAATGAGTGCCAGTGATGATGAAGTATTGCTGCCATGATGTGGAACCTGCATCACCGTCGACTGTAGGTGCTGCCAATAGTGACTTAGCATTTTTTGTTCAGCAGGAGATTCGATATCGCCGGTCAGCAGAATACTCTGATATCCGTCATCGACCTTAACCACGCAGGAGTGGTTATTCCCCTGGTCTGTATTTCCACGCACAGGCCAGTGCGCACTGAAGGTTAACCCTTGCCATTGCCAATGCTCTCCGCGAAAACACGGGAGATGACCTTTCCAGCTCAGCGAACTTCTTACCCATAGCGACGGCCAGGCTTGTTGTAAGGAGTGCAACCCGCCGCGGTGATCCATGTGCTCATGGCTTAAAATAATTCCTTCTGGCTCCAGATTATGCCAACGCAACCAGGGAATAATCAGCTGTTGTGCGCTATCGCCTTCAGGCCATGCCAGACCGGTATCGTAAAGCAGCGCTTTCCCATTTCGCGCGATCACCATCGCCAGCCCCTGCCCGACATCCAGCATATGCACTTGCCACACATCAGTACGCGGTGCACGCCAAAGCGGCCCACTCAGCAAAAGGAGCACAGAGAAACAGATCACCGGTAGCGTACGCAAGATATTTAGTCGCCATGCGATAATCATCATTCCGGGTAAAAATGCCAGCCATTGCCAGCGCGCATCAATATTGATCCACCCTTGAGGCAGACTTCTGAGCCCCCAAAATAGCAGCGCCAGAGAACGATCCGCTAGATACCACAGGCTTGATTCAACCATCACCGTCCCGGCTAAATGCATGATCATGCCTGCTAATATCAAGGGTACGGAAACAAACGTGACCAAAGGGACGGCAAACAAATTAGCCAGAAACGAGGTCAGACTAAAACCGTGAAACATTGCGATTTGCACGGGAAAAAGCAGAAGCGTAATACCCAATTGCAGATGAGCCAGCGCCAGAAATTGACGTCCAGCACGCGACAGCGGCCAGTCCGGGAGCGGTACCCATTGGTACCAGAACAGCAGTGCCGCAACGGCGGATGCAGACAACCATAGGCTTTGCGAAAGAACAGCAACAGGATCCACCACCACGATGGCTGCCAGACAGCAGATCCAGACCGACCATCCACTCCACTGCCTGCCGCTAAGTCTCAGCGCCCCCCAGACTAGCAGCGCAACAACCGTTCGTAATGCCGGGGGTTGCAGCCCCGTCAGCCAGGCATAAAATGTGGCGCAGACAATCCCACCCACTAATGGCATCTGCCAGCAAATCCACCTTGTTGGCATAAAAAACTGTCCAGCACGAATCAATCCTGCGGCCAGTAATGCTGCAAACGCAATATGCAGCCCGGAGATAGCCATCAAATGAGCCGTGCCGGTATCACGCATAATCGTTTTCACCTCTTGTGACACAGACAAGCGCTCCCCCATTCCCAGACCCAGTATGACCTGCTGCCAGGGAAAGTCGGTGAGTGCCGTTTTCAGCGAGGCGAGATACCGCGAACGCAAACTGCATTGTGGTGTGATTACCGAAGCCTGCAAGAATCGTCCCGTCAGCAGTTGATGCTGCGCCAATGCGTGACGCTTGCTATCAAATCCGCCTTCGTTTAATTGACCGTGTACAGCTCGGACTTTCAACGTCATCGCCCATGTCTGACCCGCACAAACATCACCGGGTAAATACTGCCCGTACAAGACGATTCCTTGCGCAGGAAAGATTCGTTTCCCCTGAAGGTGAGTGATCTGGCCGTAGTGCGTTGTCATATTGTCAGTTCCGGTTATCCGCACAATGGCTTGCTGGGTTTTCGCAGGCAGCGTATTACCGGCCCACATAGCCTCTTTCGCGGCCAGGATTCCCCAAAGAAAAAACAGCAGGGTTAGTCCGGCGGAACGCATATATTTGTAGGGGAGAAAACAGAGCAGACATGCCAGACAAAATACAATGCCGATACACAACATGCCTGGCAGCATAGGTAATAGCATGAGTGGGAGAATGCCGAGTAATGCGCAGATACTCACCGTTGTTATTTTCATCAATCACCTCCCTGTTACAGGGAGTGTGCAGTACTCTTCGACGGTTGTCTGGCATCAATTTATCGTTATACGACCTGAGTTCCGCAGACATTTAGTGATGGTTGTAACGTACAAATTAACTGGGATGAGGATTCCAGGATAGGTGGACAGAAATGAAAAAAGCACCCATTTGGGTGCTTTTCTCGGCGTTAAGTCTCGCTAAAAACTTAACCGTAAATATTGGCGCGATCGCGCAGTTCTTTACCTGGTTTAAAGTGCGGAACGTATTTCCCTTCCAGATCCACTTTATCGCCGGTCTTCGGATTACGTCCGGTGCGTGGTGCGCGGTAATGCAAAGAGAAGCTGCCGAAACCGCGGATTTCAATACGCTCGCCCTGCGCAAGAGTCGAGGCCATATGTTCCAGCATCTCTTTAACTGCATCTTCAACCGCTTTCGCGGGAATATGAGGTTGCTGGGTTGCAAGTCTTTCAATCAATTCTGACTTGGTCATGATTCCTCCGGTTCCTTAAAGGCATAATTAGCTGCTGCATTGATTAAGGGCGGCCGTAGCCGCCCTTTGTCATTGATTACAGGACGAATCCTGTAATCTGTCAAGCTACTCGTCACCCTTTGTGCCGTTAACAGCACAAAGGATTTAGAGCACTCGATATTACTCGCCTTTAGCTGCTTTGAAAGCTTCAGCCATTGCGTTGTTAGAGAAGTTAGCATCTTCCTGTTTGTTAACAGTTGCGATTGCATCTTTCTCATCAGCTTCGTCTTTAGCACGAACAGACAGGCTGATTGCACGGTTCTTACGATCAACGCCGGTGAATTTAGCTTCAACGTCGTCGCCTACGCTCAGAACCAGAGTTGCATCTTCAACGCGGTCACGTGAAGCTTCAGAAGCGCGCAGGTAACCTTCAACGCCGTCAGCCAGTTCTACGGTTGCGCCTTTAGCGTCAACTGCAGTGACTTTACCGTTTACGATTGCGCCTTTCTTGTTCAGTGCAACCCAGTTGTTGAACGGATCTTCTGCGAGCTGTTTAACGCCCAGAGAGATACGCTCACGCTCTGCGTCAACCTGCAGAACAACTGCTGCGATTTCGTCGCCTTTTTTGTATTCACGAACTGCTTCTTCGCCTGCAACGTTCCAGGAGATGTCAGACAGGTGAACCAGGCCGTCGATGCCGCCGTCCAGGCCGATGAAGATACCGAAGTCAGTGATAGACTTGATTTTACCTTCAACACGGTCACCCTTGTTGTGGGTTTCCGCGAACTGCTGCCATGGGTTGTTTTTGCACTGCTTCAGACCCAGGGAGATACGACGACGTTCTTCGTCGATATCCAGAACCATAACTTCCACTACATCGCCAACGTTAACAACTTTGGACGGGTGGATGTTTTTGTTGGTCCAATCCATTTCGGAAACGTGAACCAGGCCTTCAACGCCTTCTTCGATTTCAACGAAGCAGCCGTAGTCGGTCAGGTTGGTCACGCGACCAGTCAGTTTGGTACCTTCCGGATAACGCTTAGCGATAGCTACCCATGGATCTTCGCCCAGCTGTTTCAGGCCCAGAGATACACGAGTACGCTCGCGGTCGAACTTCAGCACTTTAACAGTGATTTCGTCGCCAACGTTTACGATTTCGCTCGGATGCTTAACGCGTTTCCATGCCATGTCGGTGATGTGCAGCAGGCCGTCAACGCCACCCAGATCAACGAATGCACCGTAGTCAGTGAGGTTCTTAACGATACCTTTAACTTCCATGCCTTCCTGCAGGTTTTCCAGCAGCTGATCGCGTTCTGCGCTGTTTTCGGATTCGATAACGGCACGACGGGAAACAACAACGTTGTTACGCTTCTGATCCAGCTTGATTACTTTGAATTCAAGCTCTTTGCCTTCCAGGTGCAGCGTGTCGCGGACCGGACGAACGTCTACCAGGGAACCCGGCAGGAACGCGCGAATACCATTCAGCTCAACAGTGAAGCCACCCTTGACTTTGCCATTGATAACACCAGTAACGGTTGCAGCTTCTTCGTAAGCTTTTTCCAGCGTGATCCAAGCTTCGTGACGTTTAGCTTTTTCACGGGACAGCAGGGTTTCACCGAAGCCGTCTTCTACTGCATCCAGAGCAACGTCAACTTCGTCACCAACCTGGATTTCCAGCTCGCCCTGGGCGTTTTTGAACTGCTCTGCCGGAATGGCGGACTCAGATTTCAGACCAGCGTCAACCAGTACTACGTCTTTGTCGATAGCAACAACAACACCACGAACGATGGAACCCGGACGGGTTTCGATTTCTTTTAAGGATTCTTCAAACAGTTGAGCAAAAGATTCAGTCATGTTTAATCTTCAGGTTTCATATTTAACGTCCACCTGGCTCCATGCCGGATGGGGTTGTTTAACATACCCGCTGTCAATCCATTGCAACGGGGGTACTGCAAATTCGGTCGCACTTAAGCGAGAGCCAGTTTTTGGCGCGCGTATTGTAACGCTTTTTCAATCACTTGCTCAATGCTTAATCGGGTTGAATCCAAAACTAAAGCATCAGCAGCGGGAACCAGCGGCGCTACAGCACGATTACGATCGCGATAATCGCGTTCTTCGATCTCGGCCAAAAGGCGTTCAAAGTTAACACTAAAGCCCTTCTCCTGCAACTGTAGCATACGTCTATGCGCACGTTCTTGCGAGGAGGCGTCCAGAAAAATTTTCACCGGCGCATCCGGAAACACCACGGTGCCCATATCACGTCCATCAGCAATCAGACCTGGGGATTCGCGAAATGCGCGTTGACGACGTAATAACGCTTCACGCACGCGGGGAAACGCCGCAACCTGAGAGGCGGCATTCGCTACTTCCTGAGTACGTATTTCACCGCTGACATCTTCACCTTCAAGAATGACTTCCAGGTTGCCGTCTGTTGAGATAAAACGCACATCAAGGTGTGAGGCAAGCGGTACCAGAGCATCTTCAGATGTGACATCAACATGGTGATGTAACGCTGCGAGCGCCAGTACGCGGTAGATCGCGCCTGAATCTAACAGATGCCACTGCAATGCTTCCGCCATTGCCTTGCACAAGGTGCCTTTACCTGCACCACTTGGGCCATCAATGGTAATAACCGGGGCAATTGCCGTCATCTTTTTCTCCTTAAAAGGGCGTACATTAACGTGAACGCCGCGCATTATACGCGCCAACGCCAACGATCGTTATCTTTGTGTGAAAAATGCAGAATCATTGAAGCTGAGTGTAGAATAAATAGGCAATCGGAGATGTCAGAATGTGCCGCACCCGAAAGTGCGGCAATAAAATCAGGCAGATGTACTAATACGAGCCAACTGTTCGAAATAATCCGGGAAGGTTTTGGCGGTACATTTTGGGTCAAGAATGGTCACCGGCGTGTCAGACAGCGCCACCAGCGAGAAACACATCGCCATGCGGTGATCGTTGTAGGTCGCGATGTCCGCAAATTGCAATGTTGCAGGCGGGGTGATGCGGATAAAGTCATGCCCCTCTTCCACTTCCGCGCCCACTTTGCGTAACTCCGTCGCCATCGCGAACAGACGATCGGTCTCTTTGACGCGCCAGTTGTAGATATTACGTAATGTCGTGGTGCCTTTAGCGAACAGCGCCGCCGTTGCAATGGTCATCGCCGCATCAGGAATATGGTTCATATCCATATCCACTGCGTTCAACTCGCCGTGAGTACAGGCAATAAAATCGTCGCCCCATGTAATGGTTGCACCCATTTTCTCCAGTACATCGGCAAAACGAATATCACCCTGCATGCTGTTGCGGCCAATCCCGGTAACTTTTACCGTACCGCCTTTAATAGCACCCGCCGCAAGGAAATAGGAAGCGGAAGAAGCATCACCTTCAACCAGGTATGCACCCGGTGACTGATACTGCTGCTGCCCCTTCACGACAAAGCGCTGGTAGTTTTGATTTTCAATTTCAACACCAAACGTTTTCATCAGGTTCAGTGTGATATCAATGTAAGGTTTGGATACCAGGTCACCTTTAATTGCGATCGTCGTATCCTGCGGCGCCAGCGGCGCAGTCATCAGCAACGCAGTGAGGAACTGGCTGGAAACGCTACCGTCTACCTCAACCTGGCCTCCGGTAAAGCCACCGCGCAGACGTAAAGGTGGATAGTTTTCCTGCTCCAGATAGTCAATTTTGGCTCCGCCCTGGCGCAGCGCATCAACCAGATGGCCAATCGGGCGCTCTTTCATGCGCGGTTCGCCCGTCAGCACGATGTCATTGCTGCCCAGACATAACGCTGCGGCCAGCGGGCGCATTGCGGTTCCGGCGTTGCCAAGGAACAGCTCAACTGCACCTTCTGCGTGCAACGCACCGCCATTGCCAATTATCTCGCAGCGGGTACGATCGGCAGAAAGGGTATAGCTAATCCCTAACGCATTCAGAGCATTGAGCATATGGCGAACATCATCGCTGTCCAGCAGATTGGTCAGGACAGTGGTGCCATTGGCTAATGCAGCCAGCAGCAAAGCGCGGTTAGAAACACTTTTGGATCCAGGCAGATTGATGGTGCCATCCACCCGCGCAATGGGTTGTAACGTCAGGGATTCCATGAAACTCGACTCTCAAAAACAGACATAAAAACCCCACAGACGGGCTGTGGGGATGAAAAGTACAGCAGATTAGCCGCGGCGGCGTTCGAAATCGACCATGAAATCGGTCAGTGCTTTAACACCTTCAAGCGGCATGGCATTGTAGATGGACGCACGCATACCGCCGACTACACGATGCCCTTTCAGCGCGTGCAGGCCCGCAGCAAAAGACTCTTCCAGGAACAGTTTATCCAATGCGCTGTCAGCCAACTGGAACGGTACGTTCATGCGTGAACGGTTGGATTTCGCTACATCGTTACGGTAGAAATCGCTGTTATCGATTACGCCGTAGAGCAATTCCGCTTTTTGCTGGTTAATTTTATCCATCGCATTAACACCGCCCTGCTTTTTCAGCCATTTAAAGACCAGGCCAGACAGATACCAGGCAAAGGTTGGCGGCGTATTGAACATGGAATCGTTGTCATTCAGCACGGTATAGTCGAGGATTGACGGGCATGAGACATGAGCTTTACCCAGCAAATCTTCACGGACGATGACAATCGTCAGACCGGCCGGGCCGATATTTTTCTGTGCCCCGGCATAAATTACGCCATAACGACTAACGTCAAGCGGTGCGGAAAGAATGGTAGAGGACAGATCCGCCGTGACCACAACGTTGCTGGCAAAATTCGGCGTTTCATCGATCGCAATGCCATCGATGGTTTCGTTCGGGCAATAGTGCAGGTATGCCGCGTTATCAGAAAGTTGCCATTCACTCATCGGCTTAACAGCACGCAGGCCGTCCACGGTGACTTTGGCATCAATAACGTTTGGCGTGCAGTATTTTTTCGCTTCTTTAATTGCGCTGGCGGCCCAATAACCGGCATCGACGTAATCCGCGGTGGTTTTATCGCCCAGAATATTTAACGGGATACCCGCGAACTGCCCGCGACCACCGCCATGGCAGAACAACACTTTATAGTTGGAGGGGATGCTGAGAAGATCGCGAAAATCCTGCTCCGCTTCCTCTGCGACCTGGATGAATTCTTTGCCACGGTGGCTAATTTCCATCACTGACGTGCCAAGACCGTTCCAGTCACAAAGATCCTGTTGAGCCAGTTTAAGTACTTCTGCCGGTAACATTGCCGGACCTGAACTAAAATTGAAGACCTGAGCCATTTCCCCTCACCACGTTGTGTTGTTGTCCAATCAACATCCTGTCATTGACGATAATCCGGTGACAGACATTGGTATAAGTTATTCCTGTGGATATCGGTTTTATCATTCAGTGACACGCGCCGCAATGGGTAAAACTGGCAAGGGTAAAAATGTGTCATCGGTCACACAACAGAATCTATCGGATTGACGGGTAAAAACCGAGATTTTTGCTGTCAGGTAACCCGTTTTGCCCGGCTGGCCTTCGACCATTCTGGATTTGCACAGCGCGGACATAATTGATGATCTCCGGCCTTCATTTGCACCACTTCGCTACAACGTATGCAGGCATAGTCCCCTGCTTCAGGCATTACTTTAAATCGTTGCGTACAACGTTTAGGCAAAATACTGAGCCCCGGCTTTACGTCTTCATCGGCAAAGAAGTAGACGCTGATTTGCCCATTCGTCTCCAGAATAGCCAGTTTCACTTGTCCCAATTGCTCCACGCCGTTCAAACGCAGTTCCATAAAGAATTCAAATTCCGTCATATTGGCGCTATTGAGCTTTGACCATGCCAGCTCGCCGTCTTCAATGATCACGACGGGTTTGCCCTCCAGAAGGTCCTCCATTTTTTCACTATGCGCCATTAGCCACATTACCAGCCGATACAGCACAGCAAGAGTAATAAAGACCACCAGCACCGGCAGCATCGGAACATCGTCATAAAACGCCACGTCTCCCGCGGCGGAACCCAGCGTAAGGATGATAAGGACTTCAAAAAGCGACATCTGGCGTACGCCACGACGTCCGGTGATTTTTAAAAACAGAAAAACCAATATAAAGGTGTAAAGGCTGCGTAGCGCAACTTCCCCCAGAAAATCCATGGGCACCTTATCAAGCGCCATACGGTGTAAATCGAAAGCTTTCATTAATATGCTCTAAACGTGATTGGCTGTAAGAAAGCATAGCCAATGCTTTTATTTACGCATGGGCTCCGGCGGCGATAGCGCCGTTCATTGAAAACCCGTATCATTGCGCGCTTTCCGTACGACAAAAGTGATTTTCATGACGCAAACATTTATTCCCGGCAAAGATGCCGCTCTGGAAGACTCCATCGCTCGCTTCCAGCAAAAATTACTCGACCTTGGTTTTCAAATTGAAGAAGCTTCGTGGTTGAATCCCGTCCCTAACGTCTGGTCTGTACATATTCGCGACAAAGAATGCGCGCTGTGCTTCACCAACGGTAAAGGTGCGACAAAAAAAGCGGCGCTGGCTTCTGCGCTGGGTGAATACTTTGAGCGTCTGTCGACTAACTACTTCTTTGCAGATTTCTGGCTGGGCGAAACTATCGCCAATGGCCCGTTCGTGCATTATCCGAACGAAAAATGGTTCCCGCTGACTGAAGACGACGATGTTCCAGAAGGTTTACTGGATGCACGTCTGCGTGCGTTTTACGATCCAGATAACGAACTGGCCGGCAGCATGCTTATCGATCTACAGTCTGGTAATGAAGAGCGTGGCGTCTGTGGCCTGCCGTTTACCCGCCAGTCTGATAACCAGACCGTCTACATTCCGATGAATATTATCGGCAACCTGTATGTTTCTAACGGCATGTCTGCGGGTAACACACCTAACGAAGCTCGCGTTCAGGGCCTGTCTGAAGTCTTTGAGCGCCATGTGAAGAACCGTATTATCGCCGAAAGCATCAGCCTGCCGGAAATCCCGGCCGAGGTGATGGCGCGCTATCCGGCAGTGGTGGAGTCCATCGCCACACTGGAAGCGGAAGGTTTCCCAATTTTTGCCTACGATGGCTCGCTGGGCGGCAAGTATCCGGTGATTTGCGTTGTCCTGTTCAACCCGGCCAACGGTACCTGCTTTGCCTCCTTCGGCGCACACCCGGATTTCGGCGTTGCGCTGGAGCGTACCGTGACTGAACTGCTGCAGGGCCGTGGTCTGAAGGATCTTGATGTCTTCACCCCACCGACCTTCGACGATGAGGAAGTGGCAGAACATACCAACCTTGAAACTCACTTCATCGATTCCAGCGGTCTGATCTCCTGGGATCTGTTCAAGCAGGATGCCGACTATCCGTTCGTTGACTGGAATTTCTCCGGCACCACGGAAGAAGAGTTCGCCACCCTGATGGCCATCTTCAATGCTGAAGATAAAGAAGTGTATATCGCTGACTATGAGCACCTGGGCGTTTACGCGTGCCGCATTATTGTTCCGGGAATGTCTGACATCTATCCGGCAGAAGATCTGTGGTTAGCCAACAACGCTATGGGCACCCATCTGCGTGACACCATTCTCTCTCTGCCAGGCAGTGAGTGGGATAAAGAAGACTACCTCAATCTGATTGAACAGTTGGATGAAGAAGGTTTTGACGACTTCACCCGCGTGCGCGAGCTACTCGGTCTGGCGACCGGTGCGGATAACGGTTGGTACACCCTGCGTATTGGCGAGCTTAAAGTTATGCTGGCGCTGGCCGGTGGCGATCTGGAGCAGGCCCTGGTGTGGACCGAATGGACGATGGAATTTAACGCCTCCGTCTTTAGCGCGGAACGTGCAAACTACTATCGCTGCCTACAAACATTGTTGCTACTGTCTCAGGAAGAAGACCGTCAGCCGCTGCAGTATCTGAACGCATTCGTCCGCATGTACGGCGCTGAGGCAGTTGAAGCGGCAAGTGCGGCACTGAGTGGTGAAGCGCCGTTTTATGGACTTCAGCCAGTAGACAGCGATCTGCACGCATTCCCGGCACATCAGTCTCTGCTGAAAGCCTATGAGAAATTGCAACGCGCGAAAGCGGCACACTGGTCAAAATAGTGACAAACAACTTGCCTCGAGTAGGCTAAATGTATTGTCTGAGCTATATTACGGGGCGCTTAAAGCGCCCCGTTTTTTATTTTGGTCAAACCAAAAAATAAATGTAAAAGCAAGGTTAAATATTAGTAGTTGATATTAAAAAAATTAGCTTATTAATGTGGTTTTTTATCTCAATTACTCCATTTTAATTAACCGTCCCATAGGAGGCTGAAAGAAAAAATTCAACTCACTTTATAATTTTTAAAATTTATTTTTATATGGATAATCAACATGTTACACCGTAATTGCATAAAAACCATGCGTCTTACGGGCCTATAAGCCAGGCGAGATATGATCTATATCAAATTCTCATCTATAATGCTTTGTTAGTATCTCGTCGCCGACTTAATAAAGAGAGAGTTAGTGTGAAAGCTGACAACCCTTTTGATCTTATTCTACCTGCTGCAATGGCCAAAGTTGCCGAAGAAGCAGGCGTCTATAAAGCAACGAAACATCCGCTTAAGACGTTCTATCTGGCAATTACTGCCGGTGTATTCATTTCAATTGCCTTTGTTTTCTATATCACCGCCACAACCGGCACTGGTACTATGCCTTTCGGCATGGCGAAATTAGTAGGTGGTATCTGCTTTTCCTTGGGGCTGATCCTTTGTGTTGTCTGCGGTGCAGACCTCTTCACTTCAACCGTACTGATCGTCGTTGCTAAAGCCAGTGGTCGTATTACCTGGGGTCAGTTAGCGAAAAACTGGCTTAACGTTTATGTCGGCAACCTGATTGGCGCCCTGATCTTTGTGTTACTCATGTGGCTTTCTGGCGAGTATATGACCGCCAACGGCGCATGGGGGCTCAACGTTCTGCAAACAGCCGACCACAAAGTGCACCATACTTTTGTTGAGGCAGTGAGCCTTGGTATCCTGGCTAACCTGATGGTGTGTCTGGCCGTATGGATGAGCTACTCGGGCCGCAGCCTGATGGACAAAGCGTTTATCATGGTATTACCGGTCGCAATGTTTGTTGCCAGCGGTTTTGAGCACAGTATCGCAAACATGTTTATGATCCCTATGGGTATTGTAATACGCGATTTCGCCACCCCGGAATTCTGGACCGCAGTTGGGTCTTCTCCGGAGAATTTTTCTCACCTGACCGTGATGAATTTCATCACCGATAACCTGATTCCGGTTACGATCGGTAACATTATCGGCGGCGGTTTGTTGGTCGGGTTGACATACTGGGTCATTTATCTGCGTGGTAACGATCATCATTAATCTGTTGATGCCCATTACACGCAGTAAATAAAAAATCCACTTAAGAAGGTAGGTGTTACATGTCCGAGCTTAATGAAAAGTTAGCCACAGCCTGGGAAGGTTTTACCAAAGGTGATTGGCAGAATGAAGTAAACGTACGTGACTTCATTCAGAAAAACTACACTCCGTATGAGGGTGACGAGTCCTTCCTGGCTGGCGCAACTGATGCGACCACTGCACTGTGGGACAGCGTGATGGAAGGCGTTAAACAGGAAAACCGCACTCACGCGCCTGTTGACTTTGACACCTCCGTTGCTTCTACCATCACTTCTCACGACGCTGGCTACATCAACAAAGCGCTCGAGAAGATTGTTGGTCTGCAGACTGAAGCTCCGCTGAAACGTGCGATCATTCCGTTTGGCGGCATCAAAATGGTTGAAGGTTCCTGCAAAGCGTACAATCGCGAACTGGACCCGATGCTGAAAAAAATCTTCACCGAATACCGCAAAACCCACAACCAGGGCGTATTCGATGTTTACACCAAAGACATTCTGAACTGCCGTAAATCCGGTGTTCTGACTGGTCTGCCAGATGCGTATGGCCGTGGCCGTATCATCGGTGACTACCGTCGCGTTGCGCTGTACGGTATCGACTACCTGATGAAAGACAAATACGCTCAGTTCGTCTCTCTGCAGTCCGATCTGGAAAACGGCGTAAACCTGGAAGCAACTATCCGTCTGCGTGAAGAAATCGCTGAACAGCACCGCGCTCTGGGTCAGATCAAAGAAATGGCTGCTAAATATGGCTGCGATATCTCTGGTCCGGCTACCAACGCTCAGGAAGCTATCCAGTGGACTTACTTCGGCTACCTGGCCGCAGTTAAATCTCAGAACGGTGCAGCAATGTCCTTCGGTCGCGTATCCACCTTCCTGGATGCTTACATCGAACGTGACCTGAAAGCAGGCAAAATCACCGAGCAAGACGCACAGGAAATGATCGACCACCTGGTCATGAAACTGCGTATGGTTCGTTTCCTGCGTACTCCTGAATATGATGAACTGTTCTCCGGTGACCCGATTTGGGCAACTGAATCAATCGGTGGTATGGGCGTTGATGGCCGTACTCTGGTTACCAAAAACAGCTTCCGCTTCCTGAACACCCTGTACACCATGGGTCCTTCTCCGGAGCCGAACATCACTGTTCTGTGGTCTGAAAAACTGCCTCTGAACTTCAAGAAATTCGCCGCTAAAGTGTCCATCGACACCTCTTCTCTGCAGTACGAGAACGATGACCTGATGCGTCCGGACTTCAACAACGACGACTACGCTATCGCTTGCTGCGTAAGCCCGATGGTTGTTGGTAAACAAATGCAGTTCTTCGGTGCGCGTGCAAACCTGGCGAAAACCATGCTGTACGCAATCAACGGTGGCGTTGATGAAAAACTGAAAATGCAGGTTGGTCCTAAATCTGAACCGATCAAAGGCGACGTTCTGAACTTCGACGAAGTTATGGATCGCATGGATCACTTCATGGATTGGCTGGCTAAACAGTACGTCACCGCGCTGAACGTTATCCACTACATGCACGACAAGTACAGCTACGAAGCCTCTCTGATGGCGCTGCACGACCGTGACGTTATCCGCACCATGGCGTGTGGTATCGCTGGTCTGTCCGTTGCTGCTGACTCCCTGTCTGCAATCAAATATGCGAAAGTTAAACCGATTCGTGACGAAGACGGTCTGGCTATCGACTTCGAAATCGAAGGCGAATACCCGCAGTTTGGTAACAACGACTCTCGCGTTGATGACATGGCGGTTGACCTGGTAGAACGTTTCATGAAGAAAATTCAGAAACTGACTACTTATCGTAACGCTATCCCGACTCAGTCTGTTCTGACCATCACCTCTAACGTGGTTTATGGTAAGAAAACTGGTAACACCCCAGATGGTCGTCGTGCTGGCGCGCCGTTCGGACCGGGTGCTAACCCAATGCACGGTCGTGACCAGAAAGGTGCTGTTGCCTCTCTGACCTCCGTTGCTAAACTGCCGTTTGCTTACGCTAAAGATGGTATTTCTTACACCTTCTCTATCGTTCCGAACGCACTGGGTAAAGACGACGAAGTTCGTAAGACCAACCTGGCTGGTCTGATGGATGGTTACTTCCACCACGAAGCGTCCATCGAAGGTGGTCAGCACCTGAACGTGAACGTCATGAACCGCGAAATGCTACTGGATGCGATGGAACATCCGGAAAAATATCCGCAGCTGACCATCCGCGTTTCTGGCTACGCAGTACGTTTTAACTCCCTGACTAAAGAACAGCAGCAGGACGTTATTACTCGTACCTTCACTCAGACCATGTAATTGGTTTTGACTGAAATCGTACTTTAAAAAGCGTACAATAAAGGCTCCACGTAAGTGGGGCCTTTTTAATAGCCTGCTTTGTCAGCTATCTATACTTATATACTCGATGGATTTCGAGTTGCATTGAGGCGGCAACGGAGTGAATCCCCTGGAGCATACAGAAGTACGTGACTGGGGTGAGCGAAGGAAGCTAACAAAGATGCAGCTTGAAAGACGAAAAGTATGGATAGCAGCCAAAACAGACTCGACACAGTTAATAACTGTGCACTAACACTGGCCCCGGATGGGCCACACCTGGAGAAACACCGCAATGTCAGTTATTGGTCGCATTCACTCCTTTGAATCCTGTGGCACTGTTGATGGCCCGGGCATCCGCTTTATTACCTTCTTTCAGGGCTGCCTGATGCGCTGCCTGTATTGCCATAACCGTGACACGTGGGATACACACGGCGGTAAAGAAGTCACCGTCGACGAATTAATGAAAGAGGTGGTGACCTATCGCCACTTTATGAACGCATCCGGCGGCGGCGTGACGGCGTCTGGCGGCGAAGCTATCCTGCAAGCTGAATTCGTACGTGACTGGTTCCGCGCTTGTAAAAAAGAAGGTATTCATACCTGTCTGGATACCAACGGTTTTGTTCGCCGCTACGATCCGGTGATCGATGAGCTGCTGGAAGTCACCGACCTGGTCATGCTCGATCTCAAACAGATGAACGATGAAATCCATCAGAATCTGGTCGGCGTATCTAACCATCGTACGCTGGAGTTCGCGCGTTACCTGTCAAACAAAGACATCAAAGTGTGGATCCGCTATGTTGTCGTACCTGGCTGGTCTGATGACGATGACTCCGCACACCGCCTCGGAGAATTTACTCGCGATATGGGTAACGTTGAAAAAATCGAGCTGCTGCCTTACCACGAGCTTGGCAAACACAAATGGGTAGCAATGGGCGAAGAGTACAAACTGGATGGCGTCAAACCACCGAAGAAAGAGACCATGGAGCGCGTGAAGGGCATTCTCGAGCAATATGGACATAAAGTGATGTATTGAGTTTTAGCCACCACGAAACGGCTGCCCTGAACGGCAGCCGTTTTGCTATCTAAGCGACAACCACTCGAATTAAAGGAAAGGACGCCATGCGGTTATTCATTTCTGGCATGTTGCTGTTATCTGTCCAATACGTAAATGCCGCCAGCAACTGTGATATCAACGCCATTGTGCAACATGCGTGGCCGGATGCAAAACCGACAGCGGAAGGCAAGCTACTCACACAACATAATCAGGTTATCGATATCACAG
This sequence comes from Citrobacter sp. Cpo091, assembly GCF_030332645.1. Lineage (NCBI taxonomy): Bacteria > Pseudomonadati > Pseudomonadota > Gammaproteobacteria > Enterobacterales > Enterobacteriaceae > Citrobacter > Citrobacter sp. Cpo091. Next base: position 1,183,815 of record NZ_JAOWHL010000028.1, read on the forward strand.
GTAACTCACCGCAAAGCGCAATTTGCCGTGTCTGGCCAGCACACCCGGAACTGACCCTAGCGGCGATTCCGCTGATGGCACAACAATATAGCGATTACGATCGCATTGGCGATCTGGAGCTTCTGGTACTGGATTCCACAAGCCTCGACGTAAAACAACGGCTACACCTGCCCGAACGTATGAATGACGATGCCATTCAAATTACCGGTCTGGCGCTGGATACTGCGCGCTGGAAAGTTACCCCAGATCAGACCGCATTTGGCTTACGAGTCGCCCGCACCGGCAGTTCCCGTGTAAATCCTTTTAGTGAAGATGCGCTATCGCTGTTTGTTATTGAAAATAATCAACTACGGGCGGTATTAAACGCAATCGTACTTGAGAATAGCACCGGTGAATGGGACGGGAACTGTGTGGGAACATTCCACGATATTAAACGCACCCTTGCCCTTGCGCCTGATTCACATAATGGGTACATCGATATTCGGGTAAACGAGAAAAACGTGGAATCAACGGCCTATACAGACGCCAACGAGCAGTGCGCATCAAAGGATAAACCGGGGAAAGCCAGTTGGGTACTGCGTTATGATGGCAAACAGTATGCCATCCCAAAAGAACTGTCCCCGTTGTTTTGAGAGGCAAAGCAGGAGATAGCATCACTATCTCCTGCTCTTCTGCCACACTTGTCTTTAGCGTCCTCTTCTCGCCAGTAGCGGGAAAATCAATCCCAGTCCAACCAGCACAAATGGCGTCACGATATTCAGCGTGAGCTGGAATGTCCACTCAGGGGTAAAGGCTTCCATTTTCGGGAAGATCCCGGTCAGACAGGCAAATGCGGTAAAGGCAAAGCACCAGATCCCCACGCTCATCGCAAGCGAGCGGTTGCGAATAAAGACATATTCCGATTTATATTTTTGCGCCAGGCGAATAACGGCAATGAACGCCACAAACACCCATAAATAACGCAATGGCATCACGACAGAGTTAAGATTCAATAGCCATTTATACAGGTTGTTCATGTCGCCAATTCCCAGCGTTGGCAACATAATCAAAATCGCCACCAGCACCAGCGTCAGAATATAACCATTTACCGGCGTACCGGAAGCATTGGTTTTACACAGGCTCTCGGGAATATATTTACGATCAGCATCACCCAGCAGAACTTTAAGCGGTGCATCAATAGAAAATACCAATGCCGCAATCTGTCCCAGCGTATTGGCAATCGCGTAAATAACCATCAGCGAATTACCCATACCATAATACTCACCCAATTTCTGGAAGGCGTAATATTGACCATTCGTCATCAGGTCATCTGGAATATGCCGGGAGTCAAACATCATTCCCATAGCCAGCGACCCGAGAATCGCGCATACCGCTACCATAACAGCCAGAACGAGCATCCCTTTTGGAAATTCTTTGCCCGGATTACGTGTCTGATTAACATATGGCGAAATTTTCTCCGCACCGCCCACGGCAAAGACCAGCATGGAGATCGTGGTAATGTAGGTAAAATCGATGTGTGGGATAAACGATTCCCAGGTGATATTGGTTGTCGCTATTTGCACATCCGTAATTGCAGGTGCGGTTACCGCCATCACGACATACAAAATGGACATCACAAACATCGCGATGCCAGCAACTGACCCAACAATTTTCAGTGACTTCATGCCACGGGACGCAACCCACATGAAAAAGACAAACAGCGCCAGCGTCAGCCCCTGCAACGCCACGACGGTGTACTCTTTAATCAACGAACCATCGCCCTTCAGCGCCCATCCCAGCGCAATCAGAATAGCCTGCGGTTTTTGCGCCAGATAAGGTATATGAACAACCCAATAGGTCCAGGCAGCAAGATAGGCCAACCCTGGCCCCATGGTATGTTTAATCCAGGTACTGACTCCGCCTTTACCCTCTTTAAAGGTTGAGCCAAGCTGCCCGACGATCAACGCATAAGGAATAAAATAGAGCGCGAAAATAAATATCCAGGAGGAAACAACAACCAATCCCTGATTAGCATAGTTGTTAACGACGTTACCAAAACCCCAGACGGTAATAAATGACATCAATGCAATGTTGTACCATCGCAATTGTTTTTCCTGCACACCAGCCATATGCAATCCTTTGTGGAAGCTTTTTGATTATCAATATATGAGGCGTGGGATTATGCGCGGTAAAATGAGCGAGCGGAAACGGAAGGATGTAAAACTATAACCTTCTGCACACTTTATTTTCAGGACAGACATGTGCGATTAAATAATGCAGGTTCCCATAAAGCATACATAAACAGTATGTATGGGAACCTGTTCATATTCTGTTAAATCAGGTCAAATGTGCGCAATAGAATTGGGCGTATGGCCCGTCTTACGCAACAGCATCAGTAAATAAATAAACGATACGCTGGCGATCATGATAAACAGCAAGCTGTCTGAATAATTCTGCATCAGCATCGCAGTAAACGAAGGTCCCAGCAGGCTACCCACGGTATAGCTCAATAACAATGCCTGATTCATGGCGACCAGCTGATGATGTTCCACCTTTTCACAGGCCCAGGCCATCGCGACCGGATAGAGGGTAAAGCCTGCCGCACCCAACATAAACAACGCGGGCGCCATCGCCGCCTGATTCAGCATGGCGATACTCCCGACGATCACCACGAAGACCTGGACTCGTAAAACCAGCAGACGTCCCAGCTTATCCGCCAGACGGCCAATCGGCCATTGCCCCAGAATACCGGCACTTACCAGAACCGCCATCCAGAAACCAATGCTGGCGTTGCTCACCCCCTGATGGTTGAGATACAGCGGCATCAGGCCATACAAAGACCCCAGCACGATCCCGGAAATAATGCAGCCATTAACGCCCAGGCGTGCCTGACGCAACCTCAGCATGGAGACAATAGGCGTAGACTGCTGTTCATCGCCCTGCTGATTAGCAATGCGCGTAAAGAGCAGTGGCAAAACACCCGCCAGGATAGTACCCGTCACCCACGGCAGGACGTTCATCAATTCTGTTGATACTTTACTAACCAGCAATTGGCCTAAAAACGTTCCCACATAATAGATCATCATATAGGCGGCAAGTAACCGTCCGCGATTACGGGACGTCCCGCTGCACATCAGCGCGCTTTCCACGACCACCCAGATCATGGCGCAGCCAACACCGGCGATAAAACGCCATGTCATCCAGCTCCAGAATCCCACCATAATCCCCAGCCCGACACAGCCCGCGGCAAAAATAAGCGAGGCGATGTAATAGCTGCGGTTAAAACCAAGGTGTTTTATTAAATACCCTGTCAGCAACGTCCCTACCAGATTACCGGTAAAGTAAGACGAGCTCACCACGCCTACCTGCCAGGTAGGTAGATTTTCATGGGCGAGCCAAAGCGGGACGAGCGTGTTTAACACGGCGATCGCCAGGGTCAACAGAAGTAGCCCGCACAGCAATAGCATGACGGGACGGGTATAGGTGGACATGAATAAAAACCGTGAGGAAGTTCAAATTTCATGCGCATCATGCCACTGCTAAAAACATTGTCAATCGGCGGAATCAGAGGGCTGAGGCGCTTTCTGGTCGATCGATTTGCATTACTGATTCTTAATGTGAATAGATAAAAAACACAAAATCACATCTACTTGTTTTTATTGATCTAAAACAAAAATCTCGCGTTACGTTCAGTCGAAAAATTTCATGGACTCCCCTTACTTTTATTTCTTACTAAACTCTATGCGGGATGCTGAGCTGCATTGTCTTCAAAATAGAACAGTGAGTTCTTATTTATCTATCTAATCCAAATATCGTTCTTTTCGTAGACTTAAACTCATCAAATTTCCCCCACTGATACTGAACAGGAGAAATACCATGACTAAACCTTACGTAAGACTTGATAAAGACAATGCGGCAGTACTGCTGGTCGACCATCAGGCTGGCCTGCTCTCCCTGGTTCGGGATATCGATCCCGATAAATTTAAAAACAACGTGCTTGCGCTCGGTGACTTAGCAAAATACTTCAACCTCCCAACCATTCTGACAACCAGTTTTGAGACAGGACCAAACGGACCGCTGGTACCGGAACTGAAAGCTCAATTTCCGGATGCGCCCTACATTGCTCGCCCAGGAAACATTAACGCATGGGATAACGAAGATTTCGTGAAAGCAGTAAAAGCGACCGGCAAAAAGCAGCTGATTATCGCTGGTGTCGTGACGGAGGTTTGCGTCGCTTTCCCAGCGCTCTCGGCTATTGAGGAAGGTTTTGACGTCTTTGTTGTCACCGATGCTTCAGGCACGTTTAATGAAATTACCCGCCATTCAGCATGGGATCGGATGTCTCAAGCAGGCGCTCAATTGATGACATGGTTCGGAGTAGCATGCGAACTGCACCGCGACTGGCGCAACGATATCGAAGGTCTGGCGACGTTGTTCTCTAATCACATTCCGGATTATCGCAATCTGATGACCAGCTATGACACGTTAACTAAGCAGAAGTAAAGACTGGGGCAAAACCCTGACCTGACATGTAGCCGGATAGCGCGCAGCTTTAAGGCCTACGGTTATTGTAGGCTTGTTAAAGCACAAGGCGCCATCCGGCATATTATGGATTAACTCGCCACCGCCATACCGACTGTCATATGCAGCCCGTAGAACACGCCACGACCAATCAGCTCGCCGACTAACAGCAGAATAAACGCGACGGAAAGCAACGGAACGGCAGGCTGGTAACCCTTCACTTGCGGTACTATCCAGCAGCACAGCGCTAACGCCAACGCCACGATCCGCCACGCCATCAGCGAACCGTAATCCGGAACCAGCGCAGAGGCCTGTTGAATCGAACTGTGGATTGTCGCCAGTTCAGTCCCCTGCATTACCGACATGATGGCACTCACGACCAGAGCAAGCACTGATATAGCCGGCAGCAGGCGCATCGCCCAACCATCCACGCCAGCAATTCTCAGTAACAGATATCCCAGCAGCGGACCGCCCATAAACATCGTCAGGAAGAAGCCCAGCGGTGTCCAGACGCTGTACCAGGTCGGTACGGTATCGATGGTGTTATACACGCGCACCATCATCCAGACAAAAACCACACCCAGCACCATGGTGACAACTAACCACAGATTGCGTAATGCGGGCGACATTTTCTTCAACATAGCCAGCAGCCAGCCGATACCGCCAACGGCAAAGAAGAGTGAGCCGCTGGCAATTTCGTTACTCAACGCAGATGACCCAACGCGATTGATTGAGTTAAAGGCGCGCATCGGTGAGCCCAGGTGGAGCATGGAAGCAATAAAACCAATGCCCATTAATACCCACAGCCCAAACATGCAGGTAATTACGCGTTGCTGCGATTCTGGGCGTAAGCCCCCTTTCATCAACGCCAGCGCCAGAACAATAAAACCGCCAACCACACACTGTCCGAAGACCGTGAAGATCATCAGCGGCCATTCATGCCATCCACTTCCCATCTTACACCTCCTTCGGATTAGCCAGATAACCTGTGGTATCCCCGGTCGGGCGGCTATTGGCGTTAGGTTTGATGACAATGCTCGGTTTGGTAAAGTGCGCGCCCGGCAGTGGCGCAACCGCAGCCAAAGTACCGTGTTTTTTGCGCAGTTCATCAATTGGGCCAAAATCCAGCGCACGCAGTGGACAGGACTCGACGCAAATAGGTTTCTTACCTTCAGCGACGCGCTCATGGCAGCCATCGCATTTGGTCATGTGCCCTTTGTCAGCATTGTACTGTGGTGCGCCGTAAGGACAGGCCATGTGGCAATAGCGGCAGCCGATGCACACATCTTCATCGACAACGACAAAGCCATCTTCACGTTTGTGCATCGCACCGCTCGGACACACTTTGGTACAGGCCGGGTCTTCACAGTGGTTACACGCAATGGAGAGGTAATAGGCAAAGACGTTCTGATGCCAGACGCCGTTGTCTTCCTGCCAGTCACCGCCGGCGTACTCATAAATGCGGCGGAAGCTGACTTCAGGGGTTAAATTTTTGAAATCTTTGCACGCCAGTTCGCAGGTTTTGCAACCGGTGCAACGGCTGGAATCAATAAAAAATCCATACTGGGTTGTCATCGGTTACTCCTTACACCTTTTCAACCTGAACAAGGTTCGTGTGTGATGGGTTCCCCTTCGCGAGAGGAGACGGACGCTGGGTCGTCAGGACGTTAATACAACCGCCCTGGTCCACGCGTTTTGCGTCCGGGTCATACCACGCCCCTTCGCCCAATGCCACCACGCCAGGCATCATACGTGGCGTTACTTTCGCCTCGATGTGCACTTCACCACGATCGTTAAAGATGCGCACCTTGTCGCCGTTGTTAATGCCGCGTCGCTGTGCATCCATCGGGTTGATCCACATTTCCTGACGGCAGGATGCTTTCAGAACATCCACGTTGCCATAGGTCGAGTGGACGCGAGACTTATAGTGGAAGCCGGTCAACTGCAGAGGGAATTTCTCCACCAGCGGATCGTTTAAGCTCTCAAAACCTGGGGTATAAATCGGCAGTGGATCAATCACATCACCTTCCGGCAGCTCCCAGGTTGACGCGATCTCGGCAAGCTGCTGCGAATAAATTTCGATCTTACCTGACGGCGTGGTCAGCGGATTGGCGTTAGGATCCTCACGGAACGCCTTGTAGGCCACGTGATGTCCCTGTGGGTCGCGCTGTTTAAAGATCCCCTGCTTGCGGAATTCTTCAAACGTTGGCAGTTCAGGAATGGCTTTGCGCGACTGCTCGTACAGATGACGCATCCACTCTTCCTGAGTACGACCTTCTGTAAACTGCTGCTCAACACCAAGGCGTTTCGCTAGCTCACTGGTCATCTGGTAGATAGTCTTGCATTCGAAGCGTGGTTTGATCGCCTGATCGGTGAAAATCACATACGACATATTTCCGCAGGAGGCATCCAGTGCGAAGTCCATCTGCTCCGAAGCGGTGCAGTCCGGCAGCAAAATATCCGCGTATTTCGCCGAGGAGGTCATATGGCAGTCGATGACAACGATCATCTCGCACTTCTTATCATCCTGTAGGATTTCATGTGTGCGGTTGATATCAGAGTGCTGGTTAATCAGACAGTTACCGGCATAGTTCCAGATCATCTTAATCGGAACATCGAGCTTATCTTTGCCACGAACACCGTCACGCAGCGCCGTCATCTCCGGACCTCGCTCAATGGCGTCCGTCCACATAAACATAGAGATGCTGGTTTCGACTGGGTTTTCCAGCGTAGGCATACGTTCAAACGGCAAACTGTATGAGCCCTCACGCGCCCCGCTGTTGCCGCCGTTAATCCCAACGTTACCGGTAAGGATTGCCAGCATAGAAATGGCACGGGTCGCTATTTCACCGTTAGCATGACGCTGCGGTCCCCACCCCTGACTGATATATGCCGGTTTAGCGCTACCGATTTCACGTGCCAGTTTGACGATTCGATCAGCAGGAATACCGGTAATTTGCGCTGCCCATTCCGGGGTCTTGGCGATACCGTCTTTGCCCTGCCCAAGAATATACGCCTTATAGTGACCGTTTTTCGGTGCGTCGGCCGGTAAGGTTTTCTCGTCGTAACCCACGCAGTATTTATCAAGGAACGGTTGATCAACCATGTTTTCGGTGATCAGCACATACGCCAGACCATTCACCAATGCCGCATCGGTACCTGGGCGGATCGGGATCCATTCATCCTCACGACCCGCGCCGGTATCCGTGTAGCGGGGATCGATAATGACCATGCGGGCATTGGATTTTTGTCGCGCCTGTTCAAGGTAATAGGTTACCCCACCCCCGCTCATACGGGTTTCACCAGGGTTATTCCCGAACAGAACCACCAGCTTGCTGTTTTCAATGTCGGACGGGCTGTTACCGTCAGCCCAGCCGCCGTAGGTGTAATTCAACCCGGCAGCGATTTGCGCTGAAGAGTAGTCACCGTAGTGGTTAAGGTAGCCGCCGCAGCAGTTCATCAACCGTGCTACCAGCGTTTTACCCGGCGGCCACGAGCGCGTCATGGTGCCGCCCAGCGTACCCGTGCCGTAGTTCAGGTAGATAGACTCGTTGCCGTAGTCTTTAATAAGACGCTGCATATTGCTGGCAATGATGTCGTAGGCTTCATCCCAACTGATGCGCTCAAATTTGCCTTCTCCACGTTTGCCGACGCGTTTCATCGGGTATTTCAGCCGGTCGGGATTATAAACGCGACGACGCATGGAGCGACCACGCAGACAGGCGCGGACCTGGTGCAAGCCGTCATAGTTGTCATCACCGGTGTTGTCGGTTTCAACATACTTTATTTCACCGTCTACCACGTGCATACGCAGAGGACAGCGGCTACCACAGTTCACCGTACACGCGCTCCATATGACTTTCTCATTGGCCTGTGTCGGATTAAGGGCTTCTGCAGCATTTGCAATACGGGTAAATGGCAGGGTAAACGCGCTACTGGCCACCGCCAGTCCGCCTATCGCCGTCGTTTTCACCAAACCTCGGCGACTGACCTCAGCTGCCAGCATGGCATCGGGGATCTTAGTTTTCATAGTGGCTCACTCTGCTGCTCACAATAAACAAAAGAGAAATACTCGTTATATAGATTTTTATATAGAGTTAATATCAATATACAGACTGGTAGATACTGAATTTGCGAAAAGACAGAGATAAATACTGACTTTCATTCGAAGGCAGTATTACTCCTATGGAGGTAGGCGTTATTGTCCGACGTCAAACGGGCATAAAAAAAGCGCCCTGAGGCGCTTTTTTAGCAAAGAAAGGTAGCTTAGCCGATAAATTCCAGGCCATTCATGTACGGACGTAACACTTCCGGAACCTGAATACGGCCATCAGCCTGCTGATAGTTTTCCATCACCGCAACCAGCGTACGTCCAACCGCCAGACCGGAACCGTTCAGCGTATGTACTAAACGGGTCTTTTTGTCGGATTTGCTGCGGCAACGCGCCTGCATACGACGAGCCTGGAAATCCCACACGTTGGAGCAAGAGGAGATTTCGCGATAGGTGTTCTGCGCCGGGATCCACACTTCCAGATCGTACGTTTTGCATGCGCCGAAGCCCATGTCGCCTGTGCACAGGATGATCTTACGGTACGGCAGGCCCAGCAGCTGAAGAACCTTCTCGGCATGGCCGGTCATCTCTTCCAGAGCGTCCATAGAGTCTTCCGGGCGAACGATCTGCACCATTTCAACTTTATCGAACTGGTGCATACGGATCAGACCACGGGTATCACGACCGTAAGAACCTGCTTCAGAACGGAAGCACGGCGTATGCGCGGTCATTTTGATCGGCAGCGCATCTTCGTCAATGATTTCGTCGCGAACCAGGTTGGTCAGCGGAACTTCTGCCGTTGGGATCAGCGCATAGTTGCTGCTGTCAGCTTCTTCATCCAGCGGACGGGTGTGGAACAGATCGCCAGCAAATTTCGGCAGTTGCCCTGTTCCGTACAGCGTGTCATGGTTAACCAGATACGGAACGTAGTTTTCGCTGTAACCATGCTGTTCGGTATGCAGATCCAGCATGAACTGAGACAGCGCACGGTGCATGCGCGCGATCTGCCCTTTCATCACGACGAAACGAGAGCCGGTAAGCTTAACCGCAGCGGCAAAATCAAGACCTGTGTGCATTTCACCCAGGGTAACGTGATCGCGCACTTCGAAATCAAACTCACGCGGCGTACCCCAACGGCTGACTTCAACGTTGTCATTTTCATCTTTACCCACCGGAACGTCGTCCGCTGGCAGGTTAGGAATGGTCAGCGCAATGTCGCGGATCTCGGCCTGTAAGGTATCAAGTTCAGCTTTCGCGGCATCCAGCTCTTCGCCCAGTTTGTTCACTTCCAGACGTAAAGACTCGATATCTTCCCCGCGCGCTTTTGCCTGGCCGATGGATTTCGATCGAGAGTTACGCTCTGCCTGCAGGTTTTCAGTTTGTACCTGCAGAACTTTACGACGCTCTTCAAGAGCGCGCAGCTTATCTACATCCAGCTTAAAGCCCCGGCTTGCCAGTTTTTCTGCGACTGCGTCTGGCTCATTACGCAGCAGATTGGGATCGAGCATGCTTATCCTGTGCTTATCGAATTAAAATAGGAGAAAGTGACCACAGCCTGCGGTCACAGGGATACAGAGACAACATTACCGCAACGATAACACTAACGGTAGCGTTTTATAGGGCTATTTTGATCCTGTCCGGCGAGCCAGGCGAGCTTTTCGCCAATCTTGCCTTCAAGACCTCTGTTTGTGGGGTGATAATAGCGCGTTTGTGCCATTTCCTGCGGGAAGTACTCTTCTCCGGCGGCGTAGGCATTTGGTTCATCATGGGCGTAACGATACTCCTGACCATAGCCCATTTCTTTCATCAGCTTAGTTGGCGCATTGCGCAGGTGAACCGGCACGTCGTAATCCGGACGTTCGCGGGCATCAGCCAGCGCGGCTTTAAAGGCGGTGTAAACCGCATTACTTTTCGGCGCGCAGGCCAGATAAACAATCGCCTGTGCAATCGCTCGTTCACCTTCCGCGGGTCCCACGCGGGTAAAGCAGTCCCATGCGGAAATTGCCACCTGCATGGCGCGAGGATCGGCATTGCCGACATCTTCAGAGGCAATGGCCAGACAGCGACGGGCAACATACAGCGGGTCACCGCCTGCACTAATGATGCGCGCATACCAATAAAGTGCCGCATCCGGGGCGCTGCCGCGAACCGATTTGTGTAATGCGGAGATGAGATCGTAAAAACGATCGCCTTTATTATCGAAGCGTGCGCTGCGTTCACCGGCAATTTCAGTGAGCAATTCTGGTTTCAATACGCGCTTGCCAGAATCATCAACTTCGGCCATATCGGCCATCATTTCCAGCGTATTCAGCGCTCGCCGCGCGTCGCCATTCACCAGTTCGGCAATCGCCCGACGCGTCTCTGGTGGCAGTACGATATCCTGACCACCGTAACCACGGGCTTTATCTGACATCGCCTGGTCCAGCACCTGTTCAATATCGTCGGTGGTTAACGATTTCAGTAAATAAACACGCGCCCGCGACAACAGTGCCGAGTTCAGTTCAAACGAGGGATTTTCAGTGGTGGCGCCAATAAACGTGATGGTACCGTCTTCAATATGCGGTAAAAACGCATCCTGTTGGCTTTTATTAAAACGGTGAACTTCGTCCACGAACAGGATCGTACGTCGACCCGCGTTACGATTCTGACGCGCCCGCTCAATCGCTTCACGAATTTCTTTTACACCAGACGTGACCGCCGAAATTCGTTCAACATCGGCGTTAGCGTAACGGGCAATAACTTCGGCTAGCGTGGTTTTCCCCGTCCCCGGCGGACCCCATAAAATCATAGAGTGCAGGTGCCCGGCCTCGATGGCGCGCGGCAAGGGTTTACCCGCAGCCAGCAGATGCTGCTGGCCGATGTACTGCGCTAAATTTTCTGGCCGCATACGTGCGGCCAGTGGCTGAAAGGTATTATCAGAAAAGTCGAGCGACAGATTGCTCACTCACACGCCTCTACTTACGTTGATCGTCAACCGTTACACCTTGCGGCGGGGTAAAGGTGAATTTCGAAGGTTCAATCGCACCATTCTGCTGAGATTTCAGCTGATAGCTGCTGCGCTGATCGTCTTGCTCAACGGCACTGAACTGATGGATCGTCCCGTCCCGCCCAACATTGATAGTAAACTGCTTCAGGTTACCGCTGCTGGTTTTTGGCGTCAGCACGAAATCGTCGCCGTTTTGCTTAATGTTGTACTGTTGCCAGTCGCTGGCCTGGTTACGCGCAATCAGCATGAACGGCGTGTTGCCCGTGGCGTCTTTCAACCAGGTCGCAGTCGCCTGCTCAACAAACGGGTTAAAGAACCACAGCGTTTTACCATCGGAAACCAGGATGCTCTCGTCAGGCTGCGTCATATGCCAGTTAAAAAGATTAGGGCGTTTAACCCATAAGTCGCCCTGACCCTCCTGCACCGCAGCGCCGCTACCGTCCGTGACCTTCTGAGTAAAGCTGGCATGGAAGCTGCTGACTTTATCCAGACGGCTTTTCAGGTCGCTGGCAGCGTCAGCCCAGACGCTGCTCACCACAAAGCTAGACAGTAATGCACAGGTGATTGCGATTCTTTTCATCGTTATTCCTCAAAATACGTCACTCCCAACGGGGAGATCCCTCTGCTATCCATTTCAGGCCAAAAATCAGCATGAGGAAAGTAGAAAATACTGAATTACTTAACTTTGCAATCATTCGAAGGGCGGCGGAGCCAGCACTTCACGATTACCATTATGCCCTTGTTCGCTGACTATTCCCTGCGCTTCCATCTGTTCGATGATGCGCGCCGCTCGGTTGTAACCGATACGGAACTGACGTTGGACGCCGGAGATTGAGGCTTTGCGTTTCTGAGTAACAAAGTTCACCGCCTGATCGAACAGCGGATCCAGTTCTTCGCCACCATCAAAGCCGCCACCGCCGCCTTCGCTTTCGCTGTCAGAAGTAATGCCATCAACGTATTGCGGACGGCCGCGCGCTTTCCAGTCCTGAACCACCGCGTGAACTTCTTCATCGCGTACAAAGGCGCCGTGCACACGTACAGGGATCGTCGAGTTTGGTGCAGAATAAAGCATGTCACCCATACCCAACAGCGATTCCGCACCGCCCTGGTCAAGGATGGTACGCGAGTCAATTTTACTGGACACTGTAAATGCGATACGCGTCGGGATGTTCGCTTTAATCAGACCAGTGATAACGTCAACTGACGGTCGCTGGGTTGCCAGCACCAGGTGGATACCCGCCGCACGCGCTTTTTGCGCCAGACGAGCGATTAGTTCTTCCACCTTTTTGCCAACAGTCATCATCAGGTCAGCGAATTCATCCACCAACACCACGATATACGGCAGTTTTTCCAGCACCGGATGCTGAACATCCATGCTGTCGCCCGGCTTCCAGTATGGGTCTGGAATCGGACGTCCCATACGGGCGGCTTCAGCAATCTTATCGTTATAACCGGCAAGGTTACGCACGCCAAGCGCCGACATCAGTTTGTAGCGACGTTCCATTTCATTGACGCTCCAACGCAAGGCATTGGCGGCATCTTTCATGTCGGTCACAACTTCAGTCAGCAGATGTGGAATACCTTCATAAACAGAAAGTTCCAGCATTTTCGGGTCAATCATGATAAAGCGAACGTCTTCCGGCTGCGCTTTGTACAGCATGCTGAGGATCATGGCGTTCACCCCAACAGACTTACCGGAACCGGTTGTCCCTGCCACCAGCAGGTGCGGCATTTTAGCCAGATCGGCCACCACCGGTTCGCCTGCAATATCTTTGCCCAGCACCACAGTCAGCGGAGATGAGTTATCACGGAATTTAGCGTTATCCAGCACTTCTCGCAGATAGACGGTTTGACGTTTTTTGTTCGGTAACTCCAGTCCGACATACGGTTTGCCTGGAATAACCTCGACCACACGTACCGCCGCGGTCGACAATGAACGCGCCAGATCTCGTGACAGGTTAGAAATACGCGCTGCTTTAACCCCTGGAGCCAGATTAAGCTCAAAGCGGGTAATCACCGGGCCAGGAGAATAGTTCACCACATCGGCTTTAATGCGGAAATCCGCCAGACGCGCTTCCACCAGACGTGCCATTTGTTCCAGTGCGAACGTATCTATCGGCTCAACTTCGCTCGGCGGCGGCGTGAGCAGATCTAACGATGGCAGCGGCGTGCTTGGACGGTGCGCCGGACGACTATCCCCATTACGCATCAGCAGCGGATGGATCAGACTATCCTGCGGCGGCGGTGTAACAGGCTGCGCTGGCTGCTGATAATGCTGCTGCGGTGCAACTGGCTGCGCTGGCTGTTGATAATGCTGCTGCGATGCAACTGGCTGCACCGGTTGCTGGTAGTGCTGCTGCGGTGCAACAGGCTGCGCTGGTTGCTGATAATGCTGCTGTGGTGCAACTGGCTGTGCCGGTTGCTGATAGTGCTGTTGCGGTGCAACTGGCTGCGCCGGTTGCTGATAATGCTGCTGCGGCGCAACTGGTTCCTGGTACTGCGGCGCGGGCTCCGGCATTACGCCAGGCGTAAACAACGGCTCATGCGGCCCCTCATCCACCAGCGTTTTCATTGGCGAAAATTCAAAGTCATCGAGGGAGAACGGATTCGCTCCGACAGGCTGTTCACCGGAATAACGCTGCTGCTGAGAAGAAGCAAACTGGCGAGCCAGTTCCGCTTCTGCGGCTGAATCTTCGTCATCAGTCTGGTGGGTTTCGTCCTGATACTCTTCGCCATAACGATGCTGCTGCGACTGAGCGAACTGACGTGCCAGCTCGTCCTGCTGCATTGCATCCATTTCATCGTCACTATACGCATCTGTATCAAGCTGCTCTTCGCGCGCTTTCTCTTCAGCCATACGCTGTGACGGCAGTTTTATGCCATATGAAGCCAGTTCACGACGAGTAGGCACGCGCACACGATTCGGACGCGGCAACTGCGGGCCAATGCCCTCTTTCACCTGCGGACGCGGCGTACCGCTGCCTGCAAGGCTAAAGACAGGTGCTGCGGCAGCGGCACCTGCCCCTAACGCGGCGCTTTTTACGCCAGCGGCCAGCGGTGCAACGGCAGCAACAGACTCAACGGGTGGTATGGATGCAGGCGTCGGCATAGATGGCGTAGACGGCTTAACACGCTCAGGCTCCTGAGCAGGTTCTGGAATCGGCTGATACCATGCGGCCAGTTGCTCACGCTCACGCGCACGTTTCTCTTCGACTTCTTCAAAGTAATAGAGCGGCGGACGAGTCGGTTTAACTTCTTCAACCACCGGCTCAGGTTCCACCACTGTTGGTTGTTCAACCACAGGCTGCTGGAACGTAGTGCTCTGTTGAAAAGTTGGATCCTGCTGATAAACAGGTTGCTGCACAGGCTCCGGCTGATAACCAGGCTGCTGGAATGCGGTGTTCTGTTGAGAGGTCGGATCCTGTTGATAGACAGGTTGCAGCACGGGCTCCGGCTGATAAACAGGTTCCGGCTGCGGCGCGACAGGCTGCGTATAAACAGGTTCAACGGGCTGCTGTGCGTAATATTGCGGCTGCGGACTCTGCTCCACAACCGGTTGTTGCCATGGCTCATACGGCTGCTGCACCGGAGGTTGCGCGTACTGGGCTGGCTGCGGATAACCTTCAGGCGCTGGTGCAATCGCGGCATCACCGGTTTGCGGGCCAGGCACGGGTTGCCAGGCCACAGTTGGGACTGGTTGCTCCATAACAGTGTTGGTCACGGGTGACGTTTGCAGTAACGGATCGACCGGTGCGCTCCAGGCCTGAGCGGCTGTTGTAGCTGCAGCTGCTGCAGCCACAGGCTCGGTCACCGAGTGGCCGTTAAGCAGTGGATCAAGTTCGTCATATTCAGGCAGCGTCGCGCGATTACCGGAAAACAGCACATCATTAGGATCGGCAACCACGCCACGGGCGCTGTATTCAATTTCGTCTTCATCATCCATGCGTTTGCCGGAGAACAGCGCCGCATCGGTATGACGACCAAGCGGGTTGGTAAATTTCTCCGCCAGACGTTTACGGCGCGCTAACGCACCGCGCAGGATACGAGCTCGGCGCGATTCATGGGGTTTGCCATCAGCGGCGTCGACAGACTCTTCTTCGTCTTCATATTCTTCGTCATCGACCCAGGTATCGTCGCGGCGGGTACGGTTGCTGGCAAACGTCAGGATATTGAGTAACCAGCCGCCCAGTTTTTCCGCAATGCTCACCCATGACCAACCGGTGAACAGTGTTAATCCCGCTGCCCAAATGCACAACAACGTCAGCGTGCCGCCGCTGCTGTGCAGCAATGGTTGTAGCGTGGTGCTGAGCAGACTGCCGATCACGCCGCCAGAGGCGAAATACCAGATGTCATCGGCGTTAATTGCGGCCAGCCCGCAGGAAGTGAGAATCAGCGCCAGAACGCCAATAATGCGTAGCGAGACGGCAAAATAATCGACGTATTCGTCGCTGGCCTGATGTCGCCAGGCAAACCAGCAGCCACCGACAATGATGACGGGGATGGTGTAGGCCATGACGCCAAAAATAAAGAACAGCGTGTCCGCCAGCCATGCTCCAGGTATTCCACCCAGATTATGGATAGGCTCATGCCACGCGGTTTGCGACCAACTGGGATCCGAAGGGTTAAAGCTGAGTAAGGCAGCCATCAACCAGACGGCAAAAAGGGCAATAAGGATCAGTAGCGCTTCCAGAAGTCGGCGCCCGCTGCTTAACTTCGTCAATGTGACGTCTTTGTCTTCAGTGTATTCCTGGCTCAAAAACGGCTCTCCAGGTTTCGGGCTTTTCCTGCCCGATGCTAAAACGGACAACAGCACCGGGTTGCCCCGGCACTGTTGCTGTATGGATTAACAGGAGTGTAATCAAACTGCGTCGATTTTGCACCTGTTCCGTGTTAGCGCGTCTTAATTACCAGACGATTGCTCTGTTTGACTTCTTCCATTACTACATAAGTACGTGTGTCATTCACGCCAGGCAGACGCAGCAGGGTTTCCCCCAACAGCTTACGGTATGCCGACATATCCGGTACGCGTGTTTTCAGCAAATAGTCGAAATCACCGGAAACCAAATGACACTCTTGAATTTCTTCAAGTTTTTGTACTGCAGAGTTAAATTGTTCAAACACATCCGGGGCGCCACGATTCAGAGTAATCTCAACAAAAACCAGAAGTGATGCATCCAGATAATGCGGGTTTAACAGCGCTGTATAGCCCTGAATAAAACCCTGTCTTTCCAACCGACGCACACGCTCAAGGCAGGGCGTTGGTGAAAGTCCCACACGTTTAGAAAGCTCGACGTTAGAAATACGCCCATCCTTTTGCAGCTCATTAAGAATGTTACGATCGATACGGTCGAGATCTTTGCCAGGGCGCTTCTTACTATCTACCATTATTATTGTCTCTCTGTATTCCTTCCCTACTCCTGCCTGACTCTACCAACATCACTGTTCAGAGTCGCTACCCATCAAAATAAACCGCAACCCAGAGGGATTTTCGGTTCGCAATGTCTGGGTTTATGGTGAGAAGACCGTTGCCTGTCGGCGGCTATCGACATCACGAATGGCATCTGTCCACACCATGCGTAGATTTCGCTAACACGGTAAACATGGTATCTACATGCATGATTATGCAGCACATACATGACACAGTTTTTTTCTTCCTTGAATGTTTTCGCAAAACAGCAGGGGATTGTCAAAGCAAAACATCGATTTTTAGTACAACATGCCAGTTATTCATTCGCAGTGATGGAAAATCGTCATTTTATCACCTTATAACTGACCGATTTTAAGTAGAAATCGTTATAGTATTACGACTAATTCTGCCGTTCATCGGTTCCCGCTATTACACATATTGTTAACAAAATCGCCATACTCTTTTTTTACGCCTGTAAATTCCCTACAATCCTGCTCATTGCCTGCTAACAACTATGGGGATCTCATGGGCGCAACCAAACACAGTAAACTTCTTATTCTGGGCTCTGGCCCTGCGGGGTATACCGCTGCGGTCTACGCTGCACGCGCGAACCTGCAACCGGTACTGATTACCGGTATGGAAAAAGGTGGTCAGTTGACCACAACAACAGAAGTGGAGAACTGGCCTGGCGATCCGCACGATCTCACAGGCCCATTGCTGATGGAACGCATGCACGAACATGCGACCAAATTTGAAACTGAAATTATTTTTGATCATATCAGCAAAGTTGATCTGCAAAACCGCCCTTTCCGTCTGACCGGCGACAGCGGTGAATACACCTGTGACGCACTGATCATCGCCACCGGTGCGTCAGCACGCTACCTGGGGCTGCCTTCAGAAGAAGCTTTCAAAGGCCGTGGCGTTTCCGCCTGCGCGACCTGCGACGGTTTCTTCTACCGTAACCAAAAAGTTGCGGTGATCGGCGGCGGCAACACTGCTGTTGAAGAAGCGCTATACCTGGCGAATATCGCATCTGAAGTGCATTTGATTCACCGTCGCGACAGCTTCCGCGCCGAGAAAATCCTGATCAAGCGTTTGATGGATAAAGTCGAAAACGGCAACATCGTGCTGCATACCCACCGCACACTGGAAGAAGTGACCGGCGATCAAATGGGCGTAACCGGACTGCGCCTGCGCGATACGCAAAACACTGACAACGTCGAGTCACTTGACGTTGCAGGCTTGTTTGTCGCTATCGGCCACAGCCCGAATACCGCCATTTTTGACGGTCAGCTTGAACTGGAAAATGGCTACATCAAAGTTCAGTCCGGTATTCATGGTAACGCCACCCAAACCAGCATTCCGGGTGTATTCGCCGCCGGTGATGTGATGGACCATATTTATCGCCAGGCGATCACTTCAGCAGGCACCGGTTGTATGGCTGCGCTTGACGCAGAGCGTTATCTCGACGGTCTGGCAGACGCTTGCAAATAAGTTTTACAAATCAGTAACAAAAGTAAAAAGGCGACTATAAGTCGCCTTTATTTTTGCCTCGTTGTAACATTGTCCCGCCCAAAAATTCCAATAACTCACCTGCTAAGCGTGCAATGAATAAAACCCGTCAAAAAGAGCTGACCCGCTGGTTAAAACATCAAAGTGTAATTTCCCAACGATGGCTGAACATTTCACGCCTGTTGGGGTTCGTGAGCGGCCTGTTAATTGTCGCTCAGGCCTGGCTCATGGCCCGAATTCTCGACCATATGATCATGGACAATATCCCCAGAGAGGCGCTTCTGCTCCCTTTCATTGTGCTGGTATTGATTTTCATCCTGCGAGCATGGGTCGTCTGGTTACGTGAACGCGTCGGGTTTCATGCTGGCCAACATATCCGCTTTGAGATTCGCCGCCAGGTGCTTGACCGTCTGCAACAAGCAGGTCCCGCCTGGATACAAGGTAAACCAGCCGGGAGCTGGGCTACGCTAATTCTGGAACAGATTGATGACATGCATGATTACTATGCACGTTATCTGCCGCAAATGGCGCTGGCCGTATGCGTCCCCTTATTGATCGTGGCGGCGGTATTCCCGTCAAACTGGGTAGCCGCCCTTATTCTGCTTGGAACTGCCCCGCTGATCCCGTTGTTTATGGCGATGGTTGGTATGGGTGCAGCCGATGCTAACCGCCGCAACTTTCAAGCTCTTGCTCGCCTCAGTGGCCATTTCCTCGATCGCCTGCGGGGCATGGAAACGCTAAGAATCTTTGGCCGCGGTGAAGCCGAAACAGAAAGCATCCGCGCAGCGTCACAGGATTTCCGCCAGCGCACCATGGAAGTCCTGCGCCTGGCGTTTCTGTCATCCGGTGTCCTTGAGTTCTTTACCTCCCTGTCCATCGCACTGGTCGCGGTTTACTTCGGTTTTTCCTACCTCGGTGAACTCGATTTTGGCCACTACGGGACGGGCGTCACATTGGCTGCTGGCTTCCTGGCGCTCATTCTGGCGCCGGAATTTTTCCAACCCCTGCGCGATCTGGGCACGTTTTATCACGCCAAAGCACAAGCCGTTGGTGCAGCAGACAGTCTGAAAACCTTCATGGAAACCCCGCTTGCACATCCTGAGCGTGGCGATATTGAGCTGACAACAAAAGACGCAGTTTCAATTGAAGCAGAAGATCTGGTCATCACCTCGCCGGAAGGTAAAGTGCTTGCAGGTCCGCTCAACTTTACCCTGCCAGCGGGCCAACGCGCGGTGCTGGTTGGCCGCAGCGGCTCCGGCAAAAGTTCGTTGCTCAATGTCCTGTCCGGTTTTCTCTCTTATCAGGGATCGCTGCGGATTAACGGCTTTGAGCTGCGCGACCTGTCGCCTGATTGCTGGCGCAAACAGCTGTCCTGGGTTGGACAAAATCCGCAGCTCCCTGCCGCCACGTTACGCGATAACGTGCTGCTCGCTCGCCCCGATGCCAGCGAAGAACAGCTGCAAGCCGCACTCGACAGCGCCTGGGTCAGTGAGTTTTTACCACTTCTGCCACAGGGTGTGGATATACCAGTAGGCGATCAGGCTGCTCGACTTTCTGTCGGACAAGCGCAGCGCGTTGCCGTGGCTCGCGCCTTACTCAATCCATGTCAGTTGTTGCTGCTTGACGAGCCCGCCGCCAGCCTTGATGCACATAGCGAACAACGCGTGATGCAGGCATTGAAAGCAGCATCACGCCGCCAGACCACGCTGATGGTGACACACCAACTTGAAGATCTTGCCGACTGGGACGTTATCTGGGTGATGCAGGACGGACAGATCGTTGAACAAGGCACTTATGCCGAACTTAGCGCAGCCAACGGGGCGTTTGCGACATTACTGGCTCATCGTCAGGAGGACATTTAAATGCGCGCTTTGCTACCTTATCTGACGCTGTATAAACGTCACAAATGGATGTTAACCCTGGGGATCGTTCTGGCGATCGTCACACTGCTGGCAAGTATTGGTTTGCTGACGCTTTCCGGCTGGTTCCTGTCGGCTTCTGCTGTGGTGGGTGTCACCGGGATT
The DNA here is from genome assembly GCF_030332645.1 of Citrobacter sp. Cpo091. Lineage (NCBI taxonomy): Bacteria > Pseudomonadati > Pseudomonadota > Gammaproteobacteria > Enterobacterales > Enterobacteriaceae > Citrobacter > Citrobacter sp. Cpo091. Next base: position 1,204,295 of record NZ_JAOWHL010000028.1, read on the forward strand.
TACAGTTTTAACTATATGCTCCCTGCTGCCGGGGTGCGCGGTGCGGCAATCACCCGAACCGCGGGCCGCTATTTCGAGCGATTGGTCAGCCACGACGCGACGTTCCGCGTGCTGCAACATTTGCGTATTTATACCTTCAGCAAACTGCTGCCGCTCTCCCCTGCTGGCCTGTCCCGTTATGGACAAGGTGAATTGCTTAACCGCGTGGTGGCGGATGTCGACACGCTCGATCATCTCTATTTGCGCGTGCTCTCCCCGCTTGTGGGCGCTTTTGTCGTCATCATGGTGGTCACGCTGGGGCTAAGCGTTCTCGATTTCACGCTGGCTATCACTCTCGGCGGTATTATGCTGCTGACCTTATTTATCTTGCCCCCACTCTTTTATCAGGCAGGTAAAAGCACCGGGCAAAGCTTGACGCATTTACGTGGGCAGTATCGTCAGCAGTTAACATCCTGGCTGCAGGGCCAGGCTGAATTGACCATCTTTGGCGCCAGTGAACGTTACCGCGCCCAAATGGAAGCCACCGAGTTGCAGTGGCACGAAGCCCAACGACGTCAGTCTGAATTAACGGCGCTATCACAGGCGGTCATGCTGTTAGTCGGCGCACTGGCAGTGGTTGTGATGTTATGGATGGCCTCCGGCGGCGTGGGTGGCAATACCCAGCCTGGCGCGCTGATCGCGCTGTTTGTCTTCTGTGCGCTGGCCGCGTTTGAAGCTTTGGCCCCCGTCACCGGGGCATTTCAGCATCTCGGACAGGTTATTGCCTCTGCGCTGCGCATCACCGAACTGACCGAACAGCAGCCAGAAGTCACCTTCCCGGATGCCGGTTCTCCAGTTTCTGAGCAGGTCACTCTCACGCTACGCGATGTTTCATTCAGCTATCCGGGGCAAGCACAAAAAGCGCTCGACACCCTTTCGCTGCAGGCTCAGCCCGGTGAACACATTGCGATTCTCGGTCGCACCGGCTGCGGTAAGTCAACGTTACTACAATTGCTGACCCGCGCATGGGATCCGCAGCACGGCGAAATTCTGATTAATGAGCAGCCGATTTCAGCCCTCAGTGAAGCCGCGCTGCGCCAGAGCATCAGCGTCGTGCCACAGCGCGTGCACCTGTTCAGCGCGACGCTTCGCGATAACCTGCTGCTGGCAGCTCCGCAGGCCAGCGATGAAGCGTTATCCGCAATCCTGTGCCGCGTCGGTTTGGATAAACTGCTTGAAGGCGATGGACTCAATGCATGGTTGGGTGAAGGTGGTCGTCAGCTTTCTGGCGGCGAGCTCCGTCGTCTGGCTATCGCCCGCGCCTTGTTGCACGATGCTCCGCTGATGCTGCTGGACGAGCCTACCGAAGGGCTTGATGCCACAACGGAAAGCCAAATGCTTGAATTAATTGGCGATGTCATGCGCGATAAAACCGTGCTGATGGTCACACATCGTCTGCGCGGCTTGTCACGTTTTGATCAAATAATAGTGATGGACAACGGACACATTATTGAGCAAGGTAATCACGCAGATTTGTTAGCCCGGCAGGGGCGTTATTACCAGTTTAAGCAACGTCTGTAAGCTATTATTGAACGATCAAACTCGCGTAGTGGAGTTTCGCTGTCATGCGCCTGGTGCAATTGTCCCGCCATTCTATAGCCTTCCCTTCACCGGAAGGCGCTTTACGCGAGCCTAACGGTTTGTTGGCGCTTGGCGGCGATCTCAGTCCAGCTCGACTGTTAATGGCCTACCAGCGCGGAATTTTCCCGTGGTTTTCACCTGGCGACCCCATCCTTTGGTGGTCGCCCGATCCACGCGCCATTCTTTGGCCCGAGAAATTTCATCTCAGCCGCAGCATGAAACGTTTTCATAAAAACTCGCCTTATCGCGTGACGCTCAATTACGCGTTCGGTCAGGTGATTGAAGGCTGCGCGAACGACCGGGAAGAAGGCACCTGGATAACGCATGATGTAGTGGACGCCTACCATCGCCTGCACGAGCTGGGCCATGCGCACTCCATTGAAGTATGGCGACAAAATGAATTAGTGGGCGGTATGTATGGCGTGGCGCAAGGTACGCTATTTTGTGGCGAATCAATGTTCAGCCGTCAGGAAAATGCGTCCAAAACCGCACTGCTTGTTTTTTGCGCTGAATTTATCCGTCAGGGCGGAAAATTAATCGACTGCCAGGTAATAAATAGCCACACAGCTTCGCTGGGCGCCGTCGAAACCCCACGTCGGGAGTACCTTGAACACCTGAGCAGACTGCGCCAGCAGCGGCTACCGAGCCATTTCTGGGTTCCCAGGACGTTATTTTCGCCTCAGGGGTGAATGTTTTCGGCACATTTTTTGTCGGGGTGTTATAATTGTCGCGCAGAGTTGGTTTAGCCCATTACCCCGCCGCCGTTAAGGAACAGTTCGCGTCAGGCAACGCCTATCGTTTATCTCCTCGTTCCCTTACACGTTGCGCTTTAAGTGCGGCTTTGCCGTGTGTGGTTAGAGTAATGCGCCAAACCCGATTTGCTGTGTTTTAAACGCACAAATCTTTACTTATTAAAAGAACTTCGGCATTATCTTGCCGGTTCAAATTACGGTAGTGATACCCCAGAGGATTAGATGGCCAAAGAAGACAATATTGAAATGCAGGGTACCGTTCTCGATACGTTACCTAATACCATGTTCCGCGTAGAGTTAGAAAACGGTCACGTGGTTACTGCACACATCTCCGGTAAAATGCGTAAAAACTATATCCGCATCCTGACGGGCGACAAAGTGACTGTTGAGCTGACCCCGTACGACCTGAGCAAAGGCCGCATTGTCTTCCGTAGTCGCTGATTGTTTTTAACGCCCGAATGGCGTCCAGATAATAAAAGGTCGGTTTAACCGGCCTTTTTTGTGGGCCAAGGTCAGGTATTTAATCCTCAATCATCCGCGCATATTCTTCCGTTAAGAAATCCACTAATGTGCGTACTGACGGCAATAATCCCCTGCGTGATGGAAAGACTGCGTGAATTATTTCTCGCTTCGGTTCCCAGCCGTCGAGCAATGCCACCAGTTCACCCGCGGCTACTTGATCTTTTACCATCAGCTGTGGAAGTTGAACTACCCCCACACCGGCAACTGCGGCTTCACGTAACGCCAGCATATCGGTGGTGATCATACGCGGCGTGAAATGCACCTCCGCACGTGCGCCCTGCGGCCCGAATAACTCCCAACGATGCACATGTTTACCCGTCGCCAGACTCAGGCCAGGCCAACGCGTCAGCTCCGCCGGAGAATGTAGCGTTCCCATTTGCTCGATTAACTGCGGGCTGGCATACAAACGATGCCCCCTGTCCGCCAGCACACGCATCACCAGGTCGCTATCCTCAAATGGTCGGGGCCTGACGCGAATCGCCACGTCCAAACCCTCTCCAACCACGTCCACGCGGCGGTTAGTGGCCTCCAGTTGCACTGATACGTCAGGATAACGCGCCATAAAACGGGCAAGCATAGGCCCGATATGCACATGCAGCAGCGTGACCGGACACGTCAACTTCACCACGCCACGCGGTTCAACCTGTAACGCGGCAATCGCATCCTGCGCTGCCTGCGCTTCCACCAGCATCGCCTTACAGTGTTCGTAAAAGGTTTGTCCAACTTCAGTCACGTTAAACTGGCGGGTGGTTCGCTGAATCAGTCGAACTCCCAGCGTCTCTTCCAGTTGCGCTATCCGTCGGCTTAGTTTTGATTTCGGTTCATCAAGCGCCCGACCCGCCGCCGCGAATCCCCCTTCCTCTACAACATGTACAAACCATGCAAAATCATTGAGATCCGGCTTTGTCATCTAATTGTCCTATTTATGAGACAGTGAGGACTATTTTAGCTACTACTCAGCTCGCTGTCATGAATATAAGCTTATTCACATCAAGATAACGCCACAGAGGAGACAAATATGAAACAAGTAACAGGCGTCTACACCGCACCTCGCCCACACTGGGTTGGCGATGGATTTCCGGTTCGCTCGATGTTTTCTTACCAGTCTCATGCTGAGCAGCTAAGTCCGTTCCTGCTGCTGGATTACGCCGGTCCACATACGTTTACGCCGGGTAACGAAAAACGCGGCGTTGGCGAACACCCTCACCGTGGTTTTGAGACGGTGACCATCGTTTACAGCGGCGAAGTTGAACACCGTGATTCAACCGGTCGCGGCGGCATTATCGGCCCCGGCGACGTGCAGTGGATGACCGCAGGAGCAGGAATATTACACGAAGAGTTCCATTCACCTGAATTTACCCGTCAGGGTGGCGAACTGGAAATGGTACAGCTGTGGGTCAATCTGCCAGCAAAAGACAAAATGGCCGTTCCGGGTTACCAGGGCATCAGCAGCGATGTGATCCCCACTGTCGCCCTGCCAGATGAAGCAGGGAGCGTTCGTGTGATTGCGGGCAGCTATCAGGATACAAAAGGCCCGGCACATACCTTCTCTCCGCTGAACGTCTGGGATATGCGTTTGCAACGTAATCATCAGCTCACGTTGTCCCAGCCGGAAGGATGGAGCGCTGCCCTGGTGGTATTGAAAGGGAATATCACCGTAAACGGCACTACATCTGCCAGCGAAGCGCAACTGGTGGTGCTGAGCCAGCAGGGGAAAACGCTGCATATTGAAGCCTCCAGCGATGCCAGCGTGCTGCTGCTTTCTGGAGAACCGTTGAACGAGCCGATTGTAGGTTACGGTCCGTTTGTAATGAACACGAAACAAGAAATCGCTGAAGCCGTACGCGATTTTAACTCCGGCCGCTTTGGCCAAATCTGAATCGAAGGAGAAGAATATGTCCAGTCCTGCAAACTTTAATGGTTCACGTCCGGTCATCGATGTGAATGATTCCGTCATGCTGCTTATCGATCATCAGAGCGGGCTGTTCCAGACCGTCGGCGACATGCCAATGCCAGAACTGCGTGCGCGTGCCGCCGCGCTGGCTAAAATGGCGACTCTGGCGAAGATGCCGGTGATTACCACGGCATCCGTACCGCAGGGACCTAACGGCCCGCTGATCCCTGAGATCCACGCCAATGCGCCGCATGCCCAATACGTGGCGCGTAAAGGCGAAATCAACGCCTGGGATAACGAAGATTTCGTGAAAGCGGTCAAAGCAACGGGTCGTAAAACGCTGATTATCGCCGGTACGATTACCAGCGTGTGCATGGCTTTCCCTGCTATCAGCGCGGTTGCGGAAGGCTATAAGGTTTTCGCTGTGATCGACGCTTCCGGTACTTACAGCAAAATGGCGCAGGAAATCACCCTGGCTCGTGTTGTTCAGGCTGGCGTCGTGCCGATGGATACCGCCGCAGTCGCTTCTGAAATTCAGGGCACTTGGAACCGTGAAGACGCCGCCGAATGGGCGGAAGTGTATACCAAAGTCTTCCCGGCTTATCAGTTGCTGATCGAAAGCTACAGCAAAGCTCAGGAAGTCGTGACCAGCGGCGAAAAACTGGACTCTCAGCGCTAATCCTTTCCTCCGCGCCTGCCTGGGCGGAGGAATATGTATATTGCGTAACCAAACGAGAGTTAACACGTAAATTCTGCTTGACCGTTTTAGCGCAACTCCCTATAGTAGCGCCCCGTTGCCCCCCAAGCGGTCAGGCAGCAATACAATATGGTGAGGTGTCCGAGTGGCTGAAGGAGCACGCCTGGAAAGTGTGTATACGGCAACGTATCGGGGGTTCGAATC